>CAVWXK010000001.1:0-1250000 GCA_963759165.1 uncultured Pseudomonadota bacterium | reverse complement strand
TCAGCCGAACCCCGCCCGGGGGCAGGCTGGCGAGTATGATCGCGTCGCGGCCGCGCTCGGCCCGGAAAACCGCCGCTCTTACAGGCGTTCGCCGCGCAACGATCCACCATAGTTCGTAGGCGCTATTGGGAGGATTGGGCGGAAGTCCGGCGGCTTCCAGAATCGCTGTGCCGGCTCGCGCACTGAGCGTAACCATACCGCTGGCGCCCGCGGCATGTGGCGTCGATTGCATCTGGAGCACGCGAGCATCCGGCGCAAGCATCACCCGCGTCAGAAAAGTGCTCGCCTCGATTTCCACTCGCAGCCCTTCGGGCGCCAGCAGAATGTGCGTGAGCCGAACGCGATTGTCGAGCTCGCCGTTGAGCAGCGCCACCTGGCTTTCAGCCGCCGTCAGGTCCTCCGTTAGATTTGCCACCTCGCCGCTCAGCGTAGCTATCTGACGGCGAAGAAGTGAGGCAGCTCTCGCCATTTGAACCGATTGCGCATAGGCCAGTATCGCCAGCGCGGCGGCCGCCGCCGTTGCCGCTCCGGCGACACCCATCCAGAACCGATGCCGCGCCGGTCGTTGCGGCAGAGGAGCCTCCGGACGCGCAGTTGCGCCGCTTCGGATATTTCCCGATGCGGCTCTGACGGAATTGATCGGTCCGTAGACATCCGCCTCGCGCCCGTCCGAGGACTCCCGCAACCGACGCTCCAGCCGGCTCCAAATTCTCCCGTCCGGACTCTCGTCGGCAGCCGCGATCGTTAACGCGGCGAGGCTATCCTTGAACGAAAGCAGGTCGGCGTCGCACTCGGAACAGCCGGCGGCCAGATGTGCTTCCAGCGCCAGCTTCTCGTCGGCCTCGAGGCGCCCAAGCGCGGCCATCGCGACCAGCTCTTTCAGCTTCTGATGGTCCATGTCAGCCGTTGCGGATGCTGCTCTGCGCCAACGCGTTTCGCAGCTTTATAAGCGCTCCCCTCATCCGCGTTTTTACCGTTCCCAAAGGAAGTTCCAGCCGCAGCGCGATCTCCGACTGAGGCAAATCCGAGAAGTACGCGAGCTCCAGCAGAGTGCGCTCGTTATCCTGAAGCGAAGCCACCGCCGCTTTCAGAATTTTCCGACGTTCGCCGCTGTAAATTTCAGACATAGGATCGAATGCGGATTCGTCGACCACGATGCCCTCCAGCACCAGGTGCCTGGAATTTCTGGCGCGCAAGCGATCGATCGCGCGACTGCGCGCCAAGGTCATCAACCAACCGCTCACCGAGCCGCGCGCGGCGTCGAAGCCTGCCGCCTGCCGCCACGCTTGCCACAGGACGTCAGTGGCAACCTCCTCCGCATCGGAGCCGTCGCGAAGAATCCTTTGGGCCGCCGCCATCAGCGAACGGCTGTAGCGGTTGCTAAGCTTGCGCAGAGCTTCGGCATGTCCTGCCGCCATTTCCGCAACCAGGGTCATGTCAGACGGTTCCGCGGGCGCCAGTCTGGTCGGCCCGCTTTTATATACGTGCGTCGCGGGCATCTCAGATTGGAGAGGGAAAGCAGGGGCCCTGACCAGCGCGACGGAAGAGCGCCGAGACCCTCCGATATCGCCCACTTTTCCCGACCTTCGCGGCATAGCTAGGAGACCCGATCTTTCTCCCGTCAACAGGCGCTCCGGCCGCCGGCGTCTGAACCGTTCAAGCCCGTCCGCCAGCGGTTGCGCGCGCTCTACCTTACGTCGCTTTCCCGGCCCGTTGTCAAGGAGAGCAAGAAGCAAACCTTGCGGAAGGTTCAATCTTGTCTTATGGCGGCCGCCGGACGCCTAGAAACTCCCCAGCGCGCGAGTGAAATCGTCCAGCAGATCCCGCCAGTGCTCGATCCCGATTGAAATTCGGACCAGGTTTTCCCCGATACCCGCTTGAGCCAGCTCTTCGGCGCTGAGTTCGCTATGGGTCGTGGTCCGCGGATGACAGACGAGGGTTTCCACGCCGCCAAGGCTGACCGCATTTTTGCCGATCGTCAGATGGCGCAGGAATTCGAACGCCGCGGCCTTGCCGCCCTTTAACTCAAGCGAGAACAGCGAACCGGGGAAATCGGTCTGCGCATCGCGGATCTTGATCTGTTCGGGATCGCTGAAGAGCGACGGATAGATAACGCGTTCGACGTTGGGATGGCTCACCAGACGCTCGGCAATCTTTTGCGCGTTCTTGCTCTGGCGGTTCATTCGCAGCGGAACCGTCGATAACCGCGAATCGAGCATCCAGCATTCGTCGGCCTGCAGAATGTTGCCCAACAGACCGCGCACACCGCGCAAGGTTTGAATCAATTCCGGCTCAGCGGCAATTGCGGCTCCGGCCAACAGATCGCTGAATCCGCCCAGGAACTTGGTCGCGGAGTAAATCGCGAGGTCGGCGCCAAGCGCCAGCGGATGCTGGAAAGTCGGACCAAGCAGCGTGTTGTCGATCGCCAGCAACGGGCGCTCGGGATGGCGTCCGACGGCGGCGACGGCGGCCGCGATATCGGTCATCGTGAGCGTAGGATTGGCCGGGGTCTCGATCAGAACCAGTCTGAGGTCGCTCATCTGGGCGATGGCCGCCGCAATGGCATCGGTATCGCCGGCGCGAACCGGACGAGCGACGAATCCCAGCGGCTCGAAAATCTGATGGATTAGATGCTGCGTGCCGCCGTAAAGCGGCTGCGTGTAGAGCATCGAACCGCCGCGCTCCAGAAATGTCAGCAGCACCGTGAAAATCGCCGCCATCCCGGAGTTGAATACCGCGGCCGAGGTGGCGCCGCGTTCCAAAGGCACAAGCTGATCTTCGAGAATATCGGCGTTGGGATGCGTCAGCCGCGCATAGATCAAATCCGTGCTCTCGTCCGCCGGCGGATGAATCCTGCCGAGCACGATTCCAAAGGCGCGCTCCGCCGCCTCCGGACTTGAAAAAACGAACGTCGAGCTGCGGTAGACGGGAGGACGCGCCGCGCCCACCGACAGTCCGGGATCGAAGCCCTTGGTAAGGACCGCGGTCTCCGGCCTCACGTGGTAGGGAGTCTTCGCCATAATCCAGAGCTAGCCCATTACTCGGCTGGGAACAATTCACGGTAACATGCGCAAGAGGGCTCAAATTGTAATTTTATAGCCCCCGCTTTATTCGCCGCCTTTTTTCCGTAAACATGAAGTCTGCAAGATGCATAAGCTTCAAGATCTTCACGTCATTGCGACCGAAGCGCTGACCGCGCCGCGGGTGCTCAAAGATGAACTGCCGGTCAGCGACTCGATTGCCGATACCGTAGCCGGCGCCCGCGCCGTCGTCAGGGATGTCCTCGCCGGGCGCGACCGCCGGCTGCTTTGTATCGTCGGCCCATGCTCGATTCATGACCCGATCGCGGCGATGGATTACGCCGAGCGTCTAACCAAACTCGCGGCCTCGATCGCCGACAGCATTTACGTCGTGATGCGCGTCTATTTCGAGAAGCCCCGAACCACGATCGGATGGAAGGGACTCATCAACGATCCCCGTTTGGATGGCAGCTACGACCTGCAGGAAGGGCTGCGCCTGGCGCGCAGGCTGCTGCTCGACGTCAATCGGCTCGGGATGCCGGCCGCGACTGAACTGCTCGATCCGATTACGCCGCAGTACATCGCCGATCTCATTTCGTGGACCGCGATCGGCGCCCGCACCACCGAGTCGCAGACCCATCGCGAGATGGCCAGCGGGCTCTCGATGCCGGTGGGCTTCAAGAACAGCACCGACGGCAATCTCCAGATTGCCATCAACGCGATCGAATCCGCGCGTGGTCCTCATTCTTTTCTCGGCATCGACCAGGAGGGCGTGATCGCGATCGTCCGCACCACCGGCAATCCCGACACTCACGTCGTGCTGCGCGGCGGAAACAAGGGTCCGAACTACGACGCCGCCAGCATCAGCGCATGCGAGCAAATGCTGATAAAGGCGAAGCTCGAGCCCCGCATGATGGTCGATTGCTCGCACGCTCAGACCAACAAGGACTACACCCGGCAGCCTGCGGTGCTTGGAGCGCTGGTCGATCAGATCCGGTCGGGAAACCGCTCGATTATGGGTGCGATGCTGGAGAGTAATCTGTTCGCCGGCAATCAGCCGCTTTCAGACGGTCGCGCCAAGCTTAAATACGGGGTCTCGATAACCGACCCATGTATCGATTGGGAAACGACCGAGCGATGCTTGCTCGGCGCCGCCGAGGCGCTGGCCCCGCTTCGCCGATGAATTATTCGGGATTGCGGGATTCCTCGGGGAGCCTGCCCTGAGCCCAGCCGAAGGGTTCAGAATGAGAAAAACGCGGCCTGTTTCCCCGGCACTTTGAACGCAGCGACGAGTCCCGCTGATTAATCCATCATTTTGCACAGGCGCTCGGCGTTGCGTATCGCGTATCCCTCGAAATCGTTGTTGAAGTAGACGAAGACATCCGCACCTTGATCGCGAAACTTTCGAATGCATAGAGCCCAGAGCTTAAGTTCGTCGTCATGGTATCCGACGTTGCGCTCGCCGTGATGCATCCGGATGTAGGTCCACGGAGCGGTCAAGCGGACAGCCAACGGCATGCCGGGGCACACCGGCAGACATAACGCGGCGTCGGCTCGTTCGAGCAGCCGATATATCTCTTCCGTCAGCCAGCTCTCGTGGCGAAACTCGAAAGCAAAGCGCCGACCGCGGTAAGCACGCAGCGCCTCAAGGAAATACGCAAGCCGATCGATATTGGCCGCCCAGCTATGGGGAAACTGAAACAGAATTGGACCCAGCTTCTCATCCAGGGCGCTGGCACGGTCCATCAGGCGTTTTAGCGGCTCCTCAGGGTCCTTAAGCCGCTTGATGTGAGTTATAAAGCGGCTCCCTTTGATCGCGAAAAGAAATCCGGCGGGGGTCTGCGTCTTCCAGTGCTCGAACACGGACCGTTCGGGTAATCGGTAGAACGAGAAATTGACCTCCACGGTTGAAAAATTCCGGGCATAGAAGGCCAACTGCTCAGCCGCCGGAAAATGTTCCGGATAGAAGATGCCCTTCCAGTGCTTGTAGACCCATCCGGAGGTGCCGATCCGGATAGCGGCCCGGTTCGACCTGCGCATGGTTGCCTCGATCGGGTAGCGCTCAGTGCCACGGTCAAAATCGTAACGTCCTTTATCCTAGCAATTGCTTGGTCGCGGCGCGCTAATTTAGGAACGGCTGAACTCGTCTGCCCTGGCCGCGGGCGATGGACGACGGCGATCGAACTAACGCTGGCGGGCCTCGGCGCGCAACTTCTCGTCGATCACCATCGCCTTGAGCGCGGCACTATGGCGCACCGGATAGACATCCGGCCGCTCAAGCGCCTTGTAGGCATGCTCAAGCCTGGCGAAGTTTCCCAGGAAACGCTCGCGCGATTCGACCAGCGAGGGTCGCGGCAACACTCGCCGGCCCCCCCGCATGTGCGACGCGAGCAAGGTCGTGACCTTGCCCGGCCGCTCCTTGAACTCACGCGCGACGGTCTCCGGACTCTCTTCACACAGTCCAATGATATCGGCCACGGGCTGGCCGGTAGCGCTCAGGGCGCGAAATACCTGCTTGCGGCCGGGCAGGCTGAGCTTGCCCTGCGAAGTCTTGAGACGTGGAATACCCTTGTACTCAACCAGCTTGTAGGCGGCGTCGAGCGAGGGCGCATCCGAGCTCACCACCAGCTCTGTGCCGACGCCGAAGGCGTCGATCGGCGCTCCGGCCTTGAGCAGGGCGTCGATCTTGTTTTCATTGAGGTTGCCGCTGGCGAAGATAGCCACCTCGCGCAGCCCCGCATCGTCGACAATTCGGCGGCTGCGACGGCTCAGATCGAAGAGATCGCCGCTGTCGAGGCGGATACCCTGGAGCTGAAAACCCGTTTCCTTGAGCTTTTGCGCCACCGCCACCGCGTTTTCGACGCCGGCGACCGTGTCGTAGGTGTCAACCAGCAGCGTGCTCAGTTTGGGAAAGCTGCGCGCGAAATTCTCGAAGGCGTCGCGCTCGCGATCGTGCGCCATGATGTAACTGTGCGCCATCGTGCCGTAAAGCGGGATCCCGTAGCGCTTGCCGGCGAGCACGTCGGAGGTGCCGTTAAAACCGGCAAGGTAGCTGGAGCGTGCGGCGATCAGGCCCGCGTCGGCGCCCTGGGCGCGACGCAGACCGAATTCCACCAGCCGACGGCCCCGCGCGACGCTCACGCAGCGCGCGGCTTTGCTGGCAATCAGCGAGGCCATCGTGACCTGGTTGATCGCGATGGTCTCCAGCAGTTGCGCCTCGATTAGCGGACCGCGGATTTCGAGGATCGGCTCCTCGGCGAAAAAGATCGTTCCCTCCGCCATCGCCCATACTTCGCCGGTAAAGCGCAGCGTGGACAGGAATTGCAGGAAGTCGGCGCTGAACAGTTTGAGCGAATCGAGATACTCGATCGCCGCCGCGTCGAAGTGGAAGTTCTCGATGATCTCCAGCAGGCGCTCCAGCCCCGCGGCCACGAGGTAGCTCCGCGTGGGCGCCAGCCTGCGCACCGCGAGGCTGAAACAGGCGGCGTCATTGAAGCCGTGCTCGAAGTAACTCGCCGCCATCGTGAGTTCATAAAGATCGGTCAGGAGGGCGGCCTCCGCCGGATCAAGGCGCAAATCTATCGACATGGCCGCGATTTCTTATGATGCCTTAGGCGCGATTGACGAAGCGGCCACAGTGTTTCGTTCAAGCCGTGCGATAGCCCGGTATCCCGTGACGCGCGGAGAAAAAAAGCTTCGCAGGCAAGCATCTCCGCGCCTATGGTATTCACCGTGGCGGCTCGGGCGGCGTGGGAGGTTTGGGAGGGCCGGGCACAGGCGTCGGTTCCTGAACGATCCGGCTTTCGAGCGCCATCTGGCCGCGAAGCGTCACCGCCATCTGCCGCAGACGCTTGTCGACCAGATCATTGATCGTACCCGCCTCACCGATCGCTCCTGCGCGCACGCCGGTGAGCAGTTCGATGCCCTGATCTATGGTCTCGATCGGATAGATGTGGAAAACGCCGCGCTCGACCGCGCTGACCACTTCCGGCTCGAGCATCAGGTTTCTCAGATTGGCGCGCGGCAGCAACACGCCCTGCGTTCCGGTCAGACCCACAACTTTGCAGACCCGATAGAAGCCTTCGATTTTCTCGTTCGCGCCGCCGATCGCCTGAATCATTCCGTGCTGGTCGACCGAACCGGTAACCGCCAGATCCTGGCGGATCGGCACGCCACTGAGCGCCGACAGCAGCGAGTAAAGCTCGGTCGAGCTGGCGCTGTCGCCGTCAATCCCGGAGTAGGATTGCTCGAAGCAGATGCTCGCGGTCATCGCCAGCGGATGTTCCTGGCCGAAGCGGGAGCGCAGGAAGCCGCTCAGGATCATGATTCCCTTGTCATGGGTCGAGCCGGAGAGCCGCGCCTCGCGTTCGATATTGATCAGTCCGCTTTGCCCGAGCGCCACCGTCGCCGTCACCCGGGCGGGACGGCCGAAGGCGTAGCCACCGACGTCAAGAACTGCCAGGCCATTGACCTGTCCCTGCCGCGCACCCTGCAGTTCCACGACCAGGGTGCGATTGGCGATCAGGCGGCGGATTTCTTCCTCGATAAAATTCAGGCGCAGGACGCGCTCGCTCAGCGCGCGCTCGACGTGCTGCGCGCCGACCTCATCGGCGTTTTCGGCGCGGGCGAAGTAGGCGGCTTCGCGCGCGAGGTCGTCGATCGGTTCCATCAAGGTCATTACCCGGTCGCGGTCGCCTGCCATCCGCATCCCGAACTCGACGATCCGCGCCAACGCGCCACCGTCGAAAATCGGCAGCTTTTCGCGCTGGACCACTGCGGCGACTCGCGCCGCGTAATAGCGAACCGCGTCGTTGTCGGCGCCCATCACCGGCCGGATTTCAGCCTTGATCTTGAACAACTGCGCGAAGTCCGGGTCCCAGAAATAGAGCAGGTTGTAAAGATACGCCCCGCCCAGCGCGATCACCTTGTTGCGGATATCGATCGGTTCCGGCTTGAGCCCGCTGGCGAAGAACGGGAACGGCTCGAAGGTCTCCAGCGTCATGCGTCCGGTCTTGAGCCCGCGCTTGAGCGTTTTCCAGACTCCCGGCTCGATCACCGCGTCCTCGAGATCGACCACCAGGAAGCCGCCGTGCGCCTTGAGAAAGGAGCCGGGGACGATCCGCGTGAAGTTGGTGCCGACCCGTCCCAGCGGATCGATCCAGCGCTCGATAGTGCCGAACAGGTTGCGATGGGTGGGCGCGTCCTCGCTGATCACCGGCGCGCCGCTGCGGCCGGCGTTATCGACCAGCACATTGACCTGGTATTCGAAAAACGGCGGGCCATCCTCCGCGACCGGCATCGAGATCGGCGGACCTTCGGCCTGTTCGCGAAAGCGATCAAGATGACCGAGCATGTGCTCGGCGACCTGACCGAAGTACTGCGAAACCGCCGGGTTATCGAAGCGCTGGTCGATCGCCGCGATCATCGGCGCGATCCGGCGCTTGGCGAAGGCGCTCTCGATGGCGCGGATCTCGTCGATCAGCTCCCGCATCAGCTCCTGCTGGCGCATCAGCAAGCTGCCGAGTTCGCCCTGCAACTGGTTTTGCAACTCGGCGAGCCTGGCGCGCTCCTCCTCGGACATCTTCGCCATCTCGCGCGCGAGTTCTTCGGGAGATTCGGGCGGTTTGCCTCCGATCAGCGGAATAAACAGCAACTGCCCGCCCGGTCCGGCATGGATCAGGAAGCCCAGCTCGCGAGCGCGGGCCTCAAGCTTGCCGAACAATTCCTGGATTCGCTGATTGTACTTGTCCTTGAGCGCGGTCCGTTCCTGGTCAAAGTCCTCCTGGCGAAATGCCTTGGGCAATTGCTCGCGCAGGTAGTTGACCAGTTCGCGCATCTGCTCGCGCAGCTCGCGCCCCTGTCCCGCCTTAAGATAGATCGCGGCGGGCGCCTCGGGGCTCCTAAAATTATTGACGTAGACCCAGTCACCCGGCGTCGGCATCCCGGCGCCTTCTCCGCGAGCAGGCGAAGAATCTCCTCCCGTTCCTCGCGCGTTCTGAGTCCGCTCACGAAAACGTTGTAGCCCGGCGCGTCGATTCCGATCGCGAGCTGAATCGCGTCGAGCGCACGCTGCTGACCGAGAAGATCATGCGCGATTGGCGTCTCCGCGGCATGCGCCAGTTCATCCGCACCCAGCGGCGCCAGTCCCCGCAACTCGGAGCCCTTGAGTTCAGGCGCCGGCCGGGCGGGGAGGAGTTGCTCCTTGGAGGGCTCCGTGCCGGGTGTAGTCTGGTCAGCCATAAGTTCGGGTCTGCCTTGCGGAAGTCGGCCCGGCCGCTGTCGGCCCGAGCTCAGGTTTTCGTGTTCTTACGGGATTTAACCGGGCGCTTTTCGCTTTTCTTGGGAAGCACTATTTGCAGGGCGTGATCGGACCAATGCGCCTTGACCGATTCGCGCTCGACCGCTTCGGGAAAGCTGAAAGAACGCTCGGAGCTGCCGCCGCCAACGGTTTGTGCGCGGACCGTCAGGCTGTTTTCGCTGACCTCGATTGCCATCTGCTTCGGGTCAAGACCCGCGGTCGAAATTTGAACTTCGTAGCGATCGCCGCGATCGAACACGATCGCGTGTTCGCTCGGGATCCGTTGGGCGACAGCGCGCCACGGGCCGATCAACAGCTCGTCGAAGAGCTGGTCGAAGGCGCGCTCGAAATCCTCGAACGGAGACGTCCAAAACCTCGCCACACGATGAGTTCACCATAATCGTCGGCGCCGCGCCAGCTTTTTTTGTGAGGCAGGCGCGGCGCGATTCGGCTTGCCCTCAAACACGGGGCGGCGCTATGGTTTGCGAAAATCCATGCCGGCAATCAACAAGATTCTGGTCGCGACCGACTTTTCGGAAGACTCCGCACGAGCGCTCGGATATGCCGAAGAACTGGCCCGCAAGCTCGGCGCCGAGATCATTCTGCTGCACGTCGACCAGGCGCTGACGCCGGTGATAATGAGCCCCGAACCGGGTACGGGCTTCGACCCCGCGATCTTCGAGGCCAGCGACCGAATTGCCGAGGAACGTCGCCTGATCGCCCAGCGCGAGCTGGATCGCACGGTAAATCGCTTGCGCGAGAGCGGCCTCAAGGCGCGTAGCGTCCTGAGGGTTGGCGCGGCGTTCCTCGAAATCATCGTCACCGCGCAATCCGAGGGTGTCGACCTGGTCGTGATGGGCACGCATGGCAGGTCGGGTCTGGTGCATATGCTGATCGGAAGCGTGGCGGAACGGGTCGTCCGCAAATGTCCGTGCCCGGTTCTGACCGTGCGTCATACCGACCGCAAGTTCAAACATCCCGCGGAAAAGTAGCGGCCGGTTCGCGCTGCCCCTTCGAGCATAGCCGCGGTTCGTGCCGTGCCGCGGTGCGAAGCTCGAGCTACCGTTCTCTTCTCAGCGACCGCGAAACCGGGGCGGGCGTTTCTCTAGAAAGGCCGTAACGCCCTCCTTGAAATCCTCCGACTTCATCGCACGCTCGGTGGCGCGATCGTCGTCGCGCATCGCGGTAGCCAAATCGGTGAAAAGATGGTCGTAAATCAGGCGCTTGGCCCCGGCCACTCCGAGTGGCGCACACTTGCCCGCGATTTCGCCGGCGATCTCTTTCGCGGTCGCAACCACCTTCTGCGCGGGCACGACGCGGCTTACCAATCCCATCGCCAGCGCCTCCTGCGCATCCACCAGCCGCCCGGTCAAGGCCAGGTCGAGCGCCTTGGGTACGCCGATTAGCCGCGGCAGCATCCAACTGCTGCCGTGCTCCATTACCAGTCCGCGCCGGACGAAGATCAGACCGAGGCGGGCGCTCTCGGAGGCGATTCTTATGTCGAAGTAGAGCGAGCTGGTGAACCCGATACCGACGCAGGCGCCGTTAATCGCGCCGATAACAGGCTTGCGTAGCGCCAACATGTAGGAGAACCGCCCGCGGAAGTCGGCCCTGACATCCGATGCCGCGCTCTGCGCCAGAGCCGCGGCGGGAACGGCCTGCTCTCCCTTGCTGATCTTGTCCAACAAATCCATATCCGCGCCGGCGCAGAAGGCACGTCCCGCTCCGGTTACGACGATGGCGCCGACGCCATCATCGCCTTCGGCATCGAGCATCGCGGCCTCAACTTCGTCGCCCATCCGGCGCGTCCATGCGTTCAGCTTCTCAGGGCGATTAAAAGTGATAGTCGCGATACGATCGGACTTGTCGTAGATGATTTCGTTGAAGTTCACCTGAGCCTCCCGCCGCGATTGGCTTGAGCGTCGAATCAAAGCACTTTTCTCGCGCGCGGGAAATCCGGGCAAACGATGCCGGGCGAGGCGCGCGGTGTCAGGCCGCGCGCCTCGCCCGGCACAACGCCGCAGCGGCCTAAAAGCCGCTGGTGTTGTAAAGCCGCAGCGGAACCGAGGAGGGAACCATGGCGAAGTAGTCGCTGAATCTAGGATTCGCACCATCGCGACCGCTTGCGACTCGCATCAGGTCATCCTCGAAGACCGCCGCCCTGGTCTGGGGCCCGAAGTAGAAACTGCCCTGGGCGCCCCAGCTCGATTTGGTCGACTGAAAGCTGCCGCCCGCCTGGTAATTGATGATGAGCGAGCCATCGTTGGCGCTCATCTCGTTGTCGAAGAATCCACCGACCCAATTCACTTGAATTGGGGTATTGTAGGGGGTCGTGGCGATCAGGGTCGCGGTGTTTTCCACCCGCACCCCGACGAAATTGTAGGCCACACCGCCGGCGAGAACGAACGTCGCCCGGCGACCGGGCCCCTGCCCAAGCGGCGTGCGGCTGACGGAACCGCCGTACCAGTTGAAGTTGCCTCCCACCAGCGCGCCCGGCTGAGGCTCGATCGAGGGGTCGTTGCTCACGCAGATGGGCTCGCCCGCACATCCGCAATTGTTAAAGTTGTAGTTGAGGTTGTTGGGACCCTCGATTTGAAATCCGGCCGCGGTGGCGTTGCCCGAGTAAACCGAATCAAACGACATCTCCGAGACCTGGGTGAGGTCGCTCGGATTCCCGGCGCGAAAGGAAAACATCGCGGGATTGACGAGCAGGAGGTTTCGCAAACGCATCCCGCCCGAGCTGCCGTGACCGATAAAATCGAGATCGGCCAGCGCCGCGCCGCCTTGGATCATAAAACCGGAGATCTCGCCGAACTTCGCGCCCTGGAATATCAGCACCGACTGATTGGATGGGCCCCGCCAGGTAAGCGTAGTGTTTCCCGGCCCGGCACCCGCAACCGTCAGGCCGATAATCGCTTGCACTCCCGCGGGCGGCGCGAATGTTACCGGTGTAAACAGATTGTAATTCATCGCCGCCAAGGTCAGGGGTTTGTGCGACGCTATCGCGATGTTCGCCTGTAACTGCAGGGCCGGACCGTCATCAAGAGTGATGGCGGCATCGGCGGCCGAGAACGGAGCTTCGTGATCGAGCGTCAGCAGCAAACCCTCGATCGCGGCTACTCGCGCGACGAACAGCGCCGGATTTCGATCGGGTGGCCGCTGATTGCTGCCGGCGGCACCCGAATCTCTGAAGGACGTGCCATTGGTCTCTCCGACCATCGACGGCGTAGAGTCGGAAGTGGAGCGGTAAACCCGATATCCCGTGGCGCCGGCCGAAGCCGGCCATTCGATTTGCACCGGCTCATCGGCAACCGCGGTAACGCATGAGCGTCCGCTGGCGTTGGTCTCAAGCGACCCCAGCATCGCGGTCACCTGGTAACATCGCGTATCGATCCGTCGCTGATGTGAAGAGCCTGGCCGGCTGCCCGCCACGGTGATCTCGGAAGGCGGCAAGACGCCGATTGCGAGCTGTGCGCCGACATCGAAACCCACCGCCTCATTAAGCTTCAGATGTGGTTTACCCGCCTCAAACGTCGCCCGCGGCGGCGCGGGATTGTACGGCATCTCCGCGGGAGCGCTTTGTAGAATCGGTGGCAGATTGAATAGGGGATGCCTACCTGCCGGTATCAGGTGTAAGAGAATAGCCAGCAGCAGTGCCGCATAAAACGGCAGCGGCACTCTCTGGAGTCTGGGGGCGTAGGTGAAACTCATCGCGATTTCCTCGCATCTTTCCCCCCGTTTGTGTTGGTTTGAATTTGAGAACGGTAGCCGACACCCCCGAGGCGAACGAGGGCGTACTACATGACAGATTTTTAGCGGTTTTCGAGCGTCCGGGTCCGACGCAAAGTTACCGATCGAACGACTCTGAATGCTGGATTTTAACGCGCGGCGGGTCCACAGCCGTCACAAACTACCAAGCTCGGCTATCTGCGACCGCAAGCATCATGATTTTGGAGCGACGCGAATCGAGAACCGCTTTCCCACGCCTGTAGAGACTGTTAGAACCCCAGCGATGCGTGAGCGACGAATCAAGCAGACGCTCCGGCCGCCACTCGTACCGACTATCGCGGCGCTGTTTCTCTGGCTCGCTGTGCCGTCGGCGGCGTCAGCGGTAACCGCCCGGCACGTGATGGTGGCGGCTGAGCACGAGCTTGCGGCCAAGGCCGGACTGCAAATCCTCGCGCGCGGCGGCAATGCGATTGACGCCGCCGCGGCTGCGTCGTTGGCGGTCGGCGTGACCAATCCTTCCTCATGCGGAATCGGCGGCGGCGGCTTCATGCTCATCTACATCGCGCGAACCGGCGAACTCTATGCGCTCGATTATCGCGAGCGTGCGCCAGCGGCCGCCCGCCCCGGCATTTACTTCCGCAACGGGCATCCGGTGGATGAACTCACCCGTGTCGGCCCGATGGCGGTAGCGGTGCCGGGCGAAATCGCCGGACTCGCGGCGGCGCTGGAGCGGTTCGGCACGATGAAGTTCTCCGACGTCGCCGCCCCGGCAATCGCGCTGGCGCACAACGGATTTTCCTGCGGCAGTCATCTGGCCGAAGAAATCGCCCGCAATCAGAAGCCCCTCGCGCACGACGCCGAACTGAGCAAGGTCTTCCTTCATCCCGATGGCACGGCGCGCAAGGCCGGAGAGACGATCGTCGAGGCCGACCTTGCGCGCACGCTCGAAGGTCTGGGCGATCGGCCGGTCGAGAATTTCTATCGCGGCCCTGTCGGGCGAGAACTCGCCGGCTTCATCAAAACGCGCGGCGGATTGATCACTGCCGCCGACTTCGCCGCCTATCGGCCGGTGTGGCGCAAGCCGCTGCGTCACTCGTATCGCGATTACGATGTCTACACGATGCCGCCGCCGTCATCGGGCGGCGGGATGTTGCTTGAGATGCTTGCCGCGCTGGCTCCGGGCAATATCGGCGGTCTTGGCGTTAATTCGTCCGCCTATCTGGCCCGGCTGATCGAAATCCTGCGTCAGGGATTCGTCGATCGAGCGTTGTACGGCGATCCCGACTTCGTCGACGTACCGATCGGCTTTCTGCTCTCGCCCCGTCATATCGACGATCTGCGCGAGCGCGCGTTCGGCCATCCGACGGCGACGCCGGCTCCCGTCGCGCACGATCATGGAACGTCGCATCTGTGCGTGGTCGACGCTCAAGGCAACGTGGTCTCGCTGACCACGACCGTCAACACGGGATTCGGCGCCAAGCTGATGGTGCCGAAGCTCGGAGTGATCCTGAACAACGAGATGGACGACTTCGGGCTCGCTCCTGAAGTGGCGAACGTCTATGGATTGAGGGGCGCGGATGCCAACGCGATCGCGCCCGGCAAGCGTCCGCTCTCCAGCATGACGCCGACGATCGTGCTGAAGAATAGCCGGCCATTCCTGGCGATAGGCGGCTCCGGCGGCCCGACGATTATCAGCGGTACATTACAGGTCGCGCTCGCGATCATGGATTTCCATCTCGATCCCGAGCGCGCGCTGGCGATGCCGCGTATCCATGAGCAGGCCTCGCCCGATACTGTCGTGGTCGAGGCCGCGATGCCTAAGGCGACGATCGATGCGCTCACGCGGATGGGCTACCACGTGCGTATCGTGCCGATGCTCGGCGCCGTCGAGGCGATTCAGATCGCGCCCGGCGCTCTGCACGGCGCTTCCGACCCGCGCAAAGGCGGTGTCGCGGTGGGGTACTGAGATAACCAACCGCGAGCACCCGATGGAATTGGTGCTTCGCCAAGGGCGCGAGGGCGTGTAAACTTCGCGGATGGTATCGGAAACGCGAACCGCTGAGGCCGAGCCGCGCGGCAAGATGCGCGGGAGAATCGCTTTCGCGGTCCGCCTGATTCTCGGCGCCGCTATTCTCGGCTTCGTGCTGAGCCGAATCGACCGTACAACGCTGCTTCATCAGCTCGGACGCGAGCGTCCGCTCTTCTTCCTGGCCGCTGTTCTGCTCTATATCGCGGGCCAGACGGTGGCTTCCTACCGATGGCGCTATCTGGCCGGTCTTTTGGCTCTTTACGGCAAGTTTTCCGAGTTCTTCATCTATTACTTCGTGGGCGTCTTCACCAACATGTTCGTCCCGGGATTGGTGGGGGGAGATGCCGCGCGGGCGGTCTACCTGGGACGTCGCAAGGGCCATCTCGGCCGGGCTGCGGCGTCGGTCGTAGCCGACCGCATGACGGGAGTGCTCGCGCTGATCTGGTTCGCCGCGGCGTGCGCGGCGCTGTTTGGGCGAACGATCCTGCCGCGCGCGATGATGATCCCGATAATCACGGTCGGGATTGCCGCGATGCTCGGCTTTCTCGTGATGCCGCTCGCGCTTCGCGCGATCGATCTGATGCCGGCGCGGCTCTCGAAGCTCTCGGCGACGTTGGCTCCTTACCTTGGCCGGCCGGTCGCGTTGATTCCCGCGCTGGGCCTTTCGCTGATCCTGCATTTCTCGCAGGTGGTCTGCCAATATTTGCTGGCGCTGGGTATCGGGCTGAGCGTTCCATTCTGGTTCTTCCTGCTCTGCGTACCGACCACCAACTTTTTCGCCACGATGCCGATTACGCTGAACGGCCTCGGCATCCGCGAGGGCGCGTATATCTTCCTGTTCAGCCTGATGGGAATCGGCAAGCCGGACGCCGTCGCTCTGGGCCTGCTCTGGTTCGCGAGCACGATTCTCTCCGGACTCCTCGGCGTAGTCGCCTTCATGATTGCGAAAACCGAGCCTGAAGTCGCATCGGAAGAGAAGTCCCCCGTCGAACCAGCCCGAAAGTCAGCGGTATAATCAGTACCTCCCGGCTCAATGTCGACCGGTAGGCCGGGTTAACTAAATGGCGCTTCATGATCTTTACTCCAAGTGGAAAAAGCGCACGGCCAAGGCCGGCAAGCCTGACGTTTACCGCTATGACCAAATCCCGCAGAGCCTGCGGGTACAAATTGTTGGTATCTGGAAAGAGTCCATTGGACCATGCCAGCCTTTCCATAGGCCCTATGATCCTCATCCTGACACGACGGAGCTTTGGGAATGGATCCATGAGTCGCTGGCGCGGGAGAAAGGTGTATATGAGCTTGCAAAAGGAGGGAGCCACTTCGAACGCTGCGTGAAATACCTCCACTCGGCGGAGAATTTGGACGACGTCTTAGACGTGATCCAGTTCACATTTCAGGTCATCAGCCGTCTTGGCGAAGGCGATAGCCATCAAGTTGAGTACGACACGCTTAACCGCGGCGCGAAGCAAATGCCGGCTGCCGCTATCAACGAGCTGAACGCCCGATTAAAGGAGGCTGGAATCGGATATCAGTTCGAGAGGGGCCATATAATTGAAATCAGCAGCCAATACGTGCACGCAGAAGTCGTAAGGCCCGCGCTCCAACTTCTAGCCGAGGAAGGATTTGACGGTGCGGAAGACGAGTTCCAGCGGGCTCACAAGCATTACAGGGCCAAGGAGTATGCGGAGGCTATCTCGAACGGGCTCAAAGCTCTTGAGAGTACGCTGAAGGCGATATGCGACAAGCAGAAATGGTCGTATCCGAAAAAGGCGACGGCAGACGACCTCATCAAGATCGTCTTCGACAAGATCGTCTTCGACAACGGTCTCTTGCCGCCATATCTGAAGTCTCACTTCGACGCATTCCAGCGGGCCATGGAAAAAGGCTTGCCGCCATTAAGGAACGAGTTGGGCGGTCACGGGCAAGGCTCAAAAGTTCGCGATGTCCCGGAATACCTTGCTGGCTACGCGATTCACACAGCCGCTGCTAATATTGTGCTGCTGGTCCGCGCCCACAAAGATTATCTCGCTTCCTCGTGAGTTCCGGTAATCTTGCTTAAGCGGCTCCGGTCTGTAAAAATTCCACGCCTAACCAAGCGGACAGGATTGCGGAGTTATTAGCAGCATGGACGTGATGAAGACGCTCTTCCTTAACCCTCCCTCCTACGATGACTTCGACGGGGGGGCCGGGTCGCGTTACCAGGCGACGCGGGAAGTGTGGTCGTTCTGGTATCCGACCTGGCTGGCCTATCCCGCCGGAATGATCCCGGCGCGCGCCTGCTCGACGCTCCTCCGCACGACTACGACGTTGCCAAAACGATCGAAGAGGCGAAGAATTACGACCTGGTCGTGCTCCATACTTCGACGCCGTCGTTCCTGATGGACGCGCGGACGGCCGAGGCGATAAAGGCCGCCAATCCCAACTGCATCATCGCCTTCGTCGGCGGCCATCCGACCGCGGTTCCCGACGAAACCCTCAAGGCCTCAACCGCGATCGATATCGCCGGACGCAAGGAGTTCGATCACTCGATGGTCGAGGTCGCGCGCGGGATGGACTGGAGCAAGATCGGCGGTATCAGCTATCGGAAGAACGGCGTCATCAGCCACAATCCCGACCGGGCGATCCTGACCGACGAGGAACTCGACGCCCTGCCCTTCGTGACCGAGGTCTACGAAAAGAATCTCGATTACCTGCGCTACAACAGCCCGTACTGCCAGTATCCTTACGTATCGATGTACACCGGGCGCGGATGCCCGGCGAAATGCACGTTCTGCCTGTGGCCGCAGGTCACGCAGGGGCACAAGTACCGCACCCGAAGCCCGGAGAACGTGTTCGAAGAAGTGTCGGCGATGAAGGCCAGGTTCCCGAAGATGAAGGAACTGTTTTTCGACGACGACACTTTCACCGCCGATCCGCCGCGGGCGCGCAAAATCGCCCAGTTACTCAAGCCGCTCGGCATCACGTGGTCGACCAACTCGCGCGCCAACGTCGATTACGAAACGCTGAAGATCATGAAGGACGGCGGGCTCCGCCTGTTCGTGGTCGGCTATGAAAGCGGCAACGCGCAGATCCTCAAGAACATCAAGAAGGGCGTCGGTATCGAGCGCGCCCGGCGCTTCACCGCCGATTGCCACAAGCTCGGCATCCTGATCCACGGCACCTTCATCCTCGGCCTTCCGGGCGAGACTCGCGGCACGATCGAGGAATCGATCCAGTTTGCGCGCGAGATGGACTGCGAGACGATTCAGGTCTCGCTCGCCTCGCCGTATCCGGGCACCGAGCTGTTCGAATACGTCACCGCCAACGGTTTTCTGGCGGTCGATCCGATGCTCGACAAGGCCGGCTATCAGAAGTGCACGATCACTTATCCGGGGCTGAGCAACGACGAGATTTACCAGGCGGTCGAACGGTTCTATCGCAACTTCTATTTCCGCCCCCGCTACATCTTCAAGGCGGTGCGCAAGATGATCAGTTCGCCCGAGGAGTGCAAGCGGCTGCTCAAGGAGGGCAAGCAGTTCCTGTCGACGATGCGGGCCCGGCGGGCGCAGGCCGTCGCCTGAGTCAACATCGGCCGGTTGGTTTGTTGAAAATCGCGCTTCGGGTCTCGTGACGCCGCGGCGGCTCTCGATGCGACTGAGTCTCATTCGGAGCACTGATACCGCTAAACCTTAAACCGACCAAGTGTGTGATAAGTGACCAGCGAGGGGCACTTATGAACCGGGGCTTCAGACTCCTCCTGCTCGGGCTGTGTTTGATATTCGTCGGTCAGTTTTTTTGGGGCTCGCGCTTACCCGTTGCCACGATTAGCGTACTCGGACCTTTCAGCTACATACATCTCGGTAACGTTCTTGTCCTTGTAGCGTTGGCGTTTTGGGCTGCGATCGCATATGTGCGGGCCGAGACGCTGGTGTTACGCGTAATTCTTATGTCGATTGTAGTAGATGTGGTATTGGTATGCGTAATGAGCAGTTTAATATGGGCCAATGCTTCGCTGAGCGGCATGTTTAGGCCGGCGATCACGATGTTCAGCTACCTTGGCGCCATACTAATGATTTGCGCATTCGCTATCGGCTCAATCTCACAACGGCGCCGTGGAGCTAACCACGAGCAATGAACTCGAGCGCTACGTGGCGGTTGAAGGCGCGGCCAGCGGTTAAAACGTGGCCTCCGTCGTGCTCATCGTCGCCCTGATCGGGGTGGTTTCGTCGCTCGCCTATTACGTCTTCGCGATCGTCGCCACGATGGGCTTTGCGCGCCGGATGGCGGTGCAGCCGCCGCCGCTCCCGAAAATCGCCCCGCGCGTCGCGATACTGAAGCCGCTGTACGGCATCTCCTCGAGCCTGTTCGCCAACGTGGTCAGCTTTCTCGAACTCGACTATCCCCGTCGCGAGTTCGTCTTCGGCGTGACCGATTACGATGATCGCGCGGCGGAGGTGCCGGTCGCGCTCAAGCCCCGCTACCAGATCGAGCAGATCGCGATGGTCGTCGGCGAGGAGCCGAACGCGTCCAACCGCAAGATCGCCAAGCTGATGCGGATGGCGGAGCGCGCGCCCAAGGCCGAGATATTCGTGCTCAGCGACGCCAACGTCGCCGTCGAGCGCGACCATCTGCGGCGCGTGGTGGCCGAACTGACCGCCGATGAGAAAATCGGCATCGTCACGTGCGCCTACCGCGCGAATGCGGTCGGAGGCTTCGCGTCGCGGCTGGAGGCGGCGTTCGTCAACACGGATTTCGCGCCGATGGCGATAGTCTCGGAGGCGATCGAGCCGATGCGTCACGCTTTCGGCGCGACGATCGCGGTCAAGCGCGCGGCGCTGGAATCGATCGGCGGCTTCGCCGCGCTCAAGGATCTGCTGGCCGACGATTTCTATCTGGGCCGGATGGTTGCGGAGCGCGGCTATCAGGTAAAACTTTCAAGCTCGATCGTCACGCTGACCTGCGAGGAGACCCGTTTCGCGCAATTCTGGCACCATCAACTGCGATGGGCCCGCACCTATCGGAGCGTCCGCCCCGAGAGCATCGCGACGATCCTGATCAACGGCACCTTCTGGGCGCTCTTGTTGGCAATCGCATCGGGATTCAGCCTGGGCGCGTTGGGTATCCTGGTCGGCGTGCTGGCGTCGCGCATCGCGATGGCGGCGGTCGTCACCGGCGGAGTGCTCCGGATGCCGCAGGCGCTGTCGGACCTATGGATAGTGCCGATCAAGGATCTGATCATGGCCGGCATCTGGTTCACCAGCCTCGTCGGCAACGAAGTCGACTGGGGCGGCCGCCGCTATCGGCTGCTCTCCGGCGGCCGAATGGAAGAAATTAAGTAAGGAACTCCTGAACGGCTGACCAGGTCAGACCAGTTTGACGCCGGCGGTCCGCGCGGCGGTTCGCAACGGGCCGTCGACCGTTGCCAGCGGCAGCGCCTCACGCATCGCGAGATCGAGATAGCTGGCATCGTAAGCGGAAAGCCGATGGTGGCGGGAGATCTCGAGCACCTCCTTGAAGGCGCGCAGGGCGCCGGTGCGCTCTACCTGGATCGGAAGCTGGCCAAGCGCATCCACAAAGGCGGTGCTTTGCGCCGGCTTGATCAGCTTGCGCCGCTCAGCGACCGCCAGAGCGTTGGCTACCTCAAGCGGCCAGATCGTCGGGGTCAGCGCCTCTCCTCCGGCGCCGATACGATCAAGCACGCTATCCGTGTAAGCCGTCGCCTGATCTTCGAAGAACCAGCACAGGGTTAGCGATGCGTCCAGAACCAGGCGACTCACAGACGGCCTTCTTCGATGAGGTCGCGAATCGTGGCGCCTTTGAGCCGGAGGCCTCGGCGAACCTCACGAATTTTCGCGGCAGCCGCCGCGGGATCCGGTCGCCGTCCGCCTTCAGCCGGAACCAAACGGGCCACGGCGGCGCCTCGTTTGGTGATGGTGATCTCCTCTCCGTGCCCTACCCTGTCGACCAACGCCGAGAGGTGGGTTTTAGCGTCGAAGAGCCCGACTTCCTTGGCGCTGCGTTTCATAGCTAACTAGTATCAGACTAGCTTGTTACTCTCCTGTCAAGGCGGCGTCGCCCGCCCGATGACAAAAGGCCGCTTCTCGTGACGCGGCGCGCCGCCGGCCGAGTCCGCCCGCCGCGATGGGCTCCGTGCCGGGCCGCGAAAGGGGTAGGTTGAGCCTCCGATTACGGAATCGCGCGCAGGGCCTGCTTGATCTCCTCGAAGGGAGGGAGGTCGCGGGCGTCGGCGCAGACGTGGCTGAAGCGGAGTTTGCCCTCGCGATCGATTACGTAGGCGGCGCGCTTGCACACGCCCTTGAAGCCCAGCAACTCGTCGTACAGGCAATCGTAGGCGCGCGAGACGTCCTTGTTGTAATCGCTCAGAAGCGGAAACTTGAGGTTCTGTTCTTTGGCCCACGCGTCCAGCGCGAAGGGGCTGTCGGTGGAGATGGCGAAAACCTTGCAATCCATCGCGGAGTAGTCATCGAATGTGTCCCGCACGGAACACAGCTCTTTCGTTCAAGTGCCGGTGAATGCCAGCGGAACGAAGAGCAGCAGCACCTTGCTGCCCTTGAGCGCGGAGAGCTTCACTTCCTCCATCTTGTTGGAGCGCATCATAAAATCGGGCGCGGCCTGTCCGATTTGCAAACTCATATCGACCTCCCTGTCGGGCGCGGATTTTCCGTCACGATAGCACCGTCATGGTCACGGTCTAATGCTCGTGCATCGTTTCCTTGTGATGCTCTTCCCGAGCGCTCATCTCGGCCTGGATAGCGGTCTTCTCCTCGGGGCTCAGATGAGCGAGATGACGCGTCCACAGCACCATGCGCCAGATTTCGTCGGGCTTGTGATGGGCCTCGAAGGCCGGCATCGCCGAGTATCGGATTCCTTTGGCGATGATGAAGTAGATTTCGCCGTCGCTCATCTGCTGCGCATCTTCGGTGAGCTTGGGGATGGGCGGATAGAAGTCGGCGCCGCCATGATTGCGGCCGTTACCATCGAGCCCGTGACATCCGGCGCAATGCTCCCTGTAATCGTCCTGCCCGTCCTTGAGATTTTCCGCGCTGGCAGCGAGAGGATTTTTCTCGATGGAGGCGTTGCGCGTAATCCATCCGCCGATGATGCGGTCGGCGAGCCATTCTTCCACTTCGCCAGGCTCGGCAGCCGCCGACCAGTTCATGCGCGGCGCAACGACTTCAATAAAAAAGCCGGCGACGATCACGATCAAAAACAAAATACCCAGAGTGTATTTTATGACCTTCACATCAGCCTCCAATTTCCCGGCGGGTATACGGTCAAATTTTAAACCGCGCCTTCGGAACCGCAAGCCCCGGAATATCAGAGCGGGTTCGAAAGATGCTTCCCTGCCGGCTCGCGTCCTGGCTGTTATCGGCGCTGACGACGTAAAGATCCTGATGGTCTTTGCCGCCGAACACCAGGCTGGTCACCTTCTTCGCGGGCACCTTGATTCGCCGGTCGAGCGCGCCGTCGCTTTTGAAATGCATGATCTCGCTCGCATATACGGCCGCGACCCAGACGCCGCCTTCGGCATCGACCGCCATGCCGTCAGGCCATCCTTCCGGCAGCCTGGCGAATAGGCGCCGGTCAGTGACCGTGCGATCCGGTTTGACGTTGTAGACCGAGACCGCCTTGGTGGTGGAATCGCAGTGGTAGAGCAGTTTGCGATCGGAGCTGAGGCCGAGGCCGTTGGTAAGCTCGATGCCTTCCCAGAGCCTGACGACCGTGCCGTCGGGATCTACCCGGTAGAGAAATCCCGGCACAGGTTTTTCCTTGCTCAGCGGATCGAACTCGAGCGAGCCGACGTACACGCTGCCGCGATCGTCGACGGTCAAATCGTTGAGACCCTTTAGCGGCGTGCCGGCGTAGCTTGCGAATAAATCGCGGCTCGCGCCGGTGCGTTCGTCCCGGAGCGCGAGCGTACGCCCGGTCACGATCAGTCCGCCGCCTTCGTTGAAGGCGATTCCTCCGACGCCTTTGCGTCCGGGAATCAGGGTTTCGATCGCGCCCTCGGGGCTGCGCCGATAGACGCCGCCACGCGGGACATCCGCGAAGTACAGGCGATTGAGTTCATCCACTCGCGGGCCTTCGAGCAGGCCGAATCCGCTCGCCACGGTCTCGAATTCCATCGCTAATCTCCTTGCGTTTTGCGTATCACGACTCGCCGCGTGCGGGGTAGCACCGCTTCATTCGCCGCACGGCCACGGTTCGACGCGTCAGGAATAGACATCGCGGAAGAAGGGTTTGGTCGCGAATTCCGACTCGGGCCGCCGTTGCAACTGCATAATGAGCGGCGGCCCAACCTGATTCTCCTCAAAGTTGAATTCGATTCCGGCAGTTGCCGGCGATCACATTCGACGTTTGCTCAGAGGAATTTCCAATCCTCCTGAGCATCGATGAGGGGGGCATCAACGTGAAGCGACGACCTTGGCGCGGCTCGTGGCGGTTCATATTGTCACTGGTGTTGTTCTTGTTTGCGGTTTCGGCGGTCCTGCCGTTCGCCCACCGATCCCGAGACGTTTCTTGTATAGCGCCCTTGCGCAAACGCCGGACGAACAGCAGGAATTTGAACAGACGCCTGCGGGCTCGCCTCAGCCGGCTCCGGTGCAGAGCGCGGGCGTTCCCGGCCTGGCTACGCTGCGGGCGGTCGTGAACTTCGGCGAGTTGGCGCGAGTGCAAAGCCTCGCGCAGCCGTCCCGGCCTTCACAAAGAGCGCTTCATCGTCCGATTCCCAAGCCGGCCCAAGCGTTGCCGGAAGACGCTGAACGTGAAGGCGCTGAGGCGCCGTCGCCGGAAGCGAAGGCCGTAACCCCGGCCGCGCTCTCGCCTGCACCGGCGGCGAGCTTTCAGGCGCTAGGCGACAACGGCACGGTCATACCTCCCGACACTCAGGGCGCGGTCGGGCCCAATAACCTGATGGTGACGCTGAACAGCCAGGTGCGAATCCAGGATCGCTCGGGCAACGCGCTCAGCACAGTCTCGATGTACGGTTTCTGGTCGAGCCTCAGCATCTTCGAGGCTTTCGATCCCAAGCTCCGCTACGATCCCTTCAACAATCGATGGATATTTTCCGCGGGCGCGGATCCCGGGGCGTCCAGCGCCGCAATCCTGATCGGCGTATCGCGGACCAGCGATCCGACCGGGATGTGGAATCTCTACAAGATCAAAGCGGACGGCGGCAGCAGCCTGTGGGCCGATTTCCCGACCATGGGTTTCAACAAGAACTGGATCGCCGTTCAGGCCAACATGTTCACGAACAGCACCAGCGCCTATTCGCACTCCAACATCTGGGTCTTTAACAAGGCCAACCTGTACGCCGGAGGAAGCGGGCTCTTCACGCTGTTCACCAACACCCATGGCGGCTTCACCCAGTTTCCGGCCACCACGTATGATAATTCGCTTTCGACACTCTATCTGCTCGAGACGTGGAACGGAGGCAGCGGTCAGTTGCGGCTCAGCACCATCACCGGGGCGGTAGGCGCTGAGGTTCTGACCGCCGGCATCGCCTATCCCACTGGCTCCAAAAGCTGGCAAATGTCCGCGCCGGTCACCAATTTCGCGCCTCAATCGGGTTCGAGCAGCGGAATCGATAACGGCGACGACCGGATACTGAGCTGTGTGTACCGCAATGGTTCGCTATGGGCTGCTCACACGGTCTTCCTTCCCGCCTCCGGGACCGTGACACGATCATCGGCGCAGTGGTGGCAGATTAACACCGCTTCAGGAAGCCTGGGATCGGTCCAGCAATTCGGCCGCGTTGATGACCCGAGCGGCGCACTGTTCTTTGCTTATCCATCGCTGGCGGTAAACAATAACAACGACATGCTGATCGGCTACTCCCGGTTCTCCGCCTCACAGTATGCAAGCGGGAACTACTCCTTCCGTTCCGGATCCGATCCTAATAACACGCTGCAGTCGGATACCGTGCTGAAGCCGGGCGAGGCTACCTATTACAAGGACTTTGGAACCGGGGCCAACCGCTGGGGCGACTTCAGCAATACGGCGGTGGACCCGGTCAACGACACCGACATGTGGACTATTCAGGAGTACGCGGGAACAAGTAACAACTGGGGCACCTGGTGGGGACGCATCTCACCGTCTTCGCTCGCGACACCGACGCCATCGGTGACGCCTACGCCGACGCCCACGCGGACGTTGACCACGACTGCTACCCCGAGGTCAACACCGACACCGACTCGAACCGCCACGCCGACTCAGATAGCCACCCGAACCCCGGCTCCGACTCCTACCGCGACGCTGCTGACTATAGGTGCGAATGCTCTCCCAAGCGGCAGGATAAAGGCGCTTTATCTGGCCTTCTTGCAAATAAACGGCGGCGTCCCGCCCTACAACTCGAGGATCGTACAAGGCGCTCTGCCACCCGGATTGATCCTCAGCGGGATTGGGGGCGCAATTTTAGGAATGCCGATCACCTCAGGAAATTGGAATTGCAAAATCCTGGTGACTGATTCGGCCAGCTCCTCGACCAGCAAAACATTTCAAATAAAGATCGATCCCTAGCAGGGCGCTGAAAAAGGCTTTTCAGCGCCCTGCTGGCGGTCAGAACTGGCCGACCCGCCTGTCGCTCGTAACCAGGGAGCGATTAGTCGGGCACCGGCACTTCGCGCCCGGATGGCTCGCCGCGCTGTTCGGCCAGTCGCAGCCGCCGATGGAAGAGATAAGATCAGAACCGGCTGGAGCACCCGGGTCAGTATCATGATTGCGAGTGCGCCGCCGATCACGACGATCGCGAGCGGCCGCTGGGTCTGCGCGCCGATACGGGTTGAGAGCGCCGCGGGCAGCAGACCCAACGCGTCGACCAGATCGGTCATCATGGTCGCGCGCAGCCGCCGATCGGAACCCATCACGATCGATTCAACGAACGGATGGCCCTCATCCCAAAGCTGGCGGATATAAAAGCTCAGCAGAATGCCGTCCATCACCGCGATGCCGAAGATCGAAATGAAGCCCACGGCGGCTGAGACGCTGAACGGCGTGCCCGTGATTGCCAGCCCAAGGATTCCGCCGAGGCAGGCGACCGGAATCTGGGCCATGATGATCAAGGTGTCGACCAGGGACGAGGTCGCCGCGAAGAGCACACCGGCGATCAGGACCAGCGCGAACGGCACCACGATCATCAACCGTCGATTGGCTTGCTGCAGTTCGCCGTATTCGCCGGCCCACTCCAGATGCACGCCCTCCGGCAGTTTCACTTCATTCGCGACTCGCGCCTTGGCCTCGTCGACGGTGCCGGCAAGATCGCGGCCTCGAACCGCAAAACGCACCGGCACGTAGCGGCCGAGATTTTCGCGGTAGACGAACGAGGCGCCCTCGGCAATCCTGATGTCCGCCACCTGGGCCAGCGGAACGTAGCCGCCGCCCGGTACGGTGACTCGAATCTGACGAATCGCCTCCTGGCTCTGGCGATATTGCGGCAGCCATCGCACCACCAGGTCGAAGCGGCGATCTCCTTCAAGAACCTGCGTGACCGCCTGCCCGCCGATCGCCGCCTGAACCACCGCCGCGACGTCGCCGACGTTCAATCCGTAGCGCGAGCAGGCGGAGCGATCGGGAGTGATGAGCAGGTTGGGCTGGCCCAGGGAGCGGTACACGGCGGTGTCGGCTATACCAGGTACCTTCTCCATCGCCGCCATTATCCTGTTGGCGATGGCCTCGTCGGCAGAAAGGTCGGGGCCGAAGATCTTGACCGAATTGGTTCCCTTCACACCCGATAGGGCTTCGTTGATGTTGTCCTCGATGTTCTGCGAGTAACCGAAGTTCACGCCCGGAAAATCGTGCGTCAGTCTGGCGTCGACCTGGCGGATAAGCTCCGGCTTGGTAACACCGGCCGGCCATTCCGGGCCCGGCTTTAGATCGACGGCGAACTCGACATTGAAGAAGCCCGTACTTTCCGTACCGTTGTCGGGCCGGCCGAGCTGGGAAACAACGCTGGTAACTTCGGGAAACGACATCATCGCCCGACGCATGCGCGAGGCGAGCTTCGCGCCGTGTTCGAGGGAAATGGTCAGCGGCATCGTGGCGCGCGACCCAGATATTGCCCTCCTCAAGCTTGGGCAAAAACTCGCCGCCAAGGGTCGGGAACAGCGCGAGCGCGGCGATAATACCCGCCACGATAAACGTCAGGGTCAGGCGCGGCCAATCAAGCACCCGCAGGAACAACCAGTGATAGAAACGGCGGATTACATCCCACGGCGGGTTGCGCAACTCGTGAGAGACCCCATCCAGCAGAAACGAGCTCAGCACCGGCGACAGGGTAACCGAGAGCAGAAACGCCGCGCCGATCGCGAAGGCATAGGTGTACGACATGGGCGAAAAAATCGCGCCCTCGACGCCTCGCATTGTAAACAGCGGTAAGAAGGTGATGACGAATATCAGTCTGGAGAAAAGGATCGGAGCGCCAACTTCCTGTGCCGCGCGCAGGATGCTGGAGCGGGCGCTTCCGCGCGCGGTCTCGCCCGAGCCCAGATGGCGGTAGATGTTTTCGATCACGACGACAGTGGTATCGATGATGATTCCGAAATCGATGGCGCCCAGGGAAATCAGGTTGGCGGGCATATCCGTCGTCCGCATCAGGATAAAGGCGCCGAGCAGGGCGAGCGGGATGTTGATCGCCACGATAATCGCGGCGCGCAGACTGCCGAGAAAGAAGATCAGCACCACGAAAACCAGCAGCATCCCGATCGACAGATTCTCCATGACCGTATGCAGCGTGGTTTCGACCAGCCTGGTGCGATCGTAATACGGCGCCACCTTGTAGCCCTTGGGCAGAATTCCGGAGGTGTTGAGGCTTTGCACCTTGGTTTCAACACCCTTGAGAGTCTTCAGCGTGTCGCCGTATTTGCGCATCAGGACGATTCCGGTCACGACCTCGTCGCGGTCTCTCTTTGCGTCGCTCATCCCGACGATTCCAAGACGCGAGGCATATCCGACGCTGACTTCGGCGACATTGCCTACTTTGAGCGGCATCGACCGGCTGCTCGAAAGCACGATATCGCGGATATCGTCGAGCGAGTGGATGAAGCCGATGCCTCGAACGTTGAAGGCCTGCTCGCCGACTTCGAGATAGTTGCCGCCGACGTTGGTGTTGGAGTTGGCGATCGCGCTCAGCAGCGTGGCCAGCGGCACCTGGTAGTGGTTCAGCTTCTGCGGATCGACATCGACGTGATACTCCTTGGTAAGGCCACCGAACCCGGAGACGTCGATCACTCCGGGCACCGTTTTTAGCTGCTTTTCAAGAACCCAATCCTGTATTTCCTTTTCGCGGGTCAGGTCGTGGCCGGGACTCTCGACGGTATAGCGATAGATCTCGCCGATCGGATTTTCGGGAGAGATGCCCGCCGTCACGCCCGGCGGCAAGCTGATGAAGCCGAGCCGGTTGATGGTTTGGACGCGATCCTGTTCGTAGTCGCTCTCCCACGAGAAATAGCAACGAACGTCCGAGAGGCCGAACAGCGAGATCGAACGCATCGATTCCAGGTGCAGCATCCCGGCCAGTCCGACCTCGAGCGGCACCGTGACCAGCTTCTCGACCTCCTCGGCGCCAAGACCATTAGGCTGCGTAAGCACCTCGACCATCGGCTGCACCGGATCGGGGTATGCCTCGATGTCAAGTTCGTGGAAGGAATAGATACCAGTGATGGCCAGCACCAAGGCGGCACCGATCACGACCACGCGCTGACTGAGCGCCAGTTCCATCAAGGCGCTGATCATCTTGTTCTACGAACCTTCGCCGTGCGCCTGATGCCAGAGCGCGTTCACCTGAATGGATTCACCCTGCACCACGCGCTCGCCGGCCTTGAGCCCGCCAAGCACGCGCGCGTTGCCCTGCTCATTCCATGAAGCGATCGTTACGCGCCGGCGATCTATCGCGTCGTCGCCGACCTGAACGAACGCGTAGTATCCGTCGGTGTCGAATACCAGCGCCTCCTGCGGCACCACCAGCGCGGAGCCCGGCGTGGTAACGATGCGCACGCGCGCCAGCATCTGGGGCTTGAGTCTGGCTCCGGGATTGTCCACTTCGCATCGGAGCTGCATCGTGTGCGTCGCAGGATCGAGGTTCGGGCTGATGCGACTGATCTTCCCTTTGAAGACCTGATCGGGAAAAGCGGTCGTCACCGCCTCCAGGTCCTGGCCGACGCGAACGCGCGAGAGATCGTCTTCGTAGATATCGGCCGTGATCCATAAGCGTTCGAGCGTCCCGAGCGTGAAGAGCACGTCGCCGGGGTTCACCTGAGCACCGCGCAGCGCCAGCTTCTCGACGACCGTGCCGCTGATCGGCGCACGCATCACGAAGGTGGGACCGGGGACTTTAATCGCGCGGATGTCCTGCTCCTCGAATCCCAGCAGCTCGAGCTTGCGTTTGGCGGATGACACGAGGGCATCGACGAGCCCGGCTTCCTGCTGCAACCCGGAGGCGCCGCTAAGCTTCGCGGTTGCCAGCGATTGCAAATACTCGGCTTCCGCCGTCATGTAGTCGGGGCTGTAAAGCGCGACGATCCGCTCGCCTCGCCTAACGTTGTCCCACTGGGAAACCCAAGTGTTCTCGATTCGCCCGGCGACACGCGAGATGATTTTCGCGACGCGCCGATCGTCGAACGTCACCTGGCCGGTGGTTTCAAGCACGCCGGGAAGCTCGACCTCTCGTACGATTGCCAGCGTCATTCCCGGCACCTCGGCCACCCTAAGTTTCATCAGTTCAACGCCACCGGGTTGGCGGACGAGCTGCGGCATCGGATCCGCGGTCTGAACCGATGCGCCCCTGAGCTGTGAGCCTTCACATCCCGCGACGACCGACGCCAGGAGCGCGAGTAACAGGAGGCCCCTCTGGTTGATCCTCTTCACTTGGGCAGTGACTCTCCGATCGCCTGCTCCAGCGCGATACGCTGGGCGAGAAACTGGTTGGCCGCCTGAAGGTACGCGACCCGCGAATCGTTGCTCCGGCGAAGCGCGCTCGCCAGAGCGATAAAATCAATTTTGCCTCCCTGATAGGCGACAAGCGCGACCTCGAATCCCTGTCGCGCGAGCGGAATGAGCGAGTCGCGATAGAGCACCGCGGTCTGCCAGGAAAGCTGCGCCTGGCGATAGAAAATCGTAACCTGCGCCGCCGTCTGCGCCCTGATCGAGGTCAAGTCCTCGCGCGCCGCCTGCAGATCATACCCGGCGCGTTTCACGTCTTCGCCCTGTTTCAGCCAGAAGAATACGGGCACATTGAACCCAATCGTAACCCCATGGGTCTGCGTGATATTCGGGGCCGGCCCCGCGGAGGATATCAAGTAATGGTTGAAGATATAGCCCAGGGTGTAATCAGGAGCGTACTCGAGTTTCGCCAGGGTTAAAGCGGTGGCTGAGTTTTCTTCAGCCAAGGCGGCTTCGAGAATTTCCTGACGGACACGGGCCGCACGATCGACCAGCGCATCCAGCGCGGTTTCCAGCGCCTTGAGTTCGAGCCGGTCGCTCAAACCCAACGGCTGACCTGGCGACCGGTTCAAGAGTTGATTTAGAGCGGTTTCGTCGTTTGCCTCGGCGGTCCGAAACTGGAGCTGCTGCTGCTCGGCTGCGGCAAGATCGAATTCGGCGGCGATGAAATCGGCCTGCGTAACGCGATTGGCCGAATAGGCGACCTGGGTAACTTCCAGCACCCTGCGCAGGCTGGCCACGTTCCCGGCGTTTAGATCGGCCAGCGCACGAGTCGAGCAAGATCTGGTAGCAAGCGGTCTCGGCCTGCGCCCGGACGTCGCGCAGCGTGGCCTCGTAGGTAAGCCTGGCTATCGACGCGGTCCGCTTGGCTTTCTCCGCCTGCAAAAGCGCCTTGCCGGGAAATTGCAACGGCTGGCTGACCTGCAGTGAATGCGAAGATGCCCGGTCGAAGCCGTTGGTCGGGCTGTCGAGATTGCCGAAACTAAAGGTCGGATCGGCCGGAGCGTAGTTCTGATTGACGGAGTGGCCGGCCGAATACCATCGCGCCCGCGCGGCACGAACCTGCGGATTCGCCTCGAGCGCAAGCGCGACCACCTGTTCCACCGTCAACGACTGATCGGCGCGCGTGGCCGCAGCCATCGCTATGATCAGGAGGGCCAGTATCGCCGCATTTTTTACTGCTGTTCGCATTTCGGTGCCGGAATATGATTCAGTTCTTCCCAAGCAGAGTACGCCGCAATGGTCGCGACGTTAAGACTCGCATAGAATGCGACCCACCAAGCGGCTTGCGGGTAAAGTCAGCCGAACATATCAACCGGTGTGCGTAAATGACGCCGCCACAAGGATCGGGCGGCGAGTTCTATACAATGGCCTGGGTATCTTAAACGGTGCAAAGACCGCTCGAAGTCCAACTCGAAGCTGAGCCGGCCGGCCCGACCATACTGGTCGGCTCCGAGTCCGTAGCGCCGGAGACCGCCTCCCCGCTCGCCATCGCGGTTGCGCTGGGCACGATTTACCTCATTTGGGGCTCGTCTTTTCTCGGCATCAGGATCGCGATCGAGGACTTTCCGCCGTTCCTGATGTCCGGGTTGCGCTACCTGTTCGCGGGAGGCGTGCTCTACGTCTTTGTGCTACTCCGCGGCGAACAATCTCCGAATCTGCGGGAGTGGCTCGCGGCGACGTGGATAGGCATCTTTCTGATCCTGGTGGCCAATGGCGCCCTGGTGTTCGCCGAGCAGTGGGTGACTTCGGGCCTGGCGGCGATGGGATTCGCCACCGCCCCCTTGTGGGCGGTGCTGTTTGCCGCCTTCTGGGAGCGATGGCCGACGCGTCCGGAGTGGCTCGGCCTCGGCCTTGGTTTCCTCGGCGTGATGCTGCTGAACCTGGAGACCGATTTGGCGGCATCTCCGTTAGGCTGTTTGCTTCTTATACTTTCCGCGATCGGCTGGGCGTTCGGCTCGGTGATAAGCCGTCGCACGCCGGTACCGGTCGGCCTGATGGGAACCGCGGCCGTGATGCTGACCGGGGGGCTGCTGCTGACGCTCCTGGGGCTGGTTGCGGGCGAGCGCCTGACCCATGTGCCGGCGCTGCCATCCTCGCTTGCGTTCGTGTACCTGGCGATTTTTTCATCGCTGGTGGGATTCAGCGCCTACAGCTTTCTCTTGCGGCATACGCGACCGGCAGTCTTCACCAGCCACGCCTACACCAATCCGGTGGTCGCGGTGGCGCTGGGTGCCGTGTTCGAGCACGAACGTTTTAACCGGCTGGAGTTTTTGGCGATAGCGATGACGATCGGCGCGCTCTTCTTCACGGTCAGGAAGCAGCAACTATCCGAATCCGCCACGGTATCGGTGTGGACGCGATCGCAACCGAGCTGGAGCCGTGATTGAGCCGCCGACTGCCGCGCCGCTTGGGCGCTCGCGAAGGATTGCCAATAAGAAAAGCGGCATAGCCGCTTTCGCTGTGCCGCTTTCGGATCGCGAAACTTACTTTTCTGGTCAGCCGGCAGAGGCCAACGCCGTGCTACGAACTTCAACCCCTGCGGTCCGGCATCGACGACGACACGCGAGCCGTCGCGGATTTCGCCCGCGACAATCTTGCGGCCGAGCGCGCTTTCCAACTCCCGCTGGATGAGCCGGCGCAGCGGACGCGCACCGTAGACCGGGTCGTAGCCGCGTTCGGCGAAGTAATCGCGCGCCTTGTCGGTAAGCTCAAGCTCGATCTTGCGCTCTTCCAGCCGCCGGCGCAGCCGCCCAAGCTGGATGTCCACGATCGGGCGCAGTTGCTCGCGCGTCAGCGGATGGAACACCACGATGTCGTCGACGCGGTTGAGGAACTCGGGCCGGAAGCTTCGCTGCAATACCTCCAGCGCCTGCTCCTTCATCCGGTCGTAATCCTTTCCCTTGAACGAAAGGATAATCTGACTCGCGATGTTCGAGGTCATGATCACGACCGCGTTCTTGAAGTCCACCGTCCGGCCATGACCGTCGGTCAGACGGCCATCGTCGAGCAGTTGCAGAAGGATGTTGAAGACCTCCGAATGCGCCTTTTCGATCTCGTCGAACAGGATGACCGAGTAGGGCCGGCGGCGCACCGCCTCCGTCAGTTGGCCGCCCTCTTCGTAACCGACGTAGCCCGGCGGCGCGCCAACCAGCCGCGACACCGTATGCTTCTCGGTGTATTCGGACATGTCGATTCGCACCATCGCGGCTTCGTCGTCGAACAGGAATTCGGCCAGCGCCCGGGCAAGTTCGGTCTTGCCCACTCCGGTCGGTCCCAAAAAGATGAAAGAGCCGATCGGCCGGTTCGGATCCTTGAGTCCGGCGCGTGCGCGAACTACCGCATCCGCGACCGCCGATACGGCCTCGTCCTGCCCAATCACGCGCTTGTGCAGATGCTCTTCGAGATGCGTGAGCTTCTGCACCTCGCCTTCGATCAGGCGCGAGACCGGAATCCCGGTCCATCGCGCGACGACCTCGGCGATATCGTCTTCGTCGACCTCTTCCTTGATTAGGCGATCGCCGCTGGCCTTGGCGATCAGGCGTGCTTCTTCCGACGCGAGCTGTTTTTCCAGCCCGGCCAGCTTGCCGTACTGGAGTTCGGCCAGCTTGTTCAGATCGTAATCGCGACGAGCCTTGTCGATCGCGAGCCGCGTTTGCTCGATCTCGGCCTTGATTTTTGAGATCCCTTCGAGGCCGCCCTTCTCTTCCTGCCATCGCGCCTGGAGCGCGTCGTGCCGCTCGCGGACGTCGGCCAATTCTTTTTCCAGCCGCTCCAGCCGCTCGCGCGAGGCCGCGTCGGTCTCACGCTTGAGCGCTTCGCGCTCGATCTCCAACTGCATGATTCGGCGTTTGACCTCGTCGAGCTCGACCGGCAGCGATTCCTTTTCGCTGCGCAGCTTGGCCGCCGCTTCGTCGATCAGGTCGATCGCCTTGTCGGGCAGAAATCGGTCGGAGATGTAGCGCTTGGAAAGCGTCGCGGCCGTCACCAGCGCGGCGTCCTTGATCCGCACGCCATGATGGACCTCGTAGCGCTCCTTGAGTCCGCGCAGGATCGAGATAGTGTCCTCGACGCTCGGCTCCTCGACGACTACCGGCTGGAACCGCCGCTCAAGCGCGGCGTCCTTCTCGATATGCTTGCGATATTCGTCCAGCGTGGTCGCTCCGATACAGTGCAGTTCGCCCCGCGCCAGCATAGGCTTGAGCAGATTGGAGGCGTCCATCGCGCCTTCCGCTGCGCCGGCGCCAACCACCGTGTGCAGTTCGTCGATAAACAGGATTACCTCGCCCTCGGATTCCTGAATCTCCTTGAGCACCGCCTTCAGCCGCTCTTCGAATTCGCCGCGGAACTTCGCGCCCGCCACCAGCGCGCCCATATCGAGCGAGACCACTCGCCGATTCTTCAGGCTTTCGGGCACGTCGCCGCGCACGATGCGCTGGGCCAGTCCTTCGACGATCGCGGTCTTGCCGACTCCGGGTTCGCCGATCAACACGGGATTGTTTTTTGTCCGGCGGGACAGCACCTGGATCACGCGGCGGATCTCGTCGTCGCGTCCGATCACCGGATCGAGCTTGCCGGACGATGCCAGTTGGGACAGATCGCGGCCGTAGCGCTCGAGCGCCTGATAAGTCGCCTCCGGATTGGCCGAGGTCACGCGCTGATGGCCGCGCACCTTCTTGAGCGCATCCATCAGACGGTCGTGGCTGAGTCCACCCTCACGCAGGATTCGCGAAGCGGCGCCCTGCTCGTCAAAAATCGCGAGCAACAGATGCTCGACCGATACGTACTCATCCTTGAGCTTGCCGGCTTCCTGTTCGGCGCGCGCCAGGACCCGGCCCAGCCGCTGCGTTACGTAGACCTGACCGGCGTCGGCGCCAGTGCCGCTGACGCGGGGAATCTTATCCAGCTCGGCCTGCAATTTCTGGCGGATGGCGGCGCGATCGGCGCCTGCGAGCTTCAGGATCGAAGCGGCAAGGCCCTGGTCGTCCTCCAGCAATGCGGCCAGCAGATGTTCAACGTCGACGCCCTGGTTACCGCGACTCACCGCCGCTGATTGCGCGCGCGCCATCGCGTCCTGGGCTTTCTCGGTATAGCGGTTAAGGTTCATCCTTTGCCTTGTCCTTAAGTCCTGCCCTAAAAACAGGCGTCATCCTCAAGTTAACCACGACCGGCCCGCCCGCAACCGCTCTTAATCCCCAAGCCTGAGCGTCGCCTTGGCCATCGGCGAAGCGATTTGCTAAGTAGAAGGGCCTGTTTCATCACTAATAGTAAATAACGCAGGGAGACCCCCGATGCGCTTAACTCTTTCCGTTAACGGGCAACGGCGCGAAGACGACGTCGAACCCCGATTGCTGCTGGTTCACTATCTGCGCGACGTCGCCGGATTGACCGGCACCCACGTCGGCTGCGAGACCTCGCTATGCGGCGCATGCACGGTGCTGCTCGACGGCCGCGCGCTCAAATCGTGCACCATGCTCGCGGTTCAGGCCGAAGGAGCCAGCGTCACAACCATAGAAGGTTTAACTGCCGCCGACGGCGTGCTCCATCCTCTCCAGGAAGGCTTCTGGGAGGAGCACGGCCTTCAATGCGGCTACTGCACGCCGGGCATGATCATGGCCTCAGTCGATCTGCTGAAACGGAAGCCCAATCCGAGCGAGGCCGAGATCAGGCACGCGATTGAGGGAAATCTCTGCCGATGCACCGGCTACCAGCATATCGTCACGGCGATCCGGAACGCGGCCGCCAGGACGGCGGCTGCTGCCGGCAAGGCCGGCTGATCGATCCCCACAGGATCGCAACGCCGATGGTTTCGCCGCGTATCTGAACCCGCGCGCGACCCCGGCAAAAGGAGCGACTCCAGATGGCTGTCATTCCAAAGTTCGTTGGAGCGCGCGTCAAACGGCGCGAGGATCCGCGGCTCATCTCCGGCACCGCAACCTACGTCGATGACGTCCGGTTGCCCGGGATGCTGACGGCGGCGATCCTGCGCAGCGCCTACGCTCACGCGAAAATAAACTCAATCGATCTGAGCGCCGCGCGCGCCCTCAAGGGCGTCGTATGCGCACTGAGCGGCGAGGACCTGGAGGGCAAGATTGGTTCGCTGCCGTGCGTGGCTCCGGCGATTCACGTCCCGTTTCATCCGGTGCTGGCCCAGGGCAAGGTGCGTTTCGTCGGCGAGCCGGTCGCGGTAGTGGTCGCGACCAGCCCGTACATCGCCCGCGACGCTATCGATCTGATCAACGCCGATTTCGAACCGCTCGATGCCGTGGTCGATCCCGAAAAGGCGCTCGAGCCGGGCGCGCCGATAATCCACGAGGAGTTCGGCAGCAATCTGGTGACGCAGGCCGAAGTGCCATCGCCCGCGATGGAAGAGGCGATGCGGCAGGCGGACAAGGTCGTCAAGTTCCGCCTGGTCAATCAGCGCGTGGCGCCGATCCCGCTGGAGCCGCGCGGAGTGGTGGGCCAGTGGAATGCCGGCATGAAGTATCTCACCATCTGGTCATCGACCCAGATTCCCCATCTGCTGCGCTCGCAACTGGCGGCGATGCTCAAGCTGCCGGAGACGAAAATCCGCGTGATCGCGCCCGAAGTCGGCGGCGGCTTCGGATGCAAGCTCAACGTTTACGGCGAAGAAGCGCTGATGGGCTATCTGGCGATGACGCTGAATCGGCCGGTGAAATGGATCGAGGGGCGGCGCGAGAACATGGCGGCGACCACTCACGGCCGCGATCAGATCACGTATCTCGAAGTGCCGGTGAAAAAGGACGGCACCATCCTGGGCATCAAGGCCAAATTCGTCTGCGACATGGGCGCCTATCTGCATCTGCTGACTCCGGCGATTCCGGGCTTCTCCGGCCTGATGATGAGCGGATGCTACCGGATGCCGGCGCTGGCCTTCGAGCAGCAGTTGGTATTCACCAACAAGATGGCGACCGACGCCTATCGCGGCGCCGGCCGTCCCGAGGCCTGTTATATCGCCGAGCGCTCGGTTGACATGGTGGCGGGCGAGCTTGGCCTCGATCCGGCCGAGGTCAGGCGCAAAAACTTCATCCCCAAGGATGCCTTCCCGTTTTTTACGCCGGTAGGTCTGGCCTATGACTCGGGCGATTACGAACAGGCGCTGAACAAGGCGCTCGATCTGATCGATTACAAGAAGATGCGCGCCGAGCAGGTGCAGGCGCTCAAGCAGGGCCGCTATATCGGGATCGGCATATCGTCGTACGTCGAGATTTGCGGTATCGGCCCGTCCGCCCTGCTGCCGCCGGGACTCAAGGGCGGCGGATGGGAGAGCGCCACGGTCCGCGTGGAACCCGACGGCAAGGTCACGGTGCTGACCGGGATTTCGCCGCATGGACAGGGCGAGGAAACCAGCTTCGCGCAGTTGGTGGCCGACGCGCTCGGAATCGATATCGACGATATCAACGTCGTCCATGGCGATACCGCAATCGTCCAGTACGGCGTCGGCACCTTCGGCAGCCGCGGGATGGCGGTGGGCGGCACCGCGCTGATGATGGCGGTGGGCAAGCTCCAGGAGAAGATGCGCAAAATCGCCTCGGTGATGATGGAAGCGCCGCCCGATCAGCTGATCTTCACCCAGCGCACGATCGCGCTCGCTTCCGATCCGAGCAAGTCGATCGCTTTCCAACAGGTGGTCGACGCCGCGTACGGCTACAAGCAGCCGATTCCCGGCGTCGAGCCGGGCCTGGACCTTAACGCCGCTTTCGAGCCGCCGGCATGCACCTTCCCCTTCGGCACTCATGTGGCCGTGGTGGAGGTCGACCCTGCCACCGGCGTCGTGAAATTCCTGCGCTACGTGGCGGTGGACGACTGCGGCAAGATCATCAATCCGATGCTGGTCGAGGGTCAGGTGCATGGCGGTATCGCGCAGGGAATCGCCCAGGCGCTCTATGAAGAAGTCGCTTACGACGAGAACGGCCAGCTCATCACCGCTTCGCTGATGGACTACGCGGTCCCCAAGGCGGAGATGCTGCCGCATTACGAACTGGCAAGTACCGTCACGCCTTCGCCGGTGAATCCGCTCGGAGTGAAAGGCGTCGGCGAGGCCGGCACGATCGGTTCCACTCCGTGCGTGGTCAACGCCGTGATGGACGCGCTCAAGCCGCTCGGAATAAAAAATCTCGACATGCCGCTCAAGCCCGAGCGGCTGTGGCGGGCGATTAACGCCGCAAGGAAGGGATGAGCCATGTTTCCCGCCCCATTCGACTACCATCGCGCCGCGTCGGTTAAGGAAGCGCTCGGCCTGCTCGGACAATTCGGCGACGACGCCAAGCTGCTGTCGGGCGGCCAGAGCCTGTTGCCGATGATGAAGCTGCGTCTGGCGCAGCCCGCGCATCTCATCGATATCGGCGGCCTCCGCGAGCTCGCCGCGATCAAGGAAGAAGGCGGCAAGATTACGATCGGCGCGGCCGCCACTCACAATCAGGTGGAAACCTCGGAGCCTCTGCGCGCCAAACTCGGCGTTCTCAGCGAGTGCGCCGCGGAAATCGGCGACGTGCAGGTGCGCAATCGAGGCACGATCGGCGGCAGCCTCGTGCACGCGGACCCCGCGGCGGATTATCCTGCCGCGATCCTGGCGCTCGAAGCCGAGATCAAACTGGAGAGCGCATCGGGCAGCCGCATCGTAAAGGCTCACGACTTCTTCATCGATCTGCTCACGAGCGCGATCAAGCCGGGCGAAATTTTGACCCAGGTGAGTTTCGTCGCACCGGCCGCGGGCACGGGCTCCGCCTACGTCAAGCATCCGCAGCCCGCCTCAGGATTCGCGATAATCGGAGTGGCGGCGATACTCAAGCTCGACGCGCACGGCAATTGCGAGAGCGTTCGCGTCGGAATCACGGGACTTGGCCCGAAGGCGTTTCGCGCCAACTCGGTCGAAGCCGCGCTCGCGGGCAAGGCACCGAGCGCCGACGCGATCGCCGCTGCCGCATCGCACGCCGCCGACAAGGTTGAGCCGATGGCCGACATTCACGCCTCGGCCGATTTTCGCGCCGAACTGGCGCGAGTCTACACTCGTCGCGCGCTGGAAAAAGCGCTCAGCCGCTGCAAGCGCTGAGATCACCGGAGCAATCGATGAAACATCGAGTAACGTCAACCGCGAACCGCACGGATAACCGATGAAAGTCGCGGGCGAGCAGGTTCTTTCCGCATCGCGCGAACGCGTGTGGGAGCTTTTCAACAACCCCGAGCGTCTTTCGCGGCTGATACCCGGATGCGAGAAGCTCGAGGTCCTGGGTCCGGACGAGTACGCGGGAACGATGACCGTCGGCATCGCCGCCGTCAAAGGCGTTTACAGCGGCAAACTCAAACTCGAAGAGAAGCGCGCCCCCGAGCACTACCGGATGGTCGTCGAGGGCAAGGGCAAACAGGGCTTCATCCGGGGATCGGGCACGCTCGACCTGAGCAGCAAGGAGGCCGGCCGCACCGTCGCCACATACGCGGGCGACGTGCAGGTCGGCGGAACGCTGGCCCAGGTCGGGCAGCGAATGATCGACAGCGCGTCCAAGATGATGATCGGGCAGTTCTTCGCCGCCGCCGAGGCCGAATTGAAAGCGGAGTCGGCCGGCGAGGTCGCGCGCCAGGGAATCTTCATCAATTTCCTGCGCTACCTGCTGAGACTGCTACGGTCGCTTTTCGAAACGTTGCTGGGACGCCGATCGAGCTAATCCGCCGAAGTCCTCGCAAACGCGGCTCAAGTCCCCGTCTCAGATCCGACGGCAGGAAGCGCTACGCTGCCGTGCGCGCCGAGCTTCGTATCGCGCCGCCCCGGTCGTTTACCGGCGGGAGCGGACGCGGACTGTCCGCGAGCGGCTCCGCGCCCAATCTGGAGGCTGCCGGCTGAGTAGTATCGAGACCGGCGCCGCGCAACAGGATGTAGCGTCGGCCCTGCCGCGCGATAATTCCGCGCTCGGTCATTTCCGTGAGCAGCTTGCTCACCATCGGGCGCGAGCTGCCGATCATTTCCGCCAGTTCCTCCTGCGCGAGTTCCGGAGTCAGCAGAATCCCGCGCGATTCGCTCACTCCAAAGCGCGCTCCGAGGTCGCTCAGCACCACTTCCAGCCGCTCCCGCAGCGACATGCTGAGAAACATCGCGTAGCGATGGGTCACCGACGACCAATATGAGTTCACCTGCTCAAGAAGTTTGAGCACAACCCCGACTTCCAGCCCCTTCAGCATCTTCAGGATGTGTTGCCGTGTGAACAGCGCGACGCAGCAACTGGTCAGCGCGTGCGCCTCGAATACCTGGGAGCGCTGATTGTTGGTGTCCACGAAATCCGCATATCCGACGACGTTGCCAGGGCCGGCGATCTCCACCAGGATCCGGCTGCCCTCCGATCTCGGGCAATAAATCTTGACCAGACCGCTGAACACCGCGAACACCACGTCGGCCGGCGATCCCTGCAAGAACAGCGGCGACCCTTTCGGATAGCGCACCAGTGTGTGCCGCGCCACGAGCGCGGTTATGCCGACCTTCGGCAAACCGCACTGCTCAAGCTGAGCCAGCAGCCTGCTTTGCCCCTGCGCAAACGGTTGTGAATTCATTACAGTCCCCCCTTTAGATGCCCTGACGCCGCACGCTCGCTCCAACCTCAGCTCGCGCCACAAGACGAACAAGCCCGGGGCACTTATGTGCGAGGATCTAGCCCAGGCACTTCGCCGCCGCGTTCAACCGCCCCTTTACGGCGTCTCGACAACCAAGCCTAGCACCCGCGCCAACAGCCTTGCAAAAGGGACACTGTTGATAGCCACTGCTATCTCATACAATCGACTCTCTCCAGCCATTTGTATCTTTTATTACGCTCTCCGCTGCAGGCGCCGCGATTCCGCGTTTCCGGATTTACGTTCAGTTTGTAGCCTTGCTTTCCAGTGTCGCACGTGACGGACTTCCGGCGACACACGAAACCCTTGGCCGCCAAGGATTTCGGTAGACATAACGACAGCGTGAGCAAACGGCACCGCACGGCTCCCGGCGCCACAAACAGGTCGACGACAGTGATGTGATTATCTAACGGTGGAAGGTACGAATTGGCACCGCTTGGCGCGCACCCGCGCTTGAGCGAAGTGCGGCGGCAACAGGGAGCGAAAAAAGATAAATATAGCTTCTAGCTTCCCGCTATAGTCAGTTCGCCTATCTTTAGCGTCGGCGACGCGATTGACGATCGCCAACTGAGATCACTGCCCACCATCTCGATGGAAAGGAACATATCCTTGAGGTTGCCGGCGATGGTAATTTCCTGAACGGGATATGCGAGCTCGCCATTTTCGATCCAAATCCCGGACGCGCCGCGTGAATAATCGCCGGTGACGGCGTTAACTCCGAAACCGATAAGCTCGGTGACGAAGAGACCGTTTTTCACCGAACCGATTATCTCCTCCGGCGTATAGGCGCCGGGCTCCAGATAAAGATTGGTCGGACTGACACCGGGAGACTCGCCCACGCCTCGCGAGGCATTGCCGGTAGGTTCGAGCTTGAGCTTGCGGGCCGAATAGTTGTCGAGCAGGTAGGTCGAAAGAACGCCCTTATCGACGACCGTCTTGCGCCGGGTTGCGAGTCCTTCACCGTCGAAGGGCTTGGAGCCGAGCCCGCCGTGGATCAGCCCGTCGTCGAAGATCGTAACCCGCGGCGACGCCACCTGATGCCCGAGCTTGTCGATCAGGAACGACGCACCACGGTATAGCGCCGGACCGCTGGCCGCGCCGACGAAAGCCCGCAGCAGGCCCGCTGCCATATCGGGGTCGAAGACCACCGGCACCCGCGTGGTTTTGACTTTTCTCGCTCCCAGACGCCTCAGCACGCGAGCGGCGGCGGTGCGGCCGATCGATTCGGGAGTTTCAATTTTATCGTAGCGGCGATTCACGCTGTACCACTGATCGCGCTGCATGACTTCGCCTGCCTGCGCCACAGGGGCCACGCTCAGGCTGTAGGAGGTGGCGCCGTACTGGCCGCAGAATCCCTGGCTGTTGGCGAAGATCAACTCGTGACGGCCGGAGGCGAACTCGGCGCCCTCGGAATTTTTGATGCGCGGATCGAAGCTCAGGGCGGCGCCCTCCGCTTCGCGCGCCTTGGCAAGCGCGCGATCGGCATCGATCACGCCATGGTCCGTATCGACGAGATCGAGTTCCGGCAGTTGTTTGGGATGAAGCTTCGGATCGGGCAGGCCCGACCACGGATCGGGGGCCGTCAGCCGCGCCAGGTCGATCGTCTCGGTGACAAACCGCGCCAGCGCGTCGCGATCGAATTCCGCGGTCGACGCGGTTGCCGAAGACTGGCCGCTGAAAACCCTGAGGCCCAGGCGCCTCTCACGCGAGCTCTTGAGATTTTCCACGCGGCCCATTCGCACGCCCGCCGAAAGCGACTCGGCGCTGACGATTAGCGTCTTCGGCCGCGCTCGCGCCGCCGCGGCGGGCTTGATCGAGCACCCATTCAGCCAGCTCAGGGCCCACAGTCATTGTCATGGATTGGAAAGTCTCCTCAGGTGTGAGTGCCGCCCACGGTAAGTCCGTCGATCCGGATGGTTGGCAGACCGACGCCGACCGGCACCGATTGGCCGTCCTTGCCGCAAGTTCCGATTCCGGGATCGAGTTGCAAATCGTTGCCGACCATCGAGACGCGCGTCAGAACGTCAGGACCGTTACCGATCAGGGTCGCGCCTTTCACCGGCCGCGTAACCTGGCCATCCTCGATCAGATAGGCCTCGCTCGCCGAGAAGACGAACTGGCCGCTGGTGATGTCCACCTGGCCGCCGCCGAAACTCACCGCGAACAGCCCCTTCTTGACCGATCGCAGAATCTCCTCGGGCGTCGATTCGCCCGCCAGCATGAAGGTATTGGTCATTCGCGGCATCGGCATATGGGCGAAACTCTCGCGCCGGCCGTTGCCGGTCGGCGACATTTTCATCAGCCCGGCGTTCAGGCGGTCCTGCAGGTAGCCGCGCAGGATCCCCTTCTCGATCAGAACCGTGCGCGAGGTCGGCGTGCCCTCGTCGTCGACGTTGAGACTGCCGCGGCGATTGGCGATCGTCCCGTCATCGACCACCGTGCAGAGCGGGCTGCCGACGCGCTGTCCGATCCGTCCGGAGAACGCCGAAGTGCCCTTGCGATTGAAATCGCCTTCGAGTCCGTGGCCGATCGCTTCGTGCAACAGGATGCCGGGCCATCCGGGCCCCAGCACCACCACCATTTCGCCGGCCGGCGCATCGACGGCGTCCAGATTCAGGATCGCCTGGCGCGCCGCTTCGAGCGCATAATGGCGCCAGCGTTCGTCCTCCAGAAAATAGCTATACTCGACGCGGCCGCCGCCGCCGAAACTGCCGACCTGCCGGCTCTTGCCGTCGTCGGCGATCACGCTGACGCTTATCCGGCAAAGCGGCTGCACATCCGCAGCGATGCGTCCTTCGCTGTTGACCACCATGATGATCTTGTTCTCGGCCGCGAAAGACGCCATCACGTTCCTGACCCGCGGATCGTAGGCCCTGGCGGCCTGATCGATCCGGTTCAGGAGCTTGACCTTTTCGCTGACCGGAACCTCGAGCGGAGTGCTCTCCAGCTCGTAGAGCCGATGCTGTGGCACGTGCTCGCCGATCATCACCGGCCCCGGGGCGCTGCCGCGCTGATCGGCGATCTCGCGCGCGGCCTCGGCCGCGAGACGCATCCGGTCAACTGTAACCTCGTCGGAATAGGCGTAACCGGTGCGATCCTCGGCGCAGACCCGCACGCCCACGCCCTGGCTAACGCTCTTGGCGGTCTTGTTGACCATCGATTCCTCGAGGCTCAGCCCCTCGACGCTGCGGTATTCGAAATAAAGGTCGGCGAAGTCGGCCTTGCGTTCGAGCGCGGTGCCGAGGATTTTTTCCAGCGCGTTTTCGCTCATGCCGAAGCGCGACGAAAAAAAACTTTCCGGCCGGGTCAACTGGTTCGCCATTCGTATCTGTCCTCTGTTTTGTTGCGCGGCATCTTCAAAATATCAGATCGGCCATGGCTCCATAAGGAACAGTCCTGAAAATACCGGCAGCAGGCGCCGTCCCGGAGCGGATTTACTTGCGCCGCGTACGAGCTGGAATCCGGGTCATGTCCGCTACGGAAAACCCGGCGCTTCGGAAAATCGACAAACTGATGCCGGGATTCGTCGGCCGGCAGGAGCGCAAGGTGTCCTGCCCGAAGACTCGAACTGGAACTTCGAGGATGGAATCCTGGCGGGGCTGAAGAGCGCTCACAGGGCGCTACGGGCACGGATGCTGCGGGAGAACTGGGCGAGCAAAACCAACACCCCGCTCACGGCACAAGGAAGCCGGTTTTCATTCAGGGTGTTGAGACGGCCCTCGAATCCATTTCGGAATCCGAGACCGTTTTTCTCAACACCCCGCTAGGCGGATGCGGCGGCCGCTGCTTTACGCGTTTCCTTTGCGGGAGCGGCGGCCTTCTTGCGGGGCTTTTTGGCCTTCGCGCTCTCGGACGAGCCGGTAAATTCGATGATCGACACCGGAGCCGCGTCGCCGATGCGCACGCGGAACTTGATGACCCTGGTGTAGCCGCCAGCCCGCTCCTTGAAACGCGGCGCGATCACGTCGAACAGCTTCTTGACCGCGTCGCGGGATTCGATAAGACCGAACACCGCGCGGCGCGCGCTCAAGTCGCCCTGTTTGCCGAGCGTGACCATCTTGTCCGCGTAACGACGGAGTTCTTTCGCTTTGGCGTCCGTGGTCGTGATTCGCTCATGGCGAATCAGGCTCAACATAAGATTGCGCAGCAGGGCCTTGCGGTGCGACGAGCTGCGATTAAGCTTTCGGCCTCTATTGAGATGACGCATCGGTGGTTCTCCAGGTGGCGGCCGCTCTACGCCGACTCTCGCCGTTCCTGCTCTTCGCGCATCCTGTCGAGGTCGGCGCGCGCCGGCAGATTCTCGAGCCGCATTCCCAGCGAGAGGCCCATGTCGGCCAGGATTTCCTTGACCTCGTTGAGCGATTTGCGGCCGAAGTTCTTGATCTTGAGCATGTCCTGCTCGGTGCGTTGGACAAGTTCGCCCACATACTTGATGTCGGCGTTCTGCAACCCGTTGAAGGCCCGCACCGAAATGGGCAGCCCCTCGACCGGTCGCAAGAGATTCTCGTTGAGCGGCTCGCGACGGGCTTCGACCACCTCGCCGACAACCGGCGCTTCGACTTCCTCTTCGAGCCCGGTGAAGATTACCATCTGGTCGCGCAGCACGCGCGCGGCGTAGGTCAGAGCATCGCGCGGGCTGATCGAACCGTCGGTCCAGATTTCAAGCGCCAGGCGGTCGTAGTCGGTGCGCTGACCCACACGGGCGTTGGTAACGACGAAATTCACCTTCTTGATCGGAGAGTAGATCGCGTCGATGCGGATGGTTCCGACCGGTTCTTCCTCGTCGCCGCGCTCGGCCGGCACGTAGCCGCGCCCCTCCTTGATCACCAGTTCCATGTCGAGATCGGCGCCCTTGTCGAGCGTCGCGATGTGCTGGTCGGGCGTGAGGATTTCCAGGCTGGGCCCCGCCGTGATATCGCGCGCCGTGACCACGCCTTCGCCCTTGGCCTTGAGCGTAGCGGTGATTTGATCGCCCTCGTGCAGGCGCAGACGCACCTCCTTGAGGTTCAGGACGATGTCGGTGATGTCTTCCTTCACTCCGGGCAGGGTCGAGAACTCGTGCAATACACCCTTGATGCGAACCGCGGTAATCGCATAGCCCGGCAGCGAGGACAGGAGAATGCGCCGAAGCGCATTGCCGAAAGTGATCCCATAGCCGCGTTCGAAGGGCTCGGCCAGAAAGCGCCCATAGTTCGCGGTCAGCTGCTTCTCGTCGAACTCGATACTCTTGGGCTTGATTAGATTACGCCAGTCTCTTTGCATATTTTACTTGCTCCTCGAAACGAGGAATTCCGAAAATCCTAAATGCGAGCGTGCTTTTTTTCCGCTTTTCCGCGCGCGTAATTACTTCGAGTAATGCTCGACGATAAGCTTCTCGCTGATAGGCATCGTCAGGTCCGCTCGCGCCGGCAACGAGCGCAGATGGCCGCGGAACTGCTCGCGTTCCAGCACCATCCAGGGCGGCAATCCGCGACGCTGCGAAAGCTCGATCGCCTCGGTGATCAGTTTTTTCTCGCGGCTGGGTTCCGCGACGCTGATAACCTGGTTCACCGACACCAGGTACGAGGGCACGGTGACAAGCCTGCCGTCTACCTGGAGATGGCCGTGACGCACCGCCTGGCGCGCCTGAGCACGCGAGTTGGCAAAGCCCGAGCCGGTAAACCACATTGTCCAGCCGCCGCTCAAGCAGAATGAGCAGGTTTTCTCCGGTAATACCCGGCATCCGTTCCGCCAGATCGAAATAACGCGACGAACTGCGTCTCCATCAAGCCGTAGATGCGCTTGACCTTCTGCTTCTCGCGCAGGCGAATCGAAAAATCCGAGAATCGCGCGCGACCCTGGCCGTGGGCGCCGGGCGGATAGTTGCGCCGCTCGATCGCGCACTTGTCGGTGAAGCATCGCTCGCCCTTCAAAAAGAGCTTGAGACCCTCGCGCCGGCACAACCGGCATACTGAATCAAGATATCTAGCCACTTTGCCTGACCTCTACCCCCGTTTCAGACCCTTCGGCGCTTGGGCGGCCGACAGCCGTTATGCGGAATCGGAGTCACGTCCTTAATCGAGTTGACGTTCAGACCCGCGGCTTGCAACGCTCGAACCGCAGACTCACGCCCGCCCCCCGGACCGTTGATGAAAACGATCACGTTGCGCATCCCGACTTCGGCCGCCTTGCGGGCAGCGGCTTCGGCCGCCATCTGCGCGGCGAAAGGCGTGCCTTTGCGCGAGCCCTTGAAGCCGACCGCTCCGGCGCTCGACCAGGCCACGACCAATCCCTGGGAATCGGTGATCGTGACGATGGTGTTGTTGAACGTCGCATGCACGTGAGCGACGCCCTCGGAAACCATCCGGCGCGCGCGTTTGCGCCGGGGCGCGGCCGCCTTCTCGCCAGCCGCTCCGGCGGCCGCCGTCGGCGCCTTGGCGCCGGGGGTCTTGGGCTCTTTCGTCTCCTCAGCCATCGGTTCTCCTGATAAAAAATCTCTCCGCTAACAGCGCGGGCCGATTCCTGTTTATCCCTTGGGCGGGGCCATCTTCTTGCCCGCCACGACCTTGCGCGGCCCCTTGCGGGTGCGCGCATTGGTGTGCGTGCGTTGGCCACGGACCGGCAGTCCGCGGCGATGGCGAATCCCCCGATAACAGCCCAAATCCATCAGCCGTTTGATCGATTGCTGCACCTCGCGACGCAGATCGCCTTCGACCTTGTGACTCTGGTCGATGACCTGACGGATCCGGACCGTCTCCTCGATCGTGAGGTCGTCGGTCTTCTTGTCGAGATCGACCTTGGCGGCGCTGAGGATAGTGCGCGCTCGCGCTGCGACCGATTCCGTAGATATAGGTCAACGCGATTTCGATCCGCTTGGCCTTGGGTAGTTCGACTCCGGCGATACGTGCCATGGTTCCGGTAACCTCCTAGCCCTGACGCTGCTTGTGGCGCGGGTTGGAACAGAGAATGCGCACCACCCGTTCCCGGATTACGACCTTACAGTTTTTACAGATTTTCTTCACCGAAGCTCTGACTTTCATTTTCCTGAACTATCCTGCTACACGTCCGGCTCACCGCATCCGATAGGTGATGCGGCCGCGGGTCAAATCGTACGGAGAAAGCTCAACCGTAACCTTGTCGCCGGGCAAAATCTTGATGTAGTGCATGCGCATCTTGCCCGAGATATGCGCCAACACACGATGACCGTTTTCGAGTTCGACCCGGAACATCGCATTCGGCAATGCCTCAAGCACGGAACCCTGTACCTCGATTGCGTCTCCCTTGGGCATCGGTCAAAGCTCGCTCAGAATCTCCGGACCGTTTTCCGTAATCGCGACCGAATGCTCGAAATGAGCCGAGAGTTTGCCGTCGGCGGTGACCGCGGTCCAGCCGTCGTCGAGAATTCGCAATTCCGAACGGTTCCCTGGTTCACCATCGGCTCGATCGCCAGCACCATCCCAGGCTGCAGACGCGGATTGGCCATCCCGCGGCGAAAATAATTGGGCACCTGCGGATCTTCGTGCAGGGCGCGGCCGATGCCGTGGCCGGCGAATTCCTGCACCACCGAGAAACCGGCGCTGCCCGCCGCCTCTTCCACCGCCAGCGCGATATCGCTGATCCGATTGCCGGCGCGGGCCTGCTCGATAGCGGCGTACAGCGCCTCGCGCGTGACCGTCATCAGCCGCTCGGCCAGTTCCGAAGCCTCGCCTACCGCCACCGTGCGCGCGGAGTCGCCGAAGAACCCCTGGTAGACCACGCCAAAATCGAGCCCAACTATATCGCCGACCTTGAGCTTGCGACGCGAGGGAATGCCGTGAACGATTTCTTCGTTGACCGACACGCAAAGACTCTTGGGATAGGCGACGTTGCGCGGCCTGTAGCCCTTGAAGGCGGGCCTGGCGCCTTTTTTATGGGTCAGATCTTCCGCCATCCGATCCAGTTCGTCGGTAGTGACGCCCGGACGCACCGCGGCGCATAACTCGTCCAGAACCTCGGCCACGATCCGGTTCGCCTGGCGCATAATCGCCAGTTCCTGGGGGCTCTTCAGCAAAATCATGCCGCTTCCCCGGCCCGATCCATCGCCGCGACGATTCGAGCCTGTACTTCCTCGGCGCGGCCGGTTCCGTCAATCCGGACCAGTCTTCCGTCGCGCTCATAATATTGCAGCACCGGACCGGTCTCCGCCGCGTAGACCTCAAGCCGCATCCGCACGGTGTCCTCGGCGTCGTCTTCGCGCAGATAGAGCTCACCGTTGCAATGATTGCAGAGGTTGAAGTTGCGCGGGGGATCGAAAATCGTATGGAACATCGCGCCGCAGTTTTTGCAAGTCCTGCGCCCGGAGATGCGTTTTACGATTTCGTCGTCCGACAACATTATCGCCAATACCAGCTTGATTCGCTCGCTGCGCCGGGTAAGCGCGCCGTCGAGCGCCTCCGCCTGCCGGATGGTCCGCGGAAATCCATCCAGGATAAATCCGGCCTGAGCATCCGCCTGCGACAGACGCTCCTCGATGAGCCTTAAAACCAGCTCGTCGGGAACCAGCGCGCCACGGTCCATAAAGCGGCGGGCTTCCGCCCCGATCGGGGAACGATCCCGCACCGCCGCGCGCAGCAGATCGCCGCTGGCGACTTGCGGGATTCCGTATTTATGCTCGAGCATCCTGGCCTGGGTACCCTTGCCCGCCCCGGGAGGGCCCAGCAACACCAACCGCACGAACTAACCTCGCCTCGATTTTATCCGCCCACGCCGCATGAAGCCCTCGTAGTTGCGGGTGAGCAAGTGAGTCTCAATCTGCCCGACCGTGTCGAGCGCGACCCCGACCACGATCAGCAGCGCCGTGCCGCCGAAGTAGAACGGCACGTTGAAGCGCTGGATGAGCAACGTCGGCAAGATGCAGACGGCGCTCACGTACATCGCGCCCCCAAGCGTAATACGCGAGAGAACCCGGTCGATATAATCAGCGGTATAGCGTCCCGGACGTATCCCTGGAATGAAGCCGCCGTACTTCTTCATGTTGTCGGCGACATCAACCGGATTAAATGTGACAGCAGTATAAAAATAGCAGAAAAACACTATCAGTACTACATACACCACGTCGTAGAAGAAGCCCCCCGGGGTCAGGAATGCTACATAGTCCTTGAGTCCGGGAATAAAAGTGCCCACTGTGGCCGGAAAGACCAGAATCGACGATGCGAAAATCGGCGGAATCACGCCCGAGGTGTTCACCTTGAGCGGCAAATGGGAACTTTGGCCCCCGTAGACCCGCCGCCCTACGACGCGCTTGGCATACTGCACCGGAATCCGGCGCTGGCCGGTCTCCACGTAAACGATTCCGGCGATAACCGCAACAGCGACGGCCAGGATGAGCAGCAGGACGAAGAGGCTCATTTCGCCCTCGCGCAGAAACTGCGTCGTGGCTCCCATCGCGGACGGCAGGCGCGCCACGATTCCGGCCATGATGATCAGCGAGATGCCGTTGCCGATTCCCCGTTCGGTAATCTGCTCGCCCAGCCACATGATGAACATGGTGCCGGCAATCAGGGTAAGCACCGTGATGATTCGGAACTCCCACCCCGGATTGTAGACCACCGAGCCGCCACCGGGCGCCTGTATCCGCTCGAGCGAGACGGCAATCATGAAACCCTGAACCGCAGCCAGTCCCACCGTTCCGTAGCGGGTGTACTGGGTAATCTTGCGCCGGCCGGCTTCGCCCTCTTTGTAAAGTTCATCGAGGTAGGGAGAGGCGATCTTGAGCAGGTCGAGGATGATCGATACCGAGATATAAGGCATGATGCCGAGCGCGAAGACCGAAAAGCGCTCGAGCGCACCGCCCGAAAACAGATTGATCCAGCCGAACAACGTGCTGCGCGCCGCATCGAAGAACGACGCCAGCGCCTGCCCGTCGATACCCGGAGTCGGCACTGCCACGCCGATTCGATACACCGCCAGCATCGCGGCGGTGAACAGCAGCCGGCGGCGCAATTCGGGAATGCGCGAGGCGTTGGAAAACCCCTCAAGCATCAGTTGCCCGACCCTTGAATCAATTCCGCGCTGCCGCCGACGGCGGCAATCTTCTCCCGGGCGGCCTTGGAAAAGGCATGCGCCCGTACGATCATCTTGCGGCCGGGATCGCCGTCACCGAGCACCTTGACCTTGCGGCCGGCCTTCACCAATCCCTTCTCGACCAATGCCGCCGGATTGACCTCGACACCTTCGCCGAAAATCACAAGCGCGGAAAGGTTCACAACGTCGATTCGCTCGCGGTCGTCCTGCGTGGCCTGGAGACGGCGAAACCCGTGTTTGGGGATTCGTCGCTGCAGCGGCATCTGCCCGCCCTCGTACTTGGGATGGGTATTGCCGCCACTACGCGAACCGCGACCCTTGTGGCCGCGCCCGGAAGTCTTGCCGTGACCTGAGCCGATACCCCGGCCAACCCGCTTGATGCGATGGTGCGAACCGTCGGCAGGCTTAAGCGTCTTGAGATCCATCAGGTACTCACCATCTTCCCGTACTTCAATTTTTTAGCTCGATTACCAGATGGGCAACCCGGCGCAGCATCCCCTCGACCATCGCGGTGCGCTCCAATTCGCGTTCACTGCCGACGCGCCTCAGCCCGAGGCCCTTGACCGTCTCGCGCACGCGCGTCGTAGTGCCGATCGGGCTGCGCGTCAGCTTCACCCGGATTTTTTCCGCCATCGTACTACCCAACCTGCTTATGCCGCCGCCGTCGGCTGCGGTTCGCGACCGCGCAGCCTCGCAACGTCGGCGTGACTCTTCAAATCCGCCAGCGCTTCGAACGTCGCCCTCACCAGATTGTGGGGGTTGGACGAACCCAGGCGCTTGGTCAGGATGTTGCGAATACCGGCCAATTCGACCACCGCGCGCACCCCGCCCGCCGCGATAACACCGGTACCGTCGACCGCGGGCCTGAGCATGACCTTGCCGGCGCCGAACCGCCCCATCACCTGGTGCGGAATCGTTCCGTCCTTGAGCGGAATTCGCACGAGGTTCTTTTTGGCGCGCTCGACGCCTTTGCGAATCGCCTCGGGAACCTCGTTGGCCTTTCCCAGGCCGAACCCAACCAGGCCGTTTTGATCTCCGGCCACGACCAAGGCGCTGAAGCTGAACCGCCGTCCGCCCTTGACCACCTTGGCCACCCGGTTGATGTGAACAACCTTTTCTTTTAGTTCCAGCCCTTGCGGGTCAATGCGCTCAGCCACGGTTCTCTCTTTTCGCAATCATTTGCGCTCAGAATTTCAATCCGGCAGTCCGCGCCGCGTCGGCAAAGGCCTTGATCCGACCGTGATACAGGAAGCCGTCGCGATCGAAGATGACCTCTTTGATGCCGAGTTCGAGGCAACGCTGCGCAATCGCCTTTCCGACCACCGCTGCCGCTTCGCGGTTGTGCATGCTCTTGAGGCCCGCCTTGAGCGCGGGACTGAGCGTCGACAGTGACGCAAGCGTGCGCCCGGTCTCGTCGGAAATGACCTGACCGTAAATATGGTGCAAAGACCGATACACCGACAGCCGCGGCCGTCGATCGTCTCCTCGCACCTTGCGGCGTACCCGCCCCCGGCGCGCCGCGAGCTTTTCAAATCGCTCCGATGCCATCTCTCAGCTCTCCGAACCTTCCGGCCTAAGCCGCAGTTGCGCCGGCGGCCGCTTTGCCTGCCTTGCGGCGAATCGTTTCAGTCGAATACTTGATGCCCTTGCCCTTGTACGGCTCGGGCGGCCGGAGCTCGCGGAACTGCGCGGCCACCGCGCCCAACAATTGACGGTCGGCGCTTTCCAGCGTGAGCAGCACCTGCTTCTCTACCTTGGCGGAAACCCCGGGCGGCAACTGAAACACGATCGGATGCGAATAGCCCAAGGTCACAGAGATCGCGGTACCCTTGACTTCCGCGCGATAGCCGACGCCGTTGATCTCAAGCACGATCGTAAAGCCCTTGCTCACGCCCTGGGCCATGTTGGCCGCCAGCTTGCGCATCAGCCCGTGCAGCGCGCGGTTCTGACTTTGATCGTCAGGCCGCTTGACCAGCAGGTTCGAATCCTGGATTTCCACGCTGAACCCGGGCGAGAGGTCCAACTCGAGCCTGCCCTTGGGGCCCTCGAGCTTTAGCGTTTGTCCGACGACACTGGCCTTGACGCCCTTGTCCAGCACCACCGGCAGCTTTCCTATACGCGACACGGCATCTCTTCCTTTACCAAACCTCGAACAGGACCTCGCCGCCAAGGTTGTTTTTTCGCGCCTGGCGGTCAGTCATCAATCCTTTGGGCGTTGAAACCACGCACATCCCCATCCCCCCGCGAATCCTGGGAATATCCGCGGCTCCGGCGTAGCGTCTCACTCCGGGCCGGCTCAATCGCCGGATACCCTCGATCACCGGCTGGCGAGCCTGCGAATAGCGCAGGCGCAGCACCAGCGACCGCTTGTAGCCTTCGCCGGTCACCTCGGCGGACTCGATGAACCGCTCATTCACCAGCACCTGGCTTATGGCGTGGCGCAGGCGCGAGTAAGGCGCCTCCACCTGGTCGTGACGCGCGTGAAGGGCGTTGCGAATCCTGGTTAAAAGATCGGCGATTGGATCGGTTTGCGCCATGCTTTTGCTCCCCTACCAGCTCGCCTTAATCACGCCCGGCAACTGGCCCTTGAGCGCCAGATTACGCAGACAGATTCGGCACAATTTGAAGCGCCGAAAGAAGCCACGCGGGCGGCCGCAGATCGGGCAGCGATTGTGTTGGCGCACCTTGAACTTCGGGGTGCGGTTCGCCTTTATCATCAGGCAGGTTTTGGCCATCGCAGTTCCTCTCCTAGCCTGCCGCCGTAATCGCGGTCATGTCGCGTTCGCCGCCGGCTCCCCGGAACGGGATTCCGAGCGCGCGCAACAGGATGTAACCCTCCATGTCGCTGCGCGCGGTGGTGATTATCGAAACCGTCATTCCCTTAACCTTCTCGACCTTGTCCAGATTCACTTCGGCGAAAATCGTATGCTCGCGCAGGCCCAGCGAGTAGTTGCCGCGACCGTCGAACGCCTTTTCGTTGACGCCCCGGAAGTCACGCACTCGCGGCAGCGCGACATTGACCAGGCGATCGAAGAACTCGTACATGCGTTCGCGCCTGAGCGTGACCATCACTCCGATCGGCATCCCCTCGCGGAGCTTGAAGTTCGAGATCGCCTTGCGGGCGCGGGTGATAACCGGCTTCTGGCCGGCGATCTGCGCCAATTCCTCCATCGCGGAGTCGAGGATCTTTACGTTCTCGCGCGCTTCGCTGAGCGCCATGTTGATCACGATCTTCTGAAGCCGCGGAACCCGAAATCGATTATCGATCTTGAGCTCCCGCATCAGCGCCGGAAGAATCTCCTGCTCGTAGCGAACCTGGAGACGGGCCGGAACCTTGGGTCCCTGCTCGACCGGCTCGGGCGCCGCCGGGGCGGCGGCTTCCACCGCGCCCTTCTTGCGCTTCTCTGCCTTTTCCGGGCGCGCCGCCTTTTCGGGCCGCTCGGCCTTGGCTGGTTTGTCGCTCTTCTCGGCCATCAATCGTTCCCCAACGGTTCGCTGCAGCGCCGGCAGACCCGCGATTTGGCGCCGTCGGCGCCGATCTTGTGTCCGATCCGGACCGGAGCGTTGCAGCGCTCACAAAAAAACATCACGTTCGAGATCTGGACCGACGCCTCTTTCTCGATTATTCCGCCCGGACTGGCCGCGCCGCGAGGCTTGGAGTGACGCTTGACCAAGTTAAGCCTCTCGACCACCACTCGCCCGCGCTCCGGGAACACCTTCATTACCTTGCCGGTCTTGCCGCGGTCGCGCCCGGTGACGACCATGACCATGTCGTTTTTCTTTATTTTCGGACTGCGCGACGCCATCACAGCACCTCGGGGGCGAGCGATATGATCTTCAGGAACCGCTTGGCCCGAAGCTCGCGCGCGACCGGCCCGAAAATTCGCGTACCGATCGGTTCGTGCTGATTGTCCACCAGCACCGCCGAGTTGTTATCGAAGCGGATATAGCTGCCATCGGACCGGGCTATTTCCTTGCAGGTGCGCACGATCACGGCCTTGGCGACCTCGCCCTTTTTGACTTTGGCGTTGGGGATCGCTTCCTTCACGGAGACCACGATCACGTCGCCGACTGACGCGTACTTGCGCTTGGACCCGCCAAGGACCTTTACGCACATGACCTTGCGGGCGCCGGAATTGTCGGCGACATCCAATACGGTTTGCGTCTGAATCATGAACGACCCATCCTCTTCGTCAACCGGCCGCCTTCTTCAGCACTTTGCTTACACGCCAGTGTTTGTCCCTGGATAGCGGACGCGACTCGATAATCAGTACGCGATCGCCCTCGCGGCACTGGCTCTGCTCGTCGTGAGCCTTGTAACGCCGGCGCTGACGCAACCGTTTGCCATAGAGCGGATGCTGGAACAGGCGATCCACCTGCACCACCACGGTCTTCGTCATTTTGGCGGAGACCACCACTCCTTCACGTTCTTTAGTTCGTTCCCGCATCGCTCACCTTGAGGCCGCCGGTTTGGCAGCCACGCTCTTTTGCTTAAGCAGGGTCAAAATCTGCGCGAGTTGCTTGCGCGCCAGCCGGTAGTTGACCGGCGTGTTAAGCTGATTGGTGCGCAGCTTGAGGCGCAGCCTGAACAGCTCCTCGCGGGTCTCGCGCTCCTTGATGCGGAGGTCTTCCGCGCTCATCTGCCTGAGCTCGTCAAGCTCCAAAGGCCCCTCCCTCGCGCTCGATCACGACCGTCCTGACCGGCAGCTTGTGCGCGGCCAGCCGCAGCGCTTCACGCGCGGTCGCCGGTTCCACGCCTTCCATCTCGAACAGAATCCGTCCCGGCCGAATCACCGCCACCCAACCTTCGGGCGCGCCCTTGCCTTTTCCCATCCGGGTCTCGGCCGGCTTCTTGGTAATCGGCTTATCCGGGAAGACCCGAATCCACACGCGCCCGCCGCGCTTGATGTAACGCGTCAGCGCGATACGAGCCGCTTCGATGGCCCGGCTATCCAGCCAGGCCCGCTCCAGGGTCTTCAGGCCGAAATCGCCGAAGGCGAGTTCGACCGCGCGCGATTCGGAGCCGCCCATGCGGCCCTTCATAATCCTGCGATATTTTACTTTCTTTGGCGCCAGCATCGATTGCGACTCTTATTGATGGGTCTGGGCGCCGGTGCGACGCCTGATGTCTTCTTCCTGTCTGGTGAGCACCTCACCGCGGAAAATCCAGCACTTGATCCCGATCAGACCGTAGGTGGTCCTGCCCTCGGCCGTGCCGTAGGACACGTCCGCGCGCAGGGTCTGCAACGGCACACGGCCCTCGCGGTACCATTCGCGCCGCGCGATCTCGGCTCCCGCCAGACGCCCTGAGACCTGAATCCTGACTCCCTGCGCGCCCATGCGCATCGCGCGCGACACCGCCTCTTTCATCGCGCGGCGGAAGGCCACCCGCCGTTCCAGCTGCAGCCCGACGTTCTCGGCCACCAGCTGCGGATCGAGATCGGGGCGGCGGACTTCCTGGATGTTGATGTAGGTTTCCTTGCCGACCATCAACTTCTGGATGTCGCTCTTGAGCTTCTCGATCTCCGCGCCCTTTTTTCCGATGACGATTCCCGGCCGCGCGGTGTGGATATTGATCTTGGCCTTGTTGGCCATGCGTTCGATTTCGATTCGCGAGATACCGGCGTGGTACAGGCGCTTCTTGATGAATTCGCGCAGCTTGAGATCTTCGTGCAGCAGCGCGGTGTAATCGTGACTGGAGTACCACTTCGAGTCCCAGCTCTCGATTACGCCGAGGCGAAAACCGCGCGGATGTGTCTTCTGTCCCATAATCTTTTCGCCCTCAGGCCGCCCGCTCGTCCACCACCACCGTGAGATGGCTGGTGCGCTTGAAGATCGGCGTCGTGCGCATATGCGCTCTCATCATCGAGCGCTTCCAGGTCGGTCCGCTGTCGGCCAGCGCCTGCTTTACGAACAGCCGGTCCTCATCAACGTTCTGCTGACTGCGGGCGTTGGCAACGGCCGAGAGCAGGGTCTTGTAGATAATCTTCGCGCCGCGCTTGGGCGTGAATTCAAGGATCGAGAGCGCGCTTTCGACGTTCTTGCCCTTGATCAGGTCACACACCAGACGCAGCTTGCGGGGTGAAATCCGCACAAATCGGTCTTTTGCGATCGCTTCCATCAGTCTCAACCCCACTTCAGCCGGCCGCCGGTTTGGAAGCCCCAGCGCCTGCCCCGGCTGCGGGAGCCGCCGGCGCTGCCCCGCCCTTAACCTCACCCTTGCGGCCGCCCGCATGGCCGAAAAAGGTGCGGGTCGGCGAAAACTCGCCAAGTTTGTGACCCACCATGTTCTCGGTGCAGTACACCGGAACGAACTTGCGCCCGTTGTGCACGGCGAAGGTCAGCCCAATCATCTCAGGCAGGATGGTCGACCGTCGCGACCAGGTCTTGATGATCCGCTTCTCGCCGCTGGTAATTGCCGCATCGACCTTGCTCTTGAGATGCAGGTCGACAAAAGGGCCTTTTTTTAATGACCTCGCCATCGTCGGTCTCTTTTATCCGCGTTTCCCGCGCGGCCTGCGGCTCACGATATAATTATCCGAGCGCTTCTTGCCCCGCGTCTTGTAGCCCTTGGTCGGCATTCCCCACGGCGACTGGGGATGATTGCCCTTGGAGCGGCCTTCGCCGCCTCCGTGAGGATGATCGACCGGGTTCATCGCCACGCCGCGCACGTGCGGACGCCATCCCAGATGACGGTTGCGCCCGGCCTTGCCGATCGAAATGTTTTCGTGTTCCAGATTGCCCACTTGTCCGATCGTAGCCCGGCATTCGGCAAGCACCATCCGCTGTTCGCCCGAGGGCAGCTTGAGCAGGGCGAACTTGCCTTCCTTGGCCATCAACTGGGCCTGCGCGCCCGCGCCTCGAGCCAGTTGCGCGCCCGCACCGGGCTTCATCTCGACGGCATGAACGAAGCTGCCGACCGGTATGTTTTTCAGCACCAGCGCGTTGCCGGGCTTGATATCGGCCTGCGCTCCGGACTCGACCGGATCGCCGACCTTGAGCCCGTCCGGCGCCAGGATGTAGCGTTTCTCGCCGTCCTTGTAGTGAAGCAGGGCGATATTCGCGGAACGATTCGGGTCGTACTCAAGCGACGCGACCACCGCCGGGATGCCGTCCTTGTCGCGCTTGAAGTCGATGAGCCGAAGCATGCGCTTGTGGCCGCCGCCGCGATGGCGGACGGTCATGCGGCCGCGATTATTGCGGCCGCCGGAATTCTTCAGCGGCGCAAGCAGGCGCTTTTCCGGTTCCTTCTTGCTGAGCGCCGAAAAATCGGCAATCTGCATGAAGCGCTGGCCGGGCGTGCGCGGATTTAGCTGAATCACTGCCATCGTCAAATACCCTGATCAGGCGCCTTCGAAGAATTCGATCCGGTCGCCTTGCTTAAGCGTCACGTAGGCCTTCTTCCAATCGGAGCGCTGGCCGGCGCTGCGTCCCTGGCGGCGCTTCTTGCCCATCAGATTGGAGGTCCTCACCTTGAGCACGCTGACCTTGAACAGTGCCTCGACCGAGTTCCGGATGGCGCCCTTGGTGGCCTCGGGGGTCACCTTGAACACCACCTGATTGGACTGCGCCGAAACCAGCGTGCCCTTCTCGGTAATCATCGGCGACAGGATGACGCTGAAATCAGACATCGGCAGCGCCTCCCAGCCGCGCTTCGAGCGCGCGCACGGCCTTCGCCGTCATCAACAGTTCGTCGTAGTTCAGCACGTCGTACACGTTGAGTCCGCCAATCGGCAGCAACTTGTGTGCGGCAAGGTTGCGGGCCGCACGAACAAATCCTTCCTCACCCTCGCCCAGCACGATCAAGGCATGCTTGACGCCGAGCTGTTCGAGCGCGGCCAAGGCGGCGCGAGTCTTCAACTCCGGCAGCTCGAGCGCTTCGACCACGAACAGCTTACCTTCGCGGGCGCGATCGGAAATCGCCATGCAGAGCGCCTTGTTCCACGCCTTTTTGGGCATCTTGTACGAGTAATCGCGCGGGGTCGGGCCAAAAACGGTTCCGCCATGACGCCATATCGGCGAACGGGTCGATCCCGCCCGGGCGCGCCCGGTGCCTTTCTGGCGCCAAGGCTTGATGCCGCCGCCGGAGATTAAGCCCTTGGTCTTGGTCGCGGCGGTGCCGGCACGCCGACGCGCCAACTGCATCCGCACCGCCTCGTGCAGCAGCGAGCTGTCGCCTTCGCGCGCGAAGATGAGACCCGAAACCTCGACGTTGCCGATCGGTTGTCGGGCGGCCGAGTAAAGCGGCAGCTTAACCGGCGCGAAATTGCCCTGTTCGTCAGCCATCACGCTGCTCCAACCTTCGACCGCTGCGCCTTGGTCGTGTGCCGGACGATGACGATAGATCCGTCCGCACCCGGTACGGCTCCGGCCACCACTACCGCGTTCTGCTCGGAGAGGATCTCCAGGAGCTTGAGGTTGGGTATGGTAACCAACTCATTGCCCATTTGTCCGGCCATCCTCAGGCCCTTGAAAACGCGGCCCGGAAACGACCGGTTACCGATCGATCCGCCATGACGGAAATATTCGTGGGTGCCGTGCGAGGCCGGAAAGCCGCTGAAATGATGGCGCTTGATAACGCCGGCGAAGCCGCGCCCCTTGGAAATCCCCGCAACGTCGATCACGTCGCCCGGCTTGAAGACATCGCCCGCGGCCAGCGCCTGTCCGAGCTTAAGCTCGTCCTCGGCGATTTTCACGAACTCCCGCGTGGCCACGCCGGCGGCGATATCGCTCTTGGCGAAATGACCGCGCTGGGCCTTGCTCACGCGCGAAAGCTTGCGGCGGCCAAAGGTGACCTGGACCGCTTCGTAGCCGTCGGTGGCGGCAGTCTTGATCTGCGTCACGGTGCACGGGCCGAGTTCGATCACGGTGGCGGCGACAACGCGCCCCGCCGGATCGGTAACCGCGGTCATCCCCAGTTTTTTTCCTATCAATCCGCTAATCACGTGACTATTCTAGTTTGATTTCGACATCGACGCCCGCGGCCAGGTCGAGCTTGCCCAACGCGTCGATGGTCTGCTGAGTCGGTTCGAGCACGTCGAGCAGCCGCTTATGAGTGCGGATCTCGAAATGCTCGCGCGATTTCTTGTCAACATGCGGCGAACGATTCACCGTGAAGCGCTCGATCCGGGTCGGCAGCGGAATCGGCCCCGCCACCCGTCCTCCGGTGCGCCGGATAGTGTCCACTATCTCGCGCACCGACTGATCGAGCAGGCGGTAGTCGTAAGCCTTAAGACGTATTCGTATCTTGTCGTTCATCCTGTGAGCCACGCCCTAAGGGCTTCCCCTGTGTGCCAATCCCTTCGTAAAAATTCCTACTGAAGAATCTTGGAAACTACACCGGCGCCGACCGTCCGGCCGCCTTCGCGGATGGCGAAGCGCAGGCCCTCGTCCATCGCAACCGGCGTGATCAGCTCGCCCGTGATCTTGATGTTATCTCCCGGCATTACCATCTCGGTCCCCTCCGGCAGATGGAGCACGCCGGTAACGTCGGTGGTCCGGAAGTAGAACTGCGGGCGATAGCCGGTGAAAAACGGAGTATGCCGCCCGCCCTCTTCCTTGGTCAGAACATAAGCCGAGGCTTCAAACTTGGTGTGCGGGGTGATCGAGCCCGGCAGAGCGAGCACCTGGCCGCGCTCCACGTCCTCGCGCTTGATTCCTCGCAGCAGCACGCCGACATTGTCGCCGGCCTGGCCCTCGTCGAGAATCTTGCGGAACATCTCGACTCCGGTGACGACCGTCTTTTGGGTATCGCGGAAGCCGACGATCTCGACTTCTTCGCCCACCTTCACCTTGCCGCGCTCGATTCGTCCGGTAACCACCGTGCCGCGGCCGGAGATCGAGAACACGTCCTCGACCGGCATCAGAAAGGGCTTGTCGATCTGGCGCTCGGGCTGCGGAATGTAGCTGTCGACCGCGTTCATCAGTTCGAGAATCGGCTTGCAGTTGGGGCAATCTTCCTTGCCGCAACCGCATCCCAGCGCCTTGAGCGCGCTGCCGCGCACGATGGGAATGTCGTCGCCGGGGAAGTCGTACTTCTTCAGCAGGTCGCGGACTTCCAGCTCGACCAGATCGAGCAATTCCGGATCGTCCACCATGTCGACCTTGTTCATGAAGACCACGATCGAGGGCACTCCGACCTGGCGTGCGAGCAGAATATGCTCGCGGGTCTGCGGCATCGGACCGTCGTTGGCTCCGACCACCAGGATGGCGCCGTCCATCTGCGCCGCGCCGGTGATCATGTTCTTGATATAGTCAGCGTGGCCCGGACAATCGACGTGCGCGTAGTGGCGCTTGGTGGTCTCGTACTCGACGTGGGCGATCGCGATGGTGATGCCGCGCTCGCGCTCTTCGGGGGCCTTGTCGATCTGATCGAAAGCTATAAACTGGGCAAGTTTGCGCGACGACAGCACCTTGGTGATCGCCGCGGTGAGAGTGGTCTTGCCGTGGTCGATATGGCCGATCGTGCCAACGTTGGCGTGCGGCTTTGTTCTCTCAAATTTGGCCTTGCCCATGATATTAACCTCCGGTTAGTGGACCCTCCTCCTGCTACCGCCGAGATGTCCCGATGCGCCCTAAGCGACTTCGCTCGTGCGCGCTGTAAGCTCCTCGAAAATTTGTTGCGGCACCGGTTCGTAAAACCCGAACTGCATCGTGTAAGTCGCCCGGCCCTGGGTGATGGAGCGCACGCGGGTGGCGTAGCCGAACATCGTGGCCAACGGCACTCGCGCTTCGATAACCTGCGCTCCGGCGCGGCTCTCCATATTCAGGATCTTGCCGCGACGCGAGCTCAGATCGCCTATCACTTCGCCCATGAAATCCTGGGGCGTAACCACTTCGACTTCCATCACCGGCTCGATCAGAACCGGTTTGGCCTGCCCGGCGGCTTCCTTGAACGCCATCGATCCGGCGATCTTGAAAGCGATCTCCGAGGAATCCACCTCGTGATACTTGCCGTCCAGCAGCGTAGCTTTGATATCAACCATCGGATACCCGGCCAGCACGCCGTTCTCCATCGCTTCCTTCACTCCCTGTTCAATCGAAGGGATGAAGTTACGCGGAATCACGCCGCCTTTGGTGCCGTCAACGAATTCAAACCCGCCGCCTTTTGCCAGCGGTTCGATTCGCAATTCAACCACTCCGAACTGGCCGTGACCGCCGGTCTGGCGAACAAAACGACCTTCGGCCTCGACCGTGCGCCGGATGGTCTCGCGGTAGGCGACCTGCGGCTTGCCGACATTGGCGTCGACCTTGAACTCACGCAGCAGGCGGTCGACGATAATCTCCAAGTGTAGCTCGCCCATCCCGGCGATCAATGTTTGCACGGTCTCGGGATCGACGCTTACCCGGAATGATGGGTCTTCCTTGGCCAGCTTCGCCAGCGCCTCGCCAAGCCGGTCCTGGTCGGCCTTGGTCTTGGGCTCGATGGCGATCTTGATAACCGGCTCGGGGAACTCGATGGACTCAAGCACGATCGGGTCGGCCGGATCGCAAAGCGTATCGCCGGTAGTGGTATCGCGCAGGCCTACCGCGCAGATGTCGCCCGCAAAAACCTCGGAGATCTCTTCGCGCTTGTTGGCGTGCATCTTGACCAGACGGCCGATTCGTTCACGCTTCTGCTTGGTCGAATTGAGCACCGAGACGCCGGTCTCGAGATGACCCGAATAAACGCGCAGGAAGGTCAGCGTGCCGATGTACGGATCGGTCATGATCTTGAATGCCAGCGCGGAGAACGGCGCGTCGTCGCGCGGCCAGCGCTCGGAAGGCTTGTCGCCGACCTTGCCTACAACCGGCGGAACGTCGATCGGAGATGGCAGATAGTCCACCACCGCGTCGAGCATCGGCTGCACACCCTTGTTGCGAAACGCCGAGCCGAGCAGCACCGGCACCACCTTGAGACCAAGCGTGGCCTTCCGGATCGCGGCGCCGATTGCCGCCGCTTCCGGACGTTTGCCTTCCAGGTAGGACTCCATCAGATGCTCGTCGTGGTCGGCCAGCGTCTCGAGCATCTTGTCGCGATAGCCGGCGACCTGCTCCTTGAGAGCTTCCGGAATCGCCTCGACCCGGTACTGGGCGCCGAGCGTGTCCTTGTCCCAGATGAGCGCGCGTTCCAGCACCAGATCGACCACGCCGGTGAACTTGTCTTCGGCGCCGATCGGCAACTGCAGCAGCAGCGGAACGGCCTTGAGCTTTTCACGAATATCGCGCAGCACCCGCTCGAAGTCGGCGCCCACGCGATCCATCTTGTTGACGAACGCGATGCGCGGCACGCGATACTTGTCGGCCTGGCGCCACACGGTCTCGGACTGCGGCTCGACTCCGCCCACGGCGCAGAACACCGCCACCGCCCCGTCGAGAACGCGCAGACTGCGCTCCACTTCAATCGTGAAGTCGACGTGGCCGGGGGTATCGATAACGTTGATGCGATGGTCGCGCCAGAAGCAGGTCGTGGCGGCGGAAGTGATGGTGATGCCGCGCTCCTGCTCCTGCACCATCCAGTCCATCGTCGCGGTGCCTTCGTGCACCTCGCCGATCTTGTAGGTCGAGCCGGTGTAATAGAGCACCCGCTCGGTCGTGGTGGTCTTGCCGGCGTCGATGTGCGCCATGATGCCGATATTGCGCACTCGTTCTATGGGGGTCTCGCGAGCCATTAAAAAATGCTTTTATTTTACCAGCGATAGTGGGCGAAGGCCTTGTTGGCTTCCGCCATCCGATGGGTATCTTCGCGTTTCTTCACCGCGCCGCCACGATTGGCCGCGGCTTCCACGATCTCGGAGGCCAGCCGCTCCTGCATCGACTTCTCGCCGCGCGCGCGCGCCGCCAGCACCATCCATCGCATACCCAGCGACGTGCGCCTGACCGGCCGCACTTCCACGGGCACCTGATAGTTGGCGCCGCCCACGCGGCGTGAACGAACCTCGACCGCGGGCTTGACGTTGTCCAGCGCGCGCTTGAAGACGACCAGGCCGTCCTCCTTGGTGCGTGCGGCGACTTCGTCGAGCGCGCCGTAGAAAATCCGCTCGGCGAGCGATTTCTTCCCCCTCTCCATAACCGTGACGATAAACTTCGCGACCGTACGGTCGTGAAATTTGGGGTCGGGAGCGACTTCCCTTACCTTGGTCTGGCCCTTACGCGGCATAGTGCTCTACTTCGGTTTCTTCGAGCCGTACTTGGAGCGGCCCTGGCGGCGTTCCTGAACTCCGATCGAGTCCAGGGTGCCGCGCACCACGTGATAGCGGACTCCGGGGAGATCCTTCACCCGGCCGCCGCGAATCAAAACCACCGAGTGCTCCTGCAGATTGTGGCCGACACCCGGAATGTAGGTCGTAACTTCGTAGCCGTTGGAGAGCCGCACGCGCGCCACCTTACGCAGCGCCGAGTTCGGCTTCTTCGGAGTCGAGGTATAGACGCGGGTGCAGACCCCGCGCTTTTGCGGAGAAGCCTGCAGCGCCGGCGCGCTGGTCTTGTAGCGCTTCTTCTCGCGCGCTCCACGAATCAACTGGTTTATAGTCGGCACGTCTTAACCTAACCTACTTCGCCTTGTTCGCGAACCTGTCTCGCGGTCCCTTCAAACTCCGAACCCCTCAGTGAGCGGTTAGATTTCTTCGAGTCTAGCCGGGGGCTGGATCCCACTGTAGCGGGCTGCCAAACGAACCGCCCAAGGGCACCAAGCAGGCCCTTGGGCGAACTGATATTTTTATTCAAAAGCATCGGGAGTGTCAATCTCCAGCCGCGCTCCCGGCCTCGATTTCCGCCTCCGCCGCCACTTCTTCCTCCGGCACGCCCTCGCTCTTGATGTCAACCCCGCTATAGAGCCCCATCCCGGTGCCCGCCGGAATCAAGCGGCCCATGATGACGTTCTCCTTGAGCCCGACCAGACGGTCCACCTTGCCGTTGATCGCCGCCTCGGTAAGCACCTTGGTGGTTTCCTGGAAAGAGGCCGCCGAGATGAAGCTCTCGGTCGAGAGCGAGGCCTTGGTGATGCCCAGCAGCAGCGGTTCGGCGATCGCCGGCTCTCCGCCCTTGCCCAGCACGCGCCCGTTCTCCTCGTCGAAGCGCCACTTCTCGACCTGATCGCCGACCAGAAAATCGGTGTCGCCGACTTCCTTGATCCTGACCCGCCGCAGCATCTGGCGCACGATCACTTCGATGTGCTTGTCGTTGATGCGGACGCCCTGGAGCCGGTAGATTTCCTGGATTTCGTCGACCAGATACTTGGCCAACGCCTTCTCGCCCAGGATGGTCAGGATGTCGTGCGGATTGGACGATCCTTCCATCAGCGGCTCGCCGGCCCTGACCACGTCGCCCTCGTGAACACCGATGTGCTTGCCCTTGGCGATCAGATACTCGCGCGGCTCGCCGACTTCGGGAGTGACCAGGACCTTGCGCTTGCCCTTGGTGTCCTTGCCGAAAGAGACTCGCCCGTCGATCTCGGAGATGACGGCGAATTCCTTGGGCTTGCGGGCCTCGAACAGCTCCGCGACTCTCGGCAGTCCGCCGGTGATGTCCTTGGTCTTGGTGGTTTCCCGGGGAATCTTGGCGATCACGTCGCCGGGAAAGACCGCCACGCCGTCGGCGACATTGATATAGGCGCCCACGGGCAGGAAGTATCGCGCGAACAATTCGGTGTTGGGGATTTTCACGGTCCTGCCGTGCTCATCCTTGACCGAGATTCGGGGCCGAACGTCGAGTTCCTTGAACTCGACGATTACGTTGGAGCGCGCGCCGGTGCGCTCGTCCACCCGCTCCTCCATGGTCTTGTTCTCGATGATGTCGCCGTACTTAATCGTGCCGCCGACTTCGGTGATGATCGGGGTGGTGTAGGGATCCCATTCCGCGATCAATTCACCGGCCTTGACGTGGTCGCCCTCGCCCTTGCGAAGTCTGGCGCCGTGCACCAAGGGATAACGCTCGCGCTCGCGCTCGCGCGCCGCGCCGCCATCCCCGGCCACGCGTTCGATAACCGCGACCTCGCCGTGACGCGACATCACGACCAGTGAGCCGTCGCGGCTCTTGACCGTATTGACCGCGTGAAGCCGGATGATGCCTTCATTGCGCGATTCCAGCGTCGTCTGCTCGGCGCGCCGACTCGCGGTACCGCCGATGTGGAAGGTTCGCATCGTCAGCTGGGTGCCGGGCTCGCCGATCGACTGGGCCGCGATAATGCCGATCGCCTCGCCCAGATTGACCACATGGCCGCGGCCGAGATCGCGCCCGTAGCACTGGACGCATACGCCCTGGCGCGACTGACAGGTAAGAACCGACCTAATCTTGACCCGCTCCAGGCCGGAGTCCTCGATGGCCGAGACGTTTTCCTCATCGATCATCTCGTTGGCCTTGACCAACACCTGATTGGTGAACGGGTCGCGGACATCTTCCAGGGCCACGCGGCCGAGCACGCGGTCGCCCAGCCCTTCGATGATCTCGCCGCCTTCGACCAGAGGCGCTATTTCGATACCGTCCAGGGCGCCACAGTCGACCTCGGTGATGATCGAATCCTGGGCGACATCGACCAGACGACGGGTCAGATAACCCGAGTTGGCGGTCTTGAGCGCCGTATCCGCCAGGCCCTTGCGCGCGCCGTGGGTGGAGATGAAGTACTGCAACACGGTCAGGCCTTCGCGGAAGTTGGCGGTGATCGGGGTCTCGATGATCTCGCCCGAGGGCTTGGCCATCAGACCGCGCAGACCGGCGAGCTGACGGATCTGCTGTTCCGATCCGCGCGCGCCCGAGTCGGCCATGATGAAAATCGGGTTGAACGACGGCCCGCTGATCTCGGCGCCGTTTTTGTCCTTGCCGAAGACCTGGGTCGACAGCCCCTTGAGCACTTCGGCGCCGATCCGGTCCTGAACCTCGGCCCAGATATCGACGACCTTGTTGTAGCGCTCGCCGTCGGTGATGACGCCGTTGTTGTACTGCTTATGGATCTCGCCGACCTGCTTTTGCGCCTCCTCCAGGAGCCGCGCCTTCTGCGGCGGGATGGTCATGTCCTTGATCGAGATCGAAATTCCCGCCCGGGTGGCGAACTCGAAGCCGACATCCTTGAGGCGGTCGGCGAAGATAACTGTGGCCTTGTTGCCCGCCTTGCGGTAGGAAAGGTCGATCAGGTTGCCGAGCTCCTTCTTCTTCATGGTCTTGTTGACTTCGGCAAACGGGATCGCGGCCGGCGCTACCTCGTAGAGCAGCACGCGCCCGACCGTGGTCTCGACCCGATGGGTCGGACCCTTCGCCGCGCCATTGCCGGCGCCATCGCCCATGTGACGATCGCTTTCCTCGGCGGAAACAGTGAGCTGATCGGTTTTATCGACCGGCATCCGCACCGTTACCCGCGCGTGCAGATCGACTTCGCCGTGGTCGTACGCGATCCGCACCTCGGCCGGACTCGAAAAAAACCTGCCCTCGCCCTGCGCCAGCGGCCGCTCGCGCGTCATGTAGTAGAGTCCGAGCACCATGTCCTGGGTGGGGACGATGATCGGCTTGCCGCTGGCCGGCGACAGGATGTTGTTGGTCGACATCATCAGGACGCGCGACTCGACCTGGGCCTCGATCGAAAGCGGGATGTGCACCGCCATCTGGTCGCCGTCGAAGTCGGCGTTATAGGCGACGCAGACCAGCGGATGGAGCTGAATCGCCTTGCCCTCGATCAGCACGGGCTCGAAGGCCTGGATGCCGAGCCGATGCAGCGTCGGCGCGCGGTTGAGCAGCACCGGATGCTCGCGGATGACATCGTCGAGGATGTCCCAGAACGTCCTTGCCTTCCTTTTCGACCAGCTTCTTGGCGCTCTTGATGGTGGTTACGTAGCCCTTTTCCTCGAGCTTGCTGTAGATGAACGGCTTGAACAGTTCGAGCGCCATCTTCTTGGGAAGCCCGCACTGATGGAGCCTGAGCTCGGGTCCGACCACGATTACCGAACGGCCGGAATAATCCACCCGCTTGCCGAGCAGGTTCTGGCGAAAACGTCCCGACTTGCCCTTGAGCATATCGCTCAACGACTTGAGCGGACGCTTGGAGGGGCCGGTGATCGCGCGGCCGCGGCGGCCGTTGTCGAACAGCGCGTCGACCGCTTCCTGAAGCATCCGCTTCTCGTTGCGGATGATGATGTCGGGAGCGTTGAGTTCGATCAGGCGCTTGAGCCGGTTGTTGCGGTTAATCACCCGCCGATAAAGATCGTTCAGATCCGAGGTGGCGAAACGGCCGCCGTCGAGCGGCACCAGCGGACGCAGGTCGGGCGGGATGACGGGCAGGATGGTAAGGATCATCCACTCCGGCCGGTTGGCCGATTCGCGAAAGGCGTTGACCACCTTCAGCCGCTTGGAAACCTTCTTGCGCCGCGCCTCGCTCGCGGTCGCCTTCATCTCCCTGCGCAGCTCTTCGGCAAGCTCATCGAGTTTGAGCGCCATCAACAGGGTGCGAATCGCTTCGGCGCCCATCTCGGCCTTGAAACCCTCGCCGTACTGCTCGCGCGCTTCGCGATGCTTGCGCTCGGTGAGCAGCTCCTTGAGCTGCAGCGGCGTCTCGCCCGGATCGGTAACGACGTAGGCCTCGAAATAGAGGACCTTTTCGAGCTCCTTGAGCGTCATGTCGATCAGCGTGCCGATCCGCGACGGCAGCGAGCGCAGGAACCAGATATGGGCGACCGGCGCCGCGAGATCGATATGGCCCATGCGGTCGCGTCTGACCTTGGACTGAATGACCTCAACGCCGCATTTCTCGCAGACCACGCCACGATGGCGCATGCGCTTGTACTTGCCGCAGTTGCACTCGTAGTCCTTGGTCGGCCCGAAGATTTTGGCGCAGAACAACCCGTCGCGTTCGGGCTTGAAGGTTCGATAGTTGATGGTCTCAGGCTTCTTGACCTCGCCGTGGGACCACGAGCGGATCATCTCCGGCGAGGCGATCGCGATCCGGATCGCGTTGAACGCCAGCGGATTCTTGGGCTTTTCAAAAATACCGAAAAGGTCTTCCATTCTGTTAACTCCCTGGACTTGCCGATCGAGGCCCTACGCGCGCTCCGGCTCCTCCAGCAGTTCGACATTCAGACAAAGCGACTGGAGCTCCTTGACCATGACGTTGAAGGACTCGGGCAGACCGGGTTCGAGCGTGTTCTCGCCCTTGACGATCGCTTCGTACATGCGCGTGCGCCCGGCAACGTCGTCGGACTTTACCGTGAGCATCTCCTGGAGCGTGAAGCCCGCGCCGTAGGCTTCGAGCGCCCAAACTTCCATTTCGCCCAGACGCTGTCCGCCGAACTGCGCCTTGCCGCCCAGCGGTTGCTGGGTAACCAGGCTGTAGGGACCGGTCGAGCGGGCGTGGATCTTGTCCTCGACCAGATGGTGGAGCTTGAGCAGATACATCACGCCGACGGTTACCGGCTGCTCAAACGGCAGCCCGGTGCGCCCATCGAACAGGGTGCACTGTCCGGACTCCGGCAGCCCGGCACGCTTGAGCATCTGGAAGATCTCATCCTCGCGGGCGCCGTCGAATACCGGCGAAGCGAGATGGATGCCCGCGACGCTCTTGACCGCCAGCCTTGAAACATCGGCCTCGGACAGCTCGTCGATGAACTCCTGGTTCTCCTTGTCCGGATAGAGATCGCGCAGCTTCTTCTTGAGTTGCGCCGGGGTTACCGAGTCGCTGAGCGCTTGTTCGATCTGATGGCCCAGCTCGCGCGCGGCCCAGCCGAGATGGGTTTCCAGAATCTGGCCGACGTTCATTCGCGAGGGCACGCCCAGAGGATTGAGTACGATATCGACCGGCGTTCCGTCCGCCAGATGGGGCATGTCCTCCTCGGGCAGGATTCTCGACAGAACGCCCTTGTTGCCGTGGCGTCCGGCCATCTTGTCGCCGACCTGAAGCCGACGCTTGATGGCGACGAACACCTTGATCATCTTGATGACGCCGGGCGCCAGCTCGTCGCCGCCCTTGAGCCGGTCGATTTTCGAGCCGTAGAACGAACTCACCGCCTCGACGTTTTCGTCCATCGCCTCCAGCGCCTGCCTGACTTCGGCCATCGCGGCATCGCTGTCGACCCTAAGCTGGCTCCACAACGGGGTCGCCAGTTCGTCGAGATCCTCGGCGGTCAGGGTGTGGCCCTTCTGCAGCACCACGCGGCGATCATCGGAGAGCACGCGGGCTTCGAGTTCCTTGCCGACCAGCGCGCGCTTGAGCTTGCGCTGGGTCTGCTGGCGGATGATGCGGACTTCCTCGCTCTCATCCTGCCTGAGACGTTCGGCCTCGGTGCTCTCGATCTCCTGGGTGCGATCGTCCTTGCCCACGCCGCGGCGCGCGAAGACCCTGGCGTTGATAACCGTGCCTTCGACTCCCGGCGGCACGCGCAGGCTGGTGTCGCGCACCTCGCCCGCCTTTTCACCGAAGATCGCGCGCAGCAGTTTCTCCTCGGGGCTGAGCTGGGTTTCGCCTTTGGGAGTGATCTTGCCCACCAGGATATCGCCCGGACGGACTTCGGCGCCGATGCGGATGATGCCGCTGGCGTCGAGATCCTTGAGCGCCTCTTCGCCGACGTTGGGGATGTCGCGAGTGATTTCCTCGGGCCCCAGCTTGGTGTCGCGCGCGATGCACTCGAACTCCTCGATGTGGATCGAGGTGAACAGATCGTCCTTGACCACCCGCTCCGAGATGAGGATCGAGTCTTCAAAGTTGTAACCGCCCCACGGCATGAAGGCGACCAGCACGTTGCGGCCCAGAGCCAGCTCGCCCATGTTGGTGGCGGGACCGTCGGCGATGACGTCGCCCGCCCGAACCCGTTCGCCCTTGTTGAGGACCGGGCGCTGGTTGATGCAGGTGTTCTGGTTGGAGCGGCGGTACTTGATCAGGTTGTAGATATCGACCCCGGCGTCACGGACGTCGCGGCTCTGCTTGTCGGCGCGCACCACGATGCGCTCGGCGTCGACGCTCTCGACGATACCGTCGCGCTTGGCCACCACAGTCACGCCCGAATCGCGGCCGACGGTTTTCTCGAGTCCGGTCCCGATCAACGGAGCGTCGGTCTTGAGCAGCGGCACCGCCTGGCGCTGCATGTTGGAACCCATCAGGGCGCGATTGGCGTCGTCGTTCTCCAGGAACGGGATCAGCGAGGCCGCCACCGACACCAGCTGATTCGGCGATACGTCCATGTACTGGACCTCGTCCGCCCGCGTCAGGGTGAACTCGCCGCCAATTCGTGCCGAGACCAGTTCGCTCACGAAGCGGCCGTGCGCATCCAGGGCGGCGTTGGCCTGAGCGATCACCTTGTCCTCTTCGTCGAGCGCCGAGAGGTAAACGATCCGGTCGGTAACCCGGCCCGAATCAACCTCGCGGTAGGGAGTTTCGATAAAGCCGAACTCGTTGACCCGCGCGTAGGTGGAAAGCGCGGCGATCAGCCCGATGTTGGGGCCTTCGGGGGTTTCGATCGGGCATACCCGACCGTAGTGAGTGGGATGAACGTCGCGGACCTCGAATCCCGCGCGCTCGCGCGTAAGCCCCCCCGGTCCGAGCGCGGAAAGCCGCCGCTTGTGGGCGATCTCCGAGAGCGGATTGGTCTGGTCCATGAACTGGGAAAGCTGCGAGGAACCGAAGAACTCCTTGATTACCGCCGCGGCCGGTTTGTAATTCACCAGCTCCTGCGGCATCAGGGTCTCGATATCCTGCAGGCTCATCCGCTCCTTGATCGCGCGCTCCATCCTGACCAGACCGATGCGGAACTGGTTCTCGACCAGTTCGCCGACCGCGCGCACCCGCCGATTGCCCAGATGGTCGATATCGTCGACCTGGCCGATCCCGTTTTTCAGCTCCAGCAGGTAACGGACGACTTCGAGGATATCCTCGCGGCGCAGCGTTCCCTGCTCCAGCGGCGCTTCGATCTTGAGCTTGCGGTTGAGCTTCAGGCGGCCAACCCGCGAGAGATCGTAGCGTTCGGGATTGAAGAACAGATTGTGGAAAAACGCGGTCGCGGTTTCCGGCGTCGGCGGATCGCCCGGGCGCAGGCGCTTGTAGATCTCGATTACCGCCTCTTCCGGCGTGGTGAGTTTGTCCTGGGCCAGGGTCAGGCGCAGGGGTCCGCCGCCGGCCTGCTCCTCGGTGTACAGCACCTCGATTCTTTTGATCCCGCGGCTCTTGAGCTTGTCAACAATCTCGTCGCTCAGCTCTTCGTTGGTCTGGAGCAGGACCTCGCCGGTCGCCGGGTCGGCGACGTCATGGGCCGAAATCTTGCCGCGCAGCTCCTCGACCGAGATCGGAATTTCCTCAAGTTTGGCCTGTTCGATCAGACGGAGGCTGGCCTTGTTGAACTTGCGCCCTTCGCGCGCGATCAACTCGCCCGAGCGGGGATCCTTGACGTCGCGGCTGACGCGCGTGCCGAGCAGCAGAGAGGGGCTATAGAGCTTGGCGAGCTGTTTGCCCTCAAGCAGGATAACGTCTTTCTTGTAGTAGTAGTTGAGCAGATCCTCGGTGGTCATGCCCAAGGCGCGCAGCAGCACCGTCGCCGGGAACTTGCGCCGGCGGTCGATGCGGACGTAAAGCACGTCGCGGATATCGAATTCGAGATCGATCCAACTTCCGCGGTAGGGGATGATGCGGGCCGAGTAGAGCAGCTTGCCGGTCGAATGGGTCTTGCCCTTGTCGTGCTCGAAGAAGACCCCGGGCGAACGATGGAGCTGGGACACGATCACCCGCTCCGTGCCGTTCACCATGAAGGTGCCGTTGCGCGTCATCAGCGGGATCTCGCCGAAGTAGACCTCCTGCTCCTTGACGTTCTTGATGGAGCGGCGGCCGTTTTCGACGTCCCAGATCACGAGCTGAATCTTGACCTTGATCGGTGCGGCGTGAGTCATGCCGCGCTGATGGCATTCGTCGACGTCGTACTTGGGAGTGCCAAGTTCGTAGCTCACGAACTCCAGCGATGCGGTCTCGTTGAAGTCCTTGATCGGGAATACCGATTTGAAGACCCCCTGCAACCCGATATCGGTCCGCTGTTCGGCGGTGGCCGAGACCTGGAGAAACTCGTCGTACGACCGCTTCTGGATCTCGATCAGGTTGGGGATATCGATGATCTTCTTGATCTTGCCAAAAGAGCGGCGAAGGCGAAGGTTAGTGGCAACCTGCGACTGCTGAGCCATGTCTACCTCACTCGGCCTGCGCACGGGCGGGATCGAATCCCGCCGCCGCATGCTGAGTTTCGAGCACGCCGGATGGACGTGCGCTTGCTTGGTTCGGCCGCGTTATGAACGGCCGTGAAAACTCGGCCCCGGAGGCGAACGCCGCGCTCGCCCCGGCAGCCAACTCGATGAAATTTGTTGCGCCAGTTGTGGCCGACAACTCCTATTTTAACTCCGCCGTTCCGCCGGCGTCGACGATCTTCTTCTTGATCTCTTCGGCTTCGGCCTTGTTGATGCCTTCCTTGATCGGCTTGGGCGCGCCGTCGACCAGGTCCTTGGCTTCCTTGAGACCCAGTCCGGTGAGCTCGCGGACAACCTTGATCACCTGGATCTTCTTGTCCCCCGAACCGGTCAGCATCACCGTGAACTCATCCTGTTCCGGGGCCGCCGCCGCCGCTGCCGCCGCCGGGGCCGCCGCCGCCATCGGCGCCGCCGCCGACACGCCGAGTTCCTGCTCGAGTTCCTTAACCAGAGTCGCGGCCTCGAGCAGGGTAAGATTCTTCAGGTAATCCTTCACCTGGTCGCGGCTGAGTTGTGCTTCTGTCATTTCAAGTCCTCTCCTTTAACTGAGTCCAAATCGGGCCGATGCCGAATGCCTTAAAAAGTTTCGCTAACCGTTTTTCTTGCCGATCGCGTCTATCACCCGCGCCAACGCCGAGCCGGGCTCGTTGAGCAAGCGCACCAGTTGGCTGCCCGGCGCCTGCAACAATCCGAGCAACTGGGCCATGACGACTTCCTTGGGCGGCAGCGTCGCCAGCGCCTTGACGTCATCGAGGCTAATCGGACGGCCGCCGAGCACTCCGGCACGCACCTTCAGCTTGTCACCGGCTTCCTTGAAAGAAGTGATGGTCTTGGCGACCGCGACCGGATCCTCAAAACTGAGAATCACCCCCACCGGACCGCCGAGATTCTTCTCCAACGGAGCGAACACGGTGTCCTTGATGGCGCGGCGCACCAGAGTGTTTTTTGCCACTCGCAACTCGCCACGCACGGCGCGAAGGCGCCGGCGCAGCTCGGTCGCTTCAGCCGCTGTAATGCCCTTGTATTCGGACACCAGCGCCATCGAGGCGCGCTTGAATCTCTGCGCCAGCTCTTCGACTTCGGTGCCCTTTTGCTGCTTGTTCATGCTGCCTTTCCGCGGTCTCGATCAGGCTGCCGCGGCCAGAATCCGAGCTTCGCCGGTATCGACCTTGACCCCGGGCCCCATGGTCGATGAGAGCGCGACGCTCTGAATGTAATTGCCCTTGGCGCTGGCGGGTTTCGAACGAACGATCGCGGCCAGTAATGCCCGGGCGTTATCGATTAGCTTGGCCGGGCCAAAGCTGAGCTTGCCAAGCGGCGCATGGACGACGCCTGCCTTGTCGACCCGGTAGTCGACCTTGCCGGCCTTGACTTCGCTGACCGCCTTGGCGACGTTGAACGTAACCGTTCCGATCTTGGGATTCGGCATCAATCCGCGGGGGCCGAGAATCTTGCCGATTCGACCCACCAGTCCCATGATATCGGGCGTCGCGATCACCCGCTCGAATTCGAGCCAGTTCTCTTCCTGGATTTTTTTGATCAGCTCTTCGCCGCCGACGAAATCGGCGCCCGCGTCTCTCGCTTCCTTCTCTTTCTCGCCCTTGGCCAACACCAATACGCGCACCGTACGGCCGGTGCCGTGAGGCAACACGACCGTGCCGCGAACGTTCTGGTCGGCCTGACGCGGATCGACGTTGAGCCGGACCGCAATCTCGACGGTCTCGTCGAACTTGGCGACCTTGTGCTCGACCACCAGCTTGATAGCCTCGTCGAGGGCATAGCGCTTCTCGCGGTCGATCTTGCTCGCGGCTGCTTTATATTTTTTGCCTGCCATGCGACGGTTCCCCTTCAGCCCAGGATCTCGATACCCATCGAACGGGCGGTTCCTGACACGGTTTTGATCGCCGCGGCCAGGTCTCCGGCGGTCAGGTCCTTGAGCTTCATCTTGGCGATTTCTTCGACCTGGGCCGGACTCACCTTTCCCACCTTGTTCTTGTTCGGGGTTGGCGAGCCCTTGGCCAGTCCCGCGGCCTTGAGCAGCAGGATCGAGGCGGGCGGACTCTTGGTGATGAAGGTGAATGAGCGATCGGCATAAACCGTCACCACCACCGGGATGACGAGTCCCTGCATGTTCTGGGTCTGCGCGTTGAAGGCCTTGCAGAACTCCATGATGTTTACGCCACGCTGGCCGAGCGCGGGCCCGACCGGAGGCGACGGATTAGCGGCGCCCGCGGGAATCTGCAACTTGACTGATCCAACTACTTTTTTTGCCACCGATCGAAACCCTGCGCTTTCTTACCTCGAGCCCGCGCGCCCGACGGCGCCGGAGGCCCGGCAAATACGTTCAAATGAGTTCACGCCTTTTCTACCTGCACAAAATCGAGTTCGACCGGCGTGGCGCGGCCGAAGATCGAGATCAAAACCCTAACCTTGCCCTTTTCAGGCCGGACCTCTTCCACCGTACCGTTGAAATCCTGGAAGGGACCATCGACCACCTTCACCGCCTCGCCGACCTCGAACAGCACCTTGGGCTTGGGCTTGAGCGCCCCTTCCTGCATCTGCTGGGTGATGCCGTGCAGTTCGGCCTCGGGCACCTCGGGCGGCGTCGTCGCATGGCCGACGAAACCGGTAACCTTGGGCGTGTTCTTGACCACGTGCCAGGTTTCATCATCGAGTTCCATGTTGACGAAGATGTAGCCGGGAAAAAATTTACGAGTGGAGGTTTTGCGCTGGCCGCCCTTGCCCAACTCGACGACGCGTTCGACCGGCACCAGGATTTCGCCGATCTTTTCCTGGAGGTGCATCGAACGCGCACGCTCCTCGAGCGCCGCTTTGGCCTTGTGCTCGTAGCCTGAGTAGGTATGGACCACATACCATTTCTTGGCCATCGCGTTTCCTGATTTCGCCGCCGTGACTTCACCGGGCAAGTACCCGGCCTGCTCGTCGCTTTGGGAAATCAATTCTCCTTCTACCTGTCCCAGTGTAGTTGTCGGTCTCTAATCCGCTCGACGGAACGCGAATTCCGCGCCTAACTCAATAACTGGCGCACGACGCGGGTCGCCGCCATGTCAACCAGGCCCAGCCACAACGCCATCAGGAACGCCAGCACCACCACCACGGCAGTTGCCTGCATGGTCTCCTTGGGCGAAGGGAAGTGGACCTTGGAGAGCTCGATCCAGGCTTCCTTGACAAAGCTCACGGCCCGATCGAGGTAATTTTTCATCTTATCCATTTGTGATTATCAACGCCAGAGGCCTGATTAGGTTTCAAAGTTTGGCGGGCCAGGCAGGATTCGAACCTGCAACCCTCGGATTTGGAGTCCGATGCTCTATCCAATTAGAGCTACTGACCCGGGCTTGACCTGCCGTCTGGAAGCTCCGTCCCCGGTTGCTCCGGGGTAATCCCGCGCTTGTCTCTGAAAGAAATAAATATCCCGTGCACCATCCCATCCGTCGCCCGCCCGCGACGGTATCCGGGGGTCTGGTTCGATTCAGACCTTGCTCTCGCGATGCAGGGTATGAGCCCGGCAGTGCGAACAAAACTTCTTAATCGAGAACTTGTCGGTCTGCCGCTTCTTGTTCTTCGATGTGGTGTAGTTGCGACGCTTGCAGGCGTCGCACGCCAGACTGATTAAATCTCTCATTGTCCCCTGCGACCGTCATTCCAACGGCCATCCGATTCAAAATTTCGAAAGCCCATGACGGGAATCGAACCCATGACCTCTTCCTTACCAAGGAAGTGCTCTACCGACTGAGCTACATGGGCAGTGCCCAACCGTCGTGATTGAAAACTCCCTGCCCGACTGCCACGCGCGCACCGTACCGAGCGGACCTGGAGCGGGAGACGGGATTCGAACCCGCGACCCCGAGCTTGGAAGGCTCGCGCTCTACCAACTGAGCTACTCCCGCTCTCCGCCACTCGTAAATCGCTGGTGGAGAGGGGAGGATTCGAACCTCCGAAGGCATAAGCCGGCAGATTTACAGTCTGCTCCCTTTGGCCACTCGGGAACCTCTCCTCTAAAAGAGCCGCCACCATCGCGCACCAAGCCGATGGCCAGAATCGAACTGGCAACCTACTGATTACAAATCAGTTGCTCTACCGTTGAGCTACATCGGCAAAGGCCCAAAACAAGATTTTTATTCTTCGCGAGAGGGCACTGTCAACAGTGCGCTTCGCCTATGGTCGCGAAGGCTGCCGATAGCACCCCGGCTTTCCAACCGCGACAGGCCCCCAACTCGGCGGCGGTCGGCTCCCGCGGGATGGCGCCGCAGTCACATCCTGCCACGACGCCGGGCGATCTCGAACAGCGCGACCGCCGTCGCCACCGCGACGTTGAGCGAGTTTACCTTGCCCAGCATCGGAATCTTCACCAGAAAGTCGGCGTTTTTCTTGACCAGCGTTCTGAGCCCCACGTCCTCGGCCCCGATCAGCAGCGCCAGGCGCCTGCTCGTATCGAGTTCGTAAAGCGAAACATCGCCGATCGGAGCAAGCGCCGCGATCCAGTATCCCTTCTCCTTGAGCAGCTTCAGCGTGCTGACGACGTTGCCGCATCGGGCGACCCGCATATGCGCCCAGGCGCCCGCCGAGGTCTTGATCGCCGCCGGCGTGACGGCGACCGTGCGGTCACGGCCGAGAATCAGGGCGGATGCGCCCGCGCACTCGGCCGAACGCATGATCGCGCCCAGATTACGCGGGTCGGTAACACCGTCGATGACGAGCAGCGGGTCGGGCTTTTCGGCGAGCAGCTCTTCGAGGTTGGCGTACTGGTATTCGCGCACCATCGCCACCATCCCCTGATGCCGCGCCTCGGAACCGGCCATCCGGACAAGCGCGTCGTCGTCGACGATCGAGACCGATGCGCCGCCCTGTTGCGCGCGCGCGATCTCGGCAACGAATCGCGGCTGCAGACGCCTGCTCACGTACAGCGTGCGGACAGCCTCAGGCTCGGCCGCGAGCAACTCCCGGACCGGTCCGATACCGAAGACCACCATCCCGGAGTCGTGTAGCCCGGAGTGGGGCCGAGGCCCGCGCTCCGGCTTGGGCATCGTCGGACCCGGCGCGCCGCGATGAGGCCGTTGTTTCATACCGGCGATCGGTATTCGGATTTCAGAGTCACGAGCTTCGCTTGATTTACACGACTCATCGGTGAGGCTTAGACTGTGACGGCGCGCACCGCAACCTGGTCTCGCGCCGATTTTTTATTGTGGCCAGAATCAGAATCCTCGACCGCTATATTATACGTGAAGTTCTTGGCCCCTTCGCCATGGGTCTTGGAACGCTCACCTTTGCGCTGGTGGTGGCGCGGCTGCTCAAGCTGATCGAAATGGTGGTCAACCACGGGGTCGGGCTCGGCGACGTGATGGGCCTGATCGGCTACATCATGCCGGGATTTCTGGAATTGAGTTTCCCGATGGCGATCCTGCTGGGTGTGATGCTCGGCTTCGGCAGGATGTCAGGCGACCACGAGCTGACGGCCGCCAGAGCTTGCGGCATCGGGTTGCACCGCCTGGCGGTGCCGGTGCTGGCGATGGCGGTGCTGGCCTGGGGACTGTCGAGTCTCGCTTACGTTCGATGTGCGTCCGTGGGCGAACGCCAATCTGCGCGCGAAGTTGTATCGACTGACGCGCACCCGACCGATGGCCGGGCTGCGGGAAAAAATCTTCAACCGGAACTTTCCCGGATTGGTTGTGTATGTCGACCGGATCGCGCCTGAGGATTCGGGGCTAAAGGGGGTTATGATTTCGGACCGACGTAATCCGCGCGAGCAATCGACCATCATCGCCCGCAACGGTGTGGTGTTTCCAAACGAGCGGGAGCAAACCATCACCCTGCGGCTGATGAACGGCTCGATCTTCGGCATCGAGGCGGAAAAAAACGCGACCCACGTGACCAGTTTCGCGGTCTACGACCTGACGATCCGTCCGGGCGAGGAGCTCGGCGCGGTACCGCACGACCCGCAGGAAATGAGTTCGCCCGAGCTCAAAGGGATAATCGCCAAGGGACGCCTTGAGGGAGCGCGCGATTACATCGCGGAAACCGAACTGGCGCGCCGGTACGCGGTACCCGTCGCTTCGATGCTGTTTGCCATCCTCGGAGTAACGCTGGGGATCAAGCCGGCGCGAGGCGGTCAATCCGAGCGCTTCGGGCTAAGCCTCGCGCTGTTTTTCGCCTACTACACCCTGATGCGGGCCGGGCAAACCTTCGCCGAGCGCGGCAAGATCAACGCTCTGCTGGCGATGAGCATCCCGGACATCGTGTTCGCGGCGATGGCGGCTTTTCTCTTCTACCGCGCGGCCACCGATCGCGGCGATCAGGGACGCGGCCCGGGAGACCTGTTATGGGATCTGATCGAGCGTTTCGAACGACGGAAGTCGGCGGTATGAAGACCCGGCCGCGATTGTCGCCAACCGTTGATCGCTTTATCGCGGGGCAGTTTTTCAGACCGTTCTCGTTCTCGCTGGCGGCGTTCACGGGAATCTATCTGCTGGTCGACATCTTCGACCGCTTTGACGATCTGATGCGTTACGGGGGTTTCAACCGGCTCGGCCTCGAATACTTTCTGCTCAAGATACCGCTGATAGTGTCTCAGCTTCTGCCGATCGCCTGTCTGGCCGGAGTGCTGCTCGGCCTTGCGCTGCTGAATCGCAACGGCGAAATACTGGCGTTGCAGGGACTCGGCATCAGCCGGCTGGAACTGGCGGCGCCGGTGATCGTGGTGGCCACTTTGCTCTCGGTATTCGATTTCGTGTTGACCGAAACCGTCGTCCCCCTGGCTACACGTGAGGCGACTCACCTTTATTCGGTGGAATTAAAGAAGCGTCATCTGATGGGAATTTTCGCCAGCGGTATCTGGATTCGCGTGCGCGATGGTTTCCTTTCGGCCGACGGGTTCGATCCGCGTCGCTCGGAACTGTCTGGCATTACGGCCTTTCATCTGGGCCCCGACGGCTCGCTGCGTGACATCCATCGGGCGTCAAGCGCCACTTGGGACGGCAAACGCTGGCAGCTCAACGAACTCAGGATTTTGCGGCTCGGTCAGAGCGGGGCCATCAGCGTGGCCAGTGAGGATAATTTTCATCTCGACGCCAAGCCGGCGGATTTCACCCTGCTGCGCCAGGATCCGGACGAGTTTAGCCTGGCGGAATTGAATCATTATATTCACGAACTGCGCCGCAAAGGGCTCAACCCCGGCGGCTATGTGGTCGATCGCGACTTGAAATACGCCTTGCCGCTGGCGTGTCTGATAATGGCCGCGCTTGGGGTATCGCTGAGCCTCGACCCGATCCCGAGAAACCTGACTTTAAGCCGCAGCTTCGGGATCGGAATCGGGCTGGGCTTCTCCTACTGGCTTGCGCTTGGTTTTACCTCGTCGTTCGGCCGTTCGGGCCTGATTCCGGCGTGGTTCGCGGCATGGCTTCCCAACGCGACCTATACGATACTTGCGGTTTCGATTTTTCTTTTCGGCGAGGAACGCTGAGCGCGGATTGGCGGGGCCAGACCGCCGAGACGCTGCCTCACTTGAGTCTGCGAAACTTCGAGCGCTACCATCGAGCGATGGCAGGCCTCGATGCCTTTTACATTCCGGAAATCACATACCCTGAATTACTCGGCCTGGAATCCCGCTTGCTGGAGGCGGTGGCGGGCGGGCGTCGCGCTCCGGCGCTGATAACATACGCCCTGACGGGGCGGCTGGTTTCGCTTGGCCGCTACCACTTGTACGACGGACCGGAAGAACACGGCGGGGTCGGCGCCTATCGGCGTTTGACCGGAGGCCGAATCGCGAGCGGCGGCCAGGGATGGCTCGGTTGCGCGCTGATTGTGCCGTCTCGTGATTCGCTCTTGCCGCGGCAGAACGCCGGCGGCCTCAAACCCGACCAAGTTATAAATCGCTGCGTACGGGGCATGCTGACGGCCCTCGGCGAACTGGGATTGGATTGCTTTTATCCCGGCCGCGACGCGATTACGGTCAAGCGTCGCGAACTGGCGATTTGCTCATTTGAAACCGATTCATCCGGAGCCTTGCTGTTCGAGACCATCCTGGCCGTCAACCGGGGCCTCGAAGAGATGGTTCACGACCTGGAGCGTCTGGACCCGGATGGCGCCCTGACCTGCCCGATGTACGACGCCGAGCGGACGACGACCATTGCGCGCGAACTCGGACGCGATGTTTCCAGCACTGATTTGGCGGCGGCTGTCGAAGCCGGATATGCGGCGCTTTTCGGCGGCGTAACACGCCGCGAGATCGCCAGCGGCGAGAGATCCGAGGCGCGCGAGCGCGGCGCGGCGCTCGCAACCTCGGGGTGGTTGACGGCGCGCCATCACGACCCCTCCCTCAGGTTGGTCGGCCGCGAAGCTATCCAACTCGGTTTCGCGGAAGCACACCTGGCGTTGAACGCCGGCGGCGAAATAGAGCGCCTGATGATGGCGGGCGACTTTATCGCCAATTCAGGAGGATTGGCCAAGTTCGAGCACGAGCTCCGGGGCAAGCGGCTGGACCTGATGAACCTATCGGCGGCGGCAGCTAAGGTTTATGGCGATGGCGAAAATTATATTCTTGGTTTGGGCGATCTTACCAACTTGTGCCGGGTTATAATGAAGGCGTCGTGAGCGACAATTCGATGACCGAGCTTCTGGTTCAGCGGTTGGGCGCATCCGATGAGCGAGTGCGCCTCGACGCGATCCTGCATCTGGTCCGCGAGCCCGCGGATACGCTCGCGCCCGCTGCCCTCGATGCGCTGGTCCAATGCCTGGAGAGCGGGCGCAAGCCGGTGCGACGCCGCGCCGCGAGCGCGCTCGCTCAAATCGCCGCGCACGACCCGAATGTGTTACCGGCGCTGCATCGGGCACTCGGTTCGGGCATCGCCCAGATGCGATGGGGAGCCGCCTATTCGCTGGGACTTATCGAAGGCGCGCTCGACCTGAGAGTTTTTCCGGCGCTGCTCGAGGCGCTGTCGAACTCTGACGGCGACGTACGCTGGGCGGCGGCAGAGCTGGTGGTGAGATTAGGGCAAAAATATCCTCTCGAAGTGCGACGAGGATTGCTGGGCCTGGCTGCCGGACAGAGCGCCGATGGCTGCAAAATGGCGCTTTATTGCCTGCGGGATCTGAAGTTCGCCGATGAAGAGGTTTGCGCTCAGGCAAGCCGGGCGTGCCTTGCCGCCACCGACCATGTACGGCTCGCGGCGATATCGCTGCTCGCTCATCTGGCGGACGCAAGCGAGCGATCCGCCGATAGTTTGCTTCGATGCCTCGAGGAAGAACGACACGAGGGCGTGCGGCGCGCGGCCGCAAGCGCGCTGGGCCGCCTCAGGCGTAGCTCGCCGCGCGTGCTTGAGGCATTGCGCCGCGCCGCCCAAAATCGGAACGATTCGTCGTTAAGCCGAGCGGCGCGGCAGGCCCTCGCGCGATTGGAGCGAATCTGATGGCAGACACGGCAAAACCGGACCTCAACGACGCCCGGGTGCGGGAATTCGTCACCGTCGCGAGAGTGGCCCATCTGGCGACCGCCGGCCCGGACGGCACGCCGCATAACATCCCGCTTTGCTTCTGGTTCGACGGCGCGAATTTCTATTTCGCCATCGATGAGAAGCCCAAGCGCAGGACCGGGCTCGAACTCAAGCGCATGCGTAACATCATCTCGAATCCGCGGGTTGCCCTGATAATCGACCATTACGAAGAGGACTGGGCGTCGCTGGCATACGTTCTGATCCACGGCCGCGCCCGCGTGGTCGAGGAACCTGAAGAATACCTGATGGCGCTGCGTTTCCTGCGCGACAAATATCCGCAGTACCGAACGATGGCGCTAATTCCCGAGAACAATCCGATGGTCAGGATCGAGCCCGAAGGAGTTCATGCCTGGGGCGCGCGATTCAAGTCGACGCCTTCCGTCAAATCATGACCCGATTGGAGCCCTTGATGATTCGCGCCATCATATTCGACCTCGACGGCACACTGGTCGACACCGAGCCGTTGCACTTCGCCGCTTTCGCGGAACTGCTCGGCGAAGAAGGCATCGAACTGTCGCGCGAGGAGTACTTCAGCCGCCTGATCGGTTACACCGACCATGACTGCTTCGCAGTGGTGATGAAGGAGCACGGAAAGCCGGTCGATGCTGCGATCATAGCGCGCCTGACCGCGCACAAGACCGCGCTGTACCAGCGATTGATCAACGATCGCGACCTGCTTTACCCGGGAGCGGCTGAGTTTGTCCGCCGATGCGCCAAGCGGTTTCCGCTCGTGCTCGCTACCGGAACGCTGCGGCACGAGGCCGAGCTGATCCTTAATCACACGGGATTACGCAAGCTGTTCCTGGATATCGTCGCGGCCGAGGATGTCGAGAACGGAAAGCCGGCACCCGATTCGTTTCTGGCCGCGCTCGGACATCTGACAAGGCAAACCCACCCGCCGGTCAAGCGTGAGGAATGTCTGGTAATCGAGGACACCATCGCCGGTATCGAGGCGGGCCGGCGCGCGGGCATGAAAGTGCTGGCGGTCGCGCATAGTGCCTTGCCCTTGGAACTTTCGGCGGCGGACCTGGTGCGCGAATCGCTCGCCGAAACCGACCTGGATGACGTGCTGCTTCAGCTCTCCGGTTGAATCGATGCACTCGCGGCGCGCTCGCCGATACCGTCTTTTCTGGCGATAACGGAGCCGCAGGCGTATATCCGCTTTCATGGGCGGAATCGCGAAGACTGGTTAAAGTGGAGCCAGATGGTATTCAACGACTGCTATCGCAACTTCGGAGTCATCAGCGCCGCCACATTGGCGCATATGCTCCGCTGAGCGCGGACCAGGATGAAGCTTAAGCTCTACCAGTTTTACACCAGCCCGTTTTGCGCCAAGGTCCGAAAGATCCTGGAGTACAAGGGTCTCGATTTCGAGATCGTCGAGGTCGATTACATCGACCGCCACCAGCTGTTGGCGGCTTCGGGCCAGATCATGGTCCCGGCCCTGACGCTTACAAACGGCGATACGGTAGTCGATTCCAATCGAATCGTGCAGCGGCTCGGCAAGCTCTATCCGGAACCGACCATCCTGCCGCCCGGATGGCGCGGGCTTCATCAGGCGCTGACGCGCTACTTCGAAACCGAAGTCGAGGACGTTCTCTTTCGGGTAGCGATGGGCGACGAACTCGAATACTACCGCCGCCTCGGCCCCGAACGGTTGGCCTTCTATCGACTGATCCGCGAGCGGAAGTACGGCGACGGATTCTGCGAACGGATGGTGCACGAGCATCAACAGAACCTGGAACGCGCGCGGCGGGTGCTGGCGCCGCTCGACGAGGCGTTGGCCGACAAGGCGTTTTTGCTGGGCAGAATCGGTCTGGCCGATTTCGCCCTTTACGGCCAGCTCTGGTATCTCGGATTCACCGGAGAGCTCAGGATACCGGCCGAGTTCGAAAACCTGCGCGCCTACTTCGGCCGTATCGACCGGATTTCCGCCGCCGTCGAAGAGGTCAGGCCTTAGTCAGGGCCGACACCGCCAGCGTGGCCAGATTGCTGAACAGCGCGCCGCTGAAATCCAGGGCGACGTTGTGCAACGACGGGGTTCGCAACGGCACGAACATCTGATGACCTTCGTCGAGCAGCGCATACACTGCGCAAAGGCCCAGCGCGAACCCGGGGCGCCCCCTCATCGGCCCGCGGATCAGCAGCAGAAACAGGAGCGCATACTCGCTGAAATGGGCCAACTTTCTGATGAAGTAGTGTGTCGTATCGATCATGGCCGGCGAAGCCGCAGGCATCAGCCAGCGCAGGATCGGTACGATCACACTGGCGGTGTTGTTCGCCGAGAACATCGACGAGGAAAGAACGAAAATACAGGCCGCCCACAACATCGACGGAATCCAGTCGATCGGAGGATTCGTTTTCGTTGTTCGGCTGTCGCTTGAATAGTTCAAAACTTGCCTGCCCACCGTGATGCTGCGGAAAACAGATTTCGGGAAACCCCGGTCCACCCCTTTTTCGAATCCTGCCTTGGTCCGCTTCTCGGTGCCGCAAGGATACTCTCATTTTTACCATGCGGGCGTCGGTCTGGCGACCGTGGGTGAAAACATTACACGAGCAGGAGCGACTAAACCGGGCGGAAAAGCGCTACCGCGGTGATCGCGATGCGCCTTCGGCAGGCAAGGATTGACTTTTTCGGCGCGAAATCAGACTCAGCCGCGATGCGGACAACGTCTCAAGGCCACTGGTAATCGATCAACGAGAAGAACGCTGCCTGAGCGCCGACCTCACGTTGCCGCACAGGCTAAATCACGCCTGTGCGGCAACGCGCGCTAACCGCGAATTTTAACGCCTTGCCTTATAAATGCGGCAACACCTTGTCGCCGAACATTCGAATCGCTTCCACCACCCGTTTATGGTCTGGACCGCCAGGATGCCGCATCCGCAGGATCAGATAATCCGCCCGGATCTCTTTCTGCCACATCTGCAACTGCTCCCGGCAATGCTCGGGCGAGCCGCAGATGAACCGGTCTTTCTCGGCGCGTTCGAACGTCCACTGCTCCTCGGACGTTATCCCCTTGAGATAGTCGTCCTCGACGTAGGCTCCGTTGCGGAAGTAGAAACGATGGGTATACATGAGCGGGTCGCTCTCCCGCTTGGCCTTTTCCATCGAGTCGGCCACCCATACGTCGCGCATCAGGGCGATGAACGGTTTGGTCCGGCGCTTTTCGCATTCCGCCCGATAGACGTCGGTAAATCGCTTAATCACGCCGAGGCTCTGGAGCGGATCGGTCAACCATCCGTCGGCGACGCGCGCGGCGCGCCGCAACCCAACGTCAGTCCATGCCGCCATCCAGATCGGCGGGCGCGGTCTTTGGGCGGGCTTGGGAGTGATCGAAACGTCCTGCAACTGGAAGTGCTTGCCCTGGAACGAAAAGCGTTCTTCGGTCCATGCCTTCTTGATGATGTCGATGCCTTCTTCGGTACGCCCGGCTCGCTCTTCGATCGAGGCGCCGAAAAGATCGAAATCCACTTTCTGATAGCCCACGCCGACGCTCAGAATTAACCGTCCGCCGGTCGCCTGATCGATTATCGCGCAGTCTTCGGCGATATGGACGGGATGCTGCAGCGGCAGCAGCGATACGCAGGTGCCGACTTTGATCTTCTCGGTCTTCATTCCGACCAGCCCGGCCAGCAGCAGCGGATTCGGAATATATCCGTCAGCTTGCTGATGATGTTCGCTGAACAGGCACGAGTCGAAGCCGCTTTTCTCCGCGACCTGAGCCTCGGCCACGGTCTCGTTTATAATCCGTGCGATGTTTTCACCGCGTGGGGGATCCTGCGTACATGGAAAATAGGCCACCTTCAGCATTCCGTCTCTCCTTGGGTCGACCGTCTCCGGACGACTAGTTCATCGCCTGTATTGCAAGGCTTGCTTGGAATCCGCCTTTTTAGCACCGAACGGGTTTTGCAGGAAGGGCATCCAATTGCCTCGACAATCGGGGCGCGCAGGCCGATAATTTTGTCAGCCCTGCCGAATGTACAGCAAACGAGGTGTATTTAGTGATTGGTTCTCGGTTAGCTCTTGCAAGCGCGTTGATGCTGCTCGGAGCCTGCGCGATGGTGAGCGAGTCGCCCCAGTCGACGCCGAGCGTACCCGTACCCCAGGCCGCCGCAGCGCCTGCGGAGCCGGCCTCGGGAACATGGCAGGGAACTACGACCAGCCGGGGCAACGATATCCGGAAAATCACGCTGCGGATCTTCCAGACCGGATCGGAAATCACGGGCAACTATGGCTGCGAGCCTGGAAATACCGCGTGTCGCAACATGAACGACAGCGGCACGGTGTCGGGCAAGCTTGTCGGCAATTCCTTGCGGGTAATGATCGTAATGTCGCCCGACAACTCGCGATGCTACTTCACCGGCACCGTGGTTGAATCCGTGATCCACGGTGCTTACGAGTGCCGGGCCGATGGTCGGCTCGTCGAGATGGGATCGTGGCGGGTCAAGCGAATCGGCTGAGCCTATCGTCGTAACGCGCGGAGTCGCCTGCCGGCGTCGGATTGGCACAAGCATCCTTGGCGGAACAATCGTTCCCCCCAACGATTTCCGTCTGCTATCAGCGCGGCGGGCAGTGGCCACCCATCTCAGAGTGGCCCGCCGCCGGCCAAAGCTTGACTATCTAGGCCTTTGGAACCTTGCGGTCCGGATGGCGGATGGCCAGGACCGGGCATTCCACGCTGTTCAGCACCTTTCGCGTCGTGCTGCCCATTACGAACTGGCGCAAAACGCCGCCGCCATGGGTCCCCAGGACAACCGTGCCGATGTTCTTCTCCTTGACCGTGTCAAGGATTTTCTCGGCGATGTCGCCCTCTTTGATCACCAGCTCGTGATTCGGGAAATCGCGAAGGACGTTGTCGTACTTGGACATCATCTCGCGGGTCTTGGCGCGGGCGTTGGCTTCCATCGCCAGATAGTCCCCGTGCGGCTGACCGTAGATGCTGCTAATCGGGTTGTTGATTACGTGCAAAATGTAAAGCTTGGCACCGAACTTCTCTGCCATGTCCCGGGCGTAGGGCAGCGCATACGCTGAATCTTCGGAAAAATCAGTAGTGAAGAGAATGTTCTCAATCTTTACCATCGATAGCTCTCCTTCGGCTTCTACAGGGACAGACCCCACCAGACGTTTATTAGAAGACCTCAACCTTTGGCAAGCCTGACTAATCCTTTAGTTTGACCGACCTTTAGCCCCAGACTGTCTTGCCGCACGGCCCGGGATGCGGTCGGGTCCACGACGGCCACCCCTCACTCGGCTTTATGGCCTTAATGCTTTTGTAGCACTTCAGCGCAGTGCTCGCCCATAAAAGGCTCATCCAGCGGGGCCTAAAATATTTGAGCCCGATATTCCGGGTTTGCGGCTCAAATGTTCGGAATTAGCTCTGGTCCGGATCGTGCAGCGGCTGGTGTGCTTCGACCGCAGGCTGTTTTTCCCGGAAGGTGGGCTTGTCTAAAGGGAAACAAAATCAATGACAATCTTCAGTACAGCAAAGGGCTTGGCAGGATTGGTTGGCTGGCGCCAGATGTTTACTTTCGTCATGGCGTTGTGTCTGTTCGCACCATCTGGCGGCCTGCGCGCAGAAGATCCCGCGACGTACACCCGAGCCACCGTCGACGCGTGGCTGCAGCGCTACGCGACCACGAAGCCGGATTTCAAACCCGGCGAAGTCCTTGGCGTGAAGGATCTGGAACGAATACGACCCTTCATCCCGCCGGGATTTCTCGATCGGCTTAACTTCCCGGAACTGAAGATGCCGATTATCGCGACGCGCGCGCACACGCCGCGCAGGGACTTCATGGCGTGCACCGAGAAGTATCAGTCGCAGGTGAAGCTGGAGGCCGACGGGGCGCTGGCCAACTATGTTTGCGGGCAGCCGTTTGCCGACGCCGCGCTCGACCTGAATGATCCGCTATCGGGGCTCAAGGCGGCGTGGAACTTCGAGTATCGATGGCAGAACTACGGGCTGTTCGGACTGACCTTTTTCAGCGCATGGGACCGCTTCGGCGGCGGCCATGCCGGTAAGGGTCCGATGCCGATCGAGTCGCCGCCGCCGCAGTGGACGGCCGGCGTCGGCTATCACAGCAAGCTCCCGAGCGACGCCTCGCGCTATTACCGGGGCGGCGGCACCTTTGAGCGAACCGCCAGCAGCTTCTACCAGCGGGTCTATTTCAGCCATCTGGCGCAACTGGCGGACCGGGGCGGCGTGCTGGGCACTCCCAATGCCGGCGATTTCATCTGGAAGGACTTTACCGGTTTCTACTCGCCCTTCGACGTACGCGGCACGGTGTTCATCGTCTATCGCTACGCCGACGCCCATCGCGCGGATGACGCCTGGGTCTACGATCCGAAACAGCGCCGCGTGCGCCGGATCTCCGCCGAAGCCAAGTCCGACTCGCTGCTCGGCACCGACACCACCTTCGACGATTTCTACACGTTCTCCGGCCATCAACTGCAGTGGAAGTGGAAATTCCTCGGCTGGAAAACGTCCTGTGCATGATGGACCTCAAGGAAGATTACCCGTATCTCTACGGGCCCGACGGCGATGTCCCCGACGACGTATGGTCGGTGCGGCGCTTCGCCGTGGTCGAGCGCATCCCGATGGATCCGCGTTATCCCTACAGCAGCGTGGTGATGTTCTGGGACGCCGAGAACTGGCATCCCTGGCAGTCATTGTCTTTTCGCCGGGACAAGAAGCTCTGGAAAATCCTGACCTACGCTTACAAGTGGTCGGAAGACTTCACCGACTGGAACGAGATCGCCCGCGGCCTCGAGGCCTCGGTGATGACGGCCAATTTCGTCACCGACCTGCAGAACCGTCGGGCCACGCTCACCTTCGGTTTCGGCAGCGGTTATCCGGATGTGAGCCTCGACCACGTGAAGAAACTTTTCGACATCAACACGCTCGAGGAGATCCATCGCTAGCGTTGTGACCTAACGACAGCGGAGCGCGAGCGAGCGCGGCGTTTTAAGACCGCTCGCTCAGCCTCCGAAACGCGCGTCGCGCTTTTCGAGATAGGCCGAGGCGGCCTCCTTGGATTCCGATGACGCGGACAGCAGGCCGGTGAACAACTGCTCGACCTGATAGCCCTCGGACAGGTCCATATACTCCGTGAGATTTAGCGCCTCTTTCTGCAATCTCACCGCCGTAGGCGACCGGTCGGCTATTTTCGCGGCATAAGCGATCGCCGTCGGGATCAGACTATCGGGAGCGACTACCGCCTCGATCCCGCCGAAACCCTTCAGTTCCTGGGCGCTGACCGTCTCTCCGCTCAAGCCCATCCAGCGAAGCTTTTTTGGCGGCACCAGACGGGAAAGCTGCTTGGTGCCTCCGAGCACGCCGACCTTTATCTCCGGCAGACCGAATGTCGCGGTTTCGGAAGCAATCAGGATGTCGCAGTAGGAGCAGATCGCGAGTCCCGCGCCGAGCGCCGGCCCGTTAATCGCGCCGATAACCGGCAGCGGACACTTCCAGATGGCATCGAAGGTCGCGCGTATCATTCGCGAGCGCCGTCTCGAGTTTTCCGGGGTGAGCAGCTTGAACTCGCGCACGTCGCTTCCGGCGCAGAAGGCTCGCGTACCTCCGGCCGTCAACACGACACATCGCAGCTCGGGATCGTCGGCGACGCTTGAAAACACCTCGAACAACGCCCGGTAGGTAGGAGTATCGAGGGCGTTCACCGGCGGCCGGTCGATCGTAACGATAGCGATCCGTTTGTCGGCCTCTGGACGGGACACCTTGACTGTTTGTTGTTCGCTGGACGACATAATTTTTTTCCTCTGGACCAGGCTAGGGCGTTGGACGCGCTAAGCGCTCGCTATCAGGTGGCGGCGCACGAAGTCAGCATTTATGGCGACCGCCTGAGGCGATGCGCCACGCGCATCGCCTCAGGTTCGGTTTTCCGTCGACGGATAGCTCAGGCCTTGCTGGCCAAATCCCAGAGCCGTTCCATCAGCGCGACATTCGCATCAAGCGTGGTGACGCCCGGCAGGAACTGCACATCGAAGAACAGTTCGTTGGCGCCGAGTTTTCGGGTCGCGGCGATATCGGCTTTGATCTGATCGGCAGTGCCGGTGAAGATGAAGCGATCGTCGCCCAGCGGCTTATCTGAAAAATATGGATGAGCGCGAACGACGAGCTCGAGCTTCGAGGGATCGCGGCCGAAACCTTCGGCCATCTTCTTGATACCGGCGAACATTTGCGCCATCCCGGCGACCGGAATGCCGACCGGCATCCATCCGTCGCCGTAGCGCGCGGTACGCCGCATCGCCTCAGGCGTGAAAGCGGCGATATAGATCGGCGGATGCGGCTTCTGCACCGGCTTGGGATAAATAATCGACTTGGGAACCTTGTAGTATTTGCCGTTGAATTCGACCGGATCTGTCGTCCAGATCGCCTTTATCACCCGCAGCCCCTCGTTGGCGCGTTGGCAGCGATCTTTCATCGAAGTGCCCGAGGCGTCGAACTCATCGGGCGACCATCCCACGCCGAATCCCGCGACCAGGCGTCCCTTCGACAACACATCGATCGCGGTCAACTGCCGCGTTATCAGGACCGGGTTGTAATAAGGCAGGTTCATGACGCTGGTGCCGAGCTTGATGCGGCTGGTATGGGCCGCGACGAACGCCAGCGTCTCCAACGGATCGACGATGGTCTTGGATTGCTCGGGCAGCTTGCCATCCGCCGCCGCCGGGTAAGGGGCCTGCGGATTGATCGGCCAGAGCACCCGATCGATAACGTAGAGACTCTCGAATCCCAGGGTCTCCGCGCGTTTGGCGAATTTAACTATATTGTCCGGCGTTGCGGCCGGTCCGACGTGAAGTAAACCGAATCCCAAGCGCATAGGCATGCACCTCCATTTCGTCCAAGCTTCATAGCACTATCCGACGCCAGCGCCTACGGCGGCAGGGCGGCCGGCGCGGCGCTATTTCACCATGCGAGAGGGCTTGGGATGATCGTGTCCCAGAATCCAGTGGGGGCGATATGGCGCCTCGAGCGCGGCAACCTCATCGCTGGTCAGTTTGAGGTCGAGTGACGCGATCGCCTCGTTGAGATGCGAGAGCCTGGTGGCACCGATGATCGGCGCGTTGACGCCGGGTGCCTGCAAGACCCAGGCGAGCGCGACCTGCGAGTTCGTAGTGCCCCGCTCGGCCGCGATCCTGCTCACTACGTCTAGCACCTCCAGGTCGCATTGCTGGAAGTCAACCGAACGGGCGAACTTGTCGTCGCGCGCCCGCGGAGTGATGGCTGCATCGCCGCCGTCGTGCTTGCGCGCCAGAAAGCCGCGCGCCAGCGGGCTCCACGGAATCAGCCCCACGCCCTGATCGATGCACAGTGGAATCATTTCACGCTCTTCCTCGCGGTAAACCAGGTTGTAATGGTTCTGCATCGAGACGAACCGATGCCATCCGTGCTCGCCCGCGGTGAACAGCGCCTTGGCGAATTGCCATGCCGCCATGCTGCTCGCCCCGAGGTAGCGAACCTTGCCGGCGCGCACCAATGAGTCGAGCGCGTCGAGCGTCTCCTCGATCGGCGTGCCGAAGTCCCATCGATGGATCTGGTAGAGGTCGATGTAATCCGTCCGGAGCCGCTTGAGCGATGCCTCGCAGGCTTCGATGATGTGCTTGCGGCCGAGTCCGCCGCGATTGGGCGCGGCCGCGGATTCACGAGGACCGCCTCCGGCCATCGAGCCATAGACCTTGGTCGCGACCACGATATCGTCGCGATTGGCCATCTCGCCGAGCCAACGGCCTGTTATCCGCTCGCTCGCGCCGAGGGAATAAACGTCGGCGGTGTCGAAAAAATTGATTCCCGCTTCCAGCGCGCGGGCGAAGTGATCGCGCGCCTCGTCTTCGCTCAGCAGCCACTCGCGCAACTTCTTGTCGCCATAGCTCATGCATCCCAGACAGATGCGCGAGATTGTGAGTCCGGTTTTTCCGAGTTTCGTGTACTGCATGGATTAAGTGCCGACGGAGCCGTTACGTCGTCGATATCCGCGCGCGCCGGAACTTATCGCTGCCGCATCCCGAGGGCTCCAGTAAAGGGCCCTCTTCATGGTCAGCGCCGGCCTGAGCGGCTTCTCCCTTCCATTTGGAAAGGTCCCGCCCAATAATGACTTCAAGTCGCTCAACCTCGGGGCGAAACCGCTCCCTCAGATTGGCCTCCTGGGCCGGTGTCATCTCGTCGAACTGTTTTCCGGACTCGAAGATGAATCGCCAAAGCCAGGTCCGATCCCAGGCATTGACCAATCTGTAGAATCCGCGCGAACGAAGGGTCGCGATTAGACGACGCGCGAGCTTGGCCAGCCGGCGACTTTTCGGCGCGAGACCGATCGCGTTGATCCGTTGGCGCGCCTCCGGAATCAGCGAAAGATCGATTTCGGGAATCCCCAGAAACGAACATATGCGGGCGATGAAGCTCTGAGGGTCGGCCCGCAGATCGTCACCGAGCATCACCAGGACCTTGCCGGCACGCATGGCGCTCTGCCAGGCGCTGACGTGCTCGGCATACCGGTTGACATAGAACATGTTGCCCGGACCGGTTGGATTCCTCAGATGGCGGGCTATGGCCTGTTCCAGGGTCTCATCGCGCAGCCACCCCTCGCGCCGGAGCAGTCGATAGTGCGAATAAAAACGCTCTACCGGATCGCGGAGCGTAATAATGATCTTGCAGTTCGGGAGATCGGCGGCGATTCGCGTCCTTGCTTCAGCCGAGGCAAAGTACGTCGGTGAGAACTCGCCGCACGGAAGATTCGGCGGACAATCGCGGAAGTGGCGCGCATACCATTCAAGACCGCGCGCGTAGTGGCGGTCAAAGAACTGCGTCTCCTTCACACCCCGCGGTAAGCCGACGTGACCTGAAAGAACTTCGTGGAGCCAGGTCGTGGCGGTTCTTGGCGGCCCCACCCCAATAAATTCAGGCAGCCGCTGATGTCTGTATGAACCGATAGCGGCAGATATCCTCTACTCACGAATTTTGTCAAGCAACTGCGCCCTAATCAATCGAGGAGGTCCGCCAATACCTGCGCCGGATGCTCCCTGGCGCTGACCTTGGCGTACACCCGTGCGATCCTGCCCTGCTCGTCGATCAGATAGCTGATCCGGCTCGCGCTTTTGGCGTTGGGATCGTCGCAGGCGCCGTACGCCATACCCGCGACGCGCTGGGTGTCGCATAGAAGCGCGAACGGGAAATCGAATTTTTTGGCGAACGCCGCGTTGTCCTCGATACTGTCGAAGCTCGCGCCGAGGACGACGATATTGTTGGCGACGAAGTCCTTATATTGATCGCGGAACCCGCGACCCTCGGCGGCTCAGCCGGGGGTATCGGCTCGCGGATAAAACCACAGCAGAACTTTCCTGCCGCGCAAGCTGGAAAGCGTGAGCGGTTTGCCGTGATGCGTCGGCAGCGTAAAGTCCGGCGCCAAATCTCCGACCTTGAGCATAAATTTCCTCTCAGCGCGCAGACGAAGGCGATATCGCGGGGACCTTTACAGTCATGCGCGAGCAACCGTTGCGCGGGCGATAGTCGCCCGCGCAACGGCGTCGCCGCGCGTTAGCGGTGAACCTGCTCGAGTTTGTTGATGTCGTACAACTCGACGACGTGGTTCGCGGTCGAGTTCGGGAAGCCGCAGTTGAAACCGCAAAACCACAACGTCCCGTGGCCCTGCTGAACGTCCAGACAGAAGCCGTGCTGCCACGTCATCCCCTGCACGCCGTGGTTGATCTCGGCCCAGCGCTTGAAACTATCGCTGTACTTCCATTGCCACTGGATGATCTTCCAGAGCTTGCCCTTGCGATCGATGTTGAAGTGGTAGGAGCTGTTCCAGGCCTCCGCGTCGAAGAAGTTGATCACGCCGGAAAATGGATGGCGCGGATCTTTGGGTGTGCGCAGCACGACTGCCATCTTTCGCAGCGACCATACGTCGTCGGGAACCATGCCGTTGGGTCCGTAGCTGTGCGAGTAGTCATCCTTGGGATCCAGCACGGACAGTACGTCCTTCCATCCGAGGAACTTGAAGTTCCAGTCGGGCTCGCGCCCGGAGAAGCCGTAGAAGTCTTCCAATGTCGCGTCGGTGCCCAGCAGCGAGTCCGATTTCACCTCCGCCGAAATACGCCGCACCCGGCGCAGGTTAGGGATGTAGGCCCAGGCGTCGTCGGAACGGTTGATATCCTTGTAACGGTAGATGATGAAGGCGGTACCGCGGATATCGAAGGGCTCGTAAAAGCCGGTGAACTCCTTGTACATGAAGTCCTTGGCGTCCGGTACGCCCAACGTATGGCTCGGCAGTTGCGCCAGATTGTTGAAGTAAACGCGCTGATGGAACCACTGCAGGACTCGGGTGAAATTACCGCCGCCGTGAGTGGTGTCCGAAATGTCGCCGACGCTGACCGAGGGCCAGACCACGCCGCTAATCCACGCTTCCGGAGGCACCTCGGTGTTGACCTTGACGCCCTCATGGGTGCCGTTAAACGTGTCCCACACCGCGAAGCCGGACTCGATGGCCAGGCCGTAATTGATCCACTTGTACTCGTAATTCCAGATCGCTTTGAGCCCGGACTGCGGGTCGCTCGTAGTCAGCGAAGCGTTGGAAAAGGGCTGCCCGCAGACATAGTTCTGGAACGAGCCGTCGGCAGCCATCTTCACCTGGCTCTGATACTTCTCGGTGCAATCCATATAGTCGCGCCGCGGCTGATGGCTTACCGGCGCGATTATTTCCATCTTCAATTCCGGAAAATTGAGTTGCGGAAAATAGCCCGGCGGAACGAACGGGCGTATGCGCTCCAGGTCCTTGGCCGTCAGGACGTTGCCTGGCTTGAAGTCCGGCTTGGCATCGGAGTACTTAGCCAGCCACGCCTCATAATCGGCCAGTGTCGGCGTGAATGTGTCCGCCGCCGGCGCCCTGGTCGCGAGAAGACCAATCAGCGCCGCCGTTCCCGCCAAAATTCCCAGGAAGCGCAGGCCGGCAATCGCGGTAATTTTTTTCAACATAGGTGTACTCCCCGAACCCTTCGAACTTTGCTCTCTGTCCCGTGCGTCGACCGCGATCCGTGCCTGAAAGGCTCCGGCGGCGCGCGCAAGGGAGCTGCCTGATGCGTGACCAACGCGGACCCCGATTCGGTCAACATGATCGACTCGCGCCTCCGGCCTCGCGCGGGAAGTCGCCCATCTCCGATGCTGATGATACGGACGCCAGCCCCGTGCAGTTTTAAGCTAAAACTACCTTAAACGTCTCAGCGGACATTAATTCGGTTAACCAAGGGTGGCAAGCGCACTGATACACATCTTTGGGCGGCGTCGGTTCATAGGCGGAACTTGAGGTTCCCACCCCGGCTTAACGTTAGGCCGTGGGAGCAACCTTATGATTGCCGTCGAGGGATGGCTGTTGCACAATGGCTGCGAAGGCTATTGTCGGCAATGCGATTACGCGACCATCCGAAGATGACCTGGCACGGCGCCTCCAACTGGCCGCCGCGATGGGGCGGCTCCTCCGATCGCGGCGTGATTCTCCCCGCCGGCGAAGAGGGCACGCTCCTGAACGTTGAAATCGAAGGCGCCGATCGCAAGGGGCCGATCCATCTCAAACTGACCATCGAGTTTCAGCACCGCGTCTTCAGCGGCGTGCTCCATTTCGACGATCCCAACTTCGTTCCGATCCTGTTCGAAGAGATCGGCCACTGCACCGGATGGCCGGTAAAACAGATCGGCGATATCGAACTCGATTAGTCGGCCGTAGGGAAGAGAGCCTACGATGATGCGGCGGCGAGTTTGGCGCCGTGAGGGCCGAGGCCCGTGAGCGATAGCCCTCGGAAGGCCGCCTCACTCGATGCCATCTCGGCGAAAACATCCTCCGCCGAATGGGCACGCTCGACCGAGTCGAACGCGTGGCCGAGCCGCGCGATCGCCGCGACTCCCGAAAGCGCCTCGCCTGGCGGATCGAAAGCCGCTTGCAGGCGCTGGACGTGGCCCTCGAAGTTGGTGAAGCTTCCGTCCAGCTCGGGATAGGCCGCGATCGGCAGCACCTGATTCGCCATCCGCACGGTCTCATTCGCGTCGGTATCGAGCACGATCAGGTAATCGAGCGCGCCGAAGCGTTTCATGAACTCGGCCTCGCCGATCGCGCGCGCGGCGTCGGCGCGGAGCGCGATCAACACCTTCAGCTCGCCCGAGGCGGCAGCGGCCGCGAGGCGATCGATTCCGTCGAGCGGCAGTCCGAGCGCGGCCAGACCGCGCGTGTTGGGATTCTTGTTGGCGCGGATCAGCAGACCGTCATCGCCGCTCGCGCCGGGAGGCGAAAAACTCAGCGCGCCAAGATGACGCGAGCCGATGGCGGTGGCCATCAGCCGCTTCATCGCGAAGGCTTCCTCGTTGGTCGCGCCGGCGCCGACCAGCGCTCCGATGGCGTTGGCGCCATGCTGCCCAACGGTTTCGCGAATCCGCGCCGCGGCGCGCCGCAGCGTCGCGGGCCAACTCTCGGGCGTCAAACGGTCGCCGGACTGAACCAGCGGCGACGTCAGGCGGTTTTCGCCCTGCAGAGCGGAAAAGCCGTGGCGCCCTTCGTCGCACATCCAGAAGCGGTTGACCTCGGGATTGAAGCGCGGCTTCAAGCGGTAGATTTTGCCCCGATGATGATGGACGTTGATCGCGCATCCGCGCTCGCATCCGCCGCATACCGACGGCGTGCGGTGCATGTACCAGACCCGCATCCGGAACCTGAAGTCTTTTTCCGTCAGTGCGCCGACCGGGCAGATATCGACCACGTTGCCGGCGTACTTGTTGTCGACTTCGCGGCCGGGAAAGATGTCGATCCGGTTATGGTCGCCGCGCTCGAAGATCGCGAGTTCGCTGGTATGGGTGACCTCGTCAAAGAAGCGCGTGCATCGCGCGCACAGGATGCATCGCTCCTGATCCAGCATCACGCCCGAACCGATATCGATCGCCTTGCCCTTGTGATTCTTCTTCGCCAGCGGGAAGCGCGAGGGCTGGCGATCGTAGTCCATGTAGTAGTCCTGGAGCTTGCACTCGCCCGCCTGATCGCAGACCGGACAATCGATCGGATGGTTGATCAGCAGGAATTCGAGCACCGAGCCTTGCGCCCGCTTCACCCGCTCGTTGGCGGTGTGCACCACCATCCCTTCGGCGACCTTGGTGTTGCAGGCGATCTGAAGCTTGGGCGCCTTTTCGACGTTGACCAGGCACATCCGGCAATTGCCCACCACGCTGAGTCCCGGATGGTAGCAATAGTGCGGGATTTCGATGCCGAGTTTTTCGGCCGCCTGGATCAGATTGATTCCGTCCGGCGCGTCGAGTTCCTTACCGTCGATTGTTACCTTGGGCATCTCGCTCTTGCCGTAGTTTTTCCCCTCTCCCTGACCAGGGAGAGGGTCAGGGTGAGGGTCCGAGACTCCTGTTGCTCAGCTTAGCGTCTTTCTGAAAGTTGCCAGTCCTTAGCTTGCGGCGGCCGACTGATTTTCACCAACGTCCTTGAACGGGCAGCGCTTGAGTCGCACATGTTCGATGAACTCATCCTTGAACTTGGGAACGAAGCTCTTGACCGGCATCGAGAGGCTGTCGGCAAGCACGCAGACGGTGTTGCCCTCCATGTTGGTCGCGATATCGATGAGCCTGTCGAGATCCTCCATCGCGCCGCGCCCGGCCTCGAGATCGGTGAGGAGCTTCTCGATCCATCCGCAGCCTTCGCGGCACGGCGTGCACTGTCCGCAGGACTCGTGATGGTAAAAATGGGCGATGGTCTTGAGCGCGTCCACCATGCAGGTCTGATCGTGCATCACCATCACGCCCGCGGTGCCCATCAGCGAGCCTGCCGCGCGCACCGAATCGAAATCCATGTTGACCTTGACCGCTTCCTCGGCGGTGAAGACCGGGAACGATGAGCCGCCGGGGATGACGCCCTTGAGCTTTCTGCCGTCGAGGATTCCGCCGCCGATATCGTAGATAAGATCTTTCAGCGGAAAGCCCATCGGCAGCTCGTACAGGCCGGGCTTGTTGATGTGGCCGGAGAGGCAGAACAGCTTCGGACCCGGGCTCTTCTCGGGGCCGATTGAGCGATACCAGTCGGCGCCGCGCAGGATTATCGGCGCGATGTTCGAGAGCGTCTCGACGTTGTTCACCACAGTTGGGCATCCGAACGCGCCCTGGATCGCCGGGAACGGCGGACGATTGCGCGGATACGCGCGCCTGCCTTCGAGCGATTCGAGCAGACCGGTCTCCTCTCCGCAGATATAGGCGCCGGCGCCGCGATGGGTATGAATCTCGACGGCAAAACCCGACCCCATCACGTTCTGTCCGACGTAGCCCTTGGCGCGAGCCTCCGCCAAAGCCTGATCGAGCGCTCTCTTCTGCAGCGTAAATTCGCCGCGCAGGTACACGTAACAGGTGTGCGCGTTGACGGCGCGGCAGGTGATCAGAATGCCTTCGATAATCGAGTGCGGATCGTTCTCGAGCTGATAGCGATTGGCGAAGGTGCCGGGCTCGCTCTCATCGGCGTTGCAGCAGACGTAGACCGGATTCTTCGATTCGCGCGGGATGAAGCTCCACTTGACGCCGGTGGGAAAGGCGGCGCCGCCGCGTCCGCGCAGATTAGAGGCCTTGACCTCGTTGATAATCTGCTCGGGCGTCATGTGGAACAGCGCTTTGCGCAGCCCCTGGTAGCCGCCGTTGGCCTCGTAGACCTCGATGCGGCGAAGCTCAGGGATATCCAGCCAGCGGGTTAGAATTCGCTCCATATCGAGGGACTTTCCGAAGGTTGGCCGCTCGTCGCCGCGTCGCTCAATGGCCGTTTCCGGTCGCGGCTGGTACGACAGCCTCTGAGCCCAGATGCTTTTGATCGAGAGCGAGCTTTTGTTTCTGGCCCTGGATCTTCCGCTGCAACGCCATCAGCGCGTCCAGCACGCCTTCGGGCCTCGGCGGGCATCCCGGCACGTAGACATCGACCGGAACGATCCGATCGATTCCCGGTATCGTCGCGTAATTGTCGTAGAAGCCGCCGGTCGAGGCGCATGCGCCGAACGCCATCACCCATTTCGGCTCGGCCATCTGATCGTAGACGCGTCTCAGGATGGGGCCCTGGCGAACCGTAACCGTCCCGATAACCATCAGGAGGTCGGCCTGGCGCGGAGTGAACCTGGGCAGCAGCGCACCGAAGCGATCGATGTCGTACGGGGTCATCGACAGCGACATATACTCCATCGCGCAGCACGCCGTCGCGAACGGGTAAGGAAAGATCGAGAACTTGCGCGCCCAGGCGACAGCCTTGTCCAGCCGGGTCAAAACCGCCGCGTCGCCGAGGATGATCTCTTCGCCCTTGGTCAAAGCCTGATTTTGTATGACCTGCGCCATGCTCGTTTTCGTCCGCCTTGTAAGGCACGTCGAGTAACAGCCAGACCGTAGCAAGCAATCGACCGGACGGTCAAATCTAATAGGAGAGGAAGCTCAAATAAAGTCGCGCTTCTGAAAAACGCGGGCCGGCCTAAGCACGGTGTCACGAGACGCGGAGCACGGCGGCGCCTTTGATTTCGTCGTGCTTGAGCATCTGGAGCGCCTGATTCGCCTGACCGAGATCGAAGGCGACGGTGTGGGTCCGGACCGGAATCTTTGCCGCCAGAGCGAGGAACTCCTCGGCGGCGGCGCGAGTGTTGGCCGTCACGCTGCGGAGTTCTTTTTCATGGAAGAGATGGCGTTCGTATTCGAGCGTCGGAATCGGGCTCAGATGGATACCGGCAATCGCGAGGATTCCGCCGTAGTCGAGCGCCTCGAGCGCAGGCGGAACGATGTCGCCGGCGGGAGCGAACAGGATTGCCGAATCCAGCGGCGCGGGCGGACGCGCCTCCGTCGCACCGACCCAATCCGCGCCCATGCTCTCGGCGAGCTCGCGATGGCGTCCGCCGCGCGTCATCACGAAGATGCGGCATCCCCAGTGGCGCGCGACCTGAATCGCGATATGCGCCGAGCCCCCGAAGCCGTAGAGGCCCAGCGTCGAGCCCGGCTTGACCTCGGCGCGCTTGAGCGCGCGAAAGCCGATAATCCCCGCGCATAGCAGCGGCGCGATTTCCTCATCGCCCAGCCCTTCGGGCAAACCATAGGCGAAGTCTTGATGGACGATGGCGAACTCCGCGTAACCGCCATCGTGGTCGTATCCGGTGAACCGGGCGTTGGGGCAGAGATTCTCGCGACCGCGCAGGCAGTACACGCATGTGCCGCAGGTATAGCGCAGCCATGCGATTCCTACGCGCGCTCCCGGCGCAAAGCGCGTTGCGCCAAGGCCGCGATGCTCAACCACGCCCACGACTTCATGGCCGAGAACGATGCGCGGATGGCGCGGCGGCAGGTCGCCTTCGACCACGTGCAGATCGGTGCGGCATACGCCGCAGGTGCGCACCCGCACCAAAATCTCGCCCGGTCCGGGCTCCGGCGTGTCGAGATCAATCGGCGTCAGCGGATTGGTCTCGATTGGCGCCGGCCGATGTACCGCTATCGCCCTCATGGAGCCATTTCACGGCATCCGAGGCCTGAAACGCAAGCAACTGTTTGGACTCCTTTGGGCCGCCGATCGGGTCAGGTTGCCTAGCCCGTTGGCGATGGCCTATAACGACCGATACATGAACGGAGCCGAAATTCCGCTGGCTTCCTCCGATACGAAGCGCGCGCCGATCCGGGAAACGCTGGACCGGGCCTTCGCGGGCGCCCGTCTGACCGAGAGCGAGGCTATCAGTCTTATCCAGTGCCCCGACGAGGAGCTGGATCTGATGCTGAGCGCGGCAGGCGCGCTTCGCGATCGCGCCAAGGGGCGCGACGTCACGTACTCGCGCAAGGTATTTCTGCCGATTACCAATCTCTGCCGCGACCGATGCACCTACTGCACGTTTCGCAAGGATCCATGGGACCCGGGCGCGTGGACCATGATGGAGCATGAGATCAGCGAATGGTCGCGGCGCGGGCGGGAGCTCGGGTGCAAGGAAGCGCTGATGTGTCTGGGCGACAAGCCCGAGCTGGCGTTCAAGGAATATCGCGCGACGCTCGCTTCCCTGGGCGTGGAAACCACCATGGAATACGTCCGCCGCGCCTGCAAGCTGGCCCTCGCGGAAGGCCTGCTGCCCCATACCAACGCCGGACTCATGACCTACGATGAAATGGTGATGCTGCGTCCGGTCAACGTCAGCATGGGGCTGATGCTGGAGAACGTCTCGGCGCGGCTGCGCGGACGTGGCGAAGTGCATCAGTACGCGCCGGACAAGGACCCGGTCCTGCGGCTGCAAACGATCGAGGACGCGGGCAGGCTTCGGATTCCCTTCACCACCGGAATCCTGATCGGAATCGGCGAGACGCCGGCCGAACGCGCCCAGAGCCTGATCGCGATTCGCGACATGCACGAGCGTTACGGCCATATCCAGGAAGTGATCATCCAGAATTTCCGCGCCAAGCCGGAGATCGCGATGGCGGATGCGCCCGAACCGGGCGCGCTCGATATGGCGCGGGCGATCGCGACCGCGCGCCTGGTGCTCGGTGGAGCAATGAACGTGCAGGCGCCGCCAAACCTCTCGCCCCACGAGATCGAGCTGTTTCTGAACGCGGGCATCAACGATTGGGGCGGCATCTCGCCGCTGACGAAGGATTACGTTAATCCCGAAGCTCCGTGGCCGCATCTGGACCGGCTGGCCGAGCGATGCGCAGCGGCGGGCTTTCGGCTGAACGAACGGCTGGCGGTATATCCTGAATTTACCGGTGAACAGTGGATCGATCCGGCGATCGTGCCGGCCATCAACAAGCTCTCTTCTCCCTCCGCGGAGGTGCTGAATGGATCTCACCGAATTTCGTAACTACGTCGACGAGATCGAGGCGACGCCGCTTGAAGCGTTGCTGAGAAAGACCTCGCCGACCGTCCGCGCGGCGCTGCTGAAAAGCCTCGATCGCGGCGAGCTGACGCCCGAAGACGGGCTTGTTCTCTACACGACTGAAGGCGATGACCTGCGGGCGCTGGTTAAGTGCGCGGACCTGGCACGCGCCGAAGATTGCGGCAACGAAGTGACCTACGTCGTCAACCGCAACATCAATTTCACCAACGTCTGTTTCGTCAATTGCCAGTTCTGCGGCTTCAAGCGCCAGAAATGGGAATCCGACGCCTACAACCATCCGCTGGAAGACATCCGGGCCAAGATCGCCGATGCCGAGGCCCGCGGGGCCACAGAGATCTGCATGCAGGGTGGCATCAACCCCGAAATGTCGCCGCTCTATTACCGCGAGCTCCTGGTCGGGATTAAATCGGCCTTCCCCAACATTCACATCCACGCCTTCTCGCCGATGGAAGTGATGTACGGTGTGCGGCGCTCGGCGATGAAATATCCGGCCTACATCCAAATGCTCAAGGAGGCCGGACTCGGCTCGTTCCCCGGAACCGCGGCGGAAATTCTCGACGATGACGTGCGCGAAATCCTGAGCCACAAAAAAGTCGACGTGGCGACCTGGGTCGAGATCATCACCACCGCGCACGAATGCGGCGTTCCGACCACCTCGACCATCATGTACGGCCATGTCGAAAAACCGCATCACGTGGTCAACCATCTGACCCTGCTGCGCGATATTCAAAAGCGCACTCACGGCTTCACCGAGTTCGTGCCGCTGCGCTTCATCCATCAGAACACGGATCTGTTCCGCAAAGGGCTCGTGCCCACGCCGCCGCCGGTGGGTCTGATGGATTTCCGCATGTACGCGTTCTCGCGGCTTTATCTGCGCGGTCAGATCGACAACCTCCAGACTTCCTGGGTCAAACTCGGCCTCGATTTCGCCGGCCTCACGCTCAAGACCGGATGTAACGATCTTTCAGGCACGCTGATGGAAGAAAGCATCACGGCGCTGGCCGGAGGCGAGGCCGGGGAGTTCATAGCGGTCGACCAGTTCGAAGAGACGGCTCGCGCGATGGGCCGGATTGCGGTCGAGCGCACCACGCTCTACAAAAAGCTCTACGGAAAGAAGGCACCAAATGGCGCGCGGCCGATTATTGCTTCCCAAGGGGCGGATAATCACGCTTGCGGGGGGGGTGGGTGCGGCTAAGTTTCTCCGCGGGCTGGCGCGTCGCGTCGAGCAGCGCCGCCTGGACATCATCGTTAATACCGGCGATGACGAGAACTTTTACGGCCTTCACGTCTCTCCCGATGTCGACACGGTGGTCTACACACTGGCCGGCCTCGTCAACCGGACTCAGGGATGGGGACTGCCCGACGAGACCTTCAACGCGCTCGGCGCTTTGGAGCGTTTCTACGGCAAACCCTGGTTCGCGTTGGGCGACCGCGACCTAGCCACCCATCTGTTTCGCACCGAGCGTCTTGGCGCCGGCGTCAGGCTCAGCGAGGTGACGGCCGAGCTGGCGAATCGCTTTGGGCTCAAGGCGCGCGTGATGCCGATGAGCGACGACAGGGTGCGAACCTTCGTCAAGCTGCGCGGGCGGCCGGCGATGCCGTTTCAGGAATACTTTGTGCGCCGGCGTTTTCGCGGAACAGTCGAACGGGTCGAGCTGCGTGGCATCGAGCACGCGCGTCCCCTCCACGCGGCGATCGAGGCGATCAGGGCCTCGGCCGCGGTGATTCTGGCGCCATCCAATCCGTTCGTTTCGCTCGGTCCGATTCTGGGCATGAAGGGTGTTCGAGCGGCGCTGGCGGCGGTTCGGTCGCGCGTCGCCGCGATCAGCCCAATCGTCGGCGGCAAAACGATCAAGGGACCGGCCGATCGGATGCTGCGCGGGCTTGGCCACGAGGTCTCGCCGCTTGGGGTCGCGCGGCTCTATCGCGATTGCGTCGGCGTTTTCGTCCTTGACCGGATCGATCAGCGCTATCTCGAACCGATTCGGGCGCTGGGCATGCACGCGATCGCAACCGACACCATCATGAGCAGCCCCGCGCGCGCCGAGCGGCTGGCCGAGGTGGTTATGCACGAGCTTGGAGTGTAGGCTTGGCTGGCACGATGAGATCCCTGAGTTTCACCGCAATCGAAGGCATCCCCCTCATCAAGCAGGGCGATAATCTCGCCGAACTGATCGTCAAGGCGCTCGACGCCGGCGGGATGAAGCTGGAACGCGGCGATATCGTCGTCGTCTGCCAGAAGGTCGTCTCGAAGGCCGAAGGCCGGGTCTACGATCTGAAGCAAATCGAGCCGTCCACGCTCGCCAAAAATATCGCCAAACGATGGGACAAAGACCCGCGCGCGGTCGAGCTGATACTCACCCAGAGCAACCGGATCGTGCGAATGGATCGCGGCGTGCTCATCGTCGAGACCGGCCCCGGATGGGTATGCGCGAACGCCGGGTTGGACGAATCCAACAGCTTGGAGGACGACCGCGCGATCCTGTTGCCGGTCGATCCCGATCAGTCGGCGGCCGGGATTCGCGCCGGCCTGAAGCGCCTGACCGGCGTCGAGCTGGCGGTGCTGATTACCGATACCTTCGGACGTCCGTGGCGCGACGGGCTTACCGAAATATGCCTGGGTATTTCGGGGATGAATCCGATGCTGGATCTGCGCGGCACCACCGATCTTGGGGGACGAGAACTCCATCATACGGTGGTCGCGGTGGCCGACGAACTCGCGGCCGGAGCGGGTCTGCTGATGGAAAAAGCGGGCTCGATTCCCGTCGTTTTGGTTCGCGGTTACAAATACGAACCGTTCGAGGGCAATGCCAAGGTCTTGATTCGCCCGGCCGAAGCGGATTTATTCCGATAGGCTTCAATCCGTGAAAACCAGCAAAGCCGTCGAGTTCGTCTCGACCCGTATGATCGAGCCCGTTAATCCGGCCCGCGTGGTCGAAGCCGACTTGCGCGCGGTCGAAGAAAAGCTCACTGGCTTGCTCGACTCGCACGAAGGGCTGATCTCGGAAATCTGCCACTACCTCATCGACGGCGGCGGAAAGCGGCTGCGCCCGACGTTCATCTTGCTGGTCTACCGCGCCTGCGGCGGAAGCGACGCCCGGGTCGCCGATCCGATTGACGCCGCCATCGCGCTGGAACTGATTCATAACGCCACGCTGCTGCACGACGACATAATCGACGCCGGCGCGCTGCGCCGGGGCAAACCTTCGGCGTTTGCGCGGTTCGGACTCGGCCCGAGCCTGGTGGCGGGCGACTACCTTTTCTCGCGCGCTTTCGAGCTTTGCGGCCGCTTCGACGAACATCTGGTCCGGATGGCGGCGCAGGCCTGTATCCAGCTCACCGAAGGCGAAGTGATGGAGGGGCGGTTTCGCAACAACGTCGCCGTTACCCTGAAAGACTATCAGGCCGTGATCAAGCGCAAGACCGCGTCGCTGTTCTGGTCCGGCGGCCGGGTCGCCGCCGATCTCGCCGGCGCGCCGGCGACGATGATCGACGCGATGGGAGATCTGGGCACGGCGGTCGGCTTCGCCTTTCAGATGGTGGACGACCTGCTCGACGTAACCGGTCCCGAGGCAAAAACCGGCAAGCCGGTCGGCTCCGACCTTCGCGCCGGTATCCCCTCGCTGCCGCTGGTTCTGGGCATCCAGCGCGAGCCTGAGCTGAAGAAACTTCTCCGCAACGGCGAAGGTATGCAGGGCGCCGGCTTCGATCGCGCGCTGGAACTGCTGCGCGGCTCGACCGTAATCGAGGAAGCGCGCTCGATGGCGGCGGCGCAAGTCGAGCTGGCGCGCCTCAAGCTGCGACTGCTCAAGCCCTCGATCTATCGTGACAGCCTCGCGATGCTGATCGACGATCAGATCGATCGCGAAGTCTGACCCCGTTCGCCGCTCCCGCCATCCGGCAAATTCAACCCATCGTCCCGCAAACCTGCTACGATTTTCCCCCAAATTCCAACTGTAGGAGGGCTACCCCCGTGCTGAAGGAATTCAAGGAATTCGCGCTCAAGGGCAGCGTGGTCGACATGGCGATCGGAATAATCATCGGCGCCGCGTTCGGAAAGATCGTCAGCTCGCTGGTCAACGACGTTGTGATGCCGCCGATCGGGATGCTGCTTGGACGCGTCGATTTCACCAATCTCTATCTCGACTTGAGCGGCCCGCATCGCGCTTCGCTGGCCGCGGCCAAGGCGGCGGGCGACGCCACCGTAAACTTCGGCGTGTTCATCAACACGATCCTCGATTTCTTGGTGGTGTCATTCGTGATTTTTCTGCTCGTGCGCCAGGTCAATCGCCTGCGCGCCCAGCAGGCTCCTCCCGTTACCACCAAGGCGTGCCCGTTCTGCGTATCAACGATTCCACTCGGAGCGAGCCGATGCCCGCACTGCACCTCGGAACTCGGCGCAGCGGCTTAAGCTTGGCGGTCGGACGGCAATTGATATCGTAGGAACAGTTTCAAGGAGGCTTACGACCCGATGCGAACCGCTCAACTATTAGTGCCGGCTCTGCTCTCAATCTTTGTCTTTGGAGTGGCGCGGGCGGCCGGCACCGGATTATCGATCGCGGCGAATCAGCAGCTCGCTCAGGCTGCAACATCGGGTGGCGCGACGCCGCAAGGCAGCCCCGAAGCTTATCCTCTACCACCGCGCCCGCATTGGGGCCCGACGATGATGGGCGCGCGTGCGAATCGGATGGCGAAACGAGTCGAGGCCGACATCGCCAGGGTGAAAGCCGCGGGAAAGGAAGTAACCGGGGCTCAGCGCCAAAAGACCGCAGGCGACCAGGCGCTCGCCGCCGGCCATTACGGCATCGCCATAAAACACTACAGGATGGCCGAGAAATCGCTCCACGCGCCGAGATTGGCCGCCCCGCCCATGCCTACGCCCATCGCGCCGAAGTAGCTTAGTCGGGGCGACACAAAAAGGCGCAGCCCACGTCTTGGTCCATTGGTTTATGTACCGGCTTCTTTCTAATCCCTTGACACGGGCGATTATGTTGCTGTTGACAGAGAAGGAAAAAAAGGGCAATGTTGAAAGTAATGAAAGGTGTGCGAGAATACTGCGAAGGTTATCCGGTCGAACTGATCAGGGACGGCGGAACCGGGAGATGGGTTATTCGCGCATACAACGAAGGCGGAAACAATGTAACGAAGGTTGACCTCTTCGATCTGGTGGATTGGCTGGCAAAGGGGCCGGAAATCGCAAGGACGAGGGACGGGTTTGCCCTTCCTGTGGACGAGAAACACGATGGAAACGCTTCTGGGTGAAGTAGAGCGAGCGCTAGCTATGCGCCTTTATTATCTGGCGAGTTTGCTGACGCTACAGCTCCCTGATGTGTGTGCGGCGCTTGAATCGCCGGACGGGAAGACAAAGCCGGAACTTTACAAAGCGTGGTACAGAACTTGGCTAGCGCCGAAGTATAACCGGATAACCGAAGATGACATCTATTGCTTACGCTCGGGCGTCATTCATCAAGGAAGATTCGGGCATCCGGGTTCGCAATTCAGTCGAGTGTTTTTCACGTTACCCGATCCGAGCCGAAATATTTTTCACAATAATGTGGTCGGCGATGCTTTGAATCTCGATCTGATGATTTTTTGTAGGGATGTGATTGAAAGCGTCCGCACGTGGCACAATGCGAAAAAGAGCGATCCGACTGTGCAAAGCAATTTGCAAAGGCTCGTGCAGTATTACCCTAACGGAATGCCGCCTTACATCGTCGGCGTTCCAGTAATCGGCTAGCGCCCTCTCTTTGCGGGCGGCCCTTCACCTTCGCCAACCCCCTGAAAAGCGAAAGGTCGAACCCTCCAAGCCTGCTAGACTAGCGGGGACGTGACAGGCCACTGAGCACAACTAGTTTCTAAAACAGCTTAATTTGGGTTGGCGGTGGAGGCGTATATGGCGGCGTGCAGATTGTCAGCGGGTGCCCAGCCACATTGCCGCTCAACGGAATAAGGCCGCGCCATCTCGGATTTCCGCGTTTGTCGAATGTATAAAACGCCTTCACTTGGTAGATTATCCCTGTTGCCAAATGGATCGCGTCGGGCATACCGAGGGGCGGCAATCCGTCCGTGAGTTTCTGTTGGTCGTAGTACTGACATAACTCCCCAGCAAGTTGCATTACTGGAGCGGTGCCAGCGGCGACTTCAACATTGCTCCGCTTGAGAAATCCTTCCAACTTTTGCCTCGCGTCGTCGCTTAACCGAGCTTGCCGAATCTCGGCATGTATTAAGCTGGCAGCTACTAGGTTGCACTCTCCAGCCTCGATCTTCGCTAGATTTTGCTCAACGCCTTCCATCTCCCCAGCCGCTCGGTTTTCGCCGTTGAGCCAAGCCAAGAATATGCATGTATCCCAAGCGACGGTCTCAATCTTGCCAGGCATCGCGTAGCTTCCGAACAAAATCTTCGGACTTCATGCCATCCGTTGCATCTGGAGCAATTCCTCGCAGTTGCGATAAGGCAGGCAATTCACTATCAGGGGGCAAAGGCTGAATATCGATTACGTCGATGGCACGCGGGAAATACTCGCCCCGTCTATATTGGAGCAATCCCATCACAGCTACCGGCTTGTTTACCGCACCAATCGCCTTGTCGAGATTTTCCGGTCTGAATCGGCAAATAACTTTACGTGGTCCGACGAGTGGATAGATGCGGAACTTATTCGCACCGCCATGCAGATTGATGAACTCCAGCCGACCGCGTACTGTGCCCTTGGTAAAATGCTCTTGCGGCAAAATCTGCTCAATCTCAAGACGCAATGCGGGTGTGAGTGTCACTTGTTCAGTTCCGTTTTTAAACGTTACTTGCGCGACGCTCTTGCCGACCATTGAGGCTATGTTGGTTACAGCGTTCAGCAAGGCACGATTGGCCTCGCTGCGGGTCGGGTCGATTTGCTTTCGTGAAGCAGCGAAAAACGTTTCGGCGATTTCGCTCGAATAGTCTTCAGTCGGATTCAGCGGGATGACTTCGATGCCAACTCGCGCGGGGCTGGACAGGCTTAACTCAACGATTCGGAGTTTCGACGATCTACCGTGAGTTGCCGCAAGATCAGCTTGACTTAAGGCGCTTTTGAATTGTTGGAGCGCACCAAGAAAATCGGCCAGTTGGATGTAGCCGTCTTCTGTCGGCAGCCCACCCAGCTCCAATGTGATACGGTTTCCCGGCATTCCCCCTAACCTGTCGACAAGCGAGAGAGTAGGCGCACAGCGTCGCCGTATTCAAGCAGAATCGATTACGAGATTCGTTTCGCCGCTTTTTTCTTGGGTTTTTTTAGCGTCTTGGCCGTCGTCTTTTTCGGCACCTTAACAAGCGCCTTCATGAAGGTGTCGAAATCTAGGCCGCCCGATGACATCTCCAATGATTTGCCCACGAAGCCATTTTACCGCTTCCGTGGGCGAAGGTCCACGCGACGCTTGCTACACAGATGAAAGCAACTGCTCAAAAATATCGGGGTTCTTCCGGTTGTTGTAACGGAAAGCGAACTCATTGACATAGAGCGGAAGATACTTGCGACTAACCTTGTGGTAGTTGCCCATGATCCCGCGCTTCAAGAGGGACCAGAATCCTTCAATCGTGTTCGTGTGGATGTTGCCACGCACGTACTCGTAACGAGCATGGTTGACGGTTTGATGCGGGTAGCCTTCTTTCTTGAGATGCCGATAACCTGGATTCTCATCGGTCGCGACGAGACTTACTTTGTCCGAAACAGCTTCGTGCACGAACTTGTCGAACGTGTCGAATCCGGCTTCATCGATCATCTTTGCAACGACGCTGCCCTTACGCGAAATTGCGCCGATTACCGTGGTTTTGCCGGCGCTGCCACGCTTGCCGCGCTTCCAAGTCTCGTGATCCTTCTTCCAATAGTGCTTGTTCTTTTCCTTTCCGCCTATGAGGGTTTCGTCAACTTCGACCTCGCCGACTAGCTGACGGAAGGTCTCGTTTTGCATCGCGGCGCGAAGGCGCTGACAAATGTACCAAGCGGTTCGATAGTCCCCGCTTCCAATCTGGCGATGAATCTGTAAGGCGCTGATCCCTTTCTTGCTCTGGCACATCAAGTAGCCGATCTCGAACCATGTGCGAAGCGGATATTTCGTGTTCTCGAAGATCGTGCCCTTGAGCACGGAGAAGCGATAAGAACGGCCTTCCTTGCAACTCTCGCATTGCCAGTGCCACGGACGCGCCTTTAACTCGTACACGCGACGATTGCCGCAACGTGGGCATTTAACGACGCCATCGGGCCAGCGCGAATCGCGGATAAAAGCTTTGCACGCATCTTCCGTGGCGAACCGTTCGCGCATCTGGGCGAGGGTCATGCTCGGCTGAACGGTCAGCGGCTTCCCAGCTTCAACTCTCTTGTCCATGAGCAGAAGAATAGCGCATTACACGGTCTCTGTCAACAGCAACATAATCGCCCTTGACACGAAGACGAAGAAAAAGCGAAAGTAAATTCCTATGGCGGCGGCGATGGGCACCTCAGGAATTCGCTCTACACTCTTGCAACTGCCTAAATTTTCAGGAGTTTTCAGAGGCAGGGAGCTGACTCGCAAAGATCGTCGATTAGGCTCCGACCTCCTCCCCCTCAACGACCTCCTCGACGGTGGAATCCCGCGAGGACGAATCAGCGAAATCGTCGGCCCGCGAAGCTCGGGCAAGAGCTCGATTGCCGCATCGTTTATCGCCGCTGCCACCCGGCGCGGAGAAACCGTCGCCGTGGTGGATCTGGAAAACGCCTTCGATCCGCTGACCATGGCCGCAGCCGGCGTCGATCTGAATCGGGTCCTGTGCGCGGCATTCCATGCCGCCGGGGCAAGAGCGCCACAACGTTATTCGAACGCCGCTCCCGTTGGTCGAGTTTATGAAAGACGGACATCGCATGCGACATGGAATGCCGCGGCGGAGATGATCCTCGAAGCCAGCGGATTCGGCTTGATGGTCCTGGATTTCGGCGGCTACGCGCGCTCGATTCCGCAAAGCGCCGCGCTGAGACTCGCCCGGCTCGCCGAACGCAGCGGCACCAGCGTGCTGATACTGGCGCTCCATCGGATGTGCGGCACGTTCGCCGCGCTCGGGCTCTCCCTGAATTGTAAGCGAACGCTTTTCACCCGATCCGGTCCCTGTTGTCCCATCCTATACGACGGACTTGAGATCGAGGCCCTGGTGGCGCGCAACAAGCTTGGCGGCTCCGGCGGCCGAGGGCGCTGGCGCACGCTGATCGATCCCTCCATCGTACCCGTTCCTTCATCGCCCAATCGAAAGGCGCAGCCATCCGGACGAACCGCATCACTGTGAACACATGCCGCGTCTCCTTCGATCGCGATCCGGTTTTTGAATCTTGTCCCCATCACGGCGTGTGTGATTCTTCCGGATGTCTCTGCGAAGAACTTTTGTGCTAACAAGAAACCGTGCAGAGCGATCACGATTTGGACGTGCGGTCGCTGCGCAAGCTCAAGAGTCTTTCCTGGCTTGCACCGGACAAGCTCCAGAGACTCTGCGACGCGCTCGCGGTACGCAAGATCAAGAAGCGCGACGTTATCTTCTTCGAAAAAGAAGTCTCCAATCAGATGTACATTCTCCTCTCCGGAGTGGCCAAGCTCACGTCGCTTGGCAAGGAAGAGGAGGATCGTGTACTGGTCGCCCTGCTGGCCGCCGGGGAAGTCTTCGGACTCTCCTCGCTGCTGGCGGAAATGCAGCGCCCTTTCCGCTGCGACGCGTTTACCGATTGCCGCGTCGGGGTGATCAGCCCGGAAGTTTTCGTAGATATCGTGCTCGGAATTCCGTTCGCCGATTTCCGACAGACCATGGAGATCACGGCCGGCCGCTGGTGGAGTATGGTGTTGCGTTATGCGGCTTTCGTAGGCTCGGGGCTGCGCGAGCGTCTGGCCGCGGCCCTGCTCGAGCTGGCCAACAAGTTCGGCGTCAAGGATGCCCGAGGGACGATCCTCTCTCTGCCGCTGACGCATGAAGACCTGGCGGATCTGGTCGGGGCCTCGCGCCAGAAAATAACCGAGCATCTCAACGAGCTCGAACGCCAGCAAGTGATCATGCGCGAAGGCCGCCGCCTGATCGTGATCCCGGAAAAGCTCGGCGAACTGGCCCACCTCTACGCCTCGGAACTACAACCGTCGGCGAGCGACGCGGGCGCAAGCCCCGCAGCTCCGCAACCAGAGCGGATCGATAAGAACGCGGCTCCTGCGCGGTCCGGCCGCCGTCGACTCCGATTGCCCGCCCGGTAACGAACGAAGCGGCGCCCGAATTCGTCGCCCGGAAAGAAACTTTCAATCGGACGATACCGCAACCGTCCGCGCCTCTCGATTAGTGGCTAGTGTTTTGACAAGCCGCGCGGAAACTGATAATGATTCTCAGTATGGTCGAGCCACGCTCTCTCAGCCAACTCCTTCCCGGGCAGATTGCTACTATCAGCGCGATCGACGCCGAAGACCAGGTCCGTGAGCGGATGGCTGCGCTCGGCCTGCGACGCGGCCGGCTGATATCAGTCGTCCGCCGCGCGCGGATGAACGGCCCGATCCAGATTCGCGTCGGCACCACCGACTTGATGATCCGGCGGGTCGAGGCCGCAAAGGTCCAGCTTCTTCAGGCCGCGACGGTCAGCTGAATCCGATGAAACGCATCGCGCTCGTCGGCATGCCGAATACGGGCAAGTCGACGGTGTTCAACCGCCTGACGGGTGCGGCGGCGCGCGTAGGGAACTGGCCGGGAATCACGGTCGACCTGCTCGCTGGCAAGGTGAGGCTCGGCGATGAAACGGTCGAGGTCGTCGATTTGCCGGGCATTTACGATCTTCGCGGCTTCAGCGACGACGAGCAGGTGGTCCGGGATTTTCTCGAACGCGAGCCTGTCAACCTTTTGGTCGTTGTCCTGAACGCATCCCAGATCGATCGACAACTGGCTCTGCTGCTGCAGCTAAGAGTCATTCAGATTCCTCTGGTGCTGGCGCTCAACATGGCCGACGAGGCCGACAAGCTCGGCATCCGGATCGACGTCGACAAGCTGTCGGCGATACTGGGGATGCCGGTGCTGATGCTCAGCGCCAAGTACGGACAGGGGTTTCACGAGACCGTCGATACCGTTGCGGCCCTGCTGGAACGTCATCCGGCCGCCCGCAAGATGCATCTAAACGGCGGCGCCGCCGCACTCGCCGCACTGCGTGGCGGCGCCACGCAGTGCGGCGAGTGCGGCGATTGCCGTCACAAAGAGGCCGACCGAACCGCGGAGCAACTGGATAGTATCGTCGGCGCCACAGTGCATTTGCCCACCAGCATGCCCGAGGGATGGACGGGCAAGCTCAGATCGCGTCCTGCTCCATCCGTCGATTGGCCTGCCGCTCTTTTTCGCCACGATCCTTCTAGGCTTCGAACTCGTCTACAGCATCGGCACTCGCGTCCAGGATTCGATCTCCGCGATTCTGGAGTTGGTCAAGATTCAATTCCTCGCACCGGCGCTGGCCGCCGCTCCGCCGATGGTCAGCAGCTTTCTGCTCGAAGCTATCTTCGACGGCATCGGCACCGTCGTCAGCTTTCTTCCGGTAATCGTCGCGTTCCTGCTCTTCGTCGCGATTATAGAAGACACCGGCTATATGGCGCGGGCAGCGTTTCTGATGGACGCGTTCATGGCCAAGCTTGGACTGGACGGGCGGTGCTTCGTCATCCAGTTGATGGGGTTCGGATGCAATGTGCCGGCGATCATGGGCACGAGGGTGATGCGCTCGCGCGCGCTGCGTCTGCTCACCATGATGGTGATTCCGTTCTCGCTGTGCTCGGCCCGGCTTCAGGTATTCCTGTTCTTCACGGCGGCGGTCTTCTCCCATCGCGCGGCGCCGCTGGTCCTGTTCAGTCTCTATCTGGTGAGTTTCGCCACGGTGATACTCACGGCGCTCACCTGGCGCGGGCGCTACGAGAGCCGCGAGCCGATGATGCTGGAGCTTCCGCCGTACCGGATGCCCACGCCCGGCCGCTTGTTGGCGCAGGCGTTACAGGAATCCAGACATTTTCTGAGAGGCGCGGGCGGCTTTATCCTCGCCGGGGTGATCGCGGTATGGTTCCTCGTCCACTTCCCCGGCAATGTTCCGGCGGCTAGTTCGGCGACGCTGGCCGGCCGTCTGGCAACATCGATCGCTCCGATTTTCCGGCCTTTGGGAATCGATCCGCTGCTCAGCCTGACGCTTCTGTTCGGATTCGTCGCCAAGGAGATCGTCATCGGAGCGCTGGCGGTGATTTACAGCGCCGGCCAGTCGAATCTTGCCGGCGTCCTCGCGCATAACCTGGATTGGGCGCGCGCGTACAGCTTCATGCTCTTCACCCTCATCTACACGCCGTGCCTCTCGGCGCTGGCGGTGTTGAAGCAGGAATCGAAGAGTTGGCGGTTCACGATACTGACGACCGCCTGGTCGCTCGGCCTCGCATGGATAGTGAGCTTCGTCTTCTACCAGGGCGTGCGGATGCTGGGCTAGCGTTCTGGGTCTGAAGTTCGTTCATTTCGTTCATAAAGTATCGGGCACCCGCGATCTTCCGTCATCCTGAACCCTTCGGCATACGCCTCAAGGGAAGGCTACGTGAAGGATCTCGCCCGGTCCTCCGCGCGCCAAAGTCCCGGCCTCAGCCTGACGCCCGGAAGACCGGGCGAGATCCTTCGCCGGCGCTCAGGATGACTGTAATACGGCACTGGAAACTACCCCGGCGCGGACATTTCGATCGGCGGTCGTTCTCGAAACGGCGCTTAGTGCGGGCGCGGCGGCGGGATCAGATGGCGCTGCTGCCGGCCGCGTCGCGGCCGGCAGCAGCGGAAATGCGAGGAGCCTTAACTATGGTGCGCTGCTGGCGCAGTCGCTGACCAGCTTTGCCAGCGTGGACTTGCTGGCCGCCGCATCCTGAGCAGGGATGCCTATCGGGCCCATATCATCAGCAATCACCGAGGAGCGCAGGCCGCCGGCTGCCGTTCTGGAAAGGTTCACGGGGCTGCAGTTCCCAAAGTTATCGGGAATGGTCGACACGATGAAAATCGAACCCTCGAAGCCAGCCAGGGGCCAATCGCAATCATCCGGGTCCAGGGATGAAAACGCCCACAGCTCAACGGAAGTGCAGTACTCGAGGCATCCCCATCTATTGTAGATGTATATGTTCTCGCAAACGTTCCCGGCAGTCACGTTCGTGCTATTGATCACAGGATCAAGTTCGCAGGAACTCTCTGTCGATATGACCTGCAACGCCGATTGTGCGTGCGATACCCCGGGCAGCACCGCCAATCCGATTACGGCGAGCAACGCTACCATCAGCACTCTCGGTGCCATCTTTTCGAGCATCAGCATTCCGTTATCCTCCTTCGAAAATTCGTCTCGAAGCGCCGTTAGACGATAGTCTACCTTAGCTTCAAGTTGCTTATTGAGACCCAGCTTATCGCACACTACAGATGGTCTTATCAAGCCTTTAATTGGGGAGCGGCCTGCCGATCTTGATACTAACGGCGATAATCCGGCGAAGGTAACGTGATCAGTTGATGTCATCCGTAGCCGGCGTCCACTGGTTTTAATCGCCCCAGTGCGGGATTTCCCCGGGCCTTTTCCGAGCGCCGCAACGGTGGGCGGGTTTGACGGAATCGAACTCCCTGTGGTAGCGACCGCCCGAACCTCCCAATGATCCAATGAAGCAAGGAGCCTCGCATGCAATTCGGGATTGGCGTCAGCACCCATATATCCAACTGGGAAATAATTCGTTACGTAGAGGAACTCGGGTACGACCGCGCCTGGGTCGGCGACTCGCAGATGATCTGGTCCGACTGCTACGCCACGATGGCGCTGGCGGCCCATCGTACGAAACGCATTCAGATCGGAACCGGGGTCTCGATCACCGGAACGAGAATCGCGCCGGTAACCGCGCATTCGATCGCGAGCATCAACCAGATCGCGCCGGGCCGGGTCTTTCTCGGGCTTGGCACCGGACACACGGCGATGCGGGTGATGGGCCAGGATCCGATGAAGACCAGCGAGTTTCGCGAATACCTGCGGGTGGTGCGCGCGCTGCTGGACGGCAAGGCGGTCGATTACACTTATCGCGGCCAGACCCGCGAGATTAAGTTCATCCATCGCGACCGCCACTTCATCAACCTCGACAATCACATTCCGATTTATGCGGCGGCAAACGGGCCCAAGGCGCTCGAAGCGACGGGTGCGCTCGCCGACGGATGGATAACCGTCGGCGGAAAACCGGAAGTGGTCAGGCCCAAGCTGGAACGAATCAGGAAAGGCGCCGAGCAGGCGGGACGTTCACTGCCCGCCGATTTCCATACCGCCTTCATCACCACCAGTTGCGTGCTTCGTCCCGGAGACAAGCTCACCGACGAGCGGGTAATCGACGAAACCGGATCGTGGGTGATGTGCGAGCTGCATTTTTTCTATGAGCTTTGGAAGGAATCAGGCGAGAAAGACGACCTCATCCCGCCCTATTTCGCCAACGTCTGGAGCGACTATCTCAAGCACGTGAAGAGTTTCAGCCTGCCCGAGAATGCGCGCTTCCGGCAGGTTCACGACGGGCATCTGGTTTACGCGCAGGCCGAGGAGCGAAGGTTCGTAAAGCCGGACGCGATACGCGCGACTTGCTTGATCGGAACGCCGGAGGAGATTGTCGAGCAGGTGCGCGCGGTCGAGAAGGCGGGCATCCGGGAGGTCACGCTGTGGCCGCCGATGGACCCCGAGCGCAAGGTGTTCAGGGATTTTGCTGAAATGGTGATGCCGGCGTTTCGCTAGGCGGCGGTGAGGCTTGCGGGCGTTCCCGTTACCGGCCCTGCCACGCGCGGATTCTTTCCCTGATGCTTGTTGTCCGCGCCCGACCTCGAGCATGACGGCGTCATCGCGGATGAGCGCTTGCACAAGGTGCGGCGCCGACTGATAAATTAGAACTGCGCCGCGCGCCGGCAACGAGTGCGAGGTACGCGGCAACAGCCCGCGGGGGAAAGATCGTCGACGTTATTCGCGTCGCATCCTTGCGCGGTTGCGGCGAGGGCCGCAACCGCGTAAGTGCTTGGGTTTGCCGAGCGGAGAGGTGGCCGAGTGGTCGAAGGCACCAGATTGCTAATCTGGCGTACTGGGTAACCGGTACCGAGGGTTCGAATCCCTCCCTCTCCGCCAACGAGTCCCCGTCTCGGCGGATTCTCCGCTCGAATCAGCCAAATAGCGCGCGGTTGCGGCTTCATTCGCATGCTGCGCGGCACCGGAGAAAGCCACTTTCCGGCGGTTTCCGCGCAGAACGCGGCCAAAGTCTCTGTTGGCAAGTGAGGCGGTTCCATCCGTGCCTGAAGCGCGACAGGATCGATGCGCCGACGGCTTGGCTGGGATGTGTGGAAGTGATCGAACCTAAAGGGGACTAGGCGATTCTCACCGCTTGTTCTTGCGCGGTCCAAAGCAGAGGGAGATCGATCCGTTCGGCCAAGGCCTCGGCAGTGAGCTCGGGCGGCTGGTTACCCGCGGCGATTGCCTGGACGATCTCCGGGGCCAGAAACGCCAACCGCATCAATCGCCTGACGTACCGCTCCCCGACCCCTTCGCGTTGAGCGATCTCTGCAACTGACTGCGCTCTGCCCGTCAACAGATCTTCAGACCACTGACGCGCTCGGGCGACGGCTTTCAAGAGTGCCGAATCAGCTCGTGGAGCAGGCGCCCCGTTAGCTTCGATGACCAGACGCATCTCGACACCGCGCCGCCTTATTGCCATAGGAAAGAAGCGCGTGACGGTCAGTTCGTTGGCGTTCGTCGCGGACCGCACCGCCGTCTCGGGTATAGGCACTTTGAGCGATACGCGGATGCCGGTATCGGTCAGATCGACGCGATCAACCAAGGCGCTCAGAGCCGCTGCGGCTTCCACCTCTGATTGCAGGCGCGCTCTCCACGCTTCTGCCTCCGAGAAGAGCGATGGAAGTCGATTGTCCGCGAGACCCATCGCTTGAGCGGCCGCCGCGAATCCGGTCCTGTCGCTCAAGATTTGGCAAGCCGAAGCCGCGACGGTCCGCTCGAATCTCTGGCGCCGGCAAGCGCCAGCCGCGTCCTGCCGAATCCGCGGTCCCCTTGATCAGGCTGCGCGACACGTAATAGCGATATCTCCGCTCGCGCTTGACCGCGTGACTCGGCGTCAGGCTCTGGCCGCTTTCGTCGAATAGCCTGCCCATGAGCGGGCTCGCGACCGGTTTCGTTGCTCGCGAGGCGCCGCGAACCGCCTGGCTCCGCAGCAACAGCTGGGTCTTCTCCCACAGCTCTCGACCCACAATCGGTTCATGCAGACCCGGATGACGGACACCCTTGTGACGAATCTCACCGACGTAAATCGGATTCGAAAGCAGCACATAGAGCGCCCCACGGAAAAACGAGTTCCCGCCTGACTGCTTTCCGTTCTTTGCGACCCGGACTTTGGATCGGATGCGGCGGCGGTTCAGGTCTTCCATCAGGAGCCGGACGGAACCGAGTTCCAGGTATCGCCGGAAGATCTCTAGTACCGTCTCTGCTTCCGATTCGTTCACGATGAGACGACGCTCATGCGCGTCGTAGCCGAGCGGAACCAGACCACCCATCCACATTCCCTTGCGCTTGGAGGCGGCGATTTTGTCCCGAATCCGCTCGCCGGTTACTTCGCGCTCGAATTGCGCGAATGACAGCAGGACGTTGAGCGTAAGTCGGCCCATCGAGGTGGTGGTGTTGAACTGCTGGGTGACTGCGACAAACGAAACGCCGTGCGCGTCGAACACTTCGACCATCTTGGCGAAGTCGGCGAGCGAGCGGGTCAGGCGATCGACTTTGTAAACGACCACCACGTCAACCAATCTCCGCCGGATATCTTCCAGCAAACGCTGCAAAGCCGGACGCTCCATCGTTCCGCCCGAGAGGCCGCCATCGTCGTAAGCCGTCTTCACCAAGCGCCATCCCTCACCGGCCTGACTCTTGATGAACGCTTCGCACGCCTCGCGTTGCGCGTGCAGCGAGTTGAAGTCCTGCTCCAGTCCTTCCTCGGAAGATTTGCGGGTGTAGATCGCACAACGGCGAATAGCGGCCTTAGAGCGTTCCATGGTTGTTCTCCATCGCCGGCAATCGTAGCCCGAAGAATCGCGGTCCTGACCATCTGCTGCCCGTTATCTCGCGTGCTACTTCCGAGAGCGAACGGTAGCGCTTCCCATTGAATGACACTCCGTCGTCGAGCATCGTCACCCGGTGAGCGGCACCTTGCCACTCTCGAATCAGGATTGTTCCCGATTGGGCCATTCGGGTCTGGGGTCTCTTCGCTGATGCAGTCGCGGTCCCTTCTGCGGCCCGGGCTAGCAGTCGGCGGGTTGAGGGTTTGAGTCCGCCGTAAGCCCGCTCCTGGAGACGGTAGGCGATCGCGCGAGTCAGAAAGGACCGGCCGATTTCTCGGGAAGGCGCCTTCCCATACAGAGCCTTCCAACGCTCGCGGAGGTCCTTGATACCAGCCTTTGACAGGTCCGCGATTCCCGCGGCGAGCGCATCTCGGTCCAGAGCCAGCGCGCGCCGCTTCACGATCGTTTCTCAGCGTAACTTGCCGCGATTTGGTCGACTTCAAAGCCCATGTGCGGTCCTCCTATGAGGGAGCGATTTGCCGCCCCAATGACACACACATTGCTCGTTTCGCGGCACGGAGCCAGTCCTGCGGGCGCTCGGGTTCGCCCGGCTAGCAGCGCCTGAAATCGCCCCTAAATTCGCCGATTGTGGTGACGACATATGCCGAAGCCCAAAACGCGACCCGCATATGCGGCGTCTGCGCAGGCTCGGCAACTATGGCGCCGTTTTCGCGGGTTTCCTCGCGCGAAGCGCCGCCCCTGATGTGAACCGCGAGGTAGCCACGCCGGTAGGACCAGCGTACTCAATGTCCACGAATCCGGCGTCCACCATCCTGCTCAGGAGATCCCGAACCGGGATCGCGCCGCCTATTCAATCGGACCAGGCGTCAAGGCTGTTGGCTATGTCTGCCGGCAGGTCTTCATTAAGAACGATGTCGGCCAACTGTAGGCGTCCAGCGGGCTTCAGAACGCGAAAGATCTCGTGCAGGCTTTGTTGCTTGAGGGGCGAGAGATTAAGTACGCCATTCGAGGTCACAACGTCGAAAGTATCGTCCTCGTAAGGCATGGCCTCGGAGCCCGCGACGACCGCGTTGGCGTTTCTGGCTTCGGCCCGGACAAAGTTGGCCCGGGCCTTCTCAACCATCTCGGGTGTAAGGTCGATTCCGCAGACCCGGCCGGCCGGACCCCACCAGCCGACTCGCCAGGATCATGTCGAGTCCCGCACCGCAGCCTATGTCTAGAACTTTTTCGCCGGAGTGAATCGACCCCAGAGCGAGTGGGTTTCCGACACCGCAAAAAGTGCCGAACACGTCATCGGGCAGGTCTGATAACACCGACAGGTCATAGCCGAGAGCGGCTGCTCCCGCCTTGCCGGTCAGATAGCGGAACTTTCCCGCAACCGAACGCGAGACCTCGGCGTACTTTTTACGTACCGCTTGCTGAATCTCTTCAGTGCTTCTGTCGGTCATGGGGAAGTGTTGCAACTTTGAAGACGGTGCGGAGGACACCCCGGGCGGAACTGGGCGGCGAGGTCTCAGGCAGCCATATCGAACAGCCTGTCGATGAACTGATTCTGTTTGCGAACATCATCGTCGCTGACCCACCGCGCCTGCCCCTTCCGGATCATGTGCATCGCCTCGTATCCCTCAATCGTCCGGCGGGCCGCTCGGAACTCGCGAAAGCTCTGCTTGTCCTTCACTCGTCGTTTGATCGCTCGATGATCCTGCTCCAGGATGTTGTTCAAATATTGCACCGGTCGATGTCGGCAGCGGCGGCGCAGGGTTCCTTCCGCTTTCACTGCTGCGATCGCCGAGTCGTAGAGGCGAGCCTTATCGGTGTTGATGACGCGGGGCTGCGGATGCGCTGGATCGCTGAGAGCCTTGCGGAACAGGCATTGGGCCGCCGCGGCATCGCGCAACGCCGACAGCAGGAAGTCGATGGTGGCACCGGTGGAATCGATGGCCCGGTAAAGGTAACACCAACGGCCTTGCACTCGAATGTACGTCTCATCGACTCGCCAGGATTTGTTGGTCGGTTTGAGATGACGGCGCAACCGCTGTTCCAGTTCGGGACCGTAACGTTGCACCAACGCCAGATGGTCGTGTGATCCGCCTCCAGACCGCGCTCAGCGAACAACTCTTCAACGTCGCGAAGCGAGAGCGAGTAGCGAAGATACCAGCGCACGGCGCACAGAATCAGCTCCGGTGCCGTCTGCCGCCACTTGAAGATTGCCGGTCGGGTTGCGTTCTTCATGGTCTTTTCAGGCTACCAGCCACCCCCGCCAAAGTTGCAACACATCCGATGTGGGCAGGAAAAGATGTTGTGCACCGGCGGTTGTCGAATTGTCTCGAAACCGGCGCCTCATCTCCTGCGAATGCTCTTCTCTGAGAATCGCGTCGGATCTTTCTGTCAAGCTGCCGCTGTCAACGGTTGTCCCCTTAGGGTGATATCGTTCGAGGTCGTCGCGGCGTGCCATATTCAGCGGCGCAAAGACTAGTTGGAGATCGTTGATGCGAAGACGAGGAAATGATTTCTGGGGCAAGCTCTCAAGCGATCATGAACGATGGCATCCGCTGATCGATCACTGCGCAGATGTCGCCGCATGCTGCGAGGCGCTCTTGCGGACTACGCTGCTGCGCCGCCGGCTTGCGAGAATTGGGGGGCTCGAGGATCTGAGTCCGGCGCAGGTTGCTCGGCTATGCGTGCTGGCGGCTTATCATGATTTCGGGAAATTCAATTTAGGCTTCCAAAACAAGGCGCTCGAACGTTCACCGTTCACCAATGGTCATGTCCGTGAGGCGCTCGCTCTGTTCAGTAACCGATACCCCGACAGCAAACGGCTGTATTCGAGCCTCGCGCTCAGCGAGATTGAACGATGGGGATCCGAGAACTGCGCGATCAGATTGCTCATCGCCGCGGTTGCGCATCATGGCAAACCCGCCGACCTTGCCGATTGCGAGCGAAAATACCATGCGCCGCAGTGGAGGCCTGCCCAAGGGCTCGATCCCTTCGATGGTATTTCACGGCTGGCTGCACATGCTCGGTCGTGGTATCCAACCGCGTTCGCCACAAGCGCTGATCCGCTACCCGCCGCCTCCGCCTTCCAGCACGCATTCAGCGGGTTGGTAACACTGGCTGACTGGCTCGGCTCCGACACACGTTTTTTTCCTTTCAGCGAAAACGGAGATGCCCACCGGATGGCCTTCGCCCGCGACGCATCACGGCGCGCAATCCTGAGTGTTGGCATTGACACGAACGCGCCACGGGCCGCTATGGGCACGGCGAAACCCGTGTTCTCGATGGTATCGCCATTCGAGCCGCGCACGTTTCAGCGCTCGATACTCGAGCTGCCTGCGGGACACGGCGGATCTCTAACAATTCTCGAAGCGGAAACCGGCTCTGGAAAGACTGAAGCTGCGTTTGGGCGATTCCTCAGTCTCTTTCACGCGGGCGAAGTTGATGGCCTCTATTTCGCGCTGCCGACTCGCACCGCCGCAACCCAGATCCACGTGCGAATGCGCGCCGCAGTGACGCGCGCATTCGCCGGCGCGGCAGCCGCACCGCCCGTGATTCTCGCGGTTCCCGGCTATCTACGCTTTGACGATCTCGAAGGTCGGCGTCTGCCTGGCTTCGAGGTGTTGTGGAACGACGACCCAGACGAGAGGCGCCGCTATCTTGGATGGGCCGCGGAGAATCCCAAGCGCTATCTCGCGGGCGCGATTGCCGTCGGTACAGTGGACCAGGTTCTGCTTTCGACCTTGATGGTCTCTCACGCGCACATGCGTGCAACTTCCCTGATGCGCCAGTTGCTGGTCGTCGATGAAGTCCACGCCTCCGACGCCTACATGATCGCGATCCTGCGCGAAGTGCTGGCAAATCATCTCGCCGCGGGCGGACACGCGCTCCTGATGTCGGCGACGCTTGGCGCTGGCGCGCGCCACGCACTGGTTTCGCGGCTGTCGTCGGGCGCAACCGCGCTTCCTGCGGTCGCTGAGGCGAAACAGATTCCCTATCCGATGCTCGCTTGCTACCGCAATGGCGGTGTTACGGAACGGGCCGAACAGTCCGGCTCTGAGCCGCGCAACGTCGAGGCCGAGCTCAGGCCTTGGGCCGACGATTATGCAGCGGTCGCACGCGCGGCGCTCGACGCAGCGGCAACCGGCGCGCGGATTTTGATCGTTCGCAATACTGTGAGCGGATGTATCGCCACCCAGCAGGAACTTGAGCGCGCCGCAGATGTCCGCGGAGCGCGTGCGGCATTGTTTGCCTGCAAGCAAATAGTGACGCCGCATCACTCACGGTTCGCCACCAACGACCGGATCGATCTCGACCGTGCGCTCGAAGCGCGCTTCGGTTTGGATTCACCTGCCGCCCCGTGCGTCGCCGTGGCCACTCAGACCGTGCAGCAGAGCCTCGATATTGACGCTGACTTGCTCATCACCGATTTGTGCCCAATGGATGTCCTCCTCCAGCGCATCGGCCGATTACATCGCCATAACCGACCCGCCCGGCCAGCTTCATGCGCGAGCCCCCGCGTGATCGTGCTCACGCTCGCCGAGCGCGATCTCACACCCATGATTCGTGCGGGCGGAGAGGCGCGCGGCCCCCACGGGTTAGGAACCGTCTATGAAGATCTCCGAATCCTCGAAGCGACCTGGCGCGCACTCGAAGCATACGCAGTCATCTCAATTCCCGCGATGAACCGGACCTTGGTCGAGGAAACGACGCATCCCGAGGCGCTGCGCACGATTGCAGCCGGCCTCGGTCCGGCGTGGGAACCGCACGGCGTAAAAGTTTCCGGCGCGCAGTTCGCGATGAAGCGGCTTGCCGCCCTCAACTGTATCGACCGCACCTTGCCATTCGGGGATTTCGAGTTCCCCAGCTCCGAGCTCGAACAGCGCATCCAGACCCGTCTTGGCGAGGGTGACCGGATCGCACAGTTCGACGCCCCGGTTACCAGTCCGTTCGGTAATTCGATCAACTCCTTGTCGATTCCGGCGTTTCTCGCGCGCGGCGTGGACAAAGACGCGCTTGCGGTGCTGATATCCGTCGGCGACGGGACCGTGGAATTTTCATTCGGACCATATCGCTATGTGTATGATCGGCTCGGTCTGCGCCGGGTCAACGAACCTGCATCAGAAAGCGAGGTGCCCACCGATGGCTGATTGTCTATTTAACCTTCTCACCGACACCATATTTAGTATCGACTCCGGCGATGCGCCGATCGATCTCACCCTGCCCGGCGTGCTCGCTCACCTCGGCCGCGGCGAGCCAACGGAGTTTCGTGCCCTCCAGCCGCATCAGCAACACGCCTGGCACGCATTTTTGGTGCAGCTCGGCGCGCTCGCGCTTCACGCCTCGCATAGCGACGGCGTCGCGCGGCCGGAAAGTGATTGGCGCGCGATGCTGCTGGCGCTGTCCGGCGGCGCTGCCGAGCCGTGGTGCCTGATTGTGAACGACCTGGCGAAGCCTGCATTCATGCAGCCGCCCGTGCCTGAGCGCAGCTTGAAAGAATGGGCGGAAATTCTCGCCCCCGATGCGATCGATATTCTTGTCACTGCGCGCAACCACGACGTGAAATCCGCCCGCATTGCGGCGCCCGCACCCGAGCATTGGGTCTATGCGCTGGTAACGGTCCAGACCATGGCTGGATTTGATGGGGCGAAGAATTACGGCATCGCCCGGATGAACAAAGGTCTTAGCAATCGCCCTTGTTTCGCCGCGGCATCGGACCTTTCTTCTGCGGCGCGCTTTCAGCGAGACCTGAGAGTGCTGCTAGGCGCGCGCTCCGGGATGATCGAATCATATGGCTACCGTCCTGATGGCGGAGCGGCCTTGTTGTGGACGCTCGATTGGAGCGGCGCCGCATCCGATCGCCTGTCGCTCGAAAATTGCGATCCGTTCTTCATTGAGGTTGCTCGCCGGATTCGCCTGATCCACGGCGCTTCCGTCAGCATTGTCGCGATGCAAAAGGGCTCCGCCGCGGCGCGGATCGATGCCGCGAATCGCAAGGGCGACCTGGGCGACCCCTGGGTTCCGGTTAGCCGCGAGGGTCCCGCCGCGTTGACTGCAACGGACCTTTCATATCGAACGATGTGCCGAGTTCTATTCGGCAACGGCTACTCCGAAAATGCCGCCCGCCAATTGCGCCCTGAAGATGGCGACGCACCCATTTTGATCGCGCAAGTGTTCGTGCGCGGACAAGGCGAAACCGAGGGTTTCCATGAGCGGACGATTCCGGTGCCTCAGAGGGTACGGCGATTTTTCTCGGACCCGACTCGCAGCGAACAGCTCGCCGCGCTGGCGCGTGATTTTCTGCAACTCGCCGATGACGCTGGGAAAAAGGTCCTCAAGCCCGCCGTGCTGGCGCTCCTGCAGGGCGGGCCCGACCAAATCAACTTCAAAGACGACCGCGCCTCACCGCAACTCAAAAACTTTGACGCCGCTATCGATCAGATCTTCTTCCCGCGTCTGTTCGATCTCGCCGATCGTCCCGCCGATGAAGCCCAAGCAGCATGGCGCGCTGAGCTGATCGAAATCGCGCGCCGCATTCTGACCGACTCGTATGACAGCGTCCCCATCCCGGTCGCACGGCGCTACCGCGCGATCGCGATGGCTGAGCGCCGGTTGAGTATCGCGGCGCGCAAATTCGCACCAGAAGCATTCGTAAAGGAGGAATCATCCGATGGACCCGCAACCGCATGAGAACCTTGCCGCCCTGATCGGCCGGCTCGCCGCGCTGCTCGATAGGCAGCTCTCGCCCGGCGACGTTGCTGCTCTGCGGCGCAGCCGCCCGGACTCGATCGACGCGCCCGCGTTCTGGCGAATCGCCGCGGCGGAGCTCGTCGACTCGCTCGAGCCCGACGGGCCACGCCGCGACGAGGGCGAGCACCGATGGGCCGTGATTCTGCAAGCGATGGCCGAGCTGCGCGGGTTACACAACCCACGGCGCAGCTTGGGCGCCGCGCTTGCCGACGCCGAGGTCGCCGAGCATCGCGTGCTGCGGCTTTTGCGAGCGAGCGCAGACGGATTGTTCGACGCGGTGAGAATCATCGCGCATGACCTCGCCACCAAAGGAGTTTCATTTAACTGTACCGATCTAGCCTGGCTGGTTCTGAGCGACGGACGCAGCGATGAGGAGTCGGTTCGTCGGCGAATCGCGCGCGATTACTACTCAACCCAATCGAGCAAGGAGGCTCGCACCGCATCATGAATGATTCCCGCTTTGTCCAAATCCATTTTCTCACCTCGTACCCGGCTTCGCTGATCAATCGTGACGACGTTGGCTTCGCCAAGCGGATCCCCTTCGGCGGCACTGTGCGTACCCGCATCTCTTCGCAATGCCTCAAACGGCATTGGCGCACCAACCACGGCGAGAATTCGCTCGCGGCTGTATCCGATGACAACCTGTCGGTACGTTCGCGCCGCTCTTTCGACGCCTTCATCTACCAGCCGCTTCTCAAGGACGGTATCGCCGAACCGATTGCCCGCGCCGTCACGACCGAGTTGATGACTACGGTGCTGGGAATGAGCCCCGCAAAGGAGGCCGCGGCCGCCAAGGAGAGCGCTTCCAAGGAGTCCGGCGGTGGCGAAGCCAGTCTTGCGAGCGCGCAGGTAACAGTGCTCGGAAAACCCGAGCTGCGCTTTCTACTCGATGAGGCGCGTGCGATCTGCAAGGAGGTCTCCGATCCTAAGAAAGCCCGCGACGCTCTGAAAAAGCATCTCACCCGCGAACGCACCGAGAATCTGCGCACGCTCAAGCTCAATGCCGGCCTCGACGCCGCACTGTTCGGCCGCATGGTTACCAGCGACATCCTCGCGCGATGCGACGCGGCCCTCCACGTCGCCCACGCCTTCACGGTCCACAGCGAGGCCACCGAGAGCGACTACTTTTCCGCCGTGGATGATCTCTTGAGCGGTGGCGACTCAGCTTCTCTCGGTAGCGGCCATATCAACACGGCAGAGCTAACCAGCGGCCTGTTTTACGGATACGCAGTGGTTGATATCGGCCTACTGCTCTCGAACTTGGGCGACGATAGATCACTCGCCGCGCGGGTGGCCGACACTGTCGTGCGCTTGATCGCCACTGTCTCACCCGCCGCGAAGATCGGCTCAACCGCCGCGCACTCGTACGCAAATTTCCTGATGATCGAGGCGGGCAAGTCACAGCCACGCACTCTCGCCAATGCGTTTCTGAGCGCGGTGCGTCCTCAGCCTGATCTGCTCGGTAATACGTACCGCGCCCTTGGCGGTCATCTGAGCGAGTTCGACCGCACTTATGGTGGCCTCGAGCGGCGGTTTCTCGCGATGGGTCCAGCGAGCGAACTTGGCGAAGCCTTACCCAATACCCAGCGTGTCGCGTCGCTTGACGAACTCGCAAAGTGGGCCGCGGCACAAATCGGAGGTTGACCCATGCCAGATCTGCTGATCCTCCGCTTCGACGCGCCGCTGATTGCGTTTGGTGGCGTGCTTGTCGATAAACACGGCGTCACCCGCCTGTTTCCGGCCCGCGCGATGCTGGCCGGACTTCTGGCTAACGCCCTTGGCTATGATCATCGCGAGGCCGACGCGGTGCAGGCGCTGCAGACGCGGCTTCGTTTCGCGATTCGTTGCGATCGTCCTGGACAGCTCTGGGCCGATTACCAAACTGTGGACCTCTCGCAGAAGTTTCTCACCCGCGGATGGACCACTCGCGGGAAATTTGAGGAACGCGCCGGAGGTCCGGCGCGCACTGGCACGCACATTCGCTTTCGCAGCTTTATCGCCGATGCCGTTTACACGCTTGCTCTGACGCTGGCCGAGACCGGCCAGCCGCCATCGCTCGGCGAGCTCGAAGCCGCGCTGCGCGAGCCCGCTCGTCCGCTGTTCATCGGACGCAAGCCCTGCCTGCCGTCCACACCGCTCTTAGCCGGACGCACCGCGGCACCGACGCTGCTGCAGGCGCTGGAGGCCCATCCGCTCACGCGCCGTGCCGCGCGCGGCCATCCACTGCTTGCGTGGTGGCCGGCCGATGAAGACCTCGGACGAGAAGGTTCTAGATTGATCCCGATCACTGACGACCTCGACTGGCGCAACCAAATCCACGTCGGCCGACGCTGGATTCATGAGGGTACCATCAATGTCCACACCCCAACTGTCGATGATTAGCCTGGATCTCGATCGCTCGATGCTCGCCCGCTTTGGCCGCTCGATGGGGCTGCCCTTGCAGAGTGCCGACGAGGGGTACCTGGCCCACTGCGCGATGCGCGCCGCATTTGGCGCGTTCGCGCCGCAGCCATTCGCGGTGCGGCCTGCGCGCGGCCGCTTTGCGCGCGTCCTCGGATACGCCGGCGTCTCCGTCGACGATCTGCGTGACCACGCCGCGAGCTTCGCCGAACCATTGGCGCATTCTGCTTGCAACGTCCCGTCGATGGCGGCCAAGCCGATGCCTGAGGTGTGGCCGGCCTTGATGCAGCTCGGCTTTGAAGTCCGCGTCTGCCCGATTAGGCGTCCAAGCGATAACGCATCGCGCAAGACCGCCGGCGCCACGCGTGATCATGCCGAAGTTGATTGCTTTCTTTCCGAATGCTGGAAAGCGGGCGCAGCTGTGCGTCTCAGCCGTGAAGAGATCTATTGCTCGTGGATCGCGCGCGAGCTGGCACGCGATGGCGCTGCGACGATGCGCGCGGCGCAGATGATTTCGTTTCGGCGCATTCGCCTAAGCCGCAGCGACCACGCCGCCGCGCGGCGCCTGCGCGTCTTCGAGCGCCCCGACGCGCTCATGCGCGGAGTCCTTGAAGTCAAGGACCCCGTAGCATTCACGGCGCTCCTGCGCCGTGGCGTCGGACGCCATCGCGCCTTCGGTTTCGGCATGCTTCTGCTCCGCCCCGCAGGTGACGGACATGCTTAAAGGCCGATTAGGACTCGAGACCGGCGCGTATCCCGCAGGCGGATCGGCACGGACTTCTGTGGCTCGGGCGCGGCAACCTGACCGTCGAGGACGGGACGCTGCGCTTCACCTCGGCGGGCGATCAGGATCTGGCTCCGGGCGAGTACCTGATCCCGTTCCAGATGGTTTCCTGTTTCTTGCTCGGACCAGGAACCACTATCAGCCACGATGCGCTACGGCTCTTGGCGCGGCACGGGACCGGATTGGTATTCACCGGCGAAGGGGGAGTCCGTCTCTACGCCAGCATGCCTTTCGGCCCCGACGATTCCGCCCTGGCCCGCGCGCAGGCCCGAGCATGGGCCAATCCTGACACACGGATGCGTTTGGTGCGCCGGATGTACGCGTGGCGCCTTGGCGAGATCGTGCCCGATACTGATCTTGACGCCCTGCGCGGACTCGAAGGCGCCCGGATGCGCGAGACCTACAAGCTGCTGGCGCGCCAGTTCGGAATCGAATGGGCTGGACGCCGCTACGATCGCCAGAATCCCGAAGCCGCCGACCTGTCCAATCAAGCGGTGAATCACGCTGCCACCGCCGTCGAAGCGGCCGCGATGGTCGCGGTCGCCGTCACTGGCGCGATGCCTCAGCTTGGCTTCATCCACGAGGACTCCGGGCTTTCCTTCTGCCTCGACATTGCCGACCTGTGCCGCCATTCCGTCACCCTGCCGATAGCGTTCGGCGCGGTGCGCCAGTGGAATAGCGACCGACGCGGCGTGCAAACGATCGAAGCAATGGTTCGCAAGCTTGCAGGGCGCACCTTTCGCAAGGAGCGCCTCATCCCGAAGATGATAGATCAAATCAAGGAGTTATTCGCCGATGACAGTGGTAGTAACCCGTGATGTGGCGCCGAGATTCCGTGGCTTCCTGGCGTCGTGCATGCTCGAGATTGGACCGGGGGTTTATACCGCTCCACGAATGAATCCTGGCGTCCGCGAGCGCGTGTGGGCTGTGATGCAGGAATGGTACTCGGAGCTCGGCGGCGGCAGTATCCTGATGACCTGGACCGATCCGCAGACCGTCGGCGGCCAGCAGATCGCAGTGCTGGGAGCACCGTCGTACGAACTCTTCAATCGCGACGGTATTTTCCTTGCGATGAAACGGACCGGAACGTCGGCCGAGTGACGTAAGGGGTCCACCGATCTTAAGGTCAGCGGCTGTTCTTTGAAAACTTAATATGCTCTAAGAGTGGATACGGGGTGCCCATGCTTCGTAAGAGGTTCCCCCGCGCACGCGGGGATAGACCCTTTATTGGGTGTGCGGTCGTCGAGGCCGGAGTGGTTCCCCCGCGCACGCGGGGATAGACCTTTTCAAAACCGCCCCTGAGTCACTTGACTTGAGGTTCCCCCGCGCACGCGGGGATAGACCGTTGGCGACGCTGCGGATTGGAGAACAGTGGGTGGTTCCCCCGCGCACGCGGGGATAGACCCTGGCGAGCAATCGATGCCTGACGATCCAGGGGGGTTCCCCCGCGCACGCGGGGATAGACCGTTCCATCCGCCCCTCCGCCGTTTTCGAGGCCGGGTTCCCCCGCGCACGCGGGGATAGACCCTCGCCACGGCCGTGATGCAATGGCACGGATACGGTTCCCCCGCGCACGCGGGGATAGACCGTCCGCCGTGACCGCCTTACAGCGTGCGTTCGAGGTTCCCCCGCGCACGCGGGGATAGACCGCAGGCGCAGTTGGAGCGGGCGCAGATCGATACGGTTCCCCCGCGCACGCGGGGATAGACCTGACGTTGGTGACCGGATCGGGATGGCGCAAGAGGGTTCCCCCGCGCACGCGGGGATAGACCCACGGCGATAGTTCACGAGCAGGGCGGCGCGGTGGTTCCCCCGCGCACGCGGGGATAGACCCGAGATACTGAAATGGGGCACGGTCGAACGGGTGGTTCCCCCGCGCACGCGGGGATAGACCGTCCGTTCACAGTGCGAATAGCTGCCGCTACGTGGTTCCCCCGCGCACGCGGGGATAGACCCGATTGGGAGATGAAATCGGCGACCTGGTCCAAGGTTCCCCCGCGCACGCGGGGATAGACCCTCGCGATGAAATCGATGAGTTGTCCGTATGCAGGTTCCCCCGCGCACGCGGGGATAGACCCCGTTTAGTCGCCTAGCTATGCTTGATTGTGTAGGTTCCCCCGCGCACGCGGGGATAGACCGGAAAAGCGGGGTCTTGCACGCGCCTTGAACGAGGTTCCCCCGCGCACGCGGGGATAGACCCCAGCCATCGCCTTTTCCACCTCGTCGACGAATGGTTCCCCCGCGCACGCGGGGATAGACCGTCAGGAAGCGCCTCATTCAGCAGTCCGATGAGGGTTCCCCCGCGCACGCGGGGATAGACCTGACCGTGGTCAAGGGCGACGAGCCGGGCAAGGGGTTCCCCCGCGCACGCGGGGATAGACCCCACGCCGGGAACGCTGGCAGCGGCCTCTATCTGGTTCCCCCGCGCACGCGGGGATAGACCCTCATCTTGGTTGCGGGAATTGCCGAGGTCCATGGTTCCCCCGCGCACGCGGGGATAGACCCTCGGTGCGGCGAAGCGCGTCCGCCAAACACAGGGGTTCCCCCGCGCACGCGGGGATAGACCTGATCGAAGCGCTGCTGGCCCTCCGCCAGCGTCGGTTCCCCCGCGCACGCGGGGATAGACCCTACGACAACGAACTTCTACTCATCAATATGGCGGTTCCCCCGCGCACGCGGGGATAGACCCCCGTAGAGTCCATCCATCCGGCCCAAGTACCAGGTTCCCCCGCGCACGCGGGGATAGACCGGATGGAAGCGCCGGATGAAATTCAGCCATGACGGTTCCCCCGCGCACGCGGGGATAGACCTGTTACTTGCGCGAAGTGCGAATCTCTATGTTTGGTTCCCCCGCGCACGCGGGGATAGACCCGAGCAAGAGGCGAGGGACGGGCTATGAGCCGTGGTTCCCCCGCGCACGCGGGGATAGACCGTTGTAGAGTATTTCCAATTTGTGCCCATCTTCGGTTCCCCCGCGCACGCGGGGATAGACCTGAGCGCCAAGTTCCGTGCTCGCTCTGCGCGGCGGTTCCCCCGCGCACGCGGGGATAGACCGAAAATAGGGGTCAGCCGTCAGACGATCTATGAGGTTCCCCCGCGCACGCGGGGATAGACCGCGTATGCGCTCAGCGGGGGATTCGACGATTACGGTTCCCCCGCGCACGCGGGGATAGACCCGAATAGTTAGCCTAGCGATTGCGGCGATTGTGGTTCCCCCGCGCACGCGGGGATAGACCCTAGTCGAACGCGACGCGGTCCCGGTCACAATCGGTTCCCCCGCGCACGCGGGGATAGACCCTTGCTCAAGCCGACTTACATAGTCGGCGTCCGGGTTCCCCCGCGCACGCGGGGATAGACCCCCTTGCCGTGCGCGGCGGGCGGAATCGACTCGGGTTCCCCCGCGCACGCGGGGATAGACCCCCGCTGGGCAAGTTGCGCACCTTGGAATTGATGGTTCCCCCGCGCACGCGGGGATAGACCCGGATGCGTGAACGGCGCGCGATTGTTAGACTGGGTTCCCGCGCGCACGCGGGGATAGACCGTTGCGATTCATGGCGGCGGCGTTCCTGATTGCGGTTCCCCCGCGCACGCGGGGATAGACCGTTCGCGATTGTAGATCGCGGGCGACACCGCCTGGTTCCCCCGCGCACGCGGGGATAGACCGTTGCGATTCATGGCGGCGGCGTTCCTGATTGCGGTTCCCCCGCGCACGCGGGGATAGACCGTTCGCGATTGTAGATCGCGGGCGACACCGCCTGGTTCCCCCGCGCACGCGGGGATAGACCGTTGCGATTCATGGCGGCGGCGTTCCTGATTGCGGTTCCCCCGCGCACGCGGGGATAGACCGTTCGCGATTGTAGATCGCGGGCGACACCGCCTGGTTCCCCCGCGCACGCGGGGATAGACCGTGTCGAAGGTATGCTTCCTTCCACCAGTGGCAGGTTCCCCCGCGCACGCGGGGATAGACCTTACATCCCGGTAATCCAAACGATGGTGCAGAAGGTTCCCCCGCGCACGCGGGGATAGACCGTGACTTGTCGGCCAACGCCGAGGGCCACACGTGGTTCCCCCGCGCACGCGGGGATAGACCTTAGGGTGGTGGGTTGTCCCTGCTGAAAATCCCATCTGAACGGAAATTTGCGGTAGCGCAAGAACGAATAGCGTTTGGCTGCAATCACTCGGAGCCAGGTGGGATGGAAATCGCACGCGGCTGCCACCCGAATTAGATGGAACGGGCTTCCCAATAAATGCGTGGACGATGCCGGATCGGTTGCTGCGGCGGCAATCAACGGTGAGCGCGAAGCGTCACGCCGCGAGGCGCTGGTAGCGATGGTGCAGACCACGGACTTGCGGAATGGCGATCACTTTGCCGCTCGTCGGCGGTTGTATTGGACGGGGCTTCGGACAATCCTTGTCCATTGAAAGATGCGTCCGGGTGCCGTGGTAATAATTCACGTAAGATGAAAGGACGCGGCGCAGATGGCGCTCGTTGAAGATGACCACATGGTCCAGACACTCGCGGTGTATCGAACCGATGGCCCGCTCGACGTAAGCATTCTGCCAGGGTGAGCGTGGTGCCGTGAGGACCTCGGTGATCCCCATCGCCTCAACCCGGTTGCGGAAATACGCGCCAAATGAAGCGTCACGGTCTCGCAGGAGATAACGCGGAGCGGTATCCCACGGGAAGGCCTCCGTCACCTGGCGTGAGAGCCAAACTGCGATGGGGTGCTCGGTGACATCAAACCGCACAATTTTTCTGCGATCGTGAGCGAGGATGATCATCACATACAAGAGCCGAAAAGACGCCGAGACAACCACGAACATGTCGATAGCGGCGATTCCCGCAGCCTGATTGCGCAAGAAACTGCGCCAAGTCGGCGAAGGCCTTCCGATTCGTCGCACCATGTACTTAGCTACTGTCGCCTGGCTGACCTCGATGCCGAGTTTTAGAAGCTCCCCGTGGATACGGGGCGCGCCCCATAACGGGTTAGCTCTGCTCATTTGCCGGATCAGGTCACGGACCTCGCGAGCCGCTCGCGGCCGTCCCGTCCGTGAGCGCCAATGCCAATAGAGCCGGAAGCCCTGACGATGCCACTGGACCACGGTCGCTGATTTGACCAGGACCATTACTTCGAGACACCGCGGCCACGCCCGGTAAAGCCAGACCCAGAGTAGGCGGTCGATCGGGGAGAGCCGGGTACGCCCGGGACGCTGGCGACGTAGGACTGCCAGTTGATGGCGGAGCGCAATGACCTCGACTCCAAATCCGCGCGGCTGCGAAACCGACAAGCGAGCCATGAAAGCAGCGCCGAGATGATCGCGAGCATGTCGGCGACACTACGGCCCCGACCCTCGAAACTCCAGCGTTTCCTTCACTCTTGGAGTTTTTAGCAGCCACAGCATCCCGGTCGGCTTCACCACCGCCGCGGCTTTGGTCAACGGGCTCCACGAAGCACGCGATGAAAAGCGTCTGCTGCGCCTGCAACGCCAGCTCGCCGGTTACAAGCTCCTAATCGTCGACGAACTCGGCTACGTCCCGCTGTCACCGGCGCCGAACTGCTGTTCGAGGTCTTCAGCCAGCGCTACGAGCGCGGCTCGATTATCGTCACCAGCAATCTGCCCTTCGATGAGTGGACCAGTGTGTTCGCCTCCGAGCGCCTTACCGGCGCCTTGCTCGATCGCCTTACCCACCACGTTCATATCCTCGAAGCTCAACGGCGAGAGTTACAGACTCAAACACAGCCGCCATCACATCCCCGCCGACGATCGGCCCGACCACAGCTCCCAAGCCTGACCCCGAAACCCAAGAAGGCCCCCGCGGGGGCCTTCTTGCGCTTCGCCCTGATGTACTTTTACTCCGGCCGGTGATGTGGTTTTGCTCCGGCCTTGACAGCCGGACGCCCATAACTCGGCCACCACGTCCAACGATTCTTGAGGCGACAAATGATCGGAGGCGGCTGGCAGCCAGCGCGGTACCGATTAAATCACTCGGCCGCGCGCGTCTGCCGCCAAGACGCACCGACAGGCTTCGTAGCGGACACCTGTTGATACGTGATACTGAAAGGTACACACGCGTCCCGCAACTCCGTTTCGATGGCCGGTCCTTCGATCGAAAAATGGCGTTTGTATTTTGACGCCGCGCGCCGCAAGGCCCGAATCGCCAGATACCACTTGAGCCAGCTCGAACAGCTCCTAAATTCCGAATCAGCAACCGGAGAAGTCCCGATTCCGATTCAAGCGCATTTTGAGGGCGTAGTATTCTCTGCGATCGCCGCGACGGACCAGACGGCGCAAGGCATCAACTCAGCACTTGGTCTTGGCGCTAACGAACGAGAACTGTTTGATAAGGCGTTCGGAACGATTGCTGGCACAGTTCCGGGCTTGGGCAAATGGCTTTCAAATCCTATAGGCCGTGATCTCCGAGGCCTTAGGAGATTGGCGATTCACCACAGCTATCAAAAGACCTCCGAAGGGCCGCGCCAAAGATGGAACGTGGAGCCAACGCGCGTCCCCTATGATGGATCAAGAGAGCTGCAAGCCTACTGTACGGATGCCGTCGCCTATGTCGAAGAACTCGTGGGTCTCTTGCCGGCTGTCGAATCAGAACTTCTTCGGATTCTAGGGTCGCCGTAATCGCGCGCTCCATCACCCGCAAGTCTTCATTCGGCAATTTCGCTCTTTCCTCGCGTCCTTTGAAGGCCCATGTGCTTGAATCATTGCAGGCAGTGTTTGCGTTCCCAGTATCTGCTTGTACCTATACCTTAGAGTTCTCCTGGATCAGGCGCAGCGACAGCGGCAGTTGACTGGCGCCGATTTCGTTCTTGTTGGAATCTGCACGCGCTCCTGGTACTCGGGAGAGAGGGTTGTCGCGAAGACATGACGAACGATGCTGCTAGTCGAGAGGCGGAGTTTCGCGCCACACTGCTGAACTCAATATTCGACCGATGCATTCGGCGATTCGAGCAGAGGCCGCCATTCTCGGAGACTCAGCAAAGGCTGCACGCGGAGACCATTCGCTTCAGAAGGGGTTTCACTGATGCAGGGGCTGCGCTCGAGAGCGATGAGCTTCTGTCCCACATCTACCAGACGATCCGCGCTTGGCAGATCGGTAAGCGCGCTTCGAACCTTGCCACACTGACCGACTTCAAAGGCTCCATCCGAAGGAGAGGCGGTGAGATCGGATCGCTCAGCGCCTTTCGATTGGGAGATTCGGATCTGGCGGTTGAGCGAGTGGCCGCGCAGGTCCTCAGCCTCATCGAGTCATTAGGAATTGTGGATAATGAAGCGAAGCTGGTAGCTGGGACCAAAACTCTTCACCATCTACTCCCCGACCTCGTGGTTCCGATGGACCGCCGGTACACCGGGACCTTTCTGGGATGCGCCCAAGAGCAGTTTCAGAATCAATGGCGAGAGTTATTCCTGGTCGGTTTCAACGCGTTCCATATCGTCGCCAGCTCGGGTCACCCGGCGTCCTACGTCGATAAGCATCCCTGGCATACCAGCGTAACGAAGGTCATCGACAACGCGATCGTGGGATTTGGCTGGAATCAGGAGTCCAAGATGAGGATCACTCGCTCGCAAGGGGGCGGGGCGACTGGAACCAAGGCGCCTTCGGCGGAAGATTTCCGCAAAGAACTGAGGCAACAGGTTGCAACGGCGCAGGCGGCCGGCGCGCCCCACGTAGATATTCACGCGGGGCAACTCCATCGCGCCGTTGGCGGCTACCCGTCGCCAAAGACTCAACGATTGCCGGTCTGTTGTGCAATCATGAGGAAGGAGATGAAGCAGAACGACGAGATCCTGCAACAGCCGCCCAAGGGCGCTGGCGCGAATCTGGTCGTTCGTTTTCATCTGCCTCGATAGCTGATGCACGCGCCGAGAATCTGAATGGAAGGGTCAGGATTTCTTGCGCCGGTCGAGCAAGGTCTTGCGCCTTTCGGCTTCAGCGATGAGCGTCGATAATTTAACCCCCAAAGCGCGGGCAAGCCGCTCGGCCACGTCGATGGTGGGGTTCCGTTCGCCGCGCTCCACCAGCCCGACATAGGTGTGATGGACGCCAGCGGCTTCGGCCAGCGCCTCCTGCGACAGACGCTGGCGCGAGCGGTGCCGTTTGATGGCCCGCGCCAAGGCCTCCGACAGCCGTGATCGCTCCTTGAGCACGGCATTTACAGAGGCCAGCCGTGCTCGGGAAACCACAGACTATAGTCTCAAAGGCGCCGCGATTGGCCGTTGACTTCCGCCGGCAACAGACAATAGTCTCGGCAGGCCGCAGGGACCTCCCTGCGGCGCCGAGCGATGCCAGAGAGCATTTTCTCCACTTACCGAGGCGGCGAGAACCGCGTCACCGCGTCGATACTGGCGGTCCTGAGGTCCTTGGCACTCTCGCGGATCGAGGTTCTGCTGGGCGGTCTGCTGGAACAGGCCGAGTTCGAACTGGTCAGGTTCAAGAATCAACCCAAGGCGGATTTCAGCGTGCCGGATGCCGAGATCGCTTGCAGCTGCCGGATCCTGATCGAGGCCAAGATAGCCCGCGGCGCGGTCGATTCCGCGCAACTCACTCGCCACCTGCAATGCCTCGATCAGGCTCCTGCTACCAGCACCCGGGTTCTTCTGGTCCTCACTCCCGACGAGGCGAAACCGGCGGCAATCAGCAGGCTCGCAGATGAACGGCTCGTATGGGCATCCTTCGCCCGTCTGAACCAGGCGATCGAAGATCTCCTCGGCGACACCGCCGAGGTGATCTCGGAGCGCGAACAGTTTCTGTTGCGCGAGTTGCAGACCATGCTCATCGAGGAGGGCTTGCTGGGCTCTCCGAAGAACGTGGTAGTGGTCGCGGCGCGGCGGGCCTGGGACGAATATCTGAAATGCGGAGCCTACGTCTGCCAACCAGGAAGGCCCTTCCAGCCGGTGCAATATGTGGCGTTCTACAAGGATGGGGAGATCCTTCCCACCGTGCCACGCATTATCGAGGTGTTCGACGGAGTTGAGCTGACAAGGGGCAAGCACGAGGGACGCCTTGAAACCATCGTCGAGACACTGCTGAGCTTGGAGTTACGCCCGGAAGGCGCCAGCCAAAAAATCTTCATCCTGACGCAACCCAAGGACCCGCTGACGAGGCGGCTGACCAAACCAGTCAAGCATGCCCAGCAGTCGAAAAGCGGCCGCTCGATCGCCTTTACGCAGGGCCAGCGCTACGTCGTCCTCGATGACTTGATGAAGGCCGAGAGCACGGCCGACTTGGTCTGATCCGAGTAGAACCACGCCACAGCCAAAAACTGCCGCGGCCGCCGGTTACGGCGTTTGAGCGCTAGGCGGTAGGTAAAATCGAGCGGCTATCTCGACTGGCCACGCGCTTTATCGGAGTCAGGATTTGTCCGCCTGAATCGTTCTGGTCGCGGCTCGACGCCTCGCGAAGTTCAATCAGCTTTCCGCCCGGCCCTGCCGCAAATCATCCGCAAGGCCGTGCGCTTTCTAAATTCTGCCGTCGTGTAGCTTCCCGCTGAGGACCAGAATTACTGGCTTCGTTGCCCTCTCCGCGCTTTGGAATGGTGGTGCTGAACCTCGGAGCGGCGCCGGCGCGCTGCCCGAAAACGCCTCTGTCGGTATCTATCGCGGCAGTGGCGATTGTCGCATTGCTGGTCCTTTCTCAGCCGTTGGAACAGCTTTCCGCAGACTGGACAGGTGCCGATGGCGTCTATCTTCTTTCCCCGAAGTAGCGGAAGCAGATCGCTCGCCAGGGGTTCAGGCCGGTACGCCTTTTCGACCGTGCCCGAGGAGGAAACGGATAGTAGCAGGGGAGCAATAAAGTTCGACCAGGCCGCGACAATTATCTCCTTTGGCAGCGCTCGCGCCTTGCGAAGCTCCGACAGGTTCGACAAGAGCGACCTCGCGACGCCGGCTAGGTCCCACAGGCATTTGTCGGGTTCGTTGCCAGACGCCATCAGCCAGTCCCGGAAAGGGTCTTGTGGGTTGAGCAGGACATCAATGCCCTCCGGTCGCGGGCCTTCCAGCCGGCGCACCTTGTCCGCAAAACCTTTGTTCGGCCTGGCCGGACTCAAGGCCGAAGGCAACTCTGCGGCGTGCAGGTTGGCCAAGCGGATCCACCAGTCGAGTCGTTTGTCACACTTTAATTGCGTTGCAATCCTGCAAAATGTTTGTTTCGCTATGTCCCAAAAATTATTTGTTTTACGGAATAAAATCAATCGTTGACCCACAAGTAAACGCCTGGACGGCTTTAGGTAGAAATGTTACGATAGCCACGATGGGAGGTCGCTCCAATACCTGGGCGCGACGCCAAGGTTCGGTTTTTTGCGCGCTCGTCCTGGCTCTATTCGCATTCGGCGCGAGCGCGCTCAGGGCGAGCGCAGAAGGAGGTTTAAAAAGATGGAGTTACTTTATGCAGATATCTAACGGCGATGGACATTCAACGGCAAGCACTGACAAGGCTGAGGGTAAACTCTGGGTAGCGTATTGCGAAGTTGCGAAGTTAAAGCTTGATCCGAATAATCCGCGGGTACACAGCCCCCGGCAAGTTCGACAGATCGCACGCAGCATCAAGACCTTTGGCTTCAGCGTGCCGATTCTGGTCGACGCCAACTTCAAGGTGATCGCCGGACATGGTCGTGTGTTGGCGGCTCGGCAGCTCGGCCTGGCCGAAGTGCCAATCATTTGCCTGGACCATCTGAGCGAGGCGCAGGTCAGGGCGTTCATGATTGCCGACAACCGGCTTACCGAGAACTCGGCTTGGGACGAGAAGCTGCTCGCCCAACAGCTTCAGGAATTATCGGTCCTGGACCTGGATTTCAGCCTGGAAGCGACCGGCTTCGAGATGGGCGAGATCGATCTGCGGATCGAAAGCCTGTCTGATGACCAAGCCGACGACGGAGATTCGGCTGATAATCTGCTCGACCAGCATCGGGGACCGCCTGTGACAAAGCCAGGGGATCTCTGGCTGCTAGGCAAGCATAGGGTTTACTGCGGGAATGCGCTTGAAGATTCTGCTTACGCCGCCCTGATGCAAAGCAAGAAGGCAGCAATGGTTTTCACCGATCCGCCATACAATGTGCCGATCGAGGGAAACGTGACTGGCTTGGGAGCGATTCACCACCGCGAATTTGCAATGGCCTCGGGCGAGATGACCGAAGATCAGTTTAGCGAGTTCCTGGCTCAGACCTTGTCGCTGCACGCCGCACATAGCGTCGACGGGTCGATTCATTTTATCTGTATGGACTGGCGCCACATGGGTGAGATCCTACGCGCCAGCCGCGAAATTTTCGCGCTCCAGAACCTGTGCGTATGGGACAAGATGATCGGCGGGATGGGGTCGCTATATCGGAGCCAACACGAGCTGATCTTTGTTTTCAAAAAGGGCCACGACCGCCACCGCAACAATGTCCAACTGGGACGCTTTGGGCGTAATCGAACCAATGTTTGGAAATACGCGGGCGCGAATTCCTTTGCCCGGGCCAGCGACGAGGGCAATCTGCTCGCCCTTCATCCGACTGTTAAACCGGTGGCTCTGGTAGCCGATGCGCTTTTCGATTGCTCGGCCCGGGGCGATATCGTGCTTGATGGCTTCTTAGGGAGTGGCACCACTGTGATCGCCGCCGAACGGACAGGTCGGCGATGCTATGGCCTCGAGCTCGATCCGCTCTATGTCGATACTGTCGTGCGCCGCTGGCAAGCATTTAGCGGCGAGAGCGCGCGCAATGCGGTTACGAATCAAATCTTTGACGAACTTCAGCAGGAGGTAACCGAACAGCATGCCGACTAAAGAGCCCGAGGACTGCGGCTATGGTGCGAGCGAAAACGCCGACGGTTGCGCAACGGACCGTTCGGTCGGGTACAAGCGACCGCCTAGACATACGCAGTTCAAAAAAGGGCAATCTGGTAATTTGAAGGGTCGGACCAAGGGAGCCAAGAATTCAGCCTCTCTTCTGATTAGGGAACTCGATAAGCCCGCAGTTGTAATTGAGGGCGGGCGACGGAAGACCGTCCCAAAACGCGAGGTCATTGTCGCCCAGCTGGTTAACAAAGCAGCGTCAGGGGATCTGAGGGCTACTGGGCTAGTATTCCAGCGATTGGAGCCCATAGAAGCGCGGGCCGAAATTGAGTCCAGGCTCGAAGCGCAGAAAAAGGCTGTCGCGCAAGGCTTCAACGAAGCGGACCGCATCATGAATATCGCAAAAATCCTGCATGAGGCCGGTGCATTTGAGATCGCCGAGCGAGAAGCGGGTCTGGGCGATCATAAAGGGGAAGCGGGTCCTGGCGATGACGCTTAGTGATGTACGAAAAGTAAACAGGCGCTTATGCGGTTGAGCATACTGAAGGCTTAGGCTTCGTTTTACAACGAGGTCATGACCCATCTGCCACGAGAATGACGCACCGATCTTCCGGCGTGCACAGGCGGTCGGCCACATCGTCGCGATTTCGCGCCTGGGCGGGCTGCATCATCGATATATACGGGTTTATGTACCGGTTTGAGTTTTCGGCAGCCGCACGCTTTCGTGACTTGAACGACGAACGCAAAATCGACAAAAGCTGGCACAGGAACCTGACGGGCTGTCGGCGGAGAACGGTCAACTGATGTCGAAGGGCGAGAACCTCCAGTTCCAAGGAGACTCGGCTACGAAACCGCAACGAAAGCAACACCAGGATGGCTCGAAGGGCGCTTAACATTCGAGCGACGGTAGGCGAGCCAGCCACGAAACTCTAGCCTTTTCACAGTTGTCGGAGTTTTGACCGGGCATAGGGGGGCCAGCCTGCTAGATCATCGCCGCGCACATTCACAATCGGGTTGAGTACATCGCCGGTCGCTGTGGACGAATGTCTTGCGATAGGGCTGGTGGAGCTTGCAGACCCCGAGGCAGCAGGGGTACGCGATGTTTTGGGGCTGCATAGAGCACGCTTCACCGCTAACAAGGGAGTATGCCCGTGACCTTGGATACCCCGCTGTCGACGGCCGAGATCGACGAACTCGACGCCTTCCTGATGTCGGAGGCAACCTCCGACAAGTGCATGGATATAGTCACCCTTGTCCCACTTCTTGCGTGCTTGCCGTGGAGACTCAGCTTTATCCCTTGGCGGTAAGTCAGGATGTCTTTAGTTGGGATCCCATCTGGTAAGGATAGTGGAGCCGTGGAGGTCTTGCGGACGTTTGGTGCTGGCGCGGTAAAGCGCAAGGTGATCGTTGATCGTCCTTAACCGCAACCGCCGTGAGGCGGCGGCGGGCGCTGAACTATCACACCTGACTGCGCTCGTCATCCCGGATCTGATTTTCGGTAGCGACAGGCGATCCTGCCGGCGGTACCGGCCGTTGACTCGCGGTGGCGACGGAGCTAATGACCCAGTGCGGGCGCGCTGCACCTTCAAACGCCGCGAGTTTAGCCCCCCCCTTTACTCGCGATCAGGTCTCCGCAGGTGCGCCCGCTCTTCCTTCCCGGATCGCTTAGCCTGTGGCTCTGAGGCACACGGCGGGCGGAAAACGGCTGTTACCAACCCGAGGTTGCGCAGGCTGCAACGGAGATCTGATGCCGAACCTGTGTGTGGCGAATTGCTAATTCTGCCAGAATCAGCAATTCGCCACACACGGGATACACTCGCCTGAATGTTCAGTCCTCTTGGGCCAAGCTCATGCAATCGGATGTGTTGCAACTTTGGCGGGGGTGGCTGGTAGCCTGAAAAGACCATGAAGAACGCAACCCGACCGGCAATCTTCAAGTGGCGGCAGACGGCACCGGAGCTGATTCTGTGCGCCGTGCGCTGGTATCTTCGCTACTCGCTCTCGCTTCGCAACGTCGAAGAGTTGTTCGCTGAGCGCGGTCTGGAGGCGGATCACACGACCATCTGGCGTTGGTGCAACGTTACGGTCCCGAACTGGAACAGCGGTTGCGCCGTCATCTCAAACCGACCAACAAATCCTGGCGAGTCGATGAGACGTACATTCGAGTGCAAGGCCGTTGGTGTTACCTTTACCGGGCCATCGATTCCACCGGTGCCACCATCGACTTCCTGCTGTCGGCGTTGCGCGATGCCGCGGCGGCCCAATGCCTGTTCCGCAAGGCTCTCAGCGATCCAGCGCATCCGCAGCCCCGCGTCATCAACACCGATAAGGCTCGCCTCTACGACTCGGCGATCGCAGCAGTGAAAGCGGAAGGAACCCTGCGCCGCCGCTGCCGACATCGACCGGTGCAATATTTGAACAACATCCTGGAGCAGGATCATCGAGCGATCAAACGACGAGTGAAGGACAAGCAGAGCTTTCGCGAGTTCCGAGCGGCCCGCCGGACGATTGAGGGATACGAGGCGATGCACATGATCCGGAAGGGGCAGGCGCGGTGGGTCAGCGACGATGATGTTCGCAAACAGAATCAGTTCATCGACAGGCTGTTCGATATGGCTGCCTGAGACCTCGCCGCCCAGTTCCGCCCGGAGCGTCCTTCCGTCAGCGTTTTCAAAGTTGCAACACTTCGCTTCCAACTTTTCTGGCGCTGGAAATGCCAATCCGGCCGGCCGCAGATTCCGCTCGACCTCCAACATCTGATTCGCAGGATGGCTTGTGAGAACCCCTCGTGGGGCGAGGAGCGAATTGCAAACGAGTTGCTGCTGAAACTCGATCTGCGCGTGTCGCCGCGCACGATCCGTAAGTATCTGCCGAAGTTGCCGGCCTCACCGGTTGGGAATCCTCGCGGCGATCAGCGTTGGTCAACTTTTCTTAAGAATCACGCCCAGGCCATTATCGCCTGTGACTTCTGCGTTGTAGCGACCGTCACTTTTCGGCTTCTGTATGTGTTTGTGGTCATGGAACATCGCTCACGCCGGATTATTCACGCCAACCTGACAGCCCATCCCACCGCAGCCTGGACCCTCCAACAACTGCGCGAGGCCATTCCTTTAGACCACACGTACCGTTTTATCATCCATGACCGCGACGCGATCTTTTCGACTGGACTCGATGCTTCCGTGGCTGGTCTCGGCCTCGAAGTCATCAAGACACCGGTTCGGAGCCCGAAGGCGAATTCGCTATGCGAAAGACTGATCGGGACACTCCGGCGTGAGTGTCTGGATCGGATTATCCCGTTGACCGAGGAGCATCTTCGGAAAACCCTACGGTCGTGGTTGCCCCATTACAACCGAAGCAGACCACACTCCTCCTTGGGGCCAGGCATTCCCAATCCGCCACCGAATTTCCCCGTACATTTGCAACGGCATAGGCATCGTTTCGACCGAACAAGCCGAATTGTATCTCGCTCCGTCCTGAACGGACTTCACCACGACTACAGCCTAATGGCGCACGCTGCATGAGTCGCGGAATTTTTGCGGAGCACAATACCAACAGCAAGCGATCGATGTTCCACAGTCTCACCCGCTTCGGGGACTTGCGCCGTAGCACTACCAGTTGTTGGCGCAGGACCAGATTCTCGGCCTCAAGCCGCGCTCGCCGCGTAAATCGCGACCGGATAGCAAGCAGCAGCTAAGTCAGAAATGCGACCATCGGCCGCTTCCTTACCATACGCTCATCTCCGCGTCATCACGGATAAAATTTTCGGGAGGCACAGGCTTCCGAGTCGTTCGACACGCAGAACACATCGCTCAGTTTACAGTCCTGGGAGGATTGCATCACCCGTCGACCGATACCGGCTGAAACCCTTGCAGAGAGAGGTCGTCCGGCCTATACGGGAGTTGGAACCGGCGAGTCAAAATGGAAATCTCGGATAACCCGCGTTCAAATTAGAAAGTAAAATAGGAAATTCCCGGCTAAACGCTGAAATAGAAATTCGGAGCCAATGAATGAGTATCGAGCACAGATCCATGCGGCGTTACTCCTCATCGCTTTCGTTAATCGGCGTAAGCTTAGTGATCGTCGGAGCGCTGCTACCGGTCCGCGGGTTCGCTGCGACCATGACCTGTAATGATACTGCCGGGAAAACTTTAAAAACCGGCGACAAGACCACCGATCTCGAGGTTATGGGACCGTGCGAGGTGAAAGCCGGAACGTACACGTTTCGATACGTCAACATATATACGAAGGCGGATGGGAAGAGCAGCGGCTCATTAACCTTCGATGACGCGCAAATCGACTTTTATGCCGAGTCTATCTTGATCGAAAAGGGCGGCAGTATGATCGCCGGCACAGCCGCCACGCCGATCGGCACCAATGGAGGAGTTATCACCATCCACTTGTGGGGCGCCGCGAACCACTCCGTAAAGGACCCCGGAATCACCTGCAAATCCGATACCCTTGACCATTGCGGCATCCCGGACGACATCTGGGGAACCAACCTAAGTCTCGAGTTCAATCCGAAATCTTGCAAGGTGACGCCGGAGTCCCTCCCAGGCGGCGTCGAGGGCGAGTGTTTCTACAATTATGACACTCTGGACGACGCCGATAAGATGACAAGCCGCAACGCCTACTTCGGTCACAAGGTCCTGGCGCTATCTTATGGCGGTACGTTGCAGCTATTCGGCAAGAAGGGCGCGACTTACGCAGGCAGTGAGCTTTCGGCGTGCAAGGAAAGCGATCCTTCATGCAGCGGCACGAGCTGGGTACGGTTGGATGGGTCACTGAAGCCCGGCGATACGAGTCTGACCGTTAATGGCGTCGTTGACTGGCAGGCGAACGATCATATCGTCGTCACTACGACGGATTATCTGCCAGGGCATTCCGAGGAGCTGATTATTTCGGCCGCGCCGACGCCGACCGTCAGCGGCGGTACCACGACGTTCAACTTCACCAACGCCGATCCCGAAGTGACCGGAGTCAAGTGGCCCCACAATGGCCAGGTGTATGACTACAGTAATGTCGTTCCCGCCCGCCTTGGACTGAAAAAAACCTCCGCCGAGACCCGCGCGGCGGTGGCGTTGTTGACGCGCAGCATCAAGATTGTCTCGGAAGGCGCCGACCCGGTCCCGAACTCCTTTACCGAAACACCTGGCAACTACTTTGGCGGTCACACCATCGTCCGGCAGGGCTTCGAGAGCTACCAGGTACAAGGCGTCGAGTTCTATCAGCTCGGCCAGGGTGGCGCGATGATGCACTATCCGGTGCATTTCCATCTGGCGCGCCGCACACCGCAGCCGGCGAAAACCGAGCCGCCGACCCTTCCGGTCACTTTCGTCAAAGATTGCTCGATCCACGATTCGATGACGCGATGGATCACCCTGCACGGCACCCAGGGCGTCCTACTGGCGCGGAACGTGGGCTATCTATCGATCGGGCATGGCTACTATCTCGAGGATGGCACCGAGACCGACAGCAAGCTCTATTCCAATATCGGCATTTTTGCGCGTGCGGCGGTTGACAACGTGCAGAACCCGCGCCACGTCCCCGGCATTCTGACACGTAATAGTGAGAACACCGGCGCCCCCGGGTTCGACGATTTCCCGTACTACTCGGATTCAAACCATCCGTCGGTTTTCTGGATCACGAACGGCGAGAACGACTTCGAGTACAACCAGGCGTTCGGCGCGGGCACCTGCGGCGCGTGCTACTGGTTTGTTCCGGCGGCGATCAGCGGCGCCTCCCAATTCGAGCACTGGTTCCGCTACGCCGGCGAGCAAGTGGGCGCGGATCGCGCCGGTATCACCCCGCTCGAAGAATTCGTCGGCAATTCCTGCAGCTCGGCGATGAACGCCTTCCAGGTCAACAGCGACACCGCCGCGTGCAATGGCGTCAACTTCAAACCCAATCCACCGCAACCCAACACCACGCTGGCGATGTTGCCCTCCGCTAACGCCATCAAGAACTCTCCGCCGCCAGTGCAGGATACCTACTGGCCAATTGTTACTGGCGGCCATAAGCCCACCCGTTGCGCGGCAGCCGACCAAAATCCGGATACAACCAACGCCGATTGTTCGACCGCCAAAATCTGCTCCGAGGGTAACGAGAGCAACTGCGCCGTTACGGTGCTCGACGCGTTTACAACTTCCTTTACCTGGGCACAGCAGAACTTCGCTGCGATTTGGTTACGGCCGCTGTGGGCGTTGGTGATTAACAGTGTGGTAAGCGACATCCAAAACGGTGGGATCAACTTCGTTACCAGCGGCGACTTCAGCAAGTCCTCCGTGATCACCGGTTTCTGGGCGCTCGCGCGCAAAACAGTATTCATTGGCAGCACCCAAACTGACAATCCGTTGGCCTCGAACGCAGGACCGTTTAACCCTTTCATCAGCAGCGACGGCAAGATCAAGGGCCTAATCTGTGCTAGCGACCCCCACAACCCCGTCTACAATTCGCTCTATTGTCTGTCCAAGGACGAAGGCGTCAGTATCCAGTTGAGCAATTTCTCGAACTTCCAGCGCTTCTTCAGCGTCTACGACGGCCCCGCCTACCAGGATTCCAACGCCTATCTGAATATTCATCCGACCTACCTGACCGACGACGGAACCGTAACCGGTAAGCTAATCGGGGGCTGCAAGCCCGACGCTAATGCCGGCAATCCCTGTGTAAATTCCGGCTTCATGAATGGCGGCCTGGCGGGACTGCGCGCCGACCAAATGAATCAAAGATGTTATCTGCCTAATGCGGGAATTGGCTGGAAGCAGCCCAACGGCTTCTACTACTCGCCCGCATTCCACTCCACCAATCTCTTCTTTGACGACGTGGATATTCGCCACTTCGTTACCGAGCCATTGTTCATTGACGGAACCTTCGACACCAACGTCACCGCGCTCAAACAGCAGTACTGCTATTGGGCGCCGACTGCCCAACCGGGTACTTTCACCGGCTTCACCGACATCGACCGCGAGACCGTGCTGAACGACGATGACGGCTCGTTGACCGGATTGACGAGCACCGTGAAGAACCCTATTCCACTACCGACGCCGACCCCATCAACGCCCCCGAAGGGCGAAACCCTCTCGGTTAACAAGGAGAGCTTCTTCAACGCGCCGATTTGCACTTATGAGTGCGCCTCCGACGTTCCCAGCAACCCCACCAAGGATGCCAAGCTGCCGCCGAATACAGCTAACACCAGCCCTTACGAATATGTCACGGCATCGATCTATCCCGAGTGTGCGCTGGACGTGCCGAATTCGAAGGCTGTGGTCCGCTTTTGCGCGGACCAAAACTGGGGCAGCGGTTGTACGACTTCCGATCCGACTCAGCCCAACAGTTGCGTCGGCATACCCATCTACCGCCAGTTGCTCACGGACGGCGAAACCGCAGGGCTCAAGCAACAGAAGCGGATGATGGGGCAGGATACCTTCCAGCGTAGCGGCCTTACCGTTAATCACGGCAGCTACTATATCGACACCACTGTTTCGAAGGAGAAACAAGGCGCAAAAAGTCCCAATGTCTTTGTCAGTGGGGGCAAATATGACCTCTTCTTCCTCTATGCCAAGAAAACCACGGCTCAGACCTACACGATGTACGTGGGCGAAAAGCACCCGAAGGACTTCGGCACCAAGAATGTAAAGTTCGGCTATGTCAACATCGATAGCGCGAAATACAGGTTCAAAGAGGCCGGTAACGGCGCGCTCCCCGCGGGTTGGGACAGCAAGTACGACGCTGATACAGGCTGGCTGACTCTAACGGTAAATATGTCCTCACTCGCCGACCAGTTCGATCTTACCAAAAACGTTCCAGGCACCGAGGTACCGCTCGGCCAAAAACAGTGCCAGCCTTCGTCCATGTGCAAGTGGAAGGTTGACGGGAAAAACGACACCTGCCAATGCAGCATCACCGACCCGACTAACTATCTTTACGATGAGTGCCACGAAAAGAATGCGGACGGTAATGACGCGATCTGTAGTTGGTCGACCAAGGACCTCGATTGCCCCGCGCAAGGCTGCCCAGGCCTTCAGATCACCTTCGGAATTTACGCGCCTGACGATGCCCCGAACCATCACCGACCGCCGCCGGGCTTCTTCAGTTACGATCTCAACTATCCGGCTAACTGGGATGTTCCTTTCATCAATGAAGGCAGTGCGATCGCTGGCCCGCAGTGCGCGTATAGCGGCACGCCGCCATCATGCCTGACACCACCCATACCCATACCCACGCCCATACCCTAGAAGTCATCTCATAAATACCGTTGTGCCTAGTCAAAAGCTAAACCCTGACATAATGGTGATGCAGCCCACCCAGAAATGGGATGGCTGCGATGCTGCCGAGCTTCTGTGGGCGCCGAAAATGCGGAGCATTCTTGCGCGGCTGCGCACCAAGACATTCCGAAGAGACGGGTGCGCAACTGCGTCATGCGTGTAATCATGGCGAGATCTCAGGCCCGACACTCGGCTCGGGCGGCATGGTGCAACGTGAGCAGGACGCGCCGCGATTGGTGGCGAGACGCAACTCCCGGGCCTTCTTGCGTGCGTCGGCCAGGTTCGCCGTAAGGTCCGGGGAGGTTCCGAAGTACATCTCGTCAGGCGTCTGACCCCGGAACGCGGCATGGGGCATGTTGGCGTTGTGCGCGTCGACGAAGAACGCGACCAGTGAGCGGACGCGTTCGATGGTGTCGAGGGAGTTGAGGTAGAGCCACTGATGTTTGAGGGAGCGCCACCACGCTTCGATCATCGAGTTGGACTCGGTCACCTCGACCTGGGCGAGGACGCGCCGAATACGTGTGGTGAGCAGGGTGGCATCGACGGCGGCATTGACGTTCTCGACGCCCGAGTCGGCCATGAGCGTCGGCTGCACTGCGACCGGATCAAGATGCCGGCCAGCCTCGACGAGCACCTCGCAGGTCGTCATGGGATCGAGTCGGGCAGCGATGGTCCAGGCAAGGATCTTCCGCGAGAAGTTGTCGATGACCGCGTGAATGTAAACACGCACGCCGTTCAGCAGGCGAACCACCGTCACGTCGATGTGCCAGATCTCATCCGGGCGAGTCGCGCGTACACCGACAGTCGGTTTTTCGGGATGGACACGAAGCCGAGGGCGACGCCAGCCTCGCCCGCGCGCCAAGCGGGCCCAAGTGGTCGCGGAGGCGAAGACCGTCCCGATTCGCTGAGCGTAGAGACTGAGCGTGCGCAGCGGCATATGGCGGTAGTGGGAATCGAGAACCATGGCCTTGATGTCAGCGACTTCGACAGCCGTGATCTGGCCGGGCGCGATGCGTGGACAAGAAGAACGGTCATCGAGGCCGCAGACTTTGTCTGCTCGCCGCCAAGCGTGGTAGCGCGAAACGGAAAGGCCGAGGATTCTCAAGATCACAGCGAGCGGCAACGCGTTCGTGGCGCTGGTGATCGCGCGCAGGATGCTGGCCTTGACCGCACCTTCTGGGAGCCGCTGATTAGCGAGACGGAAACCGGAGGCGCGCACGAGCGCGAGCAGAAGCCGGACGGTCGCGGCCAGGATCTGCGCTCGCTTTTCCAGCTTCTCGATGGTGCTCAGAAGCTGATGGCGGTCCGCCTCGAACATCTCGACGCTGACGACTGGGCGCAGGCCCCGACGCTTCCATGTCGTAATCGTGGAGCGCGGGATCTCGAGGCGGCGGCTGAGGGCGTGGGAGCCGGTGCGGCACACATGCTCTCGGAGGCGGTGGTCGTACGCGCGGCGTTGCGGGGCCGCTGCCAGCGAAGGTGTCATCGCGGGAGGATCGCAGAGCGGCTCCCCGGGGCAAGCCCGCATCCAAAATCCTCAGGGATGTCCAGCATGTTGCAGTTGCGTACGCCTTTCTTCGGAATGTCTTGGTGCGCAGCAGGGTTGCGGAGCGGTAACGAGCTGGACCTGTCTCGTGTCTCGATCAAGAACGTAGCGCCCCGGAAGCTCTGGAATAGTTCGGGAGGCGACTTGGTTGAGATGAAATTCTTTAAACATCTCCACCCATGACTTTGGACTCGGCGCAAAACACATAGCAACCGCATCGCCCCAGTCCGGAGAGCGGCCGCCGCGCTTGTGGATTTCCTGTTTTGGTTCGAGTTCCCATCGGCCATCACTTCGCATACGCCGCTTGCGACTACTCAACTCCGCTATAAGACGTTTGTTCCCGAAGACCGTTCCGCCGGCTCGCCCCTCTCGAAGCATTAGCGCCAACGCTGCATACCATTCCGCCGACGCATTTGCGTAATTCTTGTCGTCATGGGCTTTCTCGCCTGCGCCCATCTCGACAACCTTGAGGTCAATGTCTAGTCCATTAACGACTTCGCGAAGCCGATCGACTACCGCGGCACCCAAACCGACTACATCCACCTGAGCTCGCTGGGCGCCAACCTTCCTGCAGAACGTCGCAAGTAGGCCTGTGGCCTGCATTGTGTCGATTTGGTTGAACTGCTCCGCGGCGAAAAGATTCATCCCTTGGCGAGCGACGAATACCGTAGAATCCTGTCCAAAGCGCGCGATGTCGGCGCCGACCACCACCTCGCCTTGCTTTGGCGGCTGTAGTTCCGCCGCCTTCTCGACCCAATCCAGGGCGATCATTGTGTCCTCGAGCTGGGTCGGGAATCGACCCTCGATGCGCGCTTGCCACATCGGCGACCCTTCTCGATAGTCGGTCCGAGCCTGCTCTATATCTTTAGCGGTTATTAACCCGGGCACCACAATCCGGCCTTCAAGGACGTTCGGGGTATCGAAGGCGCTGATGTGCGTGGCCCACCAGCCCTCGGATTTGAAGGCTTCGTAAAACCACCCTTCGAGAGTGGTCGGGTTTCCGATTGCCAAGAGCCTGGTGTGTGCTCCCTTGAGTACGGCCGTGATTCCCTCGAAGATTTGTTCGGAAATTCCGGGCGCTTCGTCTGCGATAACCAGTAGGTGGGGCGCGTGAAAACCCTGAAACTTCGCCGTGTCGTTGTCATTTGTGGAAAACCCGATGGCGAAGTGATCCTCGCTGAACTCCCATTTTCCAGTGAGAAGCAACTTTCCACCAATCGGGTTGCCGCGAGCTTCCGCCTTGGCCTTAAATGCGCGCATCTCACGCCACAAAACTTCCAATACCTGCCGGTCCGTCGGAGCCGTAATAATCACGACGCTGCGTGCATACATGCACAAAAACCAAACTGCGATGCGCGCCGCAATGAAAGTTTTCCCGCAGCTGTTGGCGCTGGCAACCGCTACCCTGGGATGACGCACGACGGCCCGCATGATCGCGCGTTGTTTTTCCCAAGCGATCTCGCCGCTCATTCGCCTTAGCCAGAGATCCGGGAGTGCTTGATAAAAAGTGCGATTATCGATCTTCACTGTCGTCACCTCCCCGCTGATCGTCCGCGCTCTTCTTGCCGGCCCCGATTTGGTCCCACAACTCTTGAAACTTCTGCGCAGCCTCTGGATCGATCACGTCGTCGGCCGCGACTCCAGCCGCGACCTTGGCTACCGAATCGCTCGCGCCCGCCAGGTTCTCAAGAAACGCCATCAGGAATTTTGCGTAGCGTGGGTTCCCCGATATCAAACCGTTAACAAACTGCTTAATTGCCGCCTCACGCTTAGTTATCATTCGTTGCGCTCCGTTTTCCCGAACCGCAACTCGCTGGTTGAACTCGCGATCCAACAGGGTTGCGATGTTCTTGGTGCCACGCCGCCTTCCGTGCGGATTGCCCGAGACGTTTTTTTTGAAGCGAGTGTGTGCGGGCGGTTTTTTGTAGCCCACCTCGTAGTCTCCGATATTGCCCTGACCAGTTGATGGACCGCTCTTTGCGCCTTTTCTGTTATTAGGTTTATCTGCCATGTCCCAACTCCCTCGGTCCCGCCGCCATTTCGTCGAACGGGCGACCGTTCCGCACGTTGCAGGCCCTTTCGCCGGCGAACTGTTGCCACTGGTGAACAATAATGTCGATATGGAGGTCACTTCTCATTTTGGTATTTCGCCTTCGCCTCCATCTCGTCGAAGAACCGGCCAGTTGCGGCATGACGAGCACGATCGCGCGTGTAGACCTGCCAGCGACGAACTGCGGTGTCGACGTGCAATGGATCGATCTCGATCGCATGGCAACGGCGGCCGGTCCGCTCGGCCGCGATTACCGTCGAGCCGCTGCCGAGGAATCCGTCGAGGACGATGTCGCCGCGAGCGGTGCAATCGACGATGGCGTCGGCGAGAAGCGCAACGGGCTTCACCGTTGCATGCATTACGAGCAGGTTTCCCTCCTCGCCGGAGCGCCCGAAGGAGTTGATACTCGGGTACGGCCACACGTTGCTGCGATTTCGCCCATATTCACCAAGCCTGACATTGTTTTGGTGCCGGCCGTGGCCGGACTTGAAGATGGCGACCAGTTCATGTTGTGAGCGGAGGAAGCTGCCCATCCCTGGAGTGTTCTTTACCCAAACCGCGATATTTTTGAGCTCGGTGTAGGCGACCTTCCCAGCCGCCAGTAGTTCGCCGATATGGCGCCAATCGATGAACAGATAATGTAACGAACCGGCGTTGCTATAGCGCGCGAACAACGAACAGGCGCGGCTGAGAAAAAGAGTGAACTCCGCTTCACTCATCTCGCCGGAGCCCATGACAAAATCGCGGTGGTGAATCCTGCCGAGACCGCTCACGTTGCCTTCGATCCGCACGTTGTACGGAGGATCCGATAGCACCATCGCGGCGCGCTTGCGGTTCATCAAGGCGACGTAGGAGCTATCCTCCAATGTGTTGGCGCAAAGCACTCGATGCTCGCCAAGCAGCCACAGATAGCCGGCGTGCGTGACCGGCTGCTTGCTTGCCGGACTCTGCGGCAGCGCGTCCGCGGCGTCCGCTTCTCCCTCGGCGCCAGCATTCAGGCTTTCGATCCGCAAATCAATTTCACCCATCTCGAAGCCGGTGAGCTCAACATCGAGGTCGAGCGTCAGCTCGGACAATTCTTTCAGGTGTTCCGCGAGTATTTTCTCATTCCACTGGGACAGTTCGGCGATGCGGTTGTCCGCCAGCATGAAGGCGCGTGCTTGATGTTGGTCGAGGTGCTCCAGGCAAATCGTGGGGATCTCCGTGAGGCCCAGGCTCTTGCATGCCTGGTAACGCGCGTGACCGGCCAGCAGATTGGCGTTACGGTCGAGCAGCAGAGGCACATTGCATCCGAGCTTTCGAATGATTCCGGCCAGCTTCTTGATCTGCCTGCGGCTGTGATCCCTTGGGTTGCGTGGGTCCGGTCTGATCTCGTCAATATGCCGGTACTCGATTCTAAGGCGGCGCGGCTGAGCGCCACCCGACGGTTGCTGGAGGCCTTTCGACTCGGTTTCTTCGTCTTTTTGTGTTTCCATGTTCAGGACTTTACGGTAGACTCTGCCCGTCGTCTTTCGTGCGACGAATCGTGTGACATGAAAATAAAGCCGCTTCAGATCTGGTTTGCGAGGCTCGGCGGAAGTATCAAACGTCCGCAGGTCGGCCGCGACGCATTGCGTGCTTTTGAAGTCTGGCGTGACGAACTCGTGGTGTGGATGCTCCCTGAGCTCCGCAAGCCGGTGCGCTGGCGCAGCGGCGGTATCGGCAACCTGGCTGTCCCTTCGGAAGAATTCGAGCGGATCGATATCGTGCACGTGACCGAGGACGGACACGTTCATGCTCCTACTGCCAACGGCATGATGCCGCGTACAGCTGAAGGCCTGCTTGATGCCTGGCTGAACGTCCACACAGGCGGCAGCGGAATCAGCTTTGTCCCTGCGCTCAAGTCAACCACGGTTGAGGCTCCTTATCTTAATCGGGCGAGCAAAATCTCGTGGCGCAAACGCACGATTGCGTTCGGCCCGGGCGCATATATGCCGGTGAGTTCCCTGAATCGGAAAGGCCGCGAGGTGGCGTTGAAGTGGCCACCCGAAGGGTCGCTCCGGCCGGTATCACCGGAATCCGAAAGCGCTCAGCGATTCCCGTCGAAGAAACTGGACTCCGACCCGCCAACGGTGATTACAGAGCAGGGCGATGTCGCGTCCCATTTGTTTCTCCGCTGGCCGAGACCGCTCGAATCAATGATGCCCCTGCTTAGCGGCCCGGACGACATTCTCGCTCAAGCCCAAATGGCCAAGCTCGCTCGCCAGAGCACCTTGGATCTACCAGGCGCATTAAGGGCCGCCGCAGTAGACGCCCAGTCATCTCTGTTTCGCGGACATAGCATGGTCGAACACATCTGGTTTCGCCCTACGATCAAGCGAAGGGGGCTGAAGCACGTGCTTTTCAAAGCAGAAGATCGCGGGCTCACCGTCTCGCCACAGTTGCGCCAGCAGTGGGATGAAAAGGCTCTGAACGAAGCACTAAAGCAGGACGCCTGGCAGAAATGGCTGGCGGAGCCCGTGCCGATTCGGCGAGCTTGGGGCGCCGTCGGCCTGTTTTGGACCCTGTTGCTCGACCGCCTTGAAGCACAGCGGTCATTCATAGTGTGTGAGCGTTGCGGGCGGATCAGTTACGGAAAAGACGGCAAACGATTCTGTGGCAAAAACGATGACAGCGAGTGTTTCAAAGGCCGGCGGGCCGTTGACCAGCGCCGGTCGCGACATGATCGCGCGAGCACTGCACGAAAGGTCCTTTAAACATCTTCCCTGATCGTCCCTGACGGTTCCCTGTTTCGCAGATCAAATTCCCTGTTCCGAAGGAAAAATTCCCTGCTCGATCAATTAGGGAATTGGGCGTGTAAGCCCTTGTAGACTCTCGGGTTTCCAAGCCCTCAATCCATCGTCGAGTGCCCAAATCGCCGAAATTCCCTGTTAATTCCCTGTTTAACAGGGAACTTGAACGCGGAGAGTGGTTCGCAGCAGACTGCGTCATCCGCCAACCGAGTCCCGTACATCGGCGATTATCCGGGCCGATGCGAGAAACTCGCGCGTGTGCGGGCTTATTTGAACGCCGTCCGGCACCGGAGATAACGCGATGAGGTCGATTACAGGGCTCATGCGGGGCATTCTCTCTGTGGGCGAGTAGCTCGATGCGCATGCCTATTATTCGCGCAATCCGGAAAGCCCCGAACGTTACAAATCGCTGAATCGGCGGCGAGGTGTGACCGGTTCGGCCGCCGTCGCGCCGCCAAGAGACAGTTCGCCATAGAATCGCCTTTGGCCGTAAATGCCCCCGACTCTGTGCGCCCACGGAATGAGTGGGACTATTGAAAATTGAGCGCGGCTCTCTGCGAACGCCATTCGAGCGGAATCGCGATGCGGCGAGTGAGTGCCTGTGCGGTCAGGTCGCTCGGCTGGCGACCCTCGACAATGGATTCGATAATGTCCGGCGCCAGGAAAGCGAGACGGATGAGGCGGCTCACATACCTTACTGCGACACCCTCGCGCGCGGCGATGCGGGCAAGCGATGGCGTCTTCCCGGAGCTGACTTCAGCGAACCAGCGGTGCGCCCGTGAGACGGCTTTCAATAGCGTCAGATCCACGCTGGACGTCGGACCGTTGCGATTCTCGATCACCAGCCGCAACTCGACGCCGCGGCGCTTCATCAGCATCGGAAAGAACCGCGTCATAACTGCTTCGGTTGGAAGTCCGACGGCAGACGTTTCAGGAGCCGCCGACGGCAGCCTGATAGAAATCCGCATGCCGTCACGCTGGAGGTCAACCCGATTCACCAAGGTTGCGATCGCTGCCGGCTTTTCAAACTCCGATTGAACGAGACAGCTCCAGGTGCGCGCTGCTTGAAGTACACCTTCAACGTCGGACGAGTCGGTATCCGCATTCTGGACGGTCCGCTTCGCGTAGCTCCTTCGGGCCGCCGAGTCTTCGCCGGAATGTGCGCGGCGCGGTTATGACCGCCGATGGCGAGGGGACCGCGAGCTTCATGATCCGCTTCGCCGGTTCATCATGCCTTCCGCTCAATGGGCGGGGCGATGCGGCTGCTCCCATTCGGCGGCGCACTGCAGGATGTCGAACGACTGCCCCTGCTCGAGCGCCTGGTACTTTTCCCAGAAGGCTTCGTCGATATGCCGAACGTCGTCGGGCGCGTCGTGGCGTCGCCATCGGTTCCAGGCTCCAGGGCCTCCGTTGTAGGCGGAGTACGCCGAGCGGGCAAGGTCGGCGAGATGACCGCTGCTTTGCGTGGCGCCCTTATTCGTCGCATGACGCATCATCCGCATCAGGATTTCCTCGCCCGCGCTGACGTTGTAGACGATGTCCCACTTAAGCCGCGGAAGGCCGTAAAACCCGCGCCAGACATACTTGTTGATCTGCATCAGGCCGATGTCGCCGCTCACGGACTCAAGCCAACGTATGCGGTCATGCCGGATTACGAACTGGCGCCAGCAGCTTTCCTGCCATGCCGTGCTCTTCACCATCACCAGGTAGATGCGGCGATTGGCGGACTGAGTGCGTCCTCGTTCATCTCGCGTTGCGCGCTCAGGCCAAGCAGGCGGTCGACAGCGTCGCGGTAGCTGCTGGCGTTGCGGTCGTTGACGACCAACGCCTTGAGCCTCTGGCCGAGGCTCAGAATCTGGGGGATCAGAGGATCCGCGGCGGCGAACGCCTCTGCCGGATCGAGCAACCAGCGGCGCAGTGAGGAAAGCGGCGCCATCGACGGCGAGGGCATCGGCGTCATCGCCGGCGTTTGGAGCGCCCCGCCGGGCGATACGTCCGCTTCGGGTTCTTCGACCGGACCGGGGCTTTCGAGCGGTTGCGCGGTACCGAATAGCTGGCGCAGTTCCGAGTCTTCGTCAAAGCTGTACTTCAGCGGATCGGCAGTGAATTTCGGTGCCATCACGTGCGCCAGACGGCGCAGTCCGTCCGCCGAGACGCGGACACCGAGTGCCGGTGCCGCCTGATCCAAAGCGAACAGCGCGTCGCCCGCCGAAATGAACGACAGAAATTCCAGCATCCGGTTGCCGAGCATCCCGCGGCCGGCGGCCGACTGAACGATAGCGTCGAATCTGTTCCATGCGTCGAGGAAAAGCAGCCGGACCGGGTCGGGTCCGTTGCTCGGCTGCGGATGGGAGAGCGCCTGCACCAGCCGGTAGCGGCTGTCCACCAGCAGGTCGAACAGCTGGCCGCGAACCTGCTGGTCCTGAGCCGTGATTCCTACCTGTTTGATGGCGAAGACGAAGAAGGCATCCCATTGGTCGAGCGCCTTTTCCCACGCGGCGATCTCCGCCGAAGTCAGCTGAGCCGGTGGACCCGAAGCGACGGGGGTCGGAACATCCGGGACAATCATTTCGACCATCACGCGCAAGCCGTTATTTTCGGCGACGACCGGCGCTATCGCCCGCAGCGTCGACAGCGCGGCCCTGACCCGCTGAGCGACGTCCGGGGCGGCCCCCGACTGCGCCAATTCGCCGAGCTGGCGAACCGGCGTGTTGATATCGGAGGAGAAGGTTTCGATCCGCGGGATGAAGTTGCCCTTGATCAGATCGAAGCCACGCCCGGCGAGGAGGGTCTTCTCATGCTGAAGGTTGTAGAGGTTGATGTCTGTGACACGGAGTTTGAGCATCAGGTCGGATGTGACGTACGGTTGCGCGTGGAATTCGATGATGCCGTTCCATGAAACCGGGCTCAGGCATTTTCCGCCGACGCTGAGCCCGAGGCTCAGGCTACCGACGGTTTCGAGCTTGACCGTGGCGGCGTCGGGGCTGAAGCGCGGATTCTCCGCATAGAAATACTGGCATGGGTCAGATCCGGACCAGAATAACGCCCGTCCGCCCGGCGCGGTGAAAAGCTGCTGCTTCAGAGCCTCATCAAGGATCAGGTAGCTTATCCGGAGTGGAAGCCTAACCTGCGCCGCGCGAGCGGAGCTCGCGACAAGCAGCAGGATAGATCCAAGAATTATAGCGAGCCGCACAGGCAGCAGATTGAACCGGGCTCTCAAGTTTCCAGCACACTCATTCAGGTTCCCCTGCACCTACTCAAAACTCCATATGCGAGGAAATAGCCAGGGTTTGGCGCTTCGCCGTCGTAGTGTCGCCAACATGCTCGCGCCCATCTCTGCGATCTCGCGCGTGATCGTTTCCCGGTTTCGTACCTGTGCCGATCTGGAAATCGAGGTCGTCGCCGTTCGGGATCGATTAAACGTTGGCCGTCATGAGCGGCCTGGGCATCCCATATCGCGTGACGCCGCGACCTGGTCGGAAGCTCGATGAAGATCAAAAGAGGATGCCTACGATGAGGCAATGTCTTATGGTTTATGAGCGCAATCGCATCTATCACAGAATACCGGATGCTGAAGTCGAGGATTGGGACGAACTTTTGGACAGCATCGACGGAGAGCCGCGACTTATCGAACGGGTCGAAGGATGGGCGCCCTACACTCACGCCTATCGTCTGCCTGAAGGCTCTGTCTATCTCGTCAAATTGGAGACTTTCAAAGCTTAGGGCGAGGAGCATCAAGAGATGATTGTTCAAATCTACAGCATGACTTCGATCGCCGACGCGGTGGCGACCGCCGAGGCGGGTGCTGACCTTATCGGCGTGGTGGTGGCCGAACCGGGAATCGTTCCCGAAGGTATCGGCGCCGAGGCGGCTCGCGAGGTAATAGCCGCAATCAGGCCGCGCTCACGCGGCGTTGCGCTCTCACTCTCGGACGACCGCGACGAGATTTGCGCGATGGTCGACGCCGTGCGGCCCGACATCCTGCATGTGGCCGCACGCGAGATAGAGCCGGAGGACTGCGCGTGGATTCGCACGCGTATCGCACCGGTCAGGCTACTGCGCGCTATCGCAGTGCGCGCCGGCGAAGCGCTCGCCGAGGCCGACGCCCATCAGGAGTCCGCCGACTACCTGATGCTGGACTCGGGCGCGAAGGGACTGTCATTCGCGGGGGCGACCGTCGAGACTCACGATTGGTCGGTGAGCCGTATGGTTGTCGAGCGCTCACGCATCCCGGTGATCCTCGCGGGTGGCTTGTCGGCGGACAACGTCGCGCAGGCGATCGCCGCCGTCAGGCCATGGGGCGTCGATTCGTTCACCCATACCGACGTGCCGGGGCAGCGCGGAAAGAAGGACCTGGCGCGGGTGCGCGCCTTTATCGCCGCAGCGCTGCGAGGATTTGCCGCGGTGATCGAGTCGCCGGGGCTCTAGCAGCAGCCTTGCCAGAATTGGAACGGACGTATGCCGAGCTCGGAGCGACGGCGCAGGACAGCGACGCCCACACCAATCGCCTTGATGTCCCCCGAATTGATGTCCGACCGGGCCTTGTCCCAGAGCCGGTCCACCCGCCCAGAGTCAAGCCTCCGCATCTCCTCGGCGTTGTAATTCGGCAGCGCCCGGATTTCTTTGATGAGCATCTGCGAGACGCGCTGCTTGCTTATGCCGAAAAGCCAGCCGATGTCCGCTTCGTACTTGCCCTGCTTGCGTAATTCGAGAATCGCCCGATTGCGCTCCGCCGTGGCGACACGCGCCGGTGAGGTCTGCGACCCGTTTGCCCCCTTTGTCCCTGCCATAATTTCAGGATGCGCCAGTCAAGTAAGGTCGGCAAATATGCTGGAATTTGCCTGTCAAGACCAAGGCATCGTAAAGTCCAAGCCCTCTTCCGGCTGCGAGCGCCAGGCGGGGAGTCTCTATCGAACCCGCACGAACTGAGCGCGCCAGGTTGCCGACCAGTCGCGGTAAGCCAAACGCTTGCCGGGCTCCGTTATGACCGCGGCGACTTGCATCAAATCAACGTCAACGTGGCAATACATGATGGTGTTCGTTTGCCACAGCGCGCTGCCGAAATAGCCGGCCTGATTGACCACTACCATGCTGACGCGGATGCTCGCGTCATTCGGTCCGTCGCTCGATGCTTGCTCTACTCGGCTTTGCTGCGACTTTTGGTAGAAATCGCCAATGATTGGATTATGGGGGCCGCCGGGCCCGAATGAATCAACGGAGTCGCTCAAAGTTTCGTACCCGGCGTCCGGTCCCGTTTGTACGTTTGGGCTATTTGTGAATTTCTTTTTTCATGGATAGGACGGGCGACACCGCGGGCGCAGACGGCGGCTCGGATACAAGCAGCGCGCGCACGAGCGGTACCAGCGCCAGTTGCGACGGTTGCGAGCCCGTGATCTTGTCGACGACCTTCTTGAGCTTCGTACCCGGATAGTCTTTGCGCGCGACGATCAGCGGTATGTGGCTGTCCTGAGGCGACGCGCTTCCGTGCCATGAGTGATACGGCGCCGAGAAGTAGTAGCGTTTCTCGGTGGGACGGTTCATGCCCGACCGTGAGAGCAACAGGATGTCGCCGCTGCGATTACCGTACGGCCCCGCGCTCAGCCACAGCATCCGCTTGTCGAGCTGGATCAAATCGGGTCTTGGATGTCGAATCAGGTATTCCCAGATGGGCACCAGCTTATGGCCATCGAAGATCTCGTACTCCTCCGGATCTTTTCCTCGGGGAGTCGGCCGGCGCGCGAATATCAAATCGAGGGTGTTCTTCATCAGCGGCGTCGGTTTGCCGGTCTTATTCGTCCGGTAGAACGCCCGGGCAGCAGGCAGCACATCTTCCTTGTATCGAGGTGGACGCTTCCAATCGCAGGTCATGCCGGGGTTGGGACAGGTCGAGCGGTCGGCCAGATACACGTAAGCGATCGCGCCCTGATATGCGAAAGCCGCCTGGTAATCCTGTTCGTTAGCGCCGGGATGCAGGACAAATTTTCTCGGTCGGAATCCCGCAGCTTTGACAACTGATCCCGGCCCGTCATTGGGGTCCGCGCCAAGCGCATGCTGTGGGTCCTTCAGCACCGGGGTATGACCATGATCGGCGGTCACAACAATGTATGTTTGATCGAGGATGCCGTATCCCTGGTAAGCGTTGAGTATTTTGGCAACGAGGGGATCGGTTACTGTCTCGAGATATTCGATCTCCATTGGCAGCGGATCGCTGGCGAGATGCGTGTACAAATCGATTCCGGGGAAGTAGACAACTTGAATTTTTGGAAGGCCGTGATCCTCGATGGAATCAAGCAGCTTCGGCACTGATTCTTCATCGAGCTGCTGGTAGATGTTGGGCTTTCCAGGCGCAAGGTCGGTCTTGCCCGCCACGAATTCCGTAAACAGTTTGACCATCGAGACACGGTCAACGACCGTGAAATAATCGGCGCCGCGATAAACGGGATTCAATGAGACGGCCGATTTTACCCCAGCCTGCTGGAAGAGGGTCGGGCTCTTGAGCGATTTACCGACCAGGCCGTCCGTTATCATCGCGCGGTTATCGTCCATTTCCTCGACTGAAACGGGCACCGGCGCGAAGAATTTCATGTCCTCGCGCACAAACCATTCATTGCCGGGCACCCCGTTCCAGGCCGGCGGTGCGCCGGTGAAGATCGCCGACCACGCGGCGATGGTGGTCGAGGGCAGGATGCTGACTGCGTTTGGCACGGAGTAGGCGTGCTCGTACATTCCTCGTCCCTCTTCCTTGCCAAGCATTCCCGCCATCGCGGGAGTCTTGCCCGAGTGAATCGCCCCCATCAACTGGTCATAACCGACTCCGTCAAAGGCAAAGATCAGGGCATACGGACCCGGTTCAGGTGGTCGAGGTTCTTTCCTGACTTGCTTTTCACCACCCTGAAGCAGGAGTTTGGCGGTACTGCATGAAGTCAGCGTCAGCAGCGCGACAAATGTCGCGACCACAGCGCAGCAGATGAGGACTAAGATAGGTGTATGGCGCGGCATCGAATCGTTCTAACCTAATTGTGATTCCTCAAAACTTGGTCCCGTGTCAACGCAACAGAACTGAGCTTCGGCCGTTAGCTGTCACAAGGCGCTGGCTGAGAGTCCTTTTGGCGTGGGTGTTGTGCGGGGTTGCCGCCTCGTGACCGCCCGGACGAGATTGCGCCCCAGGATTGTCGAAGCGGTTAGGATTCCACCAAACATCGCACCCGTCACGCCGGCTATCGCCACGTCTGCGCCCGTCAGGTAGAGGCCGGGGACCGCGGTCCGAGGCCCGAGGCAATCGAGGCGAAAGCGTTCCGGCACCGGCGCGAGGCCATAGATCTCGCCGTGCTCGTAGTTGACGAAGTGGCGAGTCGACAATGGGGTGGCAAGCTCCCAGTAATGGAGCTTGCCGCGCACCTGCGGCACAGCGGTTTCGAGTCCCTCCTTCAGGCGTTCGGCCAGCCGGACTTTCAGTTCGTCATACCCGGCACCGCGATGCTTCCAGCGCGTGTCCGCCCACTTTTCGAACCAGGCGAAGGGCGCCGGAGCCACCACTTCGATCGTCGCCCGTCCGGGATAGCGGCTGGCGAAGGCTGGATTTTTGGCTGAGGGAAAGGAAATGAACAGTGCCGGCAACGGCTCATCCGGCGAGGCTTCAGACCGCTTTACGTTGGCGTCGTGGTCGGGGCCGGGGCAAAGCCACAAATTGCCGGGATTAAGTCCGAGCTCTTCGCTTGAGTGTTTCAAACCAACATACAGTGAAAGGTGCGCCATTGATGCGGGAATCCGAGCGAGCTTTTGAGCCACACCCAATCGGCTGGCGGCACCTGAAGGCAGTAGGCGCAGATACGTGTTGGCAACGCCCGTATCGCTGATCACCATGGCGGCGCCGAACTCTCGGCCATCCAGCATGCGCACGCCCGTTGCGCGTCCGCGCTTGTCCAGGACGATCTCTTTAACTTCAGCGCTGATCAGGAGCTTCCCTCCGGCGCTCTCGATGCCTGGCAGCATGCTTTCGAGGATCGCTCCTGCGCCCCCGACCGGATAGGACGCACCGCCGAAAAAGTGCTCCGCTATCACGGCGTGAACGCCAAAGCTGCTACGTCCGGGAGGCAGGCCGTAATTTCCCCACTGTCCGGTAAGCACGCCCGAGAGTTCGCGGCTGCAACCAAGCCCGGCAAGAACCTCTGCGGTAGTGCGCCCAGCATGGCGCAGGAATGGCATCCGCATCAGTGGCCCGGCTATACGCTCAATGAGGCGAGGAATGGCCTTGGAAGCGAAATAAGGACCGATCGCGCGAGCCGCGCTTTGCACCGCGCGAAAGTAGCCGTCGACTGCCCGTCCTTCCGCGGGGAAGTCCGCCTTAAGGCGGGCGCGCAAGCGCTCCGAACCGCTGACGAATTCGTACTCGCGGCCGCCAAGCACCACGCGGTCGTAGACATCCGGCATGGGCTGCCACCGGAGCCGTCCGTCGGTCAGATGGTCGAACGCGGCACGTACGCCTGAGCCGGGATCGTTCACTTGACCGATGTAGTGCACGCCCACGTCCCACTCGTAACCCGGCCGCCGAAAGACGTGAGTGAAGCCGCCGGCCGTGTAGTGCCGCTCCAGCACCAGCACGCGCTTGCCCGCGTGACGAGCGAGCAGGGAGGCAGCGGTCAGGCCTCCCATCCCACTTCCGATCACGATCGCGTCAAAGACCTCTTCGACGTTCGCTTGCCGGTAGCTCGCAAGTCTCATCGCCATACCCTCGCGCGGCGTCCAATGTTGACATTGACCAGTCAAGCAATATCTCGGCGATGTTGCGAATGTCAACAATGTTGCTGACGTCAACTTACTTCTGCTATTTTGCAGGCATGGCCGGCAAACGACCCTACCATCACGGGAATCTCAAACCTGCCCTGCTTCGGGCGGCGACCGAACTAATTGCGGAAGTGGGGCCGGTGGCTTTTACCTTGCGCGAGGCGGCCCGCCGCGCCGGCATCTCCCACAACGCTCCCTACCGGCATTTCCAGGACAAGGATGCGCTGATAGCCGCCGTCGCAACCGAAGGCTTCCGACGCCTGGCCGCGGCGCTGGCCAGGGCCGGCACAGAAAACCGCACCGGGTCTGCCACAGACTCGGGCGGCACGGTGGCGAAGGAACGTACCGCGCTGAGGCGCTTCCAGGCATCCGGTGTCGCTTATGTCCGCTTCGCTTTGCGCTCACCCGAACACTTGCTGGTGATGTTCGACTGGCCTCTGCCCGCGAATCGCTGCCCGGCGCTGGCGGCGGCCGCCGAGCGCGCTTTTTCGGCCCTTCTCGCACTCGTTCAGGAAGCTCAGCGCGAGGGGAGCCTCCCAGCCGGAGATCCCCTGCCATTGGCGCGCATCGCATGGTCGCTGGTCCACGGGGTGGCCAAACTAGCGATCGGCAAACGGCTGGCCCTGAAGTCAGAAGCCGAGCTCCTACGCTTCACCACGCGGGCCATCAACACTCTCTACCAAGGGATGTCCGAGCGGCGCTGACGGCCGAAGCTCGGTTCTGTTGCGTTGTGCTCCGCAAAAATTCAGGTGATGGTCAGCACCACCTATTGAAAAGCCGCAGGTTCACATAAGGTCTTGAACGTTATCGAAGGCCGATCGTGCCGCGACCAGTCTAGTCGTCGGGGCCACGGTGCGCAGTCGCGTCCACGTCAACCCTGTCCTCCTCGGTGTAACTCATTCCCTTACGGCCGGGAACCTTGCGTGCCGGTCCAGATTCGTAGAACGGACAAGAAAGCGGACCATAGCAGAAGGTCTCGGTTCGATAGCGGCGCTGGCTTGAATTCCACTGGTCGATGATCATCTCGACCGCCATCCAGCATCCCCACATCTTGTTCAGCAGCACGTAACCCTTGTGCCTGTTGAAAATTCCATCTGGACGAAAACTTGAACGGGTCCGACAACCAATATCGTTCGGCTGCGATCAAACGGAACCAGCCACGATCGAAATCGCATAGGACTGCGACCCGAATACGATGGAACCGGCTTCGATCAGGAAATGCGTGGACGGCGCCGCAACGGTGGCTGCGACGGAAATCAATGGTCAGTGGGGGGAGTCACGCCGCGAGACGTTGGTAGCGATGATGCAGACCACGGACTTGCCGGATTGCGATGACTCGGCCGATCCGTGGCGGCTGGATGGGACGCGAGTGCGGGCAATCCTTGTCGAGTGAAAGATGCGTCCGGGTGCGATGGTAATAATCCACGTAAGATGAGAGGACGCGGCGCAAATGGCGTTCGTTGAAGATTACGATGGGATCCAGACACTCCCGCCGGATCGAGCCGATCACACGCTCGGCATAGGCGTTCTGCCAGGGTGAGCGCGGTGCGGTGAGGACTTCTGTGATCCCCATCACCTCAACCCGGTTGCGGAAATACGCGCCATACGAAGCGTCACGATCTCGCAGCAGATAACGCGGAGCGGTGTCCCACGGAAAGGCTTCGGTTACTTGCTGCGAAAGCCAGATTGCCGTGGGGTGCTCGGTAACATCGAACCGCACGATTCTCCTTCGATCGTGAGCGAGGATGATCGTCACATACAAGAGCCGAAAAGACGCCGAGACGACCACGAACATGTCGATTGCGGCGATTCCTGCAGCCTGATTGCGCAAGAAACCACGCCAAGTGGGCGAAGGCCTTCCGACTCGTCGCACCATATACTTGGCGACCGTCGCCTGGCTGACCTCAATGCCGAATTTTAAAAGCTCCCCGTGGATGCGGGGAGCACCCCACAATGGGTTAGCTCTGCTCATTTGCCGGATCAGGTCACGGACCTCGCGATCCACACGCGGCCGTCCCGCCCGTGAACGCCATCGCCAGTAGAGCCGGAAACCCGCGCGATGCCAGTGGACCACGGTCGCTGATTTGACCAGCACCATAACTTTCAGACAGCGCGGCCATACCCGATAGGGCCAAACCCAGAGCAGGCGGTCCAACGATGTAAGCTTCGGAGGACCGGGCCGCTGGCGCCGCAAAACCGCCAATTGATGACGTAGCGCGACGACCTCGAGCTCCAGAGCCGCCCTGCTTCGGAACCTGCAAACTAACAGCGAAGAGAGCGCCGTAACGAGCGCGAGCATGGCGGCCACCCTACGGCGCCGTCTCGCAAAACTCTAATGGTTTCCCCGCTTTTGGAATTTTCAGCAGCCACAATCGCTACCAGCGCCTCGCGGCCTGACGGCGTCAGCCACTGCTTACATTGGTTGTGCGACGGCCGGCGCCAGACCGTCTGCGGATCCTCGAATTGAAGACGGCTGGCTGGTGTGCGTCCTCACGCGGGCTGCGTCCTGCCCGCTTATGCTGCGTGCTTCGAGCCTAATCGTCACAAAACAACCACATCAGTATCGCGGTCCGAGTGTCGGATTCAGATCGTCGCTTGCTGTTCATGACGGCTCATTCCAGCTTGGCGATCCCGGCTCTCGCGACTGCATGACCTTTGGCGCCGACGAAATTATTAGCAGGCACCGGCGCCAGAATTATGAATGGATACAGGCCCGATCCTTTGAATCCAGATTGCCCGTATCATTACTTCGCCGAAGAGCATAGGGTACTGCTAGTAACGCTCGGATTGTTCCTTTCATCTAGAGCCGGGAATTAGCCCGGTTTTTCTGTTCGAGAGCTTCCCGGCAAACATTCATGGAGGGCGAAAAATGCCCAGCAAATTGTACGTAGGCAATCTGGCCTACTCGGTATCCAACAGCGACCTGGAACAACTCTTCTCACAGGCAGGCCAGGTCCAAAGCGCCGCGGTAATCATGGACAAGGTTTCCGGCCAGTCGAAGGGCTTCGGCTTTGTCGAAATGGCGAATGCCGAGGAGGCTTCCAAGGCAATCCAGCAATTTAACGACACGGAGCTCAAGGGCAGGAACATCAAGGTGAACGAGGCCAAGCCCCGCGAATCAAGCTTCGGCGGCGGCAATGGTGGCGGCGGCGGAGATCGCGGCCGCAAGAGCTGGTAAAGGCTGTATGGGGCGGGTCTCGACCCGCCCCCTTCTTTTTCACGGCGCACAGAATGGTCGCGGTAAGCGTTGATTGCGGTCGACGCCCCTTTAACGTTCGACAGCCAGCCCGGGTTCGCCAGACAATGAGACCGATGATGGCGGCCCCTTCGAAAGGGCTACCCGTTGGACAACAAACGCCGCAAATAACACCCGCGTAAACAGAAGCAAGCGGATGAGGACGCACGTCGCGTCAACCGCATCGCGGAACGGCGGCCGCCTCCTGAACTTGCGGTCGGTAAAGATGCCGACCTCGCGGAACTGATTCCCGGGCCGCAGCCCGGCCGGATTATCTGACCCGCCGCGCCTCCCGCGGCGCGCTTTCGGCGGCCGCTCACCGGGCCGAGAGGCAAATTTGAAGTATTCACTCCTTCGCGCGCTTAAGCGTCCGCCGGCGGCATCCGTCCGGGACACTGAGGAGCCGATTCGCGCCGAATTGTTCAGCATCGAGCGTCTCGAGCAGCATGCGGAGAGCCTCGCGGCTGCCCAGCGTGTCACGACGAGGCCGGGTACCAATCGACGGCTGCCACGACGGCTGCACGACAACGGTCGAGTGCTGCTCGAAGCCTATCGCGCGATCGCGGCGGCGATCCGCGAGGAACGCGCAATCACACCCGCGGCGGAATGGCTGGTCGATAACTTTCATGTCGTAGAGGAACAAATCCGCGAGATCCGGGACGATCTTCCGCGTGGTTTCTACCGCCAACTGCCCAAACTCGCGGAAGGACCACTCGAAGGCTATCCCCGCGTATTCGGGATTGCCTGGGCCTTCGTCGCGCATACCGACAGCCGCTTCGACCCGCGGATGCTGTGCCGGTTCGTACAGGCTTATCAGCGCGTGCAGCCGCTGACGATCGGCGAACTCTGGGCCGTCGCGATTACACTTCGAATCGTGCTGGTCGAGAATTTGCGGCGCTCGGCCGAGCGGATCGTCAATCGTCGAGCCGCGCGCCAGGAAGCCGACGCTCTGGCCGACAGGCTGTTGGGAGCAGGCGGTCGCAAGCTGGAGACACCGGAAACTGTCCTGAGAGGCCTCGACCAGAGCCCGTTGCCGACGGCCTTTGCGGTTCAGCTGGTTCAGCGTTTGCGCGATCAGGATCCAGCCATGAAGCCGGCGCTCCTTTGGCTGGACCAACGCCTTGCGGCTCAGGGAACGACCGCCGATGAGATCGTCCGCCAGGAGCATCAGAGGCAGGGCGCGATGAACGTGACGGTGCGTAACGTGATCACGAGCATGCGCCTTATGTCCGCGGTGGATTGGGCGGACCTCTTCGAGAGCGTCAGTCTCGTCGATGCGGCGCTGCGCGCCGACAGCGACTTTGCCGAAATGGACTTCCCGACGCGAGATCGTTACCGGCACGCGATAGAAGAACTCGCGCGAGGATCGGTGCATACGGAACTCGAGATCGCGAGATTCGCGATTGCCGCCGCCAGGCGCGCGGCAGCCGGGCCGCCGAGCCGCGACGACGCAACCGCCCGGCGCGAGCAGGAGCCCGGCTATTACCTCATCGCGAACGGGCGGCGGGCCCTCGAGGCCGAGATCGGATTTCGGGTTCCGATGCGACAGTGGCTGGCTCGCGCCAACGCGGCCACCGGAATCCTGGGCTATCTCGGAACCATCGCGATCGTCGTCACGCTTATCTCCGCACCACTGTTGCTCGCCGTGGCAAAGTCCGGCATCGGCGGATGGACTCTCGTCGGGCTCGCGCTTTTGGCCATCATTCCGGCGCTGGATGCGAGTATGGCGCTGGTGAATCGCGGCGTCATGAATTTCTTCGGCCCGAAGGTCCTGCCTGGTCTGGAGCTTCGGGATGGGGTGCCGTCGAGCCTGCGGACCATGATCGTCGTGCCGACGCTTTTGACGACGCCAACGGAACTTGAAGAGCAGATCGAGCGCCTCGAGGTTCATCATCTCGCGACTCCGGATGGCGATCTTCGTTTCGCGCTCCTCTCGGACTGGACAGACTGCGCCACCGAGAATGCCCCGGGTGACGACAAGCTCCTCGGCGCGGCCGTCGCGGGAATCGAGCGGCTCAACCGGCTGTATGGCCCGGCGCCGGACGGCGAACGATTCCTCCTGCTCCATCGTCGGCGGATCTGGAACGAGGGCGAGGGAAAGTGGATTGGGTGGGAACGCAAGCGCGGGAAGCTGCACGAGCTGAATCGATGGCTTCGCGGAGCGACTGACACAACTTTCCTGCCGATCGGCTCCCACCCCACGGTCGTGCCGCGCGGCGTCCGCTACGTGATCACTCTCGACGCGGATACGCGACTACCACGGGGAGCCGCCAAGCGATTGGTCGGAAAAATGGCGCATCCGCTGAACCGCCCGACGCTCGACCCACATTCATGCCGCGTGACCGAGGGATACGCGGTGCTTCAGCCGCGGGTCACGCCGTCGTTGCCGACCGGTCGCGACGGGTCGCTTTTCCAGCGTGTCTTCTCGAGCGCCAGCGGCATCGACCCATACGCGGCGGCAGTCTCCGATGTTTACCAGGACCTTTTCGGCGAAGGTTCGTACAGCGGTAAGGGAATCTACGACGTGGACGTCTTCGAAGCCGCTCTCGAAGGGCGGGTTCCCGACAGCACGCTGCTGAGTCACGACCTTCTGGAAGGGATTTTCGCGCGGGCCGGACTGGTCTCCGACATCGAGGTGGTCGAGGAGTTTCCCTCGCGCTATGACGTCGCCGCGGCGCGGCAGCATCGGTGGGCGCGCGGCGATTGGCAATTGCTTCCCTGGATCATCGGCCGCGGACGCGACTCGAAAGCCGACTCGGGCAGAAAGGCGATTCCCTTGATCGGCCGCTGGAAAATGATCGACAACCTGCGCCGAACGCTGTCGGCGCCGGCCGCCTTCCTCGCATTGCTGGCGGGATGGGTTCTCCCTGTAACCTCCGCCAGGATCTGGAGCGTTTTCATTCTCGCCACGATCGCGGTACCAGCCGTTCTGCCGCTGCTCGCGGGGATCGTGCCGCGACGGCTCGGGATCTCGAAGCGGAGCCATTTGCGCGCCGTGGGCGCGGATTTCGTTGCCGCTCTGCTACAGGTCGCGTTTCTGGTCACGCTGCTCGCGCATCAGGCGTGGTTGATGACCGACGCCATCGCGCGAACGCTCTTCCGACTCTTCGTGAGACGTCGCAGGATGCTCGAGTGGGTCACCGCCGCCCAGGCGAAGTTCCGCGCCCGGCTCGATCTCCGCGGATCGTATCGGCGAATGGCCGGCGGCGTCGCTCTCGCGGTTGTGGCGGGCGTTATCGTCGCCTGCTTCGGGCGTGATTCATGGCCGATCGCGGCTCCGTTCGTGATTCTGTGGATGCTCGTCGCCGGCGGTCGCGCGATGGGCGAGTCTTCCACCACCGATGGCGGGCTCAAATCCGCTCTCCGGGGCGCATGCGCGGACGCTGCAGGCTAATCGCCCGCCGCACCTGGAGCTTCTTCGAGACCTTCGTCACGGCGGAGGATCACATGCTTGCGCCCGACAACTTCCAGGAAGACCCGAACCCCGTGCTGGCTCATCGGACCTCGCCCACCAACCTCGGATTGTATCTTCTGTCCGTCGCCGCCGCGCACGATTTCGGCTGGCTGGGCACGCTCGAAACAGCGGAGCGATTGGACGCGACTCTGGCGACGATGAATGGACTCGAGCGCTTCCGCGGCCACTTCTACAACTGGTACGACACGCGGAATCTTCGTCCGCTGGATCCGAAATACGTCTCATCCGTCGATAGTGGAAATCTGGCGGGACATCTGATCGCTCTCGGCAACGCGATGCGGGAGATGGTCGGCGGTCCAGTGGCCGGGCCGGAATGGCGCGCGGGGATCGATGACGCGCTGGAAATCGCGCGCGAGTCTATGCGCCTGCTCGCCGACGATCGGCGGACTCAAACGGTAACCCGCAAGCAGCTCGATGACGCGCTCGACGCTCTCACCGTTTCGCCGCGAAACGCTCCCACAACTCCGGCGGATGTTGCCGGGCAGCTGGCGGGGCTCGCGCTTGACGCCTACACGGCCGCCGACATCGCTCGGACGCTGCACGAGGAACGGAGCGACGACGGTAGCGCCCAGGTGTTGAACTGGGTAGAGGCGGTGCGGGCGTCGATCCTGAGCCATCAGCGCGACGTCGAACAGTTCATGCCGTGGGCGAAGCTCGCGGACGACGCCACGCTGATTGTCGCGGAGCAAGCGGCAACCGGAAACACTTCTCTGGAGCAGGCGCTCCGCGGTCTGTTCGAATCCGTCCCGGCCATCGCCGATCTGCCGGACCGCTGCGAAAAGGCGATCGAAGAGCTGACGCGCTACCGGTCGGCTCTCGTGCGTCAGGCGCCTGGCGACATCGCCTCGCTCGGGCGAGCCGACGCCCTGATTGACGCCTTCGAGCGTTCCGCGAGCGCCGCAAGCGCGCTCGAACGCCGCCTCGCGGCGCTCGAGGAAGTAACCGGCGAAAATGTTCGCGGCGATGGAGTTCGGCTTTCTCTTCGACCCGACGCGGCAGCTTCTCGCGATTGGGTACCGGGTCGCGGAAGGCAGCCTCGATCCCAACTGTTATGACTTGCTCGCCTCCGAGGCGCGCCTGGCGAGCTTCGTCGCGATCGCCAAAGGAGACGTGCCGGCGCGGCATTGGTTCCGGCTCGGGCGCGACCTGACGCCGGTAGATCGCGGTTCCGCGCTGATCTCATGGTCGGGTTCGATGTTCGAGTACCTGATGCCGTCGCTGGTGATGCGCGCGCCGGAGGGGAGCATGCTCGCGCAGTCGAATCGCCTCGTCGTCCGCCGGCAGATTAAATATGGCGCCGAGCTTGGCGTGCCGTGGGGTGTCTCGGAATCCGCCTACAACGCGCGCGATCTGGAGCTCACCTATCAGTACTCGAATTTCGGCGTCCCCGGACTGGGGCTCAAGCGCGGGCTCAGCGAGAACGTCGTCATTGCCCCATACGCGACGGGCCTGGCGGCGATGGTCGACGCGGAAGCCGCGGCGCGAAACTTCTCTCGTCTTGCCGCGGCCGGCGGCCTTGGCCGTTATGGCTGGTACGAGGCTCTCGACTACACGCCGACGCGCCTTCCCGAGGGCGAGGAAGTGGCGATCGTTCGCGCCTACATGGCGCATCATCAGGGGATGACTCTGGTCGCGATCGACAACACTCTCCGGAACGGAGCGATGCGCGCCCGCTTTCACGCCGAGCCGATCATTCAGGCGACGGAACTCCTGCTCCAGGAACGAACTCCGCGCGACGTTTTGGTTGCGCGCCCCCGCGCCGAGGAGGTGAAGGCGGCGGCCAACATCCGCGAGATCGTCGCGCCGATGCTGCGCCGGTTCCACTCCCCGCACGATCGCGATTCCGCGGACGCACCTGCTCTCGAACGGCAGGTACGCGGTGATGATCACCGCGGCGGGTTCAGGTTACAGCCGTTGGCGGGACCTCGCGGTCACGCGTTGGCGAGAGGACGTTACCTGCGATTCCTGGGGCACGTACGTTTTTCTGCGCGACGTGCGTAGCGGCGAAGTATGGTCGGCGGGATATCAACCGACCGGCGTCGAGCCGGATAGTTATGGGGTGGTGTTCTCCGAGGATCGAGCCGAAATCACGAGGCGCGATGGGACGATCACGACAACGCTCGAGGTCGCGGTCTCGCCGGAGGACGACGCCGAGGTTCGCCGCGTATCGATCTCAAACCTCGGAAACCACTATCGGGAGATCGAGGTGACTTCCTACGCCGAGGTCGTCTTGGCGTCCCCGGCGGAAGACGCCGCGCATCCAGCCTTCTCCAAGCTGTTCGTGCAGACGGAATTCGTCGCCGACGTGGGCGCCGTGATGGCGACGCGCAGGCCGCGCTCGCCCGGCGAGGCGCCGGTCTGGGCGGTCCACCTTGCCGTGGTGGAAGGCGAGACCGTGGGCGACTTGCAATTCGAGACCGACCGGGCGGCGTTCCTTGGGCGCGCGCGAGAGATCCGCACGCCGATATCCGTGATCGACGGCCAGCCGCTCTCCAACACGGTCGGCGCCGTGCTCGATCCGATCTTCAGCCTTCGCCGCCGTTTAAGAATTCCGCCGGGCGGCCGGGCGCGCGTCGCGTTCTGGACCCTGATTGCGCCCTCCCGAATCGAAGCGCTTGACCTGGCGGACAAGCACCACGACTTCGACGGCCTTCGAGCGCGCGGTCACCCTGGCCTGGACCCAGGCTCAGGTGCAGCTACACCATCTCGGCGTCGGTCCCGACGAGGCGCATCTCTTCCAGCGCATCGCCAATCACGTTATCTACGCCAACCCGACGATGCGGCCTTCCTCCGAGGTGCTCAAGCGGAGCGAGCGCGGACCGTCGACGCTATGGGCCCACGGAATCTCCGGCGACCTGCCGATCGTGTTGGTCCGGATCGATGAAGTCGAGGATCGGGAGATCGTCCGGCAATTGGTCCGCGCCCACGAATACTGGCGGATGAAGCAACTCGACGTCGATCTCGTGATTCTGAACGAAAGGCCTCCGTCCTACGATCAGGATCTGCAGGCCTCATTGGAGGCGCTGGTCCGCGCGAACCAATCGCGGCCGCAGGCCGACGGAGAAGCGGCGCGGGGAGCGGTGTTTGTCTTGCGCGCCGATCTGATCTCGGTCGAGGTGCGAAACCTGCTCCAGACCGCCGCCCGGGCGGTGCTGCTCAGCCGCCACGGAAGCCTCTCCGAGCAGGTCAATCGCCTGGAGGAATCCCAGCCCGCCACCGCACCGCCGCCGAGACGCGAGTCGGCGCCGGCGAACGAGCCGCCGAAGGCTGCGGCGCCGCAAGCGAGTCTCGAGTTTTTCAATGGTCTCGGCGGCTTCGCCGCCGACGGGCGGGAATATGTGACGATCCTTACCGAGGGCCAATGGACACCGGCGCCGTGGATGAACGTGATCGCCAACCCCTCGTTCGGCTTCCAAGTGTCGGCCGCCGGCTCAGGCTACACATGGTCGATCAACAGTCGCGAGAACCAGCTCACGCCATGGTCGAACGATCCCGTCTCCGACACTCCGGGTGAAGTGATCTACGTTCGTGACGAAGACTCGGGCGCGCTCTGGAGTCCGACCGCATCTCCCGATTCGCGAGGCAGACCTCGCCCTACATCGTCCGGCATGGCCAGGGTTACAGCCGCTTCGAGCACACTTCGCATGGGATCTCGCTCGAGCTTCTGCAATACGTAGCCGCCGAAGATTCGATCAAGATTTCCCGGTTGAAGATCCAGAATCTCTCGGCGCGATCGCGGCGGCTCTCGGTCACCGCGTATGTGGAGTGGGTGCTGGGCGCTTCACGCGTCGGCCTCCGCGCCGTTCGTCGTCACGGAAATCGATTCGGCAACCGGAGCGATGCTCGCGCGGAACCCCTGGAGCAGCGATTTCGGCGGTCGCGTCGCGTTCGCCGACCTCGCCGGAAGACAAATCGCATGGACAGGCGACCGCACGGAGTTCATCGGCCGCAACGGCACTCTCGATTCTCCGGCCGCGCTCGCGGGCGCGACGCCGCTCTCCAATCGGGTCGGCGCCGGTCTCGATCCCTGCGGCGCCCTGCAAACCCGGCTTCAGCTCGCGCCGAACGGTGCGGCCGAAATCGTCTTCTTTCTCGGCGAGGCGGCGACGAAGGCGGAGGCGCTTTCCTTGATCACGCGCTACCGGACCACGGATCTGGATTCGGTCTTCCGCGCGGTTACCCGGCAATGGGACGATATCCTCGGCACGGTTCAAGTGAAGACGCCCGACCGGGCGATGGACATTCTGATGAACCGCTGGCTGCTCTATCAGACCCTTGCGTGCCGCGTGTGGGCGCGATCGGCGTTCTACCAGGCAAGCGGCGCGTACGGCTTTCGCGACCAGCTACAGGATGTGATGGCGCTCACCGCATCGACGCCCGAAATTACGCGCGAACATCTGTTGCGTGCCGCTGCGCGCCAGTTCGCCGAGGGCGACGTTCAACATTGGTGGCTTCCACCGTCGGGCAAAGGGGTCCGCACACGAATCTCCGATGACCGGATATGGTTGCCGTACGCGGCAGCCCATTATGTCGAGGTCACGGGCGACCTCGCGGTGTTGGACGAGATTGTTCCCTTTTTAGAAGGACCAATCCTCCATGCACACGAACACGAATCGTACTTTCAACCGATGGTCTCCGGGGAACGCGTTAGTCTTTTCGAGCACTGCGCCCGGGCCCTCGACGCGAGTCTCGCGGTTGGCAGCCACGGCCTGCCGCTAATGGGTACGGGCGACTGGAACGACGGGATGAACCGGGTCGGCGAGAAGGGAAAGGGCGAGAGCATCTGGCTTGGCTGGTTCCTTTACTCCACGCTTTCGGACTTCGCTCTCCTTGCGGATGCTCGCGGCGAGAATGCGCGCGCCGCGAACTGGAAGCGGCAGGCGGCAGCCCTCAAGGAATCCCTCGAGCGAGAGGGCTGGGATGGGGACTGGTACCGACGGGGCTACTTCGACGACGATTCGCCGCTCGGCTCGGCTTCGAGTAGCGAATGTCGAATCGATTCGATCGCGCAATCGTGGGGAGTGATCTCCGGTGCCGCAGATCCGGCTCGCGCTGCGGCCGCGATGGCGGCGGTCGACGAAATACCTCGTGCGCCGGAACGAAAAACTGGTCCTGCTCTTCGCCCCGCCGTTCGATCAGACAACGCTCGACCCTGGTTACATTAAAGGATACCCGCCGGGAATCCGTGAAAACGGCGGCCAGTATACGCACGCCGCGATCTGGTCGGTGATTGCCTTCGCGATGCTGGGCGAGGGAGACAATGCCGGCGAGCTATTCTCGATGCTCAATCCCATCAATCACGCGGACACACGCGCCGGCATGCATCGCTACAGGGTGGAACCATACGTCGCCTGTGCCGACGTATACGCCGTGCCGCCTCACGTCGGACGCGGCGGATGGACCTGGTACACCGGCTCGGCCGGATGGATGTACCGGGCGGGCCTCGAGTGGATACTCGGATTTCGTTTGCGGGGTACGACCCTGGTCATCGATCCGTGCGTGCCCAAGGCCTGGCCACGCTTCGAAATCGTCTTCCGGTATCATTCCGCGCGTTATGAGATCGCGGTCGAGAACCCACGCGGAGTCAGTCGCGGAATCACCTGCCTCGAGCTCGACGGTGAGGCTCTATCGAGTGCCCGACCCCTTATCCCCCTGGTTAACGACGGAGTGACTCATCGGGTACGTATCGTTCTCGGATAATCGGCAAGCGCGTGTTCGTTGGATTTGATTAGCAGGTCGATCGCTGATCGGAAGCGAAACAGGGAATTTCACTTTGTGCCTACCAAAAACTCCGAAAGTCTTGAAAAGTAAGGTCATTTTGAGCGACAGACCGTAGTGTTGCGGGATACTCGCATTGCTGGTGGTGTGTGTGGCGAATTGCTGATTCCGGGGAAATCGGCGATTCGCCGCGCACGGAACCAGCAAGAGAGGCCTTCCCCGATCTTCCCAGGACAATCCCTGATCCACTGATTTAATTTCCTGTTCGGCTCTAAAAATTCCCTGTTCCGTTGAGTAGGGAATTGGTCAGAAAGTTGAGGCAAACGGCAGCCTTTTCTCTGCAGGCGATTCCTGCGAGACCCTTCGCGCAACATTGGAGGCGGCCGCAGAATCGCAATCCCCAGTAGAAGTACGGACGACCATGATAGACTTGGGTGGAGTTTTAGGCTGTGGCCCCATCAACCGGGGCAATCCCATCACGCCGGCGGCGGCGAAAACCCGAGCAGCCGTCGTTGCTAGTCCCAGTCGGCGATTGGCTGGCGCAGCTCCAGTACCGAAAGGTCTCGGGGCTGCCTGCCGTCGAGTATGGCCTCAACGATGTCGGGCGCCAGGAAAGCTGCCCGCAAGATGCGGCGAGCGTAACGACTGCGGACGCCAGCCCGCTGGGCGATCTTCGCCAAGGTGTTGGCCCTGCCGCTCAGCAGCTCGTTGCGCCAGCTATGGCCCAGAACGACGGCTCTAATCAGTTCATTGTTCAGCGCGCCGCCCTGGCTGTTGGCCGGTTGTTGTCCAGGAATGACCTGGGTTCCACTGTGGCTCGTGTGCGTGTGAAACGGAACTTCAATGATTTGCGGTATCCGCCGGGATTGGCCTTGTGCTCGGCGATCACGTCATCGGTGATGAGATGGGCGATCTCGCAACGGCGCATCTTGTCGAAACAAGCGTACCAGTCGGCAGCTTTATCCTTAGCCATAAGATGAGATCAGCGATCACGTACCAGTGAGGAGGGTGGCTCCGCGGGGAACCGCCCGCTCCAGTTCCGGGGTGACTTGGTCGCGAATCGCGCCCGGGTCGAGAATTCCATTGAAGGCGTTGTTCTGAACCACCTGCACCGAGGACGGGCCAGCCTGAGCGGCGCCCGCCAACTGGCTCAACAGGTCGCTTTGCGGGCTGGGGAATCCGGACAGGTCAATCGACGACGGATTGACGCCTCCGAACAGAAAGTCGAAGCCGCTTAAGAGCTTCCAAATACGGCGATCGAGACTTAATTCTATGGTTAATTTGTCCGAGAGTTTCTGACGACGTACAGTGTTTGACGCGCGTACTTTAGGTGATTTACTAGTGGCAATCTAAAGGGAGAGTGGCAATGACTGTTGATCAGATGAACGATCTGGAAGCGATCCGCCAGCTTAAGGCACGTTATTTCCGTCTCATGGACACCCAGCAATGGGACGCTTGGGCGGATTGTTTCACCACCGACGTGTGGGCATCCTACGAAGGTGCCCCGCGCGCCAATTCCAAACTGCCTGACATCGTCGGTTTGCAGGGGCGGGCCGAACTCGTCAAGGGTGTCAGCACGCTGCTCACGGGTGCGAAATCGGTTCACCAGGGCTTCATGCCGGAGCTCGATCTGACCAGCGCAACCACCGCGCGTGGTACCTGGGCTATGTTTGACTACGTCATGCTGCCGACGTGCCACTTCAAGGGCTGGGGGCATTATCACGAGGAATACGTCAAGCAAGGCGCGGAGTGGAAGATAAAGAGGATTCATCTGACTCGCCTGCATACCAGTGAAACGTTCCTCTAAGATGCCACGCAGCCGGTGCCGCTAAAGCAGCAGCCGCGACCACCGATTGGCTCGCCGCTGTGCCTTCGCGGCACGTAAGCGCCGGAGAGACAATCCCTCAGTAAGGCGGCCGAATCGAGAACGTCTTCAGCGCGGCATCGTCACGCACGACCGTCGGATGGAGCGCGCTCGGCAAACGGCCGCCCACCTAACCGGTTGCGCCGGTGAATAGTACAAGGGGCGGTTTGAAACTGAACCTTTCATTCGTCCTCGGTGCGATGCGCCAACACTCCAGACGTGATCGTAGTATTAGGGTACTTCGGTCCGTGCCAGACGCTTCGCGTTGGCAACGAATCCTCCAGTTCGCTCGCCCAAAGCCCGATCGCTACTGTTGGGTCCATCTTGCTGTCTCCTGAAAACCTGAGGTCGGTAGGCTCTTCATTAAATGTCGGGTGGTTAGGGAACTTCCCCTCCGCTATCCGCTTCGCTCTGCCCCAGCCGCGCGGCTGGACCAGGCTGACGGGGCGCCGGCCTTACAGTGACGAGCAGCGGAGCGGACAACTCCTTGAGCAGCAAATCCGGATTGTAGCTGTCAGGCGCGCTGATCATAACCGGGTCAAAACGATGCGCGCTACGTGAGAGGTTCTCCCATCCTGTCATCACAGTTCCAACCACGTTGTGCTCGATCCGATCCACGCGAGGAGTGCCCCAAGCAGGCAACCCGTGGCGATAATAGAGTTGCGGCTTGATCTGAAGCAGGTCCGGGGTTGGCAGGAAGGTCTGCAGCATCAAGCGGCCATCTCCGCGTAGGGCGACCCAATCCGCGTTCGGAGCTGGCTTCTCCAGCGATTGATGCTGGGCCTCCGGCTCGCCGATTCTTACCGCGGATTGCTCCATACCGGAGCAAAGAAGCCAAAAATTACGTAGGTCGATGAAATCCATTGCCAGGCGCCCCTGGATATCGCGAAACAGGACATGCGGTGGAACTCGCACCGTAAAGGACGCCTCGCTGAAGTCGCGATAAAAGAACTCGACAGTGGAAACTTCGGGTGAGCGGATTCGAAACCAAAGCCGCACCCTGTGGGCGACCCGGCGAACCACCCGTAGTGGCCCCGTCCGATACGCGAGAGCCCGGCCTTCGATGTCGTTTCCGGTCAGGCTGAGGTCGAATAGCCCTAAAACTCGGGCGCGCAGTCTGACTTCAAATCCGTCGATCATGCTTGGTCGCCCCTCATACTTATGGCTTTGCAGTGCGAAGTCGGATGGAAACTCGCGCGTGAAGCCCAGTCGGTAATGATCAGTTTCTATACGCTCCAGGCGCGGTTCATAGTGGACATAGCTGCTTGCGCTCAGTCTTGGCGATCTCACGGCGGCGATGTAGGCATAGCGCTTGGCACCGTCCAGCGGATCCGCAATTTCGATCTCCAGCGCCCCGGCGCTAAACCGTCCGGATTAATGCTGCACTCGCCGAGATCGGAAACCATCATTACTAACTCGTCATCACGCTCGAGGACTCCGGAGCTATCATCTGCGGAAGGTTCGGCTTCTTCGCCTAGCGCTAAACTTCCGCCGGGCAGTGCCTGGTCCACCTGAAAAGGGATTGGTTCAAGTTTCCCGTGACCGACAGCGAGCACTTCCAGGCGGTCGATGCGTTGGCCCAGCAATTGAGTCAATGAAGCACCCTTCAGAATCAGTGGCTGCCAGGTTCGTGGGCTGGCATCCGCCGCATGGGCCGACAGCATCGCAAACAGCTGCAAGCTAACCGCGAATTTCGTCACGGCTGACGAGCCTCGAAGAACATGCATGCGTACACCTATAGTGAATCTGTGCTAACGAAGGAGGTTAATACCAGTGGCCTCTGAAACCTCCCGAGGTGGCGAAAAATCTAGAGTTTTGCGAATCGCCGCCCCAGCCGCACCAATGGTCGCTCTCCAAATCCCGAGGTCTTCGAGCAAACCGCGAGGGGGGGCGGATCCCTTCACTTCGACTCAATGACGGCTCGAATTCCGGTTCTGATGGAATTTTTAGCAGGGACAGGTTCCGTTTGAGCGTCGCCGACCGATACATCCGCAAGTGCTGTTGGGGACATCAAGAGGTCGGCGCGTATGACTTGAGGAAGGCCCGGACCCGTTCCACTGCTTGCCGAATCACGTCCGGCGTTTTCCAGGAGAGAATCAGTTCGGCCTTGGGCGCGAGGTCCCCAATCTCCCGGGCGGTATGAGTCGGATGGAAGTCATCGTTGCCGGCCAGCACGAGCATCGGCGTCCGGCAGGCCCGCACGAACTCGCGCGAAACCGAAAACACGAAGTCGCTGCCGTACATGTTCTCGCGAAACGAGTGGAACGCCGCATCCTCCAGCTCCGTGCGCTCGCGCTTGAGCGCCCTTGCCCAGTCGTCGAACATCCCCCGGAACAGTTCGCGGTTCGCCGGGCTGAGCCCGATCGGGTTCTGCAGTACGGCGGCGCTTACGCGTTGCGGGGCCCGCTTGATGAGCCCCAGACAATAGGACGAGCCGATGCATCCGCCCATGAGGTGGCATCGCGCGATGCCGAGGTGGTCGAGGAGCGCGAGGTGGTCGCGGGCGTAGGTCTCCCATCCGTCCGCAGCGCTTACCGGCGCACGCGAGGCACCGGCATTGCGCTGATCCATCGCAATCACGCGGAAGTCCGAGGCGAGTTCGACCGTGGGGTCGAAGGGGCTGCGATGCCAGAACTCGATGCTCGATCGCATCCCGCCCGGAGCAAACAGCAGCAGCGGATAGCCCGACCCGTACTCCTGGTAGTTGAGCGCAACCCCGTCGTGTTCGAAGATTGGCATGATTAATTTTTCTCCTGCCCTCGCCGACCTCTCCCGCGCCCGCGGGCAAGGCCGCAGGCGCGGGAGAGGTGTCAAAGCGAAGTCGGCAAATCCCCGTGGGCCGGTATCTCCGTTACGGCAGCGCGCCGACGATCTTGCGGAACTGGTTCTCAGGAAAGGCCCTGAGCGTTTCGGTGTGGACGTTGCCCGCCTGGCCGATCCCCAAAACCAGCCTTGCGCAAGTCTCGTCATCGGGAGCGTCGAATACCAGCAAGGTGTCGTAGTGGCCCATCGTCAGGTAGACTTCCTTGATCTCCGCGCCGGCGGCCCGAAAGATCTGCTTCAACGCGTCGATCCGACTGGGCGATTGCTTGACGTTGCGCAGCCCCTGTTCTGTGTAGCGGCTCAGCAAAATGTAGGTCGGCATCGAAAAACCCTCCCTGTCATCGCTTTTGACTTTAAAGCTTACGGCTTCGAGGTGCGCGAGAACAGCCATAGTCATACCAACTGGTTCGACGGCGGAGACTCGTTTCCCTCCGGCGCCGCAACACCGGTCTTCGCCCTGGCGTGCGCAACGAGCGAGGAGGGCGACAATCGATGGTATATCGCCGTACCAGCCTATGCCGGGGCCCTTGCAGTCGGATTCGGGCGCATGGGACACGACGCACACTGGCTGTCGGATATCGCGGGTTCTGCGATCGTCGGCGTGGTGACGAGCTAACTTTTGCTCTGGATGCACAAACGGCACGATCTCAATCCGTCTCGTTTCCGCATTTTTCCCGTTTCCGCACCCGGCTGCATATGTGCTCGACAATCCGGAATGTAAGAGCAGGGTCCTCTTGGGCCGAGCTGCTTAAGGCCCGCGCTGCCAGCGCGAGATGGGAAATCCTCCATGGGCAACCACCTGCGCGTTCAAGCCCCGCCCTCGGCACTAGCAAAACCAAAGGCTCCCCGGAGATTTGGTCGGCCTATTATTGACGAGCCGGCCTCTGTGGCGGCGATGCCCCTGACTGGGGACACAGCGCGGCGACACGTTCTCTCGGAATAGGGGAATTTACTTCAATTCTACTAAGAACCCCCTCCCGACTTGCGAGGCGCTGATTTTGCTTCTTTGAAAGCAACCGACCGAATTGCCGGATCGATCTCAGCCGGTAGACGCTGGCAAAGGTTTACATGCCGGCAAAATCGCCGTACTCGGACGGTCTGCCGATCGAGTCGGCCTTGAGGGGGTTGGACTGACAGCAGGCTGGGTGCGCACTCCGTGCACCTAGTCACGGAGAAAAACCATGAAAAAAGGCCTCGTCATCGGCTTGGTCCCATCCCTAGTCGCCCTGTTCATGTCTTTCTTATGCAGCGCCGCTCGGGCCTCCGACGATTACCAATACAAGGGGACTCGCGAACTCGTTGCTTTGGTGAAGGACGCGACAGAACTGGTCCGCACCAAAGGAGAAGCTGCCTTTAGCGATTTCCGCATCTCCGGCAGTCGCTGGCGGCAGGGAGAGACATATATCTTTGTGCTGGATTCCGACGGAAACATGCTGGTCCATCCCGATTCGGCGATGGAAGGCAAGAACGAGTTGGACCTGAAGGACATCAACGGGAAACCCATCATACGGGGACTCATCGCTGCCGCTACAACGTTCCCTACCAAACCGGAAGGCTGGTATCACTACCAATGGCCTGTTCCGGGCGGGCTTCTTCCCCGATGGAAGAGCACCTACGTGCGACTGGTGACGGCTCCCTCCGGCAAGAGCTACGTTGTCGCTGCCGGCATGTACAACGACCGCATGGAAAGGGCGTTTGTCGTGGATGTAGTGAAGGACGCCGTCGGACAGATCGAGAAGGAAGGCAGGGCGGCTTTTCCGCTATTCCATAACCCAACGGGTCCCTTCCTCGCAAAGGACGCCTATATTTTCGTGTTCGACCCGACCGGCGTCGATCTCGTTAACCCGGCATTTCCGAACCTGGAAGGACGCAATCTTTTGGACCTGAAGGATACTCAAGGCAAGCAGTTGATCCGGGAGATGTTCGATGTGGTGAAAACGAGCGGTTCCGGCTGGGTCGACTATATGTGGCCCAAGCCGGGAGAAAGCGTCTCGACGCAGAAGTCTGCTTATGTGAGCAAAGCGAAGATAGGAGACCAATGGGTGCTGGTAGGTTGCGGTGTCTACCTGGCCGATGCTCCCAAGGCGGTGCAAATCGCCAAGAAGATGACTGCTCCGGAACTGATGGCACTCGTCCGCGAAGGAGCGGCAGTCTTCGAAAAACAGGGCGAGAAGGCATATCCCGAGTTTCGAAAGAAGGGCTCCAACTGGTTCCGCGACGATACCTACTTCTTTGTCTGGACAATGGACGGGACCCGGGTCTTCCATGCCGCAGACCCCGCAAGCGAGGGCCAGAATGTGAGCAATATCAAGGATGTTTTGGGAAGGCCCTTCGGCAAGATGATCCTCGAGGCGGCTGGCGGACCTTCAGGTGAGGGATGGGTCCACTACATGTACCCCGAGCCCGGGGATATCTTCCCGACGTGGAAGTCTACATTTGTGAAAAGAGTGAGGTTTCCTTCCGGGAAACAGAACATCATCGGCTGCGGGATCTATAACATGCAGATGGATAAGGCCTTCATCGAGGATGTGGTCAACCATGCTGCTGCCCTCGTGGCGGACCGAGGGAAGGAAGCTTTTAGGCAATTGCGCGACAAGAGGGGTCCCTTCGTTTTCATGGACACCTACGTGTTCGTCGACACGGTTGATGGCACAGAGTTGGTCAATCCCGCCCAACCCAGCTTGGAAGGAAAGAATCCGGGAGTATGTACTTAACGCAATTTGGGCGGGAGGGGCGTTTTGACATCCCACGTGCTCAGAGCCTACCGTTCGGAAACTCTCATCGACCAACAGGAGTTTCCGATGACATTCTGCGTTTTTGCTTTTGCGTCCGATGGCTGGGTCATGGCGGCAGATCGTGCGGAGTTGGCCACTTGGGGTGATGGATGCCGCACACGAGAAATGGTGACAAAAATATGTTGGGATAACACTGCGCGGACGGCCGGGTGTTATGCGGGCGACACCGTTGCGCGAAGCATCACCGAGGATATGTTCAAGGAAATCCGGCAAGGGCGGTTTAATCCGAGCGAATATCGAATCATCGATGACCGCAGATTGGCGATTGAGGCTATCGCCAACCAAACGTTAGAAACCGAGAGGGCGCGGTTGGGGATACTCAGATTTGACAGCGGTTATATGCGAACGGTCTTGGCGGTATTGCCCTCTGGCGACTTTGGCGAAGTGTGGAAACTCCAAGGCGTTGATAGCATGCGGGCGAGCCTTGTGCCGCACATTGGAGGTGCGATCTTTGTCGGCGACGGAGCTAATCCCGCCGTGTTCTTACCCCAGCGCTACTATTCAACTTTCCATGTTCCCAATCGGCGCTCAGTTGATGATCTGACATTCTTTGCAGCACATTGCGTATTAGAGTCGCATTTCTTTAATCGAAACGCAGTGGAAGGTCTCGACGTGCTCACCTTCAAGCAAACTGGCGGGTTTCATTTCTATGAGCAGTCGGAACTAGATCAGTTTAAAAAACGATCACTTGCGGTATCCGAGATGCTATCGACAGCCGTATTTGCGCCGTCACCATCATAATACTTGACTCAAGTATCACGATATGCTAAAGTGAAATTATGGCAAAGGGACAAAGAAAAGCAGGTTCCGACAAGTCCGCGATCGTGGCCGCGCTTCCAAAGGCTTGCGCCGACGAACTTGCGGCGGTCGAATTTATCGAGTCCTTACGCTGGGGCGTGACCGGCCCGTGCTGCCTGCGTTGCGGCGACAGCGATGTTTACAAGATGAGCGACAGCACGACCGGCCGGCGTAACAAGCGCTTCCTGTGGAGGTGCAACGGCTGTAAAAAGCAATATACCGTTCGCGTTGGCACCGTGATGGAAGACAGCCGGATTCCCCTGCGCCATTGGGCTTATGCGCTTTGGAAGTCGTGCTCGTCCAAGAAGGGCGTGAGCGCGTTGCAGATTAAGCGCGAGACCGGCCTGACGTACAAGTCCGCGCTCTTTATGATGCACCGGATTCGTTTCGGGATGGCCGAAGATTACCGGGCGCAGCCGAAGCTGAGCGGGATCGTCGAAACGGACGAGACTTACGTCGGCGGCAAGCCCCGCAACAAGCAACCGCACAGGGGCGTGATGAAAGGGTGGTTGGATCATAAAACGCCGGTCGTTTCACTGGTTGAGCGTGGCGGCAAGATTCGATCATTCGTGACAACCGAAGTGAACGCGGCGAATGTTGGCCGGATTCTCCAGGAAAACATCACCCGCGAGTCTCACCTGATGACCGATAGCTCGCCACTTTATCGGCGCGGCCACATCGCAAGGCCATTTGCGCGGCATGGCATGACCGATCACAGCAAGGGCGAATACGCGAAGCCGGATGGAACGCACAGCAACACGGTTGAAAGCGCTTTCTCCCTGCTCAAGCGCGGTATCTATGGCACCTTCCACAACGTCAGCCGAAAGCATCTCCATCGCTATGTTGCCGAGTTTGACTTCCGTTGGAATGCGCGCAAGATCGATGACGGCGAACGGCTGGCGCGTGCGGTTCGGAGTGCGGAAGGTAAGCGGCTGCGATACAAAGAACCATTGGTGACTTTGCCTCCGAGTCCCGCACAGGGCAAACCATTTTGAAACAGCAAGCAAATGCGAACATCGGCCAGAAAATGACGCGCGGCGTTGCTCGGCTGGCGATTCAAGAAAGCGATGCCGCCGACAACACGCCTCAAGGCTTGCGCGCCCTGCTGCGCGCCAACGAGCAGCATCGCATGAAGCCTTGGCCGCGCCCGTTCAATCGCACAGTACACCGTTTGCGCGTTGGCGATGCCCGCGACCTGTCGTGGATTGCCGATGCCTCAGCGCATTTGATTGTCACTTCCCCGCCATACTGGACGCTCAAAGAGTACCGGCGAACCGAGGGCCAGATGGGCTTCATCGAGGACTATGAGCATTTCCTCGACGAGCTTGATAAGGCGTGGCGCGAGTGTGCGCGCATCCTGGTCCCCGGCGGCCGTATCTGCTGCGTGGTCGGCGATGTGTGCATTTCGCGGAAAAAAGGCGGACGCCACTACGTGGTGCCGCTCCACTCTGACATTCAGGTGCGGATGCGCCGCATCGGCCTCGACTGTCTGACGCCGATCCTCTGGTACAAGATCGCCAATGGCGCGACCGAAGCGGAGGGCAACGGCACGGGATTCTACGGAAAGCCCTATCAGCCGGGGCAGGTCATCAAAAACGACATCGAGCATATTCTGTTTTTTCGCAAAGGCGGCCAATATAGATCCGTGACGCCGATGCAGAAAGCGCTTTCGATGCTCACCAAGAGTGAGATGCAAAACTGGTTTCGTTCGTTCTGGGTAGACATCAAGGGTGCGTCCACGCGCGACGGGCATCCGGCACCATACCCGATTGAGCTGGCCGACCGGCTGATCCGCATGTTTTCGTTTGCGGGCGATACCATTGCCGACCCCTTCGCCGGGACGGGTTCGACTGCGATCGCCGCTATTCAGGCCGGACGAAACTCGTTGAGTGGCGAGATCGACCCGACCTATGCGATGCTGGCGCGGACGAGAATAAAAGGCGCAGCAGCGTTGCGTCGGATGTTCGGTGCCGTCGAAGCCGAACTCCTCGACTAGCAAAACCCCGTGTCATATCGGCTATTAGATGCGTTCCGGCAGACCTTCGAGGGCAAGCGCTATTTGCATCGCAATTCGGGCCTCGGGGACTTCATCGCGATGCATCTCTACGAAGATTTATATGTGCTCGCGAAGTCGGCGCGATTGGTAACCCGGATCGCCGACCGTGAGCGCGTTGTGAATACGCGCAATCAGCGTCGCGGCGTAATAGCTAGGCGCGGCGATGGAACCTTTGGCGAAATCGTTCCCGGAGTGGTCGCGGTCGAAGATCCGCGATTCACTGTAGCGCGCGGACAGGTCGCGACTGTCGAAATCGGCGTGGAAGTGAAGATCCTCGCGAAGGCGATGATCAAACAGATCGACCGAGTAGAAAATGACCTGATAAATCAGACCGCACAATTCAAGCGAGGTGCGGGAGAACCGATCTGCGTTGCCATCGTGGGCATCAATCATGCCGCCGTCTGCACCGGATATGAAGGCGACAAAATAACGACGACTGATGGTCGGAAGAACCGCCACCCGTCTCAAGAAGCCGCACAGGCCGAAGCGCGGCTCAGACATGAAGTCCAGCCTAAATTCGACGAATTTCTAGTTCTTCGGTATCGAGCGACGAACGCCGAGCCGTACCCTTTCGAGTGGGTTGACCTCAGAGGAACCGAGCTAGACTATGCCGCAATCCTCACTCGGATTAGTCGCGAGTACAGCCGACGCTTTGGCAATGGGAAGGTCTCGCACGATGAATAAGAAAGCGACGAAGCCAAAACGCCGTCCCCCCGGCCCAGCGCCCGAAGTCCTGAAAATCGAGGGTGACTGGAAAGACGCGATGCGGAAGCTGATTTCCAAGAAGCGGCCTGTCGGCGGCTGGCCTAAGCCCGAAAAGGCGAAGGCGAAGTAGCGGCGGTCATCCCATGCGATCCCGCTTCGTCCCGGCTGGTCCCGCTAGTTGCGTTAAGTACATACTCCCGAAAGAATCTCATCGCCCTGAGGGATTTGAAGGGTGGGCTGGTGGTCAAGGAGGAAATCGCCGCCGCCATGAAAGATGGCAGCACCTGGATGGATCTTTACTGGTACAAGCCCGGAAATAATCTGCCTGCGCGTAAGCGGACCTTCGTACGGAAGGTCCAATCAGGTCAGAATACTTATATCGTCGGCTCGGGTCTCTACATGGAATAGTAAGCCATCATGCCTGAATCCACACCCAGGAACGGTCGGAAATTTGGACTGTGGCTGCTGAAAATTCTAAAAACAAGGAAACCATTAGAGTTTTGGGAGGCGGTGCCGTAGGCTGGCCGACATGCTCGCGTTCTTCACGACTGTCCCTGCTGAAAATCCCATCTGAACGGAAATTTGCGGTAGCGCAAGAACGAATAGCGTTTGGCTGCAATCACTCGGAGCCAAGTGGGATGGAAATCGCACGTGGCTGCCACCCGAATTAGATGGAACGGGCTTCCACCAATAAATGCGAGGACGATGCCGCATCGGTTACCGCAGCGGCAATCAACGGTGAGCGCGACGCGTCACGCCGCGAGGCGCTGGTAGCGATGGTGCGGTCCACCGACTTTCGGAATACCGATTACTTTGCCGCTGGTTGCCCCGTGTAGGTGGGTCAACCCTCACCCTTGCGCGCGGGCGGGGTCCATATATGACATCGCTGCAATGCCGAGCTTCAAAACCTCGCCGTGGATGCGGGGCGCACCCCACCCCGGGTTGGCTCTGCTCATCTGCCGGATCAGGTTAGGGACCTCGCGATCCGCTCGCGGCCATCCAGTCCGTGAGCGCCAATGCCAATAGAGCCGGAATCCCTGACGATGCCATTGGACCACGGTCGCTGATTTGACCAGGACCATCACTTCGAGACCCCGCAGCCATGCCCGGTAAAGCCAGCCCCGGAGTAGGCGGTCGATCGGGGAGAGCCGGGTACGCCCGGGACGCTGGCGACGCAGGACTGCCAGTTGATGGCGGAGCGCAATGACCTCGAGCTCCAAATCCGCTCGGCTGCGAAACCGACAAGCGAATCATGAAAGGAGCGCCGAGATGACCGCGAGCATGTCGGCGACACTACGGCGGGGCAGGATAAATCGCTAGACTTCTCAAGGGTTTCGGAATTTTTAGTAGGGACAGGCTGGATTGGCTCGAAATCGTGAAACTTCCCTGTATTTTCGCTGATGCTCAGGGAATTTAACCGAGAGAGCAGTTCGCTCCAGCCTGCATCCACCGCCAACGAGTCCCCGATTTCTGACGATAAGAACGCCTCGGCTACCCGGCGGCGCTGAAAACCTGCGGGAGAGTCGTCCGCGGCCTCGAACCGCGCGATTCCGCGGCGACCGTGACGGAAGTCGCCGCGGGACGATTACCATGTATCGATGCATTGGCCGCTTCTTGCCGGTGCGCGGCGCGGGTGCGGGTGAAGAACGCAGGCCGGCCATGATCCATTTTCGCGATTCGAGCGGATCGATTACGTCGTCGATCTCGAAGTTGGAGGCCATGTTCACGGCCTTTCCGATTTCGTACATCCTGGCCACCATCTGATCGAACAGCGCCTTGCGTTTGGCGGGATCGTCGAGCGCGGCGATTTCCTTGCGGAAACCCAGCTTCACCGCGCCTTCGAGTCCCATGCCCCCGAATTCTCCGGTCGGCCACGAAACCGTGAACATCGGAACCCTGAAGCTGCCGCCGGCCATCGCCTGAGCACCGAGACCATAGCCTTTGCGCAGGACGATAGTGAAAAACGGCACGCTGAGGTTGGCGCCGGTCACGAACATCCGGGAGACGTGGCGCACCAGAGCGGTCTTTTCGATCTCCGGTCCGACCATCATGCCGGGCGTGTCGCACAGGAACAGGAGCGGGATGTCGAAAGCGTCGCACAGTTGCATGAAGCGGGCGGCCTTGTCCGCGCCGTCGCTGTCGATGGCGCCGGCGAGATGCACCGGATTGTTGGCGATCACGCCGATCGGGCGCCCCTCGATCCTGATGAAGCGCCGTCACCATGCCGAGCCCGAAATGGCGGCGAAGTTCGAGCACCGAGCCTGTGTCCGCGATCGTCTCGATCACCGTGTGAACGTCATAGATGCGGAGCCGGTTCTCCGGAATGATTCCGCGCAGCATCCGCTGATCGGCGCACTCCCAATCGCTGACGGCTCCCTGAAAGTACGACAGGTACTTCTTCGCCGCCCGTACCGCTTCGGCCTCGTCGGTCACCGCGATGTCGACCACGCCGTTCGGCACCTGCACATCCATCGGCCCGACCTCTTCGGGACGGAAAATGCCGAGCCCACCGCCTTCGATCATCGCCGGTCCGCCCATCCCGATGTTGGAGTCGGCGGTGGCGATAACCACGTCGCAGCATCCGAGCAACGCGGCGTTGCCGGCGAAGCACCTGCCGGAGTTGATCCCGATGAGCGGCACGAGGCCGCTCAATTTGCCCCAATAGGTGAAGGCGAGACAGTCGAGGCCGGCAACCCAGAGCCCGTCGGTATCGCCGGGGCGCCCGCCTCCACCCTCGGTGAAGATGATCACCGGCAAACGCGACTCCCGCGCCAGCTCGAACATCTTGTCTTTCTTGCGATGGTTCTGTTGCGCCCTGAGTGCCCGCAAGCACCGTGAAGTCGTAAGCCATCACGACGCACTGCGCCCTGGAATCCGCGAAACAATCGCCATTGACCCTGCCGGTTCCCGCGATTAGCCCGTCGGCCGGTGTGCGCCTGATCAGGTCCTCCAGCGAGCGTCGTCGTCGCTGCGCCGCGATGACCAGCGGTCCATACTCGACGAAAGTGCCAGGGTCGCACAGGTCCTCGACATTCTCGCGAGCGGTGCGCTGGCCCGTTTTCCGGCGGCGGGCTACCGCATCGGGCCGCGCCGCGTCCAGACCGATCGCGTGGCGCTCGTTAACTTCGGCGAGGTCCGGGCGGATATAATCGAGATCAACTTTATTGGTCTCGGCAACCTCAGCGTCCTCGACCTCGGCCTCCTCGATGAAGACCAGCGGATGGCCTTCAAAGACGGCGTCGCCCTTGGCGATCGGAACGAGTCGCACGACCCCGCTCCGCTCGGCCCGGATGACGTGCTCCATCTTCATCGCCTCCATCACGAGGAGCTGCCGGCCCCGGCGCACGAACTCTCCCTCTTGCACGTCGATCGACACGATCGTGCCCTGCATCGGCGCCCTGATCGCCACCGTGTTTTCCGGTCCCGCGATATCGTAAGCGCGCGCACTCGCGTCGGTTGCGGATGCGACCGGCGCGTGAATTCCCTTCTTGCCGTGATCGAGCACCGCGAGCGGATCGGTCGCATCGATCCTGGCGCCGGCGAGATGGGGCCGAGCCGCGCGATCGAAGAAGAGACGCCGATGAGCGGAGGTTGCGGGCGCGGTCAGCTCCGCGATGTGGTCCTCGACGAAGCGGGTGTACATGCCATTCGCGACGAACCCGGGATGTTGCAGGAGGTTTTGCAGGAATCCGATGTTGGTGGGCACACCTTCGATCCTGAACTCGCACAGCGCGCGATAGGTTTTTTTCACCACGTCCGCGAAGTCCGGCGACGGCGAGTGCGCGATAAGCTTGGCCAGCAGCGAATCGAATCTGGAATTCGTCGTGTAACCGGCGTAGGCGAAGGTATCGACGCGTATCCCTGATCCCGACGGCGGCTCGAACGCCGCGATTGTCCCGCCGGACGGCTTCGTGCCGCCATCGGCACCGATCGATTCCATGTTGACGCGCACCTGCATCGCGAATCCGCGAGGCTTCGGCACGTCGGCTTGCCGCAGTCCGAGCTCCGCGAGCGAGCGGCCGGCCGCGATCTGCATCTGGAGCTTGACGAGATCGACACCCGTCACTTCTTCGGTCACCGTATGCTCGACCTGCAGCCTGCGGGTTCGCTTCGATGAATGCGAACGCGGCCCCATCGTTTGCGGCGGGAGCTTCGACCAGGAACTCAAACGTGCCGACGTTGTCGTAGTGGACCTCTTCGGCAAGCCGCATCGCCGCCGCCGTCAGCCGATCGCGCAGGCCCGGAAACAATCCGGGGCTCGGCGCGATTTCGACCAGTTTCTGATTCCGCCGCTGGATGCTGCACTCGCGCTCCCAGAGATGGCTCACGAATCCCGATCGATCGCCGATGACCTGCACCTCGATATGGCGGGCGTGCGGCATCAACTGCTCGACATAAACGTCGCCGTTGCCGAAGGCCGCCCGCGCCTCGGACTGGCAACGGATATAGGCCTCCTCGATTTCGTCGAGGCGATGCACCGCGCGTATTCCGCGGCCTCCGCCACCGGCCACCGCCTTGATCATCATCGAAGCGCCGCTGCTCAACGATGAAAAAAACTTTCTGGCCTCATCAAGGCTGGCCGGGCGCGACGAGCCCCGCATCAACGGCACTCCACAGCGCTCCGCCACCGACCGCGCTTGCACCTTGTCGCCGAAGAGTTCGAGAATCTCCGGCTGCGGCCCTATGAACGTGATCCCTTCCTCGCCGCAACGCCGAGCAAACCCGACGTTCTCGCTAAGGAAGCCATAGCCGGGATGGATCGCGTCGCATCCTGCCTCCCTGGCGACGGCGAGGATTTGCTCAACGTCAAGGTAGGCCGGGGCGCCGGCGCCGCGCAGTGGGCGAATTTCATCCGCCCTGCGCGTGTGCAGTGAATGGCCGTCGTCCTCGGAGAAGACGGCCACCGTCCGGATTCCCATCTCGGCGGCGGCACGCATGACGCGGATAGCTATCTCGCCCCTGTTGGCGACCAGAAGACTCGTCAGGTTCCGCAACTCGATCATTCGGGGAGCAGTACCACAACCATCCGCATTCGTCATTCAGGATGAGATTTAGATCGGGAACAATCTCTGACGGTAACGTCTGGTCGCTTTCCTATTTTGCCTTCCACCGCGGCGGACGCTTCTCGGCAAAGGCCAGCGCGCCCTCACGGGCGTCTTCGGTTTCCATCAACCAGTTGAACAGTTCGCGCTCCAGCTTCAATCCATCGGCGAGCGGCAAGTCCAGGCCGCGCAGGGCTGCCTGCTTGATCCGCTCCACGGCGAGCGGCGCGCTCTTGCAGATCTCGACGGCGATCTCCTCACACTTGCCGATGAGCCGGCTTATCGGCACGACGTGATCGACCAGCCCCAGACGCAGCGCCTCGTTGGCGTCGATGCGATTGCCGGTGTACAGCATTTCCAGCGCCCGGCCCAGCGGAATCAGGCGCGGCAGGCGTTGCGTACCCCCGCCGCCCGGCAGCCAGCCCAGGCGGACCTCGCCAAGGCCGAACTGGGCGTGCTCGGCGGCCACCCTGATATCGCAGGCGAGCGCCTGTTCCAGGCCGCCGCCGTTGGCATGACCGTTAATCGCGGCAATGATTGGCTTGTCGAGTTCGAGCATCACCGGAAACAGCTCGTTGGGAGGCTCACCGCCGGGCTGCTCGACGTAGTCGGCCTTGATGTCGCTGCCGGCCGAGAACGCGCGCTCTCCAATGCCGGTCAGGATGCCGACGCGCAGAGCCGGATCGTTTCGAAACTCGCGCCAGGCTTCGGCCAGATGGCGGTAGGTCTCAAAGTCGCAGGCGTTCAGCCGCTCCGGCCGGTTGATGGTGACATAGGCGATAGGCCCTTTTTTCTCGAACAGCACTTTCATATATCGATCCGCCTTCTCTTGAGTATTGTCTCAGGGTCCTCGTCTTGACCGCGACAGCATACCATCAGACCCGCCCGGTTGACTCATCGGTTGTCCCTATCAAAAATCCGGGTCTCGACGTAATGGTGATGGTAATGGCGCGCCACAGCGTCATTGAAAGCAGAGGTATCCACGCATGAAATTCGGCACCTTCATCAGCAAGCTCAGCGGCGAAGCGATCGCCGCCGATGTGTGCAAGGCGGAAGAATGCGGCTTCGAATCGGTCTGGATCGCGGAGCACCTGATCATGCCGGTTCATCAGAACTCGATCTACCCGTACTCGGCGGACGGCCGATTTCCGGTCGCGGCCGACGCGCCGTTTCACGATCCGTTGATAGCGCTCGCGTATGCCGCTGCCGTGACCAAAAAAATCCGCCTAGCAACCGGCATCTTCGTGCTGCCGATGCGCAACGCGTTCGCCACCGCCAAGGCCGTCGCCACGCTCGACTACCTGAGTCAGGGGCGCGTGATCTTCGGGGTCGGAATCGGATGGCTCAAGGAGGAGTTCGAGGCGGTGGGAATGAAGTTCGAGGACCGCGCGCTGCGAACGCGGGAGTATCTCGAACTAATGACCGAGCTGTGGAGCAAGAGCGATCCGCGGTACGAGGGAAAGACGGTTCGGACCGAAGGGATGAAGTTCATGCCCAAGACCATTCAGCAGCCGCATCCGCCAATCGTCTTCGGCGGCACGAGCGAGCCCTCGCTCAAGCGCGCCGTGAGGCTGGGCGACGGATGGTATGGAATCGCGCACAGTCTCGAACAGGCGCGCACGCAGATCGCGCGGCTGCACGAATATGAGCGCGCGATGAGTCGCACCAAGCCGCTCGAGGTGACGCTGAGTCTGCGTACCGGCAAACCGCTGACCGCGGATGAGGTCCGGCGTCTCGCGGAGATCGGCGTTCAGCGCACGATGGTCGGCCTTCCCTTCAAGGCACTGGAGGGGGCTGAGATCGAGCGCTTCCGCGCGGAGGTGATGGACAAGGTTTAGCAGCCCGTCGTTCGCGGCGGCTAATTTTACCGGACTGGACAAACAGCCCCGGCGGACGGCGCCCGAGCGCGCTAAGCATTTTTCCGGGTGCGCCTGAAGGACACAGCGTGACGCCATTCGATGCTCCGGCAAAGCCGCAGCTTCGGGAATTGCGCCACAATTCCGCCGCATTAACCCATCTCGCACGCGGCACGCGGTATGCACGACGCTGTGTGTTTGTGCGCTTGTTGGAAGCACCAACCGTGATTTCAGACGAAACGGCCGCGTCGCCGCATCAGGGAGGATAGGAAGATGCCAGGAGGCTACTGGGGTGTTCTGCTGGAGGTCGACCTAACCAAAGGCACAGTAACGAAAGGCCCGATGCCGGATGAAAGCGTCCGGCGGACCTGGATCGGAGGCGCCGGGCTGGGCTTGCACATGCTCTGCCAGAACATCCGCCGGGACTCCAAGGCGCTCGAACCGGAAACGCCGATTATCATCATGACCGGCCCGATGACCGGTACCAAGGCCCCAAGCTCGTCGGATTGGAAGGTCATAACGCTGAATCCGCACCTGGACTTCCATCCGGTCTGCTCGCAGGGCCACGGCCATTTCGGAGCGCGGCTCAAGCATGCCGGGTACGACGCGATCATCTTTCGCGGCAAGGCGAGCAAGCCGGTCTACCTGTGGATCGACGACGATCATGTGGAGTTGCGCGACGCCGGCAAATACTGGGGTCGGGATACCTTCGAGACCCAGCGCACGATCGCGGCCGACCACAAGGACGTCGAGAATATCAGCGTGGCTTGTATCGGGCCGGCCGGCGAGCGAATGATCCCCGGCGCCTCAGTACGGGCCGACGGGGCGTACGGCGCGAACAAGGGAAGTTGCGGCGTAGTTTTCGGATTCAAGAATCTGAAGGCCATCGCGGTGCGCGGAACCAAAACCGTGCCCATCCATGATTTGCCCGGATTTCTCGCGACCTGCGAGAAGTGGAGAGCCAAGATCACGGAATTTGAGGGCTTCCGCAGCCTGTTCAAGCAACCCGTCATTGTAACCACGCCCATGCTGGCCGAGGCCGGATGGGTTCCCTTCAACAACTTCCAGGATGATGGCGGCCGGCAGGTAGCGTGGGGCAAGCGGTGGGCAGAGGATGCTGCCCGATGGAAGGTCACGCCGGTGGGCTCATGGGAGTGCGACATCAAGTGCCATCACGACACGCTGATCACTACGGGCCCGTGCGCCGGCACTCGCGCCTCGGGCTTCGGCCCCGAGAATATCGAGGGCGCCGCGACCGAGATCGGCATCGATGATCCCGGCACGTGCCTGGCCATGGCCAACTTCTACGACGCGATGGGCTGCGACCCGTGCGACGCGGGCCATCTGATCGCGCTGGCATTCGAGATGTACAACAAGGGCCTTCTTACCGAGGAGGAGACGCGCGGGCTCAAGCTCGAGTGGGGCAACGACGAGGCCGCACGCGAGTTGTTCTTTCAGATGCTGAATCGGGAGGGCCTAGGAGCGGTTCTGGCACAGGGGTTCCGCAAGGCATGCGACCAGCTCGGCCGGGGTGCCCACGACATGATCATGCATATCAAGGGCGTGGGCCATAACGATCACGATCTTCGGGCTATCGGCGTCGGCCCGCTGCTGGGGGAGATGGTTTCCGGAGCGGGGCCTACCTGGCAGGGCTTTTTCATGGAATCGGCCCCCGAGTTCGACCTGGATCCCGAGCCTCTGGATCTCACCAGCACCGACGGCAAGGCCCTCAGTGGTTATCGAAGCCAGCTCAAGAAGATGTGGACCGACTGCACCGGCGAGTGCTGGTTTGCCAGCATGGGCGTTAAAGACAGCATGTGGCTGGAACCTCTGGCCGTCTCCCAGGCCACCGGTTTCAACATCAGCGCGGACGACGCGATGCTTATCGGTGAGCGCGTGGTGCAACTGATGCGGCTGTTTGCGGTGGCGCGAGGGATCAAGAAGGCCAACGATCTGGATGTCGCGCCACGCCTGCTCGGGCGAGTCGAGGCCGGCCCCGCAAAAGGCCGTTCCGCCGGCGAGCACCTGGGCCAGCTGGTGAACGAATACTACGGCTTCGCGGGATGGGACCTCGAGACCGGGGTTCCTTCGAAGGAACGATTGGCCAAGGTCGGGTTGGCGGACTACACGGTCGGCCGTTAACCCCGCTGCGTCGCGATAAAACAAGCGGTGGGCGCCATCAACATCGCGGTGCTGATCAAGGAGGTGCCCGATCCCGAAGGGGTGTTCAGCCTCGACGGGGACGGGCATGTGCGGACCGCCGACCTGCCTCAAGTTCCCAGCCTGTTCGATGAGAATGCGGTTGAAGCCGCGGTCCAGATCAAGGAGCAGTGCGGCGGCAAGATCATAGCCCTATGCTGCGGGCCATCCGCCGCCGATCGCACCGTTCGCTACGCGATGGCGATGGGCGCGGACGAGGGCGTCCTGATCGAGGACGCGGATCGCGCGTGGGATAGCCTCGGCGCGGCATCCCTGCTGGCAGCATCCGTAAAGCGTCTGGGCGGCTTCGACCTGATTCTTTGCGGTCGCGAAGCGGCAGACACCGGTTCGTCCCTGGTCGGACCCTACGTAGCCCAAATGATCGGCATCCCGTTCCTTACCCTGGTGACCGGCATCGAAGTGGACGGAAGCGCCTTTCGCGTCCGTCGCCTGTGGGAAGGCGGCGAGGATCTGTTCAAGTGTACGCCTCCTTTGCTGCTGACGATCTGTTCCGAGACCAACACGCCCCGCTACCCTTCTTTCATGAAGGTGCTGGAGGCCAAGAAAAGGCCGCTGCACCGATGGAAGGCCGATGAGCTCGCGGCGTCGGCATCGATGCCGGCGCCTCATCTGCTGGGTCGTTCTCCGTCGGCGCCACCCGGAAATTGCGACTTCATCAACGGCGACTCGGCCGATGCTCGGGCGCGGGGACTTCTCTCCCGGCTCAGGGAAAGAAAGGTGATATGAGCGCCATGGCGAATGGCGTCGTGGTGATAGCCGATGGCGGCCGGCATCCGTTGAGCGCGGCGACTCGCGAAATGCTGGCCCTCGGTCGAAGGATGACCGCGGGAGCGGGAGGTCCCGTTGGCCTGCTCGTCTTCGGACGCGCACCCGCCGAAGTGGCGGTCGCCGCCGGCGCCGCGGGAGCGGATCGTGTCTATGGGATGCCGGGCAGCGATGCGCCGGGCTACTATCCCGAGAGCTTCGCCGCTTTGGCCGCCGCGGTTTGCCAGGCCGTGACGCCGCGGATTGTGATCCTTCCGCATGGACCGATGGGATTGGACCTTGCACCGAGACTGGCCTTCGCGTTGCGAGGCCCATGGGCATCGGGATGTGCGGATGCGACGGTCGAGGATGACAAGATCGTCTGCACACGCAATCAGGTCGGCGGCAAGATCGTGGTGCGGGAAGCATACTCGGGAATGCCGGTGCTCATCACCCTGCGTCCGAAGTGCGTCGATGCCCTCTCTCCGGCGGATGGACCGCCCGCGGAAGTCATCGATGTACGCGCAGCCTCGGCCCCCGGCGATCAGCGGATCGTATTCCAGGAGCGCATCACCCGACCTGCCGGAGTGGTCGAGGAGCTGGAGCAGGCCGAAGTGATTGTAAGCGGCGGCCTCGGCATCGGCTCTCCCGAGGGCTTTACCCAACTGAATGAACTGGCCCAGACCCTGGGCGGATGCCTTGGCGCCTCGAAGAAGGCGGTCGATCGCGAGTGGGTGCCTCGGGAGCGCCAAGTCGGGATGACCGGGACCACGGTCGCGCCCCGATTGTACATGGCAGTTGGTATCTCGGGCGCGACGCAGCATCTGCTGGGATGCCAGAAATCCAAGGTGATCGTCGCGATCAACAAGGACGCCAAGGCGCCGATCTTCCAATACGCTCACTACGGCATCGTCGGCGAGTGGGAAGAACTCGTGCCGGAACTGCTGAAGCAGGCGCGGGCCACTTAGCGGAAAGCCACCGATATGTACGCGCTGCGCGACCTGTTAGCCCGGTTCGGCCTCGGGGGCATGCCGGCGTTCTGGGCCACAATCGGGATTGCCGTCGCAGCGGTCCTCGCCGGCCTCTATTTCCGTCACATCCGATTGTGGCTTCGTGGGCGTCCCGAGTCGCGATGGGACAGGATGCCCGAGCGCGTCGCGGAAACCCTGAAAGATATCTTTGGTCACCGGAAACTCCTCGCCGACAACTATGCCGGCGCGATGCACGCGATGCTGTTCGCCGCAGGTTCCTTCCTGATTATCGTCCACGTGCCCGCGATACGAAGCCGATTGTGGAACCACCGGATCGTCTTCGGGACGTTTCGCGAGATCGCCGGGCTCGGCCTGATGATCGGCGCTATCATGGCGGCGGCGCGACGCATCCGCCGGCGCTCGACCGGCGATCTTCCTACCACCATCGATGACGTCGCGGTGCTGGCGCTCCTGTTCCTGCTCGGCGCGACCGGCGTTCTGATCAACAGCTTCGGTGCGATGACGCCGCTGCGATGGGCCGGCTATCGACTACTGGACGGCGTCGGGATCGAAGCCGAATTGAAACCCGCGATGTGGATGCTGCATACCCACGTGGCGTTGGGCGTGCTCGCGTTTGTGGCCGTCGGTTATACCAAGCTCTCGCATCTGTTCATCGTGCCGCTCAACCTGTTTTTCCGCCTCCTCAAACCGTGGAGCGTGCCGCATTCGCTCGACCTGGAGAATCCGGACACTTTCGGCGTGGCCCATCTCGGCGATCTCACCTGGAAAGATCTGATGGACCTCGATGCGTGCATGCGATGCGGGCGCTGTGAGCAGAACTGTCCGGCGGTGGCGGCAGGCACGCCTCTGAATCCGCGCCAGCTAATTGCCGACCTGAAGCGGTTCGCGCACGGAGCCGGCCTGAACGGCGCGGCCGATACCAAACTCGTCGGTACGGCTATCGGCGATGGAGCGGTCTGGGCATGCACTCAGTGCTTCGGATGCGCCGAGCGATGTCCGGTCGCGATTGACGTTCCGTCAAAGCTGCTGGAGTTGCGGCGCAACCTGATGCTGGTGGATGGCAACGTCCCGGCCGATCTGGCGGCGGTCGCGCGCAACCTCGAAACTCGCGGCCATCCGTGGGTCGGAATCAATCAGTCCCGGACGGCATGGGCCAAGGGAATATCCGGAGCCGCGCGTCGAGACGGCGCCGAGGTGTTGCTATGGGTCGGTTGCACCGGCGCGATGGTCGAGCGGGCGCAACGGCAGACCGCCAGTGTGGCCCGACTGCTCGACCGGGCCGGAGTCGCTTACACGATTCTCGGCGACGAGGAAGGATGCTGCGGCCATTTCGCGCGGCGCCTGGGCGCGGAGCATCTGTTCCAGGCCTTTGTCGAGCAGAACACCGCGCTGATAAAGGCGACCGGCGTCAAACGAATCGTCGCTTCCTGTCCGCACTGCATGCATACGCTGCGCAACGAGTACGATCTAGGAATCGAGGTCGTGCATCACACGGAGTTCCTGCTGGAACTCGTCCGCCAGGGCCGCCTCGATCTCTCGGCGGCCGCGGATGGTCGCGTTACATACCATGATCCCTGCTATCTCGCCCGGCAGAACAGCATCGTGGATGAGCCACGCGGGTTGCTCTCGCGCATCCCCGGAATCGAGTTCGCCGACATGGAGCCTCGCGGCGCGGATGCATTCTGCTGCGGCGGGGGAGGCGGTCAGATCTGGCGGAAGGATTCCACGATGGACGGCGCCAGCGTCAGGCGCGCCCGACAGGCGATCGATACCGGCGCGCAGGTCGTGCTGACCGGCTGCCCGAACTGCACTCAGATGCTGGAGAACGGACTCTCATCGGCGAAAGCCGACGCCACCATGCGCGTCCTCAACGTTGCCGAGTATTTGATGGAGGCGACGCAGCAGACCCGATAGAATCAGTTGGCAAGGAATCGATCCGCGAGGCGTTCGTAGCAAGGAGCGATTCACATGAAACTGCTTTGGCAGGCCAACGGTTCAAAAATCTCATTACCGATCATCGCGTGCGGCATCCTCATCGCGGGACTCGTCTCGGGATGCGCGCAAACGGTTGAGAGCAAGCCCGCCGTCGTCCAGCAAGTCGAGAGCGGTCAATCTCCGGGGATTGGTTTTCTCGGCAGCGATGCCTCGTTGCTTCGGCCCGGCAAGGAAGGCCAGGCCGCGATGGTCTACATCAATCCCAACGCCCAGTGGAGCAAATACAAGGGCATCCTGCTCGAACCGGTTCAGTTCTGGGACTCCGGCAGCTCGAGCGTATCGCCGGCCGACCAGCAGATGCTGACCACGTACTACTACAACACGCTCAAGGAGAACCTGCAGAAGAAGAAGGTCAGGATGTTCGACCAGAGCGGGCCGGGCGTGGCCACGATCCAGGTTGCGCTAATCAACGCGACGGCGTCGACACCCGGCCTTCGGTCGGTTTCGGTGGTAATTCCGCAGGCCCGCATCCTCACCGGAATCGCGTCTCTCGCGACCGGCAGCTACGCCTTCGTGGGCTCCGCGGAGACCGCGATGAAGGCGACCGACTCCGCGACCGGCGAGCTGCTCGCGGCGGCGATCGATAAGCGCGAGGGCGGCATGGCGCTCAGTTCCGCGGCGCAGTGGCAGTGGGGCGACGCTCAGAATGCGATGAATTTCTGGGCCGAGAGAATCGCGCAACGGATCACGGAACTGAAGACCGGCGGCACTATCAAGTAGCTGGTAATTCCGACCGGTTGTCCCAACAGTATCCAAGTGGCCCTCCCGCCCCTCCGTACGAAGGGGCGGGAGCACCATCAAATCTATGTTTGTTTTGTTATTGGCATCTGCTCGCGATTCAACGAGTGGGAGGCGGGTCTGACCATGAATAATCCGCTGGCCCCAGCCGTCCACGGCGCTCTCCCGGGTCTTTAAAGTATTCTTCGTCTTTTGGGCCGAGGTACCATCCCTGATCCGCGGGGCGAGTGTCGGGATAGCCCCAGTGTCTCGCATAAATCCACATTTTCTCAAGATCCAGAGTATAGGTGCCACTTATGCTGTAGTAAGGCCGTGTGTTGAACGATTCGCTAGCGGTGCCGTTCTTCACTTGAAGCTGCCTGCCCCAACTATACGAAGCGTCCATAGTGATTGCGTTCCAGACAAAATCCTCCCAAAACGTTCCCTGTTGAGAGATGGCCTCCCGACTGTCGGCCGGGTAAAGCAGGGCCCGCAGTTGTTTAAGAAAGGGCTTCTTCGAATAGCCTACGCCCAAGTAGTAACTCGTGGTGGCCACGGTACTCAACTGAGTCGAGGGAAGCAAAGCGTTCGCAACTCCTACGCTGTTACTGTATCCGCCGGACGTGACGAACGCGGAATTCTCTAGGACTAAACGCGTGAATGGCGCCAACGGCTGGCAGTCAGGCCGCTTTGGGAGTACTTCCCCTGCTGTGTCGGAGGCCTTATAACCCCGCAGCGGTAGCATTTTGGAGTCGGAGGGGATGCCTCCGTCGAGTTTCGGGCGACAGGAAATATCTGTATAGCCTACGTTGGTCAAGCCGGGCACCGCGTTCGAAGGGGGGGCGCCAGCCGGCGCGGCTGTGGCAGCAAACATCTGGGATTTGAGGGCCTTCACCTCCGCCTGAACCTCTTTCATCTGGCGGCCTAGTTCCAGTATAGCCTCCTCCGTTTGCAGGGACGGATTTGGCGGCTGCTGGGGCGCGCAGCCACTGACTCCGATAAGTGCCGCAAGTGCGCCGGCCGCAAAGGTAATGCGATTCGCTCCGCGAATCATCACGCTCCTCTTGGTCAGGCTTTTCGCCTCGGACCTTATAAGAGCCGTAAAAACGAACAGTCGGGACGTGCATTGCATGGTCGATCCCTCCTTATTTTTGGTCGGAATTGCCCTTGCCTACATAAGTGGACCCATCTTGTCAACTCCTTGTTAAACGCGCTTGCGCCGTTGTTTTTCCCGCTATGACGCGCGACGGCGCGTTAGCCAAGCCGGGGCGCGCGGGGGTATACCTTCAGGAAAAGCAGCAGGAGGATTTTGTCATCATGGCGGTCGATTACAGCGATTATGAATTCCTGAAAGTGGAAGTGGCGGAGCGGGTCGCGACGATAACGATCAACCGGCCCGAGTCGCTCAACGCGGTCAACAACGTCGTCCATCATGAATTGGAACAGGTCTGGATCGACGTTCGAGGCGACCACGAGGTCAATGCGATTATCCTGACCGGCGCGGGCCGCGCGTTTTGCGCCGGCGGCGACATCAAGGGAATGGCCGGCGGAAGCCTGATCGGCTCCACGGGCAAGAAGGGTAAAGGCCGCGGACGCGGTCCGATCGCCGCCGCCAACGGACGCCGCCTGGTCGAAAACATGCTCGACGTCGAGCAGCCGATTATCGGCGCGATCAATGGCGACGCGGTGGGTCTCGGCGCGACTCTCGCGCTGCTGTGCGACATCACGGTGGTCTCGGAGAAGGCGCGTTTTGCCGACACTCACGTCAAGGTCGGCGTGGTCGCGGGCGACGGCGGCGCGGTCATCTGGCCGCTGCTGATCGGACCGCATCGCGCCAAGGAATTCCTGATGCGCGGCAATTTCATCAACGGCGCCGAAGCGGGCCGCATCGGGATGGTGAATTACGCGCTGGCGCCGGAGAATGTGATGACGAAGGCGCGGGAACTCGCGCAGGAGCTGGCGGACGGCCCGACCTGGGCTATCCGATGGAGCAAGCTGGCCGTGAACAAGTGGCTCAAGCAGCAGGCCAATCTGATTATGGACGCGTCGCTAGCCTACGAGATGATGACTTTCAACACGGCGGATCATAAGGAGGCGGTGAACGCCTTCATCGAGAAGCGCAAGCCCAAATTCGGCGGAGAGAAATAACAACGCCGTTTTTCGGGACGCGAACTTGCCCGGGAAGGATGGAATGAGTTCTGGAGTCTGGCTCTCGGCGCGGGCGCGCGCCGGGAGCGGAGCGAGGCAACGTCAGCCGCGGCGGATCAGATATTCTGGACGGGCTGCGGGCCGGGAAACAGACCCGCGAGGTCGGCATCCTGACCGTCGGCAAGTTCGGGATTCAGGGGCCGTTCCGCGAGACGTTTCACGCGACGTGCTTCCTTATCCTGTTGCTTCAGTTTGCGCGTTTGTTCTTTGCGGCGTTTGTTGTCCAACTGGTAGTCCTTCCGATGTGGTGGCCATCATCGGTCCCGTTTTCCGGAGAATTTATTATTCGGGCAGGATGTCGAGCGCGAGGTCGGCCCCGGCCGCGATAGACGCTCGCCGCGACCACTCCGTGCATCGTGAAAAAAAAGGGGCGGGTCTGGACCCGCCCCATACAGCCTTTACCAGCGGTTGCGTCCGCGGTCTCCGCCACCACCGCCACCGCCGCCACCGCCACGGTTGCCGCCGCCGAAGCTTGATTCGCGGGGCTTGGCCTCATTGACTTTGATGTTCCTGCCCTTGAGCTCAGAATCGTTGAATTGCTGGATTGCCTTGGAAGCTTCATCCGAGGTCGCCATCTCGACAAAACCGAAGCCCTTTGACTGGCCCGAGAATTTGTCCATGACTACTGCGGCGCTCTGCACCTGGCCTACCTGTGAAAACAGCTGTTCTAGGTCGCTGTTGGATACCGAGTAGGCCAGATTGCCTACGTACAATTTGCTGGGCATGTTTGCCCTCCGTGATTATTGGCCGGGAAGCTCTCGAACAGAAAACCCGGGCTAATTCCCGAGTCTAGATGAAAGGAACAATCCAAGCGTTACAAACTACACTCTATGCCTTCGCGACTCTAAATGATAGGGGGGGCCTGCGGCGGCTAAAAGATGCCGCCTCGTGCGGGAATGTGGTCCTCCGCGACTAACCGCAACTTCGGGCGTTCCGCGCGATCGCAAGGTCAAACGACGTGCTGCTTTGGCCCAACTACTCCTTAATCGCGCAGTTGCAGGCGGCTTGAGCCGGGCAACTGTTCGGACCTTCCGCCGCCGCGGCTTGGTCCAAATCAGGAACAGATCGGCGCGGACCGGCGCGATGCAGGAGCGCGTCCGCGGCGAGGCCAAGGTACGGGATGCCGCATGCGGCCAGCGATTTCGCCAGCGGCTCGGCGATGCAATTAAGATGGTCGTCGATAAATCGGCGAGCGGCCTCGGCGGTCACAGCCGCATGGGCGTCGTCGCCGCGCTCGATCGCATACGCCTGTTTGAGGCGGAGATACGCGATGAATCCGGCTTCGACGGCGACGTGGTCGGGAGCTTCCGGCGCGGACGATCCATAGGCGAAGGCCTGGTAGAACGCGGCGATTTCTCCCAGCAATTGACCGGGAAGGATGTCGCCATGATAACTGACTTCGCGCGCGGGCGCGGGACCGCCGGGGCCGAAGGTGGTGTCATAGAGCGACGCGGCGGCTTCTTCGCGGGCCGCTTCGGCCGCGGACTTGAGGCCGGGGTCACCGATTTCCGCGGCGAGCTTCGCGACCTGCCCGTGCCAGCCTTCGCCGGGGCACTCGAACAGCATCGCGATGAGTCGCCACTCGGCGGCTTCGCGCAACAGGCGCACCGTTTCATCGTTCATTGCGTCACCTGCATCGAGAGCGGAATCCACCCCGTGCGCATTTTGCGCGCGCCGACTTCCTGCTGGGAGCCCTCCCAAACCGCGAACGCGATTTCGGAGCGGACCTGCGGGCTGACGCCTTGCGGCATCCGACGCTTGATCACCACCGACCATCCGGTTTCGGTGCGCCGCCCTTTGCCTTCGGAGGTCGTGACTTTCGCGGGCGTGAGCGTGCCGGGACCTTCGGCGATCAGGTCCTGGACCGGCGTCTGCCGCGGACCCGACATGGCATTTCCGAGCGCACGCGCCGGCGCATAGCGCGCAGCCATCTCGCGCTTGGCTTCGGAGCCTTTCTGAAGCGAAGGGGCTTCGAACGGATAATGATCGATCGAGGCGTTGGGATAGATGTCCTTGATCGAATCGCCGCGCCCATCCACGGTCGCCTGCCAGCCGGCGTTCCAATATGTGATCTCGACCGGGCGGCCCGGCTCGCCCATCTGCGGAGCGGGCAGGCTCGGCTCGACCTTCGAGAGCAGCTGAATCGCGCAGGCGTCGTAGAATTTGGCGGGACCGGGCACGTCGTTCTTGGTGGCGTCGATCCACTCCAAACGGACGGCCATCTCCTTGCCGTCTTGCATCGCGCGCACGCGGAGTCGGCGGTCGATGGTTTCATCAAGCGCGGTTCGACGATGTCCTGCGGCTGGAGCTTGGCCAGGAACTCCGGCGCCGATTGCCAGGCGGCATCGCCCGGATCGGTCGGCAAACTCGCCGCCGCGGCCATCACCACCTCGGTTGTGGAGGGCGGCGGGGCTTGCCGGCAAGCGGTTAGCGCAAACAAGGTCAGCGCGACGGCAACCGAACTGAAACGAACGATCTGTCGCATGGCGGTTCCTTCCTCAGGGGCAGTTGACGCGGGCGATCTGGTATTTTTCGTCGAACGCCTTGCGGATGTATACCGGTTCCCGCATCGGCACTCGCACAATCTCGGTGCCGTTTTCCTCCATCCCGATTACCGAATCGCCGCTTCTCTTCCATCGCGGGACAATGCGCTCGGTGCATCCGAACAATCCCAACAAACCGGCGAGGTCGGGATCTTCGGGAGCGTTGCGGTAGGTTTTTATCGCGTCTTCGACGCCGGGGCCGAACAGTTGATGCAGGAACGACGCCGGCGCGTGCACCGGCGGGATGTAATACACGTTTGGCTCCAATCCGAACTGCGGGAAGAGCGGCCGCGCGACTTTTTTGACGTGGACCAGGTAATCGATCGGATTGTCGGGGTTGGCGTTTTCGGGCTTCGAGATCCATCCGGCGAGGCGGATTTTGCCGATGCAGTTGACGAAACACTGCGGCTGCAGTCCCTGCTCGATCTTCGGGAAACAGGCGATGCATTTCTCCGATGTGCCGGTCATCGGATTGAAGAACACTTTCTTGTACGGACACGCCTGCACGCATTCGCGGTAGCCCCGGCATCGGCCCTGGTCGAGGAGCACGATGCCGTCCTCCTGACGTTTGTAGATCGAGCCGCGCGGGCACGAGGCCAGACACGCCGGATAGGTGCAGTGATTGCAGATGCGCGCGAGGTAAAAGAACCAGGTGAGATGCGGCACCTGCATCCCGGCGCCGTTCTCGATGTGGCCGGCGCAATCGTCTTCGCCGACATTGGGATATGAGTAATCGTCCTGCCCGGGACGCCATCCGAGCACGCGTTTGCCCGCGGGCGCGGACTCGAACACGGTCTGTCCGTTGTACGTGCCGCTCTTCCAATCCTGCGCGCCGAGCATCTGGAGCAGCTTCATGTCCCACGCCAGCGGGTAGAAACCGTACGGCTTGGACTCGACGTTGTTCCAGAGCATGTACTCCTGGCCCTTGCCGGAAGTCCATGTCGTCTTGCAGGCAAGCGTGCAGGTTTGGCACGCGATGCATTTGTTGATGTCGAAGACCGCCGCGAACTGTTTTTGCGGGCGGTTCTCGGGATACCAGTAGGACATCTCGCGGCCGATTTGCCAGTTGTGAACGCGCGCCATGGTTAAACCTCTTTTTTGTTTGCGCTGCCGAGGAATCCGCCGGCCAGATAGTTTTTCATATCGTCGCTTTCATAATTCGGCCGGATGCCGAGCGTGGCCGGCCGCCACAATCCCTGCCCGCCGATGCCGCCCGGTTCGGCGCGGGTGATTTTCACGATCGCCTCGCGCGGCGCGCCGGTGGGGCAATGCACGTCCGGCAGGAAGCCTTTGCCGATGCTCTGGCCGAACATCCCCTTGCGCACCAGCGAATCGGTCATCCACGTCGGTTTGAGCCATCCGCGCGTGGCGGACTGATGCGAACCGCTGCGGAACATCGCCTGATAGTTGGTGCGCGGATTCTTCGCCAGACCGTCGGCGCGGGTCCTCTGTCCCTCCTGCGAACCGGGCGTGGTGCCGTACATATTGAACCACATCCGCGTGATGCCGCGCGGCGTGCCGGGGTAGTAGCGCGCCCGGCACAGCAGCCGCGCGAACTCGTAGTCGCGCGGGTTCTTCTGCCATCCGCGGAACGGCCGGTCCTCGGGATCGCCGTCGATCCAGACGTAATCGCCGTCCTCGACGCCCATTTCGCGGGCGTCTTCCGGATTGATGTCGACGTAGCCTTCGGTCACGAACGGACTGCGTTTGTCGTGCCGGTAGATGTCGCCGAACGGCCCGAACAACAAGGCGATCATGTCGGTATCGATCGGCATGGTATGCGCGCCGTGCCGGTACTTCGGAGTGTGGAAGACGAACTTGTAACCGTCCTTGATCAGCGGATGCGGCGAGTTTTTCTCCTCGGCCCAGGTCTTGACGACGTTGCGGCCGCATCGCACGTCGCAGGTCATGTTGTCGCGCGCGACACCGTACTGCTCGGGCCCGGCGGCCCGAATCGCCTCGTGCTTGGGCGCGACGATCACGTTCGGTTCGTAGAACGTCGAGTCGACCGGTTCGCGATGGACCGGCAGGTTTTCACCGGCCTCGATGAATTCATCCTCGTCGCGATAGAACTCGAGCCGGCCGCTCTTGGTGTACCACGGGCGCGAATCCGCGACCTGTTCGTAGCCGACCACCTTCGGCGTGGTGCGGCTGTTGAGCAGCATCGGGATGCCTTCCTTCGCCTTCGCCTCCAGCTCATCGATCTTGTAACCCTTGGTGTTGGTCGAGGTGCTCAGGATGCGTTGCAGATAGACGTTGGTCTGACCGTCGCGCACGAACTTCCAGTAATCGAGGAAGCGCTTGTCGCCGGTGAGCTCCGCCATCTTCGCGCCGGCCAGCGCCAGCACATCGATGTCGCCCATCGTGTTGAAGATGCGCGGCAGCGGTGTGCGCGGGAAGATTTGCAGGAACGGATTAGTCACCGACGCGGTCATGTCGGGATGCTTCAACTCGGCCCACGAGTCCACGCCGAACACCACGTCCGCCCACTCGCACGACGTGCTCCACCACCAATCGTTGACGGCGACCATCTCGATGCGCGGCAGCGCGTTGACCACCGTGTTGTAGTGCCATTTGACGTTGCCCAGAATCGAGTTGGCGTTGGCGAACCACAGCGACTTGGTGGGACAGGGCATGTGGGTCTTGCCGGTAAGAAGCCTGTTGCCGACGCGCAACGGATGGTCTTCGTGGTTGTAATAGTGCGCCGATTCCGCCCTCCAGTACTGCTTCGGCCGCGCCGGTTTGGTCGGATCGAGTTCGATGTCGAACGGATTCTCGTTGATGTATTGCGGCACGCCGTTGAACAGCGACACCCGATAGTTGCCGGCATACGAGCCGACGTTGCCGCCGATTTTGCCGACGTTGCCGGTCAGCGCCGCCAGCAGGAAGATTGCGCGGTCCTTGTTGTCGTTGTTGAAAAACTGATTCGGACCCATTCCGATCGCGAACAGCGTCGTTCCGGGCTGCTTCGCCAAACCGCGCGCCAGCGATTCCACCGTCGCCGCCGGCGCCCACGTCAATTCCTCGATCGTCTTCGGGTCGAAGTGCGCCGCGTATTCCTTGACGAGATCGAACGCGGGCCGGCAACGCACTTTCTTGCCGTCTGCCAGCGTAACTTCGATCGATCCTTCGAGCCGCGGATCGCCGATCGATGATTTCCTGCCGACGTCGTCGCGGGTGATCGCCTTGGGCGCGTTCGCGGCCTGGTCCCACCACACATAATCGCCCCACTCCTGCCGGAGCTTGCCGGGGATAAGCATGTCGGTTTGCTTGCCCGGAGGCGGTTCTTTTTCGTCGGCGCCCATCACGTGGGTCTGATTCGAGAGCGCGGCCGGTTTGGTGCCGAACACTTCCTCGGCGTGGAGGAATTTCAAAGTGTCCGTGCGCACCAGCAGCGGCAGATCGGTCCACCGCTTCAGGTAATCGGCGTCGTAGAGCTTCTCCTTCAGGATGACGTGAGAGAGGCCGAGCGCGAGCGCCGGCGTAGTGCCCGGCCGCACCACGACGACGTCGTCGCCCTTGGTCGCGGTGGCCGAGTACTCGCAGGCGATGACGACCACGCGCGTGCCTTTCAGGCGCGCTTCGGTCAGCCAGTGCGCGTCAGGCATCTTGGTCGTGATCCAGTTCAGGCCCCAAACCACCACCGTCTTGCAGTACTCGACCGCGTTCAGGTCGAACTCGACGGTCTGCTGCCCAGTCACCATCGGATGGCCTGGAGGAAGGTCGGTATGCCAGTCTGTAGTTGTCGAAGCCACGCGCGCCGAGCGCCTTGTCCGGACCGACCTTGCGGATGGCGGCGTCGAGCAGCGCCATCGAGTTCGCCATCCGATAGAAACCGAACACCCGGGTGATGCCGAGCAGCGGCATGCCGCCGCGGAACTTCATGACCTGTGTGCCGACACCCTGGGTGGCCGCGATCGTCGCCTCGTCGTAGTTCTGTGCCTTGAGACGGCGTCGACCTTCCTCGCCGGAGTAGGTCTCGGCGATGTTCTTGAGCGCCTTGGCCGCGATGGTCGCCGCTTCATCGTGCGTCACGCGGACCCACTCGTCGCGTCCCCGCTGGAAATATTCGCGCGGCGGCAGGCCGTTTTCTCCGCGCGGAAAACCGGCGTCAACCCATTTCCTGAATCCGACGCGAACCATGCACTGGTTGATGCGCCGATCGCCGTAGAACCGCCGCGTGAGCGCGAGTCCTTTCTGGCAGAGACGCGGATCCCATCGGTGCGTAGTCCGGTTGCCCTCGAGATCGGTCGCTTCGCCGTAGCGCATCGTCGGCCCGATTCGCGTGATGACGCCCGAGCGCACGTAACCGTGGAGCAGGCAATTGTGGGTGTCGTTCGGCGCGCACATGAAGGTGAGCTTCGAGTCGTACTTCCACAGGTCGCGGTACACGTGTTCCCAATCGCGATCGGGATAAACGGCGAGCGGATTGGTAATCGCCTCCAGGCCCCAGGCTTTCGTCGCCGAGAGCGCCAGAGCGCCAAAACCGGCCGCGCCGATGGCCTCCAGAAATTCGCGCCGCGAAAGGTTCTTGCTCATTTCGGTTTCTCCCAGGTCCGGATGTAACTGACGATCGCTTCGATTTCGTCCGCTTCAAGCATCGGCTTCACCGTCGAGGCTCCGCCGAAGCCGCGCATCGCGGTGCCGCGCCGTCCGCGGGTGATCGTTCGCACCAGGTAGGTATCGGTGGCGGCGGCCAGCAGGGTCTTGTTGTTCAACGCCAAAGCCGCTACGCCTTCGCCGTTGTGCCCGTGGCAACCGGAGCAATACGCGTTGAATTGTCGCTTGCCGGTCGCGATGTTGGGTTTGACCCATCGCGCCGGCTTACCGTCAGGCTCCGCCACGATCCCTCCGCCCAGGCTTCGCACATAGCCGACGACGTTCCTGATTTCCTCCGGCCGCAGGCCGCCGTCTTTTTCGCCCCATGCCGGCATGCGCCGGCCGGGCCGGCCGTGAGTTACGTTCGCGGCGATAAATTCGTCGGAGGCCACCGCGAGAAAATCCGGGTTACCGATCGCGGGAAATATCGGCATGTCGGGATAACGACGGCCCTGGCCGTTCAGGCCGTGACAGGCCGAGCAGAAGGTGCCGTACAACGTCGCGCCGTCGGTCGCGAACTCGCGCTCGCCGAAGCGCTCGACGCGGATCCGATCCTTAGGCCAGTACGCTTCGGGGAAGCTGATGTGGCGCAGCGACAAGACGTAGAAGGTCAGCGCGTCAACCTGTGCTTCGCTAAACCCGAACGCGGGCATCGCCGAGCCGGGCACGAGCCTGGTCGGCGCGCGAAAATGTTCGGCGAACCAGTTGGCCACTGTCGGCTTGCCCGGCACCCGGCTGAAATCGAGCCGGCCGGGATCCTTCTCGCCAATCCGCGTCAGGTCCGGGCCGTCGTCGCCGCCGACACCATCGACTTTGTGGCATCCCCGGCAGCCCAGCGAATGAAACAGCGATTTCGCCTCGGCCAGACCGGGCGCGCCGACGCGCGACCCGAGGAACACGGCGATATCTTCACGGTTGGCGGCGTCAATCGGCCCAAAGGAAGTCTTCCACACGCCGCTATCGGCATCATGGGATTTTTTGAGATGCTTCTCGTACCAGTTCGCGTCGTAACCCGCCGCGCCGACCCGCGACAGATCCGGCCCTTCCATGCCGCCGACCCCGCCGACGCGAAGCGTCCCCCCGCGCCCGTCGAGTTTGTGGCAGGCCAGACAATCCAGACGCTCAACCAGATTGCGCCCGCGTTCCAGGGCTATCTGGTTGGGCACGCGGACGTGCGTGTGGCAACTGCCGCAACCGGCATATGCGTACCGCATCGGAATCATCGGCTGCGGCCAGAACTCGACATCGCCGTGCGCGTCGGCTTTGACGGTGGCGCTGCCCTGGCCGCCGTGACATGAGGTACATCCGTACTCGGCGGGATCGTGCGCGACCGGCTTGTGTGCCTCCACCACGCGCGGGCCGTTGATGCCCATCTCGCCCGGCGCCATCCCGACATGGCATGAGACGCAACGGTCGGCGACCCGCAGCGACGGAACGACCACCTGCCGCAACCGGACCTCCAGCGGTCCGGTCTCGGTGGTGGCGGATCTCTGGATGCGCCGCCATTCCTTGAAGACGTTCTCCCGCGCCGCTGCCACCAGCAGCAACGCCAGCACACCCACACTCGAGTACAGCAACAGGTACTTGTTCTTGTTCATGGCGTCAGTGCTTCGGCCAATCGGCGGGCGACCAGTAGAACATCCAGTTCGGGCCGCGGAAATGCGTGCCCACGATCGTCAACACAACGAACCCGCACAAAAAACAGGTGAACAACGCCAGCGCTCCGGCGCGCACCGAGTTGTGACGGCGCACGACCGCGATCGAATACACCGCATACGCCGCGGCCAGGATCGAGCCCGGATTGATGAGGGTGATGATCAGCTGGGGGATGTGCGGGAACCACTCGCGCAACCATCCGAAGCGGATCGCGAAAGCCTCGATGCCGATTACCGCCGCCAGCCCGAAGAGCACCGACCACACGACCAGTCGCCGTCCGCCCGGCCCGCCGAACCATTCGCCGGTGCCTTCCAATTCCCGGTCGAGGTAGGGAATCATGCTCAATCCGAGGATCACCAGCGCCGGAATACCGACGCCGCCCATGAACGCCGAGAACGACACGCATTCCTGCAATCCCAGAAAATACCACGGCGCCTTGGCGGGATTTTCGGGGACAGCGGGATTGGCGAGTTCCTTGAGCGGCGCATCCATCCAGAGCGACAACGCCAGACATATCAATGTGATGAGCATGAACACGCCGAGCTCGGCATAGAACACGTGCGGCATCGAGGGCACGGTGTTTTCCGGCCCGCTGTCGACAGCGGGCGTCTCGCCGCGCACGATCGCCGCGAGCTGGTAGGTCTTCGCCGGCGCCTCGGTGAACACCGGATAGGTATCGCCGGGGAGCGGGCCCAGCCGTCGATCGACGTCCGCTGGTTGCGCCAGACCGCCGTCCTTGCGGATGCGCCAGAAATGCACCGCGGCCAGCGCCCCGAGCACCAACGGCAGCAGCATCACGTGCAGCAGATAAAACCGGATCAGTGCCTCGTCACCCACAATGTCGGAGCCGAGCAGCAACTGCCGTTGGAATCCGCCGATATCGAACCAGTCGGTGATGCCGAGCGCCTCGGTGACCTCGCGCGGCGATTGCGCGATGTTCGCGCCGATCGTGATGGCCCAGTAGGCGAGCTGGTCCCACGGCAGGAGGTATCCGGTGAACGAGAGCCCCAGCGTGACCACCAACAGCCCCATCCCGATTACCCAGTTGAACTCGCGCGGGCTGCGGTAGGACGCCGTGTAGAATACCCGCGCCATGTGCAGGAAGACGGCGACCACCATCAGGTTGGCGGCCCATCGATGGATGTTGCGAATCAACTGGCCCGTGGGCACGACGAAGTGAATGTCTTTCACCGAGAGGTAGGCCACGTCGGGGTAGGGCTTGTAGTAGAACATCAGCAGAATGCCCGTCACCAACGTGATCAGAAACGCGGCGGCGCAGGCGATGCCCAGGCCGAACGTCGTCGTCCATCGCAAGCTCCATCGATGCGTCCGCACGGTATGGAGATGCAGAAACACGTTGCCGAACACAAACGTCGAGCGCGTCCGGTCGGTCCGCGGCGCTCCGCCGCGAAACGCGGTCTCCAGCACCCGACGGGGAACCTGCCGCAGGTTCTCAGCGAACACCCGCAGCGCCGATTTGGACGGAACCGTGGCGTTCATGCTTTAAACCTGGTCCCTGCCGGCACTCTCTTGCCGAGGTCCACGACGTAACTGGCGCCTTTGCCGCTTACTTCGACCCACGGCAGCGGCTGCGGCGCAGGGCCTTTGGTCACCTCGCCGTCGGCGGCGAACCGCGAGCCGTGACACGGACATTCAAATCCTTCCGGACTCTTCTTAACGATACAGCCGAGATGCGTGCAGGTGAGCGACACGGCGTACACGCCGTCCGCATCGCGATACAGCGCTACCGGACGTCCCGGCGGGATTAGCGCCTCACCGGCGGCAAGCGAATCGGGCAGCGTCACGCGAAATTTTTTCGACGGCGACGACAACACCGCGGCCTTCGGCAGGCGCAGCATCCCGATCACCGCCAGGCCCATCGCCGACATCGCCGCCCACATTGAGGCCAAGCCCAGAAAATCACGGCGCGTCAGCGGCTCCGGCTCAAGCCGCGATCGTGGAGCTTGGGGCTGGGTGGTCATTGAAACCTCCACTCGGTTGTACAAATCACCCGTTCCATGGCGATCGCGTTGACGGGACACCGCATCGCGCACAGCGCGCAACGGATGCATCGGTCTTCGTCTTTTAAAATCGCCGAGTTGTTCTCAAGGTCCGCGTCGGCGCCGAGCGCGCCGCCGATCGCGGCATCCAGATTCGCATTGGGCGCCAGCGTCGAGAGCAACACCAGCTTCAGACACTGGGTGGGACAGACGTCCGCGCAGCCGCCGCACAACACGCATCGGCTGCCGTCGAATACCGGCGTCACGCCGCAATCCAGACAACGCGACGCCTCGCGCATTGCCTGCTCGCGGCTGTAGCCGATTTCGACGACGGTTTCCGGATGATGCAGGCGTTCTTCGGGCTCCAGCATCGGCACCGGCACGCGCCGAATCGATTCGTAACCGGACTCGCGCCGGTACATCGGCAGCTCGATGTGCGCCGTGAGCGCGTCTATCGTGATCGTGCGTCCGGTCAGGAACCGGTACACCGAACGCGCCGCCGCCTTGCCCGACGCCACCGCATCGATCAACAGTCGCGTTCCGTGCGCGAGATCGCCGGCAACGAAAACGCCCGGAGCGGTCGTCGCCAGCGTAGCCCTGTCCACCTTCGGCCAGCCCGGGGGCATCTGCTCGATATCCGTGCCGCCGTCCGAAAAAAACGCCAGGTTCGGCGCCTGCCCGACCGACAGCAACACCGTGTCGCACGGCACCGTCTGGCGAACCGCGTCGTTGAAAACCGGACTGAACCGGCGATTCTCGTCGTACACGCGCACGCATTGCCGGAACGTCACGCCGGTAACGCTCCCGTCGGTTTCGCGCACGATCTCCACCGGCCCCCAGCCGTTGATCCGCTGGATGCCCTCCTCGTCGCCCTCCATGATTTCCAGCGTGTCAGCCGGCATCTCTTCGAGCGTCTCCAGCGACGCCAGATGAACGCGCCACGTGCCGGCCATGCGGGCCGCGGTGCGGGCGGTGTCGTACGCGATCTGACGCAGGACGGTGCGCGCGACGTTGTAGGCGACGTTGCCGCCGCCGATGACGACCACTTCGCGCCCGATGTCCACGCTCTCGCCGACCGATACCGCGCGCAGCAAATCCACGCCGCCATAGACCTGCGGCCCGCGCTCGCCCGGCAGCCCCAATGCTCGCGACGACTTCGCACCCACCGCGACGATCACCGCGGCAAATTCTTCACGCAGCGACTTGAGCGAGATGTCCTTGCCGATCGTGACGCCGCATCGAATTTCGACGCCGAGTGCCTGGATGACGGCCACCTCGCGCGCGATGACCTCGCGCGGCAATCGATACGCCGGCACGCCCAGCGCCAGCATCCCCGCCGGCACCGGCTCGCTCTCGAACACCACCGGCTTGAATCCCATCAGCGCCAAATCATGTGCCGCCGATAATCCGGCCGGTCCTCCGCCGATGACCCCGACGCGCTGGCCTTTGGCCGGTTTGAACGCGCCGGCCACGGCAGCCCGTATCAAAACGGCCATCTCCTCGGCGTCGGCCGAGACCTTCGGCACGAACTCGCGCACGGCCCGCAGGACACCGTCAGGGGGCCGCGACTCCGGTCCCGCCTGCTCGCAAGCGAATCGTTTCAGCGCGCGGATGGAAATCGGACGGTCAACGGCCACGAATCGGCCGTCATCATCGACTCGCGGCACTTTTCCGCGCCGGCACGCAGCCTCGCACGGGGCGCCGCAGACCCGCCCGCAGATGGAAGCGAACGGATTCGGCCCACGCGCGATGAGATACGCCTCATCAAACCGCCCCGCCGCAATCGCCCGCACATACCCGCGCGCATCCGTATGCACCGGGCAGGCCACCTGGCACGAGATCAGTCCGCGGTGATAGCCCTCGCCGGGCACGTCGACGCGCAATGGTGCGGCCGCAGTCATCGCTCGCGACTCCTGAGCTTCGTGAACACGCCGGGCGTTCCGCCTTCAAGCAGGCACAAGACTTTGTTGCGAAATTCTTTGGACGGGTGCGGTTTTCGGCTGAAATCCGCCAGCGTCCAATGCCCGAGCACGCCGATGATCGCGTCGTGCAGTTCCGCGCCGGCCTGATGCAGGGCACAGGTGTCGGAGAGGCGATCCGTTTGCTGGCAGAAATTGCCCAGAATCGTCCCTTGGCAAGCCTCAACGATTGCCAGCAACGTGATGGCATCGGACGGGCGATTCACGATCACCCCGCCGGTCTTGCCGCGCTGCGCGCGCAGAATGCCGGCGCGGACGAGATGACGCGCTATCTTGGCGAGATAGGTCGGTGACTCTTCGAGCTTGGTGGAGATCTCTTTGAGAGAGGCGAACTCTCCTGGGGCCTCGCGGTCGAGGTGGAGTAATAACCGAACCGCCGTAACTGAAGTCCGCGTGAGCATACCCGCGTTCGCCTGATTGGCCTACCTAATAGCGAGCGTTCTCTTAATTCGGATATCTAATATCCTTGTTAGCGCGTTTTGAGGAGCGAGGCAAGCTTTTACCGTCAGAGGTCGAGGCATTTTCGATTCCGTTCGATCGCGCGATCGCGAACCGCTCCGGCGGCTTGAAACGGGGTTACGGATAGCGCCGGGAATCGCCCTCAGTGTGCGGCGGCGCTGGGGCCGGCCACGATGCCGCGATCGCGCAGATGGCCGATCTCGCTCGAACTGAGCCCGAGCACGTCGGCGAGGATCTCGTCGGTGTTCTCGCCGAGCAGGGGCGCGCGTCTGACCGGCAGGCGCGGTATCTTCGAGAAGTAGAGCGGAGAACCCGGCATCAGATAGGTGCCGACGCCGGGATGCTCGACCTCGGCAAAGACGGGATTTTTGGTCGAGCAGCGCGGGTCCTCGGCAATGAGCTGACAAAAGGTCTGATAGGGCCCCCATGAAACGTGCGTGCCGGCAAACGCCTTGCGGATCGTGGCGAGGTCGCGGCCCGCGAACCACGGGCGCAACAGCGCGGCGATGAGGTCGCGAGCCTGGAAGCGGCCGGTCTCGGTGCTGAGATCGTGGCCGGTGACGTGCTCGATACTCTGGCATGCCTCGCCGATGCCGGTAGCCTCGACCAAGGCATTCCACTGGCGCGCGGTAAGTGCGACCACCATCACCCGGCGACCTTCGCGGGTCTCGAAGTCGTGCCCGAAGGCGCCGTAAAGGTAATTGCCGTCCTTGGGCTGGTCGTGCCCGCCGAGTTTGGCTTCGGCGATACGTCCCAGATTGCCGACCATCGCAAAGGCGACATCGGAAAGCGAGAGTCCGATGAGTTGACCGTCGCCGGTGAGTCGCCGATGGCGTTCGGCGGCGAGCATTCCGACGGTGGCGAGTGTGCCAAGGGCGATATCCCATGCGGGCAGGATGCTGTTGAGCGGCTCGGCGAGATTGCGCGGGCCGGTCGCCCATGGAAATCCGGTGGCGGGATTAACGGTATAGTCGACCTCGCTGGTTCCGTCGGGATTGCCGGTGAGCGCCACCATCACGAGATCGGCCCGGCGTTTCGCCAGCGTCTCGTAGCCGAGCCATCCGCGAGCGGGAAAGTTCGTCAGGAACAGACCGCCGTTCTCGCCCTGCGCGGTGATCAGAGCGTCGGCAAGCTCGCGCCCTTCCGGCGAGCTCAAGTCTATTTGAATCGAGCGCTTGCCCTTGTTCAGGCCGGCCCAGAAAAGGCTTTGACCGTCGGCGGCCAGGGGCCATCGATGGTAGTCCAGCCCGCCGCCGGTCTGATCGAAGCGGATCACATCGGCGCCAAGCTGGGCGAGCGTCATTCCCCCGAGCGGCGCCGCGACGTACGCGGAGCCCTCGACGATACGAAGGCCGGAGAGAATTCCTTTCATGCCATGACTCCTACGAAGCGCCAGTCAAGAACGTCCTGCGGACCGCCATCGCGGTCCGCCCGCACGCGTGAGCGCAGATGCACCAACCCGCCGCCGGGAAGCGGCTCGCCGCGCTCGAATTCGAGAGTGCTGCGCAGCGTGTCGCCCTCGCGAACCGGCGCAAGATGATCGCAGCTATGCCAGGCGACGATCGTGACGAGATTCGGCAGCGCGCGGGCCGTCTGCGCTGCCGCCAGCCCGATAGTGTGGCCGCCGTAAACCAGCCGCCCAGCCGCGCTCGAGGCCGCGTCGTGGTGCGCCATCGCGACGTTCAACGTGAGGCGGGCGAGTTCGGGCGCGGACGAAACCACATCACCGCCGGCGATTTCCCATACTGTTCCGGGAGCAAGATCCGCGAAGTGCGGGCCGGGCGCCGCCGCACGAAACAGATCCAGACGCCATCCCTCGATCGGCGCTCGCAGCGCCCTGTAGTCGAGGTCAGCCGGGATCGCATCCATGTCGGCTTCGTGTCCGGTTTGGCGTTCGGGATCGCGCAACGGCAGCATCGCGCAGCGCCAGAAGTCGAGTACGGCCCGGCCCGCCTGATCCGCCGTGCGGATGCGGAGTGCGGCCAATCCGGTCGCGGCTCGGCCGGGGCGCGCGCGGTTCTGGCGCAGCGCGACAACCTCGGTCATCGTGTGCAGTGTGTCGCCCAGGCACGGAAATCGGCGGAACATGAACCCGCGGTAAAAAAGGTTCGCGATGACGCGCTGGGTGAACAGCGTCGAGTGCCCGATCGCCACGTCCCAGACCAGCGCGGGATGAGCGAGCCGGCCGCCGACTACGCGATGGCTCAACTCCGCGTCGAGCGCCAGCCTGAGCCGATTGCCGACGATTGCCCCATGCGCCGACGCCTGCCCCTCAGTCAGAGTCGTCGCGGGCGCCCTATCGATGATCTGGCCGAGATGGAGGTCATCAAAGAACGGGCCCCCAACCACCTGCGTCGTCGTCATGATTAACCTCCGGCTTCCGACCAGTATGATGCCCGCGCTAATCGCGAATAATAAACTCGACCGATGATCATTCTCGACATCGGAGACCAACTCCGCGCCGCGCACAATCAAGATCCAATCAAAAATCCCTCTCGTCCGTTTAAATAGCAAGAGGAAAACAACCCTTCGACTACAGAGGGAGCGCGGTCGTGTACTTCACCTGCTTGAGCGCAAAGCTCGAGCGCACCCGCGCCACGCTCGATATGTGCGTGAGATGCTCCAGAACGAACCGCTCGAAGGACGGAATGTCGGGAACAACAACGCGGAGCAGGTAATCGGCGTCTCCAGTCATCAGGTAGCACTCCATCACTTCGGGGCGGGCGAGCACGGCTTTCTCGAAGGCCCGCAACGCGCGGTCGGCCTGCTTCTCCAGGCTGACCTGAACGAAGACGCTCACTCCCAGCCCTACGGCGGCAGGCTCCAGGAGCGTCACCCGGCGCCGGATGATGCCGGCTTCGTCGAGTTGCTGCACGCGGCGAAGGCATGGCGAGGGCGACAGTCCGACTCTTCGGGCCAGATTGACGTTGGAGATGGCGGCGTTCTCCTGAAGGATTCGCAGGATCTTGCGGTCGGTCGAGTCGATCTCGCGTTTTGGCATATCTCACCCTTATAGCGCATTCAGACGAAATATTATTGCTCATTAAGGCTGTCAAACAAGCATATTCGCAACGATTCGCGCTTGACCACGCCGCATCCGCGCGGTTACACGTGGCTAGAGGCGCCGATCCGATGAAGACACAAGAGGCCCTGACCGTTCGTCGCCCTGCGGTAGACGACAAGACCCTCGAACGCTTGCGAGCGCTTGAGAAAAAGGTTCTCTGGCTGTCGAGCTGGATCATCCACAACGCGAATCATTTGCGCCCCAGGCGCGACGGCCTCAAGGTCGGCGGCCATCAGGCCTCCTCGGCTTCCTCCGTCAGTCTGCTGACGGCGCTTTTCTTCGAGATCCTGAAGCCCGAGGATCGGATTGCGGTGAAGCCCCATGCAAGCCCCGCGTTCCACGCGATCCAGTATCTGCTCGGCAATCAGACGCGCGAGCGCATCGAGTCGTTTCGCGCGCTTGGCGGCGCGCAGAGCTACCCGTCGCGGACCAAGGACCACGATCAGGTCGATTTTTCCACCGGTTCCGAGGGGCTGGGCGCGGGAATAACGATTTTCGCCGCGCTCGCCCAGGAATACCTGCGCAGGAAGGCTCTAGCGCCGTTCGATGCGCCCGCGGGGCGGATGATCGCGCTCATGGGCGACGCAGAATTCGACGAAGGCAACGTGTTTGAAGCGATGCTCGAAGGCTGGAAGCACGACGTTCGCAACGTCTGGTGGGTGATCGATTACAATCGACAGAGTTTGGATCGAATTCTGGATGACCATCTTTACGATCGGATCGAGGGTGTGTTTCGAACCCTGGGATGGAACGTTCACATCCTCAAGTACGGGCGGTTGCTGCAGGAGGCTTTCGCGCGTCCGGGAGGAGCGGAGCTTAAGAAGTGGCTCGACTCATGTCCGAATGACGTCTATTCAGCGCTGGTCTACGCCAGCGGCGCTTCATGGCGAAAGCGGCTCGCGGCCGATATCGGGCATGCGCGCGGCGTGCGGGCGTTGTTGGCGGACTACGATAACGCGGCGCTGGCGCGGTTGATGACGAATCTTGGCGGCCACGACATGGAGAGCATCACCGAGGCTTTCACCTCCGTCGAGGATGACAGCCCGCAATGCTTCATCGCCTACACGATCAAGGGCTACGGCCTCCCCTTCGCCGGCCACAAGGACAACCATTCTGGCCTGATGACCATGGAGCAGATCGACGCGCTGCGACAGGGGCTCGGCGTTCCGGCAGGCTCTGAATGGGAGCCATTCGCCGGTCTGGGGGACCGGGAGGAAGAGTTGCGCCGCTATGTCGCCAGCCGTCCCTTGGCGATGTGCGGCGAGCGCGATCGCAAGGCCGCCAGGATTACGTTGACCGATCGCATCACCGCGCCCGGCGGCAAGACGATGTCGACTCAGGAGGCGTTTGGACGCGTCCTGACCGAAATTTCCAGAACGCAGCCGGAGTTCGCCGAGCGCATCGTGACCGCATCTCCGGACGTGATGGTCTCGACCAATCTTGGAGGATGGGTTAATCGAAAGCACATCTTCGGCACGAAGCCTCACGGCGACGTGTTCAGCGAATTCGGCCTGGCCGAGGCTCAACGTAGGACCGTTTCCCCCGACGGGCAGCACATCGAACTCGGGATTGCCGAAAACAACCTCTTCCTGCTTCTCGCCGCGCTGGGCCTGACGGCACCGCTTTTCGGAGTCGAGCTATTCCCGATCGGCACGATCTACGACACGTTTATTCCCAGAGGGCTGGATGCTCTCAACTACGGATGCTACCAGGACTCGCGATTCATTCTGGTCGGCACGCCCTCCGGCGTCACGCTCGCGCCCGAGGGCGGCGCCCATCAATCGATCACGACTCCGCTCATCGGCATCGGACAGCCGCAGCTGGTTTCTTTTGAGCCGGCGTATGCGGATGAAGTCGCGGCAATCATCGAGTGGGCACTTCATCAGCTGCATGAGAAAGACGGCAGTTCCGTGTACCTGCGCCTTTCGACGCGTCCCGTGTCTCAACCCGAGCGCGAGATGAGCGACGAGTTGCGCGCGGAGATTCTTGCCGGCGGATACTGGCTCGTTCCGCCGCGCGCAGGCGCGGACTTGGCGATTGTATGCTGCGGCGCCGTCGCGACCGAGGCGATGGAGGCGTATGCGGCCGTTCAGGAAGACGCGCCGGGGATCGGCCTCGCGATGGTGACGTCGGCCGATCGTTTGTACGCCGATTGGAGTGCGAGAAGTGCTTGGCGACAGGGAGATGGAGAAACTCCGCCGCACGTCGAGCGGATCCTCGCGCCGCTATCGCCCAAAGCTCAGATCATCACCGTAATCGACGGGCATCCGCTTGCCCTGTCATGGCTGGGCGGCGTGCGCGGCCAGCGAATCCGGCCGCTGGGCGTCACCAGGTTCGGCCAGTCGGGAAACATCCCGGAGCTTTATCGCGAGTATCGAATAGACTCCGACACGATCATCGAAGCGGTGGCGTGCGCCTGCCTCGAAGGCGCGAGCCGGCCAAGCGCAGATTGATCTTGCGACGCGGCTCAATCGGATGAGCCGCGTCGCAACAAGCGTAACCCTAAATCCGCTCGATGATCGTGGCGATCCCCATCCCGCCGCCGATGCACATCGTGATCAGCGCGGTGGTCTTGTTCTGCCGCTCAAGCTCGTCGAGCACAGTGCCGATCAGCATCGCGCCGGTGGCGCCCAGCGGATGGCCCAGCGCGATCGCGCCGCCATTGACGTTGACCGTCTCCGGATCCATTTCGCAATCCTTCATAACCTTGAGCGGCACCGAGGCGAAGGCTTCATTAATCTCGACCAGGTCGATGTTCTTGATCGTCATCCCGGCCTTCTTCATAACGCGCCTGCTGGCCGGAACCGGCGCCGTCAACATGATGATCGGCTCGTCGCCGGCGGTCGCGGTGGCGACGATCCTCGCGCGCGGCTTCATTCCATGGGCGCGAGCGTACTCAGGCGACGCGATCAGCACCGCGGCGGCGCCGTCCACGATCCCGGAGGAATTGCCGGCGTGATGGATGTTGTTAATCTTGCCGGCCTGGGGATAGCGCGATGCCGCCTTCTGGTTGAAGCTCATGGTATCGCCCTTCTGGATATAATCGCCGATTCCGGCAAACGAGGGCGTCAACTTGCCGAGACCCTCCATCGTGGACTCTGGCCGCGGATGTTCGTCGCGATCGAGGACGACCTTGCCGTCGGCGTCGCGCACCGGAATCAGGCTTTTTTTCAGGCGGCCTTCCTTGTGCGCACGCACGTAACGCTGCTGGCTCGAAAGGGCGAACCTGTCGCAGTCCTCGCGGCTGAAGCCTTCGAGCGTAGCGATCAGGTCGGCGGAGATCCCTTGCGGCACCAACGGATGCAACTCGCGAAGATGGCGGTTGTGGCCGTCGATTCCGCCCTTGTCGGCGTTCATGGGCACGCGTGACATCGACTCGACGCCGCCGGCAACCACCAGTTGCTGCTCGCCCGATTTCACGCCCATCGCGCCGAAATTCACCGCCTGTTGGCCCGAACCGCAGAAACGATTGATCGTGACCCCGGTTGAATCATTCGGCCATTGCGCCGCCAGCACCGACATCCGGGCGATACACATCGCCTGATCGCCGAAGGCGGTGACGCAACCGACCACGACGTCTTCGACATCGAGCGGGTTGACGTTATTTCGATCCTTGATCGCGTTGAGAACTTGCGCCATCAACTCCTGCGGATGAATTCCGGCGAGCGCCCCCTCTTTCTTGCCACGGCCACGCGGGGTTCTTACGGCGTCGATAATCCAGGCTTCTCCCATTGCTTCCTCCGTTTTTTAGGCGATCGATGATGTCGAACTTTTAATCGCGACCTGCTTCGGTACTTCGAGCTCGCGATCGTGTGCGGGCCCGGGATCGATTTGGGCGCAAACGAGTCGCTTCAAACTGAAAGCTATACCAGAGGACGGCCTACCTTTGCACGGTCGCCGCAGGAGTCGTATCCGCGTTACAGACGTAAACAGACGGTGGGCGCGAGCCGACAAAACTCGTTGCCCGGGATGTGCCGGTTTGCCTCAAGCGTCGTGCTGGCCGGCTTGGGCTCGCGATTCCCTGTTAATCGGGCAGCATCGTGATTTTTCCCGTGTCCAGGTCATAGATCGCGCCTACAATCTTTAGTTTGCCGGATTTGACCATCGCCGCCAGTTCCGGCGATTTAGCCAGCTTCTCGACGACCAATTTGACGTTGGCGCGGCTCGCGTTCTCGACCGGATCGCCAGGCTGGCCCTTGGAGGCGGCGACGGCGGGACGAAGCTCTTTGAGCATCGGGCCGACGTTGCCGGGTTCATCGTGCCCCTGGACCGCGGCGGTCACGGCGCCGCATCGGGTATGCCCGAGAACGATCACCAGTCTCGCGCCGAGATGCGTGACCGAGTAGTCGAGGCTTTCAATCACCACCTGGTCGGCGACGTTGCCGGCCACGCGCACGATGAAGAGGTCTCCCAGCCCGCGGTCGAAGAGAATCTCGGGTGCCGATCGCGAATCGGAGCAGGCGAGAATCGCGGCGAAGGGATGCTGCCCCTTGGCGATTTGGTCCCGCCGCGAAGGAGTCTGATGGGGATGCTCCGGCTTGCCGGCGACGAAGCGAACATTGCCTTCCAGAATGAGCTTGAGCGCCTCGGATGGACCAATCGCCGAGGAACTTTGGTCGGCGGCGATCGTCGTTCGCGCGGCGATCAGAGACAGCGCGATTGCGGCGAGTATCAGCGTCCTTTTGGGCATGATTTTCCACCTTCGAATCATCGGTTCCTCCCGGCTTCTGTCACGCGGTTTAGCAAGCTAGCCGATAAACGGAAAGGACGCCAAAATCGCCGCCGCCGCGGCGACCCAAAACATTAACCGAATCTACTTATAACTTATAAGTGCGGTAAATCGGGGTGCAGGCCACTGGTAGGCGGTTTTCTTGCGGAACATGCAGCACGCGTCCGGTGGTTGTCAAATCCCACCAGATACCGCTTCATCCCGGAAGATATCGCTGAAGCATTGGTGACCCCAGCGGGAGTCGAACCCGCGTTACCGACGTGAGAGGCCGGTGTCCTAACCATTAGACGATGGGGCCGGTCTGGCGCGGCCTCCGGCTCATCCGCGCGGGAAGAGCGGAGGCTTTTTTGTTTTTGGCTGAGGAGGCAGGACTCGAACCTGCAATCGCCTGATCCAGAGTCAGGTGGCTTGCCAATTAGCCGACTCCTCAGCGCGCGGTCACATTCTATCCATCGCGACAGCGCTCAAGAAAGCTCTCCATTTCTCGGGCGCCGCCGCGCTATTGCGCCACCAATCCGCCGTCGGCCGCCAGCGCCGCGCCGGTGATGTACGAGGCCGCGTCCGAACAGAGCCATCACCACGTCTGCGCCATCTCCTCGGGCTTCCCGTAGCGGCGCATCGGCACGAACGCCTCGTAGTCGGCGCGGCTCGGCCAGACCCTCGGCGCTGTCGATCCGCTCCATCATCGGCGTGTCGATCGGTCCCGGACATATCGCGTTGACGCGGACGCCCTGGCAAGCGCGTACTCGATCGCGGCGGTTTTGGTCAGTCCGATCGACCGCGTGCTTGCTCGCGACATAAATCGGCAGCGCGGCAAACCCTACCAATCCGGCGACCGAGGCGGTGTTGACGATCGCGCCGCGGCCCTGCTTGACCATCTGCTTCAGCTCGTACTTCATGCACAGCCAGACGCCTTTGACGTTGACCGCGATCACGTGGTCGAAGTTGCGCTCGTTGTGCTCGGCCGTCAGGCCAAGCTCGCCCTCGGTGCCGGCGTTATTGAAAGCGCAATCCAGTCGGCCGTGCGCCTTTACGATCTTCGCGATCAACTCCTCGACTTCAGAGGCCTGGCTACACGTCGGTCCGAAAAACTCGGCCTTGCCGCTCGCGGCTTTGATCGCTGGCCAGCGGTCTGTTCGCCTCCGGCCTGATCGACATCGCATGCGATAACGTCGGGCCCTCGCGGGCAAATGCCATCGCGGTGGCTCGGCCGATTCCCGAAGCGGAGCCGGTAATCAGTGCGACTTTACCATCTTGCCTTCCCGCATTCCAACCATCCTCTGGAATGCTATTCCCTTCGGCGCACCTGCTTTTCGCGGATTTCCGCGAATCCGGCGGTGTTATCCTTTTTAACGGCTACTGGCGTCGAAAGGAGGCTGACGGCGCGACCGCCGCGCGCCGCGTCAGCGCATTGAGCTAAGCGCAGGGCCTCGGCGTGGCGATTAACCAGCGCGTCACATCGCGGCAGCAGCGCCGGATCCTGGCAATACTGTTCGATCATGTAGCTGAGGTCGCCAAGGTCATGGACCAGAAGACGCTGGTAGCGTCGATGTTCGCGCTCGTCCTGCACCGCGGCGAGCAGTTCGCTCGACCAAATCCTCGATCTCCGATTCCTCGATCTCTAGCGCTATGGTCAAAGCGCGCTCGACCGTAATCCGTTCCGGCCGCCTCGCGCGCCGCGCTTTCCAGCAGTTCGCGCAGCCGCCGGATGCTGGCGTTGTCGAGCGAAACCGGGCTCGGATTGTCGAGCGAACGCCCACTTCGAGAATGATCGAGACCAATTCGAGCGCGCCAACGTGGCCGGCCTCGTCGCGCGCCATCGCGAACCAGAAATCGCGCAATCGCGGATCGCCGCCGAAAAGGCGGTAAAACCCGCGTATACAGGGCCATCGTCTTCCGCTCCAGGACGATAGTTTCCGCCATTACTTCACGCATCGAGGCCATCGGCGGCATCATAGCGTCCGGTCGTCCGCAGTCAGCAAAATTCGCCGCTGCTCCATGGACACAGCTTCGAAGGGCGAGGCGCGCCGCCGATCTGGCGAGCGCACCCTTGCCGCAGACTGGCTACGTGTGCGACCTCGGTCGCCCGGGTCTCGCGGATGACCGTCACCCGGATCTGGCCCGGATAGGTCATCTCGCTCTCGATTTTCTTGGCCACGTCGCGCGCCAGCATCACCGTGTCATCGTCGGAGACTCTGGCCGGGCTCGACGATAATCCGCATCTCGCGCCCGGCCTGCACCGCGAAACATTTCTCGACGCCCTTGAACGATTTCGCGATCGCTTCCAGGTCTTCGAGCCGCTTGACGTAGCTTTCCAGTACCTCGCGCCGAGCGCCGGGACGCGCGCCCGACAGCGCGTCGGCGGCGTCGACCAGCGGCGCCAGGATAGTCTCGGCCTTGACCTCCTCGTGATGGGCCGCGATGGCGTTGACGATCTTGGCCGACTCGCCGTACTTGCGCGCGATTTCGGCTCCGATCAGCGCGTGCGAGCCTTCGACCTCGTGGGTCAGCGCCTTGCCGATGTCGTGCAGCAGCGCGGCGCGACGGGCCTGCTTTTCGTTGAGGCCAAGCTCCGCCGCCATCGCGCCGCAAATGAACGCGGCTTCGATCGAATGCATCAGCACGTTCTGCGCGTAGCTGTACCGGTACTTCAGCATCCCGAGCAGCTTGACCAGCTCGGGATGGACGCCGTGGATGCCGACCTCGATGAGCGCGCGCTGGCCGGCCTCGCGGATACTCTGCTCGACCTCCTGCTCGGCCTTGCGCACCACTTCCTCGATGCGGCCGGGATGGATGCGGCCGTCGGAGATCAGACGTTCGAGCGATAGCCGGGCGATCTCGCGCCGGATCGGGTTGTGGCACGAGATGACCACGGCTTCGGGAGTGTCGTCGATGATGATATCGACGCCGGTGGCCGCCTCGATCGCGCGGATGTTGCGGCCTTCGCGGCCGATGATCCGCCCCTTCATCTCGTCGGAGGGCAGCACCAGGGTCGACACGGTGCGCTCGGCGACGAACTCGCCGGCCAGCCGCTCGATCGCGACGGTGATGATCCGCTTGGCCCTGCGGTCGGCTTCTTCCTTGGCCTCCTCCTCGACGATCCGGATATGCCTTGGCGGCGTCGTGGCGCGCATCGCCAACCATTTCGTCGATCAGAGCGCGCTTGGCTTCCTCGTGGGTCAGGCCCGCGACCTCTTCGAGCTTGCGGCGGGTCTCCTCGATCAAGGCCTGGCGCTGCTGCTCCTTTTCGGCCAGGCTGGTCTCGCGAGAGCGCAACCACTGTTCGCGCCGATTGAACTCGGCTTCGCGGCGTTCAAACATCTCGACCCGTTTCTCGAAACTTTCCTCCCTGGCTTCGAGCTTGCTTTCCAACCCGCCAGTTCCTGCCTGCGTTCGCGAATCTTTTCTTCGGCCTGAGCGCGCGCATTAACCAGCAGATCCTTAGCTTTGAGCTCGGCTTTCCTTGATTAGTAGTTCACTCTTGCTCCTCGCTTCTTCCGTAAGGGCAGCAGCATGCGACGCGCGCCTGCTCGAACTTGGCGGTATCATCCCGCCGCGTCCGAGGCTCAGCACGAACATCACCGCTGCACCAACTACGGCGCCCAGGAGCCCGGCAATCAGCAATTGCACCTGGGAACACCTCCTTCGTGTGCCTTTCGCCACCTCCTGCTCCCGCATCGCGGCCGGCGATCGTGGGTGGCAGACTCGGTAACTACAAAATCCAGCGGCTGGTCATGCGCACTGACGCGGCATCCGCTTCCAGCAACTGGAATGAATAAGCCAAGCCGACCGTGGTCGACCGTCTGGCCCGATGCGGCGATCAGACGATCGTAGTGACCGCCTCCCCGCCCCAGGCGTTGGCCGCTTGGGTAAAACCCAGACCGGGGACGCAAACCAGAGCGTCGTCAAGCGCGCTAGGGTTAAGTGCGTCTGTGCCGATTGGTTCGCGGATTCCGTAGGCTCCGGGCTGCAGTTCGCTGCGCCGGGTCGCAGACGCGAAGCAAAAGGAGCCGATCCCGCTTGGGTCGAGCTTCGGATAGTAGACCGCGCGGCCGGACGCCAAGGCGTGGGCCAGGATGCGCTCGGTCATCACTTCGTTGTCTTTGGCGGCGTAGAGAACGACGTGTAGACGAATCCCGTAGCGATCGAGCGCGAGCGCGCGCTCCTGAATCGCGAGGAAAGCTCCTCGGCGCGGGCGGCCGACAATGCGTCGCGGCATTCCCGGAGAATTTGCCGGAGATGTACTTTACTATTATCTTTCATCCGCCACGGATTTTCCATGGCGGGGAGCAGGACAGAGCTACAGGGGCCACTTACCGGCTTGCGGCGTAGTTAGCGTGACCTTAATGATCCTGATAGCGCGGCCCGGTTTTCCAGAGCTGTCGCCTATCGAACGCCGAGCCATCTAACACCGCTTTTCACTATCTTCAGAAATTTTCACGGGCTTCTTCGTTGCTTGTAAGGACCCGATTGCTCCCTCTAGTCGAATTCCGCTGTCCCCGCGAATCTATCTCAAATCGCCTTCCCGAGGGCTCCTCGGCCGCCCGGAAGAAGGCGCTAGCTTTCATCTGCCGGCCGCGATCGAGGCCGACAGCCGCTTGCTCAACGCCTGGATATGCTCGAGCATTTCGCGATGCTCCCGCTTCAGCCGTTCGAGCTCGTCGGCAAAATTGAGCGCCGCCAGGATCGCCACGTCGATTGAATTTACGGCGCGGCTGCTGGCCCTGATATCCTTGATCTTTTCGTCCACCGCCTCGGCCACGGCCTTGACCCAGTTATCGTCAGCATCGCTGGCGACTACGAGGTTTTGACCCATGATCTCGACGTTGACGCGGGACATGACTCCCAGGCAAAATCCAGGCCGTTGAGACGCTCGAACAGTTTTGCGATCCGGTTCTTGACTCTCGGTCTCTCTCGCTCTCATGTTGCCGGCGATCGCATCCAATTGCTTGACCTGGGCGCTCACTTCCGCGAGGCGCCGCTCGCTGTCCGTCGAGCCGTCTCGGTCAGAGCCTGATTTTCGTGGCGCAATTTCTCAACTTTGTCCAGAAACAAGCTGAATGCGCTCGTCCAGTTCTTTTAAACTTTCAATCGACATAAACCAAAATTTCCATGTTGTAGTTTAATTTTCAGTTAGTAGCGACAGTCAAGCCGCATAAGAACCGCTTGCGGCCTGATCGCTCTGCTCTTCCGCGAAACAGTGCTTCGGCAAACTCCCGCGCGTCGAATGTTCTCAGGTCCTCCACCCCTTCCCCCACCCCGACGAAACGTACCGGCAGCTTGAGCCGCTCGGCTATAGCTATGATTACTCCCCCTTTGGCCGTGCTGTCGAGCTTTGCCAAAACAACTCCGGTAAGCGGCACCGCATCGGCGAAAATTTTGGCCTGGCTCAGCGCATTCTGCCCGGTCGTGGCGTCCAGCACCAGCCAGGTCTCATGGGGAGCGCCGGGGACTTCGCGCCCGATGACGCGCGCGACTTTCTTCAGCTCCTCCATCAGATTCACCTTGGTCTGAAGCCGTCCCGCGGTGTCGATGAGCACCGTGGGACCTTGCGCGCGACGGCAGCCTTAACGGTGTCGAACGCAACCGCCGCCGGATCGGAACCCTGCTTTTGCTTTATCAGATCGACGCCCACGCGCTCGCACCAGACCTGCAACTGCTCGATAGCCGCGGCGCGAAACGTATCCGCCGCCCCCACCAGCACCGAGCCGCGTTCGGCCTTCATCCGTGCCGCGAGCTTCGCCACCGTGGTGGTTTTGCCGACGCCGTTGACCCCCACCAACATCACGACCAGCGGCGCGTCTCCGGAATTGGCCAGGGGCCGTTCGGCGGCGGCCAACATCCGCGCGATCTCGCCCTTGAGAATCTCGCGAATCGTATCGGCGCTGGCATTATTCTTAAGTCCCGTTCGGACCGCATCCACCAGCTTCATGCTGGCTTCGACTCCCACGTCGGCGGCGATAAGCGCTTCTTCGAGCCCCTCGTAAATCTCGTCAACCTTCGCCTTGCCGGTTACCGCCGCGCGCAAACGACCGAGGAAATTCTCCCGCGTTCGCCGCAAGCCCATACCCGGCGCGGCCGGAGCCTTCGGCGGCTGGGCCGCGCGCCCCACGGATGGCGTCGGCTGCTTCATCTCGGCGACGGGCGCGGCAATCTCCGGCCTGGGCGGCTCGACCGAGATGGCGGCTTCGCGCGGCTCGGGAATCCCGGGCTTAAGATATGGCCGCGACACTTCGGGAGCTTCGGCGACTTCGAGCTCTTTAAACTCGGGCGCAGCCGGGGCGACGCCTTCGGCGGGAACAGCCTGTTCGGTTTCGATTACCTGCGGCGCCTGCTCCGCTTCAGGCGCTATCTGTGATTGTGGCCGCCTTTTTCGCAGGCTGAACCCGATAAGGGTCGCGACCAGGGTCAAAACGGATATGGCCCCGGCAGTCGCGAAAGGGTTCCGATCAGAAAATCGTGAAGAACCGTCACTCGCGCATCTCTCTTTTGGCTCGGTCTTGTCTCCTGCCCAGGCGGTAGCGGTCAGGCCGCTCCGCGACGGCAATCAGGACGCCGGGACATCAATAATCAGGATACAGCAGGAATGTCTTTGCGGAAATGAGGCGGGAACTGCGGCAGGCCCGCGTCAGGCAGCCTGCGGCATCTGCAATGAAATGATTCGCGAAATTCCCGGCTGCTCCATGGTGACGCCGTGGATCTGGTCGGTCGCCTGCATCGTGCGCTGATTATGCGTGATGACGATGAACTGCGAGTGATGCTTCAGTTCACTCATCAGGCCGGTGAAGGCAGCGAGGCTGAACTCATCGAGCGGCGCATCGACTTCGTCGAGCACGCAGAACGGGCTGGGATTCAGCAGGAACAGCGAGAAGACCAGCGCAATCGCGGAGAGCGCCTTTTCGCCGCCCGAAAGCAGCGCCAGCTCTTTGACCTTCTTGCCGACCGGCTGGACCATGATGGTGACGCCGGATTCGAGCAAGTCGTCGGGCTCGGTCAGCTCCAGGCGCGCCTTGCCGCCCCGCATCAGCTTGGGGAAGAGTTCCGAGAAATGGCGGGCCGCGCCTTCGAAGGTTTCGGCAAAGCGCCGACGCGCCTCGCGGTTAAGCTTCTGGATCGTATGGGTCAGATCGCGCACGGCGGCCTCGAGATCGACGCGCTGGGCATTGAGCGCGGCGGCCCGTTCTTCGAGCTCCCTGACCTCGCTCTCAGCGGCCAGATTCACCTCGCCGATTCGCTCGGCCTTGGCGCGCAGTTCCGCCAGCCGCTGTTCGTCCTGGGCGGCGTCGCGATCGGCCAACGCCTGTTTGAGTTCGGAACGTACCGCCTCGAAGTCGCTCTGGAATTTCTCGACAAAGCTGTGAGCCAGCTCTTCGCTGAGCGCCCTCGCACGCTCGCATCGGAGCCCGCACTGCACGATTTCGTGTTCAAGCGCATCGAGTTTTTCAGCGACGCTCTTGAGCGAGCGTCGGAGGCTGTCGAGTTCGGCCGCCCGTTCCCGGCAAAGCGGCCTCAGGCGTTGCAATTCGGTTTCGATTTCCGCTTCGCGCAACGCGCCGGCGGCGTCCTGTTCGGTGAGTTGCCGCAACTCGTTTTGGAACTCGGCCCGCTCCGCGATCGAACGCTCGACGGTGCGCCGGTTCTCGGCTATCTGCGATTCGAGCTCGGTTACGAACTGTGACGCCTGGCGCAATTCGCGCTTGAGGGCTTCGAGCCGGGCCTTGCGATTTTCGACATACGCGCCCAGTTCCAGCATCTCCTCGCCGATTTTCTCGACGGCGGTTTTTTTCAGCGCCAGCTCGTTCTTGAGTTCCACGAGCGTCGCGCGCATCTGCCGCTCTTCAAGCGCAAGGGCTTCAAGCCTTTCATTCGCCGCCGGAGCGATGGCTTCCAGCTCGGCCAGACGGCGCTGCGCGCCGTTGCGATGGGCCTCGGCGAGCGCGAGCTGTTGCCGCGCTCTCGCAAGCGCGTTGTGCTTCTGCCCCAGCATCGTCTCGGCCGCGCCGACCTTACGCCGCGCATCGGCGAGCTGAGCTTCCGCTTGCTGACGTGTCGCGCGGGTTTGCTCCAGCGCAGACTGCAGCTCTTGCCGCTCCGCCTCGGCCCGAGCCAGCGCCTGCTGCGCTTCTTCGATCGTGGCGGGCCGCTCGTCGTCGGCACTCGGGTCGAATTTCTGGATGCTGCCGCCGCTTACGATTCGTCCCGGCCATACGACGTCGCCCTCGCGGGTGACGAACACCGTGCCATGACCGTTGAGGTTGGTCGCCGCCAGCGCGGAGGGTAAATCGTCGGCCAGCAGCACGTGGCCCAGCATCGCTTCTACCACTCGAGGAAACGAGGCTCGACTCCGAGCATATCGACCAGCCGCCCGGCGATGCCCGGCGCCGCGATGGCCTGGTGTTCGAGCGCGTCCATCGATTCGGGCACGAAGCTCAGGCGTCCGCTTTGTCTTTGCTTGAGGATCTCAACCGCCTTGAGGGCGAACTGGGGGGACTCGACGATCACCGCGCTCAACTGCTCGCCGAGCACCGCGCGCAATGCGGGTTCGAGCGCCACCGGCGCCTTGACGGCGTCAAACATGAACCGGGGCGGCGTTGCCGGGGAATCACCGTTGAGCGATTCCAGCACGGTGCGCAGCCGTTCTCCCGCGCCATTGAGGGCGAGACGTTCCACGCGTCTGATCGCCGACGCAAGCGCCTGGCGCGCGGTTTTGATCTGCCCATCGTGACGTTCGAGCGCGGCGCGCGCTTCGAGTTCCCGGTCGGCCGTCCCGGCGCGACTCGTCTCACAAACCTCGACTTGCACGCGCGAGGCTTCAAGCCCGGCTTGCGCATCTTCCACTTCGCTTTGCGCCGACAGCGCGGCCGCCTCCAGTTCCGGATCGACGCCATGGCCGTGCGCGAGCCGCTCTTCAAGTTCGGCCCGCTCGCCCGCGAGGTCGCCCAGCCGCCCGCGAATCACGGCCGATTCGCGCAAGATCTCGGAAAGCCGATCCTTGAGCTGTTCGACCTGCCGCTCCGCCGCGTCGAACTCCCGCGCCGCGCCGTCGTGACGATTTCTGAGCCCGTCGAGCGCGGAATCCACCCCCAAATCGGCGTTCGCCTCGCGCGCCAGCCGCGCGCCGACTTCCGCGCGGGATGCGCGGGCGGCGGTAACCTTGACGGCAAGCTCGTTCATCCGCGCGGCGAGGCTCGGTTCGAGCTCATCGAGCGCGGTGAGGCGGCGGATGACAAAGGCGCGAGTGCGCGCACGCTCGGCGGCGCCGGCTTTGAGGTTATCGAATTCGCGCGAGGCCGCTGCCTCCCGATCGCGATCGATTTGAAGCGCGGCCTGAGCGCGCTCGATTTCCGCCTGCAGTTCGTTATGGCGAAGCCGCTCGCACTGGGCTTCATTGTCGAGTTCCGCAGCGCGAACCGACTGGGTTTCCAGCTCCACGCGCTGGGCCAGAAGACGGCGCGCTGACGTGAGCCGTTCCAGCTTGCCAAGCTCATCCCGGATAGCCCGGTAGGCTTCGGCCTTCTTCGCCTGGCGCCGGGCAAAGTTGAGCTGGCGTTCGATTTCGCTCAGAACGTCGTCCAACCTGGCGAGATTTTCCTTGACCCGCTCGAGCTTGCGCTCGCTGATCTCGCGTCGTCCCTTGAACAGCGACAGGCCTGCGGCCTCTTCGATAAGCGAACGCAGCTCGCCCGGCTTGGCCTGGATAATTTCCTCGATCTTGCCCTGCTCGATGAGCGCGTAGCCGCGGCTGTGGATCTGGGCCGCCATGAAAAACTCGGTGATGTCCTTGAGCCGGCAGGAAATCCTGTTGATCAGATACTCCGATTCGCCGGAGCGGTAGACCCGCCGCGTGACCGCGATTTCGCTCAACGCCGAGTAAGGTTCGGGCAGCGGCCGCTCGTCGTCGGCTTCGAGCAACAACGACACTTCCGCCATCCCGGCGGCGGGATGGGAATCGTTGCCGGCGTAAATCAGATCTTCTGTGGTTTTACCGCGCAGCCGGGTCGGAGCCTGCTCGCCGAGAAGCCAGCGTATGGCATCGACGACGTTCGACTTGCCGCACCCGTTGGGGCCGACTACTCCAGTTATTCCTGGATCGAAGCTTATCGTAGTCGGTTCGAGGAAAGACTTAAAACCGACTATATCGAGGCTCTTCAGACGCATCCTGTCCCGCCTCCACAACAACCACCACACCCTTTATTTCAAACCATCGGGTCAGGGTCAAGCCAAGCCCCACAGAAGGCGTGCGGAAAGCAGAAAACCCCAATATGTTGGGGGCATTCCGTTGAGCGCCGGGCGCTCAATCCCGCAGCAGTTCGCTGTTCCAGTAGGCAGTATCGACGGTGTTCAGGTACGGCATCCATTCCCGATGCCGGCGCAGGCTGAAGCTCTCGGCGCTAAGCGGCGTCCATTGCGGGCGATGCGGCCGCTTGATGAGCGCCATCCCGGCCTCGTCCGGAGTCCGTCCCCCTTTGCGCCGATTGCACGCGTGGCAGGAGCAGACCACGTTCTCCCAGGTCGAGACCCCGCCGCGCGAGCGCGGGGTCACGTGATCCAGGTTAAGCTCGGTGCGTCCGAACCGCTTGCCGCAATATTGGCAGGTGTTGCCGTCGCGGGCGTAGATGTTGAATCGCGAAAAGCGCACATGCCGCTTGGGCACCCGTTCGTAGGCGATCAGCAACAGCACCCGGGGCACGCGAATAAAGCCGCCGATCAGGCCGATACGCTCATGATGAAGCTCGACCGCCAGTTCGCGCCAGCTTTCGAAGTCGAAGGTCCGATAGTGCTCGTCAACCGCTCTGGCAACCCCCTGGTAAAGCAGCGCGAAGGCGCGCTTCACCGAGGTGACGTGAACCGGCAAATAGGACCGGTTGAGCACCAAAACCTTCGTGTTGAGCAATGGAATTGCCGGCGGGTGAGCGGGGAAAGTTTCTACCGAAGCAGACACTTACCAAGACGAGTAGCGGCTACTATCCCTTAAGTCAAGTTCGCGAATCGAGCTTTCGCCTGCCGGACGCTGCCTTGCGAAGGTTTGCAGGCGCTCGTATGATGGCGCAAAGGCAGCGGTTTGAGGGGATGGGCGAGAGTAAACTGTCAGTATTTCTCGGGCAATCATCGTCGCCAGCCTGGCGGGAGTGCCCGCCGGATTGGCACACGCCCACTCAGCGGCCGTCGAATTTCCAGGCCCTCGGCGCCGGTCCAGGCTTTACAAATCCGCACAGAATGAACGTAACGTGAAGCGCGAGCTTGCCATTAACGCGACCCAGCTTGAGGTGCGCGTTGCCTTACTCGAAGACAATGTTCTGACCGAGTTTTACGTCGAGCGCGATGAGCATCGCGCGCTCGCGGGCAACGTCTATAAAGGCAAGGTGATGCGGGTGCTGCCGGGGATGCAGGCGGCATTCGTCGATATCGGGCTTGAGAAGGCCGGTTTCCTGCACGTCTCGGATTTTCTCGACGAGGTCAGCGCCTTCGGCGCGGTTGCCGAGGAAATGGCCGAAGGCGAGGTTGAAACCGAGCCGGTCAGCGAGACGCCGAATCAGGGCGAAGTCCCGGCCGAGGGCGAGGCCGGACCCGCGAGCAACGGCGAAGCCCCACCCCAGAGACGCGGACGGCGCCGGCGGCCTGCGCGCCCTCGATTACCGATCGAACAGCAGCTCAAGCGCGGCCAGGAAATTATCGTGCAGATCGCGAAGGAGCCCATCGGCACCAAGGGCGCGCGCCTTACCTCCTTCGTCTCGCTGCCGGGCCGCCATCTGGTCTACATGCCGACTACCACTCATCTGGGGGTGTCGCGGCGAATCGAGAGCGCCCAGGAGCGCGCCCGGCTGCGCGCGGCGGTCAACGAGATCCGACCGTCCGAGGGCGGCTTCATCATCCGCACCGCGTGCGAGGGCGTGAGCAAGAAGGAAATCCAGCAGGATATCGGATTCCTGACCAAGCTCTGGGAATCGATCGTCAAAAAGAGCGAGAGCACCGCGCCCGCATCGCTGCTGTACAACGACCTCGACCTGGCGCTCAGAGTGATTCGCGACATGTTCTCGAGCGACATCGAGCATCTGCGATGCGACGATCGGGCGACCCACGAGCGCATCCTGAACGCCGTGCAGGAGTACATGCCCAGGCTGCGCTCGCGCGTCGTGTTGTACGAGGGCGACGAGCCAATCTTCGATCATTTTCATATCGAGCCCCAGATCGAGCGCGCGCTGGACCGCAAGGTATGGCTCAAGTCCGGCGGCTATCTGGTCTTCGACCAGGCCGAGGCGCTGACCGCGATCGACGTCAACACCGGGCGCTTCGTCGGCAAGCGCAGTCAGGAGGAAACCATCCTCAAGACCAACCTCGAAGCGGTCGGCGAGGTGGTCAATCAGCTGCGCCTGCGCAACATCGGCGGCATCATCATCGTCGACTTCATCGACATGGAGAAGGAAACCAACCGCAAGCGCGTCAGCGAAGCTTTCGCTCAAGCGCTCAAGCGCGACCGGGCGCGCACCTCGATGCTCAAGATTTCGGAGCTGGGCCTGGTCGAGATGACCCGCAAGCGCACGCGCGAAAGCCTCGAGCAGCTGCTGACCGAGCAGTGCCCGCGATGCGACGGGCGGCGAGTCGTGAAATCGATCGCGACGCTGGCCGGCGAGATGCTGCGTGCGATTCGCCGCGAGGTCGGCCGCCGCCACGGCGTCGACATGCTGGTGGTCAAACTCAACCCCAAAATCGCGGGCTATCTCTACGACCACGCCGCCGAAGGCCTCGAGGAAATCGAGCGCCAGTTCGCCACGAGGATCGTGCTGCAATCCAACGAAGGCCTCGAACCGGGCACTTTCGAATTCTCGCAGGCGCACGCCGCCGTCCCCGCCACACGATAGATCTGACCGCCGCGATGCGGCAGCGGTTCGCGCCCGACCCGTCCGCGCTCAGCGGTAACTTACCAGTTCGAGCAGATTTCCGTCGGGATCGAGGAAATAAAGGCAATCGTGGTCGCCCCAGTCGATTGGCGACGCGGTTTCGACTCCGGCCGCAGCCAGTTCCGCTTTGGCGGCATCGAAATCCGATCGGCTCACCTTGAAGGCGTGATGGCCCCTGCCCAGCGGGTTGGAAATTCGCCGGCTCCGTTCGGCGGCATCGAGCGGCGGCCGCGAAATTACGAACAGCGCGAGGTTCTGGCCGCCGCAATCGAGCATGGTTTGGTCGCCGAAGCGCGCGACCACCGGAAAGCCGAGCACGCCGACATAGAAGCGTTCGGCGCGCTCGCGATCCGAAACTTCGATTCCGAAATGATCGAGCCGCTCGAGTTTCATCAAGCGACCTCCGACAAGTTATTTATTTGGAAAGCGCCGCGCCCAACGCGCGCAGAAGTTTCGCTCCGTCTCCTCGCCACGCGCTGCCGTGCATGCAGGCCAGCGTGGTCGGCGCTGCGGAGATTCGACGCTAGCGTTCGACTATTTGGTCCTCAAGACCGGAGAACAAAGCGAGCATCTCCTTACTCTCCCGCTCCGGCACCTTGAACTTCATTAGTGCACGCTGAACGTGATCCATCGCGACCTTCCAGTCGCTCGCGCTGATTCCCAGACCTTCGTGCGCGGTTTTCATATCCTTGCCAAGATAAAGAGTTGGGCCGCCCGATGCCGCACACAGGTAATCAAGGGTGAGCTGGCGATTGCGCTTGCGCGATTCGAGATTCATCGCAGCCGAGAAACGGGCCATCTGAGGATCGGATGAGAGGGTTTGAAGGAACTCATCCACAACAGCGGCAATCGCATCATAGCCACCAAGCCGCGCGTAAAGGGTCTTTTCTGTTGCAGAAGCGGTTGCCATCGTCTCAGACCTCCTTACTCCCTGAATGCTATTACCCGTATCTCGTCCTTCAATCGAGATCACCGAGTAGCAGACCCGTCAGATACTCCCCCTCAGGATGGCCGAGCAAAACCGGATGGTCGGGGCCGGGGGCCAGATGTTTCAGGATGCGTATCCTCCGTCCGGCAGCGGATTGCGCGAAGCGGACCGCACGGACGAAATCCTCTCCCCGAAAATGGGCCGAGCAACTGAAGGTCATCAGGCGGCCGTGCGGCGCCAGCGCCTTCAGTGCGAACGCGTTTATTTCGATATATAGCCGTTCGGCACGCTCGACATCCTTGCGGCTGCGCGCGAGCGGCGGCGGGTCGAGCACGATCAGGTCGAATCGCTCGGTGGTCCGCTCCAGATACTTGGCTGCGTCATCGTGAAGGAGTTCGACGGACTCCGCCGAATGTCCGTTGAGTTCAAAATTGCGCCGCGCCCATCCCAACGCCTTGACCGAGCTGTCGATTGCCGTCACGTGGCCGGCGCCTCCCTTGAGCGCAGCCAGCGCGAATCCCGCCGCATAGCAGTAAGCATCAAGCACGCGCGCTCCGGCCGCGATTTCGCCGAACAAGGCGCGATTCTCCCGCTGGTCGAGGAAGTAGCCGCTCTTCTGGCCGCGCTCGACGTCGACTCCAATTCTGATCCCGTTCTCGATGACTATCAGTTCGCTCACGGGCTCGCCCGCCACGATGCCTACGCGATCGTCGAGGCCTTCCTCGCGGCGCACCGCGCCCTGGCTGCGTTCGACGATCGAGCGCGGATTGAGCAGGCCCTTGCAGGCTCGCAACGATCCGGTCGCGCATCCGGTCGGCTCCGGCGGTCAGTATCTGCATCACCAGAACGTCCGCGTACCGATCGACGACGACGCCGGAAATTCCGTCGCCGTCGCCATTGATCAGGCGGTAACAATTGGTGTCGCCGCGGACGAGCCGGCGCCGGAGTTGAAGCGCGTCGCTCAAGCGATGCTCGATTATTTCGTCCTGACTTGGGCGCGCCGCCCCATGCGAGTATCCGCACGGCGATCGTCGTCGACGGGATTGTAGTAGCCGAATCCGAGTAACGCGCCGTCAGCCGCAGAACAACTCGACCGCCGAGCCGGCTGCGAGCGCGGCGGGCTCGACGCGCTCAATCGCCTGAGAAAAAACCCACGGACTGCCGCCGCGAACCGGCCCCTCGCGTCCGCGCTTGAGGGTCACGCGTCCGATGAATCGATTGGAGCATGCGCGGTATTCATGCGCCTGGGTTCATACCCGCTGAGCTCTCAAATTTGGAACTATCCAGCATCAGGCTCAGCGCAAGCGCCAGGTTCGGTTCGTCCGGGCGGAGGAACTCGCCGCTGCTGCCCGCCGCGCTTGCTGACCAGGCGAACCGCGTCGATCACCATCGCGCGATCGATCGCCTTGGCCATATCGTAGATCGTCAGCGCGGCGACGCTCGACCGCCATCAGCGCCTCCATCTCGACCCCGGTGCGGGCCTCGGCGACGGCGCGCGCCTGGATTTCGAGCGCGGGGCGCGCGCGATCGGGGCGAAAATCGATTTCGACGACTTCGAGCGGAATCGCGTGACAGAGCGGGATCATTTCGTGGGTGCGCTTGGCGGCCATGATTCCGGCGAATCGCGCCGCCGCCAAGCGCCTCGCCCTTTTCAGCTTGCCCTGAAGAATCGCGGCGAGTGTCGCCGGACTTCATCCGCACCGTCGCTCGCGCCACCGCTTCGCGGCGCGTCACCGGCTTCTCACCGACGTCGACCATCCGCGACGCGGCCCTGCGCATCGAGATGAGTCAGCTTGCGCACCACGCGCAGTCCCCGCCGCGCGACGCGTAGTCTCTTGCCTGCCATAGTGATCCTTTGGTTTTGATTTACCGGACCTGGAGGATTTCTCGCTCGCTTCGCTTCGATCGACGTAAAGTTTGCCGAACCTTGCTTTGTGACCTGCCGAGCGGTTAGGACCTTACGTCGAGACATCGTAGATATACACTATAGGCTTAACGCAAGGTACTCTGATTTTCCCATGATAGACGAAACTCACCCAGTCGTTATTCTTGGGTCCGGCCCCGCCGGGCTTACCGCCGCGCTGTATGCGGCGCGCGCCAATCTGGCTCCGATCGTGATTGCGGGCTGCAGCCGGGCGGCCAGCTCACGATCACCACCGAGGTCGAGAATTATCCGGGCTTCGAAAACGGCGATTCAGGGCCCGGAAATGATGGAAATATTGCGCCGCCAGGCGGAGCGCTTCGGAACCAAGTAGTCGACGGCGAAGTGACGGCGGCCGACCTGCGCAAGCGGCCCTTCGAGCTGACGCTCGGCAAACGGACCGTCGGGGCGCAGTCGCTGATTATCGCCACCGGCGCCTCCGCCAAGCTGCTGGAACTATCGAGTCCGAGAAACGCCTGATGGGTTACGGCGTCAGCGCGTGCGCCACCTGCGACGGCTTCTTCTTCAAGAACAAGGAAGCGCTGGTGGTCGGTGGCGGCGACACCGCGATGGAAGAGGCGACTTTCCTCACCAAGTTCTGCTCCAAGGTTACGATCGTCCATCGCCGCGACCAGTTGCGCGCCTCCAAGATCATGCAGGATCGCGCGCACAAGAATCCCGAAAATCGGCTTCATCTGGGATTCGGTTATCGACGAGATTTACGGCAGCCCGACAAAACCGGCGTCACCGGAGCGCGCCTGAAGAACGTCAAAACCGGCGCCGACGACCGACGTCAAGACCGACGCCGTGTTCATGGCGATCGGGCACAAGCCCAACACCGACCTGTTCAAGGGCCAGCTCGACACGGACGAATTCGGCTACCTGATCGTGAATCCGTCCCGGATCGACTTACACCAGTATCGAGGGCGTATTCGCCGCCGGAGACGTCGCCGATCGGACGTATCGGCAGGCGATAACCGCGGCGGGCACCGGATGCATGGCGGCGATCGACGCCGAGCGCTGGCTGGAAGCCAAGGAATAGCCACCAGCCGAATAGGCGACTCTGCTAATGCTTGAGACCCAATTTTTGATCTCGTGCACCGCTCGGACTTGCCGGTTCTTCGGCGTCAGTGGGCGCTCATCTATATGCTGCTGCCCGCGGCCGAAAAGATTACCGACGAACCGACGCGTCGGGCCGCGCTCATCCAGGGCTTCAAGTTCTACAACCCGTTTTCAATCGCGACGCTCGGCGTGCTGGTGATGACCGGGGCGTTTCGGCTGACCGACCTCAAAGCCTCGATGAAGTTCGATTACTTCAGCCGTATCGGCACAATCCTTTCGATCAAGCTGCTGCTGGTCTTCCTGCTGATATTCCTGCAGACCTACCTCACCTTCGGCATCGCCTTCCGAATCGGGCGGCAGGAGGAGGTCGCCGCGCATGGCGACGGCGAGCCGTTTACCGTCGAAAAGGTGAATAGCATGTTGAGGCGAATCCGCTCGATGGCCTGGGTGACGATCGTTCTGGCGGCGGCAATCGTTTTCGTCGCAATCCGGATGGCGCGGGCCGCCTGACGGGCGCTCGCGCTCGGCTAGCGTTTACCCGGATATGAAGGCTCAACCTGCGAGAGGCGGACTTCGCCAGGCTCCTCGGGAATCGAAGCCGGTGCGGCAATCTGGTCCGGCTCGGGCTGAAAGCGCACTACCGATCGTCCGAGATCGGGCGGAGTGCGTACGATAACGTACACCACGAACAGCACCCAAAGAGCGACTATACAGATGAGCCTCTCAATCCGGTCCCCGGTGGAACGCTCCTTCGGCTGAGCGCGTCCCCCCTCGTAAACATCGGGATGCAGTCGTCGAAGATGGGCCTGCAGATGGCGGCGGCGGGCCTGGACGACCGATGGCGATCGCAGGGCCCTCGCCGCATCATTCAGGACAATCACACGCCCCATCTCCGCGCCTCCCGATTGTTCTCTCTTACGAGTTGTACGGATGGCAATCCATATAAGATTTACTTAAAGACGCCCGTCATCAGGATAAAATTGAAGCAAACTACGTTCCTGAGACCGACTGCATAATTTGGTAAGGGAAAAATCGTCGGACGCCCAATCTCGCAGCGCTCGCCCGTGATCGAGGCATCGAGCCGCCGAAGGATGCGGCATCGGGAGCTTTATCGCTCGCAAGCCGGCTATCGGTTAGGCTGGTTAACAGTCGGACCCTAAGGAGGCTGCGTGAAGAAACGATCGATTAAGCCACCGACCTCAAATAACAGAAAGCCTTGGAACCACAGCGAACCTGTACCTGCGGGAATAGGCAACCCGCGCGCTCCCGGGTTGCGTTTAACGATAGGCGTGATGGGCAGCGCATCCGGACCGATTTCAGCGCGAGCGACGAACCTGGCGCGAGAACTCGGCCGGGCGATTGCCGCTAACGGATGCGTTACCATAACCGGGGCGTGTCCCGGCTTGCCGCTGGCCGCGGCCCAGGGAGCGTGCCAGGAAGGCGGACTGGTGGTCGGCGTCTCACCGGGACTCAGCCTCGACGAGCATCGTGAAAAGTTCAACTCGCCCATCGATTCCCACGACGTCCTAATCTTCACCGGCTCGGGGCTGATGGGGCGCGAGGTGGTAAACATCCGAAGCTCGGACATGGTCGCCATCCTCGGCGGCCGCTCCGGCACCTTGGGCGAACTGGCTATCGCCTACGACGAAGGCAAGCTGATCGGGGTGCTCACCGATACCGGCGGAATCAGCAATATGGTCTCCAACATCCTGCAAGCGTGCAAGAAGAACACCGGCGCACGGGTGCTCTACGACGACGATCCGCGCCGCCTGGTGGACCGGATGGTGAAAACCTATCGGTCGCATCACTACAAGAAGCCGTCGATATTCGGGTCCCAGAGGCAAACCCCATGAGCGAAGCGCGGCTCAAGTTTCTCGGCGCGAATCGCGTCGTCACCGGCTCCAAGTATCTGTTGAGCGTCGGCGAGACTCGAGGTGCTCTTCGACTGCGGGATGTTTCAGGGGCTGAAAGAATTGAGGCTGCGCAATTGGTCGCCGCCACCGGTGGATCCCGCACGAGTCAAGGCTATCGTCTTAAGCCATGCTCACATCGACCACAGTGGCTATTTGCCGTGCTTCGTGAAGCATGGCTACAACGGACCGATCTATGCCACCCCAGCGACCTGCGACCTGCTCGGCCTGCTGCTGCCGGATACCGCGCACCTGATGATGGAAGAGGCGGAGTTCGCCAATCGCATCGGTTCCTCCAAGCATCGCCCGGCGCTGCCCCTGTTTGACATCAACGACGCCAATCGGGCGCTGAAGTTACTTCGCCCGGTCGAGTACGGCAAGCGCTTCGAAGTTGGCCGGGATATGGCTTTCACCTATCAGACCGCCGGTCATATCCTGGGCGCCGCGATAACCCGATTCGAGATCGAAAATCGCACGGTCGCGTTCACGGGCGATCTTGGCCGCTACCGACGGCCGATCCTCAAGGACCCGATGCCGGTTGCTATCGCCGACACGCTGATCGCCGAATCCACATACGGCGACCGGATCCATGAGCCCGACGACATCGGCCTGCTCGCCGCCACAATACGCGAAACCGCTGAGCGCGGCGGATGTCTGCTGGTACCGGCTTTCGCCGTCGACCGCACGCAGGAACTGATTTACATCATTCGCCAACTCGAGGAGTGCGGCGAGATTCCGTCGCTGCCGGTCCACCTCGACACTCCGATGGCGATCGACGCTACCGCCATCTACGTCCGCCATCACGAAGAGCATGATCTCGCGATGACGAAGCTTGAAAATCAGCATCTGAATCCGCTCCGAACCCGCAATTTCTTTCTCGATCGCACACCCCAGGAATCGAAGGCGCTCAACGAGATCCGCGGGCCGATAGTGATCATCTCGGCCAGCGGCATGGCGACCGGCGGACGCATCCTGCACCATTTGAAGTTTCGCCTGCCGCGGCCGGAAACGACCGTCCTGCTGGTCGGCTACCAGGCGGCGGGAACGCGAGGCCGCTCGCTGCAGGACGGCGCGTCATCGGTCAAGATGTTCGGGGAATGGGTGCCGGTCCGAGCAAAAGTCAACACGATCGGCGGGCTCAGTGCTCACGCCGATCAGGCCGAGATGATGCGGTGGCTGGGCGGCTTCGAGCGTCCGCCGCAAAACGTCTACCTGACTCACGGCGAAGAGAAGGGTGCGTTTGGTCTTAAAGCGAAAATCGAACAGGCGCTGGGATGGCGATGCTCGGTGCCGAATTATTGCGATGAGGTCGTGTTGTGATTGTCCTTCAGTACAAACGCGCCGGAGCGCAGCCGGCGCCAACCGACGACGCCGAAGGTCGCGGCCGCCGACCCGGCAGCGAACTCGCTTGATTCCATCCCGGCAATCGCGGAAGTTGATTCCATGGATGAGGACGCAAGTCCGCGGCCCGAGGCGCAGGTAAGCACGGCGACAGGGCCGCTGGGGCATGGCTTCGAGCCTGAAACTCGCCCCGAGAATGCGTCCAGGACCATGACGCAGGTGGTCCAGTTCGCGACCTTGGCCGTCGCGATAATTGGAGCGCTATCGCTCGGGCTTGGGGTCACGGAGTATCTGCGCGATCATGTCGATGTCTTGTCATATTTGGTCGCCTATGCCGGATTCCGCGTCGCCCAGATCGTGATGGCTTCGCGGCCGGGCTCGATTGCCGATCCCATCAAGGATTATTGCGGGAAGCTGGGCGAATTGCCCACGCTCCTGCTGTTCGCGGCGGCGCCCTTCGAGCGCACCTATGCCGCCGAGGGCGAGGGGTCTCTATTGATCGCGGCGGTTGGCCTCCTGATGGGACTTGCCGGGTTCTGGCTCGCGCTCGGCGCTCAAATCCAAGTCGATCGGGCCGCCAAATCCGATCAGGTCCAGGCGGGCGAGCCGTTGCTGATCCGCACCGGGCTTTTTCGTTACATCAGGCATCCGAGCTATGCCGGAATATGGCTGGCGTGGATGGGATGGCCGTTGATCTATAGCGCGCCGATAACCGCGGCGGCGATGCTGGTGGGTGGAGCACTGGTCATCGGCCGACAGATCCAGGAGGAAGAGGAACGGATGCTGCAGCGGTTCGGCGATGAGTACGCCTCGTATGTGCGCGATACCGATCGCTTGATTCCCAGCTTGTGGTGAGCGCCGGCCGGACTCCAGCCGAGATGGTGAAAGCGCTCAAGGCGCGGCTTTTGGGTTCTCCGAAAGCCGCGCCTTGAGCTGGCATTTGGCGAGCGCGCAGTAGGCCGGGGTGATTTCATCCGCCGCCGATGAAGCAGTCACAAATATGTGACCGCACTCGGTGCACCGGCGGAGCACCTCTCCCTCCCCCAGCATTGGCTCCAATCGACCGATGAGTTTTTTCTCGGCCGCGGACGGAGTCGCCCGCGACGGTCGCGCGGGTTTAGGCGCTTTCGGAACGACCGCGCCACTGTCGGCGGTTTCACTCGCGGCTCGTGGCGGGGTCACGTGAATCAAGGCCGCCAGCCACGGCGCGACATGGCTGCTCAAAGGAACGCGGGCGTCTTCGCGCACGCCGGCGCGTGCTGATCCGTTCGCCAGTTGGTCGGCGCGATCGTTGAGCGGATCGTAGCCGTGGCCTCGCACCCATTCGAGATTGACCTTGCGGTCCGCCAGCTCGGCGTCGAGCGCATGCCACAGGTCGTGATTGCGATTGCGCTTCCATCCAAGCTTGATGCTCTTAACCAGGTATTCGCTGTCGGAACGAAGCGTCACTCGCTCGCTTCGCGGGACGAACCGCAGCGCCTCGATCGCCGCCGTCAGCTCCATCCGATTGTTTGTGGTCGCCGGATCGTAGCCGCAGAGCTCGCAAGTGCTTCTGTCAGGATAGACGATGACTACGCCCCATCCGCCGGGCCCGGGGTTACCCAGGCACGAGCCGTCGGCATAGACGAGAAGTTGTTCCTGCGGCACGGTCAAAGTCGCGTTAGGCCCGGGCGCGCCAGCCCGCGAGCCGCTCGAACAATTCCAGATAATGCCTGGCCGCGACAGCCCAGGAAAAGTCGGCGGCAAAGCCGTTGTCCATCAAGTGAGACCAAGTCCCCGGCTGGCGATAGATCGCGACCGCGCGGCGAAGCGCGCCGACCAGCTCCTCGGCGCGATACTGATGGAACACGAAGCCATTGCCGCGGCCCGATGCCGGGTCGAACTCAGAAACAGTGTCGGCCAGGCCGCCGGTGGCGCGCACTACCGGCACCGTGCCGTACTTCAGCGCGTACATCTGGGTCAGGCCGCAGGGTTCGAACCGCGACGGCATCAGGAACGCATCGCAGCCCGCCTGAATCTTGTGCGCCAGAGCGTTGTCGAAACCGATGATTGTTCGCAACCCGTCGGGATAGCGTTTCTCGGCCTCTTTGAAATGCTCCTGCACCGCCGCGTCGCCGGAACCCAAAATGACCAGTTGAAGTTCCGACGCCATCAGCTCGGGCAAGGCCTCGACCAGCAGGTCGAAGCCCTTCTGCGGGGTCATCCGGGTGACCATCCCGACCAGCGGCCGTCCGCCAATGGCGGGCAAATTGATTAGCCGGCGCAGGTCCTGAGCGCATGAGTTTTTCCCACGGCGATCGCCGGGCTTATAACGGGCGGCGATAAACTCGTCGGTGGCGGGATTCCACTCGTTGTAGTCGGCGCCGTTAAGGATGCCCACGAAGCGATCGCCACGGGAGCGCAGCACTCCCTCAAGCCCGAAGCCGAGCGCCGGATCGTTGGTGACCTCGCGCGCATAGGTGGGGCTGACGGTCGAGGCCGCATCGGCCAGCACCGATGCGCCTTTCATCAGATTGATTCGGCCGAAGAACTCGAGAAAATCGATCGAGAAAAACGACCAGTCGAGGTTGAGCAACGGAAATTCGGCGGCGTCGAAAATGCCCTGAAAGGCCAGGTTGTGGATCGTAAACAGCGACGTGGTATGCGCGAATTCGCGCCGCAGCGCCGGATCGGCCCGAATCACGATCGGCAGCACCGAGCAATGCCAATCGTGCGAATGCACCACGTCCGGATGGACCAGCTGCGCGAGAGTCTCGGCGGCGGCGCGACCGAAGAAGACAAATCGGCGAAGGTTGTCCGGATAGTCGACGGTCTCGCCGTAAATCCCGGGACGTTCGAAATAACCGGGATGGTCGATGAGGTAGACCATAACGTCGCCGTTCGTCGCCTTGAGCACGGTGAATCGCTCGCGATCCGAGCCGACCTCGACGCTCAGCTCTTTGCCGACCGGCTGCGGCTTGAGTTTTTGCAGCGCGGCCTTATAGGCCGGCAGCACGACGGTGACCTGAGCGCCTTCCGCAACCAGCGCCTGGGGAAGTGCGCCGATCACGTCCGCGAGGCCGCCAACCTTGGCATATGGCGTCATCTCGGCGGCGACGATTGCGATTTTCCTGTTTACCGCGGTTCCTGCCATGGTCTCTCCAGAATAAAAATGAGCCGCTGATGGCAAGATCATGCCATTTTTATCGCGGCGCGAAAAATTCAGACGATCGGCGCGGCGTTGGAAAACCGCGCCCGGGCGTTACGGCAGCCGCATAAGCGTCATCGGCGCCGAACTCCTCGCGACGGGCCCCGCACTCAACTCGCGCCGACCGCGACTGCCGCCGGTTCGCTGTCGTTGAGGACTTGCCGCAGATGCGCGGCGGCATCCTCAGGTGGCATCGGGTTGATGTAAAACCCGGTACCGACCTCGAAGCCCGCGACCTTGGTTAGCGCCGGCGTAATCTCGACGTGCCAGTGAAAATGCGCGCTTGGAGCCTCGCGCAGGGGCGCGGAGTGGATGATGTAGTTGAAGGGGGGATCGCCAAGCGCCAGTTTCAGCGCGCGCAAGGCGGCTTTCAGCGCATGCGCCATCGTCCGATGCTCCTGCAAGGAGGCGTGCTCGAAATGGGAACCATGGTTCTTCGGCAGCAGCCAGAGGCTCGAACGGGAAACGCGGAGCAAACGGGCTGATGACCAGGAAATCGTCGTTCTCGAAAACGACCCGGCGCCGGTCCCTGCCGTCCTGATCGAGGATATCGCAGAAGATGCACCGTTCCTTCAGGGTGAAGTAGTCCAGAGCTCCGCGCAGCTCCTCCTGCACGTTAAGCGGAACGATCGGTAGCGCGATCATCTGGGAGTGGGGATGAGCGAGGCTGGCGCCTGCCTCAACGCCGTGATTCTTGAAGATCAGCACATATCGAAAGCGCTCATCCCTGGAAAGGTCGTTCACCCGGTCACGGTACGCCGACAGAAACGCCTCGATCTGCTGAGGCTCGAGGTCGGCGACCCCACGCTCATGGTCGGTGCTGTCGATCACCACTTCGTGAGCGCCGACGCCGTTCATGAGGTCGTAAAGGCCCTCGCCGCGCCGTCCCATCGAGCCCTCGATCTTGAGCGCCGGAAATTTGTTGGGAACGACGCGCACGCGCCAGTCATTGGCGTTGGCCACCACGCCCCCGTTCCGGTAGGCGAGCACTTCGGGCGGTGTCAGCTGTTCGTTTCCGGGACAGAAGACACACACGCTCCCGTTACGCCCATTGGTGCTCCCGTGCGGGAAGTCCGAGGGGCGCTTGCTTCGTTCGGTCGATATTATAACCCAGCGACCAACGATTGGGTCTTTTCGCAATTCCGGCATTTAAAAAATCACCACGCCTCAGCGTCTCCAAATTTGGCGCAACGTAGCAGGAACGAGTCATGATCGCCAACGGAGCCTGTTCTTTTTTCCACCGCCTGTTAATTCAGCACCGTCCGAGCGGATCCGGCGGATTCCACCGCCGATTCACGCTCCTCCATTCTATCACGCAAGGCATGTGCCAGAACCTCATCCACCGTGTCAACGAAGATCATCTTCAGTTCCTGGCGTACCGAAGCCGCAACATCTTCCAGATCGCGCTCGTTTCGGCGCGGCATGATTATAGTGTGAATCCCCGCGCGACGCGCGGCGAGAACCTTTTCCTTGATGCCGCCCACCGGCAAAACTTTGCCGCGCAGCGTGATCTCACCCGTCATCGCCACGTCTGAGCGCACCGGACGCCCGCTTAGCAGCGACGCCAGCGAAGCCGCGATCGTGACGCCTGCGGACGGCCCATCCTTGGGGATGGCGCCCGCCGGCACGTGGACGTGGATGTCTGACTTTTCGAAAAAGTCCATCGGAATTCCCAGCCGGTCGGCACGTGAGCGGATATAGGACAGTGCGGCCTGCGCGGATTCCTTCATCACGTCGCCCAGTGACCCGGTAAGGATCAGACCCTTCTGGCCGGGCATGCGGGTGCTCTCGATGAACAGGATGTCGCCTCCGTTGGCGGTCCATGCCAGACCCGTCGCCACCCCAGGCTCCTGCGTCCGCTCGGCAACTTCCGAGAAGAACTTGGGAGGTCCCAGGTAACGATCGATCTGATCGCGATCGACTTTCTCGGGCGCGCTTTCGCCCTCGGTCAGCGCCCGTGCGATCTTCCGGCAGATGCGGCCGATCTCGCGTTCGAGATTCCGCAATCCGGCCTCGCGCGTATAGCTGCGGATAATTTCGCGCAGCGCATCCTGAGTGAATTCGATCTTGCGATCGCCCAGCCCGTTTTCGTTGAGCTGCTTGGGGATCAGGTGGCGCACCACGATTTCGAGTTTCTCTTCCTCGGTGTAACCCGGAAGTTCGAGCACTTCCATCCGGTCACGCAAGGCCGGCGGCACCGGATCGAGCAGGTTGGCCGTGGTCAGGAACAGAACCTTGGAAAGATCGAACGGAACATCGAGATAGTGGTCAACGAAGGTGCTGTTCTGCTCGGGGTCAAGCACTTCGAGCAGCGCCGAGGCCGGATCGCCGCGAAAGTCCATCCCGAGCTTGTCCACCTCGTCGAGGATAAACAGCGGATTGTTCGATCCCGCATTGCGAATCCCCTGGATGATGCGGCCGGGCAGCGAGCCGATATAGGTACGGCGATGGCCGCGGATTTCGGCCTCGTCGCGAATTCCGCCCAGCGAGAGCCGCACGAACTTCCGCCCCATCGCACGCGCGATTGAACGGCCCAGCGAAGTCTTGCCGGTGCCCGGCGGCCCGACGAAGCACAGGATCGGGCCCTTGGTGTCTTTCTTGAGCTTGCGAACGGCAAGGAATTCGAGGATTCGTTCCTTGATTTTATCAAGGCTGTAGTGGTCCTCGTCCAGCACCCCGCGGGCGTGCTTGATATCGAGGTTATCCTCGGTCGAGACGCTCCAGGGCATGCTCACCAGCAAATCGAGATAGGTCCGCACCACGGTGTGTTCCGCCGATTCGGGCGGAATCATCTTGAGGCGTTCCAGCTCCTTGTCGGCGGCCTTGCGCGCCTCCTCGGGCATGTGGGCTTCTTCGATCTTGCGCTGGAGGTCGTCGGTCTCCGCCGATCGTCCGTCGCCCTCGCCCAGCTCCTTCTGGATCGCCTTGACCTGCTGGCGCAGATAAAACTCGCGCTGATTCTTGTTCAGCTCGGTCTGGACCTGGGACTGAATCTTGTGGCCCAACTCCAGCAATTCGATCTCGCGGTTGAGGATGGCGGCGAGTTTCTCGATGCGCACCCGCACGTCGAGCGTCGCCAGCAGATCCTGCTCTTCCTCGACGGCGATTTTCAGATACGAGGCGACCATGTCGGTCAAACGGCCGGGGTCGCGCACATGCATCGCCATCACCTGCAACTCATCGGGCAGGTAGGGCACCAGCGAAATGAACTTGGAGAACTGGCTCACCAGATGGGCCTGGAGAGCGTCCATCTCCTTGCTCGGCACCGAAAGTTCGGTCAATCGGCGGACCTGTGCGGTGAAGTATGGCTCGCGCTGTTCGAATTCAACGAATTCGACGCGGCCGAGGCCTTGCGCCAGCACCCTGACGCTCTGGTCGGGATATCGCAGCATCTTGAGGATGCGGACGGCCGTGCCACGCCGGCACAGCCCTTCGGGCTGCGGATTTTCCTCTTCGGCGTTCTTCTGGGTTGCGAGCGCGATAATGCGCTCCGGACTGGTGACCTGTTCGAGCAGTTTGAGCGAGGAAGCGCGCGACACCAGAAACGGATGAATCTGGCTCGGGAAAATGACCATGCCGCGCAGCGGAAGGACGGGCAGGACGTGCGGAATTTCGACCTTGGTCAGGTCTTCCTCGACCTCGAAACGTTTTTCGCCTTCTTTGAAGGACGATTCAGGTTTATCTGTCATAATAAGGTACTAAGTAAGCTCCTCTGAGAAGCCGATTGGCCCCCTGTGCGCCGCGCCTATCAGCTATTATAATGGCGTGGGCACATATTGTTCTTTCTGACTTCAAAGTTAACCATGGTACACGAAGGACGCTAGGGGTCACGACGATTGGTAAAACATCGGTTCGAAAAGCTCTTTAGTCGCCAGGAAGCCAACGAGTTGATCCCGCGGTTGGAGGCTATCGTGCGCCAGGTTCAGCTCCTGGCCCACCAGCTTCGCGAATGCGTCAAGGAGCTTTGCCGGACGCATCCCGAAAGCGAATTTGACGATATGGACCTCGACGATCTTATCAACGTCCGCCCCGAGCTTCGCTCTTTGGCGGAGGAGATGGCTCAGCTCGCGATACAAATCGAGGGCTACGGATGCTTCCTCAAGGATGTCGATCTGGGGCTGGTCGATTTTCCGAGCGAGATGAACAACCAGGTGGTTTTTTTGTGCTGGCAGTTCGGAGAATCCCAGCTCTCCGCGTGGCATCCAATCGACGGCGGTTTCACCAGCCGCAAACCGTTATCCGGCGCGCCCAAGGTCTACTTTAATTAGCGACGCTTTAGGCCAGGTCAAAATTCTATGTTTACGACGCTTTTCCTCTACTTGCTGAGCCTCGGCTGTTGGCTCGGCGGGATGATTTTCTTCGCCTTCTTTGTCGCTCCGATTGTCTTCTCCCGGCTGCCGATTCAGGATGCGGGAAAGGTCATGGCCGGCATGTTCCCCCGTTACTACATGCTCGGTTACGTGGCGGGGACGATCGCCGTCATCCTGGCGATCTATTTCACCATCACGTCCGCGTCGGCGCGCGGATGGTGGGGCGCGGCGGCGATCCTGCTGGCGATAGCCCTCAGCCTGACCTTTTACGCCGGTCTCGTGATTCGGCCGCAGGTCGACCGGATTCGCACCGTAACCGAAGAGGCCAGTCCGGATCCGGAGCGCCGGGCGCGCTTCGATTCGCTCCATCGCCTCTCGGTCCAGATCAACGGCACGGTGATGGTTCTGAACCTGCTCGCGATGGCCAGCACCGCAGCGGCTTTAACACGACATGGCTGAGCGCCGATTCAAGGCGGTAGTCTTCGACCTGTTCGACACGCTGGTCAGATGGGATCCTGCGCGACTCCCGACGATCGAGTGGCGTGGTCGAAGCATTCGTACGACCACGCCTTGGCTGGTGCCGAAGCTCCGCGCCGCGCTCGAGGAAAAATTCGACCTCGACACCTACCTCGAGGCGTATCACACGTCGGTCGAGGAAATAATCGCCGAACGCGAGCGCGACGGCATCGAGATCACCTGCCACGAGCGCTTCGTGCGGACCCTCAAGCGGCTTGGCCTCGCCGCGGGCGAACCACTCGACGCGCTGGCCCATGACCTCACCCGCCTCCATATGTCCGGCGCCCGCTCGGTGACTTTCGCGCCGCCCGAATATGCCGAGGTGGTGCGGCGTATCGGGCGGTCGTATCGGCTGGGCCTGCTCTCGAATTTCGACGATTCGCAGACCGGACGCGAAGTCCTGGCGGACGCCGGCGTCGCGGATTTGTTCGAGGCGGTGATAATTTCGGCCGACCTCGGATTGCGCAAGCCGAACCCGATGATTTTCCGCCGGATGCTTGAAATCCTCGCCCTGGAGCCGGAGAGCGTTCTGTTCGTCGGCGATACCCCGCGCGAGGACGTGATGGGCGCGCGCAACGTCGGAATTCCGACCGCCTGGCTGAGCCGCGGCAAAGGGCCGTTTCCTGAAGATCTGCCCGCTCCCGATTTCGTCTTCGACGACATCACCGGACTGCCCGCGCTGCTGGAGTGCTGATGGCGGATGGGCCGGTTATCGCGGTGATCGGCGCGGGCGACGCGCCCGCCGACGTACGTGCGCTGGCCTTCGAGGTCGGACGCGAAATCGCGGCGCATAAAGCTGTCCTGGTATGCGGCGGGCTGGGAGGGGTGATGGAGGCTGCGGCGCAAGGGGCGCGGGAACGTGGCGGCCACACGATCGGAATCCTGCCCGGCTACAACCGCGAATCCGCCAACCGCTACATCGAGTTTTCGGTCGCCACCGGGATGGGCGAGGCGCGCAACGCAATCGTTATTGGCAGCGCCGACGCCGTGGTGGCGCTCGCCGGCGAGGGCGGCACGCTGGCCGAAATCGGTTTCGCGCTCAAACTCAAACGGCCGGTGGTAGCGCTGGGCGCATGGAGCGAAATCGCCGGGCTGCATCGGGCCGGCACTCCGGCGGTAGCGGTGACGCTGGCGCTCAAGCTGGCCGGCAAGCATAGCTGAGATGCCGATGCTTGACGACGAGCGTCGTCGCGCGCTCGCAACCATGATGGACGGCCCGTTCGTCGCTTCGCTCAAGCTCAGGCTCGAGGCCGCGGACGACGGCGTCGCCAGAGTCCGATTGCCGTTCAATCTCTCAATGCTCAACTTCGGCGGCCGACAAGAGCCGATTCACGGCGGCGCGATCGCCGCATTGATCGATACCGCCGCCTGCGCCGCGGTCTGGACCTTGCCGGAAACTAGCAACAGCGCCACCGTATCGCTGAGCGTCAACTACACCGGCCCGGGCATCGCCAGCGATTTGCTCGCCGAGGCGATCGTTCGCCGCAAGGGCCGCCGACTAGCGAGCGTAAACGTCGAGGTCCGCGATAACGCCGGTGCGCTTATCGCCGATGGTCTCGTAACCTACAAGATCGCGTAACAATCAAACTTCAATCGCTTCGGCCAGGATGGGCTTGTGACCGATACCCTCGAAACGATTCGCGCAGCGGCGGCGCGCCACGGTCTAAATCTGGTCGCAGCGCTTCCGGTCGAGCGCTACGACGCTGCCGTCAAGTCCGAGGTACGCGCGGCCCGAATCGCGCCCGCAGCCCGCTCGATCGTCGTAATCGGCAACGGGGGCGGCGCTTTCTGGAGCGCCTATCGAAAGCGCGTCGAGGCCGATCCCGCATGGGAAGCGCGCCAAAATCCGCTCGATGACTTTACTCGCGAGATCATCGAACGCGATCTGGCAGCGCCGCTTCTCGCGCGCGACGTGCGATGCACAACCGTCTATCCGTTCACATCTGCCGCGATGACCCTGAACTTCGTCGAACTCGGAAAGCTCGCGGGGCTGGGCGGACCGAGCATCATCGGGGTGCTGGTCAATCCGACCAACGGTCCCTGGATCGCGTTTCGCGCCGCGCTTCTGATGGACGAGCCGCTCGACGCGCCGGATGAGGCGCTCGGTTTCGATCCCTGTCCGACCTGCACCGCCCGGAGTTGCATCGGCGCCTGCCCGGTCGGCGCCGTGAGTTTCCCCAACGGATGGGACGTGCCGGCGTGCATCACGCATCGCGTTGAGAGCGAAGCCGATTGCGCATCGCGATGCCACGCGCGGGTCGGATGCGTGCTCGGCCCGGAGCATCGCTACCCCGACGACGAACTGGCGTACCATCACGCACGCGCCCTGCGCGTGATGCGCCCGTACTATGCGGACAGCATCAAACCAATCCGCGGATGACGCGGATTTCACCAAAGCAGGAATCGGGATTCCTCGCTCCGCTCGGAATGACAGAATCAAAACGGGCGGAATCTCAAAACCACTTGGGAGCACGTCCCTTTTCCTGTCATTCCGAGCGCAGGTTTTGCGGAGCGAGGAATCTCGATTACAAATCTTCAACGAGATCGCGCCATTGAGGATTGACCGACTCGATTAGGGCTACCTTTTTGGCACGCGACCACGACTTGATCTGTTTCTCGCGGGCGATCGCGGCTCGCACGTCATCGATTTGCTTGACATAGACGAGGCTGGTGATTCGGTACTTCGTCGTGAACCCGGGAACCAGTCCGGCCTTGTGCTCATGGACCCGGCGAACGAGGTCGTTTGTCATGCCCGTGTAGATCGTGCGCGATGGGCTGCTCATTATGTAGACGTAATAAGTGCGCACGCTTACCTCCGGGATTCCTCGCTGCGCTCGGAATGACAGATAGGAGGCTGGTCCAGCCTCAAGAGCATTCGGGAGCACGTCCCTTTTCCTGTCATTCCGAGCGCCGCGAGGAATCCCGGATCAGAAACACCCGGAAAGGCAAGCGCATCCGCTGGTCCGGTTGCCAAAGCGGCTTACGGGCGCAGAATCCGGGCGGCGTCCTTGGCGAAGTAGGTAATGATCATGTCGGCGCCGGCGCGCTTGATCGCGGTAAGCACTTCGAGCGTCGCCCGCTGCTCATCGATCCATCCGTTGCGGCCCGCCGCCCGGATCATCGAATACTCGCCCGAGACGTTGTAGGCCGCCAGCGGACAGTTGAACTCCTGCTTGACGCGATAAATGAGGTCGAGATACGGCAGCGCCGGCTTGACCATCACGATATCGGCGCCCTCCTCCAGATCCATCGCGACTTCGCGCAAGGCTTCGTCCGAGTTGGACGGATCCATCTGATAGGAGCGGCGATCGCCGAACTTGGGCGTCGATTCCGCCGCTTCGCGAAACGGCCCGTAGAAGGCCGAGGAGAACTTGGCCGAGTAGGCCATGATCGGCGTATGGGAAAATCCGTTCTGATCGAGCGCGCCGCGAATCGCCGCGACTCGCCCATCCATCATGTCGGAGGGCGCGACCATGTCGGCGCCGGCGCGGGCATGGGAAAGCGCTTCGCGCGCGAGCAGTTCCAGCGTGGCGTCGTTATCGACATCGTTGCCGACGATCACGCCGCAATGGCCATGGTCGGTGTACTCGCACATGCAAACGTCGGTAATCACCGCCATCTCCGGCACGCGTTCCTTGATTTCGCGGATCGCGTTCTGGACCACGCCGGAGTCTTTCCACGCCTCGCTGCCCTGAGCGTCCTTGCGTTCGGGCAGGCCGAACAGAATCACCGCCGGCACGCCGGCGGCGAAGGTCTCGCGCGCCTCGCGCACGGCATTATCGACCGAGAGTTGCGCCACGCCGGGCATCGATTCGACCGGGCGCCTGACGTCGCGCCCGGGACAGACGAATAGCGGCAGGATGAGGTTGTCCGGCGCGAGCCGGGTTTCCCGCACCATCCGGCGAAGGGTTTCGGTACGGCGCAGGCGACGTGGACGATTGATTGGAAATGCCATGATATTTTCCGCCGCTGGGGGTGAAATCGAATATATAATATATAGCCCCGGAAAGGCATTCGATTCTAACGCCCCGAAACGGGCGCCACTTCGCGAAGAGGAGAACTATGGCGGCAAAGGACAAGTTCATCACGCTCACCAGTGAGCTTCACGATTACCTCCGCGATCGCGGCCACAATCACGACCCGCTGCTGAAAGAGCTGGCCGAGGAGACCGCCGCGCTCGGGGCGGTGAGCGAGATGCAGATCGGAGCCGAGCAAGGCACCTTCATGGGCATCCTGGCGCGGTCGATCGGCGCCCGTTCGGCGATCGAGGTCGGAACGTTTACCGGTTACAGCGCCTTATGCGTCGCGCGTGCGCTTCCGCCGGACGGCCGGCTGCTGTGCTGCGACGTGAACGAAAAATGGACCGCGATCGCCCGCCGCTATTGGGAACGGGCCGGCGTGGCCGGCAAGATCACCTTGAAGCTCGGGCCCGGGATGGAAACTTTGCGCTCGCTGCCGGAAACAATCCGATTCGATTTCGCGTTTATCGACGCCGACAAGGCCAACTATCGCAATTACTATGAGGAATGCCTCAGGCGGATGCGCCCCGAAGGCCTGATCCTGATCGACAACGTGCTCTGGAGCGGCAAGGTCATCGACCCAAGCGATTCGAGCGACAATACGCGCGCGATTCGCGAGTTCAATGACTTCGTCGCCCGCGACGACCGGGTCGAAGCGGTTATGATCCCGCTGGCCGACGGCCTCACCATCGCACGCAAGAAGTAGCACGGCGGCGGATCGCGAATCGGGCGCTCGAAGAGTGCGTGATGTTTTTCAGTTGCCCTCTCCCCCGCGTGCGGGGGAGAGGATCAAGGTGAGGGGGTCTTCTCAACCCTCACCCCTGCCCTCTCCCTGGTCAGGGAGAGGGCATCGCGTTTCGCGGACGTTGCCAGGTGTACAAACTCCAAGCTAGTTCCCGCGCTTGGTGAAATACTCCGCGATCGCCGCGACCAAAGCGTCGACGGTGTATTCGGACGGGCTCACGACGACTTCAAATCCCGCGTTGCGCGCGGTCTCGGCCGTGATCGGACCGATCGCCGCGGCCTTCAGCCCGCGCGGCGGCGATCCCATGGCCGCGCAAAAATTTGTCACCGTGCTGGAACTGGTAAAAGTCACCAGATCGAGCGCGCCGCTCTCGACCAGACGGCGCATGCGCACGGTGTCTCTGCCCTCCGGCATCACGGTCTTGTAGCTCGGCACTACTTCGACCGTGCTCGCGCCCATCGCCGCCAGCATCTCGGGCAGCGCTTCGCGCGCCACCTGCGCGCGCGGGATGAGAAAGCGCGCGCCGCGGATTCGATCGCGGCCGATCGCCTCCGCGATCGCTTCGGCGCGATATTCGGCCGGCTGGACCGCGACCCGCAACGCGTAGTGCCTGAGCGCCGCCGCCGTCGCGGGTCCGATGGCGCCGATCCGGGCCGGGCCCAGTTCGCGTATATCGCGGCCGACCTCGGCCAGGCGCGCGATGAAACTGTCAACGCCGTTGGCGCTGGTAAAGATTATCCAGTCGAAGGAGTCGAGCCTGGCAAGCGCAGCGTCCAATGCGGCGTAACTGTCGGGGGCGGTGGTCAGGATCGTCGGGAACTCGATTACTTGCGCACCCAGCCCGCGCAGCGGTTTGGTCAGCGCGCCGGCGTTGGTGCTCGCGCGGGTTACGACGATTCGCCGTCCGGACAGCGGCCGCGGCTTAGCCACGGCCCAGCAGCTCGGCCGCCCCGCGTGCCAGCATCCGCTGCCCGAGCTCGACCCCGACCGGGGCGGCATCACCGTCGGACGCCAGCGTTTCCGCGATCGTTTCGGAAAGCGTCCGCGAACCGTCGATGCTGAACAGCAAGGCGGTCAGACTCAGGGCGTTTCCATCGAGCGTGCCCTTGACGCCAACCGGCGAGACGCACGAAGCGCCGATCGTCGCCAGGAACGCCCGCTCGGCCGAAGTCTCGACAAGCGTCGCATGCTCGGTCAGCCCGGAAATCGCTTTTTCGAGTTCCCGCGAATTCGCGATCGTCGTGCCAGCCAGCGCTTCGATTGCCAATGCGCCCTGCCCGGCCGCCGGCACAAACTCGCGCTCATCCAGCTCGACGATTTCGGAAATGTCGGATCTGCCGAGCCGCTTGAGCCCCGCCATCGCGACGATGACCGCGTCGAGCTCGCCGGATTGGAGTTTGCGCAGACGCGTATCGACGTTGCCGCGCAGCGGCACGACCATCAGGTCGGGCCGCACTCGCAGCGCTTCGAACTTTCGTCGCGGGGACGAGGTGCCGAGGCTCGCGCCCTGGGCCAGTCCAGCCAGTCCAGTGCCGCTGCGGGAGATCAGCGCGTCGCGCGGATTCTCGCGACGGGGAACCGCCGCGATTCGGAATTCAGGCGCGAGCATCGCCGGCAGATCCTTCATCGAATGAACCGCGATATCGATTCGGCCGGCGTTCAGCGCTTCCTCAAGCTCCTTGATGAACAATCCCTTGCCGCCGAGAGGGGCCAACGAGGAGGCGGTGAATCGGTCTCCGCTGGTTTTGACGGTTATCAACTCGGCCTTGAGGCCGGGAACCATCGCTTCGAGCAGATTCTTGATGGTGGTCGTCTGGGCAACCGCGAGCCGGCTCGGCCGCGATCCGATGCGAAGCTTGAATGCCACGTCGTTTACCGCCGACCGGAACCCCGGGTTGCGCCGCCGGGTTCTTCGTCAACGAGATCCTCGTCATCATCGGCCGCCCGCTCGTCAGCCACGTCGGTGCCCAGCAGGCGGCGCGCGATCTCGGCGGCGTAGACACCGTCGACGAAGCCGTTGGCGCGCCTGATCTCGGTCATAACCTGATGAAGAATCTTGTTGGCGATGCCGCGGGTGAGCAATTCGACCTGGCCGCGTTCGGCCGCCGGCAAAGCCCCGAGCCACGCGCGATGGCGCCTCAGCTCGGTATCGGTCAGGCGCTCGATATTGGAGCGGATGTCCTTGATCGTCGGCACCAGCTCCAGACCGTGCAGCCATCGCCAGAACGACTCGACTTCCTCCTCGACCAGCACCTCTGCTTTCTGCGCCTCGCGCTCACGCTCGGCGCGCGTATTGGTCACCACCGCGCCGAGATCGTCGATATCGTAGAGGTAAACGTTTTCCAGCGAGCTGATTCCCTGATCGAAGTTGCGAGGCACCCCGAGGTCGATGAGAAACATCGGCCGGTACATGCGTTCGCGAAGGATCGGTTCGATATCCTCGGGACCGAGCACCGGCTTCGTGGTCGCGACCGAGCCGATCAGCACGTCGGCGATCTTGAGGTAGGGCTTGTAGTTGTCGAACGTTACCGCGGTGCCGCCGAGCTCGCGCGCGAGCCCGACCGCGCGGTCGAAGGTACGATTGGTGATCAGCAGCGACTGGACGCCAAGCCCGACCAACTGGCGCGCGGTCAGCTCGGCCATCTGGCCCGCGCCGAGCAGCATCACGGTTTTGTCCTTGAGCGAGTCGAAGATCTCGCGGGCCAGGCTCACCGCCGCCGAACTCACCGAGACCGCGCCGTGACCGATCAGCGTGCCTTTACGAACCCGCTTGGCGACCGCGAACGCCCGGTGGAAGGCGCGATGCAGGATCATGCCTACCGTGCCGGCCCCTGCCGCCTGAGCGTATGCCGTCTTGAGCTGTCCGAGGATTTGCGGTTCGCCGACGACCATCGAATCGAGGCTGGCGCCGACCCGGAACAGATGGCGAACGGCCTCGATCCCTTCCATCCGGTAGAGCGCGCCTTCGAACGCCTCCTTCCCGATCCGGCGTTCCGCGGCGAGAAACTCACGAAGGTCTTCCATCGACCGCGCGGAATCCGACGAAACCGCGATCACTTCTACACGATTGCAGGTGGAAATCAGCGCCGCTTCGGCAACCGACGGAGCGCCGTGCTTGAGTTTCGCGAGCGCCGGCGCAACCTCCCCTTCGGCAAAGGCCAGTTGCTCGCGGACCTCGACCGGCGCCGTGTGATGATTCAAGCCGAAGATGATGAGTTCGAACGCCATCTCTAGCCGAAGCTCCCGCCGTGCTTGCCCGGATACACCAGGCTCACCCCGAGATAGGAACCTATCAGCACGGTTACTACCACAATCGTCAGGGTCGCGGCACGCCGCCCGCGCCATCCCACCGCCAGGCGGGATTCGAGCAGCCCGGCGTAAAGCAGCCAGGTAACCAGGGTCCAGCACTCGATCGGCTCCCATGACCAGAAGCGGCCCCAGGCGTTGGCAGCCCAGATCGCGCCGGTCACCATCGCCATGCTCAGCAATACGAAGCCGATACCGAGCAGGCGGTAATTGATACGGTCGAGTTTCTCGAGGCTCGGCAGCTTGCCCGCGATCGCTCCCATCGAACGCTTGGCCTTGAGCCTCGATTCGTGAACCAGATAGACCAGACTCACGCTTGCCGCGAGCACAAACAGCGCCTCGCCAAAAAAGGCCAGGATGACGTGAATCGGCAGCCAGGCACTGCGCAGCGTGCTCGGCAATTTGTGGGCTTCGCCCGGCATCAGCACGTATGCGACACCGAGCCCGACCAGTACCAGCGGAGCGGCAAAGGCGCCGATCACCGGCATCCGGAAGCGTACGATCAAGACGAGGCTCGCCAGAGCGGTTATCCAGGCGAGGAAGGAAAGCGACTGGGCGAAATTGCCGACCGGGATGTTACCGGCCTGCAGCCCCCGCGCAACCAGATCCATCGCCTGGGAAACGGCGCCCGCAGCCAGCGCCGTCGAGGCGTAACCGGTTAGGCGCACCCCGCGCGTGGCCAAATCCGAAATGAAAAGGATCACGGCCAGCGAGTAAAGGACCAAGGCCGGAGCAAGCCAGACGGTACTCATGGCAGGGCTGTTACAACCCTTCGCGCCCGGCGCGCCTCAGAGTTATAGGAAGATAAGCCATCGCAAGGGTGAATTTTAGTACGTCTGCCATACAAGCGAAACCATCCAACCCGGTTCCGGCATCACGCTCCGACGGCTGCGCTCGCGCGTCCAGCCGGTGTATAAGCGATTTTATGCCGCCATCGCGACACTAAACAATTACGACCGGCCTCAAATTACGGTTATGCCCGACGCGAATTCGGCGCCCCGGCTTGATAAGCTTGATGGCCAGGATGCCGCCTTTGGAAGCAGGCGCGGGCGCGAATCAGATGGGATATTAGAGGCGAAAAAGGGAAACATGAACCCGCTCAAGGGCTTACAAGAGTATGGACAATCGGTCTGGCTGGATTACATCCGTCGCGGCTTGATCGCGAGTGGCGAGCTTCATCGGCTGATCCAGGAAGACGGGCTGCGTGGCCTGACCTCGAACCCTTCGATCTTCGAGAAGGCGATCGCCGGAAGCACCGACTACGCGGACGAGATCAAACAACTGAGCGGTCAGGCCGACATCGAGCCGATGGCGCTCTACGAGCGGCTTGCTATCCGCGATATCCAGGACGCCGCGGACGTGATGCGGCCGGTTTACGAAGAGACCGGCAAACGCGACGGCTACGTCAGTCTCGAAGTTTCGCCGCGCCTGGCTCATGACACAGCGGCGACGATCGCGGAGGCGAAGCGGCTTTGGAGTGCCGTCGCCCGCGACAACCTGATGATAAAGGTCCCCGCGACGCCCGAAGGGCTGCCTGCCATCGGGCGACTCATCAGCGAAGGCATCAACGTCAACGTCACGCTGCTTTTCTCGCAACGTGTTTACGAACAAGTCGCCAAAACCTACATCGCGGGCCTGCGGGCATTTTCCGATAGGGGCGGCGATGTGAGCAAGGTCGCCAGCGTAGCAAGCTTCTTCGTCAGCCGTATCGACACAGCGATCGACGCGATCGTCGCCTCGCGGCTCAAGAGCGCGACCGACGACGAGGAGAGCGCGCGCCTGAACGCGATCGCGGGTTGGATCGCGATCGCCGGCGCCAGGCTGGCCTACCAACAATATAAGGAGATCTACAGCGGCGAAGCCTGGCGCGCTCTGGCGGCAAAAGGAGCGCGGACCCAGCGGCTTCTGTGGGCCAGCACCAGCACCAAAAATCCGAAATACAGCGACATAATGTATGTCGCCGAATTGATCGGCCCCGACACGGTCAACACCATCCCGCCGGCGACACTCGATGCCTTTCGCGACCACGGGCGGGTGCGTCCGAGCCTGGAAGAGAACCTCGATGACGCGAGCTTCAGGATGAACGCGCTGGCGCTGTCCGGCATCTCGATCGATGCGGTAACCGATCAGTTGCTCAAGGACGGAGTGCGGCTATTCGCCGAAGACTTCGAGAAGCTGCTGGCAGCGGTCGCCAGGGCGATGGCCGGAGTTCGCTCACAACGCCAGGATTATCGCTTGCCCGACGACCTTGCCGCCCCGGTCAAGGCATCGCTCGAGGATTGGCGCGCGAACGGCAAGGTGAAAAGGCTATGGGCGCGCGACGCGACGTTGTGGACCGGATCGGATGAAAGCGAATGGCTCGGATGGCTAGGCATCGTCGACGACCAACTGGGCCATATCGAAGAACTCAAGAACATTGCCGAAGAAATTCGGCGCGCCGGCTTCTCGTACGCGATGCTGCTCGGGATGGGCGGTTCGAGCCTATGCCCGGAAGTGCTGAAAACGACTTTCGGCAAGCTTTCCGGCAGCCCCGAACTTTTCGTCCTCGATTCGATCGACCCGGCCCAGGTCAAAACTTTCGAGAACAAGATCGATCTCGCTTCGACGCTTTTCATCGTATCGAGCAAGTCCGGCACCACCCTGGAGCCGAACAGCCTGCACCAGTATTTTTTCGAACGCGTGAAACAGACGGTCGGCGAGAAGGATGCCGGCAGCCGCTTCATCGCGATTACCGATCCCGGCTCGAAGATGCAGCGCGTTGCCGAACGCGACGGCTTCCGCCATATCGTCTTCGGCATGCCGAGTATCGGCGGGCGTTATTCCGCCTTGTCGAACTTCGGCATGGTGCCGGCCGCGATCATGGGCGTCGATGCCGACAAATTCCTGAACCGCATCCAGGCGATGGTTCACGCGTGCGCGGAAAGCGTTCCGCCGCAAGACAATCCCGGCGTAGTTTTAGGAATCATGCTGGGAGTGCTCGCGAACGCGGGTCGCGACAAAGTGACGATCGTTACTTCTCCCGGGATTCGCGGCCTGGGCGCGTGGTTGGAGCAACTGCTTGCCGAATCGACCGGCAAGGACGGCAAGGGCCTGATCCCGATCGATCAGGAGGAGATGGGACCGCCGAGCGTCTACGGCAAGGATCGCGTCTTTATTTACCTGAGAATCGATGCGGCGCCGGACGCGACGCAGGACGCCGCGATCGACGCGCTGGAAAAGGCAGGCCATCCGGTGGCGCGGATCGCGGTCGCCGACGCTTACGATCTTGGCCCGGAATTCTTCCGATGGGAAATCGCGACGGCGGTCGCCGGCTCGATCATCGGCATCGATCCTTTCGACCAGCCCGACGTGGAAGCGAGCAAGATCGCGACGCGCAAATTGACGGCCGAATTCGAAAAGCGCGGCGCGCTCCCGCCGGAGAGCCCGATCTTCGAGGAGGGCGGCATCAAGTTGTTCACCGATGCCCGTAACGCGGCGACTCTGACGCAGGCCGTAGGCGGCGACAAGACGATGGTCGGTTATCTACGGGCGCATCTGAGCCGCCTCGGAGCGGGCGATTACATGGCGCTCCTGGCCTTTATCGAGATGAACGAGCCTCATCATCGCGAGCTCCAGGCGATGCGCCACTCGATTCGCGACGCCAAACGCGTCGCTACGTGTCTCGGTTTCGGCCCGCGCTTCCTGCACTCGACCGGGCAGGCATACAAGGGCGGCCCCAACAGCGGCGTGTTCGTCCAGATAACCTCCGATGACGCAGCCGACATTCCGGTACCGGGGCAAAAATACAGCTTCGGCGTGATCAAGGCGGCGCAGGCGCGCGGCGACTTCGAGGTGCTCGCCGAGCGCGATCGACGCGCGCTGCGAGTTCATCTGGGCGCGGACTTACCGGCAGGCCTGGCTACGCTCCGAAAAGCGATCGGGAAAGCGTTGGCTTAAGATGATTCTCGCCGGCGACATCGGCGGCACCAGCACCCGCCTGGGCTTCTTCAAGATCGACGGCAAACGTCTGACCGCCGGGGTCGAGAGCGTCTTTGCGAGCCGCGAGCATAAGTCGCTGGAAGATATCGTCGCGGCGTTCGTATCCGAGCACGGCCTGCCGGTCGAGCACGCCTGTTTCGGTATCGCCGCACCGGTGCGGAATGGGCGATGCGAGGGCGTCAATCTTCCGTGGGTCGTCGATGGGCGGCAACTGGCGGCGCTACTTGGCTTGCAGGCCGTCGGACTGATCAACGACCTCGAAGCTAACGGCTACGGAATCGGGGCGCTCGAAGCATCGGATTTTCTCGTTCTGAACGAAGGCGCGCCTGGAGCTTCGGGCAACGCCGCCGTTATCGCGGCCGGAACCGGCCTGGGCGAAGCCGGACTCTACTGGGACGGCGCCGATTATCGGCCGATCGCCACCGAGGGCGGCCACAGCGATTTCGCGCCGCGCAACGAGCTGGAAATCGAGCTGCTGCGCTACCTGCAAGCCCGATTTGCGCACGTCAGTTGGGAACGCGTGCTTTCGGGACCGGGTTTGTTGAACATCTATATGTTCCTGCGCGATACCGGACGCGGCGAGGAGCCGGGTTGGCTCGCCGATGCGATTCGCGAACGCGACGCAGCCGCCGTCATCTCCGGGGCCGCGATGGAAGGGCGCTCGCCGCTTTGCGCGCAGGCGCTGGATCTCTTCGTCTCTTTCTACGGGGCCGAAGCCGGCAACCTGGCGCTCAAGTTCCTGGCGACCGGCGGCGTATTCGTCGGCGGCGGCATCGCTCCGAAAATTATCGGGAAGCTCAAGGATTCGACCTTTATGAGCGCGGTCGTTTCAAAGGGCCGCCTGAAGCCGCTCCTTGATGCGATACCCGTTCGAGTCATCCTGAACGACAAGGCCGCGCTGCTGGGCGCCGCCCGATGCGCCGCGCTTCGAGCACGGTTGTTGTGATCGGATTTCCGACGCCGGCCGTTGCCCGCTCTCAATGCCGGCCGATGAGGCGATAGACCGCAAGCCCGAGGTACTCCTTGATCGCCTGGCTCGACCATTCCATTGATACGGCGTCGGGCACGAGATTGATAGCGATCGCCTTGATGCCGTCGCGCGATTCCTCGATGTCCTGCGCGGTCGCGATAAAATCCGCCGGCGCCGGAAGTACCTCGATACCCTGATGCTCAAAGACGAGGAGCGCGCGCGGCATGTGGATCGCGGAGGTGACCAGCAGGATCCGGTGAATCCCGCGCGCGACGAGAATCGTCCGCACATAAACCGCGTTCTCATATGTATTCAGGGATTTCGTTTCCTGCACGATCGCGGATTCGGGCACTCCGGCGAATTCCAGAATCTCGGCCATATTCGCGGCTTCGGGAGGAGCGCCGGTCCGGGCGGCGCCCCCGCTCACAATCACGAGCGGGGCCTTGCCTTCGCGATAGAGCTTGGCCGCGTAAAGGATTCGAGTCCCCGGCTCACGCAGTTCCACCCATGGCCGGGGCGGGAGCGCGGGCTCCAGACCGCCGCCGAGAACGACGATCGCTTCGGCCGGGGGAAGCGCCGCCGCAGGGATGTTGCGCCATTCGAGCGAGCGCGCCAGCTCGAGCGCTATCGAGCGATTCCCTCCCGCGAGCAGAACCGCCAGCGCCAGCGCCGTTGCCGCCGTCGCCAATCGCGGCCGTTTGCGCCCCATCAGCAAAGCCGCAACCAACAGCAGGCAGCTTAAACCGACAGGATAAACGAACAGCGGCAAGAGTTTGGGCAGGAACAGAAACATGGGTCAGATATAGATTACTTCAGGCGAAACCGGGTAGCCTGCTGGCACTCCGCAAAAGACCGCACAGAGGTATGCGATGAGCACGAAACCGACCCAAAGCGATTCCGCCGCGACCGCCCAAGCCGCCCCGGCGTCGTACGACTGGACGCAAATTGTCGACGATCTGAATCGTCTGCTGCGTCTGCGCACTACTCCGATCGGAATGAAGCTGTTCGCTACCGTCGAGGAGATGGAGGGAATACCCAAGATCCGCCGCCCGAAGACGATCCACACCACCGATCAGATCGTCGCGCAGGCTGCGCGCCTGGGATGGACGGTGGGCATCACCAACAAGGATTTGGTTGGCCCGCAGTGCGGCGCCGTAATCGGGCTCCATCCGCAGGACAGCGAATGGCTCTCGGGGAGCGCGATGGCCGGGGTCTGGTTCGAGACGATCGAGGACTCCGCCGCGCATCAGCGGGCGATGGACGTGGTCCCGCACGGCCGGTACGCGGCGATGGCGGTGTCGCCACTGACATCCGGACGCCTGAACCCGCCGGATATCTGCCTGATTTACGCCAGCCCGGCGCAGATGATCATCCTGATAAATGGCCTGCAGTGGTCGGGCTACAAGAAGCTCAAATGGGGCGTCGTGGGCGAATCGGCATGCGCCGATTCATGGGGCCGGGCGCTTGCCACCGGCGAACCCAGTCTGTCTATTCCCTGTTACGCCGAACGCCGCTACGGCGGCGTGCTCGACGACGAGCTGCTGATGGCGATCCCGCCGCGATTCATTCCCAAGACGATCGAGGGGATGAAGCGGCTTGCGGGCAACGGCCTGCGCTATCCGATTCCGCAATATGGCATCCAGTCCGACGCCCGCGCCGGCCTGGCCGTCAGCTATGGCGCGAAGGCCAAAGATTGAGTAGAAGCCACTTGAAGATCGAACGGTAGAAACCGGCACGGAGGCTGACGATGGCATCGACCCGCAAACTGCGCTTCGGATTGTTCACCGATTTTCGCAACCCCAAGCCGTGGGAACGGCCCTGGAAGGACGTCTACGCGGAGATCATCGAACAGATAGCGTGGGCCGAAACCATCGGCTACGACGACGTCTGGCTGAGCGAGCATCATTTCACCGACGACGGCTACGGCCCCTCGCCCGTCGTTCAGGCCGCCGCCATCGCGGTCAAAACCAAAAAGATTCGCATCGGCATGTCGGTCCTGCTCCTACCGCTTTACCATCCGGTCCGATTGGCTGAGGACGCAGCGACGGTCGACATCCTCTCCGGCGGTCGCCTCGAACTCGGAGCCGGCCTCGGCTATCGCCCCGAGGAATTCGCCGGACATGGCATTTCGCTCAAGGATCGCGGCGGCCGCGCCAACGAGTCGCTGGAAATCATCCGCCGGCTTTGGGAAGGCGAGACCGTCACCTTCAAAGGCAAACATTTCCAGATCGAGAATGCGCGATTGACACCGGGTCCGGTGCAAAAGCCGCGACCGCCGATTTGGGTGGGAGGATTCTCGCGGCCCGCGGCCAGGCGCGCGGCTCGATTGGCCGATGGCTTCGTCGGTATCGGCGATATGCGCGAAATCTATCCGATGTATCTCGAGGAGCTGCGCGCCGCAGGCAAGGACCCGTCACAAGCGCGGCTGGGGGGCGGCCCGTGGTGGCTGATCGTATCGAACGATCCCGACAAGACCTGGCACAAGGTGGCGCCGCATCTGGTTTATCAACTGACGATTTACTCCAAATGGTTGGGGAGTTCGGGCCAGAATCTGTTTCCGCCGGTGCATGACGTGGAAAGCCTGAAGGCCACGGGAATCGTTCATGTCGTGTCGCCCGAGACCGCGGTACAGATGGTCAAGGACTACATCGCGGCGGTTCCGGTCGAGCGCTTCTACACGATGACGCTTCCGGTCGGCCTCCCCCCCAAGATGATGAACGAGCATCTGGAGCTGTTCGCCACCAAGGTGATGCCGCACTTCCGCTAGTCGTCGAGCAGGCTCTCGCTGTAGCCGGCGCGGGCGAGCGCGCGGCGCGTGGCTATCAGCACTCTGGGGTTGTCGTTGCAGGGATTGACCGGCACGTCGGGTGCGGTCTTCAACTGGGCGAGCAGCGCTTGCGCCTCGGCGCCGGCGAGTTCTTCGCATATCGCGTAGATGCCGCCCGGCCCTTCCTCCAATCGATTGTGCCCCTCGATGATGACGCGAATCGCGCGGAGGATCGCCGGGGTCGGAGTCGGCACGAGCAACGCCGCGAGCGCTCCGTGATCGAGCCGGAGCTTCGCGGCCAGCTCAAGCGGTTCGCCGCCACGCGCGCGCTGCGCGGCGGGCAACAGGATTTTTTCCTCCATGCCGATGTGCTTTAGAAGGCCGCGACGAAACTCGTCATAGGCGTCGCGATCGATTCGTTCCCGGCTGGGCGGTCGCGCGTACCAGCAGCGCATCAAGCCGGCGGTGATCGTCACCGAGAAATCGGCCTATCATTCCTTCGCGCTTCATGTCTTCGCCTTCGACTGTGCGGCAGCGGCGACCAGCCTTTATTAGAGGATACTCCCCGCCTAAACCTGTGACGAAGCAGGATTCTCCCGCAGCGACGCCTCGATTTCCCGGCAATGGCTCTGCCACGCCTTCTGCTTGTTGAGAGAGATTCGCCCCCGCTTGCCGGCACGCGATCCGTTCGCGGCCCGGGGCAATCGGTTCGTGCCACCGCCGCGGATAAGACCGTTGATGAACAATTGGTAAAGTTCGGCGAAGGCCTCCGACATGGTCAGGCCGCACGAAGCAAGGAAACCGGGATCCGACATTCTCGCCACGGCGTGGATCATGAATTCGGCGACCAGCTTGGAATGAACTTCACCGAACGCGCCTTCCTTCGTGCCCGCGGCAACGATCGCCTCCAGGCCGGCGATGCGCAGGCGCTGATGGCGCTGCAAGCGGCGCCGCCCGGGATCGAAACGGGAGAGGTCGCGCACGAACTGCGCGCTCGCGTCGCGGGTATTGCGCACCGCCACGTCAAGATAACCGGCTACGGCCGAGACCCAATCGGGCGCCTCTTCGGCGGCTATTCGTCCCTGCGCACGGATGCGGGAGAGAAAACGCTCGATGATCAGCTCGAACAGTTCTTCGCGGCTTGGGGCCAGAGCATACAGAGTCTGCTTCGAGCATCGCAGTCTTCGCGCGAGGTCTTCGGTCCGGAACTGCAGGAACCCCTCTTCGAAGAAGATGCCTTCGAGGTTGTCGATGAGCCGCTGAAGGCGGGGCGAAAGCGTTTTGATGCCGTTTTCCCCGGAACGGTCCCTGGTCGTATGTCCGATCCGCCGCTTCATAAGCTTCCTTGATTACCTCGGGCCGCCGGATCGTTGAATGCGAGCCGCCCGGCCCTGGCCGCGGCCGCCATCGGCTTTGCCCACCTGAGGCGGCAGCCGCCGAACAGGGCCTAATATTGTCGCTCTCGGAAATAAGACGATTTCGGTTGACATCTGTACTTTAACCGTACTATCCGTACTGCCGTACCGAGCGTACTACGAGCGTACTAACACAAGTAAGCGCGAAACGGAATTGAAAAGGGCTGCGTGAAACTCACAAACAACCGCCTGGGATCGAATTTCGCGATTGGCCGCCCGTGCCGCCCAGCCGCGGTTCGCTCTTCCCTTGCCAAACAAGCCGGCAATCGGCTCAAACATTGATCGGAGAAACAGGGAGGCGTCGTATGACTTACACGCTTTGGACAAACTCTAACCGCGGGAAGGCGAGCGGGGGACCACTCGCGCTGGCGGTGTCTCTGCTTTTGCTGATGGGCCTGGCTTCAGCGGCGCGGGCGCAAGACCTGAGCAATTACAGCATGGACAACTACAGCGCCTGGCTCAGCAAGTACGCCGACGCCAAACCCGATTTCAAGCCCGGCGACGTTTTGACCCAAAAGGACCTCGAACGGCTTCGCCCGTTCGTTCCGCCAGGTTACTTCGAGCAGCTCAACTTCCCCGAGTTGCGCGTGGAAATCGCGAATCCGAGTCCCCATCCGATGAACCGGGTGTACCAGAACTGCACGGAAAAATACGGCCCACAGGTGCGGCTGGCGAGCGACGGGGCGCTGGTCAATTACCTGTGCGGGCAGCCTTTCCTTAACAGCGATCTGAGCCCGAGCGATCCGCTCTCGGGTATCAAGGCCGCCTGGAACTTCGATTATCACTGGGATTACTACGGCCTTAACGGCATGCTGATCTGGGTTTGGGACCGCATGGGCGGCAACCATCAGGGCCAGGCCCCCAACTCGGTCGAGGCGCCGCCGCCCAGCTTCATCGAAGGCATCAACTACGTAAGCCCGTGGCCGTCCGATATCGCTTCCGATTTTGGCGGCGGCGGCACTTTCCAGCGCACGCTGCAATCGTACTATCAGCGCGCGAAGTTCTCCCATCTGGCGCAGCTTGCCGATCAGGGCGGCCTGGTTCCGCTGAGGGCGCCAAGGACTTCGAATGGAAGGAATTCAACTACTTCGTCGAGCCGTTCGATATCCGCGGCACCGCCTTCATTATCTTCCGCTATGAGGACCCCCATCGTGCCGACGACGCATGGGCGTATGTACCGACGCTTAGCCGGGTGCGGCGGATTTCGGCGGAAGTGAAGTCCGACTCGCTGCTGGGCACCGACTTTTGCCTCGACGACTTCTATGCCTTCAACGGCAGGCCGCTGGAGTGGAACTGGAAGTTCCTGGGCTGGAAGCAGGTTCTTGCGGTAACCGACCCCAAGTAGGATTTTCCCCATTTCTACGGCCCGAACGGCACCGTTCCCGACGACCGATGGACGCTGAGACAAATGGCCGTAATCCAGCGTATCCCCGAAGGATCCGCGCTATCCCGTACAAGAGCGCGCTGATGTTCGTGGTCGGCGAAAACTGGTTCTCCACCTATCACTTCGCGTTCGACCGTGGCGGAAAGCTGTGGAAGGTGGTCGATTGGCGCTGGAAGTATACCGAGGAATACAAGACTTTGGCGAGGTCAATCACGGCGTAGAAAGCATGGTGTTTCAAAACGCCACCAACGTCGATATTCAGAATCAGCGCGGCACGATGGTGCCGGGTCCTGGATTCGGTTATCCGAGACTAAACGCCCGGCAAGTGGAGCGCGTGTTCGATATCAACCGCCTGGAGGAAATCCATCGCTAGCCCGAATCTGACAACGCCGCCGGCCGGGCCAAAAGGGCCCCTGGCCGCGCGCACGGCCGGTGGCGTCAAATCGGGTCCCGGCGGCGCGATTACAACCGGTGCGCGGGGAACGTCGTGAGCGGCACGCGGCGGCTCCAGCCACACCGGCGACTTCGGGGTTGCTTCGGAACAGAGGGTCGATTTACCGCGCCCGATGAGCGGACTGATTAATCACACTCACGTCGAGTAAAGGCTGCGAATCGGCCGGGCGAGGAGAGGTGCCAGATGGCTTGGCAGGTCACTATCGATAACGGATCCACTTTCACCGACGGATGCCTGATCACCGAAACAGGCATGTGGTCGGTCAAGGTGCTGACCACGCCCTACGATCTGATGCGATGCTTCACCGGCGTGTTCCGAGCCCTGGCCGAGGCAAGCGGGGTCGGCGGCGAGTTGGAGCTGCTAAAACGCGTAGCGGAGGTCCGCTACTCGACTACCGCGGGAACCAATGCGCTGCTGGTCCGACGGGGCGCCCGGGTCGGGATGATCACCAGTCCCGAGGCGGAAAGCGATGTCTACGGTCTGCGAAAGATCGCGCCCGAACTGCTGGACAGTATCATCGGCAATCGGGTTCGCGGCCTGCAGATGGGCAACGGTTCGGCCGAAAATCAGGATCGCTCAGATCACCGGCACGATGCGCGAACTGCTCGGCCGCGGCGCCGAGTGGATAGTCGTCTCTTTTCCCGATCCCTGGGGCAAGCAGGCCGAAGTCGAGTTCAAGCGCCGCTGCATGCGCTTGTTTCCCGGCCATCTGCTCGGTTCCGTCCCAATCCTTTTTTCGCGCGAGCTGTGCGAAGACCCCGACGATTCGCAGGCGCACCGCGACCGCGCTGCTGAACGGGTTTCTCCATCGCGAGATGGCGCGCTTTCTCTATCACGCGGACCGCTGGACGCAGGAAGGCCACGTACACGAGCCGCTGCATGTGATGCGGAACGATTGGGGATGCGGGCGGGTCGCCAAAACCACAGGCGTTAAGACTCTCGACTCGGGCCCGGTAGGAGGGCTCTCGGGAGCGGCGCTGCTCTCCAAGGTCGTCGGACGGACAAAAATCGTCACGGTTGACGTCGGTGGAACCAGCGCCGATATCGGTCTGGTCGAGAACGGACGCCCCAGGACCGAACTTTTTGGCCAGGTCCACGGTCTGCCGCTGGCGTTTTCATTCCCAAAACTCAAAACCGCCGCGCTTGGCGGAGGGTCAGTTTTTCGCGTAGCCGACGGAAAGTTCAAGATTGGTCCCGAGAGCGCGGGAGCGCTGCCCGGACCGGTATGTTTCGGGCGCGGCGGGGAGCAACCGACGCTCACCGATGCGGCGCTGATCGCGGGTTTTATCGATCCGAAAATTTTCGCCGGCGGACAATTCGACTTGCATCCCGAACCCGCCGAAGCCGCGATCTCGAAACTGATCGCCGAGCCGCTCGGGCTCAAGGGCGCCTCCGCTGGGGCTTCGGCTATGATCGAAGCGTTTGCCGAAAGCCTTGCAGGTGAAATCAGGGGCGTGCTGAAGGATGCGGGATGGAAGGCGGAAGAGAGCGCGCTGCTGCTCTATGGCGGTTCCGGACCGCTCCTGGCCACGCTGGTGGGAGAGCGTCTCGGCGTGGGCGAAATGATAGTGCCCTACTCCGCCGCCTGTTTCAGCGCGCTGGGCGTGGCGTTCTGCGAGCTGTCGCATGGCGACCGCGCGATCATGCCGCCCGACGTCACCCAGGAAATGCTGGAACAGGAGATCGTGCCCAACCTCGAGCGACGGACCAAACGGGATATGTTCGGCGAAGGCGTCGCCGATGCCGATAGCGAGGCCTCGCTGCGCATCTGGCAGGGCGGGCAGGTGAGCGAGGCGCGCGGCGCCGACGCCGCCGCATTGAAGATCAAGCGAAGCGGTGAAAAGGGCCCGGTGGTCGTCGAGTTTACTCTTTCAAAGCGCAACAGCGCATTGCACAGCTTCCCCGTGGCCCACAAAGCGGCGAGCGCGGGCGCGATCCAGCCGAAACGAAAAATATTGCTCAAAGGAGAGCCGCAGTCGGTCGCGGTCGTCGATGCCACCGGTATCGCTCCGGGAACGACCGGCGAAGGCCCGTGCGTTATCGAGGCCGGATACTGGGGCAGCGTCATCGTGCCGAAATGGAAATGGTCGATGGCCGAGTGGGGTATCCGGATTTTCAAATGAGTGCCGCGGGAGGAGCCATGCGAGTTGCGGTGACAGAGTACCTGCAGGTTGATCTCGAATCGGAGCGATGGCTGTGCCGGCGCTGCGACAAGGATCTTGGTCCGGCACGGGGCAATTACAAAGAGGGGCTGCTGGTCAACGAGCGCGACCCCAAAGAGATTCATCGCCCGATTCTGGACGACAAGCGCTATCGGTTCACGTTCGCGCCCGACCCGAAGTGGTGCCGGATAATCGAGTATTACTGCCCCGGCTGCGGAACCCAGGTCGAGACCGAATATTTGCCGCCCGGCCATCCGCTGCTTCGGGATATCGAACTGGACGTGGACGATTTGAAGAAGCGATGGGGCGCGAAGTGAGGCGTTCCGGCGTCGCATCCGGCGCGGCAGCGCGAGAGGCTGAGTTATGAAACGAATAGCCGTTGATATCGGCGGTACGTTTACCGATTGTTTCATCGCCTGGGGCGACCGTCAGGTCGAAGGCAAGGCCCTGACCTCTCATCACAACCTGGCGCTCGGGTTTCTGGAGGCGGTCGCCGACGCGGCCACTCAGTTGGGCGTGGACCCGGCGGAGGTGATCGAAGGCTCCGAATCGATACGATACGGCACTACGCTGGGCACCAATGCGCTGATCGAGCGCAAGGGCCCGCGCATCGGAGTGCTGGTCACGATGGGCTTCGAGTCCATGATTCGCCTCAGCCGCGGCCGCGGCTACGGCGAAGGGCTGCCGCGCCATCTGCAGGTCGACTTGCCGCGCGCGACCAGGCCGCATACCGCTGGTCGATCCCGACCTGGTGATCGGAATACCGGAACGAGTCGATTATCTGGGCGAGGTCTTGCTGCCGCTGGATGCCGAGCAGGTGCGCCTGCGGGTTCGCCGGCTGGTCGATCGCGGCGCCCAGGTCTTCGTGGTCTCGTTGATCAATTCGGTAGTCAACCCGCTGCACGAGGAACAGATCGAAGACATCATTCGCGACGAATATCCCTCGACGCTATTCGGCTCTTTCCCGGTAATCCTGAGCCATCGCATCTCGCGGCGAAAATCCGAGTACGCGCGGACGATGTCCGCGCTGATTTGCGGCTTCCTCCACGAACACATGTTCTACGCCCTGGGCAATCTGGAGGAGTCGCTGCGCCAGCGCAAACAGCAGAAGCCCTTACTGCTGATCCATAACACCGGCGGAATGGCCTCGTCTGGAATCGACTCACGCGCTGCAGACCATCCATTCCGGGCCGGTGGCGGGATTGGCCGCGTCGCAGCATCTGGCGAGCGAATACAAACTGCCCACGGTGGTCGCCACCGACATGGGCGGCACCTCGTTCGACATCGGGATTCTCGAGGCCGGCGGCCCGTGGATTTACGATTTCCAGCCGGTGATCGATCGATGGCGCGTGGCGACCCCGATGGTCTACCTGCGGACGCTTGGCGCGGGCGGAGGATCGATCGCCAGATACGATCGCCTCTGGCGAACGGTTGAAGTTGGACCGGATTCGGCCGGTTCCGATCCCGGGCCGGCCTGTTATGGGCGCGGCGGAACGCTGCCCACCGTCACCGACGCCGACCTGATCCTGGGCTATCTGAATCCCGACTACTACGCGAGCGGAAACCTTCGTCTCGAACCGGAATTGGCGGAGCTCGCGATCGAGGAGCACATCTCGGGCGAACTCGGAGATGTCGCCGGTGCAGGCGGCGCTGCTGATCAAGAGCAGGGTCGACGCGAAGATGGCCGACGCCGATCTTCAAGGAAGTTTCGACCCGCGGATTCGATCCGCGCAAAACGGTGCTGGTTTCCTACGGCGGCGCCGGGCCGGTGCATTGCTGCGGATTCGCGCAGAAGCTGGGCGTTCACCGGATTGTGATTCCGCCATTCTGCGCGGTGTTTTCCGCCTTCGGCGCCGCGAACCTCGAGCAGCTCCACGTTCACGAACGATCGTCGTACCTGATTGTGTACAATCCTCTGACCCGCAAAATCACTCTGGATATCGACGCGGTCAATGCGATGGTCGCGGAACTCGAAGCGCGCGGCATGGAAGACCTGACCCGTCAGGGATTCAACCGCGATAACGTGCGGCATAAGCTCGAATTCGACATGCGCTACGGCAATCAGCTGGTCCAACTGAGCGTATCCAGTCCGGTTGCCCGGTTAGGGAGGTCGACGACATCCTGGGTCTGGTCAGCGCCTTCAGTGACGCTTACTCGATCCGTTACGGAGAGCGCTCGGCGTGCCCCGAGGCGGGAGTCAAGATCGTGGCGGTGCGGGTGCTGTCGTGGGTGCCGGGTGAACGGGTATCGATGATGGGCGACCATCAGAACGGCGCCAAGCACGACGTTACTCCGAGCGGGCATCGGGACTGTTATTTCTCGGAAGAGAGCGGCGCCGTAAAAACCGGGATCTACAGGTGGCTGGACCTGCCGGTCGGAGCGCGGATCGACGGCCCCGCGGTGGTCGAAGCGCCGCACACGACCTTCGTCGTCGCGCCGGGTTGGGAGTTTGAACTGGGTGGCGCCGGGCTGGTGTGGCTGCAGGACGGCGGCGGCGCAAAGGTAATCGAGGGGAAATCAAAACGATGGCAGCTTCAACCAAAAAGCTCGAGCAGTTTCTCGATGAAACCGTGGTCTTCTACGGCCCCGATCGCGAGATTTGCAAGGATCACCGGCTCGCGCCGCGCACGCCCGATTGAGGAACGCGCGATGGCGCAGATTCCACGATCCTCATGAGAACCAGTTTCGTGCGCGGCAAGCTCGAAGTGGCGGTCGAAGAAGCCTTCGACATGCTCGAGCATACCGGCGCGGCGCCGGGCGCGAAGTGGGGAGACCTGATCGCCGGCATCTTTACCGGCGCGGGCGATCTGGCGGTGGCGAGTTCCGGCGGAGTGCTGATTTTCTCGGTCGTGTGCCAGCCAATCATCCGCTACATCGTCAAGTATTGGATCAAGGAGCCGACCGTAGGCGTGCGTCCCGGGCGACGTCTTCATGAGCACCGACCCGAAATTCGGCAATATCCACCTGCCCGATCAGAACATGATCGTCCCGATCTTCAACGACAAAGAACGAGCTCGCCGCATGGGTCGTGGTGGTCGTCCATGAGGGCGAGAACGGCGCGATCGAGCCGGGCGGGATGCCGTCGGCGGCGGAGTCGACCTATGTCGAAGGAGTGCGGATGCCGCCGGTAAAGGTCGGCGAAAATTACCGGCTGCCGCCGCGATATCGTGACCTGGCTGCAGAACAGCGTGCGCGATCCGATGCTGCAGATCCAGGACATGAAGATCCGGCTCAGCACCTGCCTGAAGATCAAGGAGCGGATTGAAGAGACCGCGAAGGAAGTATTCGTGGGACGCGGTCTCGGCGACCTTGCGCTGGACGCTCGAGGACACCGAAGCCGAGGTTCGCCGCAGGCTGAGGGAGTGGCCGAACGGAACCGTGCGCTCGGTGGTGTTTCCCGGACAGCACCTTGCGCGAGAACTGCCTGATCAAGCTCGTGCTGGAGCTGGTCAAGCGCGACGACGAGTTGATTATCGATTTTCGCGGCTCCAGCCCGGAGTTCAAAAATCGCTCGAACAACACCGAACTGCACGCGCTCAAGGGGATGCTCGCGCAGAACTTTCTGACTTTCGTCTGGCCTGATCTGCCGCGCAACCAGGCGGTCTTCGCGCCGATGGAGGTGCTGGCGGACCATGGGCTCGGCGCTCGACTGCAGCTACGAAGCGCCGACCGCGCAGAGCATGATGACCTTTTTCCCGGCGTTCACCGCGCTGCAATTGGCGGTCCCGAAGTTTCTTTACTGCGTCAACAAGCGTTACACCAACGTGATCGCGCCCTGGTACAACATGATCACCACCTTCATTTACGGCGGGCTGAATCAGTACCAGGAAATCGTCGGAAATTTCTGCGCGGATCTCAACGGGATGAGCGGCGGCGCGCGCGAAAACGCCGACGGCGAAAACTCGATCGCGCCGATTTTCGCCGCGATGACTGATCTTGGCGAGCAGGAGCTGCTGGAGGAGGAAACGCCGATTGTGAAGATCGTCCCTCACCGGCTGATGTGCGACAACCAGGGATTCGGCAAATTCCGCGGCGGCACCGGCTATCAGATCATCGCGACGGTGCGGGCTCGGATGACTTTGGATTCATGACCACCTGCGTCGGCTCGAAGTTTCCCTCCACCTACGGCCTGTTCGGAGGTTACGGCGCTCCGACCTATCCGTTGTGCAAGATCAAGGGAATGACGCGTTCGGCTTGCTCAAGGACGATCCCGGTCGAAGACTGGAACGATTCCCAGCCTGATGAATCAGCCAGCCGTTTCCAGGGCGCGAGAGTATTCGACCCATCACATGGGACTGCAATACGAAATCGTCAAGCAGGGCGAACTGTATATGATCTGCCAGGGCACGGGCGGCGGCTACGGAGATCCGCTCGAACGAGACCCCGAGGTGGCGATTACGGGACCTGAGCGAGGGCCTCATCTCCGACTGGGTCGCGAAGAATATTTATCATGTGGGTACGATGAGCGGACACAATCGCTGTCGATTTGGCGGCAACCAAAAAGCGCGCGACGAAGAGCGCGAGCATCGCAAGCGCCGCGGGAAGCCTTACGCGCAGTTCGTCAAGGAATGGAGCCGCGAGAAGCCGCCGAGCGACGTTCCATTCTTTGGGATGTTGGGACGACAAGGATGTGATCTATCTGGGCAGCCCGGACAAAGATCTCGCGCACCCAATGGCCGGCGTGATGATGCCCGATCCCAAGGACGTTCGCATCCATCAACTGGAGGAAGAGCTGCGAAAGGCCGGCGTGAAGCTGGAAGAATAAGCGCCGGCGGTTACAGTTATGGCTGGCAGGATCGCAATATCTGGCTTCGCGTCGGAATCGGGCTCGGCCGAGTGGTCGATCGTGGCGCGGACATCTGGCTCGATCCCGGCGCGGTAAGACGCGCGCTGCTCGAACTTCAGGGCGTCTTTCCGGTGACGCATCTCGAGGTCAGCCTTTCAGACGTAGCTCTCCGCGCGCCGAACCGACGGCAATTGGTCCGCGTTTCTGCAAGGTGCCGGCCGCTGGAGCGAGCTCATCGCCGAATTGAGCCAGGCGATAGGCGACGCCGTTCGCGCGCCCGCTTCGTGGGGCGTCGGATCTGCCGGACCCGCGAATGTGGTCGCGAAGTCGATCGGCGACGAATCCGAACGCGGCGCGCTCAAGGCGGGTCTCGAGATCGCCTCGTTTCTGCGCGGCTTCGCGAATCGAGTTTGCAATTCACGGTGGTCCAAATCGCCGATATCGAAGCGGCGGCATCGCGCGCGCGGTCGCGTCGATATTGAAAAACAGCCAGCTTTACCAATTGGGCTCGCGCGATCGCCGTACCCGGCATCGATGGAGCATTCACGGCATGGAAGATCAGGCGGAAGCTATCCTGATCTGCGATCCGCGGAACTCTCGGCGCTCGAATCCGCCGTGGCGCAGCGGCGAACAGATAGCAGGCGGGCTGGGTTCGTCTTTCTGGAAGAACGAGTGGGAGACGGCATTCCAGCTTCCCGAATCTTTCTCGTTATACGGAGAACTTCCGCCGGATATCACTCCGAAGGCGTTGGTCGAAACCGGTCGCGGCCTGCGTTCGCGAATGCGGAGCGATCGAACTATGATCGCGGCCGTTGAAAGCCAATAACGGTCGCCCGTCATTCCGCCGTACGGGAACGACCGTCCCGGAGCGCAGAGCCGAGGATTGAATCTTAGGCCGCCGATTTCGAAGCGGAGGGTACCAAGACATGCTCGAACTTGCACGAGATCGCTGGACCCTAATCGATCTGGTACGCGCGCAGGCGGAGAAGTACGGGGAGCGGGAGTTTCTGCGCTTTAAGGATGGCGCAGCCTTATCCTTTCGTCAGTTGGACACACTTAGCACCGCCTCGCCGCGAGCTTCGCGAGCAGCGGCGTCAACCGGGAGACCGCATCGTCGCGGTGCTGGAAAACTGCCCTGAACTGTTTCTGTCGCTATTCGCGGCCAACAAGCTGGGCGCGATTTTCGTTCCGCTCAATACGCAGCTCAAGGGCGCATTCCTGGAGCATCAGCTTAAAAACAGTGCGCCCCGCCTCGTTATCGTAGACAGTCAAACTTCCCCATTGTTCGAGACTGTCGATCTCTCGGGATTCGGACTTTCAGACAGTCATGACCGCGGAAAACCGGTGAAGACGACGCCGCCGTTTCGCAAACAGCGAAATACGCTCATTTGCGGATGTGGTGCGCAACGAACATGTACTTGGTCAGCATCCACGATCCATTACCTAGTGATGTTTCTACGGTAATATATACATCCGGCACGACCGGGCCGTCAAAGGGGTGATGATGCCCCATGGTCATTGCTACCTGCTGGGCTACAACCTCGCCAAAGTGATGCGGCTGACCGAAGACGATATCTATTACGTCCGCATGCCGCTATTTCATACCAACGCGCTGTTTATGCAGATGATCGGCTCGCTGATCGCGGGCTCGCGCGCGGTCCTGGCGCGCCGATTTACCGCCACCAATTGGCTGGCGGACGTTCGGAGTCACGGCGCGACCGTCACCAACGCGCTCGGAGTGATGCCGGAATTCATCTTCCGCCAACCGCCGACGCCCAACGACCGCGACCACAGGCTGCGCGCGGTGATGGCGGTTCCGATCGCGGCGGAATGGGGCCATCAATTCGAAGAAAGGTTCGGATTAAGGCTGGTGCAGGGTTTGGGCTGACCGAGGCAAATATAGTCGCATATACCAATTTGGAAGACGCGCTCGAACCGGGCTGTTGCGGACCTATACTCGACGATTGGTACGAAGTCAGGGTAGTGCAACCGTCTTCGGACGAAGATCTGCCTGTTGGTCAGACTGGCAGAGATAGTAGTTAGGCCGAAATATCCCTCGATATTCATGTCCGGCTATTTCCGGATGCCCGAGCGCACGGTCGACGCCTGGCGCAATCTGTGGTTCCACACCGGGGACGCGGGCTACTTCGACGCGCGCGGACGCTTGTTCTTTGTTGATCGGATCAAGGATTGTATCCGGCGCCGCGGCGAAAACATTTCCTCATACGAAGTAGAGCAGGTGATCAGCAGCCATCCCGCGGTCGAGGAAAGCGCTGTAGTCGCCGCCAAATCCGAGATGGGCGGCGAGGATGAGGTCAAGGCGTGCGTCGTTGTGCGCCCTGGTCATCGCTTGGGGCCCGAAGAGTTGCTCGATTACTGCCAGGAGCGGATGCCGCGCTACGCCGTTCCCCGCTACGTCGATTTCGTCGACGCTCTGCCGAAAACGCCGACCGGGAAGGTGCGCAAAGAGGAGTTGCGTCAGGCTCGGGCCGGCGGCGGGGCCTGGGATCGCGAGGCGGCCGGCTATGTTCTACGCCGCTAGCCGAAATACGCGGCGGCGAAGCCGCAGCTTCGTTTCCGCGGTTGTTGAAATGGCTCCCCGGGCCGGATTCGAACCAGCGACATGACGGTTAACAGCCGTCCGCTCTACCGACTGAGCTACCGGGGAGCAAACCGAACCAGCATACTGTTGGTAGCGGCCCGACGCGGTGAAATCAAGCGGGGGCCGTACGATAAGCGTTGCGAGGGCCGTTGCGTTTTGCGACAGGCCGCAATCGTTATCTCAATCAGGCGCGCGCTCGCAACCTCGATCCGCGAATATCCACGCACCTCTCTCTTATCTCCCCCAGAGGGGGAGAAGATTGAGGAAGGGGGCCAGCTTTCATGCTGGTGTTGAGACTCCCTCGAATCCATTTCGGAATCCGAGGCCTTTGTTCTCAACACCCCGCTAAGGCTTTCCTTCCTGAGCCGCGGCCATCGCCTCGACGGTCTCTGCGATGTAACCGGCGGGAAGCACGCCGATCAGGCCGGAGAGCTGGCGATTCGAAGCGTCGCCACGCGCCTCGACCATCCCCCACAAAACCGCGCTCTCCGGAGTGCGCAAAAATACCGGCGCACCGCTGAGCTCTGGAAAGCTCGTGCCCTCAAGAAAGCACAGATTTTGTCTGCCCGCGCCGGGCACGTCGCTCCGCGCGGGCTCGGCGACCGAAACCCGGCCGAACCTCGTCACCACGACGGGGCGCGAATCCGGCGGAGTTCCGTTTAACGCGGCAAGATAATAGGCCTCGGCGCCGAGCTGCGATTCGATCGGGATAGTCGTATCCGCGCCGGCGTTGAGAAAGCGTCCGATCGGGATGGTCGTGAATTGGGCATCAGCCGGCGCAAAAGGCAGCGCCGCCAGATCTACCGATGGATCCCTAGGATCCAGAATCCATTCATTGACCGGCGGCAGAGGAACGTCGCGGAGCGCTCCGGTGCGCGAATCTTCGAGGCTGATGCGCGGCTTGGCGACCGGATTGCCATGGGCGTCGAGGAGATTGTGCCTCGCGGTGACGATATAAACGAAAGCCTTGCCCTGAAAGACTTTACTCGGGACTTCAACGAAAAACGCGCTACCCAGCGTAGTCTGCCGACCGCCTTCAGCACCGGCGGCAACGATCGTCGCCACCGAGTGCAGTGTCCCCGATGCCACGTTCTGCGCATCCGCGCCGACGCCGAGCAGCATCGAACCCAGGATCAGCAGCATCGCTATCAGAGCCGTGAACTTTCCTTTCATGCCATCAATACCCTTTCCAAGCGGAGAATATCCCGTCGGGCTGTTGCAAGAAGCGCGCCCCTTCAATTAGCGGCAACCTCTTCGCGGGTTGCAAGACATCTAAAGAAGCTGGTGCGAGCCGGTGACTACAACGTCACCAGCACGTCAACCTGATCGGTACGCTTGGTCGTCGGAGAGAGCGCCTTGCCGATTATCGATCCGAGCCGCGCAGCTTTGCCGAACGGTACGCTCTGCGCGTAACCGGCCGTGTTGGAAGTGATCAGCAAGTCGCCTCGCGCAACCGGACCGAGCACATTGACCCGCACAATGCCACGAGTCAGGACCATCCCGGTCGCGCCCGCCGCGATGGTCTGGTTGGCGATTCCGATGACTTTGGTATCGGCGAAGATCGGCTCGGAACGAACGCCAGATCGGCGGTGGTGTCAATTATGAGCACCGTGCCGGACGCGATCGAGACCTGCGAATTGTTGAGCAGAGTGACCGGACTTGGCGTATCGCTTAGCCCGGCCGCGGAGAAATTGCCGTCGGTTTGAAGTTGTCCGGGACCGACCCGATGCAGCACTGTATCCCATGAACTATTCGTCGAATTGGTTCGGACCCGGAATTCGCGAAGACCAGCGAACCGTCGGCCAGGATCGCGAGCCGATAATTGCCCGCGCCGCATCCATCGTGGCCAGGGTCGGATCTGGATTGCTGGCCATCGTCGGCCGGATCACCAGCGCCGGCCCCAGCACGTCGGACCAGATGCCGAGCATGAAAGTATCACCAGTCGGATGGAGGTCGCCGGGCGTGGGCGACACATAGTCGGTGAGCGCGCCGCTGATGACCATCCAGGCATTGGTGTAGATGGCGCCGGTCTCGTTTATATACGTCCGCAGCACGTCTCCCTTGGTCGGATCGGGAGAAAAAAAGCGCAGTGATCGCCGCATGCCGTGGCTGTACAGATCGACGACCGCGGAGGGCTGGTCAGGCGCACGTCTACCTGCAGCGCCGCCTGCGGGTCGGACGTCCCTGGATCGATACCGGCCCGTTGAGGCCGTCGGCACCTGAGCGCGGCCTGCGTCCGAGATAGAGCAAGCCCAACCTAACGCGATCAGCGAATACGATCGGAGAAAACCGCCTGCCGACGACAATCATTCTAGCCTGCCGCCCGATTGATCCGCCATCTTTATGCGGCAACGTTTTCGCGCCATGCGGTCAATAGATCCCGCCGACTCAGCAGATTGCTAAAAACTGTCCGCGCAATTATGAACCTCGCCCTATGTTGCGAACGCCTTGCCGAATGCCGACTTACCGTTTGGCCGAAGCTTATCGCCAGTTCACTAGCGCCTTGAGCAGCGATCTCGCGGCGAGCGCCGGATCAGCGGCCCCGATAACCGATCCGATCACCGCGACGCCGGCGGCGCCCGAGCCGGCCAACTCGGCGATTCGCTCCGCCGTTATCCCCCCAAGCGCGAAGACAGGAAGCGACGCGGCGCGGCAGGCCGCGACCAGTCCCTCGCGACCGCATGGCGGGCCATAGCTTCCCTTGGATATCGGTGCGAACACGGGACCGAAGACGACAAAGTCCGCGCCCGCTTCGGCCGCTGATTTAACTTCGCCGGGGCGTGCGTCGATACGCCGATCAAACGCGAATTGCCGAGCAGCTTGCGCGCCTCAGCCACTGGAATCGAGTTTGCGGCCAGATGGACGCCCTCGGCGCCCGCCGCCATCGCGACATCGATTCGATCGTTGACGAAGAGCGGAGCGCCGTAACGATCGCAGAGCCGGCGCATCTCGCACGCAAGTTCGAACAGCGCCCGGCCTTCGAGATCCTTTTCGCGAAGCTGAACCGCGATCGCTCCGCGCGGCGAAAAATCCGCCGCCGCTCGCAGCGCCGCTTCGCAGGTGGCGAGCAGACCGCGCGAGCCGGCAAGCTTGCGATCCGTGATGAGATAAAGACGAAAACTCACGCCGCTTTTCATCACGCGCGGTGGGAGTTGCCTACTCGATCAGTCCGCTCAGCGGACTCGACGCGGTGGCATAGAGCTTGCGCTCGATCCGACCCGCGAGATACGCGAGCCGGCCAGCCTCGACCGCGAGCTTCATCGCGCGGGCCATCGCGATCGGATCTTTCGCCCCGGCGATCGCCGTGTTCATCAGCACGCCGTCGCATCCCATCTCCATCGCCTCGGCCGCGTCCGACGCGGTGCCGACGCCAGCATCGACGATCACCGGCACCTTCGCCTGCTCCATGATTATCCGCAGGTTGTAGGGATTGCGGATGCCGAGCCCCGAGCCGATCGGCGCCGCCAGCGGCATCACCGCCGCGCATCCGATTTCCGCCAGTCTCAGACAAGCGACCGGATCGTCGGTGATATACGGCAGAACCTTGAACCCTTCCTTCACCAGTATCCTGGCGGCCTCGATCGTCGCCGCGACGTCGGGGAATAAGGTCTTCGGATCGCCGATAACTTCGAGCTTGACCAGGGCGCCGACGCCGGCCTCGCGCGCGAGCCGGCAGGTCCGGATCGCCTCTTCGCCGCTGTAGCATCCGGCGGTGTTGGGCAGAATCGTGTAGCGCTTCGGATCGATATAATCGAGCAGGTTCTCGCTGTTGCGATCGGTGATATTCACGCGGCGCACGGATACCGTGACGATTTCGGCGCCGCTGGCCTCGATCGCGGTCCGGGTCTCGGCGAAATCGCGATACTTGCCGGTACCGACGATCAATCGCGATCGGAAAACCTTGCCCGCGAGTTCGAATCTGTCATCTGCCATTTGTCTTATCCTTAGCGACGCGGCCGGAGGAAATCATTTCGCGCGGCGGTCAACCGCCGCCGACGAAATTGATTATCTCGACCTTGTCGCCATGATGGAGTACGGTTTGCGGGTAATCGACCTTCGGAATCACTTGCTGGTTAATCTCGACCGCCACCCGCGCCGGTCGGAGCGCCAATCGTTCGAGCAGGACTTCCAGGCGGAGTCCGTCTTCAATCGAATACGGTTCGCCGTTGAGCTGAATCGTGGTGTTCATCCGGAGGCTTGATCCATAAAAAAGCCGCTTCCTGTTTCCGGGAAGCGGCCCTGACGGAACCCCGAACGTTCCGTCATGTAGAGAGGTCTTTACAGGCTTCCCTACGCCGGCATTACCCGGATCAGGTTCAAGGGGTCCTCTTGCGAGTTCTCAGCGCGCGATTTTTGTTCGCGCACACCCCCAGCCTGAATTTTTTTTATCAAAGTGTGGATAAGATGTCAAAATCGCGGCGGCGCGGCGTTCCTGGCGCGTGACGAGAGCCGGATGGAATCAGGACTTCCTGTTGGACAAGCTGAAATGAAATACAGCAAGACCAATCAAGACTTCTTCGATGCGATGAATATCTGAACCGGGCGGCGCGCGCTCAGGCGGCCGCGCTGCTGACCAACCACATCGCGCCGGGCAGGCGCACGCTCGCGCCGTCCAGATGCGGCGCCAGCGCCTCGCGGATGGACACGATGGCGGCTGCGACGGCTTCCGCCGGCTGGCCGCGCAGCGCGCTGTTGACGGCGCCGATTTGGGTCGACTGAACCACAGCCTCCTCCAGCCCGCGGCCGGCGGCGATGTCCTGATCGAGGTCGAGCTTGTCGAGCCGCAGCGGCGCCCAGCCGGCCGCGGTGAGTACCTGGAAGACCCGTTGCGGATCGGCAAAGGCGAACATTCCCGGGGCCTGCGGGTCCGGTTTCGGCGGCCGGGGCACGTGGCGATAGACCGCGTGCAACGGCACCTCCATCCAAGGGTTTTCGGTAATCGGCCGCCAGCACACGAACGCCATCCGCGCGCCAGGGCTGGCCGCGCGGCGCATGTGCGCGAAGGCCGCCACCGGGTCGCCGAAGAACATCACGCCGAAGCGCGACGCCAGCAGATCGAATCTGTCCAGCGCCGCCGTGGCGGCGTCGGCCTGCTGCCAATCGACATTGGCGATGCCGGCGGCCTCGGCGCGCGCCCGTGCCTCAGCCAGCATCGGCGCGGAGATGTCCAGCGCCGCCACGCGGCCGGCGGGGCCGACGGCGCGCGCAAGTTCCAGTGCGGTCGCCCCGCAGCCGCAGCCGATGTCCAGCACCCGCTCGCCGGCGCGCGGCGCGGCGAGGGCGAGCAACGCCTCCAACACCGGCGCCAAGGTGATGTCGGTGTGCTTCTGGCGCGCCACCCAGGTGTGGCCGCCCGGCCCGTTCCAGAAGGCAAGCTGATCGGCGTTGAATTGTTCGGGGTCGGTCATGCGCGTCGTCCTGTGCGGAAAATATCGTCCTGTGTGGGAAATGGGGAAGCTACGCCATCGAGGAGCAGGCTGCAAGCGTCGCCGAGCCTGATTGACTGGACGGCATCACGATGGTTATCTGGCCGCAATTCAAATTCCGGCTGAAACCGGTAGAATGATTGTCAGATGGAGACCGAGTCTGAGGCCGCGCACCTGAACGGCGGAGGATTTTCGGCCACCCGTGGTTTTATTGAGGGAGCCTGGCTGACCAATTTTCACCATCGAGCATCCTGACCGCACGGAAGTTGCGGGGCGCACGGCCCACCGTCGCCGAAATCGATCTGAGCGCGCTGGTCGAGAACTTCGCGCGCTGCGAAATCTCGCCAGGGATTCCGAGCCGATGGCCGTGGTCAAGGCCGACGCTTACGGCCACGGCGCGGTCGAGGTGTCGCGCGCCCTGGTTGCCGAAGGATGCCGCCATCTGGGCGTGGCGAGACTCAGCGAAGCACGCGAACTGCGGACCGCCGGTCTTGATTGACGCATCTATCTGATGGGCGGCTTCTTCGCCGAAGAAGCGGCCGAGGTCGTCGCCCTCGAATTGACGCCGTTCGTGTTCGACGTTTCCGCTATTCCAGCCTGTTGGTCAGGCCGCGCGCGATCTCGGCCGCAACGGCTTCGCGGTCCATCTCAAAATCGACAGCGGCGCCGGCCGGCTCGGAGTAGCGATCGATCAACTGCAAGCGGCGATCGCCGAATTGCGCCGCAACGAATCGCTGACGCTGGAAGGCGTGTGCACGCTGCTGGCCGATGCCGGCAATCCGACCAGCCCGATTACCGAGCGCCAGCTCGCCAACTTCAAGCGCGCGGTCGACGAGCTTGAAGCGGCGGGGTTCAGGCCCCGTTTCACTCACGTAGCCAATTCCGCCGCGGCCGTCCTTCGCACCGATTGTCATTGGAACATGTTTCGTCCCGGCCTCGCGCTTTACGGACTGCCGCCCGTGGCCGCGGTTCGCGAGCGCGTCGAGCTGAAGCCGGTGATGACCTTCAAGACGCGAGTCTTGCAGACCAAGCGGGTGCCCGCAGGAAGCGGCGTCAGCTACGGCCACACCTTCGTCACCTCGCGCCCGAGCGTTATCGGCGTGCTTCCGGTAGGCTACGCCGACGGCTATCGGCGAGGCCTCCAGCATGGCGCGAGGTGCTGATTCGCGGCCGCCGGGCGCCGGTGGTGGGAGCGGTCTGCATGGATCTGACGATGGTCGATCTGACCGACGTACCGGAGGCCGCCGCCGGCGACGAAGTGATCCTGTGGGGCGGCGCGGGCGAAGATACTATCAGCGTCAACGAGATCGCGCGTTTGGCCCAGACCATCTCGTACGAGATGCTGTGTACGGTCGGCAAGCGCGTGCCGCGAATTTATCTGGGTGGTCCATCATGAGCACGGGATCGATCAAAATCAGGCGGGCGTTGCTCGGCGTTTCGGACAAAGCGGGTCTCGCCGATTTGGCGGGAGCGCTGGCCGGGTTCGGCGTTGAACTGCTCTCGACCGGCGGCACCAAGGCGTCGCTGGAACGGGCCGGGCAGCGCGTCAAAGCGGTGGAGGAGTTCACCGGCTTCCCCGAAATCCTGGACGGACGCGTCAAGACGCTCCATCCGAAGATTCACGGCGGCATCCTGGCGCGGCGCGACGATCCGGTCCATCAGCGCGAGATGCAACAGCATCGGCTCGAACCGATCGACATGGTCGTCGTCAACTTCTATCCGTTCGAGCAGACCGTGGCGCGCGCCGGCGTGAGCCTCGAAGAGGCGATCGAAAATATCGATATCGGCGGCCCGACGCTGGTCCGCGCGGCGGCCAAGAATTACGCCGACGTCGCGGTGGTGGTCGATCCTGCCGACTATCCGGCGATTATCGACGAGCTTGAGCGCAATCAGGGCGCGCTATCGATGGAGACGCGGTGGCGCCTGGCGCGCAAGGCGTTCGAGCGCGTCACCGGCTACGACTGCGCGATTTCCAATTATCTGGGCGCGCTTGATGAAGGTCGCCACGAGGCTCTGGGCTCAAGCTTCAGTATCTCGCTGGGGCGCGCGCAGGCGCTCCGTTACGGCGAGAACCCTCATCAGCAAGCCGCGCTTTACGGCGACTTCCTGAAAATCGCCGAGCAGCTTCACGGCAAGGAGCTGTCGTTCAACAACGTCGTCGATATCAACTGGGCGATCAACATGATCCTGGACTTCCAGGATTATCGTGACCCCGTGGTCGCGATTCTGAAGCACAACACGCCCTGCGGGGTGGGCGTCGGCGCGACGCTCAAGGACGCATGGGACAAGGCTTTCGCCACCGATCCCGATTCGCCGTTCGGTGGTATCATAATCAGCAATCGCCCGTGGGACATGGAATTCGCGCGGGCGGTCGATGAGCTTTTTACCGAAGTGTCTGATCGGACCCGATTTCGGCCCCGGCGTGCTCGATTTCCTGCGCAAGAAGAAGAACCGCCGCGTGATGCGGTTTCATCCGCAGGCGGTCAAGCGCGACGAACTCGACTTGAAGCGCGTGCTCGGCGGCCTGCTGGTCCAGACTCCAGACCTAACCTACGAGGACCCGCGCAACGCCAAAGTTGTAACCAGGCGGGCGCCGACCGAAACCGAACTGCGCGCGCTCGGCTTCGGCATCCGGGTGTGCAAACACGTCAAGTCCAACGCGATCGTGTTCGCCAAGGAGGATCGCACGCTCGCCATCGGCGGCGGCGCGACCTCACGGATCGATCCGCTGTATGCCGCGCGCGAGAAGGCCGCGCGGCTGAAGGTTTCGCTCGCGGGTTCGGTGCTCGCCTCGGAGGCGCTGTTCCCTTTCCCCGACGGGCCGACGCTCGCCGCCGAAGCAGGCGCCACCGCGATCGCGCAGCCGGGCGGCGCGGTGCGCGACAGCGAGGTAATCGCGGCCGCGGATCAGCACGGCCTCGCGATGATCTTTACCGGAGTTCGTCACTTCCGCCATTGATTCGCAGGATGTCATCGCAATGAAGGTGCTCGTAGTCGGAAAAGGCGGGCGCGAGCACTCGCTATGCTGGCGGCTTAGCCGGAGCGCGAGCGTGAAGCGCGTTTACTGCGCCAGCGGCAATCCCGGCATCGCGCAGGTCGCCGACCTGGTCGCGCTCGATCCGACGAATATCGCCGGGCTCGCCGCGTTCGCCAGGGCGGAGCGAATCGATCTGACTATCGTCGGCCCGGAAGATCCGCTCGCGCTCGGAATCGTCGATGAGTTCGAGCGGCAGGGACTCGGAATTTTCGGTCCGTCGAAGGCCGCGGCACGGCTCGAAGCGAGCAAGTCATTCGCCAAGAGCGTGATGAACGAAGCCGGAGTGCCGACCGCCGCCTCCGCCGTGTTTGACGACGCGGAGGAGGCGCGCCGCTATGTCCGAGGCAACGATGGCCCCGTGGTGGTCAAGGCCGACGGGTTGGCGCTGGGCAAAGGCGTCGTGGTCTGCGACGATCGCGAGAGCGCGCTTGCGGCGATCGCCGAGTCGATGGAGCGCAAGGCTTTCGGCGCGGCCGGAGAGCGTATCGTAATCGAGGAGCGGCTGCGCGGCGAGGAAGTTTCCTTCTTCGCGCTTTGCGACGGAGAGAGCGCGCTGCCGATGGGACTGGTACAGGACCATAAGCAGGTCTTCGACGGCGATCGCGGCCCCAACACCGGCGGGATGGGCGCTTACTCGCCGCTGCCGCAGTTCGACGCGACCCTGGAAACGCGCATCATGCGGGAGGTCGTCGGACCGACATTGGCGGTGATGAGAGCGCGGGGGACGCCGTTTCGCGGCGTGCTGTTCGTGGGCCTGATGATCGACGGCGCGCGCCTCAACGTGCTCGAATTCAATGTCCGCTTCGGCGATCCCGAGTGTGAAGCGCTGATGATGCGGATCGAGGGCGACCTGGCGGAACTGTTGCTTGCTACGACCCAAGGCACCGTCGCGCGCTCGCGGGTAAACCTGTCATCGAACAGCGCGGTCGCTGTGGTGCTGGCTTCGGGCGGCTATCCCGGCGCCTATCGCAAGGGCGTGCCGATCACCGGACTCGAGCGCGCCGAGGAAATCGAAGGAGTTCAACTGTTTCACGCCGCCACCGCGATTCGTGACGGGCATCTGGTGACCGACGGCGGCCGCGTGATGATCGTCAGCGCGCGCGCGGACGGTCTCGCGCAAGCGGCCGCCGCGGCCTATCGCGCCGCCGACCTGATCGAATTCGACGGCAAGCATCTGCGCCACGATATCGGACGACGGGCGCTGCAACGCGCCACGCAGCTTGAGCCGCGGGCGACCGCTGGCGGAAACGGATGATGGCTATGAGCAAAAACCCATTGGTGCAGGTCTTTCTCGGCTCGGCCAGCGATCGCGAGATGGCCGAGCATACCCGCGCGCGATTAAATCAGTTCGGAATCCCGCACCAGATCACGATCAGCTCCGCCCATCGCTCGCCCGAGCGCACCGCCAGTCTCGCCGCGAGCGCCGAGCAGCGCGGCGTAAAGGTTATAATCGCGATGGCGGGCGGAGCGGCCCATCTGGCCGGAGTGATCGCCGCGCATACGGTGCTGCCGGTGATCGCGGTGCCGCTCGCCAGCACGCCGCTTGGCGGCTTCGATGCGCTGCTCGCCTCGGTGCAGATGCCGGCCGGAGTGCCGGTCGCGACCGTCGCGGTGGGCCGTTTCGGCGCGGAGAACGCCGCGATACTTGCCGCGCAGATTCTGGCGCTGGGCGACCCGGCGCTGCGTCAGAAGCTTCAGGAGTTCAAGGCCGAACTTGCCAGAAAAGTCGAGGAATCGGATCGTCAGGGCGGAGAATGACATCGGCGCCATCGACGAGGCGCTCGAAGCGCTCGACGCGGGCGATTGCGTCGTCTATCCCACCGAGACTTTTTACGCGCTGGGGGCGGACGCGACCTCGGCTTCGGCACTCGAACGGCTGTTCGCGATCAAACGTCGTGAAGCGGACAAGCCTGTGGCGCTGATCGTGGCCGATCTGCCGATGGCGCGGCAGGTGGCCGAACGAATCCCGCAGGCCGCTCTCCGTCTCGCCGAAAAATTCTGGCCGGGGCCGCTGACGATGGTGCTGCCGGCGCGCGAGCGGCTTCATCCCGCGCTGGTCGGCCCGGATGGCGGCGTCGGCCTGCGCGTATCGTCGAATCCGGTTGCGCACGCCCTGGTGCGGCGTTTCGGCCGCCCGCTCACGGCGACCAGCGCCAATCTTGCGGGCCGCCCCGCCGCGGTGAGCCTCGAAGAAGCGCGCGCCGCGTTCGGCGACAAAGTTAAAGTTTATCTTGAGGGCGGACGGCTGGGCGCGATTCCCGCATCGACCGTGATCGCCTTCGAAGGAAAAGACCAATTCCGCGTGCTCCGCCCCGGACCGATCCCGGAAAGCGATATCGCCGCGGCCCTGAAAAGCGAGGTATCGCGATGAGTCCGCTCGGCCGGAGAATCGAACCGTTCCGTGGTCTGCTCTACAACCGACAGAAATGCGGCGACCTGCGGGCCGTCGTCGCGCCGCCCTACGACCTTATCGGTCCCGCGCGCCAGAACGACCTTTACGAGCGCAGCCCTTACAACGTGGTGCGCCTCGAACTCAGCCGCGACGCCGACCGTTACGATTCGGCGGCGCGAACGCTGCGGCGATGGCTCGACGAGAAAATCCTCGAACGCGCATCCGTACCGGCGATATATCTGTACAGCGAAAGCTTCGAGGTCGAGGGTCGTCGCCTCAAGCGCGACGGCTTCATCGCCAGAATCCGGCTCGAGGAATTCGGCAAGGGACGGATCCTGCCGCACGAGCGAACCTTCGCCGCTCCCAAGGAAGATCGCCTGAAGCTGCTGAGCGCGACCCTGACCAACCTGAGTCCGATCTTCGGCCTGTATTCGGGACGCCATCCTGAACTGGATCGATTGCGGGATAGCGTGGCGGCGCGCGCGCCGATGATGGAGGTGACCGACGATCTCGGAATTCTTCATCAGCTCCGCGCGATCGGGGAGCCGGCCGAGATCGGCCTGATCCAGAGCGAGCTGGACGCCACGCGAATTCTGATCGCCGACGGTCACCATCGTTACGAAACCGCGCTCGCGTTCAGTCGGCAGATGCGGGCGTCGGGAAATAATCCGGTTTCGCCGCAGCCGTACGACTACATCATGATGACGCTTACCGCGTGCGACGATCCGGGGTTGGTGATCCTGCCCACCCATCGCGTGGTCAAGCGATTGGCGCCATCCGCAATCGAGGCATTCGCGCGGCGTGCCGGCGAACTTTTTTCGATCGAGGAATTCAGCGACCGCCGATCGCTGTTCGCGCGGCTGAAAAGCGCGGGTCGCGGCGCGCTCGGCGTCGCGCTCAAAGGCCAGGAGAAGCTCCGTTTGATTCGGCTCAAGGAGCGGGCCGCGATGGTCTCGATTGCGCCGGAGGTTCCGGAAGCCATTCGCGATCTCGACGTCTCGGATTCTTCATGCGCTGGTGTTCAACCGGATGCTCGGGCTGGGCGAGGCGGAAATCAAGGCGGGCGGCAATATCGAATACACTATCGACGCCGAAGCGGCGCTCGAAGCCGTCGCGGGCGGAGAAGCGGCCGGCGCCTTTCTGATGAATCCGCCTTCGATCGGCGACGTTGAGCGCGTCAGCGACGCCGGAGTGACGATGCCGGAAAAATCGACCTACTTTTTTCCCAAGCTCCTGACCGGGCTGGTGATGAATCCGCTGAGCGATTGAGACGAGACGTGAGCACCGAGCTTCTTTTGGTTCGCCACGGTGAGACCGAGGGCGAATCGAGTATCCGATACCACGGCCGCAACGACGTTGCGCTCTCGGAGCTGGGCCGCGCGCAGATGCGCGCGGTCGCGGCCGCGCTGGCTTCCAAACGCTTCGCTCGCGTCTTTGCCAGCACGCTCAGTCGTGCCGCCGAGGGCGCGCGCCTGATCGCGGGCGAGAGCGCATCGATCGTTTGTATCGAGGAGTTCGCCGAGGTCGACTTCGGCCTGTTCGAGGGACTAACCTCCGATGAGATTCGCTCGCGCTATCCGGATGAATTCGAGCGCTGGAGTCGCGCCGGCCTCGACACCTCTTACACTTATCCGGGCGGGGAGAGCCGCGCCGCTTTCCGCGCGCGCGTCGAACGAGGGCTCGGTCGGATACTGCAAATGTGGGATGAAGGCGAAGCGCCCGCCGACGGCCCGGCGCTGGTCGTTGCTCATCGCGGCGTCATCCGCACGATCGTTCGCTCTCTCGTCGGGGTCGAACCGGTGATCGATCTCGCCTCGATTAACATCCTCGAGCGCGCGGGCCAATGGCGCGTTCGCGATCTCGATATCATCAGCCATCTCGAAGGACTCGACCTCCGCGCAGGCGGCAGCTAGCGCTTTGCGCGCGGCTATTTTTTGGAAATCGCGCGCACCTGTACTCCGAGCAGCGCCACGCTCTCAGGCGATGCGGCGATCCTGGCCGGAGCCGCCAGTTCATCCGGCGCAGCGCCGCGAACCCGCTCGACCGCCTGATACTGGATGAGCCGCTTCACTTCTCCGTAAGCGAGCTGTCCGAGCTTGGCCAGTTTGCGCGCCGTCGCGACGCATCGCGCTTCGAGGTGCTCCTGCGCTACCAGTTCGTCAACGTAACCCAGCTCGAGGGCGCGCTCGGGTCCGCAATACTCTGCTTCCAGCAGCGCGTGGCGCAGCCGTTCGCTTCCGATCGCGAGACGCGCGACCTCAACCGGACCGACCGGCAACGGCAACCCGATCGCGACTTCGTTCGCTCCGAACCTGTGCGCGCCGCGCGAAGTTATCCGGAAATCGCAGGCCAGCGCGATGATCAGGCCGCCGGCGATGGCGTGCCCGTTGACCATCGCGACCGTCGGCTTGGGCAGCGTCCAGAGCGCGGCCACCCCGTCGCGCTCGCCGCTTCCGAGCACGCCGACGCGGCTCTTACCGGACAACTGCTCCTTGATGTCGAGTCCGCCGCTGAAGAATTTGCCGGCGCCGGTGACGATTATCGCGCGGACCGAGTCTTTCTCGCGCGCCTCGCGGCACTGCTCGTAAAGCGCCTCATTGAATTCGAAACTGATCGCGTTTGCGGGTGGGCGATTGAGCGTCAGAATCCGGACGCCATCTTCGATGTCTCTTGCTTCAACGAGCATCTGGTCTCTCCTTCATTGTTCGGCGCGGCAGGCGGCTCGCGACCGTCGGTTTTCGCGAAACGAATCTTAGCTCCGCCGCAGCACGCCAAGCCAGCGCCGGTCGCACTTCGCAAGCGGCGTGCGCAACGAAAGATCCGTGTAGCGGGCTATCAACTCGAACGCCCCGGACGCCCGAGCGGCAAACTCGAGATGATTCGGCAGCGTGTATCGCACCGGAACGAGGTCGCGCGTGCGCACCACGCGATCCGGAAAGCGGATGGCGCATCGAAGCTCGTAGATCCATCCTCCCGCGTACCATGGCATCGGACATTTGTATTCCCGCACTTCGACCGTGGTCGTGTCGACGCGCACCTGGCGCCGCCGCCACAACTCGCGCCGGCGGCCCGTGAATACTCCGTCGTGCCGATCGACGTCGATGCAGTAAAGGCCGCCGGGACGCATCACGCGCGCCACCGACTTGAAGTGCGTAACCAGCGATGGGTTATCGGTCATGACCGGAAAGGTCTCGGACATGAAGATCGCCGCGTCGCAGTCGCGCTCGGGGATTCTGAAGTTTTCGATCCTGCGTCGGTAAAATTTAATTCCGTCGGCGCCACGGGGATCGCCCTGCCCCGCCGCGATCATCACCGGCGAGCGATCCACGCCGACGACCTCGATTCCGTCGCGCGCCAACAGATGGCCGTGCGGAGAATCGCCGCAGGCGACATCGAGGACCTTCCACACCCGGCGCTTCAGATGGCGCGCCCAAACCTTTTTCAGGAACGCCACTTCCTCGGCGATCTCGTGCGGCTCCTCCATATGCACGGCGCGGAAGATCGCCGGATAATCGTAGATGCTGGCCGCCATCGGCCCAAGCATAGCGGCATTTCGCGCCGACGGTGAATCCCTAATACCGCGCCCCAAATCTCGTCACATAAACCGCGCGGCGCGAGCGATTAGACCGTCGGCATGGATCGGCGTCGCGTTGCGTCACCCAAGCTTTTGGATTAGACGGCTTAGTTTACGCAGGAAAGGAGCGCCATCATGAGCAAGCCACTCGCGGGTATCAAGGTTGTCGAGATCGGACAGGAAATCCAGGGACCGTTTGCGGGTTTGTTCCTGTCGGATTTGGGCGCCGACGTGGTGAAGGTGGAAAATCGCGAGACCGGAGATCTCAGCCGATGGGCTTCCAACGGACTGATCGGCGGCCCGGACGCGAAGAATCCGACGATATCGCCCTACTTTCTCGCTATGAATCGCGGCAAGCGCAGCATCACGCTGGATCTGAAGAAGCCGCAGGCGATCGAGATCGTCCGGCGGATGGCGAAAAACTACGACGTGTTGCTCACGAACTATCGCCCCGGCGTGCTCGATCGGCTCGGGCTCGGATTCGAGGATTTGCTCAAGGTAAACCCCAAACTGATTTACGGCCAGGCCAGTTCGTGGGGACCCAAGGGCCCGTGGGTGATGAGGCCGAGCCGCGATACTCTGGCGCAGGCCGCCAGCGGAGTGATGATCAAGACCGGAACGGAGAGCGATCCGCCGCTGCCCGCCGGGATGTTCGCGGCCGACCACTGCGGCGCGCTGAGTTTCGCCAGCGGCATCGTGGTGGCGCTGTTCGCGCGCGAGCGCACCGGCAAGGGCCAGCGGGTCGACGCCTCGATCTACGGCACGCTGCTCGCGATGCAGGCGTGGGAGCTCAACTACACGTCGCTCACCGGCAAGGAGCCCGTGCGCGGCAATCGATGCCATCCGTTCCTGCGCGGCGTGTGGGGCGCCTTCAAGACCAGCGACAGCTACATCTGTCTGGCGGGAGTCGACGACAAGCGTTGGCCGGCGTTCTGCAAGGTGATGGGAATCGAGCATCTCGAAACCAACCCCGATTACGATAATCCCACGCGCAACTTCCACGGCGCCAAAATGGAGGCAGTGCTCGACGGGATCTTTCCGCGCAAAACGACGAAGGAATGGCTCGAAGCGCTTACCGGCATCGACGTTCTCGCAACCGAGGTGGCGACGCTTCCGCAAATACTTGAGAGCGAGCAGGCCCGGGTGAACGGCTATCTGATGGAGCTCGATCATCCGACGGCGGGAAAGATACTGGTTCCCGGCGCGCCGATCACGCTCAACGGCGAAATCGAGACCCAGGCCAAAAACGCGCCCGAGTACGGGCAGCACAGCGAGGAGATTTTGCTCGAACTTGGCTACGGATGGGAGGAAATCGCGGCGCTGCGCGAAGCAGGCGCGGTCTGATCCCGCGGGCTTTAACTCAGGGACTCGTGTCAAAAAATCACCGCCCTTGACAACCTGACTCCCTCCCGAGAGCCTAACGGTCGGCAGGATGACCAATCAGATGGCACAGGCTGGGCCAGCAGCGCCTCGGGCGGCGCGGGTTCTGTGGATCGACGGGATCAAAGGGATCTCGATCCTGTGGATCGCGTACTTCCACCTTTTCCTGACTTACACGAACAAGCGCTATCCGTGGGGTCTCGATAAACATTACTTCGCTTCATTTATCGCGCGATGCGCGCCGGATTCCGCGGTCGGCGTCCTCGGATGTGTCGCCAAGGGCATCTTTGTCGCCTTCTCACAGTTCGGCTTCCATGCGGTAGGCGTGTTCCTGGTGATGAGCGGGTTTGGGCTGACCTACTCGATCGCCAAAACCGGAGAGCCGGAGGCGGGATGGGCCGGATGGTATCGCGCGCGGGTGGTGCGTCTGTTCCCGATGTACTGGGTGGCGCACATAATTTATTTGGTCCTGCCCTTTCAGGCGCACATCGAACCGCTCGATTACAGATTCATCCTGAGTTTCCTCGGCGACCGCGTCTATCCGGCGGATATCCTCTTCTATTACTTCAACGCGGCCCTATGGTACTTCGGACTGCTACTCGAACTGTATCTCGTGTTTCCTCTCCTGTTTCGTCTGCTGCAAAAAATCGGGCCGGCGTGGTTTCTGGTCTTTTGCGCGCTGGAAACCGTCGTATGTCGACACATTTTACTGTCGGTGATTCCGGTCAGCGGCTGTTACGTGCAGGGCGCATTCTTCGGATCCCGGCTGTGGGAGTTCGCGCTGGGGATGGTAATCGGGATGCAGTTTCGCCGGCGCCCGGCCGCGGTCGAAGCTTTCCTTTTTAGCTGGCCCGTTTTGCTCTCGGGGATCGCGATCTACACGCTTGGCCTGTACAGCTACGGTTCGCTTCTGACATACACCGCGACCGACGCCCTGATCGGCACCGGCCTTTTCGTGATCCTGGCCCACGTCGCGCGGGCGTTCGGCAAGCTCGGGCGCGCGGAAGCCGCAATCGCGTACGTCGGCTCGTATTCGTACGGGCTGTATCTGATCCATCAGCCCTTTGTGATCTATTTCGGCGCGCGAGTGCGCGCTTTGAGCCTGCCGCTATTTCTCGTATTCGCCTGCGTGCTCATCACGATTCTTACGCTGGCGGCGATTCCGCTTGAGCGTTATGTGAATCAAATTACGAACCGGATGCTGGGGCCGGGCGCGAAGAGCATAGCGCCGCAGCCTCAAATATCCTAAAGCGGCAACACGCTGAATCTAATAGTGTGCCGATCCCGAGGGATATCAATCAGAAATCTCTTCTTTCGTCCCGCCGCGAATCCTGCTTTTCTGTGATCGAGGCTCGTGATGGCATCTGAAACAGCAATCGTTGAAATCAAGGCGCGCGAGATTCTGGATTCGCGCGGCAACCCAACAATCGAGGTCGACGTCCGCCTGAGCGGCGGAGCATCGGGCCGCGCGGCCGTGCCTTCGGGCGCGTCGACCGGCGCGCACGAAGCGCTGGAGTTACGCGACGGCGATCCCAGGCGTTACGGCGGCAAAGGCGTTCTCAAAGCGGTCGCGAACGTAACCGGCATTATCGCGGCCAATCTCAAGGGCGCCGACGCCGCAGACCAGGCCGGACTCGACCAACGGCTAATCGCGCTCGACGGCACCGAGAACAAATCCCGGCTGGGCGCGAACGCGATGCTCGGAGTTTCATTGGCTGCGGCTTATGCGGCCGCGGCGGCCAAGGGGCTGCCGCTCTACCGCTATCTCGGCAAGGACGCGCATCTGATGCCGGTGCCGATGATGAACATCCTGAACGGCGGCAGCCACGCCGATTCCAGCGTCGACATGCAGGAGTTCATGATCGTGCCGATCGGCGCGCCGTCGTTCGCCGAGGCGCTGCGGATCGGCGCCGAGGTCTTTCACGCGCTCGCCGGAATCCTCAAGAAACGGGGCCATTCGACCAACGTCGGCGACGAAGGCGGCTTCGCTCCAAATCTGAAGACCAACGAGGAGCCGATCGAAGTTATTCTTGAAGCCATCGCCAAGGCCGGCTACAGGCCGGGCGATGACGTATCGCTCGCGCTCGATCCGGCATCCAGCGAGTTTTACGAAAACGGCAAGTATGTCTTTGCGCGGTCCGACAAGAAATCGCGCGGCGCGGAAGAGATGGTGCGGTTTTACGCCGACTGGCTGGACCGCTATCCGATCGTGTCGATCGAAGACGGGCTGGCCGAAGACGACTGGAACGGATGGAAGCTCCTGAACGGTGAGCTTGGCGGGCGGGTGCAACTGGTCGGCGACGACATCTTCGTTACCAACCCGAAGCGGCTTGAGCGCGGAATCAAAGAGCGGGCCGCAAACTCGATCCTGATCAAGCTCAACCAGATCGGCACCGTGACCGAAACCTTGAATACCATCGAGATCGCGCGCGCGGCCAACTATAGCGCGGTGATCTCGCATCGCTCGGGCGAAACCGAAGATACGACGATCGCCGACCTGGCGGTGGCGACCGGCGTCGGCCAGATCAAGACCGGCTCGCTAAGCCGCGGCGAGCGCCTGGCGAAGTACAATCGCCTGCTGCGTATCGCCGAGGAACTTGGCGAGCGCGCCGAATATCCGGGCGCGAAAATGTTTGCGCGATGGCAGCGGCGGGGCGCGCGATGAGCCGTCCCTCCGTCGCCGCGCTGATAATCTTCGATGGCTGGGGTTTGCGTGAGGAGCGCGAGGCCAATGCGATCGCGCTCGCCCGCACGCCGACGATGAACCGGCTTTACGCCAGTCAGGCACACAGTTCGCTGGACGCCTCGGGCGAGGCGGTCGGCCTGCCGCCGGGCGTGATGGGCAACTCTGAGGTGGGCCATCTCACCATCGGCGCGGGACGGGTCATCTATCAGGACCTGATGCGCATCGCCAAGGCGATCCAAAGCGGCGAGTTTTTCAGCAATCGCGTGCTGCTCGACACGATGCGGCGCGCGGCCGCCGGCCGCACGCTTCATCTCTGGGGCCTGCTCTCCGACGGCAGCGTTCACAGCCATATCGATCATCTGTTCGCCCTGCTCGATTTCGCGGCGAGAGAAAACCTCACGAACATCGCGGTCCATGCCGTGCTCGACGGACGCGACAAACCGCCGCGCTCGGCGATTCCATTCGTCCGGCAGCTCGAAGCGAAACTGAAGGATCTCGGCCGAGGCCGAATCGCGACCGTAAGCGGCCGTTACTACGCGATGGACCGGGACAAGCGATGGGAGCGGACCGAAAAGGCATGGCGCACGATAGTCGCCGGGGAGGGACCGAAATCGCCCGACGCCGTGCAGGCAATCGAGGGCAGCTACGATGCCGGCAAGAGCGACGAATTCGTCGAGCCGGTGATTATCAAAGAGCCTGCTCCAATCGTCGACGGCGATCAGGTTATCTGCTTCAACTTCCGGGCCGATCGCGCGCGCGAGCTGACCGCGGCGATTGCACTCGACAGTTTCACCGGCTTCGCGCGCCCGCGCTTTCCGAAGGTCGGTTACGTCTGCATGACCGAATACGATCGCAGCTTCGGGCTGCCGCTCGCGTTCGGACCCGAAGACGTGAAGCACACTCTCGGCGAAGTACTGGGGGACGCGGGCGTGCGCAATCTGCGCCTGGCGGAGACCGAGAAATACGCGCACGTCACATACTTTTTCAACGGCGGCGTGGAAGCCCCTTTTCCGCTCGAAGAACGGGCGCTGATCCCTTCCTCCAAGGTTGCGACTTACGACCTGCAGCCGGCGATGCGCGCCGATGCGATCGCCGAGCGCGCCGGGCAGGAAATCGTAGGCGGACGCTTCGGCGTGATCGTAATCAATTTCGCCAATCCCGACATGGTCGGTCATACCGGCAATCTGGAGGCGACGATCGAGGCGGTCGAGGCGACGGATGTCGCCCTCGGCCGCGTGCTTCAAGCGCTCGACAAGATCGGCGGCGTGGCGCTGATTACTTCAGACCACGGCAACGCCGAGTTCATGGCCGATCCGGCGACCGGCCAGCCTCATACCGCGCACACCACCTATCGCGTGCCGCTAATTCTGTTCGACGCCGATTACAAGGGAGCGCTCGCGGAAGGAACGCTCGCCGACGTTGCGCCGACGTTTCTCGGGATGTTGGGAATCGGCGTACCGTCGGAGATGACCGGCCGCGATCTGCGGATTGCGCGCCCGAGATAGGAATGGCGGCGTTCAATGCACCGGCGCGCGGCCGGCAGAGCCCTGGCCGCGATTCAGGAACAGCGCCACCGGCATCAGTACCAGCGTCATCACGGCGACCATCCGATAGATATCGTTGAACGAGAGCATCGCCGCCTGCGCCTGGACCATGCGGTAGATCATCCCAAGCCCCTGCTTCTGCCCACTGATGATTTCACCCATGAAGTTGAAGCTCATCGCGCCCGGAAGCCGCGGACCGCTGCGGCCGAGCTTCCATGCATCGAAAACCGAAAAGTGCTGCACCAGATAGCTCTGATGGACCTGCTCATAGCTGGTCAAAAGGTTGATGACGAAGGAAATCCCGAGCGCCGCGCCGGTGTTGCGCATCATGTTGAACAGGCTGGAGGCATAACCCATACGCTCGCGCTCCACGCAGGCGAGGCTCTTGGCGGAAAGCGTCGGGAAAATCAGGCCCGAGCCGATTCCGAACGGCACCGTGGGCCAGCATATTGCCCACATGCTGACGCCCAGGTTCCAATGCGACATCACCCACATCCCGAACGCCATCAGGACGAATCCCAGCGCGATTAGCGGCCGGGTGTCGTAGCGAAAACGCGCGAGCTGCCCGACGAAAAACATCGCGCACAAGGCCGCGATCGCCCGCGGCGCCATCGCCAGGCCCGCCATCGAAGCCGAGTACCCCATGAATTCCTGGAGAAAGACGGGGTTGAGCAGAAGATTGGCGAAAACCGCGAGCACCATCGCGAGAATCAGGCACACCGAGAGGGTGAAATCCTTGAGCTTGAACATCCTCATATCGAGGATCGGATCGGCAAAACGCAGTTCGCGAAAAACCAGCAGCACCAAAGAGCATCCCGCGATTACCGTCGCGTAGACCACCCACGGCGATGAGAACCAATCCGCGCGCTGGCCGCGGTCGAGCACGATCTGCAAAAGGCCAAGACCAAGCGCCAGGTAGACGATGCCGAGGTAGTCGATCCTGCCGCCCGGGCGGCGTTCCTTGCGCAAATAGGAGGGGTCCTGAACGAAAGTATAAACCATCAGGAACGCCGCGAGCCCGGTGGGAATGTTGATGTAGAAGTTCCAGCGCCACGACCAGTTGTCGGTGATCCAGCCGCCCACCGTCGGACCCATGATCGGCGCGACCATCATGCCGACGCCCCAGACGGCCATCGCCAGCGCCTGCTCCTGGGGCGGGAAGGTCTCCATCAGGATCGCCTGCGACAGCGGCATCATCGCCGCGCCCGCCGCGCCCTGCAGGAGCCGGAAGCAAACCATCTGATCCAGCGACTGGGCCACGCCGCAGAACGCCGAGGCGATCACGAAGATCATCACGGAGCCGAGAAAATAACGCTTGCGGCCGACGCGTGTGGCGATCCATCCCGTGAGCGGAATCATGATTCCGTTCGAAACGAGGTAGCTGGTTACCACCCACGCGATCTCATCAACGCTGGCCGAGAAGCTGCCCTGCATGTGCGGGAGCGCGACGTTGACGATCGAGGTGTCGAGCACCTCAAGGATGGTGCCCACCATGACCGCGATCGCGACCAGCCACTTGTGCGAGGAAACGGGGCCTTCTGAAATGCTCAGCGAAGGTGCTGCCATAGCGAAGTACCGCCCGGAGTGCGACCTCTGGTGCGGGTCCCGCCTTTCACGGTTCCAACCTCAGGATGGTTTTTCGGCACCTTTACCACTACCTACCTGTCCTTCACGATCGCGACCGGCGCAAGCGGGATTCAGACGATTCGACCGCCGGCATCAAATGCCGGCGACGACGCGTGCATCCTGTATACCCGACCAACGGGAGCGTTGCACGGCGAAGCGTCGGTTCGCATTGTTGCGCCGGCATGGAATGCCGTGCCGTTACCAGCGGACGATCTGCTCATAGATCTTCGGCAACACCCGCGGCAGCGAGGTGATGTCGTCGATCACCAGATAGCGCGAGGGCTGGCACATCTCGCGCAAATAGTCGTGGCCGGTGCGATCGACGGTGATGCAAAACGGCAGCACTCCGGCAAGTTCGAGTTCCTTCAGCGCGACCATGGTGTCCTGGATGCCGTAGGTGTTGGAGCGGCGGTCCTGGCCGTAATCGAAATCCTGCGGAAAGCCGTCGCTCAGCAGGATGACATGCCGGGAGCGGGCGCCGACGTCCTTGAACTTCTCGCGCACATGGCGGATAGCGGCACCCATCCGGGTCGAGCGCTTGGGCTCGACCGCGCCAATCCGCGCCTTGACCTCGTCCGAAAGCTGGTTGTCGAACTCCTTGATCACGTAAAACTCGACGTTGTCGCGGCCGTGGCCGGAGAAACCCATGATCGCGTAGGAGTCGCCGATCTCCTCGAGCGCCTGCGCCATTATCACCAGCGCTTCCTTGTTGACGTCGATGATCCGGCGCGGGCGTTCGCCTCCGGCGAGCCGGCGCTGCCAGTTCTTCTGCCAGTCATCCTGATCGGGATCGGCGGCGTGGCGGCGAACGTCGCGCTGGACCGGCTCGTCGGTTGAAGCCGACATGTCGAGCAGGAACAGCGTGGCGACGTCGCGGGTTTCCTTCTTGCGCGCCTTGTAGACCCGGCTGTCGGGCGATTCGCCCATCATCCGCGCCACCCGCGCTTCAATCGTGCGATCCAAATCGAATTCCTCGCCGTCCTCCAGACCCCGCACCATCCGGTAGGAAGCCGGGCGGATGCGCTGAAAGTGACGACGGACCTGGGGAAGCAGTTCGGCATAGCGGACCAGGGTGCGGGCGTAGAAATCGCCCTCGTCGCCGATCATCGGGATTTCGCGCAGGCGGCACCAGTTGCGCCGATAATCGCTGAGCGTGTAATCCCATTCGTCGTACGCGAAGTACGAATCGTCCTGTCCCGCGCGATGCGCGATCACCAATCGGCCGTGGCCGGCCCACGATCCGGTTTCGGCGAGCTGCTGGCGCAACTGCTCCAGCTCTTTGGCCTGCTTGCCCTTGAGCTGAGTGAGATACATGCCGGAGGCGGGATCGGCGTCGCCGTCGCCTTCGGCGGGTTCGATTTGCGCTCCTTCATCGAGCAGGCGCTGGATTTCCTCGGGCGAGAGCGGCTTGCCGCCGCTTCCCTTCGAGCGTCGGCCCGCGGACTTCATCTTGATGCGCTGATTGGTCTCGCCGTCGCGCGAGTCGGAGCTGCCCTCGCCGTCCTCGCCGGCATCCGGACCGTCGCCGGCCATTTTTTGCGTCAACTCGTCGAACGATTCGCCGCCGTCGAGACCGTCGGCGTCGGTCATCCGCTCAGCCGCCGCCAGCATCTCTTCGAGCCATCGATAAAGCGTGACCGTCTGCCGGGCGCTGTCGATTACGGCGACACCCGGCTCGCGCAGCAGGGCGAACGCTTCGATCACGCTTCCAATCGACGGATCGAGCTTGACTTCCACCGGCGACTCGATATCGAGCGCCAGACGCACCAGCGTACTGCTCAGCGACCTCGGCGCCAGCCGCTCCAGCAGCGAACGGTTGATTCGCATGACCTCGGGCGCGAGCCCGCGATAGCTGCGCATCAGCGCGGCGTCGATTCTTACCGCCTCGCACAGGCGCAGCAGCGCGTCGGCAATCCCGGGCTGGGAAAAAGACGAGACGAAACTGGACAGCGCTTCGACGCCGATCTCGCCGCGCTCCTCAAACCCCGACAGGTCGGCGAGGCGCAGGGAGAAAGTGCCGAACTCGTGGCGGCCGGCCAGATGGGCCGTGAGCACCTTGTAATAGCTGAACGCGGCATCGTGACTGTCGAAGCCTTCGACTTTGTCAGGCAGGTGAATGACCTCGCCGGCATGCAGCGGATAGCGAAACGGCAGCGCCGGACCGAAATCGCTCAGCGAGTCGATGCGAAATTCTAGCGGAAAAAGCATCCGCATGAATTTGGTAAGCACGCCTTTGATTTCATGCAATGGCTGTTCGTTCACGATATGAGAAGCCGTCCCGCCTTGAATTTTTCCGCCGGCGTCCGGTGCGGCGCACCACGCTTCTATCTTAACCGATCTCCGGCCTCGGCGTAACGCGCTACCGATCTTGACTCTGCCAATGCGGGCTGACTTAACTGGATCGAAACGATGCTAATTAACAACGCTCCCGATCATAGCCGCGCCGCGCGCCTGTGCGTATCGACGCTCGTTCTGACGCTTGTGTTCGGCTCGGCCACCGTCGCCCGGGCCGGCATCACCGACGCGGTCAAAGCCGTGACCCTGAAGAACAACCTCAGGGTCCTGGTTCTCGAAAACCACAAGGCGCCCGTCGCCACGTTCAATGTTTTCTACCGGGTCGGCTCGCGCAACGAGCAAGTCAGCACGACCGGAATCTCGCATCTGGTCGAGCACCTGATGTTCCGCGGCACCAAGAAGCTCAAGCCCGAGGAGTTCTCCAATATCATACAGGAGAACGGCGGGATGGATAACGCCTTCACCACCGCCGATTTCACCGACTACTTCGAGGTCATCAACAAGGACCACCTCGACGTCCCGATCTCGCTTGAAGCCGACCGGATGAGCAATTTCGACCCGAAGGGTTTCGATTCGGAAAAGGCGGTCGTGATCGAGGAGCGGCGCCTGCGTACGGAAGACAATCCGCAGGACGCGCTTTCGGAAATCACGCAGGCCCAAGCCTATATCGCGCATCCCTACCATTGGCCGGTAATCGGCTGGATGCACGACATCCAGAGCCTGACCCTGAGCGACGCGCTGACCTATCATCTCATCTATTACTCGCCGCAAAATGCGGTGATCGTCGCGGTCGGCGATTTCGACGGCGACAAGGTGCTCAAGCAGATCAGCGAAACCTTCGGGACTATCCAAAACGGGCCCAAGCCGCCGCCGGTGAACGACGTCGAGCCGGCTCAGGACGGTGAGCGCCGCGTGGTCCTCAGGCATGCGGCGGAACTGCCCGCCTTCGCCGAGTGCTTTCACGCGCCCAACTACAAAAGCCCCGACAGCTTCGCGCTCGAGATCGCCGCGGTGGTGCTGGCCGGCGGCAAGAGCGCGCGCTTATACAAGGAACTGGTGATGAACAAGCGGATGGTGGTCGATATCGATGCCGGCTACGATCGGACCGCCTTCGATCCGACTCTTTTCTGGGTTACCGCCCAGCTTCGCCCCGGCCTCAAGACCGCCGACGTAATCGCGGTGGTCGACAAGCAGATTGCCGCGCTACGCGACCATCCGCTCCCCGAGCAGGAGCTGCAAAAAGCCAAGAACCAGGAACAGGCCGATTTCGTTTACGGCCAGGATTCGATCTTTCGCGAGGCGATGATGCTTGGGCAGTACGAGATGCTCGGCAGCTACAAGATGGTCGATGAGTACCTGGCGGGAATCGACAAGGTCACGGCGGCCGACGTCCAGCGCGTCGCCAGTAAATACCTGGTCGAAACAAATCGCACCGTAGGGACGCTGGTTCCGACCGGCGTGCTCAGGCATCCGGCGGGCGGACCGGGCGGCGGCGCGATCCATCACGTCGTGGCGGGCGAGGAATCGCGATGATCGGGCGGCGGACCAACAGGCTAATCGGGAGTATCGTTCTGGCGGCTTTGATCGCGATAACGGTCGGCGTGCGGCCGTGCGCGGCGATCGAAATTAACCGTCTGACGCTCAGCAACGGCGCCATCCTGCTGGTTTCGGAGCAGCATCAGTTGCCGATGGTGACGATGGCGATGGCGTTCGACGCGGGATCGCGGCGCGATCCAAAGGGCAAGGAGGGCCTGGCCCATCTGACCGCCGCATGCCTTAACGAGGGCACTAAAGAATTAACCGCGGAACAACTGAACCAGAAGATCGATTTCATCGGCAGCTCGCTCGGCGTAGGCGCGGGGCAGGATTATGCCAGCGCCGATTTCACCTCGCTGACGCGCTACTCCGGCGAAACCCTGCATCTGCTGGCGAGCCTGCTTACCGGCCCGGCGCTTCGCGACGCCGACATCGAGCGCAAGCGCGGCGAGCAGCTCGCGGCACTCAACTCCGCCGAGGAGCAGCCCGGCTACGTCGCCGAACGCACCTTCAACAAGCTTCTATTCGGCGACGCGCCCTACGCCCATCTGGCCGCTGGCACGGTCGACTCGGTCAAGAAGCTCACGCCTGAGGACGTGCGCAACTTCTACCACCGATACTATCGACTCGGTGGCGCGATTATCGCGATCGTCGGCAGACGTCAAGACCGATGAGATAAAGCACGCGATCGAGAAGGAACTGAAAGGCTTGCAGGGCTCGGTGGAACCGCAGCCCACGCCACCGGCGCCGAAGGTCGCGCCCGGCCAGCATGTAACCAAAATCGATCGCAACGTGTCCAAGCCAACCTGGTGCTGGGATTCGGCGGTATCGCGCGCTCCGACCCCGATTACTATCAGCCTGCAAGTTATGAATTACATCCTCGGCGGCGGCGGGTTCGCATCGCGCTTGGTGAAAAAGTGCGCAGCGAGGCGCGGACTTGGCATACTCGGTTTGTAGCGGCTTCGATGCCGGACTGTTTCCGGGCTCATTCAGGGTCGTGCTGCAAACCAAGAATCAGAGCGCGAACGAGGCGGTGAAGCTGATTCTGGAACAATGCGCCGGATTCAGAAGGAGCCGGTATCCGACGCCGAACTGGATTCCGCCAAGAAGTTCATGATCGGCAGCTTTCCGCTTAAGTTCGATCGCCAGAGTTCGATCGCGAGCTTCATGCTTCAGGTCGAGCTTTATCATCTGGGGCTCGATTACGCCGACAGGTATCCCCAGATCATCAGTGAAATAACCAAGGACGACGTGAGAAGGTCGCGCGCGAATATCTGCATCCGGACGCCTTCTTCCTGGTCGCCGCCGCGAATCAAAGCGAGGCTGCTCTTAAAGTCGGAGGCGACGCCAGCCCTTAACGATAGCGCCAGGATGCCGCCCGACTTCCGCCGTTACGCGGCGGCGCGGGCGGCGAGCACTTCGCGCAGGAATTGTCCGGTATAGGATGCGGGCGTCGCCGCGATCTGCTCAGGCGTGCCCTTGGCCACGACCTCTCCGCCGCGATCGCCGCCTTCGGGACCGAGATCGATCACGTAATCGGCGGTCTTAATCACTTCGAGGTTGTGCTCGATGATGACGATCGTATTGCCGGTGTCGGCCAGGCGGCCCAGCACGTCGAGCAGTTTCTTGATGTCGTCGAAGTGCAGGCCCGGTGGTCGGCTCGTCGAGAATGTATAGCGTGCGGCCGGTGGCGCGGCGCGCCAGCTCCTTGGCGAGCTTGATTCGCTGCGCCTCGCCGCCCGAGAGCGTGGTCGCCGACTGGCCGAGATGGATGTAGCCCAGGCCGACGTCGCGCATGGTTTCGAGCTTGTTGCGAATCGGCGGCACGGTGCCCATGAATTCGAGCGCGCCGAGCACGGTCATGTCGAGCACCTCGGCGATATTCTTGCCCTTGTACTGGATTTCGAGCGTATCGCGATTGTAGCGCTTGCCGCCGCACACTTCGCACGAGACGTAAACGTCGGGCAGGAAGTGCATCTCGATGGTGATGATGCCGTCGCCCTGGCAAGCCTCGCATCGCCCGCCCTTGACGTTGAACGAAAACCGCCCCGGCCCGTAGCCGCGCATCCGCGCTTCCGGCAGTTGCGCGAACAGCTCGCGGATGTGCGCGAACAGGTTGGTGTAGGTGGCGGGATTGGAGCGCGGCGTGCGCCCGATCGGGCTCTGATCGACGTGGATGACCTTGTCGAGATGCTCGAGGCCGTCGATGCTCTTGTAGGCGCCGGCGCGCTCGTGGACGCGGTTGAGCTTCTGCGCCAGCGCCCGATAAAGCGTATCCAGCACCAGGGTCGATTTGCCCGAGCCCGACACGCCGGTGACGCAGGTTATCACGCCGAGCGGGATGGCGACGGTGAGATCGCGCAGATTGTTTTCACGCGCGCCCTTGATCGTAAGCCATCGCGCGCCGGTCGCGCGCCGTCGCGTCGGCACCGGGATTTCGACCTCGCCCGCCAGGTACTTGCCGGTCAGCGAATCGGGATTCCGCATCACTTCGCGCGGAGTGCCCTGCGCCACGATGTGGCCGCCATGGATGCCGGCGCCGGGGCCCATATCGATCAGATGGTCGGCCTCCATGATGGTCTCGCGATCGTGCTCGACCACCAGCACCGTATTGCCGAGATCGCGCAGGCGCTTGAGCGTGGACAGCAGGCGCTCGTTGTCGCGCTGATGAAGTCCGATCGAAGGCTCGTCAAGGATGTAGAGCACGCCGACCAGGCTCGAACCGATTTGCGTGGCGAGCCTGATGCGCTGGCCCTCGCCGCCCGAGAGCGTCGCGGAGGCGCGGTCGAGCGTCAGGTAGTCGAGGCCGACGTCGGCCATGAAGGTCAACCGCTCGCGAATTTCCTTGAGAATCAGCCGCGCGATCTCGGCTTCCTGCGCGGCTCAGCTTGGGCGCCGCGAAAAACCTCAGCGCCTCTTTCACCGGCATCGCGGTGGTCTGATTGATCGACTTGCCGTTGAAGCGCACGAACAGGCTCTCTTTCTTGAGCCGCGTGCCCTCGCAGGTCGGGCACGGCCGCATGTTCATGTACGCTTCGAGCATCTCGCGGATGCTTTCCGACTCGGTTTCCTTGTAGCGTCGATCGAGCCAGGCGAGCACGCCTTCGAAGGCCCGCGTGTAGCCCTCGCGCCGCTCTCCGCGCTGATAGAAGAATTCGATCTCCTCGTCGCCGGAGCCTTCCAGGATGGCCTTGCGGACTTTGGCCGGAAGCGTCTTCCAGGGCTGCTCGAGATCGAACTTGTAATGGGCCGCGAGCGACTCCAGCACCGGCATCATGTTGCGCGTGTCCCACGGCGCGATCGCGCCGTCGGCCAGGCTCAGGTCCTCGTTCTGCACCACCAGCTCGGGATCGAAATACATCGCCGATCCGATCCCGGAGCAGGTCGTGCAGGCACCGTGCGGGCTGTTGAACGAAAACATCCGCGGCGTCATCTCGGGATACGAGATGCCGCATTCGACGCACGCGAAGCGCTGGCTGAAGTAGGTTCGCCTGCTTCGCCCTTGTCCTTCAGGCGCTCGATCTTGAGCAGGTCCTGGCCGTACTTGAACGCGACTTCGAGCGAATCGGACAGGCGCTTCTCGATACCGTTGCGAATCGCCAGCCGGTCGACGATCACCTCGATAGTGTGGCGCTGGTTCTTGTTGAGCTGGATCTCTTCGCCCAGCTCGTGCAGGCCGCCCGTCGATTTTGACGCGCACGAAGCCGGCGCGCCTGCAGATCGCCAAGTTCCTTGCGGTACTCGCCCTTGCGTCCGCGCACGATCGGCGCGAGCACGTGGATGCGGGTGCCCTCGGGCCAGGCCATGATCCGGTCGACGATCTGCTGCACGCTCTGCGGCGCAATCTCGCGGCCGCACTGGTAGCAGAACGGACGCCCCGCCCGCGCGTAGAGCAGGCGCAGGTAATCGTAGATTTCGGTGATGGTGCCGACGGTCGAGCGCGGATTGCGCGAGGTGGTCTTCTGTTCGATGGAGATCGCCGGCGACAAGCCCCTCGATCGAATCGACGTCCGGCTTCTCCATCTGCTCGAGAAACTGGCGGGCGTAAGCGGAAAGCGATTCCACGTAGCGCCGCTGGCCCTCGGCGTAGATGGTGTCGAAGGCGAGCGACGACTTGCCCGAGCCCGAAAGCCCGGTGATTACCACGAGGCGGTCGCGAGGAATCTCGAGATCTGATATTCTTGAGATTGTGCTCGCGCGCGCCCTTGATGATTATCCGATCTGCCATTCGCTTTGTTCTACGCCCCGCGCCGAGAGCGGCGCCGCGCGATCGCCCGCCGGGCGTATTCGATCGCCGCGATCATGCTTTCCGCGTTCGCCTTGCCGGCGCCCGCGATATCGTAAGCGGTGCCGTGATCGGGCGAGGTACGAACTATCGGCAATCCCAGTGTAACATTCACGGCGCGGTCGAATTCCAGGGTCTTGAGCGGTATCAGTCCCTGATCGTGATACATCGCGACCGCGGCGTCGAACTCGAAGGCCCCCGACCATCGGACGAAAGCGGTGTCGGGCGGGAGCGGGCCGTACGCGTCGATCCCGGAACGTCGGGCCTGCTCGATCGCCGGGGTAATCGCGCGAATCTCCTCATTGCCGAAAAGCCCATGCTCTCCGGCGTGCGGATTGAAACCCAGCACCGCCAGACGCGGCCGCGCGATACCCATCTCGCCGCGCAGATGCTCGGCCATCAGGCGGATGGTTTGAAAAACCATTTCCCGGTTGAGCATCCAAGACACACGGGCAAGGCCGACATGCACGGTCACCAGCACGAGCTTGAGCTGATCGCCCGCGAACATCATCCGCCACAGGCGCGTGCGTGACAGTTTGGCCAGCAATTCGGAATGGCCGGGAAAATGGTGGCCGGCGCGATTCAGCCATTCCTTGCTGATCGGAGCCGTCACCAGCCCTGACGCTTCACCCGCCAGCGCCATCCGCGCACCCTTCACGATGTAATTATACGCCGCGCCGGCGCCTTCGACGCTTGGAGCGCCGGGCCGTATCGCCGCCGCCGAAAGCTCGCCCAATCCGAGCACCGGAAGCCCTCGCGCAAGCGGCATCGGCCGCTCGCCCGGCTTCCACGAGTATGGTTCGGGCATCGCGCCAAGCCGCTTGGCGGCGGCCCGCATCGCGCCGATATCGCCGATCACAACCAGCGCCGGAGAGGCTCTTTTTTTGCCCGCCATTTGGCGAGCCGCTTTCAGAATAACTTCAGGGCCGATACCGGCCGGATCGCCCATGCTAATCGCCAGCGGCGGCGCGCTCCGTTTCAGCGCCATCGGCTATAGAAACGTCTCCACGTGATGGGCCTTCATCAGATCATCCTCGACCCAGCGCTTGATCCCGTCCTGCAGGGCCGCATCCTCGATCCGGTCGCGAATCTCTTCGCGAAGCTCGCTGAGCGGTCTTACACCCGGTCGCCGGTGCTGTTCGACCTTGAGGATATGGAAGCCGTGGCTGGTTTCAACGATCTCGGAAATCTGGCCGCTGTCGAGCTTGGCGACCGCGACCTTGATCTGATCGAGGATTTCGTCGGGACCGAAGGTGCCAAGCTCGCCGCCTTTGGCGGCCGATTCGTCGTCCGAATTTTTGCGAGCCAGATCGCTGAAATCCTCGCCCGCCAGGGCCTGCTTGCGGAGCGCTTCGGCCTTCTTCCTGGCCGCCGCACGCTTGTCGGCCGGGGCGTCGGGAGCCACCGCGACCAGGATTTGTGCCAGTTCGAACTGTTCGTCCTTGACCGTGAACTCCTGCCTGTGGCCGTCGTAATAGGCCTTTATCTGCTCGGGCGTGATGTTGATTTTCTGGCGCACGCGATGATCGATCATCTCCATCTTTTGGAGGTCGAGCTTGACCTGCTTGCGATACTGCGCCCAGGTCATCCCGTGCTGGGTCAGCTCCGCGCGCAACTCTGCTTCCGAAGCGTGAGATCTTTCTCTGACTTTCTCGATATAGCGGTCGATGGCGCGATCGTCGACCGCGGCGGCGAAGGTCTTAAGCTCCATCTCCAGCACCTTGTCTTCGAGCAGCCCGTGGAGCGCGTCGCGTCTGGTCCGGACACTCTCAGGACTATCGTCCTCGGGCAACGGAACCCCATGAGCGGCGCTGAACGCCTTCAGGTCGCGCATAGTTACCGGTTCGCCGTCGACGCTGGCGACAATCGCGTCGACGGGCTGCCCCGCCCGGAGCGCGGCCGGCGTCCACAGCACCAGCATCGCGCAGACCAGTCCGAGCAACCATCGCAAAACGCTTTTACGATCCGTAAATTTCAGTGGAGTCATCGGCTTAATTGGCGAGCGCACCGCTTGCCCGCCCCGCAGGGGTCTCTAATTTTTCACAGGCCGCCAAAGCCTGCAAGGTCATCTCCAGTTCGGCGAACAGTTCCTCGTAATCGCGATTCGCCACGGTGACCAGCAGCCGGCCGTTGGGCAGCAGCCGCATCCGGGCACGATTGGCCGCGACCAGAGCCGTCAGCCGGCCACCGTCGACGGGAGCTTCCGGATGAAACCTGATTTCGAGCTCGTTGGCCTTGAGCATGGCGCTCAGAATTAGCAGGTTCTTCATTTGCCGGCGCACGTTCATGGCCGCGAGCAGATTCTCGACCAGGGTCGGGACCGGCCCGAAGCGGTCGCGAAGCTCGTCGCGAAGATCGTCAAAATCCTGCTCCGACTCGGCGCGCGCCATCCGCCGGTAAATAATCAGGCGCTCGCGCTCATCCGGCACGAAGGGCTTCCGGCAGATAGGCGGGAACGCCGAGCTGCAGCTCGGGCTCGAACTCGACCCGCTGCGGCTCGCCGCGCAGTTCGTGAATCGCCTGTTCCATCATCTCGGTATACAGGTCGAAGCCGACTTCGGAAATCTGGCCCGATTGCTCGCGTCCCAGCAGGTTGCCGGCACCGCGCAGTTCGAGGTCGTGAATCGCGAGCTTGAAGCCGCCGCCGACCTCGACCAGCTCGCGAATGACCTCGATCCGGCGTTTGGCGTCGCGGGTGATGATGTGCTCGCCGGGAATAATCAGGTAGGCGTAGGCCTTCTGCCGCGAGCGGCCGACGCGGCCGCGGAGCTGGTAGAGCTGCGCCAGGCCGAAATGATCCGCGCGGTTGATGATGATGGTGTTGGCGTTGGGTATATCGAGGCCGGATTCGATGATCGCCGAACAGACCAGCACGTTGACGCGGTTTTCGATGAAATTGCGCATGACCTCGTTCGAGCTTGTGCTCGGACATCTGGCCGTGGGCGACCGCGAGGCTGGCCTCAGGAACTATGGCCCGGAGATGACGGGCTATGTATTCGATGTTCTCGACGCGGTTGTGGACGAAAAACACCTGACCGCCGCGGTTAAGCTCGCGCAGGATCGCTTCCCGCAACAAGCCGTCGTCGAAATGGGCGACGAAAGTACGGATCGCCTGGCGATCGACCGGCGGGGTCTGAATCACGGACAGATCCCTGATTCCAAGCATCGCCATGTGCAGCGTCCGAGGGATCGGCGTGCCGGTCATGGTCAGCACATCGACCATCTTGCGCAGCTTTTTGATTCGTTCCTTGTCGGCGACGCCGAACCGATGCTCCTCGTCGATAATCAACAGCCCCAGTCGCTTGAATTCGACGTCGCGCTGAAGCAGGCGATGGGTTCCGACGACGATATCGACCGCGCCGCGCTTCAAGTCTTCGATCACCGCCTTGTTCTCTTTGGCGCTGCGAAAGCGCGAGACCATCTCGATTCGGACCGGATAATCCTTGAAGCGGGCGCGGAAATTGAGCCAGTGTTGCTCGGCCAGAACCGTGGTCGGCACCAGCATGGCGACCTGATGCCCGTCCATCACGGCGATGCAGGCCGCGCGCAGCGCGACCTCGGTCTTGCCGAATCCCGCGTCGCCGCAGAGCAAACGGTCCATCGGCTTGGGCCGCGTCATGTCGCGGATGACGTCGTCGATCGCCGCCAACTGGTCGGGAGTCTCTTCGAACTCGAAGCGCTCGGCGAACTCGTGATACTCGGCGCCCGGATGGGGAAAAGCGTGCCCTTGCTGGACTTCACGCGCGGCGTAGATATCCAGCAGCTCGGAGGCCATCTCCAGCACCGCCTCTTTGGTGCGCTTCTTGACCTTCTCCCAGGAACCGCTGCCGAGCTTGTCGAGCTTGGGCTGGGCGCCGTCGCCGCCGACGTAGCGCTGAACCAGGTTGATCCGCTCGACCGGGACGTAGAGCGTGTCGTTGCCGAGATATTCGAGGTTGAGAAAATCCCCCTCGGTATCGGCCACCTTGAGATGCTTGAGCCCGCGGTAAAGCCCGATGCCGTGGTCGATATGGACCACGTAATCGCCGGGTGAAAGCTCCTCCAGGCTGACCAGCATGCCCTTGGCGGCGGTACGCGTGCGCCGGCGCACGCGCGGCTCGCCGAAGACGTCCTCCTCGCTGTAGATGTAGAGTCCGTCGTGCGGCAGGATCGTGCCGGCGGCGATTTCGCCCTCCAGAATCGTCGGGACGGTAGTCCGGCCAATCGAGAAACTGCGGCGAAGCTCTTGTCACTTCGATGTTGACCTCGATGTCGTAGGCTTCCAGATGGCGGCGCAGGCGCGCCATCTGGCTCGGCCCCTCGACCACGAACAGCGCCCGGCCCTGACCGCGGCGGATCTTCCTTCAGCTCGGCCGCCAGCGGCTCGAAGGAAACAACCTTGTGCGGCTCGCCCTTTCCGCCAGCGGCAAGCTTCAGGCTTGACTGACATTTGATTTCGATCGGATCGGCATAACCCTCGCGCGGCTTCGCGATCGTCACCAGAGAGGCAACTCCCACCCCGACACGCTCATTCACGCGCCGGCTCATGTTCGACTCGCCGGCGCAGATAAAGCGTTTCCGGGGCCGGATAGAAGGCGGGCTTGGCCTGCCAGTGGGCGGCTTCCGCGACTCACCTGCTCGGCGAAGCGCTCCGCCTGGGCGATCACTCGACCGGGCTCGACGAGCCATAGCAGCGTGTCTTCCGGCAGATAATCGAAGATTGGTTTCGAGCGGCCGCTCTTCGCCAGCGGCATCAGAAGCTCGACGCCCGGGAACATCAGGCCGTTCTCCAGGGTCTCGGTCAACTCGGCGGCTTCCTTGCGCACCAGCCCGATTTCCGCCGCACGCAGCGCGACGCGCTCGCGAGCTTTTCGTCCTTGAGCGCGACCGCGGAGATAAACCGCGTCGGGAATGATCGTCGCTTCGAGAATTTCGTCCAGCGAGCGCTGGTTGCCGGGTTCGAAGCGACGAATCGAACTCAGCACGTCGCCATCGAACTCAAGCCGCAACGGCCGGCTATGGGTCGGCGAAAATGACGTCGATGATTCCGCCGCGAACGCTGAAGTCGCCAAGCTCCTCGGCCTGCGGCACGCGCTGATAACCGAATCGCCAGCTCGGCTACCAGGCTCTCCGAGATCGAACCGGTCGCCCATCGTGAGCTTGATTACCGACCGCTCGAACCGCTCGCGCGGATCGTGCGCGTCATCAGGGCCTCGACCGAGGTGATCACCAGCGGCGGTTGCATCCGAGCATCGCGAACAGCGCTTCGAACTGAGCCGCCTGATTGTCCAACGGCGGCGAGAGCTGGACCATCGGCGCGTCTCCCATCCCTTCAGGAGATGCACCCGGCGCTCGGGCGAATCCGCATCAGCCGGATCGTCGAGCAACAGGCCGACTTCGGCGGCCAATGCTTCGGCCTCGGAGGCGAGCGGAGTTATCGCCAGAATCGGGCGGCCGAGCCTAAGCACGCTTTCGCGCAGCATCAAGGCGTTGGCGACGCCCCTTGAGGCCCATCAGCGGAAAACGCCGCTCCATGCCTGCCGCCAGGCGCGCTTCAAGCTCGCTCGCCGCTTCTTTAAGACTTCGTTCCAAAGCTGTGTTGGTAAACCCGTTCCGACGCCAACATTTAACTATCGATAACTATCGATGGCGCGGGAAAGTCGCCTCGCGGATGCTTGTCGCCGTTAGGGCATTAATCGCGACCAATCGCCGCAAACGCCCGACGCAATGACAGGCATCCGTAACAGTCGTCATGATAGCAGAAAATCGAGGCGCTCTTCGCCATCGTCGGCCGACGCGACTTCATCGATGGTTCAGTACTGGGACTGGGCCGAGTATGGATCGAAGGCCGGGGCTTCAGCGGCGGCCTCGGATGACTGGCCTCCAATTCTGACCGGAATCTTGAACGTCTGGCGGGCGCCATCGGAGGCGGCGCGCACGACGGTAAGATAAATGGTATCGCCGGGTTTAAGCTTCCTTAGTTCGTCTTGCAAGTCGAACTCGCTGTGCAGACGATGGTCATCCGCGGCCACGATGAGGTCGCCATCCTTGCCGAGCTGACCGCTCTTCTGCAACAAGGGCAACACACCCATCGTGAGCGGACCCAGTAAGGCCCCGGCGGTCACGCCCGCGGCGCCCAGCGGGGTGATGCTTCCACGTCCTTTTATACCGGCCCGTTCGGCGGGACTGTCCGAGTCAACGCTTATGACCTCAAGGCCATGGTCTTCCTGTCCCGCGAAGGTCTTGGCCGTGTATTCCACCACGAGTCCAAGGTACGGCGACTTCTCGGCGCTTTTGGGCGATGCTTCCTGATCGGGACGCTGATGCTGCTCGTAGGAGCCCTCCTCTTCCGAGAGCCCGCGTGGGGCTTGCGCCGGCGGCTCGACCGGGGCCAGCGGGAGGGGAGCGCTAGCTTGCGGCGCGATTTCGAGAGTCCGATCGCTCGGTGACTTCGGGCCTGATGACGGCGGGGTCTGCGGCTCTGCGGGCGACGGCTGAGGAGCGGAGACCTCGGCGCCGGTTGTGGAATCCGCGGCGCGGTCCGCCGCCGGGGCCACGCCGATACCCGCCAATGACAGGGCGAGCACGAGGCACCAAATCGACGGATTATGGAGGATCTTCATCGCGCGACGCGGCTCTCGTTCGCAAGCGCCCTGTGCAAGACTATAAGCTGGGCGGTAAGTTCCGACAAGGTGGAGGAGCGCGCCGACCGCTTGAAGCGGGCCGCGTGCTATGCGAAAGTCGGCGCCGCTTTGAGCATCCGAATTATATCTACCTGGGCCCTGACGCCCGCACAGCGCCAACTGCTCGAACAGGCCGGCGGCGGCGATATTCAGTTAACCGACGGCGATTGCCGGTCGCGGGATCAGGTCGGCGCGATGGTCGAGGGCGGATGCGACATCCTGCTGACGCTGATCATCCCCGACGATGTGGCCCAGCGCGCACCGGGGCTCAAATGGATACAACTCCTGAGCGCCGGCGCGGATCACGTGCCCGAAAGCCTGATAGCGCGAAACATTCCGATCACCACCGCCAGCGGCATCCACGCGGCGGCGATCGCCGAGTACATCCTGGGCTCGATGCTCGCGTGGACGCGCAGGTTTCACGTTTCAATCCGCGCCCAGATGAGGCACGAGTGGATCAAGGTCTGGTACTTCATGGCGTCGGCGGACGAGCTGCGCGGCAAGACCATCGGTGTCATCGGCTACGGCTCGATCGGGCGAGAGACCGCCCGCCTCGCGCAGGCTTTCAGCATGAGGGTGCTCGCGCTTAAGCGTAATCCCGAGTCGCGCGCCGAGACCGGCTGGATACTGCCCGGATGCGGCGACTCCGAAGGGCCGCATCCCGGAGCGGTTTTACGGGCCGAAGGAGCGCGAGGCGATCCTGGCCGAGAGCGATTACGTCGCAATCACGCTTCCGCTCACTCCGGACACCCGGAACTTTATCGGCGCCAGGGAATTCGCCGCGATGAAGCCCAACGCCTATCTGGTAAACGTCGGGCGGGGGGAAATTATCGACGAACGCGCGATGATCGAAGCGCTCGAGCAGAAGCGGATCGGCGGAGCCGGACTGGATGTGTTCGAGCGCGAGCCGCTGCCCAGGGAAAGCCCGCTCTGGGATTTCGAAGAAGTCATCATGACCCCGCACATGGCAGGCGGCCATCGCGGCTACGTCGATAAGGTGTGCGAGCTGTTTGCGGAGAATCTGCGCCGCTTCCGCTCGGGCCGGCCGTTATTGAATCCGTTCGATCCGACTCTCGGCTACTAACCTGAGCGGCTCTATCGGTCCGCCTACCCTGAAGGGATGGCTCGAAGGCACAGAACAGCGCGCGGCTTTGCGACCGAGGTCCGATGCATAACGGCCCATCCCTCGTTCATCGAAGAGCGCGAGCCGGGCTCCCGTAAGCTTCGTTCTCGAAGCTCCTAATCTTCGACGGTCACCAGGAAATCGACATTCTCCCAGCGGTTGACCTCGGGCCAGAAGAACGTAAAGGCAAGCCTGGTTCCGGGCGAGAGATTCCCGGTCGGCAGGTCGGCGAAATGCACTCCCAAACCGCTGTCGATGGTTTTGGTGTCGCGAACGTCGCGCCATCCATCGGCGCTCCAGTGAACGAGCGCGGGCGCGAGCGTTTCCACGCGGAAAGTTTTGCCGGAAGGCATCGTGTGGCACTTCTGGTTGAAGCGCCAGATGGCGTTCGGCGATCCGGTGTTGCGAACCGCATAACGCTCTTTGGATTGAGATGGCATGTCGAACACTTGGCCGTCGCGCAAAGAGCGGCGCAGTTTCAGATATTCGGAATGAGCCCAAACCAGCGGCATCGCCGAACCGGATGGTCTTCCCGGAAAGAGCTCACGCTCGGGAATTGCGGGGCCGTCCCAGACCTGTTCGGGGATCATTCCACCTTCGTTGGCGAAGGCCTCCAGGGCCCGGAGCAGCTTCGCGGAGGCGTCCAATTTTCCCGCCGCCAGTTCATAATGAGCGCGTTCACCAGTGAGAAGCGGCCAAGGCCGGCCGATGCCGGCACCATCGAACGGCGCGCCGTCTTCGTGCTCGCCGTAACAATCGCCGTTGTAGCGACGCCAGGCTGGACCAGAGAAAGTTTCAACCTTTAGCAGCGCGTCGATCACCCGCACCGTGTTAACGATACGAGGGTCATCGGGCGCCCGAAGACCGAAGCGCACGAGGGCAAGCGCGTCGGGACTGACGATCTGGAAAGCGAGGGCGCCGCGCCGCTCGGGGGGAGAGTGTTTGATCGGGACAAAGCCTTCGAGCGGCGACGCGGCTTCGGCCACGTCCGGCGCACCGATTTTTACGTAATAGCCCTCGACCCCGATGCGACGGGCCAAATCGGTACCGGTCACATAGGTCCAATCTTCGATCGACGCATTCCAGGCGTCTGCCGTCTCTCGCAGATAGGAAGCGACCGAGCTTTCACCTCCCAGCTCCGCAAGGTCGGCGGCAACCAGCAGGGCAGCGATTTCCGCCGCAAGCGTAAACGGTGAGTAGCCGGGATCTTCCTCCCATCGGTCCTGCTGGGTTACGGGGCCGTTGCGGACGATGAATCCGGCGGCGCTTCGGACCATCGGCCATACGCGCGCAAGGTCGTCGGCATCCAGGGCCCCCTCCTGCCGGGCGAGGTCCACCAGCAGTATCGGAAGTGCCGCCTCGTCCATCTGGATGCCATTCCAGTACGGAACACCATCCATCCACATGTTCTGAGGCCAGTGGCCGTCGGCTTCCTGAGACGCCTGAAGATAGAAAATAACGCGGCGGCCGTCTCGATGAGCACCAGCGGCCAGAAGGCCACCCGCCGTCTCGGCGAGATCTCGCGGCCAGACCAGATGATAGCCGCCCAAGTCGTCATCGCCCTTTTCGAAACCCCACGGGATCGAGAGGCTGGCGATGAAGCCACCTCGAATCCGCTTGGCTTCGTGGGTACGAAGCACCGCGGTGCTAACGCGGTAAAGGTCGCGGGGACGCGGCCGTCTCAGTTCCAATCGCAACAGCGAACGTTGCCAAATCTCCCATTCGCGTATGTACCGCTCCCGGGCGGTCTGGAAACCGTCCAGCAGACTGGCCCGAGCCTGATGGCCCGCCTCCGCCGCCGTCGGTCCAAAGCCCAACGCCAGCAGGAAGACGCCGGCAGAGGCTCGAAGATCCACTTCACCGGTTAACGCGACATTGCCGTTTTCGGCGCGCGTATATGCCGATGTCATCCGCTTGTGGCGCATAAGGTCAGGCCATCCGTCGGATACGCCGACGAAGCCGGCGGAACGTCCCATCCAGGGTGCCGAGCATGCAAGCGCCAAGGCGTTATCCTTGCGCTCGGCGAAAAGCATCGGCACGCCCTTGTAGTCGCCAATCCAGGCGGTGTTTTCTCTGCCCTTGTTACCCAGATGCGGAGCCAGCAGAACAAAAAGATGGTAGTCGTCGAGGCCGCCCTTGAGCGGCAGGAAACGGGTCTCCTGCAGCACCGCATTGCGCTGAGGATCGGTCAGAATCTCTTTCTCGATCCGATAGCGGCCCTGCCCACACGTGTTGATCAACCTGTATGCCGGCACGCCGGCGACCGGGTAAATCACCTCCCACTGGGCGTGGCGCTTTTCTTCAGAAAGGTATGCTTGCCCGTCGGTTACGATCAGGCCGAGATCGCGAGTGCAGGCCCGATCGGGGCGAGGCCAATAAATTTCGTCGAATATGCCATGGCTTAGCGTGAACCAAACCCGGCTCATTTGACTGAGCGCGGTGCCCACACCGCTCTTCGCGCTGGAAGTCCAGCGCGGTGGGATTCCCGGCCATCCTGGCGCCATTCCGTTCATGCCACCACCCACAGTAAGCATAGATATCCAAGCGACCGATGCCGCTGTGCATTGTAGCCGCCACCGTAGGCTTGAGTCATGACTTTTTCTCGTGATTCCTACGGAACCAACATCCCAAAACGATGTGACGCGAAATGAGTCGTCGTTAAATCGCCGAGCACCAATAAAGCCGCGAAATCTCGCGATTGACGGAGTCAGCGGACTTGGCCCGACGTGGCACAAATGCTGCGTGCAATCAATAAATCCCCTCTCGATGGAGGAAAAGCCCATGGAGCGAAAGGACATCAACATCCCGGAGCGGGCCGCCTTCTACATGAAGAACCGGTTCCATTGAAGCCAGGCCGTCCTGCAGGTCGTGCAGGAGCTTTCGGGACAAGCGGACGCGGACACGGTGCGGGCGATGAGCGGTTTCGGCGGCGGAATCGGCGGCACGGGTTCGGTGTGCGGAGCGATTGCCGGCGGCACGGCGGCGCTTAGTGCCAGGTACGGGCGGGGAACGCTGGAAGAAAAAGAGGCCCCAAGGCTCTTCCCGCTTTGCGCCGAGCTTTACCGTCGCTTCGCGGCCGAGATCGAAACCAGCAACTTCTGCCGCGACATCACGGGTACCGATTTCACCAAACCCGAGCAGATCAGCGCCTATATCGCCTCGCCGGAAAAGATCGCAAGGTGCGTTCGGCTGGTGGGCAAGACGGCTGAGATGGTTCGCGACATCCTGGTGAGGGAAGAAGCGAAACCCTAGCAGGGTGCCGAGAAAAAAGGCCTCGGATTCCGAGATGGATTCGAAGGCCGTCTCGATACCCTGCATTAAAACTGGCTTCCTTCCTCAATCTTCTCCCCCCTCCGGGGGAGATAAGAGAGAGGTGGTAGGCTCGCGGCTCTTGACCTCGGCCGCCCTGATGGTGTTACGAACAGTAGCGCGCAAGCGAGGATAAGGAGCACCGCCCGATGAGCGACGAACCTGTACGTTACATGGAGAGGACGCGGGACTATTACCGCGGTCTCGGATACGAGAAGGCCTATCGATGGGCCCACTTCGAGGACATTCCGTTCACGCCGCTGCGCAAGCCCCTCGCGCAATGCCGCGTCGGCCTGGTGACGACCAGCGACATCGCGGTGGCATCGCAAGACGGCGGCCGGAACAAACACGATCCGCTCGCGCTGGTCGGCAACGTTTACTCGATCGCTTCGGACACCCCCGTCGAGCGGCTTTACAGTCGCAACGAGCACTACGACCAACACGCCACCACTCTTGACGATGTGAATTCGTATTGCCCGATCACGCGATTACAGGAGTTTGCCGCAGCTGGCCGCATCGGCAGCCTCGCGCCCAACTTCCACGGCGTCTACACCGCATACAGTCAGCGCGTCACGATGGAACGGGACGCGCCCGAGGTCCTGCGCCGTTGCATCAACGACCAGGTGGATGTGGCGCTGCTCACACCCGTCTGACCGGTCTGCCACCAGACCGTGAGTCTGGTTGCGAGACACCTCGAAGCCAATGGAATTCCGACGGTGGTTTTCGGAACCGCGCGCGACATCGTTGAATACGCCGGCGTGCCGCGATTCGTTTTCACCGATTTTCCGCTCGGCAATTGTTGCGGCAAGCCGTTCGACGCCGCGATGCAACGCCATATCGTCGGTATGGGTCTCGACTTCTGAGACCGCGACCGGGCCGACCCCGACCGTTCAGACGCCCTACGTCTGGGGTCCGGATAACAGCTGGAAGAAGCTTATCTTCACGAACGAGCAGCCCTTTCTTGAGGGAGAAGCCTACGAGAACTGGATCAAGGCCAAGGAGAAATATCGCGACATGAAGGCCAAGGGGCAGGTCTAGGTGGCGGAGCCGTTTCCCCTAAACCTTCCCATATATTCGCGATGACCAAGAAGCGTTATCGTGTACTCGTCTCCGCTGTGCGCGCCGTGCGAGTTTCGGCTCAAAGCGTACCTGCGATCACGAGGCGTTGAATTTTTCAGCGTGGTCGACGTAATGATGGACGAAGAGGCCGCGGAATTGCTCGAAAGCAGGAACATCCGCTCGACGCCGGTTTTATCCGTCGACGGCGAGCTGCTGGTCGGCTTTCAACGCGAGCTGGTGGACAAGGCCCTGGGGCTAGGGCCACAGGAGCAGCATTAATTGCTCGATTCCGGCCATCGCCGGCGCGAGTCGCAAGAAACGAAGGGAGGAACGCGATGAATACACTCTCACCTCTTGCCTACCTCGGCAGCACGCTGCATCAGGTCGCATTCGTGGTGAAGGACATGGACGCGGGGCTGAAGTTCTTCAACGAAAAGATGGGCGTTCCCCGGTTTATGGTGCTGGACAAGTTCAGCCAGAGCGTGACCGACAAGACTTACTGCGGTAAGCCGGCCAACTGGCAGTTCAAAATCGCCCTCGCCTATTCCGGCGACACCCAGCTCGAACTCCTCCAGCACGTCTCGGGCGAGACCTGCTACAAGGATTTCCTGGACCGCAGGGGCGAGGGGCTCCACCATCTCGGATTTTTCATGGACGACAAGGCCAGGCACGACAAGGCGCTCGCGGATCTCATCGGCGGGGGCTTTCCGGTGCTGATGAGCGGACGGGTCGACGAGCTTCGCTTCACCTACCTCGATACCGAGGCGGCGATCGGCTCGATCATGGAACTGGTCTACCTGGACCAGAATACCAAGGACATGTTCGCGAAGATCAAAAGCGGCGACTTCTGATTAGCGTCGGCGCAGCGCCAGCCGCTGCGCGCGGAAATTAACCTGCCGCCGATTTCCTCTTCCTGAACTTCGGCAGCGTCACTTCAGGCGTCACGTCGTCGAACACGACCTCGACCGGCAGGTCGAGCGCGAGTTCATCGGGCCTGACGTCCATCAGCCAGCTTACCATCCGCACGCCCTCTTCGAGTTCGACCACCACCGCGCTGTAGGGGATAAAATTCGCGAACGGCGGCAGCATCGGCTGATGAGCGGTGGTCCACGAAAACACCTTGCCCCTGCCCGAAGATTTGGCCCATTCCCATTTGAAGGAGCCGCAATGCGCGCACATATCGCGCGGGATGTGACGCCACGTCCCGCAATCGGTGCAGCGCTGGAAGCGCAGTTCGTGCTGCTTGCAGAATTTATAAAATTCCTCCGCCCGGCCTCGTCTCACGGGCAGCGGCAGCTTGTAGTCGGATTGTGCCTGCGCGCTTGTCATCCGGAAATCCTCGCTCTTCACTTTTCACTTTTCACTTTCTGAGAATCGCGATGCTGCCGTCGCCGAAGTCGCCCCATCCCGTCACCACGCCCACCGCCGCGTCCTTCACCTGACGCTCGCCGCATTGATGACGCAACTGGCGGGTGGCCTCGACAATATGGTTGGCGCCCCAGACGTGAGCTTCGGATAGCAGTCCGCCGTGCGTGTTGAGCGGCAGTTCGCCGCCCAGCTCGATTCTTCCGCCGCGGACGAAATCACCTACTTCGCCGCGCTTGCAAAAACCCATCGCCTCGAGCTGCAGCATCACGACGTAGGTGAAACAATCGTAAACCTCGACAAAATCGATGTCGGCGTGCGTGACGCCGGCCATCTCGAAAGCCTTGGGCGCCGCGAAGCTGAGCCCGATCGTGAAAGGATCGCGGCGCGAAGGTATATCGTCGGCGGGATAGGGATGGCCCTCGGCCACTCCCGAGATATAAACCGGCGGATGTTTGAGATCCCGGGCGCGCTCGGCCGAGCTGACGACCATGGCGCATGCGCCGTCGGTCTCGAGGCAGCAATCGAACAACCGGAAAGGGGAAGAGACCCAGCGCGAAGCCAGATAGTCCTCCATCGCGAGCGGCCGCCCGCGCATCAGCGCCTTCGGATTGAGCTGCGCATGCTTGCGCTCGGCGACGGCAACCGCCCCCATCGCTTCGGAGGGGGTGCCGTAGAGCTGCTGATGGCGCGTGGCGAGCCATGCGTACCATTGCACCGGCACCGTGGCTCCGTAGGGGAGATAGTAGGCGGCGACCGTGGGGCCGAGCGGAAACTGAGGCGGCACGACAGCCTCGCCCGCGCGGGGTCCGCCGCCGCGCACGGGATTTGCCGAGTAACCGTTCCAGCCCATCGGAATAAGCACGTGCCGCGCGATCCCGAAGGCAACCGCCATCGCGGCGCTCTGCAACGAGGCGACCAGACTCGCGCCACCCATGAGTACCGTGGTCGCGTAGCGCAAATCCTCGATACCCAGGTTGGCGGCGAAATACTCGGCGTAAGCGCCGGCCGGCGGTCCGATAATGCCGTCGATGTCGTGCGGCTTCAGTCCGGCGTCGCCGATCGCGTTGACCGATGCTTCGAGCATCAGCGCCAGTTCGGTCTTGCCCGAGCCGCGGGTGAAGGCGGTTTCACCTACGCCGACGATGCAAGCCTTGTCCTTGAGCGTCTCCATCCAATCCTCCTCATGGCCACGCGCCCCGCGAACTTTCCGGATGTGCCCTCTCTTGTTACAGCGCGGCTCCGATTCGTCGCGGGATGTGGGCGATCCCCGCTCCAGTATCGGGTCGCGGGAAATCGGGCCAGTTCTTCAAGCGCCATTTATGTTTATCCATCGAAGCGCCTTCCGTACAGAAAATCGAGACCGCACTGGTAAATGAGCTTATCCTGCTGCAGCGAGCCCAATCCTGCAAACAGAAAGATAATCAACTCCGCGGACCGAGTGTGCGAATCACCCTGACGATTGCCGTTCAACGACGAATAACCCCAAGACCGAACCAGGGCCGTCGCCGCCGCCTGGCAGCCAATCCGCTCACGTGGGAAAGCTGGGTTTCGTTTAACGGCGGGAATCCGCCTGCGGCCCATCCTTATGACCACGCTTGCGACGGCCGCCGGGCTGTTCCCGCTCGCTTTGGCCTGGGGCCAGGCGACGCGCCGGCGCGACGGCAAGATGGCCAAGAGCCGGGCGGCTGCGCTTCTGGGTGCCGAGAACAGTTTTCGCCGAATCCTCGGTTATAGAAATTTGTAAATGCTGAAGGTCTACCAAGTGAACACCAAGTCGCCATCTGGGACCAAACCGCTTAAAGTGTGATGCGCGATCCGCCATCCCAGGTTCTCACTACGTCCGGGACAGCGCCGCGTCGGTCGTCCGCCATCCGATCGCTCCCGCTATTGGTTCAACGCCGGGAGCGGAATCGTCACAGTGTCGTAGACGGTAATTCTCGGACCATAAGCGGCTTGAAAGACCCCAATACCTTGGGCAGGTCTAATCAGGTTGGTGCGATCGAAGATATTCAGCAGCGTGATCCGGTTTGTCACTTCGCCGATGTGCGGCACCTCGAAGCTTCTCTGCCCGCTCAGGTCGGCCTGGACCACGTGCGGCAGGGATTCCAAATAGGCAAAGCCTCCCCGCAACCCACTGCTATAAAGAGCCTCAACGCTAAAGATGTATGGTTTCCAGCGACAGGTAATTCCGCCTGAGGCGCCGTAAAGCGGCTGAACATCGAGCACGACATAGTGCCGATTTATGTAGCGAAGCTCATCGGGATCGAAGTTGAACTGCCCGGTCGCCACACCTTTCTGCATGTTCCTGCCGATGGTAGCGCTGGCATGAAGTGAGAGGTTCCTGGCGTTGTATGTAATCGCGGTTTCCGTGCCCCAGATGTAACCGTGCTTGTAGTTGAAGGGCGCGAAAATCGGTACCACCCCGAACTGCCCGGTATCGAGATAGTGTTTCGTGTACTCGTAAAACACCTCTTCTGAGACGGTGACGTGTTGCATTAATTGATGAACCAGACCGACATCCCACTCGTAATCGTCTTCGGTGTCAGGCGTGACCGTGCCGGTTCGCGCCAAGCCCGTGGTGCCGGCGAACGCTGCCGGAGCGCCAGGCGAGATTCCCTGAAAGAATGGCACCTGCATATACCGAGCAAACCCGCCGTGGAGCGTGGTGTTGGGCCGTGGCGAATACACGAGGTTGATTGTCGGATTTATCTGATTATTGTAGGTAAAGCCGCTCAAGCGATCCCAGCGCAGGCCGGCATTGGCGCGCAGTTTCCCGGTGATCTGCCAGGTGTCTTCCAGATAGATCCCGGATAACAGATTGATCTTGTTGGCATTGTTTATTGCTCGGACGGGCGTGAAAGGAGGTTCCTGATTCCCGGCGGAATCGACTTTGAACACCAGCGAGTTGTCGTCCGCTTCCGCCTCGTATTCACCAAGGTAGACGCCCGCACCAAGTGTGTGGTTGCCGAGCTTGTAGGTGAGGTCGCCTTGCAAAGTGTTGTCGAGATCGCTGTGAAAGGCGGTTGACGCCACGCCTTGATACAGGAGTTCGCCAACATCGTCCGGCTCGAAGCTCTGCGAGATGTAGTGGGCTGAATATGCGAGCTGATAACTAAGTCCGGGCGCGGGCGCCCCATTCAATGCCAGGATTCCGAGATAGTCTCGAAAGTTGAGATAAGAATTGATATCTGGCGATGGATAGTAACTCAGACCTGTTAGTTGGAATTGGGGTTTGAGATTGGCCTGGTTGGGTAGTTGGTTGTCACTTGCGGCTACCGAGGTGATGAGGCTTAGCCTGGTCGTTGGATTCAAATCATACGCAAAGAAACCGAATCCTTGACCCTGATTGGTATGATCATGAATCGCATCCGGGGCCGGCGTGGCGGAACTGAACGCGGTGTTGCTTTGGCTGTATAGCCCACTGACGTAGTAGCTGAAACTGCCGTAGCAGCCGCCGTACTGGAAGCTCGGCTGAATGGTATTGCGCTGCCCGCCGTACATGCTGGCACTGCCGCCGGGCTGATCGCATCCGTCTTTGGTCTCGATGGTCACAACCCCGCCGGTGGCGTAGCTGAAGCGCGCCGGCAAGATGCCATCGAGGAGACTCATCTGCTTGATGAACGTCGGATTTATCATCGAGAGGAACGGCGGGTTGGTATTGATGTCGAGCGGGACCATGACGCCGTTGATCTGGTACTGAAATTCAGGGCCTTCCTTGTTGCGTATGTGGATCTGCTGATTTTGATCGATCGCGACGCCGGGCATCTGCGCCAGCAGGTCGGTGATAGTGGTGTTGTCGCCACGAGGCAGGTTGGAAACGTCCTTTGCTGTTACGGTGTATTTGTTTGCGCCGGTAGTAGAGACGCCATTCTGCGCGCGAATCAGACTGGCTTGGACCGGGAGCGTCAACGCAGTCTCCGCCTCAAGCGTCATCGCGATCGGCTCCCCGGCGCTGGGCGGAAACAGGATGATTTTGGTCGCGGACTTGAATCCAGCCTTCACCGCTTCGAGCGAATAAACGCCCGGCTTTGCGGGAGCGATTGTGAACCGTCCGGCCTGGTCGCTGGTCGCGTGGGCGACAGCGCCGCCATTTTCGTTGCGCAATTCAAGGTTCACTTGCGGCAGTGGCCGACCGAGTGCATCGGTGGTGGTTCCGGATATTTGTTGAGCGCCGGCCGAATAGGGAGACACCAGGCCAAGAGCCAGCGAGAATGCGAGCGTTACCAACCGCCATATCGGCGTCGCAGGCCGCCCTGCAGGTCGCTTCGCCAGGAAGTTATCGCGACGTGACCGCACGGCCGCCGCATTGCGTCCGCGGGAGCGCTTATCTGACCAAAAATTTGAAACGTTCACAGCCTAGCTTGAGCGGCGTCTATCTGCTTAGGATCCGGCGCCGGCGTTCCTAAGCGGCGCGGCGGTGGTCCCGATTCGCGCCCGCGCGCCCGGTGCGCGCGATTGCGACAATCGGGTCAAAGCGACCGCTGGCGCGCGCCATGTCGCTTCGGCGCCGTTAGCGGATCGGCCAAGCGTAGAGCAGCCCCCCCTTGGTCGATAATGCGTTGACGCCGCGATCAAGCTTCAACCGCGAGCCGGCGCCAAGATCGCGGTCGAACATCTCGCCATAGTTGCCGACCGCGGCGATCGCTCGGGCGGCCCAATCGTCGGCCAGGCCGAGCGCATGGCCAATGTGTCCCTTTGCCCCGAGCAGCCGCTGAACGACCGGATCGGTGCCGGCACGACTCGCCGCCAGATTGGCGCGCGAGACGCCGCTTTCCTCGGCCTGGATAAGAGCGTTGATGGTCCAGGTTACCACCGCGGCCCATTGCGGATCGTCGAGGCGGTAAGCCGGGGCGAGCGGATCTTCTGAAATCCGCTCGGGAAGAATGACGAAGTTTTTTGCCAGCGCGCGAAACTTGGCCCGCGTCACCGCAAGCTGCGTGATGTCGGCGGTATAGACTTCGCACTGGTTGGTGTAAAACGCGGCCTCCATTTCGCCCTGTTCCTCGAACGGATAAGGCTGGTAGGCGATGTGCCTGTTCCGCATGTAGGTCTTCAGATTTTCCTCGGGCCCGGTCGAGCCCATGAAGCAAATCTTCTTGCCGGCAAGGTCGGAGGCGCGTGGCGATGCCCGCGCGCTTCGGCACCAGGAAGCCCTCCGCATCATGGAACACGATCGGTCCAAATCCGAATCGGGCGAATACTTCCCGTGATGCTTGGGGTTGCGACGGCGAGCAGATCGATCTTGCCGGAGCGAAGACCGGCGGCGCTCTCGTCGTCATCGTTGAAAGCGACGAGCTTGACCTTGTCGGCGCTGCCCACAACCGCGGCGGCGACCGCCCTGCAGATGTCTGCTTCAAAGGCCGCCAGGTTGCCGTGCGGCTCGGCTTTCGACCAGTCGTCCGTGTTGAGATTGACGCCGCAATTCAGCATACCGCCGCGCTTCACTTTATCCAGCGTCACGCCGGCGAAAGCCCGAGGCTCCGAAAAGACGACGAGCACAACCACTATCAGAATGAAACGGAAAAGGCGCATTTTCTCACGACCGAGTTTTGATCCGGGAACAGGAAAAAGGGGGACCGTGCCAGAGGCCACGGCCCCCCCTAACTATGCCGGCTATGCTGCTACGGCGTCGGATCCGAGCCGGGCCGCGGATTGAAATCGGACGGGACCGGATTCGGAAGGTTGGCGTCCGTCGGAACGATATTCAGTTCAGAGCAGCCTTGATTGTTGTAGTGCGGGAAGCTGCTGATTCGCACTTGCCGGGATCGTGGCATAGGACGGCGGTAGCGGCGCCGCCGTGCCGGTCAAGCGAGCGTTGTCGAACGCCTCCGTAAGGTCGCCCATCGGCGAGACCTTATCGTCGGCCGGGCCAAGATCGGGTTGACCGAATTCCGCCAAGCCGGCCTCTCGGCCGTTAACCTCGTCGGGCAAGTCGGCAAGCGGGGTCAGATTATACAGCTTGTCTATGAACTTGATGACCGAGCTGTGCTCGGAGTACTTATGCGAGATCATGTGCGTGGCGCTGTAAGGCGAGATGACGATTGTCGGGATACGCTGGCCGCCGGCTAGAGGATATCCAAGCGAGTCGAACGAACGCGGCATCACCGGAGCGTGGTCGAACAGACCATCGCTCTCGTCATAGGTGATGATGATCGCGCTGTTCTTCCAATAGGGGCTGCTGGCGATCGCATTGATCTCTTGCGCCAGCAGCGCCTCGCTGATCTGAGCGTCGGAATAGCCGGGATGATCGTCATTGCCGTTGAAGACGGTCGCCAGGCTCGGCTTGGGATCGACAGGAGTGAATCCGGCGATGTTGTTGTAGCCGCCGCGGACGTAGAACACGCCGCCAGTCTTCGGCAGGTTGCTGGCGGCCACGTCGTTGAAGAAGTCCGCAAGGCCGCGCAGATGGGCGTTCACAGTGTTGTTGTCGCCAATGTAGCCGAAATACTGCGGCCCTTCGTGATGGATAATATAGTCGGCGTGGGTAGTCGAACCGAACGTGTCAGTACCGGGCCCCCCAGGGGAAGGGCCTTCGTGGTCATAACCCTGCTGGTACCAGGTCCAGTTGACCGGGGTGTGGCCCGAGCTGGTGATGGTTTGGATGTCGTTTTGCACATCGAGCAGATCGACCACCGGATTGAGGTCATGATTGGTGATCTTGGTTGCATCCTTGCCCATGAAGGAAAGCGGCAAGCTCGCATAGGTCTGCGGCCGAGTGGGGGTGTTCGGATTCTCGTCGCCACTGTTCCAAGGCACGTTTGCCCCTGTGAGATCGAGATTCGAGCCGGGAAACGGTCCGGGATCGCCGGTGACCGGCTCGCCAGTGTTGGCGCCGACGAATTTGCTCCCGGTCTCGGGATGCAACGCCCACTGCGTTTCGCCCGACTGGCCGGCGATGAGCGCGATCGCATTGGGGGTCGAGGGCCCGATGATCGTCATCCGAAAATTGTCGAACAGCGTGAAGCGATCGGCGTATTCCCACAGGAATGGGACGGTGTTGCAATCGACATAAGACATCACCAGTTCGCCCTTTTGCTTCTGCGCCAGCGTGGGCGGCGAGCTCGGGTTGGCGATGCCATTGCCGTAGCCCTCCTCGACCAGCGCGAATCTGTCATTGTGAGAGAACTGGTACTCGTCGAAATCGAGCTTGGTGTCGATCGCCGTGTGGCCGTGATTTACCGAGTCGGTATCCGCGCCATACATGCTGGTCGGAATGCGGAAGGGCGTAATCGTGCCGATCGTGCCGTCGGTGTTCTCGATCGGCTGCGTGAAGCTCAGCAACTGATTACCCGGCGTCTGGCCGGTCGGCGCCCAGAAAAGGCCGTTGGCGCCGGGATAGGTCGCGAAGTAAAAGTCGAAGGAGCGGTTTTCCTGGAACAGGACGAAGACGTATTTGATTTTGTTTTGCAGCAGCTTGATCTTTTGCGCAGCTGTGAGTTTCGACTGAGCCGCGAGGCTCGAGGCGAACTTTTGGACGATAGCGCTGGAGGGTGGCGCGCTCTCGATTGCCGGCGTGCTCGCGGCCGAAACAACCAGCGGGTACATCATGGCGATCGCCGCCATGGCGGCCCAGCTCACTCTCCGCCGTTTTCGGTGAATAGCTGCCTGTCTGAACATAATTCCCTCCCTGACGTTGATTGGTTGTCCCGTTGCAATTCGCCGGGTCGCCCTCGGTTGACGGCATCGGAGAGCAACCCGCACCAAGAAACGTCATGACACTAGCAAGCCGCAGTTGCGGCCATATGACAGAGGCATGAGGTTATTGTTACGGTGAGGTTCGAACCGGCGCGCCGAGGCTTGGGCAAGCCTTCCAATCAGAAGCGAGAATTTCCGTTCGGGGCCAGGCTGGCCGCGCAATCCGCGCCTCGGTGACGCCAAGCCGCATCATGCACGGCCGCGCGTACATCCCGCCCGCCGATACAAAGGCCGGTGCGTCCATCATCACCGCGCTCGGCGGAACCCTGACCGGTGAACACGCGTCCACCACGACCGCGCCGACCAATCAGACGGCGTTCGCGATTGCGCTCGCCGAAGCGAATACGCAGAGTTCTTCAGAGGGGGGAAAAGATTAAGGAAGCCGGTTTTACGCGAGGAGTCGAGACTTGTCAAATCCGCTTTGCGGGCCGAGGCGCTTTCTCAACGCCCTGCCAAGTAGCGCGCCTGACAGTTTACGAGGGCGGCTGCTGGCCGCGCTCTTTGAGCGCGGCCAGCAGCCGCTCCTTGAGGCGATCGAACGGCCCATTCGACATGAAGAGCGCCACGTCGCCGGCGCGGGCCTCATCAAGCATCGTTTTCAGAATCGCGTCGCTCGATTCGCAGGCGAAGGCACGCGGACCCCGCGCCTCGATCGCGCGGGCAAGCGTATTGGTCGAAAGCCGCTCGCCGGCGGGAATCGGATCGTTTTCCTTGAAGTAGACCGGCGCGAGATAGACTCGCGCGGCGCGATCGAAGGCGGTCGCGAATTCCGCCTGAAACACGTTGCGACGGCTGGTGTTCGAGCGCGGCTCGAACGCCGCCAGGATTCGCCGGCCGGCCCATCGCTCGGCCACCGCTTCGAGCGTCGCCCGAATCGCGGTCGGATGATGGGCGAAATCGTCCACCACCGTGACTCCGCCGGCCTCGCCGACCACCTCCTGTCGGCGCACCACACCGCTGAACGATGCGAGGCCGTGTGCGAGCTCCTCGCGGCCAACCCCGATTTCGCCGAGCAGCGCATAGACGCCCAGCGCGTTCGCGACGTTCATCCGCCCGCCGACCGGCAAAACCAGCTCCGGCGCGACGACTTCGCCGCCCCGCTTGATCGAAAATCGCGTGGCGTCGGTGCCGACGCGGATATCGACCGCGCGAAATTCGCCATCGTTGAGACCGAACGTGACGCGCCGCGCGCGCGTGCCCGCGCTTACTTCGAGCGCGGCCGGAAAATCGGCCGAAACCGCCACGATACAGTCCGAATTCAATTGCCCGGTCAACGCGCGAAAGGATGACTTCACGTGTTCGAGATCGCGGAAGATGTCGGCATGGTCGAATTCGAGCGCGGTGATGATGGTCCCGTGCGGGCGGTAATGGAGGAACTTCGAGCCTTTGTCAAAAAAAGCTGTATCGTACTCGTCGCCTTCGATAACGAAATCCGGACCGGCGCCGAGGCGGTAGTTCGAGCCGAAGTCTTTGGCCACGCCGCCCACCAGCAGCGAGGGGTCGCGACCGGCGTCGCGAAGCACCTGCGCCATCATCGCGGTCGAGGTGGTCTTGCCGTGAGTTCCGGCGACCATCAGCACCCTTCGCTCGCGCAAAAAGAAATGGTAAAGCGCCTCGGGCATCGAGACGTACGGTATCCGGCTTTCAAGCAGCGCGACCGCCTCGGGATTGGAACGCGGGACCACATTGCCGACCACGACCAGGTCGGGCGACGGCGTCAGATTGGCGGCGGCAAAGCCGCGCAGCACTTCGACCCGCGAGCGTTTTAGCAGCGACGCGGTCGGCTCGTAAAGCTCGAGGTCGGAGCCGGTGACGCGGAAGCCGCGCTCCGCCAGCATCCCGGCCAACGCCGCCATCGCCGTGCCCCCGACACCGAGCAGATGGATGTGCCGAGCTGTCGGCGGGATCGCCTTAAGCCGCGCGGCGGAATCCGCCCCGGGATCAGTGCGCATAGGCGGAATTGATCGTTTCCATGATCAGGTCGTGAATCCTGGGACGGAACTCGCGGATTCCTTCGTTGTCGCGCTTGGGATGGACGCGGTTGGTCAGGAGCGAGATCGCAATTTCCCTGTTCGGGTTCGATCCAGATCGAGGTGCCGGTAAAGCCCAGATGGCCAACCGCGGCGGGTGAGAAATGCTTCCCGGCGCTGGAGCGGCTCGCCGACGGTGTGTCCCATCCCAGCGCCCAAGTGGAATCCTTGACCGTCTGATCGCGGGTCCAGAATTCTTTCAACACCTTCGGCGCGACGAGGTCTGAGCGGCCGTGATAGCAGGCAAGCAACTCGGCTCGCGATGCGGTCGACTTCCCTGACCGGGGCGAACAGGCCGGCGTGACCCGCCACGCCGCCCATCGCGTAGGCGTTGTCGTCGTGCACTTCGCCGACCAGGATACGTTTGCGCGACGGGCACATCTCGGTTGCCGCAAACATCTCGGTAACCGTTTCCAGGCGGCGCGAACGCACCATCGAGAGATCGACGAAATCGGTTGCACGGAGACCGAGCCGACGGAAAATCCGGTCGCGGCAGAATTTGTTGAGTCCGGTCCCGCTTATTTGCTCGACGATTTCGCCCAGCAGGATGAAGTTCAGATCGGAGTAAACCGTTTTGCTCCCGGGCGGAGACTCGGGCCGCTCGCGATGGATCTGGGCGTAGACGTAGCTCCTTGGCGCCGCGACTCGCCATAAAGTTGACCTTGCCGTTTTTCTCGACCTCGGCGACCTGCTGATAATACGGCCGCCACGCCGGCAGCCCTGAGCAGTGGGCCAGCAGATGGCGAAAGGTGGTGTAGGTCTTCCCGTGGACGCCGTAATTGTGGAAGAAGCGCGTGACCCGATCGTCCAGGCGCACTTTTCCTTCGCGCACCAGCATCATCATCGCGATCGTGGTCGCCAGCGGCTTGGTCAGCGACGACAGATCAAACACCGTATCGAGGCGCATCGGTTGGCGATCGGGGACGATCGAGCGGAAGCCGAACTTGCCTTCGAACAGGATGTCGGCGCCCATCCGCACGACCACGGTCGCGCCGGGAAGCACACCGTGCTCGACCGCCTCTTCGAAAGCCCGTTCGACGTTACTCCAATCCAAGCTGATACCTGACTCAATTTAGACCTAACTGACCGCCTGTTCGACGAACATCAACCGTCGACGCTCGGCGTCCAACCGGACTCGCACGCCGAATGGTATAGTCAGATTTTCCGTTCCGTGACCGACCTCGATACCGGTAACCACGGGACATCCGAGCTCCGCGGTCTGCTCGATGATAAATTCGCGTGTCAGGCGCTTCTCCTGCTCGCTGCCGTCAAAGCCGCGCATCCCGCCGAACACCACACCCGCCACGCGACCGAGCGCTCCGGCCTGCTTCAGATGCACCAGCATCCGGTCGATTCGGTAAGCCTTCTCCCCGGTGTCTTCGAGAAAGAGGATCCTGCCGTCGAAGTCAGGAGCATACGGCGTTCCCAGCATCGCAACCAGCACCGACAGACATCCGCCGACCAATTCGCCCTCGGCTGCGCCCGGATGGAGTGACTCATCTCCCTCGAGCTCGAAGGCGCCGGCCTCGCCCGCCAGCAGGGCGTGCAGATGGTCGAGGGCGCGGGGGCTCAGCCCGCGAGCGAAATCCATCGCCACCATTGGCCCGTGAAAGCAGACCATCCCGCTCAACCTCGACCAGCGCGTTGAGCAGAAAAGTCGCATCGGAAAAGCCGAGAAAGATTTTCGGCCTACGCGCAATCGCGTGGAAATCGAGCAGCGGCAGCAGCCGCCCGCATCCGTAGCCGCCGCGCGCGGCAAATATCGCTTTGACTTCGGGATCATCGAACGCCTGCTGCAGCTCGGCCGCGCGTTCGCGATCGCCACCGGCCAGGATTCCGGCCCGGCTGAGCACCCGTTCGGATACCTTGACCCGATAGCCGCACGCCGACAGCGCATCGACGCCGCGTTCGAGATGATCGCGCTCGATCGCCGCGGCGGGCGCAACCATCGCGACCGTATCGCCCGGCTTCAACGCCGCAGGTCTGATTCGCTGGTCAATCACTCGCGCAGCAAGCCTACCATGTCGCGGTTGGCAAAATTAATGCCCGCACGCAATTGCCGCAAGACCAAACCGATTCTTCCCCATCGCGCCCAGTCTACATATCGCGTCACAACGTGCGGCCGACCGCTTCGGCCACCGGCTTCAACGCCACCATCAATTCGGCGAAGCGCTCGGGTTTAAGTTGCTGCGGTCCGTCGGAGAGCGCGGTCTCGGGAGTCGGATGAACCTCGATCAAAAGCCCGTCGGCGCCCGCCGCCACTGCCGCCAGCGCCATCGGCGTGACCAGCGACCAAATTCCCGTGCCGTGGCTGGGATCGACCACCACCGGCAGATGGGACCACTGCTTGAGCAGCGGCACGGCGTTCAGGTCCAGAGTGTTGCGGGTGGCGGTTTCGAAGGTGCGAATTCCGCGCTCGCACAGCACCACGTTGGGATTGCCTTCGGACAGGATATACTCCGCCGCCATCAGGAACTCTTCCAACCGGGTCGACATCCCGCGCTTGAGCAGAATCGGCTTGTCGATTTTGCCCAGCCGCCGCAGCAGCGAAAAATTCTGGGCGTTGCGGGCGCCAACCTGCAGCATCGCGGCATGCCGGACGACCAGGTCGATATCGTGGGGTCCATCACTTCGGTGACGACCGGCAGCCCAACATGCGCCCCGCCTGTTCGAGCAGTTTGAGGCCCTCTTCTTCCATCCCTTGGAACGCGTACGGAGAGGTGCGCGGCTTGAAGGCCCCGCCGCGCAGCAGATGCGCGCCGGCGGCCTTGACCGCGGCGTGCCGCCGCCTGCATCTGCTCGGCGCTCTCGACCGCGCACGGCCCGGCGATTACCGTGATTCTCGGGCCGCCGATCTCGACTCCGTCGACGTTGATGCGCGAGCCTTCGGGACGGACTTCGCGGCTGGCGAGCTTGAACGGCTTCAGCACCGGCATCACGCTCTCGACGCCGGCGAAGGATTCGAGTTGCTGAAGCCGATGCTTGCCGCGCTCGTCGCCCACGCATCCCACGACGTTACGTTCGACGCCCGCGAATTACATGGGGGCGATAGCCAAGCGCCTCGACCCGCGCCATCACCGCCTGAGTTCGGCTTCGGTCGCGTGGGCCTTCATCACTACAATCATCGCGCGTATACCTCGCTAGATTAAAAATGCCTGACCGCGACAGGTAATCGATCTCGCCGGCATCCGGTCGGACGAAGAAGTTGGAACCTGTAGCTAGAAATTCTACTATTTTCATCTAAAATCATGCTCAGGATGTTAAATGTGGGCGCGATTATATCGCGTCCCCGTACCGCACGGAAACTGTTAATATCGAACGTGTTAGCGAGACCAAAAAAACCGCTGCGGATAGCTGCATACGTCGGATATCCATCTCGAATGCGACAGCTTCGGCTTGGGCGAATCGGCCGCTCAAAATGATGCGCTCGATACGGCAAAACTTCAGCGAGGTCATCACCATCGCCAACCGGGACAGGTCGACCTCGTGCTGATTGTCGGCGACCTGTTCGATTCGAGCCGGGTCAGCGAAGAAGCGCTGGAGTTCGCGATGGGCGAGATTGCGCGCGCCGCGATGCCGGTGGTGATGATACCGGGCAATCACGACGCGCATGACGAACGCTCGATTTATGCGCAAATGTCGCCCGGGGGCCTTCCCCGACAATCTTCATCTGATTCTCGAGCCCGAGGGCAAGCAAATCGAGTTTCCGGAGCTATCGACGCGAATCTGGGGCAGAGCCCTGGTAGAGCATAGCCCCGACTACCGTCCGCTGTTCGGAGTTCCGCCCGCTTCGCCGTCGCTATGGAACATCGCGATGGCTCACGGGCTTGTTCACGGAATCAAACGAAGCGGCTCGCTCCTCGCCAATTACCCCGGAAGACATCGCCGCCACCGAGTACGACTACATCGCGCTCGGCCACATCCACGTCTTCAGCGATGTTTCCCAGGGTTCGACGCGGGCTTTTTATTGCGGAACGCCAGGACCGTTATATTCGAGTGAGGAGACCGGATGGGTGGCTTACATCACGTGCGAAGCCGACCAACCGGTTAAGGTCGAGCGGCTGGCCGTGCGCCCCTGAAGGCGTTGGATTTCTATCCGGCGGCGAAACGGTCGCTCTGCTCGCATCCGGCCGCCATCAGGACGATCAACTCGATCCCGTGCGCATGAGCTATGAGATGCGCTTCCATGCACACCGAACTCGATTGCGGCAGGAGCGACAGCGTTATTTCGTCCGACGTGCCTTCCTGTAACGTCGGAACCGAAGGCACACCGGTCAGGCCGAGCGGATGCTCCAGCGACGCCAGGTACGAACCGGCGATAATATTACCGGCCTCTTTCAGTGCGTCCACTTCGAATCCGCCCAGGCGGCGATTGGGCAATCCGTGTCTGCCAACCAAAAGTGACGCGAGGCTGGGAGCGCTTTCGCGCGCGACTACCAGCGATATTTTGCCCTTTTCATAACCGTCGACCGATTGAGTCACGGCTACCAGACGGCGCGGCAAGCGCAGGCGGGTCAATAATCTTTCCGGAGATTTCAGGTAGTAGACCGCGGACGCTTTTGCCGAAATCTCTTCGTACAGCAGCGCACCGAGCGCTTTCGAGGCACGGGTTGTGGCGGTCGCGGCGAGACGGCCGATCTCTCTCATCGACTCCGAACCGTCCATTATCAACTCCTCTTATCGGCGCTCGAGGCGCCATCCGGGGCGCGACCGGCGATCCTCGGAAAGATGCCCTCCAGCTTGCGGCGAACTCCGTCAAAACTGTTCTTATTGAAAGGTTTGGTGAGATAATCCAGCGCGCCCTCGTTCATGAAACTGTCCCGAGTTTTCTCGAACGAGACGGCGCTTACGATCAAAACCGGAACCTCGGGAGCCTCGCTTTTCATCATCCGAAACGCCGCCGGCGCATCGATGCCGTCAACTTGAGGCATGATCACATCGAGGGTAACGAGGTCGGGCTTGAGCGTTCTAAACAAAGTAATGGCTTGCGCGCCGTTGGTGGCTTCGCCGACCACCTGAAATCCCAGCCGCTCCAAATGATGTCGAAGGAGATCCCGGATTAAGATCGAATCGTCGGCGACAAGCACCCGGGGCCTTCTCGCCCTGCTTGCCGACCCGATTCCTGCCATTGCCGCATTTTCGCTTTCCATTGCTTGATGTTCGCCTACGGTTCAAAGCAACGGTCGGGCCACAAAAATACCCATCTTTTAATGATGGGGTGCGTCATTTGTTGGATTCGCGACGAAAATTTGTGCCCCAAAACAAAACAGTTCGCGATGCTGCTTGCGCAAATTGGGAAACAGTTCATGATGGCCACTTGAAGCGAGACACCCCCCGCGCTTGAGCCGCGTTCAAGATGGACCGTTTGCTCGCCATCTACCCCACTTCCCATAAGGCGGAAGAGGTCCTTAAACGAGAGACCCGACCCGGATATCGTTTCGGCCACAAGGTTGTGACCTTTCCGCAACTGATGGACGGGCTTTATCGTCAATCGCCCGGACGCCGGCCGGTTCTGACCCCGATTGCCGAGCGCCTGGCGGTCGAGGAAGCCATCCACCAGAGAAGCTCCGAGGGTCGCACACCCTTTTCCGCCGGCGCCGGGATGCTCGATCATCTGGTCGGGCTGATTCGGGAGTTCAAAAGCGCCGGTTTGGAGCCAGACGACCTGCGCCAGGCTTGTGGCGCGTTGAACGAAGCCGACGCGGCACGGGTATCGGCAATTGCCGAAGTGTTTTCACGGTATCAGGCCCTGCTCAAACGCCGAGGGGTGGCCGATCGGCACGATCGGGAGCGGGAAGTTTTGAGCGTGCTCGAAGGCGCGGAAGCCGGCGACCGGCGACCACGCCTGCTCGACGGGGTCGAGCAGCTTCTGGTCGCCGAGATTTACGATTTCACCTTGCTTCAGTTCATGATTGTGGCGTCGCTTATCCGGCTGATCGGCGATGCCTGCCTGACCATCCAGGCCGAACCCCATCGGGTGGATTCGTTCCGCTTCCCGGACCTTACCTGGAATCGCTTCGTCGAAGACGAATCGATCGCCGATCAGGTCCTGCCGGTGTTTGTCCGCCGCGAGGGGCGCTCCGGCCGTCTCGGCTTTATCCTGCAACATCTGTTCAACCCTACGGACGCCGAAGCGCCGCCGCCCGACGACACGACTGAAATCGTCGAAGCTCCGAACCGTTACGGCGAGATTGAGGAGGTGGCACGCTCGATCCGGCGCGCACTCGAACATGAGCCGCCGGAGCGTATCGAGCCGCGACGGATAGCCGTCGTCGCGCGCGATCTGGCGCCTTATGCCGAGTATCTGGAGAGCGTTTTCAAGCGTTACCGAATCCCGCTTAACCTCCATCACGGCGCGCTACCGATAGCATCGTCGCCGGCCGCCCGGATGCTCGAACTCCTGCGACTCCCGCTCGGCGGCTATCGTCGCCAAGGGATTGAACGGCTGCTCGGTTCATCCCGCCTCCCGATTCCCGCCGCGCGCCATCTATGGCCGCTGGCCGAGAGCGGCTACATGGATAGCGCCACCAAACCGCTGGATGCCTGCCTCGAGGATTACCGGCGGCGAGTGGCGAGCGACCTTGACGCGGCGGAGGACCCCGAACGCCGCCGCGCCATCGAGGCGAGGCTGTCGCGCCTGGAGGCCGCCCGCCGCGACCTGCATGAATTTGTCGCCGTGTTTGAGCCGCTGGAGCATCCGGGGAGCATCGCCGAGCACGTTCGGCGTTTGGCCGCGATATGGCGGCGGCTTGGCTTCGAGTCCGTGACGGCGGCGAGTCAAGGTTCGGCGGGCGAACAGAACGGAGCGTTTCAGGGATGGGAAATCCTGACAGAGTTGGCCGATGCGGCGCGGCTCATCGGTTCCGAGCGCGAACTGTCGCTCGAAGAATTCGCCGATTTGACTGAAGAGGTTCTCGGGCAAGCGTCGCTGGAGGAGAATGCACGGGAGCCGGGGCAGGCCGTGCAGGCTCTCTCGGTGATGGACGCGCGCGGGCTCGATTTCGATCTGGTTTTTCTGCTCGGTCTGGAAGACGGCGGCTTCCCGCGCTATCGCGGCGACGATCCGATTCTGCCCGACGAGTTGCGCGTGGCGCTCAACCGGCCGCTGGCCGCGGCGTTGCAACGACGCCTGGGCCGCACCGCGCCGGGCGTGCTGCGAAAGATCCTGCGCACCAGCGTCGAAAGAAACAGCGAAGACCGCTTCCTGTTCTTCCTGGCGTGCTCGATGCCGGAGCGGAGGCTGGTGCTCACCTATCCCCGTTCGGATGCGCGAGATAATCCCTGCCTGCCGTCGCCGTTTGTCGATGAAGTCCTGCGCCTTCTTGGCTCTCCGGAACCGTTTTTTGTTCGCCGGGTCGGCACCGAGGGCTTCATCACTCGTATTGACGATTGCTTCGATCGGGATTCGTTTCTGAGCTGGGCGGCAAAGAATTCCCTGCTCGCCGGCCCCGATGCTGCCGCGATTGCCGAACCATCGCGCCTGCGCTCGATCGAGCGCCGTATCGAGGTCGAGCGGCATCGCGAACGCTACCTCGCGATGCCGACCCGGGAGGACCAGGCGAGCGCCGAGTCGCATCCCGCGCGGCTCGGTCTGGTGGATAGTTACAACGGACGGGTTCCCGCATCATCCGGACTGCGGAACTTTCTCATCGGGCCGCTGGGTTCTCCTCGCCCGTGGAGCGCCTCGCGGCTGGATGAAATTGCCGCCTGCGGCTTCAGGTTCTTCGCCGCGCGCGTGCTGAATCTCGCCGAGATTGAAGAACCCGACTTTGAGCCAAGCGCGATGGAGATCGGCGGTCTGGTGCACGATATCCTGCGCGATTTGTTTGCCGATCCGCCCGATTTCGGCAACCGCGATCGCGCGCTCGCGCAGGCGCGAAAGTTCCTTGTCGATTATCGGCCCAAGGCCCAGGCACGGGAGATGGTGCGTGACGCGGCGTTCTTCGATCTCAAGTGGCAAACCATCGAGCGCATCGTCGAAGAGATCGTGGAATTCGAGTGCGACGAGCGCCACGAAGGCAGATTCAATCAAGCGCCGCTTCTGGAACGGGAATTCGCGTTCAGATTGAAGGGCCGGCGTCGTCAGGACAGCGAATCGATCGAACTGCCGCTGCGCGGCCGCATCGATCGCCTCGACGTGAACCACAACAAGGAAAGCCTCATCGACCTGATCCGCGTAGCCGACTACAAGACCTCGCGCGGAACCAAAAAGTACATCGACATGCTTCAGCCGGAAAATTTCGGCAAGACATCGTTCCAACTGCCGCTCTATCTGATGGCGAGTCAGGAGGATCAGAAAAATAATCTCGCACGCGACGCTGCGCTCGATGCCGCATACATCATCCTGAGGAATCGCGAAAAGCTTCAGGAGATCCGCGTCGAACCTCATCTGATCGAGACCGATCCCGAAAGCCGCGCGGAACTGGCGCGGCGCGGCGCGCCGTCAATCGCGGACAACATAATCGCTCTGGCCGATTCCGCCATCCGCGGCGAATTCGACGTTGATCCGCGCCAGTGCGACGACTTCTGCCCCTTTCGGCGGCTCTGCCGCTACGACAAAGGGCCGGCGCGCAGTAAATGGGACGGCTTCAACTGAGCGCGGAGCAGCGGAACGCGATCTTCACGCCCGGCAGCCTTGCCGTGCGGGCCGGCGCGGGTTCGGGCAAGACCGAGGTCCTCGCTCGCCGCTTCGTCGCGCTGCTCGCCGGCGACATCGAAGGCACGGAGCCGCTCTCGCCCGAGCAGATCGCCGCAATCACGTTCACCGAGAAAGCAACCTATGACATGCGCCGGCGGATCGCTCAGGTGCTCGACGAACAACTAACGATCGCGACGGGCGAGCGCGCCGTCCGGCTTGGCCGCGCGCGACGCCTGCTGCCGCTCTCCCGCATCTCCACCATCCATGCCTTCTGCGCCAGGATCCTGCGCGAAAATCCGCTCGAAGCGGGCCTCGACCCCAACTTCGCGGTGCTCGACGAGGATCAGAGCCGCACGAGACTCGAACAGACCGTCGAAGAGGTAATTCTTGCCGCGCTGCGCCGCGGGCATCCCGGCGCGCTCCATCTGGTCGGGGCTCGCGGGCTGCGCGGCGGGACCAATCGCGACGGAGCGATCGGCATCGTCGTGAATCTGGTAACCGAGCTGCAACGCCTGGGGGTGGCCTCCGACCGGCTGCGCGAAGCAACCGAGGCGACCTGCCGAAAAATCGAGAGCGAATCGCAGGCGATTAGCAAATACGCCATCCGCATCAAGGAACTAATCGAAGAGCTGCGCCGGGCGGATTTGTCAGGCAAGAAGGCCGGCGAGAAAATGGGCCGGTTCGAATCGCGCTGGCCACGATACCGGGAGGTGTTGGAATCGTTCAGCGCCGCGAGTTCGCGCGGCGAACTCGATACCCTGCGCGAGCTTTGCGACGCGCTGCCTGATGCTCGCGCCGGAGCCATCAAGGAGACGGTCAAGGCGATCCGTCAGTTGATAGCCAAAAATGGCTCGGGCGCAGGGCTCGAAGGGGAACTGATCGAGGCCTACGGTGCGCAGCGAGCGGTTCAGCCGACGCTCGATACCTGCGCGCTGATTGCCGATATTGCCGGCGAGGTTGAACGGCGCAAGCGGCGCGACGGCGTCGCCAGCTTCGACGATCTGCTCGGCCATACCTTGCGATTGCTGAACGGCGATCCGGCGATAGTTCGTCGCTACCGTCACGCGCTTCGAGCGATTCTGGTCGACGAATACCAGGACACAGATCCGGTGCAGGACGCCATCGTCGGGCTTCTGACCGAGCCTCGCGCCGAACTGCCCGCGCTTGAGTACTTCATCGTCGGCGACGAGAAGCAATCGATCTACCGCTTCCGCGGCGCCGATGTGACGGTATTCAGAGCGGCGCTGGCAGCCGCTCCGGGTGTGCGACCGCTCAGTGAAAGCCGCCGCGCCGTGCCCAATCTGATCAAGTTCGTCAACGCGCTCAGCGCCCACGTGATGCACTCCGAGACTCAACCCGCCCTTCCGTTCTGGATCGAATGGGAAGACGGCCATCGCTTGCGGGAGGTCCGCGTACCGCTGGTTCATGACGAGCCATCGGTTGAGGTCATCCTGTGGCCCGCACCCGCAAGCGACGAAAGCAGGCAATCGACGGCGGCCGGGCGGGCGCTTGAAGCCCGCGCGATCGCGCATCGATGCCGCCGGATGATCGGGAATGCCGTCGTTAGCGATTGGGACGGCAATCTCCATCCGGCCCAGCCGCGCGACATCGCCTTGCTGCTGCGCTCCTTTACGGATGTTCAGATTTACGAGCGCGCGCTGAGTGAGGCGGGAATCCCCTGTTACACGGTCAAAGGACGCGGCTTTTTCGGATGCCGCGAAATTCTCGACATCGTCGAGCTGCTGACCGCGGTAAACGACCCGAACGACTCCCTGGCCATCGCCGCGGCGCTGCGCTCGCCGCTGTTTGCGCTCTCCGATGAGTGCCTGATGGAAATCGCGCTTCGAAACAATGCGGACGGCCTTTCGCTGGCCGGGCGTTTCGCGGCCGACGCACCGGATTTCGATTGGCTCGCGACCGGGCGCGAGGAGGCCGTCCACGCCTGGAACGTGCTGCACGAGCTTCGCGTGATGCGGGAGCACGCATCGCTGGTCGCCATCCTCGAGCGCGCGCTTGGGCTTACGGACTTCGAAGCCGTAATGATCGCGCAATCGCGCGGCGCGCAGCGCGTCGCCAATATCCGTAAGCTGATCGAGATCGCGCGCGACTTCGAGTCGCGTTCTTTTTCTACCCTCGCCGACTTCATCAGCCATCTCAAGCGCCTCACCACCGACCAGCCCAACGAGCCGCAAGCCCAGATGCTGGGCGAAAACGAAGACGTGATGAGCCTGATGACGATCCATCAGGCAAAGGGACTCGAATTTCCGATTGTCGTGCTCGCCGACCTGGGACGGAAATCCCCCAATCTGCCTTCCAACTTCCTGCTGTCGCCCAAGGACGGGCTGCTGATGCGCGACACTATCGGCAGCGGCGACGACGAACTGCCGCATCCGCTGATAAAGGAGCAAAAACAACTGCTAGACGAGCAGGACAAGGCCGAGAGCGCGCGCCTGCTCTACGTCGCAATCACGCGCGCCCGCGATCGGCTGATTTTAAGCGAAGGTGCGGGGAACAAGGGATGGTACAAGCAGTTGCGAGCGTTCCTTGGAGAACGCGTCGGCGCGTTCCTCGGCTCGCGCGCCGATGAGCAAACGATTGAAATCGGCGGAGCGGCGGTAACTTTGCGGCGCGCGCAGACCGTGGAAGAAGAATCCGGCGATGTTCCCGCGCCGTCACCGCCGAATCCGGCTGAAGTCGAGCTTTTCATCCGTCGTGCGCGAGAACGCCTCGGCTTCGTTCCAACTCCCGACGATGAACTGACGGTCAGCCCGACCGCGATGGCCGACTTCGACCGCTGCCCGCGCCAATACAGGCTTCGGCACGAGTTGCGCGTGCCCGAACACGACGGGTTTCTCGACGACGGAGGCAACGCGATCGAGCGGGGCACTGTCGCGCACGCGGTGCTCGAAATAGTGGACCTCGACTTGCGCGGGGCCGCGCTCGAAACGGCAATCGCGAGAGCGCTCGATCTGTGCGCCGGCGCGAATCTCACGTCCGCCGAACGGACCGAACTCGATCGCGACCTTCGCCGTTACGTGGAAAGCCGCGGCAGCGGCGAGCGCATCATCGGCCGCGAAGTTCCTTTCTTCATGAATATCGCGGATTCGGGGCCGGCGCTGTTCGTCCGCGGCCAGATCGATCTGATCGTCGAGCACGACGACGCGATTCTGATCCGCGACTACAAATACGCGCGTCGCGCCGACGGAGACCTTGCCGATTACCGCGTTCCGATGGAGTGCTATCGGCTGGCTGCCGCCGGCGCCTACCCCGGTCGCGAGATCCGCGCTGAGTTATTCTTCCTTCGCGGGCGGCCGGAGGCCTGCGCGCTCCCGATGCCCGCTGTCGATGAAAGCCGCGCGCGCCTGTTGGAGATCGGTCGCGCGATGATCGCGGCGCGAACCGGCGGCGACTACGCAAAGAAGCCGGACGGCCCGGATGAGTGTCGGCGGCTGCGATGCGGCTACGTCCGTCGATGCTGGCAGGCCTAGGACGCGCCGCCGACCGACGCGAGAGGCGAGGAGGCCAGTCGGCTGGAAAAGGAAACGGCGGCCCTTTCGGACCGCCGTTTTTTTATTATCGTCCGCTTCGCTCGCGCGAAGCGGACGATTCTACCTACTGCGGAAACCCGCGCGCAGGTTCGTTACATCATGCCGCCGCCGGAGGCATCCCGCCAGGCATCCCGCCGCCGGCGCCCTTCTCCTCGGGCTTCTCGGCCACCATGCATTCGGTCGTCAGCAGCAGGCCCGCGACCGACGCCGCGTTCTGCAGCGCGCTGCGCACGACCTTGGTCGGGTCGATGATGCCGGCCTTCATCAGGTCTTCGAACTCCTCGCTGGCCGCGTTGAAGCCGAAGGCGCCCTTGTTGTTCTTGATCTTGTCGACCACGATCGAGCCTTCCCAGCCGGCGTTGGTCGCGATCCAGCGGGCAGGATCCTCGAGCGCCTTCTTGACGATGCTCGATGCCGACCTTCTCGTCCTCGCCGGCGCGCAGGTTGTCGAGCGCCGCAGAAGCAGCGGATCAGCGCCACGCCGCCGCCCGGCACGACGCCTTCCTCGACCGCCGCGCGGGTCGCGTGCAGGGCGTCCTCGACGCGCGCCTTCTTCTCTTTCATCTCGATCTCGGTCGCCGCGCCGACCCGGATGACCGCCACGCCGCCGACCAGCTTGGCGAGCCGCTCCTGCAGCTTCTCGCGATCGTAGTCGGAGGTGGTCTCCTCGATCTGGGCGCGGATCTGCTTGATCCGGCCTTCGATGTCGGCCTTCTTGCCGGCGCCGTCGATGATCGTGGTGTTGTCCTTGTCGACCACGATCCGCTTGGCGCGGCCGAGATCCTGCAAGGTCACGTTCTCGAGCTTGATTCCGAGTTCCTCGGCGATCACCTTGCCGCCGGTCAGAATCGCGATATCTTCCAGCATCGCCTTGCGCCGATCGCCGAATCCGGGCGCCTTGACCGCGACGCATGACAGCGTGCCGCGAATCTTGTTGACGACCAGCGTCGCCAGCGCCTCGCCCTCGATATCCTCGGCGATGATCAGGAAGGGCTTGCCGGTCTTGGCGATCGACTCGAGCACCGGCAGCAGATCCTTCATCGCGGAGATCTTCTTCTCGTGGATCAGGATGTAGGCGTCCTCGAGCTTGGCCTCCATCCGCTCCGGATCGGTCACGAAATAGGGCGACAGATAGCCGCGGTCGAACTGCATGCCTTCGACCACTTCGAGCGTGGTCTCGAGGCCCTTGGCCTCTTCGACCGTGATCACGCCTTCCTTGCCGACCTTCTCCATCGCCTCGGCGATGATCTCGCCGATGGTCGAATCGTTGTTGGCCGAGATCGTGCCGACCTGGGCGATTTCACGGCGATCCTTGGTGGGCTTGGAGAGATTCTTCAGCTCGGCGACCACCGTCTCGACCGCGCGGTCGATTCCGCGCTTGAGCGACATCGGGTCGTGGCCCGCCGCCACCATCTTGATGCCTTCGGTGAAGAGCGAGCGCGCGAGCACGGTCGCGGTGGTGGTGCCGTCACCGGCGACATCCGAGGTCTTGGAGGCGACCTCCTTCACCATCTGCGCGCCCATGTTCTCGAACTTGTCTTCGAGCTCGATTTCCTTGGCCACCGTGACGCCGTCCTTGGTGACGGTGGGCGCGCCGAAGCTCTTTTCCAACACTACGTTACGTCCCTTGGGTCCCAAGGTGACCGTAACCGCGTCGGCCAGGACGTTGACCCCCTTGAGGATCTTCTCCCGTGCCTCCTGAGCGAAACGTACCATTTTTGCGGGCATAGTTCTTTTGCCTCTTATATTTCCGTTGTTTTCCGGTGAACTTGCCTGAAGTTTCAAGCCCGTTGCGGACTTATTCGAGCACTCCGAGGATGTCGTCTTCGCGCAGGATCAGGTGCTCTTCGCCCTCGATCTTGACTTCGCTGCCGGAGTACTTGCCAAACAGGATTTTATCGCCGGCCTTGACGTCGGGCGCGATCAGCTTGCCCTGCTCGTTCATCTTGCCCTTGCCCACCGCTACGACTTTGCCTTCCTGGGGCTTTTCCTTGGCGGTATCGGGGATGATGATTCCCACCCTTGGTCTTCTCTTCTTCCTTGATTCTCTTGACCAGAATTCGATCACCTAGCGGCCTGATTTTCATGGCTTCCACGCCACCTCCTTGAAGTTTGCTGTCGGGTTTTTGAGATAACCAGCGTTGTGCGGGTTGTCAATTGGCACTCGATGGAGAAGAGTGCCAAGCGTTAATTTATACCTATCCACCGGCATTGCAAGGGCCTGAGCGGCCCTGGTTGGCGATTCGGATTGGAAAGCAGAGCTAACGGCAGGCTCTTGAACCGGACGGAATCCGGGGCCGCCTGCGAAGCGACCCTCTACGAATCTTTACAGCGGCGAACGAAACCGAAAATTCCTCAACGAGTGTACTTCTTTTCCATTTCGAGGATTTTCGGCACTCCGAGCAGGCGGACGATTTCCTCGATGAGAACGAAATCGGCGCCGCCGCCGATAGTGCCGGTCGCCTTAAGCTCGCGCATCGCGTCGCGCATCCGCTGATAGGCGGCCATCAGCGTCGCCGTGCAAATCATCAGCTTGAAGCCATACTTGGCGATTTGGTCGACCGGCAAAAGCTGACCGTTGTAAAGCGACGGCAGGTCGCCAAGCAGCCTGGCATACCGCTCCAAATCTTCGACGGTCTTGATGCCATCGACGAAAATCAGGTCGGCGCCCGCTTGCCGGTAGGCTCGGGCGCGCGCGACCGCATCGTCCCATCCGTTGACCGCCAGCGCGTCGGTGCGAGCGATAATCGTAAATCGCGGGTCGCGTCTGGCGTCGCATGCGGCCCGAACCTTCGGAACCATCTGGTCGGCGGGGATGACCTGCTTGCCGGCAAGGAAGCCGCATCGCTTCGGCCATACCTGATCCTCGATATGGAGCGCGGCGGCGCCGGCGTCCTCGTACTCGCGGACCGTGCGCCAGACATTGATCGGATTGCCGTAGCCGGTATCGGCGTCGCAGATGAGCGGGATATTTACCGCGCCGGCGATCGCGCGGACATTGGCGACCATTTCGCTCATCGTAAGCAGGCCGATATCGGGATAACCGCGCGCCGCGGCGGTGCCGAAACCGGTCATGTAGACCGCTTCGAATCCGGCTTCCTCGGCGAGTTTCGCCTGCAGGGCGTCGAAGACGAACGGCGCCACCACCATCCCGGGTTTGCCGAGCAGTTCGCCCAGCCGACCGGCCATCTCAGACATCGCGCATATCTTCCTGTTTCAGAAAATTGTCAGACTCTCGAGGGCCGTTCCCATCGGGCGATCGGCCGGGGATATTCAGCGGCCGGGGCCCTTCTTGCGGAGTTCCTCTTCGCGATAGCGCCGGTAGAGGACCTGCCATTCGGAGCCGCCCTCCACCACGCCGCGCTTGAGCGAGGCGATTTTCTTTCTCACCGCGAGATCCACCTGATCTCCCTTCTCCATCCATTCGGCGATCAGTTCGCGGCCGTGGCGCAGCGCCATCGCGAAGTTGGGGACCTCGGCCAAACCCTCGTCACGCATCCGATTGAGCGACTCGCGCGCGAGGAACAGGATTCGGGCTTCGCTAAGCTTCACGATGTCATTCCATGCCGATCGGACAATCGCTCGCGTTGGTCAACGATTGGCGGGATGGCGGACCGATTTCCGGACGCGCCGTTGCTGGATGGTGCTATGCCTACGTGCTTCACAGATCGTTTCCGTTGAAAGATTCCCGGGGCGATTCAGAGGGTGAAATTCTTCTTTTCCGCCAGACGCTGCTTGATCAGGGTCTGCAACCGATTCACATCGAGGCCCGGATGCTTTCGAGCCTCGTCCTCGGCCATCTTCTCGGCTTCCTCGTCGAGTCGGGCCTCGGTTTCGAAGTCGGCCGACATCATTTCCACCACGCACGCCACCAGCGCGTCGACCTCGGCTTTGGGCTTGATCGAACCGCGGCCGATCAGACCTTCAACCAGGTAATGCGCGAGCGTGTCGATTTCAGCTTCCCGCATTCGCATTTATAATTTGCCCTGTCAATCAGGTTCGGATCGCACGATCGTTATATTCGACCATGCGCCCGACTTTGCGGCAAGCCGCCGGGGCCCGGAGGGCTCAGCGAAAGCCTCCTCCTTGCTTGCGTTCTTCTTCCTTGTAGGCACGGTCTACCATTGGTTCGATGGCGCTGTAAAACTCCTTGATGTGGCCGATGTTGGCGGCGAAGTCGCCGCTGAACAGCCATTCGAGTGCGCGCCCCTCGCCAAGCCCGGAATGCGAGCAAAGGTCGATCTCGCTGCGCGGCGTAACCAGGATTTTCACCGTATCCTCGAAGCCGAAAATACGGGACGTCCAGACGCACTCCAGGGTATAGGTTCGCGGATTTTCCTTCGTGATTCTCCATCCGCCGAGTCCGCTCACGGTCTCTTTCGCCATCTTGAAAAGCGCGGCGCGCGACAGCCCAGGATAGCCGCGCCGGACCAGCTCCGGATAAAGTTGCTCCTGCTCCGCGCCTGCCTGAGCGCCGGGAGATGGCGTGGGCGTGGGTTTCGGCGCGGGAACGATCCCGCCTTGACCATCCTGCCGGCATACGGCGAGGCCAGTCCCTTTGGCGCTGGTCGCGGCCCAGTCAACGGTCAGGAAACGATAGACCCGCGCCCGGATGCCGGGTTGCTCGTTGATCGCCACGTTGTTCATCAGGACGGCCAATCCGCCGATTGCCACCGCCGTCGCGCCCAGCGTAATTCCGAGGGTCAGCAGCGTCCCGATTATTCGGCGCGCCTTGTGAAAGAAAGTCAGGATGGAATTGCGGGTGCGGCGCACAGGCAAATAAATCTGCTCACCCGAGGTATCGGCTAACTGGGCGATGGCGGCGAACCGTCGGCTCGCCGCCTAATCGGTAGAATCGCGGCCTTACGCCGGCGCTCCGGCGAACTCGCCACCGTCGCCGCGCAGGATGGCGTCAAAGCGGCCGCCTCCGAGATAGTTGCGACGCGCGTCCTCGTCGGTAATGCCGGCACGCATGACGTCACGCCGGCGGATTTGCCACACGCCGCCGACCATCGGATGGCGGCCCTGGCGGTAGCTGAAGAAGTAGTAAACGAACTGACGGACCACCGAGCGGCGCGCCTCGGCCGAAAGCTGACGGCCGCCGGCCACGGTAAGGATCGTGCGCAGCAGACGCCACGGCGAGTAGAACTGTTTGAACGCATCGGTGTAGGCACGCATCCACTCGTAGGTGTCCATCTTGTCGTGCTTGAGGGTGGCGTGCTGGGAATCCAGGTTGTTGAAATCCCAATCGATGATCTGCCCTTCCTTGGCGAACCGGATCTGGTCCTCGGTTCCCGGCAGCGGCGTCATGATGAAGAAGGAGACGATATCGAAGCCGATTTTCTTGAGCATCCGGGCCGCGATCCGGCCGCAGTCCGGGCCGTCGAACGGGAATCCAAGCATATAACCGGCATGCACCGAGATTCCGACCTTGTGCCAATTCTCGACCACGCGGCGATACTTGCTGAGCACTCGCCGCTCCGACTCCGCCGGATCCAGGGAACCGTTCTTATCGTCGGTATTCTGATACTTGGTCGCGTGATTGAGGTTTTCGGGACTGAGCGACTCGATTCCGACGAACGCCTGATAGCATCCGGCCTTGGCCGCGAGGTCGATGAACCGGCGGGCGCGGCTGTGCTTGGCGCCTTCCTTTTCGCCTTCCTCGACGTTGGCGTAGCACGACGCGTCGACATCGACCTGCATCATGAAGGAGAGTTGCGGATGGTCCTTTTTGACCTCGACCATGCCGGTCAGGATTTCTTCCCAGCGCGGGCTGCGGAAGAAATCGTCATCGACCAGGAACAGCGACGTAATGCCGTGATTCTCGATCGCGGCGCGCACCCATTGGACCACCGATTGGGGATCGCGCGAGCGCATCGTCCGGCCCATCACGTTCTTCACGCTGCAATATGAGCAGGTGAACGGGCATCCGCGCGAGGTATCGATCGTGGTCATCTGCTGGTTGAAGAACCGGGTCAGGTAACGATCGTCGACCAACGGGAGCTGAGCGTCGGTGATAACCGGCACCATCCGATCGCCGGTACCGGTCTTGGCGCGGATTCCCTCGGTGACCGAATAGTGCAACTGGAGTTCGCCGCTCAGGAAGTCTTCGACAATCCCGGGCCACAGGGTTTCGGCTTCGCCCGCTACCGTGGTAACGCCACACTCGTTGAGGAACTTGATGGAGTCGGGATAACCGCTGACGTGGAATCCACCCATCATCGTGGTCATCCCCTGCGCCACGAATTGCAGCGCCAGGTCGCGCCCGCGCGGGTACTGGTTCGATTGCACGCCGGCCATGCCGATCAGCAGTTCGACGCCGTCCTCGCCCGCCTTCTCCTTGATCGCCTTGATGGTCTCGGGCGATACCACCCCGTCGCAGGTCTCGTCCCAGATGATGGTATCGAGGTAAACGTTGCGATCGGCGCCGTAGCGCTTGTTGAAGGAATCGTTGAGCGCGGCCAACACCGTCAGCGTATTGTTGGGCTGCACACCCCATCGGAAATTCTGGACGTAACCTTCATCGTCGTAGCGGGCGGGCTTGATGAAATAGACTCTGACCGTCCGGCAGGGTTCGGGTCTCAGCGCGGCCTGCTCGATCGCCCCTTTGCTCGCGGTGAGCTGCAAACGATTACCGGGCCGATCGGCGCCGTGCCGGTTGCGTCCCAGCACCAGATAACCCACCACCGCCAGAGCCGCCGCAATACCGGCCAAAGTAATAATAAATTCCATTCCGTCTATTCTCCCAGTGCTGCTGATCCCTGGCAACTAAAAAGCATCGGTTGCCAAATCCTAACCGACTGGTCAAGGCTTTACCAGCTACCCAACTTCGAGCCCGCAAGTCAACCTTGTCGGGTTATTATTTGGCGAGCGATTGCGGACTGTCGGAAGCTCAGGCGTGGCGAGTGGCCGCCGCCTGTTTTAGCGGTACATCTCGACAACGTTTAGCAGGCCCAAGTCGCGATATCGCTCGAACAGGTAGCCCTTGATTTGCTTAACCGTCGGCATTTCGAGGACATCCCGAGCAATCCGCCGCGCGGTGTCGTATTTGATTTCGCGCAGAATCTTGCGCACCACCGGAATGAAAAACGGGCTCAGGCTCAGATGGTCAAGGCCGATTCCCGCGAGCACGACGGTTGCCAGAGCGTCGCTGGCCATCTCGCCGCAGATCGAAACCTCCTTGCCGGCGGTCCTCACCACCTCTACAACCTGGGCAATCGCCGACAGCACCGCGGGATGGAGCGGCTCGTAAACCTGCGCGACCTTGGGATTGTTGCGGTCGGCGGCGAGCATGAACTGGATCAGATCGTTGGTGCCGATCGAGAAGAAATCGACTTCCTTGATCAAACGCGGCGCCAGCCAGACCGCCGCCGGCACCTCGATCATGATGCCGACCTTGATGTTGGGGTCGTGCTCCAGCCCTTCGCGGTAGAGTTCGGCCTGCGATTCCTCCAGTAGTTCGCGCGCCCGCATGAGTTCGTCGATACTGGAGATCATCGGGAACAGAATCCGCACGTCGTGCCTGGCGGCGGCGCGCAGAATGGCGCGCAACTGCACCTTGAAAAGTCCCGCCATCTCGAGCGAGATCCGAATCGAACGCCATCCCATGAAGGGGTTATCCTCACGGGGGATGCGTAAATAGGGCGGATACTTGTCGGCGCCAATATCGAGGGTGCGAATCGTAACCGGCCGGCCTTTAACCGCCTCGAGCACGCGAGTGTAAAGCGCCAACTGCTGATTTTCGTCAGGGAAATCCTCGTAGGTGAGGAACGAGAACTCGCTGCGGAACAGCCCGATGCCTTCGGCGCCGTAGCGGAGCGCCAGTTCGATGTCATTGTACAGGGCGATATTCGCCAGGAGCTGGACGCGATGGCCGTCGCGGGTGACCGTGGTCGGTTCCGGGTTGACCATCAGGTCGCGCCTGAAAGCGTCGTACTGCTTGATCAGCTTGTCGTATTCGCGCTCCACCTCCGCGCTGGGATTTACGTAGATGATTCCCGAGTTGCCGTCGGTGATGACGCTGTCGCCCTCGGAAACCGACTCCATCAGATGTTCGACGCCAACCACGGTCGGGATTTCGAAGGAGCGCGCCAGAATCGCGGCGTGCGAGGTGACGCCTCCCGATTGCAAGGCGATACCGGCCAGATTCTCGTGCGAAACCAGCGTTAACTGAGAGAGCGTCAGCTCCTCGGCCACCAGCACGGTCGGGCGCGAGAATGCGGCGTGTTCTTCATGGCGCAGATGGCGCAACAGGCGGTGGCCGATGTCGCGAAAATCTATCGCCCGCTCGCGCAAGTAACCGTCGGCCAGCGCCAGCATCGAAGCGCTCATCTCATCGATTACGCGAAACAACGAGCTTTCAGCCGCATAACCGGCGGCGATCACATCCCGGATCCGACGGACGAATTCCTCGTCTTCGAGGATCAACCGATGGGCGTCGAAGATCTTGAGGTCCGCCTCGGGCATCAGCGGCGCCATGCGCTTTTTGAGCGTTTCCAGCTCGCTGCGTGAGCGCCCGATCGCTTCTTCGAGGCGCTTCAGTTCCGAGCCGCGATCGTGAGCGCGCAGATTGCGGTCGATGGTGCTGAGAAAGGTCCCGACCGGATGGGCAATGCCGCGGCTGAAACCCGGCGCCGCGGGCAAGCCGACCAGGCGCGGGCGGCGGATTTTGACCGGCGTTACATGTCGGGTCTTGCCGCCCACCTTCTCATAACCCTTGAGCTGGCGAGTCGCCTCGATCATCCGGCGGCGATACTCGTCGCGCTCCTTTTCCTTGGTGGCCAGCGTTTCGCGCAGCCTGAAATGGGAAAGCGCCTGCGCCAGTTGGCTGGCGGCGGTTTTCAGCAGCCGGATATCGGTAACCGTGAACTTGCGCCGGCGCAGCGTCTGCGCGACCAGAACGCCGATCGGCTGGCGGCGCCCGTCCATCATCGGGACCCCGAGGAAGGCGTGATAGCGTTCCTCACCGGTCTCGGGAAAATATTTGTAGCGCGGATGGCCGGCCGCATCGGCGACCGCGACCGGCTGCGCGGTTTCGATTGCGAGTCCGACCAGACCCTCGTTGGCCCGCATCGTGACCTTGCCCACCGAGTCGCGGTCCAGGCCGACGGTGGCGCGCAGCACCAACTGCTCGCGGGTCGGGTCGAAGAGGTAAAGCGAGCAGACCTCGGTCTCCATCCCTTCGGCGATCGCGGCCATAACCGCGTCCAGCGTTTCGCGCACGTCCGCGCCCGCCAGGCCCACCAAGGCCGAGATGTTTTCAATCAGCAGGAGCCGGTCGTGAATATCCGCCATTAATCCGGGTCAAAAAATAAACTGGGTGTAGAAATTCTATCCCAGCCCCGCGCCGAGCCACAACCTTCAAGTTGCGACTGCCATCCAATGCGATGCCGCCCCATCCGTTCTGGTTCATCAGCAGCGCTTCGAAACCTTCGACGCGCTAAATTTGGGCGCGATCGGAAATGCGGTCAAAGTGCCTTCCGAAACGTCAGATTGATGCGGCAACGGCCGGTTAGCGGGTCGTCTCCATCGGCGAGCGGCCCTATCCCGTGGAAGGCAAGTCGAGCGGAACCACCCCACACCGCAACGTCGCCGCTCTCCAGCCGGACGCGATGCGGCCGGTCGTTACGACGCAATCCACCAAACAGGAAGACCGCCGGCAGCCCGAGCGAGACGGACACGATGGGCGCGCCGAAGTCGCGCTCGTTCCTGTCCTGGTGTAGCGAGAGCCGAGCCCCGGGCTCGTAGCGGTTGATCAGGCACGCGTCGGGCTCGAAAACGCCGAATCCGGCCGCGGCGGCGGCGCGTGTCGCGACGCCTAGAAATGCATCAGGCATCGGTGGCCACGGACGGCTATTGATTGGATCGAGCGTACCATAGCGATAGCCGCGGCGATCGGTGATCCAGCCGGCGCGACCGCAATTGGTCATCGCCACGGACATTCGATAGCCGCCGGGGGTAATCATATGGCGGAACGGCGACGTTGCAAGGATCAGGTCGAGCGCTTCCATAAGCGCTGTCGCATCGGAACAGGCAAACCCTCTGAGAAGCAGCGCACCTTCGGCCAGCGTCTCGACACTTGTGCCCGAGCGGCGAGTGCGGCTCAGCAGGTCGCCCGTCCTGCCTTGAGCAAATTTTGGATCGGACGCAACCGGCATATGGAGCTTCCCCTGTGCGATACGCCTCATTACAACCCCTCGCCCAACCGAATGTGAAGCGGTCGGTTTATTCCCTCCGCGCCGTGAGACCGTTGAGGTAAGCGCCGCAACTATTTTTATGCGCGATTTCACATCGGCGCTCTTGTGGTGTTGCAGCATTCAGCAACCAAACAACAAACGAACGTCATAGAGGCTGAGAGAAAAGATGGGCGCACTAACAGGCAAAGTCGCTATCGTAACCGGCGCTTCCAGGGGTATAGGCCGGGCAACAGCCGAGCGTCTCGCGAAAGATGGCGCGTCGGTCGTGGTCAACTACGCCACCAGCGCCGGAGAGGCGAACGCCGTTGTTGAAGCAATCGAGGCTCGGGGCGGCAAAGCGATAGCGATCCAGGCCGACGTTGCCAGGTTGGACGATATACGCCGGCTGTTTCGAGAGACCGTCGCGCGCCTGGATAGACTCGACATCCTGGTAGCGAACGCCGGTTATTCCAGCTTCAAGCCGATGGAGGAAATCACCGAGGAGGATTTCGATCGGACCTACAGCCTTAACGCGAAGGGGACTTTCTTTTGTCTTCAAGAGGCGCTGCGCTACATGGTCGATGGCGGCAGGATCGTATGCGTCTCGACGATCGGAACCATTCTGAATCTTCCTGGCGGCACCTGCTACTTCGGCAGCAAGGCGGCCGTGGAGCAATTCTGCCGCACTCTGGCGAAGGAGGTCGCCCCGCGCGGCATCACGGTCAACGTCGTTTCGCCCGGCTTCACCGAGACCGGGATGCTGCTCGCGAATATGGACTCGGACGCACGCCGGAATTTAATCGAGATGACGCCGCTACATCGCCTGGGGCAGCCCGAAGAAATCGCCGAGGTCATCGCCTTCCTGGTCAGCGAACCGGCGCGCTGGATCACTCGCCAGAACATCGCCGCCGATGGTGGAATAATCAGTCGGTAGCGATCCCGCGCCGACGACTCACTCGGCGAGTGCTCGACGCGGGGATGCGCTTTTCAATCCTGGCCGGTTAGGTCTTGAGCGGCGTCGAAGGCCCGAACATCCTGCGTGAGGAGACCGCGGCCGGCGCGGCACTGACGCGCCTTGATCAGCTCGATCAGGTCGCGTTCGTCGCGCACGGGTCGGCTGAAAAGCGTGGTCACGCATCCCACCGAGCGGCTCCAATGAGAGTCCGACCCCGCGACCTCGGCCAGACCGAGATGGCGCGCCACGCGCAGGGCAAACAGATTCTCCTCCTCGGAGCAGGCGCCGTTGAGCACCTCGATCGCATCCGTCATCCGGAAGATTTCGAGCTCGGCGGCGCGCTCCGGCCGGCCCGGATCGAGGGGCTCGTCGTGACCGTTCATGAACGCGACTTTGGCGTCGAGCTTGTAGCGGAACGGATGGTTGGCGATCAGGATTCCGCCCTCGATGTCGGCCACGCGGCGCAGTTCCTTGAGCTTGTAGATGCCGCCCACGTAGCGATCCAGGCCGAACACGCCGACGTGGCCGAGATCGGTCGTGACCTCCATGCCGTGAAGCACCACGACGCCGGAGTCGGCAGCCAGCGCCTCGATCGCGCCGGAATCCCACATGTTGTCGTGCTCGGTGATGCAAACCGCACCGAGGCCGACCGCGCGGGTGTGCTCCAGCAGCTCCTCGGGCGACAGGTTCGAGTCCGAACTGCCGCGGTTGGTGTGCAGATGAAGGTCAACCGTGAAGTAGGGCCCGCCCGGGTGCCCGCTTCCAGCCGATGACATCGCCGAGGCCGCCTACTTTGGCGGCTCGCTGGATAGCGTAATCGTTTTCGTATGATCGCCGCGCTGAATCTTGTCGACCACTTCCATGCCCTTAATCACGCCGCCGAAGGTCGTGTACTGGCCGTCGAGGCCGGGCTGCGGCTCGAGGCAGATATAGAACTGGCTGCCGCTCGATTTGCGCTCCGGATTGACTTCGTCGCCCGTGCGCGCGGTGGCCAGCGTGCCACGCAGATGCTTTTCGGTGGCGCTGATTTCCGCCGGAACGTCGTAACCCGGGCCGCCTGCCCCGGTTCCCTGCGGATCGCCGCCCTGGACTACAAAGCCCGGGACCACGCGATGAAACGTGAGGTTGTTGTAGAAACCGTCTTTGGCGAGCTTTTCAAAGTTCGCCACCGTCTTGGGTGCGACGGCTGGATAAAGCTCGACGACGATAGTGCCACGCTCGGTCTCGATCGTGGCGTAGTGACCGGTGTTACGCAAAGGCAAACCCTCCGATTTTGCGGAGCCGGTGCAGGCAAGGACGATTACGCCCATCACCGCCACGACTCTGATCAATTGCTGTAGCTGTTGAAATCTCTTGTTCATGCCCTCTTCCTGCCGCTGGGTTACCATTCTCAACTATTTGAGCCGCCGACGGGGTTCAAGTATCGGGGTAACGCAAACAACGCCGCGCTTCTCCCGGCGCCGACAAAAAATCGCGCGCGATGCGATCGGTTCTGTCGATTATCAGAACCGCCAAAAAGGGGACAACTCGACCAGCACGCGCTCGATCAGCGGCGTCGCGCGCGACGGCGCCCGAGCCGGCGCGATAGGCTCATCGGGATCGCGTCCGAACTCCTCGATAACCGCTTTTCCCGAAGCGGCGAGCGCATCCAGGTCATAACCGCCTTCCAGCGCCGCAACCAGTTTACCATCGCAGCATTCGGCGGCCAGACGCTTGGTCCGCCGCGCCATCGCGGCGAATCCTTCCTCTGTGACTCGCATGTCTCCGAGCGGATCGCGGTAATGACAATCGAAGCCCGCCGAAACCAGGATGAACTCGGGTCTGAACTTTCGCCCAAGCCGCATCAACACCTGATCGAACACATCGAGATATTCCGCATCGCCCGATCCGGCCGGCAACGGCGCGTTCACCGTGTAGCCGGCCCCGGCACCGGCTCCCATTTCTTCGACGGCTCCACTGCCCGGATAATGGGGAAACTCATGGAGCGATGTGTAAAGCACCTGCGGCGACTCGTAGAATATTTCCTGAGTGCCGTTGCCGTGATGGAGATCCCAGTCGACGATCATCACCCGCCGAAGGCCTCGCGTCCGGATGAGATATGCCGCGGCGATAGCGACGTTGTTGAAGAAGCAGAACCCCATCGCGCGATCGGGCAGCGCATGATGGCCGGGCGGCCGCACGATCGCGAAGGCGTTGTCGGCGGAACCATCGAGCACCGCCTCGACGGCGGTCAGCACGCCGCCCGCCGCAAGCATCGCGGTTTTGTAAGACTCACGCGAGGTGTGAGTGTCGGGATCGAAGTCGTAGCGGTCGAGGTGCGCGGTATGCTCGACCTGCGCGATATAGGACTGTTCGTGGCAGAGCGCGATCTCGTCCAGCGTCGCTTCCCGCGGGGTGTAGAAATGCACGCTGGAGCGATCCAGCCTCTCCGCCATCTCGATCATCGCCTTGACCCGCTCGGGGCGCTCCGGATGATTCCGGCCGGCGAAGTGCTCGAGATAGCGTCGGTCCGCGATAAGTGCCGTCCTTAGCATCGTTGACACTCCAAGTATTAGCTAACATGATTGGCCGATGGTAACGGATTCTTCGAGACCCGGATCTGTCTCAAGGGCGGCGGCCCGAAGCGCACTTCAGTCCTACGTTCGATATATTTGAAATACTGCTGATCCTGGCGGTCGCGCTAATCCTGATCGGCCCCGAAGAGATGCCGGCGGTGTTGCGCGCCGCGGCCAGAATCATCCGCGAACTTCGCGCCGCGGCCAATGAGGTGACGCGGGAGTTGAGCGAGGCGATCGAGGAAGTCCAGGAACCATCCAAACCCGAGCCGAAGCTGCCGCCGCCGGAACCGCCCAAAGCGATCGAGCCGCCGCCGGACCAACCCAAAAGCTGATATAATGACGGTTCCTTTCAATCCGCAAGCGTAATTTGCATGCCTGACGACGTGATACAACCGGAAATGGCGGGCGAGCAAACCGACCAGGCCGTTCCGGTAACCCAAGAAGCGCGGATGCCGCTGATGGCGCACCTCAAGGAACTGCGCGTGCGGCTGATCCGCGCGCTTATCGCGCTGACCATCGGCTTCATAATCGCCTACCTCGTGGTCGACGATCTTTTTCGGGCGCTGACCTGGCCGATTCGCGAGGTCTCGAATAATCGGGTGCTGCTGATCGGCACGGGCGTCAGCGAGGCGTTCTTCACCAAGATCAAGGTCGCGCTGGTCGCCGGGCTGTTTATCGCGAGTCCGGCCGTGCTCTACGAAATCTGGAAGTTCATCGCGCCCGGCCTTTATCAATCCGAGCGCAAGCTGGTGAGGCCGTTCGTCGCTTTCGGCACCATCTTTTTCATGCTTGGCGGCTATTTTTGCTGGGCGGTGGTATTCAAGGTCGGATACGCGTTTTTTCTCGGCCAGTACGCTTCGATCGGCGTCACGCCGACGATCAGGATCAGCGAGTATCTGGCGTTCTCGACCAAACTGCTGCTCGCCTTCGCGATTACTTTTGAAATGCCGATTTTCGCGTTCTTCCTGACGCGGATCGGACTGATCGACCATCGCATGATGATCAAGCAGATCCGCTATGCGATACTGCTGATCTTCATCGTCGCCGCCGCGCTGACTCCGCCCGATATGGTCTCGCAGTTCCTGCTGGCGATACCTCTGCTGCTCCTGTACGGAATCAGCATCGGTGTATCGTACTTTGTCCGCAAGCAACCGACGCCTGCGCCCGAGGCCGTAACCGAGCCATCGCAAACGTCATGACCATGGCCGCGTATGGCTTTTACGAAAATTGGTTTTGTGCGCCGCAAACAGGCGGCTTTACGCGGCGCTCACGATTCGGATCGACATCATCGGCGCCAGCGAGGCCAGAATCTCGTTGACGTGGGCCTCGAACCCGGGCGCGAACCATAGCTTGAGATGGCCGAGTTGGGGGTCCTCGGTCCGCAGCGTCGCGAGGTTGTCGTAGGATTCGATTATGGCCTTGAAGAACGCGATATCGGGCTTGGCGACTTCCAATATCAGAGTTCGAAAGCGCGGCTCCGTCGTATCTTGCGGCGAATCGATCTGTTGGTGCTCCGGCATGTTGACTGACATGGAGTATACGCCTGGATTTTAGCCGATGGCTCTACCCCGTTTAATATTCATCACCGGCAAGGGCGGCACCGGCAAGAGCATCGCGGCCGCGGCGTTGGCCGTGGCGCTGGCGCGGCGCAATCCAGTGGTGCTCGCCGATCTCGATCGGCGAGCGTCGTCGGCGCGGCTGCTCGGCGCCGAGCTCAACGGCCGCGGGTTCTGCCGCGTGAACGAAAGGCTCGAGGTGCGGGCGCTCAGCCCGCGGGCCGAGCTGGAATCGTTTATCGAGACTATCGTTCCGCTCAAGGCGATCTCGCGCCGGATGCTGGGGAGCCGGACTTTCGGCTACGTGACCGCCGCCGTGCCCGGGCTGGAAGCATTCCTGATCCTCGAGCGGCTGAGAATCATGGCCGGCGAAGCCGCGCGCGACGACGGCTATCTGGTAATCGATGGCCCCGCCAGCGGCAGCGCGATCGAGCTGTTGTCGGTCGCGGCCGGGATCGGACGCCTTGCGCCCCGAGGCCGATTGAACCGGCTCTCGCTTGAGCTGGAAAGATTCCTCGCCGATCCGAATCGCTTCGGCGTAGCGATCACGCTGAGCCCGGAGGAGGCGGCAATCCGCGAAGCGATCGAGACCGCATCGACGCTCGAAGAACGGATGGGAATCCGCCGCGTCGCCGCGATACTCAATGGCGTAGCTCGCCCGCTTTTCAATCGCGCCGAGGCGAAGATCGCGGCCGCGATGGGCGAACATGGCCGGCTGGTGGCCCGCCGGATTGAACTCGGCGCCCTGGCCGAGCGCGCGCGCCGGCGACTGACCAGCACGGGGCTTAACGTTATCGAGTTGCCGATGCTGTTCACGGAATCGATCGGCAAGGCGGAAATCTTCGAACTCAGTCGGGCGCTCGAATCCGTACTGGCCTGACGATGAAAACGCGCCCTCTCAAGCCGGCGGACCGGCGGCTGATTCTGTGTCTCGGCACCGGCGGCGTCGGCAAAACGACAATCTCTGCCGCGATCGCCCTGGGCGAGGCGATGGGCGGCCGGAAGGTCGACGTCATGACGGTCGATCCGGCGCCGCGCCTGCTCGACGCACTCGGCCTCACGGTCGATAGCGGCGAGCTGAGCGACGTCGAGCTGGACGGCATCCCGCACTCCGGCCGAGGGAGGCTGCGGGCGATGAAGCTCGACCCGAAGGCCACCTTCGACTCGTTGATTACGCGCTACGCCCCTTCGGAAACCGCGCGCGACGCTATCCTTGAGAATCGCCTCTACCAGAATCTGTCGCAGGCGCTGGCGGGCGTGGGCGATTACATGGCGATGGAGAAGCTGCTGGAGCTATGCGCCAACGTCGAGACCGATCTGATCGTGCTCGACACGCCGCCCGCGCGCGAAGCGCTGGATTTTCTCGACTCGCCGCGCCGTGTCCTGGAGCTGCTCAACTCGCGGGCGGCGGCGCTGCTCGGCGCTTCGACCGGCTTTTTCGGCCAGGGCCTCAAGCTCGTGGATCTCGCCGCGCGCGCGGTGCTTGCGGCCTTCGATCGGCTGACCGGGCTCCACTTGCTGGCGGACGTCCAGAGTTTCGTCAGCGGCTTCGACGGCATGTACAGCGGCTTTGCCGAGCGCGCCGAGCGCGCTCACACTCTGGTGCGCGATCGTGACGAGACCCTGATCGTCGTGGTCAGCGCCGCTGAGGCCCAGCGGGTCGAGGAAACCCGCGCCTTTATCGATTCGCTGAACGCCATCGGGCTCAAGGTCGGCGCGATGGTGGTGAATCGCGCGATGCCGGAGATGCCGCGGGCAACCGATTTGGCGAAATTGAAAATCCCCTCCGAACTCAAGCGCAAGCTTCGCCGCAACTGGCGCGATTTCGCCGCGCTCAAGGCGCGCCAGACCGAATCGCTAAGCGCCTTGCGCGCCATGGTTCCCGATTCCGCGGCTTTCGTCGTCGTCCCTGATTTGGGCCGCGAACCGGCCCGGCTCAGCGATTTGGCGGCGATAGCTCGATGCCTGTGCGGAATCGAATCCGGGGATTCCGCGGCAAGCCGACCTGACTAGCAGGCCGTCGAAAATGATTTTCCAATCGTCTGCGAGTATCAAAAAAGCCCTGGCTCCGAAGCCGGGATGCGCGCTAAAGTCCTGTTGGATCCAAGTGCTGCCGCGTAGCGGCACCCATCATTGAATTCTCGGCGACCTTCGATGCGCGATACGGATTTCTTCAGCCCGAAGCGGCGGCGCGCGATGGCCCATCGCGGCGCCAGCGGCGCCTGGCCGGAGAACACGATGGCGGCGTTCAGGGCCGCCCATCGTCTCGGCATCCGCTACATCGAACTCGACGTCCACATGACGCGCGACCGCCGCGTGGTCGTACATCACGATCCCGACCTCGCGCGCACCGCGGGCCGTCCGGAGATGATTCGCGAGCTCGGTTACGAGGAACTCGCGCAGGCCGACGCCGGTTACTGCTTCGTCGACGATGACGGCGGCTATCCGTTTCGCGGGCAGGATCTGAAGGTGCCGACGCTGTTTGAGGTGCTGGCGGCGTTTCCCGACACCTGCTTCGTGATCGAGATCAAGCAGACTCACCCGAGCGTGGTCGAACCGATGCTCGATGCCGTCGATAAGGCCGGGATGCGCCGTCGCGTTCTGGTCGCCTCGCAACATCAGCAACCGCTCGATGAGGTTCGCGCCCTTGCGCCCGCTATCCCGACCAACTTCTCCTCTCGCGAGGTGGGGAATTTTTTCCAGGCGATGGTTTCGCGGCCGGCCGGTTACGTGCCGCCCGGCGACGCGCTTCAGATTCCGATCGAGTATGAGAAATTCACTCTGGTCACGCCCGAGAGCGTCGCCGCGGCCCATCGCCTTGGCGTCGAGATGCATGTCTGGACGGTCAACGACGAAGCCGAGATGCGCGGTCTGCTGGCGCTGGGCGTCGACGGAATCATCACCGACTTCCCCGAGCGGCTGGTGAAGCTGCTCTAGCATTCCGGGTTCAGGAGGACCGACGAGTGAGGGTCCTCTCATAAACGAATTCCCAACCCGCCACCCTGGGATGCGCGGCGGCAGTTTTTGACTTGATCCGCGAGTTCGGATTTTGCTACTCAAAGACGATCGTGAAGCCTGGCCGTGACGCGGCCAGGCTTCGCTGTTTTTGGATGCCGGAGCAGGGGAGATTATAAGGCGAAAGCGGCGGCGATACTCGTGCAAAATCAAGGAGTTTTCCTGAAGAGAGGTGCAAATTTTTTCGCGCGGAGTGGGGAAAAGACGAATCGCTTCGCGGCGATCCATCGCATGGCTCAGGATGACGCAAAGTTGGCTGGGTCGGTCGCCGAGTCAGGCGAATTAGTTACGCGCCAGCGCACTAGCGAAAAGTGGGCATCGCTTGCGTTTACCAGCCCCGGCGGTTGCTTTTACACCTCGCCGAGACATCTGTTACGATTCGAAGGCTTTTTAGGCGCAAAGGAGATCCAAGCATTATGAAACTGGATACTCAGGTTTGGGTGGCTGGTCTGAAAGCGGTCCCCGAGGCCGCGAGGAAAGCCGAGGAGTTGGGGTTCGACGCCCTATGGACCGCGGAGGCCGGCAACGACGGATTGCTGCCGCTCGCGCTGGTCGCCGAACACACCAAAAAAATCAAAATGGGTACGGCGGTCGCGATCGCCTTTCCGCGAAGCCCGATGATCACGGCCTACACCGCGTGGGATCTGGCCGGGCTTTCCGATGGGCGCTTCATCCTCGGGCTCGGCACGCAGGTGAAGGGCCATATCGAGCGGCGTTTCGGTGTGCGATGGGAAGCGCCGGTGCCGAGGCTGCGCGAGTATATCGAATCGCTGCGCGCGATCTTCAAGTGCTGGGCGGAAGGCGGCAAGAAGCTCTCGTACTCGGGCAAGTACTACAACTTCTCGCTGATGACGCCGTTCTTCACCCCGCCGCGCCACGACTATTCAAACATCCCGATTTATATCGCGGGGCGTTAACAAACATATCCTGCCGGCTCGCCGGCGAGCTGTGCGACGGCCTGCACGCCCATCCGTTCCATTCGCAAAAGTACCTGCGCGAATTCGTGCTTCCCAACATCCAGACGGGGCTCGAGAAGGCCGGACGCAAGCGCAAGGACTTCACGATCGCGACCATCGGCTTCGTGATCATCGGGCGCAACGACGAGGAGATCGAAGCCGCCAGGCCGGGCGTGCGTCAGCAGATCTCTTTCTACGCCTCGACCCGCACCTATCAACCCATGCTCGATGCTCATGGATGGGGCGACGTATCGGCGGCGCGCTCAACGAGAAGGCGGCCAAGGGCGATTGGGCCGGGATGGGCAAGGAAATTACCGACGAGATGCTGGACGTTTACGCGGTGAGCGGTAACCTACGACAATATCGTGGACAGAGTCAAAGCTCGCTACGACGGCCTGCTCGATCGGATCGGGTTCTATATTCCGTATCGCACGAATATCGGCGACGAGCAGTGGCGTCAGTGGACGAAACAATTTAACGGCTAACCGCCAGTCTCGCGGGCAGCGAATAGAGGAGTGACGATGGCTGAGAACGAAGCGAACCCTGAAACCTGGGAGCGCTTGCCGCGATCTTGATCCTGTTCTGCTCGCGGCATAACCGGCCGGGCCGCCGACGCGGAAAAGCCGATGGGAGCGCGAGCCGATCGCTCCGTCAAGAACTTCACGCTGGCATCGGTGTCGATCGATGATGCCAAGTTCTGGCTGCCGAGCATGATCGCGGTCGAGCAAGGCGATCACGTTAAGCTCACGCTCAAGAATATGGTCCCGGGCGCGGGCAATCAGCACGGCTTTGCGCTGCCGGGCTTACAGTATCAGCCGAGATTGTGACCGCCGGTACACCCAAGACGGTCGAATTCGTCGCCAACAAGCCGGGAATCTTTCACTACTCCTGCCAGTTGCATCCCGCGTCATATCGGCGGACAGTTGATCGTGATCCACAGAAATGCCGAAAAGGGTTTCGACCGCCAAATAGCGCGAAGCGTAACCGTAGCTGATGGGTGGCGCGCCCGCGCCATCCGCCACGTCGGGAGGATGAACCATGAATCTCGCGGAGAAATGGGGTATCAAGGCGGTTTCGAACTGGGGCCGATGGGGCAAGGATGATCAGCTCGGCACCACCAACTTCATCACGCTGATGTCGTCGCCAAGGGCAGCCGCGAAGTGAAGAAGGGCAAAATCTTCACCTGCGCGGTTCCGCTCGATGCGACCGGCCCATCTTTCCGACCCGCACTCCCGGCGTCCGCATGATGACGCTGCTCAACGTCTATGCGCGCGACATCGGCTTCCCCAGCGATTGTATCGCCAACGACGATTCCGTGTTCATGCCGCTGCAGGTCTCGACGCAGTGGGACAGTCTCGCCCACGTCGGTTACGACAACTGCTTTTACAACGGCGTCGAGACCAAATACGTCACCGCGCACGCGGGAGCGGCGAAGAATTCGATCGCGATGATGGCGGAATCGCTGACTACGCGCGGCGTGCTGCTCGACCTGGTGCGCTACAAGAACGCCGACGCCAAGGGCTACTCGATCCGGGCTACGCGATCACGCCTGCCGATCTCGACGGATGCGCCAAGGCCCAGAACGTCACGGTCGAGAGCGGCGACGCGTTGCTGATCCGCACCGGATGGGTGCCGCACTGGTACAACCATCCCAACGAGCGCGCGGCCTATTGGGGCGCGTGTCCGGGAGTGGGGCTCAAAACGCTGGAATGGATTTACGAGAAGCAGATCTCGTGCATCGCGGTCGATAACGTCACGGTCGAGGTGCAGCCGTCAGAGATTGACGACGACCAGCTTGCCGTTCCATCAGATCGCGATTCGCGATCTCGGCCTGGTGCTGGGCGAGATTTTTCAGTTCGAAGCGCTGGCGGCGGATTGCAAGCAGGACGGCCGCTACACCTGCTTCTTCGTCGCACCGCCGCTCGCTTCACCGGCGCCGTCGGCAGTCCGCTGAATCCGCTGGCGATTAAGTAGGCGAGCGCGCACCGCCTAGCGCGGGCGGCCGCGCTGGCCTGCCGCTCGCGCATCACTTCCGCCGGCGTCACGATCAGCCGCGGCTCGTCGCGCTGTGCTCTTCCTGCTCGGCGAGTATCGCGCCGAGGCTGGCGCGGACGAAATTCTGGAAAAACGGGATTCGCCTCAAATCGGCATGGTCGCGCATCCGCGTCGCCGCCGATGCCGCCCATCCCGCCGCCTGACGCCGGCCGGCGCGGGCGAGATAGTACGCGGTATCTTCGAGGCGGCGTCGCGCAATCGATGCCGTTCTCGCCGGATAACAGTTCGCCAATCGCGCGCTCGACGATCGTGTTGATCCGATCTTCCTGCTGGAACCGATTGAGGACGAGCGGGCTTTGCCGGATGTCATTGACCTCGTCGATGTAGCTCCTGGTCTTTTCGGCGGGCAGCCTCCATTCGGCGATCTCGGGCTCCTTGAGCAAATCGAGCGACGGTTCGGCCGCGCATTCCGCCGCAAGCTCGTCGTATATCGGATGCGCGAAATCGACAGGCGGCGGACTGGCGATGATTTCCGCGCGGATGGTGAGGAAATTCCCCACCTGCCCGCGCCGCCCTTCCGGCGTGCGGCGATACGCTTCGCACACGATGAAATCGGCAAGGCGCCAATCGGCATCGACCAGCGCGAGTCCGGCGCGTCGCTCGAGTTCGCTCCGTTCCTCGCGCAACTGGCGGCCCGAGAGGTTTACCATCGTCGCGCCGACCAGCCCTTCGCTTTCGGAGGTGAGCCCCCAAAGCCGCGCCGATCCTCCCTGCGGACGTGCCTTGATAATCCAGACGAGCCGCGCACCTTCCGGGTCGATCGGCGACATCAGGGCGCGCAGGGAGTCCGCGCCAGTCGTCGCGGTCGGCCCTATCGGCTTTACCGGGCTCGGCGCCGGAGCCGCTTCGAATCCGCGCTGGCGCAGCTTGAACAGGGCGCGGCGTATCTCGCGGCGGGTAGCGCCGGTGGATGCCGGCTCCATCTCGGCGAGCAATTGCGCGGCGCCCTCGATCTGAATCAGGCCGAGCGCGTGCGCGATCGCGGCGTCGGTCGCGATCGAACGGGCGCGTATCGAGCGGATCGCCTCGAGCGCGTGTTCGGGCGCCGTCGCGGGGTCGAGTTCCAGTTTCCGCAGGGCGTCCGCGAGGGTGTCGGTTGGCTGATGTTTGGCCATGTTTCGATTCAATTCGTGCGAATTCAACCAAGCTATCCGAATCCCGCGGGCATTTCATCCGCGCGGTTATCGCCGAAAGTCAGGCTGCCGGTTCTTCCAGCAGTTCGAGCAGGGAGAGCGTGATTCTGAGCGTCAAACCCCAGATCGTCTGGTCGGCGTAGAGAATCGCCGGATAGGTGCCGCCGCTCTGCCATTTGTAGTTGCCGCGAAAGCGTTGATCGCTCAGGACCTCCAGCGGAACGCTGAAGATATCGGCGACTTCGCGCGGATTGGGCCGAAGCCCACTCGGTTCGGGAATCACGCCGACAAACGGCGCGACCGAGTAGCCGCTGGCCATCGTGTCGAACGTGGTCAGTCTTCCCAGAATCTCGACGGTGTGCGGATGCAGGCCGATTTCTTCGTGCGCTTCGCGCAGCGCGGTGGCGACGAGGTCGGCGTCGGACAGGTCAACCTTGCCGCCGGGAAACGCGACCTGGCCCTGATGGCTGAGCAGCCGATCGGAGCGGCGCGTGTACAGCACGTGCAATTGCTCTTCGCGTTCGAACAGCGGCACCAGCACCGCCGCGACCGATTTATCCTTTGGCTTGCCGGGCCTGGTCTTCGATGCGGCGGCCGCGAGTCGATGCCGCAGCAAGTCGAGATGCCGACGTTTAGCCATAGCTTCAGGATAACAAAAGTCGCGGCGCATTGGATGCCTGGGCCGATCCGGCTGTGCTACCCTGCGTTCCACGACGATCGGAAGCCGTTCGTCCGATTGGATAAAATATCACCGAAATGTCCGCGCAAGTTTGAAACCGATGCGTTACCTTATTGGCCGCTACCACGAAATCGCGCTCAAGGGGCGCAACCGCTGGCGCTTTGTCGAGCAACTGAAGCGCAATCTCAGCGCGACATTCGCCGACTATCGGCTCGGCCCGATTCGCGGCGAGGGGCCGCGCCTGCTGGTCGAACTGCCCGATGAGTTGAGCGACGAGGTCGCGATCGAACGGGCGTCGCTGCTCTTCGGACTGCAGACGTTTTCGATCGGCCGGTCGGTGGCGCGCGATGTCGAGGAGATGAAGAGCGCCGTGCTTGAGGCGATGCGCGGGCGGACTCCGCAAAGCTTCCGGATCAGAACGCGGCGGGCCGACAAGCAGTTCCCGCTCAACTCGATGGAAATCGATCGCGCGGTCGGCGAGGCCGTCAAGAACGCCACCGGTATCAAGGTAGACCTGGGACATCCCGAACTTACGATTGGAATCGAGATTCTGCCGACCACCGCCCTCTTCTCGATGGAGCATCGTTCGGGTCCAGGCGGATTACCGGTCGGATCAGCGGGCGGGGGATGATGCTGATCTCGGGCGGAATCGATTCGCCCGTGGCCGCCTACCGGATGATGAAGCGTGGGCTGCGTCTGGACTTCGTGCACTTCCACAGCGTTCCGCTGCTCTCGGCAGCGAGTCTGGACAAGGCTCGCGACCTGGTTGCCCATCTGACGCGCTACCAGGCGCGTTCGACGCTCATCCTGGTGCCGTTCGCCGAGGCGCAGCGCACGATCGTCGCGCGCGTGCTGAGGCCGCTGCGGGTGGTGCTCTACCGGCGGTTCATGATGCGGATCGCGAGTGCGCTCGCGGCCAAAACCGGCGCCGACGTGCTCGTGACCGGCGAGAGCCTGGGGCAGGTGGCGTCGCAGACGCTCGAGAACATGAACGTGATCGCATCCGCCGCCGCGCTTCCCGTGTTCAGGCCGCTGGTCGGCATGGACAAGAACGAAATCGTCGATCAGGCCCGCAAGCTGGGCACCTTCGAGACCTCGATCATTCCCGATCAGGATTGCTGCACGCTGTTCGTTCCGCTCCATCCGGAGACTCACGCCCGGATCGAAGAGGTAGAACGTGCCGAATCGGCACTCGATATCGACGCGATGGTTGCCGACGCGATCGCCAGGAGCGAACGGGTGAGTCTGAGCTTTCCAGCGATCGCCGAAATCGAGCGGGCTCAACCGAAGGGCGCGGCTTGACCGCGATGACCGCACGTGAGAAAAAATCGAGCCGCTCCATTAGCCCGTCCTTCGAAGCGGCGGGATCGTTTTTGCCGGGTTTAGGAGAAGCGAGATGATTTTTCGCGAATTGAATCGGGCCAATTGCAAAACCTATCTGATCGCCTGCGAGCGAACCGGCAAGGCGGCGCTCGTCGATCCGGTCAAGGAACGGGTCGACCGCTACCTCGCGCTGCTCGCCTACTATGGTTACAAGCTCGACCTGGTGATCGATACTCACACCCACGCCGACCATCGCACAGCGACCTGGGAATTGCGCGATTTGGTTGGCGCGCGAGTCGTGATGCATCGACGCGCGCCGGCTCCCCGCGTGGACATCCACGTTGACGACGGGCAGCAACTGGCGATTGGCGACGTTCAGCTCAAGGTGTTCCACACTCCCGGCCACACTCCCGACTCGGTCAGCATCTGCTGCGCCGGCCGCGTGCTCACCGGAGACACGCTGCTAATCCATGGCACCGGCCGGGCCGATTTCGCCGGCGGCGATGCGGGCTCGCAATACGACGCCATCACGCGCAAGCTCTTCTCCCTGCCGGATGAGACTTTGGTTTTTCCAGCGCACGACTATCGGGGCCATACGCAATCGACCATCGGCGAGGAGAAGCGCACCAATCCGCGAGTGTCGGGCCGAACGCGCGAGGGTTACGTAGAATTGATGGCCAACCTGGGCCTGCCGCTGCCCGACAAGATACAGGAGGCGCTGCAGCCCAACCAATCGGCGATCGACGACAACTCGGTCAAGTTTCCCGACCTGATGCAGCTGAACCAGGTCCGGCAACTGGCTCCTCAAGAAGTGAGCGCGCAACTCGCCGGATCATCCAAGCCGGTGCTGCTCGACGTGCGCGAGCCGGAGGAATTCAGCGGCGAGCTCGGTCACATAGCCGGAAGCATCCTGATTCCGCTCAAGGAATTGCCGGTTCGTGCCGCTGAGTTGGCCTCGATGAAGGACAAGGATATCGTCGCGATCTGCCGGTCGGGGGTCAGGAGCACGACCGCGGCCGCGATCCTGACCGGGCTCGGATTCGAGCACGTCTCGAACCTGCGCGGCGGGATGCTCGACTGGAACGATGCCGGGCTTGCGGTCGAGCGCTGAGATGGCGTCGCCTTGCGGATTTCCGGGTCGGGCGAGTCGCGGTGTAGAAGCTTGATATGAATTCTCCGATCAAGGTTGCCGGGATAGATCACGTGGTCCTGCGATGCAGTGACCAGGCGCGGGCGTTGGATTTCTATACTCGCGTACTGGGACTCAAGGAGGAGCGCCGTCTCGAGCAGATCGGCCTCATCCAACTGCGGGCCGGACAAGGTCTGGTCGATCTCATCCCGGCCGGCGAGCCGCTGAGTGAGGCCGGTCGAAACGTCGATCACTTTTGTCTCGGCGTCGAAATCGCTGAGGTTGGCGAGATGGTGCGTTACCTGCGCGAGCAGAGTGTGGAGATAATCGGAGAACCGTCGATCCGCTACGGCGCGCGTGGCAACGGGCTGTCGGTTTATATCCGCGACCCCGAGGGCAACGTCGTCGAGCTCAAGCAGCTTCCCGCGGATCGGTGATCGGATAAGCGCCTAACAGCAGTGCCGGATCAGAAAATAATTCGCGGCGTTCTCGAGCTGGTGAGCGATATCGCGCCCGCCGGCCTGCGGGCGCTGGATGTGAGCTGCCGGCGAGGAGAAGTCCTGAGCGAGCTGGCGCGCCGCGGCTTCGACGTGCGCGGCACGAACTTCGAGCGCGGGCTGGATTTTCCCAAGGGATTGCCGGTCGACGAGGGCGTGGACCTGACCCGCGGGCTTCCCTATCCGGACGCAAGCTTCGATCTGGTGTGCCTGACCGAGGTTATCGAGCACCTGGAAAACCATCGTGCGGCGATTGCCGAATTGGCGCGCGTGCTTCGACCAGGCGGATGGTTGATCCTTACGACACCGAACATCATGCGGCTCGACTCGCGCCTGGCGTTTTTGCTGTCGGGGCTGCACAAGGCCAAGCGCCGCAATATGCCGCTCGATACGCCGCTTGAGAACGCCCATCGCTACCACAACTACCCGATTTCGTTCCCGTTGCTGTATTACTTCTTGCGGGCTCACGGACTTAAGCTCGAACGGCTCGGCCACGGCCAGATCAAGACGATCGGATACGTTCTTTACGCCCTGCTCTATCCGATCGTCGCCGCCAACACCGCGTTCCGGCTGATTCGGCGCGAACGGCGTAACCCGTCGCGCGAGCTTAACCGCGAACTGATACGCTGGATGCTGGACCGGCGGATGTTGATGGAAGACAACCTGATTATCCGCGCTCGCAAGAACGGCTTGCCGCCAGGGGGAGGGCCAATCCGATGACCGTTGCGAATTCGGGACGGAGAGTAAACCCGGCGGTTCTCGCCATCGCGATCCTCGCGGTCTCGATCGCCGGATGCAGCAGCAATCCGAAAAGCGGGGCGGATGCGTATCTGACCGGATTGAAGCTGTTCAATTACCCGGCCTGCTATGAGATGCTTTCCCATCAGGACCGGGTCGATCGCACCCTGGAGCAGTTTCTCGCCGAGATTCCGATGGCGCCCGACGTCAGCCGGGAGTGGTTCAAGCCGATCCTGCTCAAGATGAACTACGGGCTGGGCGAAGCAAAGGTCGACGGAGACAAGGCGATCGTGCCGGTGAAGGTCACGATGCCGGACCTGGCGCTGTGGGAGCGGACACTCAATGCCGAGCCGGACGCGAAAGAGCCGATCGAGACGCGAGCGGAAAAGTCGCTGCGGGAGAACCGCTTTCCAACGGTCACGTACGACGACGCCATCGTGATGGTCAAGGAGAGCGACGGCTGGAAAATCGTGGCCGATTTCGCGCTTAAGGAACGTGTCGCGAAGCTCCATCGGCAGGCAATCGAGCTCTATCACAAACATGACTACGACAAGGCGATCGCCGCGTACAATGATGTGCTGGCGGAGTCTGGCAAAGCCCAGGCGACCGGAATTCAAGGGCTTCGCTTCGGCTGCGAGCGCGAGCTGCGGGTGGTCGAAAGCGCCAAGGCGCAGATGGCCGAGGCCCAGGCCTACATCGCGAAGGTCCTGCTCACCAACGTCGATATGAAGATGACGGCCTCGCAGGTGCCGGGAATCTTCGGCCAAATCACCAACGGCGGCGACAAGCCCGTCGACGAGGTGCGGGTGAAGGTGACCTTCTATTCGGGAAAGGGCAAACGGCGCAAGGAGGTGTTCAGCGAGGAGCATACGCCGATCGCGACGCCGCTTGAGTTCACCGACTTCAGCCGCGACGTGACGCCGTTTCGGCCCAATCAGACCCGCGATTTCGGCTTCAAGCTGACGGCGTCCGCGGAAATACAGCGCACCGCCAAGGTTGACGTGTCGGTTACGATGGTCGCGTTCAGTCAATTTGCGGTGCCGGAGGCGCCCAAGGTCGGTGCCGCAGGGGCGACCTCAAGTCCGGCGGCCCAACCGGCCGTCGCGCCGGTAGCGCCTGCCGCCCCCGTGGCCCCTCCGCCGCCGATGCCGAAAGGCTAACGGCGCGTGTATCTTTGACCGATCCGGGAACGCGATGAAGCTGACGATAGCGATCCCGACGCACAATCGCGCGCACCTGCTGGCCCGGACGCTGGACAGCATCGAGCGGTTGAAGCTTGACGAGGGAGTCGATGCCGAATGCCTCGTGGTCGACAACAACTCGAGTGACGATACCGCGGCGGTAGTCGAATCGCTCGCCGGCCGCGGACCAATCAAGGTCCGACGGCTGTTTGAATCGCGGCTCGGTTCAAGCTTCGCGCGCAACCGGGCGATTCGGGAAGCGGACTGCGACTTGATCCTGTTTGTCGACGATGACGCGACCGTCGAGCCCGACTGGGCGAGCGAGATGATCGCCGAAATCGAGCGCCGCAAGCTCGATGCGGCCTGCGGCCTGGTATTGGCGCGATGGCCCTCGCCGCCGCCCTCGTGGCTCGGGCCGATGCTCTACGTGAAGCTCGCGGTGCATGATCCGGCGTTGTCGGCGGCGCCCATCGATGAGACCGAGCGGCTGCACAACTATTTCAGCGCCAACGTCGGCTTTCGCCGGAAAACCTTCGAGCGCTTCGGATGCTTCCGCGAGGATCTCGGCGTCACCGGCGGAAATCCGCTTTCCGGAGAGGACACCGAGCTTTTCGCCAGAATCATCGAAGGCGGCGGCAGGATGGGCTTCGCTCCGCGCGCCGTGGTCCATCATTGGATCGGTCCCGAGCGGCTGACGCGAAGTTACTTCAGGCGCAAGAGCTTCGCCTTCGGAGTCGGCAGCGCGTTTCAGGGCGGTCGCAGTCACAATCGTCTCGACAAGCTGTTCAGGAACGCGGTGCGGATGATCGCGGCTGCGGTTCGTGGCGACTCATCCCGCGCTTTCCATCATCAGTTGGAATGCGTAAATTTTTTCGGCTACTGGCGCGGCCGCCTGATGCGGCGCGACCTGCCGTGCCGACGGGCGCTCTCATAGACAGCCGGGTAGCCGCCGAACATCGGCCGACGGATTGCCGAAGGCGCTGAGCCGCGCTAACTTTCAAGTAGCGAAGGCGATATTCGGGACGCCGGAAAGGGGCCGGACCTTGCCCGTGGATCGATAGCCCCGCGAGTAAGTGCCGGGAGCCTGGATGGCCGAAACGTTTGCGAATATTGAATTTTCCCCGTTCAGCCATCGTCAGGCCATTCGATACGGACGGCCGGAATAAGACTTTCTGGTTGTGGTAGAATCCTTTCAAGTGTTTGGTGTTCGAGGAGGTTTTTTGCATGTCTAAGAAGACCGTCGCCCTGTTTGGCGGCGTGCTGGTAGTGCTGCTGATCGGTTACGTGAACGTCGTGGCGTTTCCGTTCTGGGGTGCAGGTGAGAAGGAGGCGGCCAAGCCTCAAGCGGCCGCTCCAATCCAGGGTCAGCAGCTAACCGAGGCGGTGCCGGCTCCGGCAGGGCAGGCCGAGCCCAGCACTCGCGCTGTCGCGATTCCGTCGTTTGCGCCGTTGGTCAAGCAAGTGATGCCGACGGTCGTGAACGTGGCCGTGGTGCAGAAAGTTAAGGGCTATGGCTACGAGGGGCCCGGTGGCGAGGAAGGGCCAGAGGCGGGACCGGAAAGCCCCGGACCGGGACAGGGACCGGGAGGGCCGGGACCGGAAGGTGGCGATCCGTTCGAGCAGTTCCGCCGCTTCTTCGGCCAGATACCCCGGGAGTTCAAGCAGCACGGCCTCGGCTCGGGGGTTATCATCTCGCCCGACGGCTACATTCTGACCAACAATCACGTGGTCGGCGCCGCGGACGAGATCAAGGTTACCCTGATGGACAAGCGGGAGTTCACCGCCAAGGTGGTGGGCAAGGACTCCAAGACCGACCTGGCGTTGATTAAAATCGACAGCAAGGAGAGTCTGCCGGCCGCCGCGCTCGGCAATTCGACAGAAGCCCAGGTCGGCGATTGGGTGGTCGCGATCGGCAATCCGTTCGGCTTCTCGCTGACCGTCACCGCCGGCATCGTCAGCGCCAAGGGACGGGCGCTGGGCGGCAGCTACGACGACTATATTCAGACCGATGCCTCGATCAATCCGGGCAACTCGGGCGGACCGCTGTTCGACACCCAGGGCAAAGTGGTCGGTATCAATACCGCGATTTACAGCCGCACCGGCACGAGCGCCGGTATCGGGTTCGCGATTCCGATCGATTTGGCCAAGAACGTGATGGAGCAGCTCAAGAACAAGGGCCGCGTGGTTCGCGGATGGCTCGGAGTGGAGATCCAGGAAATCACGCCCGAGCCTCGCCCAGTCCTTCGGCCTTGCGAAGCCCGAAGGCGCGCTGGTGGCGAACGTCGAGAGCGGCTCGCCGGCCTTGAAGGCGGGAATCGAGCGTGGCGACGTGATCGTCAAATTCAACAACCGGACGGTGCACGATCAGCATGAGCTGCCCGAGATGGTGGCGGTTACGCCGATCGGCAAAGCCGTGCCGGTCGAAGTTATCCGCGACGGCAAGCACAAGACAATCGATGTCACCGTGGGCGAGCTGAAGGAGTCGGTAATGGCGAGCGCGCGCGGCGAGCAGCCGGGCGCCGACTGGGGTCTGCAGGTGGGCGAGATCACTCCCGAGATCGCCCGTCAGTTCAATCTCCAGAGCAACAAGGGCGTAATCGTCAAAGGCGTGCGTCCCGATACCCCGGCGGCCGAGGCCGGTCTGCAGCAGGGCGACGTGGTGCTCGAAGTCAACCACGACAAGATTTCCTCCATCGACGACTTCCTGGCCAAAGCCAAGCAAGCCAAGAAGGAGAAGAAATCGGCGCTGCTGCTGGTTCAGCGCGGCAGCGTTTCGCTGTTTACGGTGATCAAGCCCGAGTCCTGATCGGCGCCGAGGAACCGGGCCGGCGGAAGCATGAGGGCCGCCCCTTAACGAGGGGCGGCCCGTTTTTCTGGAACGCAGTGCCGCTGGTTCGCGCCCCTATCGCGGCATTTTTTCCTCGCTGCTTAACTTACGATCATGAACGGTCGGTGGGGTATCCTCTTTCGTGCTCCGATGCGTGATGTTAGGCGATAGGGACGATGGTTGTTGACCGCAGCTGCGAGGTCTCTGATCGTCGGCGCCGGGCCGGCAGGCCTGGCGACCGCGCTCAATCTGCTGCGCCTGCGGCCCGATCTGGCGGGCAAGGTTATCGCGCTGGAAAAGGCGCGCCATCCGCGCGTCAAGGTCTGTGCCGGCGGCCTGATTCCCAGGACGATCCAGGCGATGACCGAGCTCGGGCTTGAGCTCGAAGTGCCCGCGGTCGAGGTCCGCGCCGGCCGCGCGCTCACTCCGGTCGGTGAAATCCGCTATCCGTCCGGCGAAGTTCTTTGCACGGTCGTAAGGCGCGACCAATTCGATGCGCGTCTGGCGCGGGCGGCACGCGCGGCCGGCCTTGAAATCGTCGAGGAGTGCCGCGCGCTTGAAGTGGAAGCCGGCCCCGACAGCGTGCGGGTGCGTACCAATCTCGGCTGCTTCGAGGCGCCGGTGGTGGTGGGCGCCGACGGTTCCGGGAGTCGCGTCGGCGCGTCGATCTTCGGCCGGGACAAGGATTCTATCGGCCGGGGCGTGATGGTCGACATCGAAGTCGATCCGGCGCGCGCCGAGGAATTTACCAATCAGCTCTATCGCTTCGATTTTCGCTGTGTCGATGCGGGAATCAAGGGCTACTCGTGGTCGTTCCCGTGCGTAATCGATGGGCGGCCCCATCTGAACGTCGGGATCTACGACCAATGCCCCGCTCAGACGGTCCGGCCGGGCAAGCCCAAGGCGCGGCTGCTCGATGCGCTTCGCGCCGCCTTTCCCGAACTGCCGCTTGACGATGTCGGCGAGCGGCCGGCCAGTTTCAAGTCATACCCGATTCGATGGTATCACCCGGAGGGACGCTTCGCCACCGGACGCGTGATCCTTGCCGGCGACGCCGCGGGAGTCGACCCGCTGATGGGCGAGGGAATTTCCTACGCCTTCGAGCATGGCAGGCTGGCGGCCAAGGCGATCGCGCGAACCCTCGACGGCGAGGGCGACGCGCTCGCCGCCTACGAACGCGAGCTATGTAGCGGGGTCGTCGGGCGGAAGCTCGCGAAGCTCAATTTTGCCGCCCAACGCTTTTACGGTCCCCGTTCGCGGCTGTTCTTCCGTTTGGCCGGCCTTAGCCGTCGCGCGCAACAGGTCGGAATCGACTGGTACAACGGCGCTCGCGGTCTGGACGAACTTCCGGTGCGCACGCTGATCGCGAAGTGGGCCGGAGCGGTTCTACTCGGCATCCCGTTGCGATAAAATTTTTCACAACCCGGCTGTGCCGGGGGTTTTGGATTTTCGGCGAGCGCCGGAGAGAAAGCGGCGGCGGGGGCGATTCGGATGGAGGAAGCAGCCGTGTGCAGGAGGGGATGTGGCGAAAAAACGACGCCGTCGCGGCGGCGGTAAACGGCGCGGCGCACCGCGATTGTTGCTGCTGGTTCTGCTCGGTCTGGTGATCGCGGGCTTTCTTACCCGGCGGATGCTGATGCCGCGCGCGCTTCACTTTCTGACTCATCGACCGGCGCCGACGGCTGTCGCGCCGGCAACCGGCGCTTCCGACATCGGCGCTCAGGGTGTCGCCCCGCGGAACCAGCCCGGCGATCCGAGCGATGAAAAGCTGACTGATTCCGATCGGCGACAGTTCAACGATCTGATCAACAACAAGGTAAAATGAACCGCATCGATTCGATGAAAGGAATTTTGGCGGATTCGCTTCGTTTGATTACGAAGCGGCCCGCGGCGATCTGACGGAAAGCCATCATGGAGTACCGCGACGAACTTGGTTTCAGGGTCGAGCTGGATCATCCGCCGATGCGGGTGGTTTCGCTGGTGCCGAGCATCACCGAAACCCTGTTCGCGCTCGGCCTTGACGAGGAGATCGTCGGCGTTACCAAGTATTGCATCGCGCCCGAGGAGAAGGTTGCCGGCCGGGTAAAGGTCGGCGGCACCAAGAATCCGGACCTGCGCGCGATCCTCGAACTCGCGCCGGACCTGGTGATAGCCAACGCCGAGGAGAACCGTCGCGAAGATATCGGGCACCTGAGATCCCGCGGAATCGCGGTCTATGTTACCTATCCGCGCACCGTCGCCGCCGCGGTCGAGTCAATCCTCGGCCTCGGACGCGTGTTTGGCCGCGAGGCCGAAACGACGGCGCTCGCCCGCGATATCGTGCGAGTGGTGAGCGGAATCGAAGCCGGACTGGGGGCGTGGAGCAAGCTCAGGCTGAGAGTGTTCTGCCCGATCTGGAAGAACCCCTGGATGTCGTTCAACGCCGACACCTATCCGCACGACGTCCTGCGAATGCTGGGCTTCAACAACGTCTTTGCCTCGGCCGGCGAGCGCTATCCGCGCACCACGCTCGAACAGGCGCTCGAACGCCGGCCCGATATCGTGCTCCTGCCCGACGAGCCCTACGCGTTCGACGCCTCCGACATGGATGAACTCAAGACCATGCTGCCGCCCGCGCTCGGCCGGCGGGTGGCGCTAATCGGCGGCCGCGATCTCCATTGGTACGGAGTCCACATGGTAAGCGGCCTCGCGACGCTCGCGGCGCTGCTGGCCAAGGTCAGGGCCGCGGTGATTTGAAACGGGGCAAGATGAACTCGCGTGGGAACCCGCTGAATTCGGAACTCCGTCCGCGCGGATGATCGTCACGATCAACTTCGCGGTGGAGGGGATGCTCCGGCGCGGCGGTTTTCTTTTAAGCGAATGTCCCGCGGCGGTGCTGCGGGCGCTCGAAGCGGACGGGATCGGCGGGGCGCGTTTCGACCCGCGATGGGAAATCTTCACCGTGCGGTTCGATCCCGAACTGGTTTCGTGGGAGCAAATTCGACGAGCGGTGCGGCACGCAGGCGAGCGCGAGGGCCGCGACTACCTGGCGATCGTGATGAGTCCCTGAGGGGCGATTTGCGCGCTGCCCTCAAACAAATTAAGAATCCTTTGCGAGCGCAGCATCCCAGGCTTGCTTTGCCGCGAAGACTTGCGAGCGAGCAAAGTCGTAGCTTGAACCAAAAGGAGAAAATTCATGACCGCACCAGGTCCGCTCAGCGGCATCAAGATTCTGGACCTCTCGAAGCTGGCTCCCGGCCCCCATTGCACGATGATCCTGGGCGATCTCGGCGCCGATATCATCAAAATCGAGGAGTCCGGCCCGCCCAGCGGACGGCGCGCGCAGCAGGCCGGAGCAGCGGCCGCGGCCGCGCGCCCGCCGAGCGGCTTCGGCAATTCGCCCTACAACGCGCTGGCGCGCAACAAGAAATCGATCGGGCTCAATCTCAAGAGCGGGCCGGGCAAGGAAATCTTCCTGCGCATGGCGCAGCGTGCCGACGTGGTGGTCGAAGAGTTCCGCCCCGGTGTCGCCAAGCGGCTGGGAATCGATTACGAGACGTTATCGGCGCGCAATCAGCGCCTGATTTATTGCGCCTGCACCGGCTTCGGGCAGACGGGCCCGTACCGCGATCTGGTCGGCCACGATATCAACTATATCGCGACCGGCGGCGCGCTCTCGCTTATCGGCCGCAAGGACCAGCCGCCGACGATCCCGCAAAACCTGCTCGCGGATTACGCTGGCGGCGGGATGCATGCCGCGCTCGGCGTGCTCGCGGCGCTGCTGGCGCGCTATCAGACCGGCCGCGGCCAGTTCGTCGACGCGGCGATGCTGGACGGGTCGATGCTGGTAATCGCGCAGGCGATTTCGGCCTACTACGCGACGCGCAAGATCCATCCGCGCGGCCAGACCATGTTCGACGGCCTCGCGCCGCACTACAACCTGTATCTGACCAAGGACGACAAATACATCACGATCGGTGCGGTCGAGCCGTGGTTTTACGCCAATCTATGCCGCGCGCTGGGGCGCGAGGATTTTATCCAGGACGAGCACAATCGCGCCAAGTACCCCGAAATCCGGCAGGCCTTCGAGGAGATTTTCAAGACCAAGACCCGCGATGAATGGTACGAGATCCTGACCAAAACCGACATCTGCGCGGGCAAAATGCTGGGCCTGGATGAAATCGAGCACGATCCGCAGATTAAGGCGCGCAAGATGATCGTCGATGTCGACACGCCCACAGGAGAAAAAATCAAGCAGATTGGCATCTCGATCAAGCTGTCCGATACTCCGGGTTCGATCCGACGTCTGGCGCCGCGGCTCGGCGAACATACCGACGAGGTCCTGAAAGAACTCGGCTACCACGAGGCCGATATCACGCAGCTGGCGCGAGGAAGGCTCGATCAAATAGATCCGCTTTCGATTACCTGGCGCTCGCGATGTATCGGAGCCTCGCGGGCACGGGGAGAACGATATGAAGGTCGGATTCATCGGGCTTGGGGCGATGGGGCAGCCGATGGCGCTGAACCTCGTCCAGGCCGGTCACGAGCTGATGGTTTACAATCGCACGCCGGGACTGGCCGGGCGAACTCGAGGCCGCCGGCGCGCGAGTCGCGCAATCGGTGGCCGACGCGGCGGCTTCGGTCGAGGTGGTAGTCACGATCCTCGCCGACGATCGCTCGACCGAGGCAATCGTGTTCGGTTCGCGGGCATCCGCCACTGGCCAGCCCGCTCGCGGCCCGCTCGAAGCGCTGGGCCGCGGCGCCATCCACGTCGCGATGGGCACGACCGGCCCTGAGCGTCGCGGCGCTGCCAAGGCGCACGCGGCGGCCGGGCAGCGCTATGTGGCCGCGCCCGTGTTCGGGCGGCCCGACGCGGCGGCGGACAAGAAGCTTCTGGTGTGGTTGCGGCCGCCGCGTCGCCGATATCGAACGATGCCGCCCGGTGTTGGACGGCGTCGGGCAGGGGGTGTTCGTGGTCGGCGATCAGGCCTGGATTGCCAACGCGGTGAAGCTCGCCGGCAATTTCCTGATTATCGCGGCGATCGAGGCGATGGCGGAAGCCTTCATTTTGGTGCGCAAGGCGGGCGTCGAGGCTGAGCGCTTCCTTGAAATTATCAACGGCGCATTGTTCAAATCGCCGATCTATCAGAACTACGGCATGATCATCGCGGAAGAGCGCTACGAGCCGGCCGGATTCAAGCTGCGATTGGGCCTGAAGGATGTTAACCTGATGCGGGAAGCCGCCACCACGTGGGCGCTTCGATGCCGCTTGCCGATCTGCTGCGAAATCAATTTGCCGCGGCGATCGAGCGCGGGATGGGCGACATCGATTGGGCCGGGCTGGGCCGTCTGAACGCCGAAAACGCCGGACTTAGCCCAAGGCGCAAACTCGGCTTAGTAAATAAAAGCTTGAATGAGAGTCTTCGCCTCCACCATATTGAAGTGTTCCTGATGACCGCGTGTGCCGCGATGCTCGGCGGCTGTATGGCGGCAGCCCTTGCTCCGCTCGGCATGCAGGCCCTTGGAACGCTGGGCACCGGTGCGGGCAATGCCATCAGTGGAGGAAGCTCCGAGATGGACGACGACCCTCGTGGCGCGGAATGCGAGCAATTGTTGCGTGCGGTGCCGTATATAGCCGAGGTCCGAACGGCGCCGGACGGGAGCGCGAACTTTCGCCAGTGGGCGGCCGGCATGGTTAAAGGCGAGCCGCGATGGACTGTTGTGGGCACGGCGGCTTCCGAAGGTGACGCATGGCAAAAGGAAGCCGCCATGGGATGGCTCAACTTTACGCCTGCGGTTCGACCGCCGTCGAGTCGACGAAAAGCCGCTATATGGTCTCGGCGCCCGCCGATCCCGCGAGTCAGCTCGAAGCCAAGCAATTGATGACCCTTACGATGCTTTTTGGACCCCGCGACGGAACCTACGATTGGAAGGGCAGGCGCTACGAGTACGCGGTAGCAAAGAAGCTGCCGTGCCTGCCCGGCGCATCTTAGTTTCGACAAAACTCCCGTCCTCGGCCGGGTTTTAGGCACTCAGCGTCTGCGCCATCGAGAGCGGTTGCGGTTTTGGCGCCCGCGGCGAAATCGCAATTTTGACGGTTTTCGGCGTCAGTCTCGTTACTTTTTTGGGTAAGGGCCAGCCGTGCCGCGATAGTTTGCGGTTGACGTGCGGGGCGCTATCAAACTCCTCGAGGAACTGAACGCGGTCCGAAGGTTTACTGCCGATCCCCGAACCTTCCGCGCCTATCTTTCCCAGACGATCAGGCATCTTCCGGCGATAGTGCGGACCGGAAACCTGTCGTGCGCGGACGCCGGGATGCAAGGCAGGCCGTGCGGGTTCCGGGTCGGCGAACGACAGCGTATGGTACTCGACGGCGCGTACTTCGGCACGGCGCGCGAGATCTGTTGCCGTGGAGTGTACTCCGCAATCCCCGGCTTCGAGATTGCCGACTCCGACGTGGTGGTCGATCTCGGCGCGAACGTCGGGGTGTTCACCACGCTGGCCGCGATCCGCGGAAAAAGAGTGGTTGCGGTCGAGGCGCAATCGGGGTTCATCGGGATAATCGAGTCCAATCTGAAGAATAATCGCTGTCGCGACAAAGCGTCGGTCGCGCTCGGCCTAATCGGAGCCGGCTCGGGCCTGTTCCGGGAACGGTCGGAGCGGAAAGCGGCTTCGCACTGGGGTAATGAACCGCCGACGCTGTCGCTTGGGGAAATAATCGAGAGCTACGAACTGGAGCAAATCGATTTTCTGAAGGTGGACATCGAAGGGTCCGAGTTCGATCTGCTGAGCGATGCCGCGGGATGGCTCCCGCGAGTGCGTCGTCTGGCGATGGAGGTCCATCTTCAGTACGGGGATTTGCGAAAAATCGTGCGCAGCCTCAAAACAGCAGGCTTCGAGGTCCGGCTGGTCGACAACGACCAGCGCGTCGCGCCGTTTTTGACCGACCGCAACGGATATCTGTTCGCGAAGGCGACCTCCCGGAGCGAACCCGCGATCGATGAAGGCGCAGGTCGCGAGGCCGGAATTGAAGTCCGCCCCTGAGCGCGAGGCGGGCCGCGAGGCGAAAGCGTGAAGCGCGCAAGCCCGCTCGCAGGCCGCCTTTCTTTGCGCGCGGCCCCGGTCTGACTATTATGGCGGGATGAAACCGGTGCAGGTCCCGTTCATGCGCGGCTTTTACGGCGAGCCGCTGTGCATCGAGCGGGCTCAGGGCGCGTATCTTTTCACTCGCGACGGCCGCAGGATTCTCGACGGCGGAAGCGGCGCCGTGGTCGCGAACGTCGGCCACGGGCGCGAGGAACTCGCCCGGCTGGCCGGCGAAGAAGTCGCGCGGCTCAACTACGTAGTGCCGATCTGGGTCTCGCCCTCGCGCGAGCGCCTGGTCAAGCGCCTCGCCGGATGGACTCCTCCCGGACTGAACCGATTCTTTTTCACCAGCGGCGGATCCGAAGCGGTCGAGTCGGCGATCAAGTTCGCGATTTTCTATCAGAGCCTCAAGGGGCGGCCGCAAAAAAAGCGGATCATCTCTCGCGAGGTTCTCCTATCATGGCAACACGCTCGGGGCGCTCTCGGCCAGCGGCAATCGCGCCCGGCGGCGGAACTTCGAGCACGCGCTGTTCGACTGGCCGAAGATTCCGCCCAGTTATTGCTATCGATGTCCCTGGCAAAAGACTTACCCCGGATGTCAACTTGAGTGCGCGACGGCTCTGGAGGATGAGATCCGCCGCCACGGCGCCGATACGATCGCGGCTTTCATTGCGGAGCCGATGGTCGGGGCGAGCGGCGGCGTGATCGCGCCGGTTGACGAGTACTGGCCGCGAATCGCGGAGATTTGCCGGCGCAACGATATTCTGTTGATTGCCGACGAGGTGATGACCGGCTTCGGGCGCACCGGCAAACGCTTCGCGGTCGAGCATTGGAACGTCAAGCCCGATCTGCTGGTAGGAGGCAAGGGGCTGACCGGCGGCTACGTCCCGATGGGGATGCTTGCGGCGGATGAAGCGCTGGTAGAGGAGTGCGAGCGCGCGGGCGGAGACTTCATGTTCTTCACCTACAGTGCGCATACGCTGGCCTGCGCGATGGCGGATCGGGTGTTGGAGATAATGGAGCGCGAAAACCTCGTCGAACGGGCGGCACGGGTCGGTGCACAACTGGGCGAGCGGCTTCGGCAGGTCCTCGGGAGCCATCCGATGGTCGGCGAGATTCGCGGCACGGGCATGTTCTGGGGGATCGAGCTGGTGCGCGATCGCGCCGCGCGGACGCCGTTCCCGCCCTCGGCGCGCACGATCAATCGCGTATTGGCGGCGGCGCTCAGGCGCGGACTCTTCATCTATCCGGCCAGCGGCATGGCGGGAGATCAGGGCGGCGACGCGATCATGGTCACGCCCCCGTTCGTGATCGGCGACGAGGAAGTGGAATTCATCGCCGGGACCTTGCGAGATGCGCTCGACGAAACAGGTTCACGTTTGGCTACGGAAATCGGAGCGGTTTAGCGATACTCGGGGAAAGCGAATCAGCGCGTGGCGATGAAGAGCGGCAGAGCGGGCGAAACGGTGCGCGGCGAACGCGCGCGTCGGCCCCCGCACAAGGATGCGCTCAAGCTCGGGCGGAGCCTGTGGCCGCGCAACGCGCGCTGCGGAGTTTGCCTGACCTTCGATTTTGACGCGGATGCGCGGTACGGCGACAAGCCCGAAACCAGCCTGACCGTGCGCTCGCGCGGGGTTTACGGCGCCAAGGTCGGCATCTATCGAGTGCTGGAACTGCTGCAGCGTTACGACCTGCCCGCGACTTTCTTCGTCCCCGGCTACACCGCTGAAACCTACGGCGACGCGACCCGGGAGATCGTCCGCGCCGGCCACGAAATCGCCCATCACGGCTATTTTCACGAGCGGCCCGGCAAGCTTCCGCGATCGCCGGAAGAGGAACGCGCGATGCTGGAGCGGGGCGCGGCGGCGCTCGCGCAATTTACCGGCGAGCGACCGCTCGGCTATCGCGCGCCGGCGTGGGACCTGAGTCCCGAGTCGCCCGGCCATCTGGCGCAGGCGGGCTTTCTCTATGACTCGAGCCTGATGGATGACGAGCGGCCGTATGTGATCGAAACCGGCAACGGTCGGCTGGTCGAATTGCCGATCGATTGGGTGCTCGACGACTTCGCCCATTTCCAGTTCTCGCCGCCGGCGATACAGGGCCTGTCGGCGCCATCCAAGGTGCTGGAAATCTGGCTCGATGAGTTCGACGGCTATTACGAGAGCGGCGGATGTTTTATTCTGACCATGCACCCCGAGGTTATCGGACGGCACCATCGGCTAAAGCTGCTCGAGCGCTTCATCCAGTACATGATGCGTCGCCGGCGCCGGCTTTTCGTGGCGAGATGCATCGACATCGCCCGCCATGCGCTCGAGGTTTCCGGGTAGCAAGGCGCGGGCAGGCGGCAAGCAGGCGGCATCAGTAAGCGGATTATGAATATCGAAATTCCGGGCGGTCCGACCTCGCACTATTTTTATTCGCAGCGCCTCAAACTTCATTACGTCGACTGGGGCAATCCGGAAAAGCCGCTGGCGGTGCTAATCCACGGCAGCCGCGACCACTGCCGCAACTGGGATTGGGTGGCGCTCGATCTGCGCCGCCATTTCCATGTGATCGCGCCCGATTTGCGCGGGCACGGCGATTCCGATTGGGCGATCGGCGGCAACTACGCGATGGTCGATTACGTGCTGGACGTCGCCCAGTTGATGGACGCGGTCGGGCGCGGGCCGGCGACGATCATCGGGCATTCGCTCGGCGCCGGCGTCGCTCTCCAATACGCCGGAACTTTTCCCCAACGGGTCAAGTGTCTGATCGCGATCGAGGGTCTCGGCCCGCCCGCCTTGATGCCGCAGAATACGCCGGCCCACTTCCGGATGCTGCACTGGGTGACCGAGATGCAGGCCCTGGCGCGGCGCAAGACCCGGGAATACAAAACGATCGACGAGGCGCTGGTGCGGATGCGCGAGGCCAATCCGCATCTCACCGTCGAACAGGCGCGCCATCTCACCATCCAGGGCGTCCGCCGCAACGAAGACGGCACCTATTCCTGGAAGTTCGACAACTATACCCGCGCGACCTCTCCGTATCTGTTCAATCTGCGGGACGCGACCGAGATCTGGCACCAGATTTCATGCCCTTGTCTGCTCGTATGCGGTGACGAGTCGTGGGCGACGGAGTGGGAGAAAGACGGCCGGTTCGAGGCGTTTCAATCAGCTCAGAGGATTACGATCAAGGATGCCGGCCACTGGGTTCATCACGATCAACTCGATGAGTTCCTGAAAGTCACGCATCGTTTTCTGGGCCTTTGATGCCAACCGATACCGGCCGCCAGCCCAAATCCGCGAAATCAGCCCTGTGGCAGTTGCCGCGTTCGCTGCAGAGCGGTCAGTTCGAGCATTTCTGGCTGATCATCCTGGCCGCGACGGCGGGAGTTCTCGGCGCGCTGGGCAATCTGGGCTTCCGGACGCTGATCGAGGGGTGTTCGTGGGTATTTCGCGGGCTTGAATGGAACGCGCTGGAGATCCAGCGCGGCTCGTTCTTCGTCTTGCTGATTCCGGTAGTGCTGCTGAGCGGCGGAGCCCTCCTGCTGGTTCTGGATTATTTCTTTCCCGGCGATGCGCTCGGTTACGGATTTCCGAACTTTCTGGTGATGCTCCATTCCGGCCGGGGGCGTATCAAGCGGCGCTGGATCTTCGTCAAGGCCGCGGGCGCCGCGCTATCGCTGGGAGCGGGCGCATCGGTCGGCCGCGAAGGACCGATCGCGCAGATCGGCGGCGCGATCGGCGCGGCCGTGGCGCAACTGGCGCGGCTGTCGGCCGAACGCGCCAGGGTGATGGTGGCGTGCGGCGCCGGAGCCGGTATAGCCGCCACTTTCAATGCGCCGATCGCCGGTCTGATGTTCGCACAGGAAATCATCCTGCTCGGTGAGATGGAGCTGGCGAACCTGACGCTGCTGATCGTCGCGACCACCAGCGGCGTGATCACGTCGCGGAGAATCCTGGGCGATACCGCGGTGTTCAACGTGCATCGCTTCGTGCTTTCCAGCTACTGGGAGCTCCTGAGCTACGGCCTTATGGGCCTGATGCTAGGGCTGCTCTCGGCGTTGTACATAAGGCTGTTTCACGGCGCCGCGGCGTTCTTCAAACGCAATCGGCTTCCGAAGTGGGCGGCACTCGGTTCCGGCCTTTTGATCGTGGGCCTGATCGCGGCCGTGCTGCCCCAGAACTTATCCGACGGTTACCCGGTGATCGACGAGGCCCTGGCGGGCAAATTGTCGATTCCCGCGGATGGCGGCGCTGGGCCTGGCCAAAATTTTCGCCAGCAGTATCTCGCTGGGCTGTGGAGCGCCGGGCGGCGTATTCGGTCCGATTTTTTTCATCGGCACGATGGCGGGCGGAAGCTTTCGCGGCCTGTCGGCGCTGTTGCTGCCGGGGCTGACCGGCCCGCGAGGTTCGTACGCACTGGTTGGCCTGGCCGCGTTTCTGGCCGCGACCAGCAGCGCTCCGCTCACGGCGGTGTTCCTGCTGTTCGAGATGACACAGGATTACACGATTGCGGTCCCGGCTATGGTGACCACGATCATCGCGCTTGCGGTCGCGCGCGCGATCGAAGCCGAATCGATCGATACCTACGCCCTGGCGCGGGAAGGCAAGACCCTGCAAGTCAATCGGGAACGCATCGTGCTCGCCCAGATTCCGGTCGCCCCGGTGATGGCTTCCGAGCCCGCCGTGTTGCGCGAACGTGATTTGCTCTCCGAAGTCTTGCGCGTCGGCGGCGAGACCAGCCAGTCAATTCTCCCGGTATTGGGCGACGCCGACATCCTGACCGGAGTAATCGTGACTCGCGACCTGCTCGCCCTGCTCGCGGGACGGGACCAGCTCTCGCATGTGGTCAATGCCTACGACCTCTGCGTACGGGATTTTCCCTCGGTCACCTCCGATTCGAGTCTCGATGACGCGTTGCAGCGAATCGAGCAGGAAGGCGTCGAGGAACTGCCGGTGGTCGACGGCGAGGGGCGGTTGTTGGGAATCGTCTCACGCCACGCGATTGCGCAAGCCCTTAACCGCACCGCGATTTCGTTATCTTCGCTGGCAAGCCGCGAGCCGAGCATCCAGTGGTCGACCGGCTATCGGCTGGCGCGGATGACGGTTTCGCAGGGCGGCCAAGGCAAGACGCTTCGTTCCATCGATCCCCGCGCGCGTTTCGGCGTAAGCGTTCTCGGGGTACGGGATGCGGGCGGCGGATTCGTGCCGATCGAACCCGATCGCCAGCTCCAAACCGGCGACTTGATTGTCGCGGCGGGCCGTCCGGCGAGCCTGCGGATGTTCCAGCGCGAGATTTAATCAATGTTGCCGCGAGTGATCGGCGCCTACGACGATCGCTCTGTTTTGTGCTGTGATGTTCATCTGCGGAGACCCATCTTGTCGAGTTTTTTGATGACCCAATCGATCCGGTCGTTGCCCCAGAACAGTTCGCCGTCGACCACAAACGTCGGCACGCCGAAGATCTGATCGCGGTCGCTCTCGGCGATGCTGGCGGCCAAATCCGCCGGTCCTTCGTGAGCCGCGTAGCGCCGGAAATCCGCGGGGTCGAGGCCGACTTCGGCGATGATCGCTTCAAGCGCCGCCGGATCCTCGACATCCAGCTCGCGCTTGAAGAAGCGCTCGAAGACGCGATCCGAGTAGGGGCGGAATCTGCCGTGTCGATCGGCGTAAAGGCCGCCGGTGGCAGCCAGACGGGCGTTGTAGATCTTTTTCGGGCCGCGGATGATCAGACCGCGTTCGTTGGCGAAGCGGCGCGCGTCGCGGTACAGGTAGCGCAATTTATACCAGTTCCGTTCTGTGCGCTCGGGCAGGTCGCCGTAAACGCGGCGGATTTTTACCGCGAAGGGCATGAAGCGCAAGCGTACCCGATGGCTCCGCTCCAGCGCGTACGCCGGCTCCATCGCTAGATAGGTGAAGGGACTCGTATAGGCGAAATACAGCTTTATCTCGAGCAGTTCTTCCATCTGGTGCTCGTGCTCCGAAGCGCCGACTGATCGCGAATGATCGCGAACCCTTCAACAAGCCGCCTTATCCTTGCGGCATCGCGACCTTATCCGACGATTCGCCTTGCTATCCGGCGACCATGTCCTCTATATAACCCAAAACCGAGTGGTTGGCAGTCTCGCGACGCCAGACCGATCCTACAACAAGGCAGGCACGCGCGACGCTAGCCCGAATCCGTGCAGTCGACGAGGGTCGTAATGGGAAACAGCAAGGGACTAACCTGTATAGTCGTCGCGGGACTGATGCTGCTCCTGACCTTGGGGGAATCCAGCGCCAAGGTCACCGTGGCGCAGCCCGCATCGAGGCCCGCGAAATCGCCGGAACAAGCCAAGCCCGCCTCGCGTCCCGAAATCGACTACAGTTTCGACAGCCCCGCCGGACTCCACGCGCTGCATGAGTTTTCGATCACGACCCTGCGTCGCGGCCTGGCCGAACGCGACCCGTTCGAGCAGTTGTTCGCGGCCAGCGCGCTGGGCGTCAACGGCGACCCGATCGGCGCGATGATGCTCGAGGAGGGGTTTCACTCCCCCGACCCCAGCATCAGGATGGCCTCGGTGGACGGTTTGGCCGATATCGGAGACGCCAAGGCGGCGGCCGTGCTGCAGCGGCTCTTCTACGAAACCGCCGACGGACCGCAGCGACGGCTGGTGCTGGAGGGGCTGAGCCAGATAAACGATCACGCCGCGGTTGTGGCCTTGTCGGAGGCTGTCCGCGGGCCGGATCCGCAGGTGCGGATGGAGGCGGCGCAGGCCTTGGGCCGGTTGGGCCGCGCCGAGGCGGTCCCGCAGTTGCGCTCGCTGCTGACGACCGAGCGCGATCCGCTGGGCCGAACCATCGCCGCTCATGCGCTGCTGTTGCTCGGCGATCGGTCGGGTCTGGAGACGATCACGAACGCGCTGGAACGCGGCAGCGATGTCAGCGTCAAAAGCATGGCGGCGATGGCTCTGGGCGACGCCGCCGATCCGGCGGTGGTGGCGCCGCTGGAACGAGCGCTCGCGGGCGGGGATCTCGAGGTCAGGATGGCGGCGGGGGCGGCTCTGACCCATTACTCAAGACGCGACGGCCTGTGGCTGCTCAAAGCCGCGATTACGGATCGCGACTACTTTGTCCGCCATCGGCTGTGCAATCTGCTCGAGCATCTGGATCTTAAGGTGGGCCGCGAGGTCTTCGCCGCGGCGCTGTCGGCCCACGACGCGGATCTTCAGCTCGCGGCGACCAAGGCGATGGGCTTGCTTGGCGGGGACGCGGAAGTCGCTTCTCTGGTCAGATTCTTCCATCAGGCCAAAGACCCCATCGTGCGCGCCGACGTGGCCTGGGCGCTCGGCCGCATCGCGCGCCCGGCCTGTATCGAACCATTGATAGATATGGTCGCGGAACCCGACGTTGCGGTGCGTTATACCGCGGCCGATGCGTTGGCTCGAACGACCGATCGGCTGCTAAGGACCAGAAATCCGTGACGATGTCCGAAAACGCGGGGGTCAAGGGATCAACAATGGGGAAGCGAGCGATGAAAAGGATGACGATGGGCAGATGGCGCAGATTGATCATCGCGGCAGGCGCCGCCGTGGTCGCGAGCCTTGGCGCGGGCGCGGTACACGCCCAGGATGTCGCGAACTACACCCGCGACACCTACGAGGGCTGGTTGCACAAGTATGCGGAGGTCAAGCCGGACTTCAAACCGGGCGACGTTTTGACCGCCAAGGATCTCGAGCGCATCCGGCCTTTCATTCCGCCCGGATACCTCGAACAGCTCAACTTTCCCGAGTTCAAGGCGGAGATCGTAGCGCCGCAGAACCACTTGCCGCGCCGCGATTACATGGACTGCACCGAGAAGTATCAGAATCAGGTCAAGCTCAAGGGCGACGGCGGGCTGGACAACTACGTCTGCGGGCAGCCGTTCGTGGCGACGGTGATGGACACCAACGACCCGAATTCAGGAATCAAGGGAGCGTGGAATTTCGAATACCGCTGGCAGAACTACGGCCTCGCCGCGCTGAATATAGTCTGGACATGGGAGAACTTCGGCGGCAGCCATACCGCGCCGGTGCCGGGGCCTCCTCCGCCGCAATGGACGCCGTTCTCCGATTTTACCGAAAAGCTGCCGACCGACACCACTGAGCTATACGGCGGCGGCGGCACCTTCAACCGCAGTCTGCAATCCAGCTACCAGCGGGTCTACTTCTCGCACCTGGCCCAAGTGGACGACAAGGGCGGCGTGCTGCCGATGCCCGACGCGAAGGATTTCGAGTTCAAGGACTTCATCGGATTTTTCGAGCCGTTCGATATTCGCGGCAGCGCTTTTATCATCTACCGCTACGTCGATCCGCACCGCTCCGACGACGCCTGGGGCTATATCCCGAACCTGCGCCACGTGCGGCGGATTTCGATCGAGACCAAGTCGGATTCGGTGCTCGGCACCGACTACACGCTCGAAGATTTCGGCGGTTTTTCGGGGCGGCCGCTGGAATGGACCTGGAAGTTTCTCGGATGGAAGGATGTCCTCGGCGTGCTGGACTCGAAGTGGGAATACGCTCATTTGTACGGCCCCAACGGGACGATTCCGAACGACGTGTGGTCGGTCAGGCGCTACGCGGTGGTGGAGCGCAGACCCAAGCTGCCGAACCATCCGTACAGCAGCGTGCTGATCTTCTGGGACGCCGAAAACTGGTATCCCAGCTTTTCGATCGCCTTCGATCGCTCGGGCAAGCTGTGGAAGCTCGCGCTATGGCAGCAGCGATGGAGCGAAGCCTACGACACCGAGTGGGCGCGAATGAACAAGGGTATCCAGGCCGGAACCTTCGTGTCGACCCAGATAATGGATTTGGCGAAGTCTCGCGGCACCATCCTGATGGGCTTCGGCGTGGGCTTTCCCAACGTGACCGCGCGCCACGCCACCGATCTCTACGATATTAACAATCTGGAGCAAGCCCACCGCTGACGGATTGTGCGCGAGCGGCGCGCGGGTTCGCAGCCTTTGCGGCGACCCGCGCGTTACGGCGCTCGCAAAAAACGCAAGCTCCGCGTCGCTTGGTCCTCTCCGGTAAAGGAAGGGGCGAGGGAACGGATTATTAGCGTCAGCTATGCGACGCCAATCGGCGTTTAGAATAGCCAATTTGACACAGAAATTGCATTTGGATAGAAAGTTGGTTTAAGAGCTAAAACCTTGCTCGTGTTTGCCAACGGATGGATCAAGCCTCGGTTCCGAAAGGGGATGGGGTCTATAGCCGCGGAAAGGGGTCTCTTGGGGAGGGTACGATGAAGAAAAATTCGTGGTCGCGATGGTGGCTTGGTCTGACCGTTCGTTGCGGGCGCGTAATCGCCTGGAGCATGAGCGCGTCGACGGCCTTCGCCCGGCCTGCGATTCTGATCGCGTTGGCCGCGGTGCTCGCGCCGGTTTGCCTGATCCTGATCCAATCGGCGCTGCACGCGAGCGGGTCGATAACAGTCAACACGCTCAGCGACACGAGCACTTCAGGCGACACCTATTGCAGCCTGCGGGAAGCAATCAAGAACGCGAACTCCCCGGGCGTCGACACCACTGGCGGCGACTGTGCGGTCGGCACCGGCACCGACATCATCAATTTCGATCTCGACGGCACGATCACGCTGGGCAGCGCCCTTCCTCAAGTCAAGTACAATCTGACGATCGATGGCAGCGGGCAGAGCATTACCGTCGACGGCGACTACGCCTATCGGGTGTTTAACGTAAAACTGGGCGGCACGCTCAGCGTGAACAATCTGACGATCGCCGACGGCTGGAATTCAGTTTACAGCGGCGGCATCTACAATAACGGCACGCTGAACGTGAACAACAGCACCCTCTACAACAACGGCGGACTTTACGGCGGCGGCATCTACAACAACGGCACGCTGACCGTCACCAACAGCACCTTCGACAGCAACTTCGCGAACAGCCTGGGGACGAGCGCCCCCGGCGTCGTCTCCGACATCGGCAGCAGCAGCCTCGACGGTGTCAGCACCGCCACCGGTTTCGGCGGCGGCATCTACAACAACGCCGCGATGACCGTCACCAACAGCACCTTCTACGACAACAGCGCGGGCGTCTTCTTCACGAGCCTCCCCACCACCGGCATCGGCGTTAGCCCCCTCGTCCCCGTTAGCAGCGGAGGGTTCGGCGGCGGCATCTATAACTGGGGGATCTCGGCGACCATCGTCAACTGCACCTTCGACGGCAACTTCGCCGAGAATGGAAGCGGCATCTATGCGGTGCGCAACGTCCTGATGATAAGTAACTCGATTCTGGCCGACAGTACCCCCCCGGACGGAAACTGCGAGGCGGGAACCCCCGGCGCCATCACCGACAAGGGCTACAACATTTCCGACGACGCCAGCTGCATTTTCGCGGCCACGGGCTCCTTGAACAGCACGGATCCGCTGCTCGACCCCACCGGATTGGAGGACAACGGCGGGCCGACCCAGACGATCTTGCTTGAAGGAGGCAGCCCGGCTATCGACAAGATCCCGGCCGCTACCGCCAGCAATAGCGCCACTACCTGCCCGCCGACCGATCAGCGTGGCTATACCCGGCCCGACGACTCCGAGGCTTTCTGCGACATCGGGGCGTACGAGGACGGCGCCGGAGCCGCAACACCCACGCCGACTGAGACCGCGACTGGAACGCCTACGGCGACTATAACCGAGACGCCGACCGGGACTGCGACACCCACGCCGACGGTGACTGCGACCGAAACGCCGACGGTGACTGCGACCGAAACGCCGACGGTGACTGCGACCGAAACGCCGACGGTGACTGCGACCGAAACGCCGACGGTGACCGCAACCGAGACGCCGACGGTGACCGCAACCGAAACGCCGACAGAGACTCCTACGGCGACGCCGACTGTGGTACCGACCGAGACGCCGACCGTGGTGCCGACGGCAACGCCGACCGTGGTGCCTACGGCAACGCCAACTCCGACGCCGACTAGAACTCCGACGCCGACTAGAACGCCAACTCCAGTTCCAACGCCGACCAAAACACCAACGCCGACCAAAACACCGACACCTACGCCAACGCCGACCTCGACTCCGTGCATGACGCTATTGCCGTCGCCACTGGACTTCGGACCGGTGATAGTGGGTCAGAGTTCGGCCGCGAGCACGACCACGCTGTACAATGGATGTTCACTGAAGGCCACGCTCAACGGCACGCCGATCGGCCCGGACTTCAGGATTAACAGCACCACGTGTCCCGCGGTGCTGAAGCCCGGCAAATCCTGTAACTACCTGTTGAGCTTCCGCCCGATTAACAGCGGACCCAAGAGCGAAGCGTTTCGAGTTTACACCGTCATCAAGAATCAGCAGCCAAGGACGGTCGTGCTGACCGGCATTGGCCAGCTCCCCTGATATGGCGAGCGGCCTGGGCCGAAGGGCTCAGGCCGTTTCAAACAGCGAGCGCCGAGCGACGATGTAATCGTCGCTTGGCGCTCACTTCGTTTTGCGGCGGATTCGCAGCGCGTAAACCGGCACGCCGCTCAGCACGATCAAGAGTCCCGGCCATGTAAAGCGCGGCTTTACGATCAGCAGGTCAATCATCAGCGCGACCGATGCGACCATATAGGCCGCGGGAATATATGGATAACCCCAGGCCCGATACGGGCGCGGCTCGTGCGGATGGCGCCTGCGGAAGACGAACACCGCGCCCACGGTCGAGACGTAAAACAGCAGCTGCGCGAAGACCACGTAATCGAGCAGCTCGCTGTAAGCTGCCGGACAGCGCCAGCACGATTGCCCACGCCCCCTGCATGACCAAAGCGACTCCCGGCACCTCGGGCGCGATTGAGCCGGGCCGCCGAGCGGAAGAACAGGCCGTCCCTGGCCATGGCATAAATCACCCGCCCTCCGGTAAGGATCAATCCATTGGCGCAGCCGAAGGTCGAGACCATCACCAGAATCGCGGCCAGCGCGGCGCCGGCTCTGCCCCACACCATCTCCATCGCCGCCGAAGCGACCCGGTCGACCCGCGCCCCCGCGATCCCGCGCGCGAAGAGATCGGTGGCGGCGGGATTCCCGTTTACCGGCAGCACAGCCATATAGGCGAGATTGACCAGGACGTAGAGCACGATTACGACCCCGGTGCCGACCGCGAGCGCGAGCGGCAGATCGCGTTTGGGGTTTCGCGCCTCGGAAGCGGTGAAGGTGACGCTGGCCCAGGCGTCGGCGGAGAACAAGCCGCCCACCATCGCCGCGCCGAACGCGCTCACCATCCCCAAAGACCACGGCCGCGTGCCGAAAAACGCCGGCATGCTGCCGAAATTGATTTGCAGCGCGGCGTGTCCGGGCGCGATCAGGAGCCCAACGACGGCGATCAGCACCAGCGCGAGAATCTTGAAGCTGGTGAAAAAATTCTGCACATGCCGGCCGGTCTCGAGTTCCCGCAGATTGGTCGCGGTCAACACCACGATCACCACAATCGCCCCGGCCCGCTCGCTGGAAATCGAGAGCCGGCCCACTCCGAGCGGGATCGAGGCGCCGAGCGCGGGCCACAGCACCACCGTAAAGCGCGCGAACGCCACCGCCACCGCCGCGATCGTGCCGCTCTGAACCACCATCAGCAGCGTCCACCCGAACAGAAAACCGGCGAGCTTGCCGTAGGCCTCGCGCAGGTAGACATACTGGCCGCCGGCCTGCGGCATCATCGCGGCCAGCTCGCCGTAGGCGAGCGCCCCCGCCATCGTCATCACGCCGCTGACAATCCATACCGCCAGCAGTCCCGCCGGCGAACCCACGTAACGAGCGATATCGGCGGAGACGATGAAAATCCCCGAGCCGATCATCGAGCCCGCCACAATCATCGCGGAGTCGAACAGCGACAGAACCCGTCTGAGCTCCTCGACCGGAGTCTCGATGACGGGGATTCCGGATACCTTGTTTGCCATCGTCGAAATTACCGATGCCTTTCCACAATCCGCCAGCTCACCCGGGAAGGTTCCGGTTGACCTTGGGGGCCAAAGAGATTTACTTGTCGGATTGGCGTCCGACCAACCTACCACGAGGTGAGACTATGGCAGGAAAAAAAGCCGCTCAATCATCGGGTTCGCGCCGAGGCGAGGGTGCCTCCGCGCCGGCACGTCAACTAAAGCAATTACGGGCGACAGTGCAAGAGCTGCGCGCCAAACTGGCGGAAGAGACGAAAAAGCGCCGCCTCGACGCGCGCGTCCTTGGCGAGGCCAAACGCGCGCGCGACCAGGTATCGCGCCAGGTCGCCGCGCTCGGGGCGCAGGGACGAAAGCTTGCCGGCGAACTGAAGAAGGCCCTGATCGAAGGCGACCGCCGGAAAAAGGCCCGCGAGCAGGCGCTCGCCAAAATCGCCGGGCTCAAAGCCGAGCTGATGCGCAAGAGCGAAGAGCTCAAGCGGAAATCGGTCGAACTCGGAAAACTGGCGCGCGAGTCGGCCGAACGCGCACGCATCATCTGGCAGAGCGAACGCAAGGAAGCCGCGCCTGCCGAGAGCGTCGCGCCCACCGGACCGCCCGCCGCGGTCGAAACTCCGGCGCCTCCTCCGCCCGCCGCGTCGGAAGACAAGGGCGTTTAACTTAATAAGAAGCCGTCAGCCCCGGTCCAGGATGAGGCTCGGCGCGACGGCCGTATCGGCCGGTGCCCGGATGCATGTATTGCCCGCGAGACCGCCTCGCGACAGCCGGCCGAACGCTACTTGGTCGGCGCGGCGGCAGGAGCCATCGGGGCTGCCGGAGCCGCGGGAGCGGGAGCGGCAGGCGCCGCCGGAGCGGGAGCGGCCGGTGGTGCAGGCTCTTCGGCTTTTTGTTGGCAGGCGGCGAACAGCAACGTGGCCAAGGCAAGGATCACGATTTTGCGCATCGCTCTCTCCTCAGGTTTGTCCTTTGAAGCGCGACCGGTCGGTCTCAAACCGCGCTAACCGACGGCAGCGATCGGGCGGCTTCGAGTTCCCTCTTGCACACGGCTTTAAATAGAACTTAAAAACCATTTTGAGGCAACTGTTTTGATTCCCGGCATCGGAGTGAGTAAACTCGGCGTCGAGCGTCGTTGTGAGGAGGATGGGGAACTGTGGTGGAAGGAGAGCGCCCAAGTCGTTTGGGGTCGTTGTTCGGCCGTTCTGAAGCCGGCCGAGTGCGAGAACCGGAGGCTCGATATGCAGCGTGGCACGATCCAGCCGGCCCGCAGAATGGGGGCTCTGTATGCCGCCTGGCGATGGCTTGCGCCGGGGCGCTCAGGCCCGGCGTCGCCGATGCGATCGGTGGATCGCGAACTCGAAGAGTCCTGGCCCTCTTATCATCGTTAGACAGTCGGGCGCGCCTTAGCCGCGCGGGGGAAGTTGCGGCAAGTGGTCGGCGCACAGCGCTTTTTGTGCCCTCACCCTAACCTCTCCCGCAGGTATGCGGGCGAGGGAACAGAATAAAGATTCCGACGTAGGGTGCCGCGCTAGCGGCTGATTTCCGAGGGGCGCAGCGTGCCGGCGCGCAGGCTCCGCTCCTTCATAATCGCGAAAAACACCGGCACCAGGATCAGCACGTGGATGGTCGAAGTGATCATCCCGCCCACGATCGGAGCGGCGATCGGCCGCATCAGGTCCGACCCGATTCCGCTCTCCCACAGAATCGGCGCGAGACTCAGCATCACCACCGTGACCGTCATCAGCTTGGGCCTGAGCCGCTGCACGGCGCCGTCGATTACCGCCTCTTCGATCGCGCCGCTGATCGATCTGCCCTTCCAGGAGCCGCCGGTTGAGCGCCTCGTGCAGGTAGACCACCATCACCACGCCGGTTTCGACAGCGATCCCGAACAGCGCGATATAGCCGACCCAGACCGCGACGCTGAAGTTGAAGCCGAGGATATATTGCAGCACCAGGCCGCCGGTCATCGCGTAAAAGCATGGAAAGATCATCACCGCCGCTTCGGCGATCGAATCGAACAGCATGTAGAGCAGGATGAAGATCGCGCCGAACACCGCGGGCAGGATGAACGCCAGGCGTCGGCGCGCCCGCAGCTGGAATTCGTATTCGCCCGCCCATTTGAGCGTGTAGCCGGTCGGCAGGCGGACCTGGCGGTCGATCACCTTTTGCGCCCGCGCGACGTAACCGCCGTAGTCGCTGGTTGAAAGATCGATATAGACGTAGCCGGTGAGCCGCGCGTCCTCGTCGCGGATCGCGGAAGGTCCCGGACTGATTTCGATTCGCGCCACCTCGTCCAGCGGAATCTGCGCGCCGCCCGCAGTCATCAGCAGGATGCGCTTGAGCGCATCGAGATTGTCGCGATAGTCGGCCAGGTAGCGGACGTTGATCGGATAACGCTCGCGGCCCTGCACCGTAACCGCGACATTCTCGCCGCCGATTCCCGAACTCACCGCGCGCTGCACGTCCCCGACCGTGAGCCCGTAGCGCGCCGCCATCGCGCGCTCCACGCTGACGTTAATATAGAATCCCTGCGCCACTCTTTCGGCGAACACGCCGCGCGTGCCCTCGATCGGCGTGAGCAGTTGCTCGAGCTGGATGCCGATGCGCTGGATCTCGTTCACGTCCGGCCCCTGGATCTTGAGCCCCACCGGGGTCTTGATTCCGGTGAGCTCCATGTCGAGGCGGTTCTTGACCGGCATCGTCCAGACATTCGGCACGCCCGGGAAGCGCAGCTTGCGGTCCATCTCCCGGACCAGCCGGTCATAGGTCATCCCCGGCCGCCACCGGCTCGCGGGCTTGAGCATGATGGTGGTATCGAACATTTCGATTCCGGCGTTGTCGGTCGGGCTGTCGGAACGTCCGGCGGTGCCGAAGACGCTTTCCACTTCCGGGAAACCGCGGATTATTCGATCCTGCTTCTGCATCAGATCGATCGCCGAGGTGTTCGAAATTCCCGGCAGCGCCGTCGGCATGTAGAGGCTCGAGCCCTCGTACAGCGGCGGCATGAACTGGCTGCCGATCCGAAGCGCCAGCGGCGCGGTGACGGCGAGGAAAATCAAATTGGCCGCGATCGTGAGCTTTCGATGGCGCAGGCACCATCGGATAACCGGCAGGTAAAGCGCCTGAAAGAAGCGCGATATCGGATTCTCCTCTTCCGGCCTGAGCCGCCGTCCGCGGATGAACAGCAGCATCAGCGCCGGCACGATCGTGATCGCGAAAATCGACGAGAAGGCAATCGCGAAGGTCTTGGTGTAAGCCAGCGGGCGGAACATCCGCCCTTCCTGCGACTCGAGCAGGAACACCGGCAGGAAGGAGACCACGATAATCACCAGCGAGAAAAAGATCGGCCGTCCGACCTGCTTGGCCGCGTCCAGCAGGATCTCGCGGCGCTTCGATTCCTCGGCCGCGGCGTCGCCGTTCTCCCGGGCGGTGCGCTGATATTCCGAGAGGCGCCGATAGCCGTTCTCCACCATCACGATCGAGGCGTCGACCAGCACGCCGATCGCCAGCGCCAGGCCGCCGAGCGACATGATGTTGGAGCTTACCCGCAGGTAGTACATCGGGATGAAGGTGGCGAGCACCGCCAGCGGCAGGGTCAGGATCGGAATCAGCGCCGAGCGGAAATGGAACAGGAAGATGATGATCACGAGGCTCACGATGATCGCCTCTTCGATCAGATCGCGCGTGAGCGTCGCGATCGAAGCGCGGATAAGTCCGCTGCGATCGTAGCCGGCCACGATCTCGCACACCCGCCGGCAGGCTCTGGCGCAGCTCGGCCAGCTTCGCCTTGACGCCGTTGATAACGTCGAGCGCGTTCTGGCCGAAGCGCATTATTACGATTCCGCCGACGGTCTCGCCTTCCCCGTTCCATTCCGCGAAACCTTCGCGCAGGTCCGAGCCCACGCGTGACCATTCCCAGATCGCGGATCAGCACCGGCGTGCCGTTGCTGGTCGCGACCGCGATCTGCTCCAGGTCGGCGGCCGAGTTGATGTAGCCCAGCCCCAGCACGTTGTAGCTGGCGCCGCTCATCTCGATCACCCGTCCGCCGACCTCGTTGTTGCTGTCGCGGATTTTGTCGATAACCGTTTCGAGCGGTACGTGCAGCGCCAGCAGACGATTTGGATCCAGCCGCACCTGGTACTGGCGGACGAAGCCGCCGATGCTCGCGACCTCGGCCACGCCGGGCACGGTCTCCAGCGCGTAGCGCACGTTCCAGTCCTGAAGGCTGCGCAGGTCGGCCAGGCTCATCCGATGGGTGCGATCGAGCAGCACGTACTCGTACACCCATCCGGCGCCGGTCGCGTCCGGACCCAGCATCGGAGCGACGCCGGGCGGCAACTTGCCCGCGAGCCCCTGCAGGTATTCGAGCACGCGGCTGCGCGCCCAGTAGATATCGGTGCCGTCCTCGAAAATCACGAAGACGTAAGAATCATTGGCCATGGTCTGGGCGCGCACCGCCTTGACGCGCGGCGCGGCCAGCAGCGTGGTGACGATCGGGTAAGAGACCTGGTCCTCGATCACGCTGGGCGGCTGTCCCATCCACTGGGTATGAACGATCACCTGCACGTCGGAAATATCGGGCAGCGCATCGAGCGGAATCCGTGCCGAGCGACCAGATTCCCGCGACGGTCAGAATCGCCACGGCCAGAAACACCAGGAAGCGGTTGGCGTTACAGGAGTCGATGATACGTTCGATCATTTGCGCACCCCGCCTACATTCCGCCGCCGACCGCGACGTCCAACTGTTTGCTCGCGATCTCGACGCCGCCTTTTTGCGCCACAATCGTCACCTGCCAGGTGCCGCCGCTGTCGAGCTTGATATCGGCAGCGTAATTCCCGTCGCCCTGCGCGACGGCCTTGGCCGGAACCCGCATCGCCGGCATTCCCATCGCCGGCATCCCCGCCATGAAGAAGACCACCGACACATCCGCGTCCGCGATCGGATGGCCGTTGGCGTCGCGCAACGCGACCTTGACCTTGTTGCGCCCGCGATACGGCTGGCTCGGCTCGGTCGTCATCTCGACCGTCGCCCTGCTCGTCGCGGGCGCGATCGCAAGCTGGCCCGTCGGCGCCGGCGCGGGCGGTACGAACGCTGCCGAGTGCGGCCTGCAGTTGGCTTTCCGAATCGATCAGGAAATTGGCCGAGCTGACGATTCGCTCGCCCGCGCGAAGCCCGCTCATCACGATGAAATCGTTCCCGACGCGCGGACCGAGATCGATCTTCGCGCGGAGTCAGGTAACCGTCGCCGCGATCGACGAAGGCCACGTTGTGCGTGCCGTTGCGGAGCACGGCGCCGTCGGGAATCGCCAGACGACGTCCCATCGGCAGGCTGAGCGCGACCCGAGCGAACATCCCCGGCATCAGTTTGCCCGCACGATTCCCGAAGTCGCATCGCACCCTGATCGTGCGCGTCGCCGGATCGATCTGCGGCCAGATGAAATCGACTCGCCCGTTGAAGGTCTCGCCCGGATAAGCATCGACCTTGAGCGCCGCCGCGTTGCCGGGCCTGACCTTGCCGGCTTCGTCCTGAAAGACGGCCAGATAAGCCCACACGCTGGAAAGGTCGGCGATGGTGTAGAGCCGGGTTTCGGGCTGCACGTACAGGTTCGGCAGCGCGTTGCGCTCGATCAGGTATCCGCTCATTGGCGCCTCGATTTCGAGCGCGTGGCGAACCTTGCGATCGCGTGCCAGCCGCTCGATCTGGCGCTCGGAGATTCCCCACAGCCGCAGCCGCTGGGCCGCGGCGTCAACCAGCGAAGCCGCCTTCGCGGCAACCCCTTTGACGCTGCTGTTCGCCATGCTGAGTCCCGCCTTGAGCGCCAGCAGATATTCCTCCTGCGTGCTGACCAGTTCCGGGCTGTAGATCGAGAACAGCGGCTCTCCGCGTCTCACATACTGATAGGTCTGATTCGGCGTAAACCTTCTCGATCCAGCCGGCGAAGCGGGTCTGGACGTAGGCCTCGCGCGCTCGTCGGGCTCGATGCTCGCGGTCACGTCGAGCTGTTCGCCGAGGACTTTTTCCTCCACCGCCGCGAATTGCAGCCCGATAAGTTGGCGGCGCTCGGACGGAACATTAACCGGCGCGAGCGTAGGAGCGTCCGCCGCGAAGCCCGGCGCCGCCGGTGCGAGCAGCATAAGCAAAACGGCAGTCGCGGCGGCGGCGAGTAAACGCGGCGGCGGCGGATTTCGCCGACCGCGGCGATCGAGCACGTGTTTGGCGAAGTTCCGATAATCAGATGCGGTAGCGCTCTTCATTTCAGGTCACCTGTGACTTGTTCGATCCTGGCGAGCGCGATCTCGTGGTCGGCGACTTGCCGGTAGTACTCCTGATTCACGTTCAGGAGATCGATCAGCGCCGACAGCAGCGTCTGGAAATCGACCTTGCTCACGCGATAGGCGGCGAGCGCGGCTTCCAGCGAGTTCTGCGCCTGCGGGATGAGACCCTCGCGATAAATCGTCAGAACGCGCTCGGTGGTTTTCAACGCAATCAATTCGCTGTCGACGCCGGCGGAAATATCGAGCGCGCGGGCGCGGGTCTGGGAGCGCGCGGACTTGAAGCTCGAGTTCCGCCTGCTCGATCGCCGGAGTCTGTTTGCGCCAGAAATAGAGTGGCACCCTGGCGCCGATCGTCAACAGTAATAGTCGCGAAACCGATTGCCCGTATGCTGGAACATGTAGCCGACGTTGAAATCGGGCTGATAACCCTTGCGCGCCAGCGCCAGGCTTCGCCGTCGCGTTCCTCGATCGCGCGCTGCATCCCGATTTCCGGCGAGCGCGCCTCGACCATATTGCGAAGCTCATCCGCACTCGGACGAATCGTGCTCGGCGCAAGCTCGCCCGGCTCGACGTCGGGTGTTTTGGCCTCGCGCCCGAGCACCGCCTTGAGCCTGGCCTGAACCTGGTCGGCTTCCTGATCGTGCATCGCCAGCTCCTTGAGCATCGCGGTCTGCTGGAGCTGCGCCTTGATCACGTCCTGCTGAAGGCCCTCGCCGACGCGGTAGCGCGCCTCGGCGATTTGCGCGATGCGGCTCCAGCTCGCCGCGGATGCGATGGACCAGCGAGGCGGTTTTGGCGTGATAGGAAAGTTCGAAGTAAAGCTCGCGGACCTTTTCCGTGATCTCGCGCCGCGCGGCTTCGTACTGCTGGCGCGCGTATGCGGCATCCTTTTGCGCCATCGCCGCCTGAAGGCCGAGCTTGCCGGGGAACGGCAGATCCTGCGACGCGCCGAAGCCCAGGTAAGCGAAATCGCTGTTGCCCAGACCCGATCCGGGGCCGGGATCGCCGACCGAAAAATTCTGAAAGGTGATTTGCGGATCGGGCAGTGTGGCGGCCTGAATCGGCGCTTTCGTCTGCGCCTCCCAGTGCCGGCGCGCGGCCTCGATTAGCGGACTGTGCGCCATCGCTTCCTCGATCAGCGCGTCGAGACCGCGCGCGCCGTCTGTGCGATGCCCCGCGGTGCTTTCGTCGGCCGTAGCCTCCGATTGTGGTCTCGCGAACGCCGCGCCGCCGATACCAATTATCAGCGCCGCCGATGCGATCGCGATTATGTGCGTCTTCAATGCTCCCTCTCCTGGTCGATTCCGGACGGCGGCCCCGTTTCCGGGACGTTGGCTTTCGTGTTGTCCGAATTCGCGAAAGTGCGCCGTCGCGAAGGTGTCACATCCGCCCCGTCAGCCGGGCGGAACTCTCGCGATCAACGAACGATTTGAGAGGGTACGATCAGATCTGAAGCGAACAGAGTCGATGGAGCGTCGCGGCAGGTGGTGCCTGCGCGCGAGTGAAAGCCGAATAAGCGCTCTTGACGCCGGACGCCAAGAGCATGGCATCGGCGACCGTGAAGGTGAGGGCCGAGGTCCTCATCTCCTTGCCGCGACTTGATTCGACCATCGCAGCCTGCACCGGTGCACGCTGCGGCGCGACCCTGCAACAGTCTACGTGCCGAACCGGCATCGTGACCGGGCAGGAGGGGCCGCAGCAGTCGGCAGCCGCTTTCGCGGCATGCGCGGGGCCGGGCGGTACTCCTAATTGGAGCAGCGTGGTAATCGCGAGCAGCAGTGCAAGGAATCTCGCCACTGCTATTGGTTTACTCTCCGCTCCGCCGACAGGCAAACCTTTGGTTGCTCCTGGCCGAGGGACCAGTTTTTCGGCTGCTCACCTCGCGAGGATCGCCTGCACCTGCGCCAGGTGCGCGAGGATATTGGCCGCCACGTATGAGCCGAACAGATGTGCCATCGCACCCGCGGCGATCGTCGTCGCCAGGTATTCCAAAACATTGAACCGCAAAAACATCCTAGTGACCTTTCTCGAGGCTAAATCCAGCCTCGAAGCGCTGACCAATCGCTGACTATCTTCGCTTCAAGTGATCTTTCGACCTTAAACAGCGGTTGCGAATCAGTTCGCATTTTCACGTTTCTGCGCGAATTGGCGCAGAACGATACACTTTATCGCTTTTGTGCGCAAGAAGTGTCTCTTAACGATACAAATCGAGCTAAAGGCCAAAAGATGCATTGCAGGACTGATTGCTGAAACCCGTTGCGGCGAGCCGTGCCGCGCCGTTTCTTCTCTTTAACTTGGGGGTGAGCTATGAATATGCGGTCCTAACCAAAATCTGCGAGGAAGTCTCGATGGATTTCACGCTGTCGCCGAAAGTTGAAGATCTCCGCCGCCGCGTCGCCGCCTTCATGAACGAGAACGTCTACCCAGCCGAAAAACTCGCCGAAGAGCAGATTCACGCCTCCGGCGATCCCCATCGCGACGCCCCGATCGTCACCGAAATCCGGAAAAAGGCCAAGGCGGAAGGCCTTTGGAATATGTTCCTGCCGGACCGCAGGCACGCGATGGGGCTCAAGAACTGGGAGTACGCGCCGCTGTGCGAAATCATGGGCCGTAGCCCGATCGGCGCGCGCGCCTTCAATTGCATGGCGCCCGATACCGGCAACATGGAAATCCTCGCCGAGTTCGGAACTCCGGAGCAGAAGAAGCGATGGCTCGATCCCTGCCTCGAAGGCACGATGCGCACCTGCTTCTCGATGACCGAGCCCGAAACCGCCGGTTCCGATCCCACGCTGCTCAAGACCCGCGCCGTACGCGACGGCGACTACTACGTCATCAACGGCCACAAGTGGTTTACGTCCGGACGCGATCGGCGCCGGATTCGCGATCGCGATGGTGGTCACCGATCCGACGCTCCGGCGCATGAGCGGGCGCCAGCCAGATTATCGTTCCCGCCGATACTCCCGGCTTTAATATCGTTCGGCGGTATCGGTGATGGGCCATGCGGGCGGCGGCGGCCATTGCGAAATCCTCTACAAGGACTGCCGCGTGCCGGTCACCAACGTGCTCGGCAGCGAAGGGCGCCGGCTTCGCCGATCGCGCAGGCCCGGCTCGGCCCCGGCCGCATCCATCATTGCATGCGCATGATCGGCGTCGCCGAGCGCGCGCTCGAACTGATGTGCAAGCGGGCCAATACCCGATAGACCCACGGCAGCTATCTGGCCGACAAGGCCAACATCCAGCAGTGGGTCGCCGATTCGCGAATCGAGATCGACGCCACCCGTTTGATGGTGATGCACGCGGCGTGGAAGATGGATACGGTGGGCAAGAAGGAAGCCCGCCAGGAAATCGCGATGATCAAGGTGATGGCGGCGAACATGGTCATGAGCGTGCTCGACCGCGCGATCCAGGTCTACGGCGCGGCTGGAGTTTCCGACGATACCCCGATCGCGCGATTCTGGCGCGAGCAGCGCATCGATGCGGATCGTCGATGGTCCCGACGAGGTCCATCGCATGACCATCGTCGCGGCGCGAATTTCGCAAATGGAAGTGAAGGTTTCGGATTCGACCAGCTGGCAGCATTATTTGGGGGCATCCGCGATCTGCAATGTCAGAAGTATCCGAGCCAGTTCCTGAACTGATCGAAGTCAGGGCCGAAGAGGAATTCGACCACGACCGGCTCGCCGCTTACCTGCGCGGGAAGATTCGCCGGCGCGGAAGGGCCGATGGAGGTCAAACAGTTCCGCGGCGGCCATTCCAACCTGACCTATATGCTGCGCTTCGGCTCGCAGGAATGGGTGATGCGCCGCCCGCCGCTCGGCCCGCTGGCGCCCACCGCCCACGACATGAACCGTGAGTATCGCGTGCTGTCGCGAGTGTGGCGCGTGTTTCCGCCGGCGCCGCGCGCGGTCCTGCTCTGCGAAGATCCCTCGATCATCGGCGCTCCGTTCTTCGTCATGGAGCGGCGCCGGGGCATCCTTATCAGGATGCGCGAGCCGCTGCCGCCCGAGATCGGCACCGATCCGGTCACCTTCCGCAGATCTCGGAAGTCTTCATCGATACCCTGGCGGCGCTGCACATGGTCGATTACGAAAAAATCGGCCTTGCCGATCTCGGCAAGCCCGCCGGCTTTCGTCCAGCGCCAGATCACCGGATGGATCGGGCGATGGGAGCGGGCCAAGACCCAGGAAATCCCGCTGATGAACAAGCTCGGCGCATGGTTCCTCGCCAACATGCCGCCGCACGCAGCCGCCCGCGCTGCTGCATAACGATTTCTATCTGCATAACATCATGTTCGACGCCAATGATTTCGGCCGCATGACCGGAGTCTTCGATTGGGAGATGGCGACGATCGGCGACCCGATGATCGATTTCGGCCTCGCGCTGAGTTACTGGCGCGATCCCGACGATCCCGAAGATCTGCTCGAACTGAGCGAGGGCACGCGCACACCACCGATGCCCGGATTTCCTGCAGCCGCGCGGATTTGGCGGAGCGCTACGCGAAGAAGACCGGCCGCGATATCAGCAAGCTGCCGTTTTATCGAGCCTGGGCGTGTTGGAGGAATGCGACCGTGGTCCAGCAGATCTACGTTCGCTTCGTGCGCGGCCAGACCACCGATCCGCGCTTCGAGCGGATGGGCGCGCATCCGCCTATCCTTGCCCGCACCGCCGCCCTGGTCGCGGCACAACTCGGGTTTAAGGAGTAATTCTCCGCTTCCGCCCGTTCCCCGCTGTGGAGCTTTGCGGAAGTGGCCGACGCGAGGTTCCGTGGGAGCCGGGATTCCTCGCTGCGCTCGGAATGACCGGCGAGAAGGGACTTAAGACTCAACAAGGGGTAGGACCGTGTATATCCCCGACGCATTTCGCGAAACTGATCGCGCAGCGATGCATCAACTGATGCGTCAGAACAGCTTCGCGACGCTGATCACGATCAATGGCGGCGCGCCCTTGGCGAGCCATCTCCCGATACTGCTCGATCCCGATCGCGGCGAGCACGGAACGCTCAGCGCCCACATGGCTCGCGCCAATCCGCAATGGCGCGACTTCGGCGACGGACGGGAGGCGTTGGCGATATTCCAGGGACCGCATGCGTACGTCTCTCCCTCATGGTACGAGACCCATCCGAGCGTCCCGACCTGGAACTACGCGGTTGTGCACGCCTACGGTATCGCGCGCCCGATCGAGGACCGGTCCGAACTGCGGAGGTTATTGCAAGCCTCGGTGGAGTTTTACGAAAGCGGATTCGAGAAACCGTGGGCCTTCGAGCTTCCGGAAAAGTTCGTCGAGAAAATGATGGACATGATCGTCGGCTTCGAAATTCCGATCAGCCGGATCGAGGGGAAGTTCAAGCTCAGCCAGAATCGCCCGGAGGGTGATCGGAACCTGGTCGAACGGACGCTCGCGGAAAGCGCCGATCCGGTAGCGAAGGCCGTGGCGGAATTGATGGCTACGGTTCGCGGCGCCCGATAAGGCGCTGGGCATTTGATGTGCCCTCACCCCCACCCTCTCCCGCATCGGTGCGGGAGAGGGGGAAGAGAAGGGACGCTGAGGGGGCATGGTTCTGAAGACATTGGGGCACAGGCTTTTCAGAACCCTCACCCCGACCCTCTCCCTGGTCAGGGAGAGGGAGCAGATAGAAACGCAGGGTGAGCAGAACGAGCGCAAGCGCCGCGACGCGGGCGAGGGGTGTGGTTTCGGGCGCTTTTCGCGGACCCCAAAGGTGCGCTATTTAGAAGGACTGCGAATTAGATAACAGGTCGCAGGGGAGGAATTGTCTTGCACGAGTTCAGCTACGAAGCCCCAAGCACGATCGAACAGGCGGTCGGCCTGCTCGCGGCGGAGCGCGACGGCGCGCGAGCCCTGTGCGGTGGAACCGACCTACTGATCCAGATGCGGATGGGAGTGCGCACGCCCTCCCGCCTGGTAGATATCAAGGGAATTCCCGACTTGCGCCGAATCAGCTTCGACGCCAAGAGCGGGCTCAAGCTCGGCGGCGCGGTTCCCTGCATCGAGATTTTCGAAAACCCGATGATGCGCAAGCATTATCCCGGACTGACCGAAGCCGCCCATCTGATCGGATCGACCCAGATTCAGAGCCGCGCCTCGGTCGGCGGAAATCTCTGCAACGGCTCGCCGGCGGCCGATTCGGTACCAGCGTTGATTGCGCTCGGCGCGGTCGCGCACGTCGTCGGCCCAAAAGGCGACGCGCGACGATTGCCGGTCGAGAATTTCGTCACCGCGCCCGGCCAGACGGTTTTGCAGCCCGGCGAATTGCTGGTCGAGCTGCGAGTGCCGGCGCCGGCGCCGCATTCGAGCGGATTGTTACCTGCGCATGATTCCGCGCAACGAGATGGATATCGCGGTAGTCGGAGTCGGCTCCGCGCTGACGCTGGACGGGCGATCGATGCGTTGCCGCTAGAATCGCGCTGGGCGCGGTCGGTCCGACGCAGATCCTAGCCACCAAGGCGGCGATTCGCTGATCGGCAAGAAGCTCGACGCGGCGGCGATCGAGAACTGCCGCCAAACTGGCGATCGAGGCCAGCAAACCGATCGACGACATGCGCGGCACCGCGGAATATCGCCGCCACATCGTCGGCGTGCTGACCCGGCGCACGCTCGCAAGGCGCCGCCGAACGCGCGCGCAGCAACTAACGCATAACTGTCAGGACAAACGGGAATCATGGCACACAAGAAACAGGTTCAATCCACTATCAATGGCGAAACGGTCGAGTTTCTGTGCGAGCCGCGCCAGAGCCTGCTCGAGGTGTTGCGCGACGTGCTCGGGCATGACCGGCAGCAAGGAAGGATGCCTCACTGGCGACTGCGGCGCGTGCAGCGTAATCCTCGACGGCCGCGTCGTATGCTCCTGCCTGATGCTCGGCGTCGAGGCCGAGGGCAAGACCATCCAGACCGTCGAAGGGCTGGCCAAGGGCAACGCGCTACATCCGCTGCAGCAGAAGTTTCTCGAAGACGCGGCGCCTTCAGTGCGGAATATGCACGCCGGGCTTTCTGGTCGCGGCCAAGGCGCTGCTCGATCGCAATCCCCACCCGACCGAGGCCGAGGTCCGCTACGCAGTGGCGGGAAACCTGTGCCGATGCACGGGTTACGACAAAATCGTTCGTGCGGTACTCGACGCCGCCAAGGTGATGCAGGAGGTCTGATTAATGGCAGCGCCAACCAGTCATGAATTCAAGGTCATCGGCACCCGGCCGATTCGTCACGACGGTATAGATAAAGTCACTGGGCCGCGCCAAGTACGGCGCCGATTACAGCTTCCCCGGGATGCTGTACGGCAAAGTGCTGCGCAGCCCCCATGCTCACGCCCGGATCAAGTCGATCAACTTCGAGAAGGCGCTGAAGCTGCCGGGAGTGAAAGGCGTGGTGACCGGCAAGGATCTGCCCGAGCTCGCAGAGCAAGACCGAGTTCGTGGGCGAGATCGCGATCAATCCGCACTATCTCTCGCACAACATCCTGGCGCGCGACAAGGTGCTCTACAACGGCCACGCGATCGCGGCGGTCGCGGCCACCTCGACCGCATATCGCCGAAGAGGCGCTGGAGCTGATCGAGGTCGAGTACGAAGTGCTGCCGCCGGTGCTGAGCGTGCTCGAGGCGATGAAGCCCGGCGCGACGATCCTTCATCCGAAGCTGCGCAACAAGGAACGAGCCCGACAAGCCGACCAACGTCGCATCGCGCATGCAATTCAAGCGCGGCGATCTCGAGGCCGGCTTCAAGGCCGCCGACTTATCGTCGAGCGCGAGTTCGACACCTCGATGGTCCATCAGGGCTACATCGAGCCGCACAACGCCGTCGGCATCTATAGCAGCGACGGCCACGCGACCATCTATTGCTCGACCCAGGGCCCGTTCGAGGTGCGCTCGCTGAGCGCGCGCGTGCTCGGGATGCCGGTCGGCAACATCAAGGTGGTGCCGGCCGAGATCGGCGGCGGATTCGGCGGCAAGACCACCATCTATCTCGAACCGCTCTCGGTGGTGCTCTCCAAGAAGACCGGGCAGCCGGTAAAGATGGTGATGACCGCGCTCGGAAGTGCTGCGCGCCAGCGGCCCGACCTCGGGCTCCCACATCAAGGTCAAGATGGGAGCGACCAAGGACGGCAAGATTACCGCCGCCGAGGTCTGGATGGCCTACGAGGCGGGCGCGTTTCCGGGCTCGCCGGTAGGCGCCGGCGCGATGACGCATCCTCGCGCCCGTACGCCATCGAGAATCTCCAGATCGACGGTTACGACGTGGTGGTCAACAAGCCCAAGACCGCCGCCTATCGGGCGCCGGGCGCGACCAACGCCGCCTTCGCCTCCGAATCGCGTGATCGATGAACTGGCGGAGAAGTGCGGCATCGATCCGATCGACTTCCGCATCATGAACGGCGCGCGCGAAGGCACGCCCCAGCCCGCCGGGCCGCCGTTCAAGACGCATCGGCTTCATCGAGACCTGCGAGGCGATCAAGAACAGCGAGCACTACAAGTCGCAAGCTGACCGGCAAGAATCGCGGCCGCGGCGTCGCCGCCGGCTTCTGGTTCAACGCCGGAATGCAGTCCACCGCCACCGTCAATATCCACGCCGACGGCAGCGCCAGCGTCGTCACCGGCTCGCCCGATATCGGCGGCAGCCGCGCCTCGATGGCGATGATCGCCGCCGAGGTGCTCGGCTTCGCCGCCGAGGACGTGCGCCCGATAGTCGCCGACACCGATTCGATCGGCCATACCGACGTGACCGGCGGAAGCCGCGTGACCTTCGCCACCGGGATGGCGGTTTACGAAGCGGCCCAGGACGCCGTGCGCCAGCTCAAGGAGCGCGCCGCCAAGATCTGGGAGCGCAAGCCCGAGGAAGTCGAGTTCTCAGACGGCAAGGCGATCGCGAAGAACAACGGCGTGCCGCCGATGTCGATCAAGGATATCGCCGCCAAGTTCCCGCGCACCGGCGGCCCGATTACCGGACGCGCCACCGTCAGCGCCTCGCGGCGTCGGCCCGGCTTCGCCGCCTGCTGCGTCGACGTCGAAGTCGATCCCGATACCGGCAAGGTCCAGATCCTGCGCGCCACCGTCGCCCAGGACGCCGGCAGGCGATCCATCCGAGCTACGTCGAGGGGCAGATGCAGGGCGGCACCGCGCAGGGAATCGGATGGGCGCTCAACGAGGAATACGTTTACGACGACAAGGGCCTGATGCGTAATTCGGGGTTCCTCGATTACCGGATGCCGACCTGCCTCGACCTGCCGATGATCGAGACCATAATCGTCGAGGTGCCCAATCCGGGCCATCCGCTGGGCGTGCGCGGCGTCGGCGAAGCATCGATCGTGCCGCCGCCGGCGGCGGTCGCCAACGCGATCTATCGCGCGGTCGGGGTGCGGATGACCGAGCTGCCGATGTCGCCGCCGCGGCTGCTCAAGGCGATCCTCAGCAAGTAAAAGAAATAGTGAGCAAATAAAGCAAAGTAGACAAAAGCGAAGCGAAGGCGGGGCGGCTCGTATGAGCCGTTCCGCCTTAATCGCACTCCGACGAGGCCGGAATCAGGTCCGACAAACTTTATTATGGCAACCGTTTTCATACCCGCATTGATGCGCAAGCTGACCGGAGGACAGGAAAAGATCGTCGCCAAGGGCCGGACCGTCGGCGAGATAATCGCCGACCTGGATCGGCAATTTCCCGGCTTTCGGCATCTGGTTCTGGAAGAAGGGGAGATCAAGCCTTCGATTGCGGTTTCGATCGACGGTGAAATCGCCACCGGCGAATTACTCGATCCGGTGGGCGAATCGAGCGAGGTCCATTTTATCCCCGCTCTGGGTGGCGGGTGAGACGAAGAAAAAACGTATGATGGCTGTTTTTTCCCAGCAATCGCAAGGTGGGTATCGGCATGGCGGTTGCGGTTGCCGGAGACGGGCGAGGTTAGACCGGTTCTGGCCGCAGGTGAATCGCGGCGCTCTTTAAAGCCGATTGCTGATGGACATCGAATTTTTGGTTGCGCGTCGAAAGAAATTAAGCTAGGTTGGTTTCGCAATCGCTACCGCTAATCCTAAATCCTAATCTTAATCCTAATCCTTGCTAAGAGCCTGTACTTCCTCTAGATAGATATAGATAGAAGTGTTGCAGAATTGCCACACCGGGATTTGCCCCCCTTTTCCCGGTTGGCAGGGGTCGAACGGAGCAATCTGTTCGGCCCCACTTTTTTTGTCTTAAATTATCGCGAGAGCCGGCCGATGCGGACCGCGAGGGGTCCGAACCGGGATCCGGGATTCCTCGCCGCGCTCGGAATGACAGGAAAAGGCCTCTTTGCCTGTCATTCCGAGCGCGTGCTGCCCCTTCGGCTGCGCTCAGGGAAGGCGCGACGAGGAATCCTGGCTTCCACGGAGCCTTGGGTCGGCCACTTACGCAAGTCTCCCCCGGCGGGAGAGAACTTGAGGAAGGAAGGCGGCTTTATCGCAGGGTGCTGGAAGCCGGTTCAGACGCGTAAGGGATATACCGACCGTCCCCTGCTAGAAGCGGTCGCGGCCGCCGCCGCCACCGCGGCGTTCTCCGCCGCGCTCCCCGCCGCCACCACCGCCGCCGGTGCGCGCCTGAGCCTCGTTCACACGGATCGCCCGCCCCTTGAGGTCTCTTCCGTTGAACTTCTTGATGGCGGCGTCGGCAGCCTCGTCCGACGCCATCTCGACGAAACCGAACCCGCGCGAGCGGTTGGTCTCCCGATCGACCACTACCTGCGAGCTTTCAACCTTCCCGGCTTCCGAGAAGAGATCCCGCAAATCCTGATCGGTGACAGCCCACGCCAGGTTCCCCACATACAGTCTGCGAGCCATTAACCTCTCCTTGCGATCCGAACGCAGCGCCGACACACGGACTATCCGCGTGCCTATCGAGCCCAACTGCCTCAGTCCTTTGTCTGGATTCAAACCGAAAGACGAGACCAGCGGCGCGCATTCGATCCGACTTCGAAAATTTTATAGCATCGCGCCAATCGCAAAGATAGCGTTTAGTTTCAGCCCCATCCGCCGGTTTCGGACGCCGTGGCGCGGGCTTTGGCGGGCGGCCGAGAAGGCGGTTTCAACCGCCCGCTCACTCTCCCTTGTCTCCCTCCGGAGCGGAGCTTCGCGAAACGCGGCATCGTCGCGCGGGACACCGAGTCAGCGCTGACAATCCATGTCGTGTCTATTTTAACCGACGCGAAATGCTTCACCCGCCTGCTTGTATCCCGGCACTAACGTCATGTTCGGATCGGCTTCGTCCCGATGCTGTAGCAAGGTTGATCTTGCGCGGAACAACTACAGACAAAAGAGCCGCCGCGCATAATCAACGCGGCTTACGGTAAAGAGCTATAGCTTGAGAGGGCAATTGGAGTTCAATCATCCATGCATAACCTCAAAACCAAGTGACTTGTTAAACAGTGTCACATTCTGTAAATTGCGAGTCAGTATTGTCAGGAATGCTTAACTTGAAGAAGGAGCGGAGTTGAATGCCACGGCGTGAGAACATCGGAGTTACCTCGGCGTTTCGCCAGGTACAGAAACAGGCGCGTCAGTTGTTGGTTGGCCTGCGCAAAGAGATTCGCGGCAAAGAAGCCGAGCTTAATCGCCTCAGGGAAGAAGAGCGAAGACTCGGTTTGATGACCGGCGGGGCCCCGGCCAAGGGCGCCGCTCCCGGCGCTCGTGGCGGGCGAATCAATTGGCGGACGGTGCTTTCCCAGTTGCCCAAACAGTTCAAAGCCGCGGATATCCGCGGCGTCCGCGGACTCAAAGACAAGCGGCCGTCGGAAATTTTCGCCGCTATCACCCGCTGGATCGATGCCGGAATGGTCAAGCGCAAGACACGCGGGGTCTACGAACGGAGCGCATAATTCGCCGCGACGCGAATAGCTCGTCCATGGTCCGGTAACGAGATCCGAGCAGCATCGAATTCAGTCGCGGGGTTTCTATATTTAACTTCGATCCTGTCCGAGTGGTTGTTTTCGTCTGATACCGCCCCGATCACCTTTGCCGATTCGGCATCGGTGACCGGGGCGGTTAATTCAGACCATTCAGGTCCGATTCGTATAATGCTGCACACCGCTTAATCGCGGACTTGTCGATCGCCTTTGATCGCGGTCGCTCGCACAGCATATTGAGAAGCCGGAGGAGTCGATCTTCGTGGCGGTAAAAACTATTGAATGGCGCGCCGATACGGTGCGCATGATTGACCAGCGTCTGCTGCCCAATCGCGAGCTGGTCAGAGTCTATCGTGACTATCGGGGAGTTGCGGAGGCGATTCGCACGATGGTGATTCGCGGCGCGCCGGCGATCGGGGTGGCGGCGGCGATGGGCACGGCGCTGGGGCTTAAGGGCTTCAGCGGCAAGCGCGCCCAGGCGCGGTTCGTGACGGTCGCCAAAACGCTCAAGGCAACCCGGCCGACGGCGGTCAATCTGGCCTGGGCGGTGGCGCGGATGGGCGCGGTGATGGAGCAGAACCTGGCGCTTGACGCGACGCGACTGTTCCGCCGCCTGCGCGATGAGGCGATCGCGATCTGTCGCGAGGATATCGCGATCAACCGGGCGATGGGAAAGTTCGGCGCGACCCTAATCGGCGATCCCGCCACGATTCTCACTCATTGCAACGCCGGCGCGCTGGCGACGGCCGGCTACGGCACCGCTTTGGGTATCGTTCGCGCGGCGCGCGAGGCGGGCAAGAAGATCGCGGTTATCGCCGACGAAACCCGCCCCTTCCTTCAGGGCGCGCGTCTGACCGCGTGGGAGCTGCACAAGGACAGGATTCCGGTGACCGTGATCGCCGACAACATGGCCGGGCTGGTACTTTCGCGCGGGAAGGTGAGCTGCGTGATCGTCGGCACCGATCGCACCGCGGCCAACGGCGACGTCGCCAACAAGATCGGCACCTATCCGCTGGCGGTGATGGCGCAACGGCACGGCGTGCCGTTCTACGTCGCGGCGCCGCTGTCGTCGATCGATCTCGATTGCCCCGGCGCCGCCGCGATTCCGATCGAGGAGCGGCCCGGACGCGAGCTGACCGAGTTCGCCGGACGGCGAATCGCGCCCGCCGGGGTGGCGGCGATGAATCCGGCGTTCGATGTCACTCCCGCCGAGCTGGTGACCGCGATCGTCACCGAACGCGGGATCGCGTATCCGCCTTTCGGCGCGAGCCTCGCCGCATTGAAGCTCGGCCCGCGATAGGGGAGGAAACCGGGATTCCTCGCTCCGGCAGCCTGCGCTCGGAATGACAAGCAAAGAGGCCGCCCCCTGTCATTCCGAACGAAGTGAGGAATCCCGGATCCTACACAGGTGGATTTTTGCAAAGCTCTCCGGCGGGGAAAAAGATTGAGGAAGGAAGCCAAACTCTAAATCTTTCGCGGGCGCGTGTAATCGGCGATGTAGGGCGGCGGCTCGATCGCCGGGTCGAGGCGCGGGTCGGCGATCGGCGCCTGAACCTCGAGCTTCAGCGGAATCTGACCGGCCCATACCGGGAGCGCGTAATCCTCTTCGTCGTCGACCGGGCCGCCGCGCCGAATCTTGGCGGAGGCCTCGACGATCGGAACCGCCAGCACCGTCGTCTGCGCAAGCTCGGAGCGGCTGGGCGGACGCACCTCGTCCCATCGGCCGGGAATCACATGGTCGGAAATCTTTTTGAGCGCCGCGAGCTTCTCCGCCGGATCCGAAATCTCCGTGGCGATGCCGAGAATAACGACCGAGCGGTAGTTCATCGAATGATTGAACGCCGAGCGCGCGAGCACGAGCCCGTCGTGGAGCGTGACGGTCACGCAGACCGGAACTCCGCCGCCAAGCGCCCGCATCATCCGGCTCGCTTGCGCGCCGTGGACGTAGAGCCGATCGCCGTCGCGGGCATAGGTGGTGGGAATCACGAAGGGCTGCGAATCGGCGGCGCCGGCGGCGGTAGTTGTAGTGAAACCGACGTGGCAGATGAGGCCCTCGTCGAGGATGGCGTCGATTGTGGCGCGGTCGTAGGCGCCGCGCGCGGGAAATCGCTTGACGGTTACCCGTTCGCTGACGGGCGGTTGAGCGTCGGCCATCGTATGTTACCTCGGTTTGCTGAAGCGCGATGGAACAATATCAGGTCGTCGGGTCGGTGCCCTCACCCTACCCTCTCCCGCGAAATCGCGGGCGAGGGGAAGAACGCGAGGAATCCGGAACTGTTTCAAAAAGCCGGGAAAGGTTCGCGCGGATTTGAGTTGATCGGAAAGCCTACGATTTGTTACTAGATAACGCGCACGGGGCCTGGTCGCATGTTGGGACCGGGCTCCATCTGTTTTCGGGGCGCCCGGCCCGGGAGATGATACGGCGAAGATTGGAGTGGAAATCCACGTAAAATCAGGTACTTGGCGAGTATGGGGTGCGAATTTTTTCGCGAACCTCGGCTAGAATAATCGTCGTATGCAGTGGACCGTCGACAACATCCGCCAATCCTTCCTGGATTTCTTCGCCGAGAGGGGCCACGCGATCGTTCCCTCGGCCTCGATCGTGCCCGATGGGCGATCCGACGCTGTTGTTCACCAACGCCGGGATGGTGCCGTTCAAGGATTACTTCCTCGGAATCCGCACGCCGGCGACGGTGCGCGTCGCGGACTGCCAGAAGTGCCTGCAGAATCTCGGGCAAGCACAACGACCTCGAAGCGGTCGGCCGCGACGACCTACCATCACACGTTCTTCGAGATGCTCGGCAACTGGTCGTTCGGCGACTACTACAAGACCGAGGCGATCGCGTGGCATTGGGAGCTGGTCACCAAGGTCTGGGGAATCGATCCCGAGCCGGCTCTACGCGACGGTCTACAAGGACGACGACGAGGCCGAACAGGTCTGGCTGAAGCTCGGCGTGCTTCCGCGCGAATCCGGTCTGCCGTTCGGCGAGAAGGAAAATTTCTGGGAGATGGGCGAGACCGGGCCGTGCGGGCCGTGCTCGGAGATTCATATCGATCGCGGGGAGAAGGCCTGCGACGGCCGGCCCCATCCGGGAGTCGCGTGCGGAGTCAACGTCGACGGATGCGAGCGGTTTATCGAGCTCGGCAATCTGGTTTTTATCCAGTACAACCGCGACGCCGCGGGCGTGCTGACGCCGCTGCCGATGAAGCACGTCGATACGGGGACGGGGCTGGAGCGCGTGGCGTCGGTGCTGCAGAGCATCGAGACCGGCAAGCTGCTCGGCAATTACGATATCGACGTCTTCCAGAAGATTATCGAGAACATCGAACAGGCGTCGGCCAAACTTGGGTTCAGGCGCGCGCTACGGCCGTAAGGCGGAAGCCGATATTTCCTTCCGCGCGATCGCCGACCATGCGCGCACGATGAGCTTTCTCATCGCCGAGGGCGTCGCGCCGGGCAACACAGAGCGCGAGTACGTGCTGCGCCGGATTATCCGGCGGGCGGTCTATCACGGCCGCACGCTTGGGATTCATCGTCCGTTTCTGGCGATTGTGCATCGCGGCGTGGTCGAGGCGATGGGCGGCGCCTATCCGGAACTGAAGACCGAGGCCCATCGCACCGCCGAAGTTATCACCCAGGAAGAGCAGCGCTTCGGCGAGACTATCGACCGCGGGCTGGAGCTGCTTTCTCCCGAGATCAAGCGCCTGCAGAGCTGCGGAGAAAGCATCCTTTCGGGCGAGTTCGCCTTCAAGCTCCACGATACCTACGGATTCCCGCTCGATCTGACGCAGTGGGTACTGCGCGATCACGGAATCGAGGTCGATGTCGCGGGCTTCAATCTCCTGATGGAGCAGCAGCGCGAGCGCGGGCGCGCGGCGCGCGTCGTTTCAGGCGTCGGGAGCGCCGCTGGCGCCGCAATCGTTTCGGGGCTGGGCGAGGCAGGCGTATCGTCGCGGTTTATCGGCTATGACCATGACAAAGCCGAGTCAGAGATCCTGAAGAGCCCTTCGGCGTTCGGCGAGCGACTCCACCTGATCGTTAAGGAAACTCCCTTTTACCCCGAGGGCGGCGGCCAAGTCGGCGACCGCGGTGTGATCGAGACCTCCACCGGAGCCCTATCTGGAAGTGATTCGATACACAAAAGCTCGGCGGCTGGATTGTCCATCTCGGCAAGATACTGCGCGGCGAGGCTCGCGAGTTCGAATTCGGCGCGCGCGTCACGCTCAAAGTCGATCGGGCGCGGCGGGACGCGGCGATGCTGAACCATTCGGCGACCCATATTCTGCACTGCGCGCTGCGCGACATCCTCGGCAAGGAGGTGCGCCAGGAAGGCTCGCTGGTCGCGCCCGGCCGCCTGCGCTTCGATTTCAGGCACGTCGGCGCGGTCGCGGAAGGCGACCTGATAACGATCGAGCAGGAAGTCAACGCGCGCGATCCGCGAAAACGCCGAGGTCACGGTCGAGGAGATGCCCTTCAAGCAAGCGCTGGCGGCGGGAGCGCTGGCGTTCTTCGGCGACAAGTACGGCGATCGCGTGCGCATGGTGAGGATGGGCGAATTTCTCGGTCGAGCTATGCGGCGGCACGCACGTGACGTCGCACCGGCGATATAGGGCTGTTCAAGCTCGAAGCCGAATCGGGCGTAGCGGCGGGCGTGCGGCGGATCGAGGCGCTGACCGGTGAGGGCGCGCTGAAGCCGTCCGCCGGCGCGAGAAGATCCTGGACGAAATCGGCGAGCGGCTGCGCACTACCGATGAGGCGACGCTGGAGCGGATCGAGCGGCTGACTGCGCGCGAGAGGGAGCTGGAGAAGAAAATCCGCGGGCTCGAGCATAAGCTTGAGGCGGGCGACGGGTCGCGGGCACAGCCGAGGGCGAGAGGTGCGCGAGGTCAAGGGAATCAAGTCGTGGTGACGCGCGCTGGTCGAGGGCGTCGAGCCGGGCGGCGATGCGCGAGATGGCCGATCGGCTGCGGCAGAAGCACGGCTCGGCGGTGATCGCGATGGGTCGAACCTGGGCGAAAAGGTCGCGATCCTGGTCGCGGTCACCCCCGATCTGACCGACCGGATCAAGGCCGGCGATATCGTCAAGCAGATCGCGCCGATCGTGGGCGGGTCGGGCGGCGGCCGTCCCGATATGGCGCAGGCCGGCGGGCGGGATGCGAGCAAACTCAACGAGGCGCTGGAGCGGGTCTTCAGCGTGCTGGCAGGGGAGTGAAGAAGCGGTTGTCCGCGTTCTCAAGTTCCCTCTCCCGGATCAGGGAGAGGGTTAGGGTGAGGGCCGGGCTTGACGACCGGCGCTAAGAACCCTCACCGCCTCGCGCTCCGCGCTGGGCCGCCTCTCCCTGATCCGGGAGAGGGCAGGAAGCAGAGCCGGAAGTCTCGCGCGACATGCTGCTATTAGGCGACCGAATGGTTATCTTTAAAGCGAGGACGCAAAGGTATATCGATTGGTTAAGCGACCTTTCCCGCTCTTTCACTGTTTCGGAGGCGAAGGGCGCCGTCGGTAGCCGTAAAAATCTCCGGAGGATTATTTAAGCCATTTCTCAACTAGCGATCGAAGATTCTCTCGAACTGCACTTCGCCGACCATCGGATTTTCACCGACCTGCTGGGGCAGCACGACGCCCATATCCGGACGATCGAGCAGGAACTCAAGGTGCGGATCGGGGTCAGCGGCACCTCGCTCAAGATTAGCGGCGGCCAGGCCGAGCAGGCGATCTGCGGCAAGCTGCTCACCGAGCTGTACGAGCTTCTCAAGCGCAGCTATCCGATCTATCCCAGCGACGTTGAATACGCGATCCGGATCCTGCGCGCGCGATCGCGACGCCGATCTCAAGGACATCTTCCTCGATACGATTTACGTCTCGGCGCACAAGCGGGTGATCTCGCCCAAGAGCGTCAACCAGAAGATTTATATCGACGCGATCAGAAATCACGACATCGTGTTCGGAATCGGCCCGGCCGGCACCGGCAAGACGTATCTGGCGATGGCGATGGCGCTGGCGGCGCTGATGAAGAATCAGGTCATGCGGATGGTGCTCTGCCGGCCGGCGGTCGAGGCCGGCGAGAAGCTCGGCTTCCTGCCCGGCGACCTGGCCGAGAAGGTCAATCCGTACCTGCGTCCGCTCTACGACGCGCTGCACGACATGGTCGATTTCGATCGGGCGCGCCGGATGCTGGAGCGGGGGACGATCGAGGTGGCGCCGCTGGCGTTCATGCGCGGGCGCACGCTGAACGATTCGTTCATCATCCTGGACGAGGCGCAGAACACGACCTCCGAGCAGATGAAGATGTTCCTGACCCGGCTGGGCTACGACTCCAAGGCGGTGATCACCGGCGACATCACCCAGATCGATCTCCCCAGCGGCAAGCTTTCGGGCCTCAAGGAAGCGCGCACGGTGCTCGGCAAGACTCCGGGAATCCGCTTCGTCTACTTCAACGAGCGCGACGTCGTGCGCCATCGCCTGGTCCAGGCGATTATCACGGCCTACGAAGCGGCTCTCGCAAGACCCGCCGCTCGTGGCGCTCCCAAAGAACGGCAACGATTGAGTGACGGTCGAGCTGCGATGCGATACCGCGCGTGGCCGCGGCAATGCCCTCGCGCTCAAGGCTGACGCGCGGAGCGTTGTTAGGCCTGGCCGCGCTTGAGGAGTGCGAGCTGTCGCTGATGATAGTCGGCGACCGCGCGATGCGATCGCTCAACCGCCGCTATCGCGGCAGGGATCGCCCCACCGACGTGCTCTCGTTCTCGCAAATCGAGGAAGCCGCCACGCGCCGGGATGCGCGGGCGGATACCCGGCAACAGGCCGACCGCGCGTGGTCAAGGCCGCGCCCGGGCCAATTGATTGGCGACGTGGTGATCTCGATCGAGACCGCGCGGCGTCAGGCCCGCGAGATGGACGTGCCGCTGGCGGACGCGGCTGCGCACGCTGCTGATCCACGGCTTCCTGCATCGCTCGGCTACGATCACGAGCGCTCGGCGGCGGCGGCGAAGACGATGTTCGCGCGCGAGCGCGAGGCTTGTCGCGATGCTCGATCATGGCGACGATGCCGCGCGGCGGCGTCGCGTGCGCGCGCCGAGGCGCGCGCACGGACGCCGCACCGGCGCGCGCGAGGCGATCGATGAGCGGCGCGGCACGATCCCGCCGTCGGACGCGATGCTGACGCATTTCACCCGCGCCTCGCGCGGCGGCAGCGCGCTCGACAATCTGGTCGCGATCCTGCGCGAGGGCGTGCTGCGCGCCTCGTCGCGAATGGTGCGCAACCGAGCGCCGGTGGTCTGCCTCTTCGACGCGCCGCTCAGCGAGCTGGCCGGGCGCTCGCTCCCGGCAATCGCCGCCGCTACCAGCCATTCGGGATCGCGCTGGATAAACGCTATGCTTTCAGGATGGGTGCGCGGCCGGTCATCTATCTGCCGCCGCGCGAGGCGCGGCGAATCATCCCGGCGGAGGAACTGTGGCGGGTGGTCAGCCTCGATATCGACCGTACGCCGGCGATCGACTGGAGCTTCGAGCGCGAATGGCGGATTCGCGGGCGACCTGCCGCTGAATCCGCGCCATGCGGTGGCGCTGGTGGAGAGCTGGCGCGACGTCGACGCGGTCTTCGAGCACTTCGACGGCCGCCCGCCGTGCGCGGGCGTAATCCCGCAAGTTTTCGGCGCGCGATGTCTTCGGTTCGCGAATGCGTCGTTCATGATGACGTCAGCTCCATACCACGGCGCGTCTGGCGCTGGCCGCGTCCAGCGGATTGGCGCTGGCGCTGGCCTTTCCCAAGTTCGACTTGAACCTGATGGCGTGGGTGGCGCTTCATCCCGCTGCTCTATGCGATCGAGGGATCTGCCGCTCGGTTCGGTCTTCGGTTACGCCTGGCTGCAGGGCTTTGTTGTTCCATCGTGGCGTCGCTCTATTGGGTCGTGATCACGCTGCACAATTCGCCGGCGTGGCGACTGCCGATCGCGGTGATGCCGATGGATTCCTGCTGGCCGCGGTGCTCGCGGTCTATGCCGCCGCGAGCTTCCTGCTGGGCGAGTACGTCGCGCGCCGCTTGCGGATTCCGCTGTTCGTGACGCTCCCGATCGCGTGGACGGCGTTTGAATGGGTGCGGACCTACTTCCCGATCGGCTTTCCGTGGAACCTGCTCGGCTACGCCGCCTATCGGAATCTCGCGCTGATCCAGTTCTCCGAGTTCACCGGCGTCTACGGCGTTTCGGCGCTGATCATGTTCTTCAACGCCGTGGTTTACGGCGTGCTCTTCGCGGAGCATCTGCGGGCGCAAGGAGATCTGGGGCCTGTCGGCGCTGACCGCCCTGATGGTCGCGGCGGTCGGTTCGGCACGTCCGCATCGAGCAGTCGGCAATCGGCGGCCCGCGGCGGGCAGTCTCAAGGTCGCGATGGTCCAGGCCAATATCCCGCAAAGCATCAAGTGGGATGCGGCGGCGCTGCCGAAGAACTTCGGCATCTACGTCGAGCAGAGCGGCTTGCGGCGCGCCAGGGGTCGATCTGATCATCTGGCCGGAGGCTGCCGCGACGTTCTTCTTTCAGCCCGACGACCGCTACCCGGCAGTCGCTCGCGGAGGACGCGAGCTATCGCGGCCGCCTGCTCGAACTCGCGCGCCAGACCGGCGATCCGATCCTGTTCGGCGCGCCGGCGCTGAACTCGACCATCGCCGATCGGCATCCTACAACCGCGCCTACCTGGTTTCCGGCAGCGGGCAGTCGATGGCTATTACGACAAGATGCAGCTCGTGCCGTTCGGCGAGTACGTGCCGATGCGCGCGGTGCTCGGCTACTTCGTCAATCGGATCGTGGTCGGCATGGGCGAATTCGTGCCCGGCCGCGAGCATACGCTGTTCGACGTCAAGGGCGCGAAGCTCGCGGTGCTGATCTGTTACGAGAGCGTGTTCCCGAACCTGACGCGCGAGGCGGTCGCGGCGGGCGCCGACATGCTGGTCAATATCACCAACGACGCCTGGTACGGCGACAGCTCGGCGCCGTACCAGTTGCTGGCGATGGCCGTCGATGCGCTCGGTCGAAACCCACACCCCGATGATTCGCGTGGCCAATACCGGAATCAGCGCGGTGATAACTCCGACCGGCGCGATTACCGCGCGCACCGACCTGTTCACCCGCGACACCGAAATCGAGACGGTGAGCTGGAGCAAGGGACGCACGGTTTACACGCGGTCGGCGATCTGTTCGCGGAGATCATGCTTCGCGCTCTCGGTAATCGGGCTGCTATGGGCGATGGATTCGTCCGCGCAAACTGAAGCCGCTCGAGGCGTTCACCGCCGGGCTGATAACCATCAACGGCCATCGGTGATTTCATTGCGAGGTCCGCGCGATGCGAACAAGAGGGCGCTGCTTCGCGGCTCAAAGTGGTGTAATTGTTTAGTTTGAGGAAAACGGCAGATGGCGGACAGCGAGATAATATTCACGGTCGAAGAATCTCCTGAGGGTGGCTACGAAGCTAAGGCGCTGGGCTACTCGATTTACACCGAGGCCGACACCCTGGAAGAGCTCAAAGCGATGCTTCAAGACGCCGTGCGCTGTCATTTCGAAGAAGGCGCCGGACCGCGGCTCATCCGCCTGCATTTGGTAAAGGATGAGGTTATCCCGGCTTGAAGTTTCCGCGCGACCTGTCGGGCACCGAACTCGCGTAGCTGCTCGGCCGTCCGCCACTTATGTAAGCGCCGCTGGGCACGCGAGTACTTAGGGCGCGCGCGGCCCATTAGTGGATCGAGCATGTGTCACAATGATTAAATTATCAGGTAGGCGGACGGCCGGCCGATACAAGGAAACAAGCCCAGATGCTGAGTGAGATACGCGAACAACTGACCGACCTCGAAGACCGCGCGGGCAAGCTCGGGAGGCGTCTTTGACCTCCCCCGCCTGACCGCGCGCCAGAACCAACTGCTCGAACAATCCGCCAAACCCGACTTCTGGGACCAGCCCGAAGCGGCGCAGGCGGTGCTCAAGGAACAGAACGAGATCAAGCAACGGCTCGCCGACTTCGAGCGCCTGCAGCCAGTCGGCTCGAAGAGGCGCGGCTTGTTCCTTTCGATGGCCGAGGAGGACAGCGCGAGGACTCCGAGGCCGCGCGCGAGAGCCAGAGCCGCGCTCGAGGCCGCGCGCGCCGACCTCGCACAGCAGGAACTCAAGCGTCATGCTCGGCGGCGAATTCGACCGCCTGGGCGCGATCGTGTCGATCCATCCGGGCGCCGGCGGCACCGAAGCGCAGGACTGGGCCGAGATGCTGCTGCGGCTGTACCTGCGATGGGCCGAGCGTCACGGCTACAAGGTCGAGATCGTCGACACGCAGCCCGGCGACGGCGCCGGGATCAAGAGCGCGACCTTCACCGTCGAAGGCGACTACGCCTACGGCTATCTGAAAGCGGAGGCCGGAATCCATCGGCTGGTGCGGATCTCCCCGTTCGACGCCGCCGCGCGCCGCCATACCTCGTTCGCGTCGATGTTCGTGTTTCCGGCGATCGACGACAAGGTCGAGGTGACGATCAATCCGGCCGAACTGCGGATCGATACCTTTCGCGCGAGCGGCGCGGGCGGCCAGCACGTCAACAAGACCGATTCCGCGGTACGCATGACGCATATTCCGAGCGGGATCGTGGTGAGCTGCCAGAACGAGCGCTCGCAGCATAAGAATCGCGCGATGGCGATGAAGATTCTGCGCGCGCGGCTGTTCGAGCTCGAACTGCGCAAGAAGCGCGAGAAGATGGAGCAGTTCAGCAAGGAGAAAAAGGACATCACCTGGGGCAGCCAGATCCGCTCCTACGTGCTGCAGCCCTATCGGATGGTCAAGGACCATCGCACCGGCGTCGAGATCGGCAACACCGACGCGGTGCTCGACGGCGATATCGATCGCTTCATCGAGGCCTACCTGCTGGGCGTGCGCAAAGAGGGCGCCGAAAGCGCTCCGGCGTAGTCGTATCCGCCGCCGCGCGGGATCATCAAACCGGACGTTCAGATGAGCGACAAGGGAGAAACCATGATCGATCTGTATTTCTGGCCGACGCCGAACGGCTACAAGGTCTCGATCATGCTCGAGGAGATCGGCTTTGCGTACAACGTGATCCCGATCAACATCTCGAAAGGCGATCAGTTCAAGCCGGAATTCCTGGAGATCAGCCCGAACAACAAGATGCCGGCGATAGTCGATCACGAGGGCCCGGGCGGACGGAAAGTTTTCGCTGTTCGAGTCGGGCGCGATCCTGCTGTATCTCGCGGAGAAGAGCGGCAAGCTGATGCCGGCCGAGATGCGGGCGCGCTACCGCGTAATCGAGTGGCTGATGTTCCAGATGGGCGGCATCGGGCCGATGCTCGGCCAGGCTCATCATTTCCGCCGCTACGCGCCGGAGAAGATCCAGTACGCGATCGATCGCTACACCAACGAGGCGCGGCGGCTGTACAACGTGCTCGACAAGCAGCTTGGCCGCAAATCGAGTACGTCGCGGGCGAATACTCGATCGCCGATATCGCGATCTATCCGTGGCTAATCCCGCACAAGTGGCAGGGACAGGCGCTCGAGGATTTCCCCAACGTCAAGCGATGGTACGACGCGATCGCGGCGCGTCCGGCGGTTCAGCGCGGCGTGGCGGTACTCGCCGACCGGCTGACCCGCGCACCGATCGACGAGAAGACGCGCGAAGTGCTGTTCGGCAAACAGCAGTACGAGAAGCACTGACCGCTAGCGGCGATCGAGGAGCTTGAGCAGCGCGTAGATGGTCTCGGACGCCGGCGCAGGGATTCCGTGGCGATGCGCGGCCCGCACCACCGCTCCGGCAAGCGCTTCGTATTCGAGCCGCTTGCCGCGCTCGAAATCCTGGAAGGTGGAAGTCCGAACCGCGCCGAGATTCTTCTCCGAATGATCGATGAACAGTTCGATTCGCTCCTCGGTAATCTCGCCGCCCTCGGCGCGCGCCACCTCGCATCACTTCACGCATCAGGGTGCGGACCAGCGCGCTTGCCATCGGGATCTTCGAGTATGGCGCCGACGATTTTGCGAGTCAGCGCGCTGACGGTGTTGAACGCGGCGTTCCACATCAGCTTGTCCCATCGGAGCGCCCGGATACGCGGCGTGAACTCACCGAGGATGCCGGCGCGGCGGAAAGCGTCGGCGTATGCCTTGCCGCGCGGATGTATCGCGTCCGTCGAGCTCGCCGAAATCCATATAGCCGTTGGTAACGTGAACGACCTTGCCCGGAGCGACCAGCTCGGCGCCGATTCGCGCGTTGCCGCCCAGAATCTACGCCGTCGCCGAGAATCTCGATCAGCCGATCCTCGTTCTCCACTCCGTTCTGCACGGTCAGGACGCCGCCGCCCGGCGCAATACATCCCTTGATGCTCTCCGCGGCCGCATCGGTGTCGTAGACCTTGACGCAAAACAAGATGAGATCGTAGGGAGCGAATTCGGCGGGCCGGTCGGTCGCCTCGGACCTTAAGCTTGAAGATCGCCGCGGGGCTCTTGATCTCGAGATCGCGCTCCCTGAGCGCGCGCAGATTCTCGCCGCGCGCGCAGAATAGTCACCTCTTCACCGATTTCCTGGAGCCGCGCGCCGAAATATGCGCCAACGGCTCCGGCTCCCATCACGAGTATCTTCATGCGGGATTCTCTACCGCGCAGCGATCTTGAGGATGTCAGTCGCGACCGCGCGCGCCATCCGCTCCAATTGCGGCAATCGCGCCTCGGCCTCTTGCAAAATTATACGCGCATAGCTGTCGGGCGGCGAGCGTCGCGGGATCGCCCCAGTACTCGCGAATCCATTCGAGCAGCATCGCGCGATCGATCTCGACGTGAAACTGAAATCCCCAGCATCGCGAGCCGATCCGAAAAGCCTGATTGGGTAGAGCGCGCTCGAGGCCAGCCGCGCCGCTCCCGGCGGCAGCTCGAAGCCCTCGCCGTGGAGCTGAAGACCATCTGGCGCGGGCGCGCGAAGTGCCTCAGCAACGGATCGGATGCGGCCGCATCGCCGACGTCGATCTCCATGAACCCGACTTCTTTCCGTTTCCCTGGTGCGACTTGGCGCCGAGGCTGGCTCGCGATCATCTGCGCCCCAAGGCAGAGTCCAAGTACCGGTTTGCCGCGTTCGATCGCCTCGCGAACGAAACGCTTCTCAGCGATGAGCCAGCTATCCGGATCGTTGACGCTCATCGGACCGCCGAGGATCGTCAGCAGATCGTAGCTGTCGTGCGAGCGCGGCAGTTCGCCGCCGGCGGGAACATCGACATAGGTTATCTCCGCGCCCGCGTCCTCGAACAACCTCTCGAAAGCGCCGAGGTACTCGCACATAATATGTCTTAGCGCGACCACGCGAATCGGTTCTTGCGCCATAGCGTTCCTTTCGCCCCCGTGACGATACCCAATCACAGCGCCCCCGCAGAAGAGCCCACCGGGCATGACGCCGCGGGCTCTTTTCTTCTCGATGCCTGGCTCGCGATCGCCACTCTGACACTCTGGCCCCTACGCCGACAACGTGCGGAAAGTACCCGGCAGCGCGCTCGCGCGATGGTGTTTATCCCGCTCGTGGGTTTCGGCCTCGGAATCGCGATGGCGATCGTCGATCAAGCACTAGAGGCGTTCGTCGGCCCACTCGCGCGCTCCGCGATAGTCATCGCGCTCGTGCTGGTCCTCACGAGAGGGCTTCATCTCGTCGGCCTGACTCGCACGATAGCCGCGTTTCGGCGCAGCGCATCTGTGCGATCGAACGCGGAGATCGGCTTGGGCGACTGGCTCGTCGCGATTGCGGTAATCGGCCTCGAACTCGTCTGCCTCGCCTCGATTGTAAACGCGCCCGCTCGCGCGCGGGCGATAGTGCTCGCGATGATGCTCTCGCGATGGGCGATCGTACCGATCGCTTACGGATTGAAGCCGTTGGACCCCTTGGGTCTTGGGCTTCCGTACGAAGGCGGGATCCAGTTTCGCGAGTTCGCGATCGGCAGTGTCGTTGCGCTGGGTCTCGCGATGGGGCTCTACGACATCGTCGCGCTGGCGGCGATCGTGGCGCTCGCTTTGACCATCCTGCTCCTGCGCCTGCTCTTCAGCCGCGGACTTGGCGGAGCATCGGGGTACGCTTTAGCGGCGGGCGCGGCGATTTGCGAACTGGTCGTTCTGGCGGTTCTGGCCGCGCTCAGGATTTAGCGTCGCGCGCCAGAGCGGCGCGCCAGACCTCGGCGACCGTCGCACGGAGATCATCCAGAGTACCGTTGTTCTCGATTACAAGAGTGGCGTGTTTGCGGCGCACATCGTCGGGAAGTTGCGCCCTGATTCGCGCCTCGGTCTGCTCCGGCTTAAGCCCGCGGTCGCGCTCGATACGGTGGATGACGTTGTCGCGCGAGGCGGTCACCAGCCAGATCTCATCGAACAGCGGCCCCCAGTTGGCTTCGATAAGTATCGCGGCTTCGATCACGATTGGAGATTTATTTCCGCGCTCGTGAATCTCCACGACTATCTCGCGCATCCGCTCGAACATCTTCGGATGAACGATCGCGTTGAGACGCTTGAGCGCCTCCGGATCGGCGAACACGATCGGACCGAGCAACTTGCGATCGATGGTGCCGTCGGGAGCGAGAATCTTACGCCCGAACGCCGCGACCACTTCGTCGTAGGCGCGCGCGCCGGGCAGATATATCTCGTGCCCCACCTTGTCGGCGTCCAGCACCGTGGCGCCCAGCTCCGCGAGCATCTTCGCCACCACGCTCTTGCCGGTACCGATGCCGCCGGTAAGTCCAATCGTCAGCATTTCGTCTCCGCTGGAAGTTTTAAGGCTGCGAACCACCCGCCTCTTTCCTTGTCGTCTGAAGGTTGTAGAGCTGATTGAAGAAACCGCCCCTGGCGACCAGCTCGGCGAAGTTGCCCTGCTCTTCGATTACGCCGTCGCGAAGAACCAGGATGCGATCCGCGTTCTGGATCGTCGAAAGGCGATGGGCGATCACCAGCGTCGTGCGCCCACTCATCGCCTGCTCGACCGCGGCCATCACCAGCGACTCGGTCTCGGCATCGAGCGCGCTGGTCGGCTCGTCCATGATCAGGATCGGCGCATCCTTGACCAGCGCCCGGGCGATCGTGACGCGCTGGGCCTCTCCCTGGGAAAGATGATGGCCGCCCTGACCGACCAGCTCGTCGAGCCGATGCGGCAGTTTGTCGAGCACCGGATCGAGCCGCGCCAGCCTGGCCGCGTGTTCGATCTCTTCGCCGGTGGCGTCGGGCTTGCCAATCGCGATATTGGAGCGAACGGTCTCACTCAGCACCAGCGGCGGCTGCAACACCACCGAGATATTCTCGCGCAGGGACTTGAGCGTCACCGCGGAAACATCCTGGCCGTCGATCCTGATCGTGCCCTGTTGCGGTTCGTAGAAGCGCGCGAGCAGGCTAGCCATCGTGGTCTTGCCCGCGCCGGTCGGACCAACGATCGCGATAGTCTCTCCCGGCATCGCCTTGAACGAAATGCCCTTGAGCACCGGCGCATCGGCATCATAGCCGAAAACAACACCGTCGAATTCGATCTCGCCGCCCGCCCGGCCCATCGCGCGCGCGCCGGGACGATCCTTTATTTCCGGCTCCAGTTCCAGCAGTTCGAGGCAGCGCTTCATCCCGGCCTTCGCGCTTTGAACCATCCCGTAGGTCTGGAACATCTGATTGATCGGCGAATAGAGCGACGCGAGATAGGTGGTGAAAACCACCAGGTCGCCGACCGTCAACTTGCCGCTCAAGGCGTGGAGCGCCCCGATGTAGATAACCAGCGCGGTGCCGCCCGCAATCAGCACGTTGACCGCTCCGGAATAGACGGTTTGAAACGTATAGAGCTTCAGGTTCTCGCCCAGGCTCTCGCGGCTGGACTCGACGAACTCGCGATGGGCTTCGGCCTCGCGCGTGAAGGCCTGAACCACGTGAATCGCCGACAGCGCGCGATGGGCGACGTTATAAAGCTGGCTCTCCTTGACGCGGGCGCGAGTGGCGAGCCGATCGATCGGTTTGCTGATCCCGACGATGACGATCAGCAGCGCCGGTACGATTACCAGCGCTATCAGCGTGAGCATCGCGTCCATCCGGATCATCACGACAAACATCCCGGCGAGCAGAACCGACGACGACAGGATCGGAAAGACGCCGTTCATCGCGATGGTCTGGACGGAAAAAGTATCCCACGTGATCCGCATCATCAGGTCGCCGAGCTCGCGACGGCGATGGAACGAAAGCGAAAGACGTTGCAGATGATCGAAGAGCCGCGAGCGCAGATCGTTCACCATCCGCTGGCCGATCGAAATCGTGATGTAGTTATTCGTGACCTGAAGGATCGAAAGGCAAAGATACAGAACGATCAGGCTTGCGCACGCCGCCGCGAGCAGGCTCGGCGCCGGTATCGCCGCGAGCCACCCGCTGCGTATCGGAGCGCCCGCCACCACATTGTCGATCACGACCTTGAGCGGCCAGGGCTTCAGCACCTCCATCGCGCCGATCAGCAACACCTCGACGACCGCGAGCGCGAGGCGTCCCGCGTATGGACGCAGGTAACGCAGCGCCTGAACGTAGACGCGGCCCCCGGCCATCAGGATTTCACCCCACCTCCGAACTCGCTCGCAGCGGGCATCGCGGACAGCGGCGTCTGAAGGGGCGCTGCGGCTTCCGACGCCGCGACTTCCAGCAAACCGCCGATCCGACGAATTCGAGGCAGCACTCTCGCGGACCACGCCAGCGCCAAAATCGCCGGCACCGCAAAAACGATTCCCCACGACTGACCCGTCACGAGCAGCAGGAGAATCACCGGCCCGATAATCGCGGCGATGCGCGAAAGGTCCAGCCGAAGCCGCCATCGGAGCGCGAGTCGGCCCGGCTCAATCGCAATCGCATTCAGTGGAATCCTGAGGGTCGGGGTCATGAAGATTTCGAGGTCGAACGGCTCGAAGCCATCGCTGGTAGCGACCGCCAGGCCGCGTCGAAGGAGCGCTGCCCGCATCGCTTTTATAAGGATGTCACGTTGGACCGGGCCGACGCTATCGCCCCCCGCCGCAGGAAGATTTATCCAGCCATGAAGGCCGAACTTTGGCGGCGCATCGGCCGCGGCTTCATCGATCGCCGACAGGCAGGAACGGGCGCGCACGCGCTCGAAGCTTCGCAGCAGCGGTCCGAGGAAACCGAACACCGCCAGCGTCGCACGCGTTCTCACGCCGGAGTATCGAGGATCGAGCGGCGCTATCGCGGCGCTGATGCCGGCGCTCGCCAACGAGCAGAGTATCCCGACGAAGCCGAGCGCGCCAAAGACGGGGGCGAAAACGCCGGCGACGATGAGCACCATCGACACTGCCATCCAGGGGAACGTAAGCGGCGCTTCGGCGATCCAGGATTCGGCCGCGGGATAGATACTCTGAAACAGTCCCCGGCCGAACGCGCCGTAGTAGATGCGTCTGCCGGCCTGCCACGGCCATAGCCATCCCCCGCCGTAAATCGAATCGCTTCGCCGCCGGGGATATTTGCGGAACAGCAAGCCTTCGCCGCGCCCGTAACTTCGCTGCTGGCCGAGATAGGCGCCGAGCGTTTGCCGCCGCTCGTGCATCACCACCGCGCCCGGAGCGTAGGCGAGCACGCCGCCACTCTCCAGCAAGCGCCACGAGAGATCGACGTCGTCGCCGGCGGCGGTGAACGCCGGATCGAAGCCGCCGATCGCATCGAGCGCGGATTTCTCGACCGCCATGTTGCATCCGCACAGTTGGGCCAGCCGATCCTCGGCCGACGGCACTTCGCGCGGCGCGCCCGGAGCCGCGGCGCTCGCCGCCGCCGTCGCGGAGGCGGCGGGCGGCGGAAAGTTGGGGCCGCCGGCCGCTACGGCCTCGCGGCGAATCACGCACTCGACCAGATGATAGAGCCAGTCACGATCCGCGACGGCGTCGGCATCGATGAAAGCGATCACCTCTCCGCTTGCGGCCTGGGTTCCGGCGTTGCGAGCGGCGGCCAGACCGCGGTGCTCGAGGCGAAGCACCCGCACGCCCGCACTCTCGGCGATCTCGGCCGTCGAGTCGGTTGAGCCATCGTCGACGACGATCGTTTCGCGATCCGGATAATCCAAATCCTTGAGCGAACTCAGGCAAGCGGCGAGCGTGGCTTGCGCGTTGTACGCTGCGACCACTACCGAGACCTTCGGTGTCCTGGCCAGCGGCGGAGGCAGCGCGGAATTGAAGACTTGCGCGACGGCGGAACACGCGCGCTTGCGGACGCGCTCGCGCGTGACCAGTCCGAACGCCCAGTCGGTGATTTCGGCGCCGCCGGTGTGCCACTCGTCGGTGAACGCGAACACGATGAAGCCGGAAAGCCCAAGTTCGAAGGCGGCTCGCGATTGCCATCCCAAAAGTTCCGCCTGATGCTCTTCGCCCTCGCGGATCGTGTCCATCCCGGTTTCGCTGAGCACCAGCGGCCGGTCGCCGGTCGCCGCCATCAGATGGGTCAGATAGCGGCGGTAATCGGGCTCTTTGTGGAGATAGACGTTGAAGCAGATGAGATCGAGAAAATTTAGTTCGAGATATTCGGTCGAAGGGTAGTTCGCGTAGGTAAACAGGCCCTCGGGATCGATTTGCTTGCCGATATCGTAAAGTTCGTTGAGCAGGCCGCTCACGCGCCGGGCGCCGTGCCATCGCACGATATCCGAGCGAATCTCGTTGCCAAGAATGTAGGCGAAGATGGCGTCACCGTGGCGTCGGGTGTCGGCCACCGCCGTCCTGACCGCTTTTCTGATGTCGCGCGTCATTTCGCGCGAATCGAGAAAGGCCATGTGAAACGGCCACGGGATCCCGACCATCAGCTTGAGCCCGTGCTCGGCGGCGAGTTCGAACATCCAATCCGGCGGCGGCACATAAGTGCGGACGACGTTGACTCCGAGCTCGCGCATCAGGGCGAAATCGCCGGCCGCGCGCTCAGGCTCGGGATATCGCTCGCCGCGCGAGTTGGGCTGAAACGGGCCGTAGGAAACGCCGCGCGCGTAGAACTTGTCTCCGCCGGCAAAGATATATTTTCCGCGTGCGATCAAACGGGCCATGATCGACGAGCTAATCGCAAAGCCGATCGCTCCGCAACGGCATTCCGTGCCGACGGTCGGATCGCTCGCTTCGCTCATGCAAACGGCAAAATTCGACGTCTGCTTTTAGCAGCGGTGGCTAATCGTTTACTATGGCCGCCATGAGCGAACCTCGTGAGGGCGATGTAACCGGCAGCGACGTCCGGCTTCACTATCTCGATTGGGGCGGCGACGGCGCGCCGATCGTGCTTCTCCATGCCACCGGATTGCTCGGCCGGATCTATCGGCCGATCGCGACCGCACTGACGGCCATCGGTCACGTCTTCAGCTACGATCAACGCGGCCACGGCGACAGCGGCCTGGCGCATTCCGGAAAATACAACTGGGAGATGACGGTGCGGGACCTCGAGGACTTCATCCGCGCGATGGGCCTCGAAGGAACGCGCGCGTTCGGCCATTCCGCCGGCGCCACCGCGATCGGCGCGCTCGCCGGCCGCCATCCCGGCATCATCTCACGCGCGGTACTGGTCGAGCCGGTCATCTTCGCCAGCCCCGAGGGTCCCGAGTTCGGATGGCGCGACCCGCTGCACGAGCGCACGCTCAAGCGCAAGCGCGGTTTCGACAGCGTCGAGGCGATGTTCGCGAACTTCGAGCGCAAGCCGCTTTACGACACCTGGCGCAAGGACATCCTGCGCGATTACTGCCTGTACGGCACGCGGCTCAACGCCGAGGGCAAGCGCGAGCTCAAATGCACTCCCGAAATCGAAGCCCAGCTTTACGCCAGCGCGCATGATTTCGACGGTCTCGGCCAGCTCCTGCGCTGCAAGATTCCGCTGCTGGTGATGTTCGGCCATCGCGGCCAGGAATCTCCGGGCGCGCCGTTCGCGGAACGGATCGCGGCCGAGCTCGACAAACGCCCGGGTGATAAATTTTCCTGACGCCGGACACTTCCTGGTGATGGAGAAGCCCGAAGAGGTCGCACGCCTGGCGGTCGACTTCTTCACCACCGAAAGCTGAGCAAGGCTACTCGATCCCGAGCAGTGCTCGCGCCTCGTCGCTGTAAACACCCTTGGCCGCGTATAGGATAAGCGGCCTCTCGATCTCGACTTCGACCCCGCCGCCCTTGCGCGCCTCAACCAGGATGGTCGAGGCCGGCATCTCAAGCCGCGGATGCACCATCCGGATTCGCTTGGGCTCCAATCGACGGGCCCGAAGCTCATCGATAAGCTCGGCGCTTCGCGCCGCCGCGAAGACCACCGCGAAACGGCCGCCGTGGCGCGCGTAGCGGGCCGCCGCGGCCACGAAATCCTTGAGTGAAGCGCCGCTCTCATCGCGCGCCAGCCGCCGGCCGGCGTTCGGACTTTGACGGCCGCTGTCGACGCTTCGGTAAGGCGGATTGGCCAGAATGAGATCGAAGCCGGCGGGAGCCAGATGCGAAATCTTGCGCGCGCGCAAATCCGCACAAACCGCTGACACGACATCGACCCGGTTCAACACCGCGTTGCGCTCGATAAGCTCCGCCTGGTCCGGCTGCAGCTCGACCGCGATAACCGCCGCGGGTTTGTAAAGCTCGGCAATCATGATCGAGATAACGCCGCATCCGGCGCCCAGTTCGAGCACGCGCTCGCCCGGACGGCATCGGGCGAAGCGGCCCAGCAGGATAGCCTCGACCGAGAAACGGTATCCGTGGCGCGGCTGGATAAGCTTGAGCCGTCCGCCTAGGATCGAGTCGACGGTTTCACTCGCGGTTGCGGTCTTCATGGATCAGGCCGAAAAAGGCGAGCGGTATGCGCGAATGTTCCGCAAGGCCGGGGTCTTTCTCGGTAAGGGCAACATAGCGCGTGCGGTCGAAATTCTTAAAGAGGGCGAAGCTCTCGCAAACAGCCTGGGCGACGCCCGGATGGCGAAGTTGTTCGCCGACGAAATCGCTCGCGTCACGAAACAGACCGGTTGAATCGACATCGAGCCGCTGCCGCGCGCCCGTGATGCCAAGCGCGCCGTGATTCGCTAGGCTCATGCGTGCGATGCGCAAACATGTGCTCTGGGCGCGTTCGCCCGATTGGGCGGAAATCGCGGAACGCGCGGACGCCCTGATGGCGGCGGAGGGCTTTCGTGCGATCAAGGACGAGGCGAAGACTCGCGCCGGCTTCGTCACTGTCGGAGAGCAACCGATCTTTATAAAACGCTTCCGAACCAGATCCTGGGCCGACGGAATCCTGGAGCGAATCCGCGGTTCGCGCGCCGCGCGCTCGCTCAAAGGCGCGGCGCTCCTGGCGCAAGCCGGCTTCGCGCACCCTGCCCCGCTTGCCGCGCTCGACGTTCGCTCTGCCGGGTCGGTGCGAGCCAGTTATCTGCTGAGCGAAGCGCTTGGCGAGGCCCGAACCCTGAGCGCGTTCGTGGATCGCCGTCTGGGCGGCGCGCGGCGGGATTTTCGATGGCGCCGAGAAATATCGCGCGCAGTCGCCAGTGAGGTGCGCAGGCTCCACGAAGCCGGCCTTTACAGCTCCGACTTGCAGGAAACCAACCTGATGCTCGAACCGGGCGGCGACGGTCCGCGAATTTACTTCGTTGACCTTGACGGGTTTCGACGTCTGGCCCGGGTGTCCTGGCGACATCGCAAGCGCAACCTCGTCCAGCTCGATCGCAGCGCGGGCCGTTTCCTGAGTCGGCAGGAGCGGCTGCGCTTTTTGTACGATTATCTTGGAGGGCGTCCCGAGCGCGAAGGGGCGCGCAACTGGTCGCAGGCTCTGAGCACAGCGCCGCAATTGCTCGAATATCAGCGTCCTCGTGAGCGACGGAGCCATCGAGATACGCTGCGACACGCGCGCACCGCGGCGCAAATCGAGCGAATCAGAATGGCCTTGAACGAGGCGTAACCAGCTATGGCACTCGCCATCCGCAAACGCGAATACGAACATCACACCGAACAGGTGCATGCCGCCGGCGGCCGCAGTCATCCGCGATTTGATCCTGGGACTGAACGACGGCCTGGTGGCGTCGTTCGCGGTTACTTCCGGCGTGAGCGGCGCCTTCATGAGCAGCCGCATCGTGATCATGGCGGGATTGGCGGAAACGCTGGGCGGCGCGATCTCGATGGGGCTGGCGGCGTTCGCTTCGGCGCGCTCGCAGATCGAGTTTTACCAAAGCGAAATCGAGCGCGAGCGCGACGAGATCCAGCGATGGCCCGAGCGCGAACGCGAAGAGGTTCGCACCATCTACCGCAACAAGGGTTTCGCCGGCGCCTTGCTCGAACAGATCGTGGCGCATATTACCGCCGAGCCCGAGCGCTGGAAGAACGTCATGATGCGCGAAGAACTCGGCTTCACCGGCGAGTTCGACCCGCCGATGGGCTCGGGCTTGACGGTAGGGCTCTCCTATCTTTTCGGCGCGGCGATACCGGTACTGCCCTATCTGTTCCTGGCCCCCGGCGTGGGAACCGCAGCTTCGGCGCTGATCACCGTCGCGGCCCTGTTCGCTGCCGGCAGCGCCAAGACCGTGATTACCGCACGATCATGGTGGCGCAGCGGCATCGAGAGCATGGCAACGGGAGTCGCCGCGGCGGCGGTCACTTACGCCGCCGGAAGATTTCTCGGCGGCCGCTAGCCCGTGCCTCGAACGTCGCCAACGTCGCGCCTGCCGGGAGTCTCCGACGCCGACGCGATGGTCAGGCTTCCACCATGATGTCGTCGCCCTCCAGCCGCACGGCGAAGCAGGCGACCTTGATTGCCGGATCGTCGACGTTGCATCCGGTGGTGATATCGTACTGCCATCCGTGCCACGGACAGGTGACTATCGTGCCTTCCAGATCGCCTTCGCCCAGCGGGCCCTTGCGATGCAGGCATACGTTGTCGATCGCATAGAAGTTGCCGCCCGCGTTGAAGAGCGCGATCTTTTTACCGCCGGCCTGAACGGTCTTCCCGGCGCCCTCGGCTATATCGCCACGACGTTCCGACTTTCACAAAGTTAGCCATGGTCGTGAAAAAACCTCCGTTTGATGTCGGAGGATTCTATTAAGCCGCCGAGCACAGGCGCAACCTGACTCGGCGGTCGAGTCGAGAGCCGGCGTCAGGTGGTGTATTCGGCGTTGATTCTGACGTATTCAAGGGTCAGATCAGAAGTCACGATCGTCGCGCCGGCCTTGCCCGATTTGAGATCGAGCCGCACCGTGAATTCCCGCTGCTTCATCGCCGCGGCCGCCGCCGCGAGCGCCTGCGTAAGAATCATCCCGCGGGCGGCGATGCGGACCGCGCCGACCGCCAGCTCGATTCGATCGGGGTCCATCGCGACGCCCGCCGCGCCGGCCGCCGCGACAATCCGTCCAACGTTCGGATCGCAGCCGAAGAAAGCGGTCTTCACCAGCGGCGAGTTCGCGATTTGCCGGGCGACCTTAACCGCATCTCCGCTCGAGCGTGCGCCGCGAACTTCGACCGTCACCAGCTTGGTTGCGCCCTCGCCGTCAAAGACCAGTTGCCGCGCGAGCGAGCGAGCGACCGCGCCAACCGCGGCCTCGAACCCGGCCAGATCGCGTGCCGACGGGCGGCGATTACCCGCAAGACCGCTGGCAATCATCAACAGCGAGTCGTTGGTGGACATATCGCCGTCGATGGTGACCGCGTTGAAGCTCTCGGGCAGCGCGCGCAGCAGCGCCCGCCGCAGAAGGGGCGGCGCCAGGTCCGCGTCGGTCAGGATAAACGCCAGCATCGTCGCCATCCGGGGCGCGATCATGCCCGCACCTTTGGCGACTCCTGCGATCGTCACATCGGCGCCGGCGAAGTGGATCGAGGTCGAAGCGAGCTTGGGAACGGTATCGGTGGTCATGATCGCGCGGGCGAAATCGCCCAGTCCGTTGGGGCTGAGCGCCGCAATCGCCGCGCGGACTCCCGAGCGATACTTCTCGAGGTCGTAGCGATGGCCGATGACGCCGGTTGAACAGGGAATCACCATCTCCGGCGGGCACGAAATCTCGCGCGCAACGGCGGCACACGAATCGATCGCCAGCTTCATCCCGGGCTTGCCGGTGAAACAGTTGGCGGAGCCCGAGTTGACCGCTACCGCTTGCAGCCTTCCGGCGCGCAGCCGCTGTTCGGCCAAAAGCACCGGAGCCGCCTTGACCCGATTGGTGGTAAACACGCCCGCGGCCGGAACCGGCCGATCGACCACGATGAGGCCGAGGTCTTCCTTGCCGAACACCGCCTTGAGACCGGCGCTGACTCCGGCAAAACGAAATCCTCCGACCGGCCGAGCCTGCTCTTCAACGTTCATCGCGACCTCCGAGCCGCCATCTAACGCGTCGCGCTCAGGCGTGCAAGCCCGCAATCACTTTTTGAGTTTCAGCGCGGAGAAAAGGCCGCCTGCGGACTGAATTCCCGACCGATGCGGCCTTACTTGCCGTGGCAGCGCTTGTACTTCTTACCGGAGCCGCAGGGGCAGGGATCGTTGCGCCCTACCTTGTCACCCTCGCGTTTGACGGTCGACGCCGCCGCCGCTTCGGCCTCGCCGCCGTGGCTCATCACCACCTGCCGGGGCTGGCGTTGCTGCTCGATTTGCTCGGCGCCCTCGCGCTGGCTTACCTGGACCGAGAAGACCTTCTCGACCACGTCCTGCTGCATGACGCGCATCATCGCATCGAACATAGAGAAGCCTTCCTTCTGATATTCGGTAAGCGGATTGCGCTGTCCGTAGCCGCGCAGCCCGATGCCCTCCTTGAGATGGTCCATCGCCAGCAGATGGTCTTTCCAGAGCGAATCGAGCGTCTGGAGCAGCACGAGCTTTTCGATCTGCCTCATCACCGGCGCGCCGAACGCCTGCTCGCGGGCCTCGTATACGCCGCGCACGCGCTCGAGCGCGAGGTCGGCCAGCGCCTCGGGATCGTTGGGCACTGCGCCGTCCTGGCGGAATTCGGGACGGAACTTGAACTGCTTGTAGAAGGCCTCCTCGATCGCCTTCCAGTCCCACTCGGCGGGGTTGACCTCGCGATCGGCGTGGGCCGCGACGATGTCCTCGATCACGCCCTCGCACATGTCGAGGATGTCGTCCTTGAGCGGTGCGTCGCCGAGCAGCTCCTTGCGGCGATGGTAGACCACCTCGCGCTGCTTGTTCATGACGTTGTCGTATTCGAGCAGATGCTTGCGGATGTCGAAGTTGTGCGATTCGACCTTCTTCTGCGCGTTTTCGATCGCGCGCGAGATCCAGCGATGCTCGATCGGAACGCCGTCCTCCATCCCGATCCGGCCCATCAGGCCCTTGAGCCGGTCGGCGCCGAAAATGCGCAACAGGTCGTCTTCGAGCGAGAGGTAGAAGCGGGAAGAGCCCGGATCGCCCTGACGGCCGGAACGGCCGCGCAACTGATTATCGATCCGGCGCGACTCGTGGCGCTCGGTGCCGAGAATATGGAGGCCGCCGGCCTTGAGCACCTGCTCGCGCTCCGCGGCGCACTGGGCGCGGTAACGAACGAGCGCCTCCTGAAACTTGGGATCGGCCGGGTCCTTGGTCCCGACCTCGGCCGCGGCCATGAATTCGGGATTGCCGCCGAGCACGATATCCGTGCCGCGGCCCGCCATGTTGGTCGAGATCGTGACCGCTTCGAACCGCCCGGCCTGAGCCACGATTTCCGCTTCGCGTTCGTGGTTCTTGGCGTTGAGCACGTGATGCCTGATGCCGGTCTTCTTGAGCTGGGCCGCGAGCCGCTCCGACTTCTCGATCGAAACCGTGCCGACCAGCACCGGCTGACCGCGCTCGTGGCAGTCCCGGATCTCTTCGACCACGGCGTCGAACTTCTCCTGCTCGGTCTTGTAGATCATGTCGTGATGGTCGATGCGGATCATCGGTTTGTTGGTCGGCATCACCATCACGGGCAAATTGTAGATCTGCTGGAATTCGACCGATTCGGTATCGGCCGTACCGGTCATCCCGGCCAGCTTCTTGTACATGCGGAAATAATTCTGGAAGGTGATCGTCGCCAGAGTCTGGTTCTCGGACTCGATCTTGACGTTCTCCTTGGCCTCGACCGCCTGATGGAGTCCGTCGCTCCAGCGCCGTCCCGGCATCAACCGCCCGGTGAACTCGTCGACGATGATCACCTCGCCGTCCTTGACCACGTAGTCGACGTCGAGTTTGAACAGCGTGTGCGCCTTGAGCCCCTGGTTGACGTGATGGACCAGCATGATGTTGCGCGGGTCGTAAAGGTTTTCGACTCCCAGCAGCTTCTCGACCCGCGTCACTCCATCCTCGGTCAGAGAAGCGGTGCGCAGTTTTTCGTCGACCGTGTAGTCGGCCTCGGGCTTGAGGCGCGGGATCACGCGATCGACGACGTAATAGGTGTCGGTCGATTCCTCGGAGGAGCCCGAGATAATCAGCGGCGTGCGCGCCTCGTCGATCAGGATCGAGTCGACCTCATCGACGATCGCGAAGTTGTGTGCGCGCTGGACGTACTCCGCAAGGCCGAACTTCATGTTGTCGCGCAGATAGTCGAAGCCGAACTCGTTGTTCTGCCCGTAGGTGATGTCGCGGTTGTAGGCGACCTTGCGCTGCTCGTCGGTCACCCCGTGAACGACGACGCCGACGCTCAACCCGAGGTACCTGTAAATCTGCCCCATCCACTCGGCGTCGCGCCGCGCCAGGTAGTCGTTGACCGTTACGACATGCACGCCGCGGCCGGCCATCGCGTTGAGCACCACCGGCAGGGTCGCGACCAGGGTCTTGCCCTCGCCGGTCTTCATCTCGGCGATCTTGCCCTCGTGGAGCACCACTCCGCCGATTAGCTGGACGTCGAAGTGCCGCTGTCCCAGCGTGCGCTTGGAGGCCTCGCGAACCACGGCGAAGACCTCGGGCAGAATATCGCCCAGCGCCCCCTCGCGCTGCTCGAGATCCTCGATCGCGCTGATTCGTTCCTTCCATTGCGCGATTCGCGCGCGCAACTGGTCGCCGGTCTCCCGCTCGATCCGGCTCTCGAGCCCGTTGATCTCGTCGACATAGGGCCGCAGACGCTTGAGCTCACGCTCGTTTTTGGAACCGAAAATCTTGCGCGCTATAAAGTTCAGTGAAGCTGCCATGTTTAAACTCTGATTTTACAAGGCGAGCGGCGTCAGCGAAAGCCGCGGCGTTCGATGCCGCGCCGCTAGCGCTCGATGCGGACGGCGGATTCGACGCGCGGCCCGAAAAAGCGCCGACCCACGCGGACGAACCGCTCCGGCATCTCCGTCACGAAGAAACTCTGGCTGCCGGGCGCCTTGCTCCGCAGCAGCTTCAGCGTCCCCAGCCGTTGCCGTACCTCGACCGCCGTGGCCGTGGCCGAATCGATCAGTTTGATCCGCGGGCCCATCACCCGCCCGATAAGTTCGCTCAGCAACGGATAATGGGTGCATCCGAGCAGCAGCGTGTCGATTCCGCTTGCCTTCAGACTGCCGAGATAATGTTCGACCGTGCGATAGGCGATGTCGTTGTCGATCCATCCCTCTTCGACCAGCGGCACCAGCAGCGGGCAGGCCCGGGTGTAGATCTCCGCGTCGGGCTGGAATTGCCGGATGGCGCGGGTGTAGACGCCGGAAGCGATCGTCGCCTCGGTGCCGATCACGCCGATTCTGCCCGAGCGCGAGGCCCTGGCGGCGGCGCGCGCGCCGGGTTCGATGACGCCGACCACCGGCACCGTCGTCTGGCTCGCGATCGCCGTCATCGCCACGGCGCTGCTGGTGTTGCAGGCGATCACCAGCAGCTTGATCCCCTTCGCCAGCAGGAATTCGGCGTTCTCCCGCGAGTAGCGCAGGATCACCTCGCTCGACTTGGTGCCGTATGGCGCGCGCGCGGTATCGCCGAGGTAGATGAAATCCTCGTGCGGCATCAGCTCGCAGAGCGCCTTCAAAACCGTGAGGCCGCCGACGCCTGAATCGAAGACGCCGACCGCGCGCTCCCGGCTATCGCTCGCGCCGACGGCGCGCGACGATCGCGGCCGACGACGATCGGAGTTGGGCGATGCCGCCCGTTCGCGCGGAATCCGCTTCAACATCGGCCCAGACGCTCTCCCAAATCGGACGGCGACGGCGGCGTCACGCCAAGCACCGCGGCGCTGACGCTCGAACGCTCCATGCATAAGTAGTGCAAAAGCTCCGGTGCGGCGGCCCTGATTCGCTCCGAGATCGTACGGTAGATGCGCAGCCGAAGCGGGGTGAAGGTTCGATAACGCCCGTCGGGCGAAAGCACGTCTTCGCCGGCGAGCATCGGGTCGTCGGGAAATCGACGCCGGGCAACGCCGCGCAGCGTCGGCGGCATCCTGAGCCCGCCCATGCTGATGAACGATATCCGCTCGGGCGCAAGCGTATCGAACAACTCATCGAGCAGCGCAACATAGTCCCGATCCGCCTCGGGATAAGCGATGATCGGATCGAGATGGAAACCGGCCTTGTAGCCCGCATCCGCCACCCGCCGCGCCGAACGGATTCGCACCGAGGGAGGGGCCGTGCGATGCTCCGAGCTTGAAAACACCGCCTGCGGCGATAGCGTCCATGAAACCAGCGTGCGGCCCCTGGGATCGACCGCAAGCAGGTTGTCGATCTCGTCGGTCTTGGTCTTGAGCTCCAGCAACAGATTCTCGCGCCTCGCGAAATATTCTATCAGGTCGCGGCTGATTCCCGTCAGACGGTCGAACGCGAGCGAGTCCGAAAGCTCGCCCGTGCCGACTCTGAAGTGGCGACCCGGCGCCTTGCTCGCCATCCTATCCAGTTCGTCAAAGGCTTCGGCATAGTTGGCATAGACCTGGAACGCGGGATTGTCGGCCACGTATTCCTGCAGAAAACAGTAGCCGCAATCCATCGGACAGTTCGACGCGAGTGTGAGCACGAGCAGACCGCAACAGGCGAACTCGGACGACGACGCCGGACAGGCCATCAGGAACGGGCTTCGCCGGCGCATCACGACCATCCGCCGCTTGCCGGCGCCGAACGGATCGGCGCTCGAAGCCTGCGCGCGCGAGACCTCGCGTCCGTCGGCGACATAGCCGACGGGCACGGAATCCGGCAATCCTTTGACGACGCGATCCGCGAGCGCGCTCGTGCGGCAGTCTTCCTCGATAAAGAGCGCGTCCAGCTCAAAGTTCATGCTCACCGCCAAGCAGCTCAATGATTCGCATCAGTTTGGATTTTCGCTCCTCCAGCGCCGCCATCGCCGCTTCCAGTTCCGCCGCCGAACGCACCGTGAGCTGGATTTTCAACTCATCAGAGCTCAAATCCCTGGGCAAGAGCACTCGAACCTGGCTCGGCAGCCTGAGCTCCGCGACTTCCGCCCTGATCCGATCGATGGTGGCGGTCAAACGCGGATAGCGAAGCGCCCGCAGCTTCTCAAGAAAGGAACGCGCTCGCCCCGGCGCGGAACCCGCACCTTTAACTATCCGCGAAACGTCGTCGCCGGACAGAATCGATCCGATCGTTTGCCGCTCGCGCAGCGCGATTTCCTCCAACAGCTCCAGCGCACTCGCCAACTGCCCGGTGCGCAGGCGCAAAGCCTCGGCCACGGCCAGAAGCGCCGCGGCGTCGGACTCTTCCAGCGCGAGCCATCGTTCGCGATGCGTCTCCGGAAGGTAGCGCCGCGCTGCCCACGCGCGAATCGCCGCCGCGATCGGCGAGGTTTCGATCATTCGAGCGTCGCCGCCTCGGCGCTCTCCAACCGACGGGTGCCGAGCGCTCGCCGCGCCAGGTTCCTGTAGTAGTCGGCCTCTTCGCGCCTGCCTCTACGCTGGAGACCCCCTGCGTAGATCCCGCATTTCTCGGCGAGAACGTCGGCAATCGCGTCGCGACGTGCCGCGCTCAGCCGCTCAAGTTCCAGCAGTTTCAGTATCGTGATGATTCGAAAGCGGTCGAGCGCGGGCATCGCGGCGGAAAGCTGATCCGGATGGCCGGCGCGGCGGACGACCAGCGCTTCATCGAGCAGGCCGACCTCTTGATCGACCAGAAGCCTCAGCCAGAGGTCGTAATCTTCGCAGGCCGCAAGCCGCTCGTCGAAGCCGCCCGCAGCATCGAACAACTCGCGTTTCATCATCACCGCCGACGGGCTGATGAGGCACGTGCGCAGCGATTCCACGAATATATCGCCGGGCCGCTTCAGATGGCGTCGGCCGGGATTTACGCGCCGCCCGTTACGTTGCCAGAGCTCCTGTGTCTGCGCGATCGCGTAGCGGGGATTCCCGCGCATGAAGTCGAGTTGACGATTGAGCTTGTCGGGCATCCAGAGGTCGTCGGAATCGAGAAACGCGATGAACGCCGCTTGAGCCGTCGCTACGCCGTGATTCCTCGCCGCCGCCGGTCCGCGATGGGCGATGCGTTCGAGGCGAATCGACGCCGGCGCCGATTCGCAGCCGGCGAACCGCTCCCGCATCCACTCCGACGTGCCGTCGGTCGAGCCGTCGTCCACCACAATCAATTCGAAGGCAACGCCGCGCTGCGCCATCACCGACGCGATTGCCTCGGCAACCATCGCGCGCCGGTTGTAGGTCGGGATAATTACGCTGACCTCGGGCTTCATCGCCTGCGAATTCACGATTCTGTGGTGTCGGGCTCCGGACCCGGCTTCGGTTTATTTTCGCGACTCCATTGAAGCAGCCGGCGGCGAATTTCGTCGAGACCGTCGCCGTCCGTCGCCGAGCACAGAATCGCCTCGCCCGAGAGCGGCGCGAAGCGCTCGAGCGCCTGCTTCCTCTCGGAACGCTTGAGCTTGTCGCTCTTGGCGACCGCCACCATCAGCTTGCATCCGCGACTCAGGATCGCATCCGCCAGCTCGAACTCCTCGCGCTCGGGCCTGCGCCGCGAATCGATTACCATCACCAGCGCGATCAAATTATTCCTGCCTTCGAGGTAATCGCGAGTCATCTCCGCGATTTTGCCGGCCTCGGCCTGAGGCATCCGCGCGTACCCGTAACCCGGCAAATCGACCAGCGCCAGATCTTCGCCCACCGCGAAAAAGTTCAGCAGCCGCGTCCGCCCGGGCGTCTTGCTGGTGCGCGCCAATCCCTTGATTCCGGCGAGCGCGTTGATGAGCGAGCTTTTGCCGGCATTGGAGCGGCCGGTGAATGCGATTTCCGGGATGCTCCAGCGCGGACAATTGGAAAGCGCCGACGCCGAAGTCACAAAACGCGCTTCTAACTTCATGACTGACCAGCTATTAGCACGAGCCCAAAGACGCTAAAATGGCGTGGATTTCGTGATTCGGCTTACGCCGGAAGCGACCACAATGATCGCCATCGTAGATTACCGGGCCGGCAACCTGACCAGCGTCGCAAGGGCGCTCGATTATCTCGGGCATCGCTGCGAGATAACCGACCGGCCCGAACGCATCAGATCTGCCGAGCGCGTGATTCTGCCCGGAGTCGGCGCCGCGGGCGCAACGATGGAGAATCTGCGCGCGCTCGGCCTCGATACCCTCCTGCGCGAGGAAGTGATCGCCGCCGGAAAGCCGTTCCTTGGAATTTGTATCGGTATCCAGATCCTGTTCGATCGCAGCGAAGAGGATGACGCCCGATGTCTGGGCGTGATTCCAGGCCGAGTCGCGCGCTTCCCCAATTCGATCGGCGGGCGCCTGCTCAAGGTGCCGCAGATCGGATGGAACCGCGTGCATCAGAGTGGTGGTGGTGGTAGTAAACCTCATCCGCTGTTTACCGGTGTTGCCGACAATACTCATTTTTACTTCGTGAATTCATACTATCCGATTCCGGCCGATTCCGGAGTGGCGATCGCCACCTGCGAATACGGCATCAACTTCGTGGCGGCGATAGCGCAAGGCAATCTCGTCGCGACCCAGTTCCATCTTGAAAAGAGCGGCCCGGCCGGGCTCAGGCTGCTGGACAATTTTTGCCGGCTGGTCAATTAAACGATGCTTTCCAAGCGTATCATTCCCTGCCTTGATGTTCGCGACGGCCGCGTCACCAAGGGCGTGACCTTCCTCAACAACGTCGATGTGGGCGATCCGGTCGCGATGGCGCGTCATTACTACGAGCAGGGCGCCGACGAGCTGGTATTTTACGATATCACCGCCTCTAACGAGCGGCGGGGAATCATGATCGACGTGGTTCGCGCGGTGGCTCGCGAGATTTTCATTCCGTTCAGCGTCGGAGGCGGCCTGCGCAATCTCGATGATATGCGTGCGGTACTGCTTGCCGGAGCGGAGAAGGTCTCGATAGATTCGGGTGCGGTGCGGGACCCTTCAATCATATCAACCGGAGCCAAAGCCTTCGGCAGTCAGTGCATCGTGCTCTCGATGCAGGTGAAGCATACCGGGGCGCGCCCGGAATTACCCTCGGGCTACGAAGTCGTGATCGACGGCGGGCGGCTCTTTACCGGCAAGGACGCGATCGAATGGGCGCGCGACGGCGAGCGCCGGGGCGCCGGCGAACTCTGCGTCAACTCGATCGATCGCGACGGCACCAATCTCGGCTACGATCTCGAACTTACTCGCCAGGTGAGCGAAGCGGTATCGATTCCGGTAATCGCGTCCGGCGGAGCGGGGGAACCCGAACATCTGCGCCAGGCGTTCGTGATTGCCGGGGCCGACGCCGCGATCGTCGCCTCGATCGTTCACTACGGCACCTATCCGATCCCCGCGATCAAGCGCTATCTGGCCGAGCGCGGGGTCGAGGTGCGCGAGCCGCCCACGGTGGAAAGGAGCGCAGCTTGAAAATCGCGCTGGTAGTATCCGATTTCAATTTCGACGTGACCTCGCTGATGCTCGAGCGGGCGCGTTTGCACGCGCAGTTTCTCGGCGCCGACGTTAGCCGCGTGGTTCGCGTGCCGGGGGTCTTCGACATGGGCCTCGCGGTGAAAAAGCTGCTCAAGCGCAAGGACGTCGACGGCGTGGTGATGATCGGAGCGGTGATCAAGGGCGAGACCCAGCACGACGAACTGGTGGCTGGCGCGGCGGCGCGCGCCGCCGCCGAGCTGGCGCTCCAGTTCGACAAGCCGGTCGGATTCGGCGTCACCGGACCCGGGATGAACCGGCTTCAGGCGCTGGACCGGATCGACAACGCCAAGCACGCGGTCGAATCGGTGGTGCGGATGATTCGCGCGTTGAAGGAAATCGGCGACTAGCATTCATGCGGCAAAGCGGCGCCCGGCTGCAAACTTTTTCGACCCGATCGGCGGCTCGAATACTGGCGGTATCGCCGGAGCGGATCCGCTATTGGGTCAGGCAGCGGCTGGTGAAGCCGGCGCGGACGCAGGGGCGGCGCTACGAGTTCGCCTTCAACGATTTGCTGATGATGCGGCTCGCCAAGGAACTGCTCCCGACGCGCCGCCATCTGCAACCCGTGCGGCGATGCTTCGAGCGGCTCGGTAAGGTGCTCGACCCCAATCGTCCGGTCACTTCGCTCAAGCTCTACGAAGAAGACGGACGCATCCTGGTTCGCGACGGCCGTATCAGGTTCGAAGCCGACAGCGGCCAGATGATTCTGGATTTCGACCTCGAACGGTTCGCGCGCGAAGTCGGCAGAAGCGCCGCCAACGGCCGGCGACTGACGCTGGAAGACACCGCGGCGCTGGCCGAAGCCGAGCCAGTGCGCGCGATCAAGCTCTACCGTGAGTTGCTGGCGCGAGAGCCGCGGAATTCCGCTGCCCATATCGAGCTGGCGACGATGCTGGAGCGCCAGCGCGACACCCGCGGCGCGTTACGCCATCTGTTGACCGCGGCGACGATCGAGCCCGACAACGCCGAACTGCACTACCGCCTCGGGCTTTTGTACCTGCAACGCGACCGCGCCGAGGATGCGTTGAAAAGATTCCTGCGTGTGCTCGAAATCGATCCGAAATCCATCGATGCCCATCGGCAGGTTGCCGAAATCTACGAATCCCTGGGGCGCAAGCGCGAGGCTGTCCGCCATCTAAGCGCCGTCCATCGCCTGACACGCGACTCCTGACAGCATCACGCGGCGGCTCCCCGAGCTTTGTTGAAATCGCCGAAGCCGCGACGATAAGCTGGTTACGATGGAACGTCCGCTCAAACAAATCGATCTTCTGCGCCACGAGCTAAAGGCGTTGCGCTTCATGCTTGACCACTTCCATGAGAAGAGTCCCGCAAGCGAACAGATGCCGCGACGAGAAGATTTTCAATCCGGGCAAACCCGCGCGCTCTACGACGTGATAATCAACGCCCCAAGCCGCGCGGAGGCCGAGCGACGGATCGCGGAGCTCGAACTCGAAGACGTCGACATCGAGTCGTTCCTGCGCCTGACCGGGGAGCATTACTACACTTACCCGGCGCTGGTTAAACAGCGGGCGGAAGCGATTCGCGACGGCAAGCTCAAGGTCGAAGGCGCCTGAGTGGCACTGGAATGCAAAGAGCTTTACTTCCTGTTCGATCGCGACGGCGCTTTGGTCGCCTACCAGGAGAAAGAGGCGTCCTGGGCCGGGGTGCTGGCGTTTTCCAGCGAGGATGAGGCGCGCAGGTTCCTCGGCGAAAGCGGATCCGAAGCGTACGAAATCGCGGCTCTGCCCACCGTCGATAGCTCCAGTATCGCGGCGCTGATTCGTCAGATGAAAACCCGTGCGGTCCGCTACCTCCTGCTGGATCTCGATTACCGCAGCGGGCGATGTATCCAGGTTGAATTTGAAGGCGACGGCTTCGGCGAGACACGCGAGCGGCAGTTCGTGCCGCGTGGCGCGGGCGAGCGCGGCCGGGCCCGGTAACTCTGATGATTGAGTCCCTGAGCGCGGCCGCACGATGACGGTAACGATAGCGGACATCGAACTCGCCAGGCGGCGTCTGGCCGGAATCATCGGCCCCACGCCGCTCATCCCAAGCGCCACGCTCTCGCGGATGCTCGAAGCCGAGGTTCTGGTCAAACCTGAGAATCTGCAGAAGACCGGCTCGTTCAAGATTCGCGGCGCCTACAACCGCATCGCCTCGCTTGCGCCCGAGCAGGCCGCGCGCGGCGTGATTGCCGCCTCGGCCGGCAATCATGGTCAGGCGCTGGCCTTTGCCGCGACGCGCGCCGGCGTCAAGGCCACCATCGTGATGCCGGAAACGGCGGCGATCGCGAAGGTCGCCGCCACTCGCAGCTACGGCCAGGAAGTGGTGCTCGCGGGCGTCGATTACCAGGCGGCCCATCGCACCGCCGAAGAATTGCGCGATCGAAGCGGCGCGATTTTCGTCGACGCCTACGACGATCCTTTCGTAATCGCGGGCCAGGGTACGGTGGGGCTGGAAATCGCCGACGAAGTCGCGCCCGACGCGGTACTGGTTGCGGTCGGCGGCGGCGGCCTCATCGCCGGCATCGCCACCGCGATGGCGGCGCGCGTCCCGAAGGCGGCCGTGATTGGGGTCGAGGCGGCCGGCTCGCCGCAATTGAGTACCAGCCTGAGGCTTGGGGCCGCGAGCGCGATCGACGGACCGGTCGACACTATCGCCGACGGCCTCGCGACCGGCAAACTCGGCGAACTGCCGTTTCAACTGATTCGCGATCGCGTGCGCGACGTCGTTACCGTCGACGACTTCGAGATCGGCGAGGCGGTACTGCTGCTGCTCGAGCGGCTCAAGCTTTTGACCGAAGGCGCCGGGGCGGCGGCGCTGGCCGGCGCGCTCAAGCGCAAATCGGCGCTCAAGGGAAAGCGCGTCGTCATCTGCCTGAGCGGCGGCAATATCGACATCAACCTGCTCGATCGGATCATCGGCCACGGCCTGGTCAAGGTCGGCCGCCTGCTGCGCTTTTCGGTCGATCTGCGCGATCGTCCGGGCGAGTTGGGCAAGCTGCTGGCCCTGATCGCCAAGGACGGCGCCAACGTCCATGCGATCAGTCACGACCGCACGCGCCGCGACGTGGCGATTGGCTCGGTGCAGGTGATGCTGGAGCTGGAGACGCGCGGCCCCGAACACATTGAGAGCGTGCGCCAACATCTGGAGGGCCGAGGCTATCGACTGCTGCCCGCCTAGGCGACCTTTCCGGGCTCGTGGTAGAATCGCCCCGTGGCAAAATTCTCCGCTGATTTTCTTCGCGGGCTCGCGGCCGCAAGTTTCATTTGCCTGATCGTCGGATGCGCTCCGGCTTCCGACACCACCTCGTCGCAGGCAGCATCGTTTGGCGCCGCGCCCGCCGCGAGCGTCGCGCCGGCGCCGATTCCCGCGCCGGGGACGCGACACTACAACAAGGGCGTCCAACTGGCCCAAAGCGGCGACACCGACCGCGCGATCGAGGAATTTCGCGAGGCAACCGAGGACGACCCGCGCGACGCTGAGGCCCATCACAATCTGGCGGTGATGCTTGAACGCAAGGGCGACTCCGAGGGCGCGATCGCCGAGTTCCGCGCGGCCCTGCAAATCGATCCCAACCTCGAAATGACCCATCTGATGATGGCCGACGCGCTGGCCGGCAAGGGCGAGCTGGCATCGGCCGGCGAACACTATCAGAGCGCGCTCAAACTGGTTCCCACTGACGCCCGCGCCAACAACAACCTCGGTCTGGTGTTGCGACGACAAGGCGACCTTGACGGTGCGATCGCGCACTATCGCCGCGCGCTCGCCATCCAGCCCAACAACTTCCCTGCTCACGTCAATCTCGGCGGCGCGCTGTTCGCCAAGGGGGACCTGCCGGCCGCGGCCAAAGAACTTAAGGCCGCGATCGCGCTCAACCCGGATTATCCGGCCGCACACAAGCAGTTGGCATACGTGCTGTTCGAAATGAAGGATTTCGACGGCGCGCTCGAAGAATGGAAGCACGCCGCGAAGCTGGACGGTTACGGGGCTGAAACTTTGGCCGGCATGAGCATCGCCCACTGGCAGCTTGGTCAAAAGGTCCAGGCATTAAAGTCGTATCGCAGCGCCGTGGCGCTGGATCGCGGCTACGTCTGCAATCCCGACCAGTTGAAACAGCGGGGCCAATGGAACGATCACGCGCTTGAGGTGTTGCGGCAGGTCAATAAGGCGGCCGGGCCGACGGTATGCGCCGGCAGCTAGGCTGCTACGGCCTCCTGTCAGGTCTCGCAAAACGCCCGGAACGGCCTCACCGCTCTAGGTAAACATCGCCGCCAGGCCCTTGGGCCTGACCAGCTTTCCGGCCGGCTTTCTCCGCTCGGCCATCTCGCGCAGCGATTCCTTGAAGGCGGCCATCTCGTCCGACCGTTTCTTCGAATTCCGCCTGTTCCCGGACGCGCCGGCTCTCGTAGCTCGCGCGCTCGCGCCGACGCCGCCCGTAGAACCGCTCGAAGCTGTCCTTCACCGCTTTGCACAACGATGAAGTCGGAACGAAGGAACCGGAGCACGACGGGCAGTGAAATACCACGCCGGCCTGAAAATGCCGGAACGGAATCCCGTAGTCGTGGTCGCAGTGCTGGCAGATGATCGGCACCTGCCAGGTCATCGGATCGAACTCATCGCCGCTAGCCGGTGACGTCGCAGCCGCCGGTGCCGCCGGTGCCGCCGATGCGGCCGGAGCGGCTTGGGCGGGCGCCTTAGCCGCGGGCGCAGGCGCGGCTTTGGCCGCCGGGGCAGGCGCCACCGATGGAGCCGCGGCCTTGGCCGGCGCTGGGGCGGGTGCGGCGGTCGGTGCCGGGGCGGCGGGTGCCGGCGTCGCGGCGGCAGCGCCGTTACCGGCCGGCGCCTCGGCAGCGGGAGTAGCTGCGGGCGCGGCTGCGCCCTTGCGGAATCGCGACGGGAATTCGGCGGTGAACGCGGTCTCGGGATGTAGTTCTTTCGCCCGTTTGATCAGAACCTCTTCGCTCTCGAGGTTGTTGGGATCCGGGATGCAGCAATCCACCGGACAGACCGCCGCGCACGCCTCGTGATCGTAGAAGCCCACGCACTCGGTGCACTTGGCGGGCACGATGTAATAGAAATCCTGCGAAAGCGCCGGAGAGGTGACGCCGTTAAACTCCCACGGCACACCGCCGGCATAAATCGCGGTGTTGGGGCACTCGGGTTCGCAAGCTCCGCAGTTAATACACTCGTTGGTGATTATCGTCGCCATCTGTAAAGTAGCCTCAAACGCAGCTTCGACGGTTGATCGGGACCGGACGGTCTCCAGAAAGCTATCCAACTAATCCGGGCGAGCTTAACTTTTAGAAGTTTTGACTGTCAACCGGCCTTCGCCCCGGGGCGCTCTCGCCGCCGGCGCGGGATAAGACAAGCTTGCCTCAGCCGGATCGATTTGCAACTATGGCTTTCATTAACCTGGCAAAAGCCTGATTCTTGCCGGATTTTAGCTTGCGGATCGCAAACTTGGGAGGTGTGCTCGGATGAAGACGTTGGCCAGTCTACTTGGGGTTCTGACTATAGCGGCATTCATGGCCGGATGCGGGCCGAATATGAAGCAAATCGATGAGGCCACCGGCAAAGCCGAAGCCGGCGCCACTCGCGCCGAGGCGGCGGCCACCAGCGCTGAAACCGCTGCGGGACAGGCTGAGGCCGCGGCCAAGAAGGCCGAAGAAGCGGCTGCGGGCGCTGAGGACGCGGTGCACAAGGCCAATGATGCGGTGGCGCGGCTCGAAGCGATGTTTGAAACCTCGGTCCACAAATAACCGAAGACACAAGGGCGAGATGTGTTGTGCATCTCGCCCTTGGTGAATAATTCTTTCTACCGTATCCCGGAATCTTCAGGGGCCGTTGCTTGGAGCTCCCGGTGATCGGCTGGCGACAGGCTCGGCGCCGGTCGGAGTTTTGTTCGCCAACGCCTGGCGGACATGTTCCCGCACAAGGTCATCCCGTTCGACCTTGCTCTCGATCTCGCGGAACGCCTCGAGGGTAAGCCCTTGGGCGCCGGCCGCCTGCTCGACCGTAAGTCCGTGGTCGCGCTGCATCGCTTTGTAAACGTTGATGTACTTCTCAACCTTGTCCGGCGGCAATTCGGCTTCGTCGGAAGACGGGCCCTCCTGGGCTTCCTGATCCGGGCCGCGCAGGTAGACCGCGCCCGGTAGAACCGCAAGTCGCGATCCCAAACCGCCGATGACAAAGATGGCATACTGGCCGGCCAGAACGACGCCAAGGGTGATCAGCACGATCAACCCCGTCCGCCACGGACCGCGCGGAATTCGCGCTAGCATAATGGTGCCTCCGGGCACTATCCTTACACGCCGGCTCGGGCACATCCAAACCGCGCGCGCCGAGGGGGCCTCTTGCAAAGCCGCGGGACATGCATAAGTTTTATCGCGACCGGATGGATGACTTTTCGCGGGTCCGTCCACGTCGGCAAGTTCCCGACCGCGCTGGAACAACGACTTGAACGCGTGAATCGCTAACAGAACAAAACCAAGGATTGGAGAACTAAAAAGATGCCAGCCAAGACGGTTGAGCTTCACGAGAAAGCTCGCACCGGTATCGTAAAGGGCGCCACTCTGGTAGCAGAGGCGGCGCGTGTAACGTTGGGGCCCAAGGGCCGCAACGTGTTGATCGAAAAAAGCTTCGGCGCTCCGCTGATCACCAAAGACGGCGTGACCGTAGTCAAGGAGATCGAACTCGAAGACAAGTTCGAGAACATGGGCGCGAAGCTGATTCGCGAAGTGGCGCAGAAGACCTCCGACGTCACCGGCGACGGCACCACCACCGCGACCGTGCTGGCCCGCGAAATCATCCGCGAGGGCATCCGTCTGCTCGCGGCCGGGCTCGACGCGATGGAACTCAAGCGCGGAATCGATGCGGCCGTCAGGAAGGCGGTCGAAGCGCTCACGGAGATGTCCCGTCCGGTCAAGGATCACGAGCGCATGATGCAGGTGGCGACGATCGCCGCCAATGGCGACTCGTCGATCGGCAAGATCATCGCCGACGCGATGACCAAGGTCGGCAAAGAAGGCGTCATCACGGTCGAGGAGGCGCGCGGACTCGAAACCACGCTTGAGTTGGTCGAGGGCATGCATTTCGATCGCGGCTATCTCTCACCCTACTTCATCACCAATCAGTCGCGGCTGACCGTCGAGCTCGAGGAGCCGTTGATCCTTTTCCATGAAAAGAAAATCTCGGGCCTGCGCGAATTCGTGCCGCTGCTCGAACGCGTGATGCAAAGCGGGCGCCCGCTGCTGATTATCTCCGAGGATGTCGAGGCCGAGGCTTTGGCCACGCTGGTCGTCAACAAGCTGCGCGGAACGCTGAAAGTTGCCGCGGTGAAGGCTCCCGGCTTCGGCGATCGGCGCAAGGAAATGCTCGAAGACCTGGCCATCCTGACCGGCGGACAGATCGTAGCCGAAGAGCTGGGGCTGAAGCTCGAAAACGTTCAACTGAACGCTCTCGGCAAATGCCGGCGGGTCGTAATCGACAAGGACAACACCACGCTGGTCGGCGGCGCGGGCAAGAAAGCCGACATCCAGGGCCGCGTCGAGCAGATTCGCGCCCAGATCGCGCAGACCACGTCCGACTACGATCGCGAAAAGCTCCAGGAACGGCTGGCCAAGCTCTCCGGCGGCGTCGCGGTAATCAAGGTCGGAGCGGCGACCGAAGTCGAACTGAAAGAGAAGAAGGCCCGTGTCGACGACGCGGTGCACGCGCTGCGCGCCGCGGTGGAAGAGGGTATCGTGCCCGGCGGCGGCGTGGCGCTATTGCGAGCGCAGAAGGCGGTTGAGACGCTGCGACTCACCGGAGACCGCAAGGCGGGAGCCAGTATCATAGTGAGAGCGATGACGGAGCCGCTGCGCCAGATCGCGGCTAACGCCGGCTTCGAGCCTCCTGTGGTTTGCCAGAAAGTGAGCGAAGGCAAGCAGGACTACGGCTTCAACGCGGCCACCGGAACCTACGAGGATTTGTTCAAAGCCGGAGTCATCGATCCGGTAAAGGTCGTTCGTACCTCACTGGAAAACGCCGCCAGCGTCGCCTCCTTGCTGATTACGACCGAAGCGGCGGTTGCCGAGAAACCCAGGAAGAAGGTCGCGCGGCCCGCGATGCCTCAGGGCGGCGGCATGGGCGGTATGGGCGGTATGGGCGGTATGGGCGGCATGGGCGGCATGGACGATTTCGGCGGCGAGGACTTTTAGCAGTTTCGGGATGTGGCGAGGGGCCGGTTCGTCGGTCAACTAGCTAGCAAGTAATCAAGCTGTATAACGTTGACCGAACTTGCCTCGTCTGTTCATGCGTTTTATGCTTGGTGCTTGCAAGGTCCACTTCTTTATGACACAAAAGTCATGTAAGAATTGATTATAGTCAGGCGTGTGCCTGAGTGCGGCGGCGATGTCTCAGAGGAGGAAAATGATGCACGGGTTAGTGACGAGAAGTTCCAAACTGGTGGGTTTCACCGCGATCGCGCTGGCTGTGATGCTGGCTGGCTGCGCGTCATCCGGCCCCGGCCCAGAGGAGAAGGCGGTCAACGCGGCCAATCGCGCCGACGCGGCTGCCTCTCGCGCTGAAGCTGCGAGCAGCAAAGCGCAGGCGGCGGCGGGACAGGCTCAGGCTGCGGCGACTCGCGTCGAGCAGGCCGCCAATGACGCCAAGGCCGCGGCTGATCGCGCTGAGGCGATCGCCGAGAAGACGATGGCCGGCGGCAAGCATCATCGCGCGCACAAAGGCGCCAAAGGTGCTGCTCACATGAAGAGGCACCACGCGAAGAAGGCGAAGGCAGCGCCTGCCGAAGCCGCGGCTCCTGCGGCCCCAGAGGCTGCTCCGGCTCCAGCGAAGCCGTAGGTTCGTTCGAACACAATCAGCTGAGGGCGGTCGTTCCGCGACCGCCCTTTTACATTAGCCGGCGATTGGTGAGGGGTTCCGTTTTCTCTAAACGGCGCATGCTTTGTCGCGTTCGGCGTTGACGATGCAAAAGAAGCCGAACGTCGCGCGTCCTGATGCGATCAGGCTCCGATCGTCGCAGGCCCGCCTGACACGCGAGCCGCCGCTCGGCATGCTTCAGCCGTCGAACGTCACCGCGACCTTGAGCGCCTCGGGCTTCTGCGCGGTCGCGAACGCTTCCGTGATGCGCGCCAGTGGAAAACTGTGCGTCACCAAATCTTTAGCGGTGAGCACACCGCGCTCGACGAGCTTGAGCGCTTGCCGGGTATCGTCGGGACCGCACGAATAACTCGGGATTAGTCGAAGCTCGTTGAAGTAGAGATCGTGCGGCCGGACGATCATTTCTTCTTCCGGCGGTGTCGCAGTGAATTGCACCACGGTGCCGCCCCTGGCGGCGGCGGCCAAACCGGTGGTCATCACCTTGACGCTGCCCGGACCCACGATCACGACGTCGGCCATCGCGCCCTTGGTAACTTCGCGCACCTGCTCGACCAGATCGTCGCCGGATACGACCAATCCGAAGTCGGCGCCCAATTCGCGCGCTCGGGCCGCCCGCCGCTCGAAGAGATCGGCGCCGATCACCAGGCCCGCTCCCAGATGGCGGGCCAGGCGCACGTGCATCATTCCCATTATCCCCAGTCCGATGATCAGGACGGATTCGCCGGGCTTGAGCCCCGACTTGCGAATCGACTTAACCGTGCAAGCCGTCGGCTCGACCAGCACTCCGTCGAAATCTCCGACCGCGTCGGGAAGCTTCAGCGTATCCCGCAGGTTGGTCGCCTCGACGAGGAAATATTCCGCCATCCCACCGGGCGTGATTTTGCTCGAACGCCAGGTCTGACACTGCACGTACTCGCCGCGCCGGCATGCGTGGCACTCGAAGCAGGGCGCGTGATGGTGGACGAACACGCGCTCGCCGGGCTTGAAACCGCTGACATCGCGGCCGATCTCTTCCACCACGCCGACCGGTTCGTGGCCGAGCACGAGCGGGGCCTTGCGCCGCATATACCAGGGCATGATATCGCCGGAGCAGATGCCGCACGCGCGCGTGCGTACCAGGATGTCACCCGGTCCGGGCTCGGGCCGGGCGCTCTGTTCGACGCGGATATCGCCAAAATCGTGAAATCGTGCAACTCGCATAATTGTTCAGGAAATAAACTCCCGGTTTCATCGGGCCGCTGTCAATGGTCGGGACCCCCTCTCGCGGATGCACCAGCTATGCGCGCGTGTTAGATTCTGTGCATGCCGCGCCCCGAACCATTGCCGGTCGCCGCCGACGTAATAATCGAACTCGACTGGGGTATCGTTCTGATCGAGCGCAAAAATTTTCCTTTCGGCTGGGCCATTCCCGGCGGATTCGTCGATATCGGCGAATCGGTCGAAGTTGCGGCAATCCGCGAGGCGCTCGAGGAAACTTCTCTTCATGTCGAGCTGCGCGCATTGCTCGGCATCTACTCGCGCCCGGGCCGCGACCCCAGGGGTCAGACCGTAACCGCGGTATACGTCGGGACCGGCAAAGGCACGCCAAAAGCCGATGACGACGCCAAAGGCGTCGGCGTTTTCGATCCCGAGCATCTCCCCTCGCCTCTCGCCTTCGATCACGCCGGGATTCTGGCCGACTATCGGCATTTTGTCAGGACCGGCGAGTTTCCCGCTCCGTGGCGTCGGAAGTAGGCGGCATCGCGCGTTCCGATCGACCTCGCGTATCCGCCTTGCGTCGCGCAAGCCACTCGCGTTTGAAACGCCCAACCAGGATGTCCGCCTGACGGGTCGGTTCCGGGATGCGGTACTTGCCGGTCGCCATCAGCGCCAGACGAATCGCTTGCGTGAAACCGACGCCATCTCCCGGTGAGACGTAGATCGGGCGCACGCCGTCGCGCGTGCGGACCGCCGCCCCCACGCGTTCTCCGCGATCGACCATCCATGCCGAGCTGCCCGCCGCTTGCCCAAGCGGATCGTGCTCGCCAACCAGAATCGATTTGGCGCATCCGATCGATGGGATTCCCAGCAAATAGCCGAGATGGGATGCGAGTCCGAAGCGGCGCGGATGAGCCAGCCCCTGCCCGTCGAACATGATGAGGTCGGGGCGACGCGTGAGCCTGGCGAATGCCGCCAGCAGCGCCGGTCCCTCGCGGAAAGTCAGCAATCCAGGAACATAGGGAAAGACCAGCTTTGACTCGGCGGTTACCTGTTCAACGATGTTCAGGCTGGGAATCTCGATCAGCACCACCGCCGCGAAGCAGCGGTTGTGTTCTTTGGAATAAGCGACGTTGGCGCCGGCGACAAGGCGCGGTGCGCGCGGCCCGTCGCGAATCGTGAGCCGCGCCCCCATCCGGCTCTGGAGCGCGATCGCCTGTGCGGGAGTGAGGCGCCATCGATGACGCCTGACGGGGCGCAAGCCGCTTCGATGCATCGCACCTGCCTTCGGGGAACCGCGCAGGATGGCCGGCGGGGCCGCTTCAGACTTTCAGCGTGCGCACCGTCCGCTCGATCCGGTTGAAAGCCTCTTCGAGATTCGCCATCGACGTCGCATAGGAAAGCCGCACATAGTCGGGAGCGCCGAAGTCGTTACCGCCGACGACCGCGACTTTGGCTTCTTCCAGAATCAACTCGGCCACCTGGTCACCGTCGCGCAGGATACCGCCCGACCATGTGGCTGCCGAACAGCGCCGAGACGTTGGGAAACGCGTAGAAAGCGCCCTCCGGCACGTTGGGCGAGCTTGAAGCCGGGGATCGAGCGCAGCCGTTCGACCACGAACTGGTTGCGATGCGCGGAACTCCTTCGACCATGGCACGGACGTTCGTCCTGCGGGACCGTTCAGCGCCTCGATAGCCGCCGCCTGCGCAATCGAATTGGGATTGCCGCTGTTCTGGCCTTGCAGGCGTGAGGCCGCGGCGATCACTTCGGCCGGACCCGCGGCGAAGCCGACGCGCCATCCGGTCATCGCATAGGTCTTCGAGAGCGAGTTCAGAACGATGCCGTTGGGCTTAAGCCGCGGCTCGATCGTGAAAAGATGCGGCTGCCTGTTCGACGTACCGGATGTGCTCGTAAACGTCGTCGCAGAGCACCCACAATCCCGCTTCGAGCAATACGGCGGCGAGCTCGCGCAATTGCTCGGCGCACGATACACGGTGCCGGTCGGATTGCAGGGCGAGTTCAGGATGATGCCGCGAGTGTTCGGCGTCAGCGCGGCGCGCAGTTCCGTCCGCGCGCAGTCGGAAGCCCTCGCTTTCGCGAGTCGGCAGCAGTTTCACTCCGGCGCCGCTCAGCCGCACCATCTCGGCGAAGCTCACCCAGGCGGGCGTCGGGATTATGACTTCGTCGCCCTCGTCGAACAGCGTCGCGATGATGTTGCAGGCCGCCTGCTTGCCGCCGGCCGACGCCATCACTTCGGTCGGCTTATAGTCGAGCGCGTTGTCGCGCTTGAGCTTGGCGCAGATCGCCTGCTTGAGTTCGCGCACGCCGCCGGCGGGCGTGTACTTGGTCATCCCCGCCGCCATCGCCTTGCGCGCGGCTTCCTTGATTCGCTCCGGAGTGTCGAAATCGGGTTCGCCCGCCGCCAACGAAATAACGTCGACGCCTGCCTGCTTTAGTTCGGTAGCGCGGGCTTCGGCCGCAAGCGTGGCCGAGGGCTTGAGGGCAGCGACTCTTCGATTAAGTTTCAACATAGCTTATCGCCAGAATCGCGCTGGATAACTGGAAAATCTATTAGCGCGGAGGCCGCAAGGAAACAGCTATGGGTCCTCCGCTCCGCAAAGCGGGAGCGCGCGCCTCAGTCGAGCTTGAGCTTCAGCCGCAGTCGCCGCATCACCAGTTCCGGCACCAGACCCGGCAGGCGCTGGCCGTAGCTCGCGACCTCCTTGATCAGGCGCGAAGCCGAGAAGAACAGCATCGGATTCGCGAAAAGAAATATGGTCTCTACCTGCGGCTTCATATGCCGGTTCATCTGCGTCATCTGGAATTCGTACTCGAAGTCGGTCACCGCGCGCAGGCTGCGAATGATGACGCGGGCGCCGATCCGTTCCGCATAATCCACCGAAAGACCGCTGAACTTGTCGACCCGCGCGCGCGGCTCAAGGTCGCGGATGGTTTCGCGGATCATATCGACCCGCTCGTCCGGCGTGAACAGGGCCGAATCCTTGTGCGGGTTGTACGCCACCGCAACGATCACTTCATCGAATATGTCGATGCCGCGGCGGATGATATCGATGTGGCCGTTGTGGATCGGATCGAAGGTGCCGGGGTAGACGGCAATCCGACTATGAGTGCTTTGTTGTTTGTTACCGTTCATATCCTAAGCTGTTCCGCTCATTCGTCCGCGATGGTTTCGCGCCGGTAGATCACGATCTGATGATCGCCCAGAATCGCGACGCTCACGCGCTCCAGTCCGGGCTCATCCGGTGCAACCTCGCGGCGCGATAGCTCTAGCATCACCCAGCCCCCTTGTGCCAGCAAGCCGGGAGCGCAAAGCCGAACCAGTATCTCGGCGCTGAGCCCCTGCTCGTAGGGCGCGTCACACAGTACCAGATCGAAGCGCACGCCCTGCCGCGCCAGCTCATCCAGCGCACGGCGCACGTCGAGGCAGAGCACCTGCGCGTCGCGAGGCGAATTCCGAGCGCATTCGAGATTTTCCCTGATCGCGGCCACCGCCGCGCGGCTGGAGTCGACGAAGGTCGGCGCTCGCCGCGCCGCGCGAGAGCGCCTCGATTCCCAGCGCGCCGCTGCCGGCGAACAAATCCAGCACCTCGAGCCCGTCGAAATCGAGCCGCGACCGCCAGCCGCGAAAAAATCGATTCCCGCACCCGCGCCGACGTTCGGACGAGTAGCCATCCCGCGCGGCGCTTTGAGCCGCCGCCCATGGGCCTCTCCTGATGATTACTCTCATCGATCGCTCTCCATTCGGCGCCGCGCGGTACATAAAAAAACGGGAGGGCGTTAATCCACCCTCCCGCCGCGTTCCTGTTTTCAGCTTACGCCGTCAAACGCCGAAAATGTGGATCGCCGAGCGCGGCCGCTTCGTTGCGGACCATGCCGCCGCCGTTTTGGGTCATGCCGATCTTGGCGTTGCTTGACCTGACGCTTGCCGGCCTCGCCGCGCAATTGCCAGAAAATTTCACAGATCTGCGCGACGCCGGTTGCGCCCACCGGATGGCCCTTGGCGAGCAGCCCGCCCGAGGTATTGACCGGAATCCGGCCGGTGATCTCGGTCGACGCCGTCGTCGATTAGTTTGCCGCTTTCTCCCGGCTTGCACAGACCCAAGCTCTTCGTAGATTTCCAGTTCCGCGAAAGCGGAAGCGTCGTGCAGTTCGATCACGTCGAGATCCTTCGGGCCGACTGCCAACCTTCTCGTACGCCTTCTTGGATAGCACGCTCGCACCACGCCGGGTTCGTCGCGGCTGTGGTCCTGTCCCGGATCCCAAGCATCGAAGTCAGCACCTTGACCGGCCTGGATGTGTATCGCGGCGCGACCGACGAAGCGCACAGGATCGTGGCGGCGGCGCCGTCGCCGATCGGCGAGCACATCATGCGCGTGAGCGGCTCGGCTATCATCGGCGAATTCAGCACGTCCTCGAGCGTGCATACGTCCTGGTACTGGGCGTGAGGATTGAGACTGCCGTTGTTATGATTTTTGACCGCGATCCGCGCCATCTGTTCCTTGGTCGTGCCGTACTCGCTTCATGTGCTCGCGCGCGCCTGAAGCGTAGAAATCCATGAACATCGAGCGCGACTCGCCCGCGCCGGCGCCCGCCTTGGGCGGCTCACCGCGCGCGGCGCGTTCGGCCTTGAGCTTTTCCTGCTGCGCGTTCATCTCGGCGACCATCTTCTGCATCAGCTCGACGTCGACCGCCGATCCGATCGCCGCAAACGATTTCTTCTTGTCGACGTGGTAGAGCTTCTCCATCCCGAGCGCCAGCACGATGTCGTACATCCCCGAAGCGACGTAGAGCCAGGCGATGATGGAAGGCGGTCGACGAGCTGGCGCAAGCGTTCTCGCAGTTGACGATCGGGATGCCGCCGATGCCCATCTCGCGCAGCACGACTTGTCCGCGCACGCACTCCTGGCCGGTGATAAGGCCCGCCATCGCGTTACCGACGACCGCGGCTTCGAGCTGTTTCTGCTCCAGGCCTGCCGAGGCCAATGCGTTGTTGACCGCGTCGCGGCCCAGCACTTTCATGCTGGTGTCGAGATATTTGCCGAACCTGACCATTCCCAGCGCCGATTATTGATACGTCGCGCATTTGAGGCCTCCTGAACCAGAGTCAGTCGAACGGGCTTTTCGTTTGAACTATCCAGTATGAAACGATAACCCATATCGGCCAAGGCTGGCAAGTTGATATACCTGACGCGCCCGGCGTGCGAGGCGATCAGACAGGCGTTGAAGAACTGACCCATTCGGAGGCATGGGAACGCTTGCCAGAGGGGTGCGTTATTCGGTACGTGTCATTAGATTTTTTCGAGGCGACTGGCGATTGGTTGAAGACGGCTTTATGGTGATGTCGGGTTATGCCGGAAATTAAGTTCTCAGAAGCGACGCTCGCCGAATATCACGAAGTGGCGGCGCGCTATCCTACCCGCCAGGCGGCGCTGCTGCCCACGCTATGGATGGCGCAGCGGGAATTCGGCTGGATCAGCACCGAGGTCGAAGAATATGTCGCGCGCCTGATGGATCTTCCGCCCGCCCACGTGCGTGGAGTGGTCTCCTTCTACACCATGTTCTACCGCAAGCCGGTGGGCCGTTGGCATCTCGAGGTCTGCACCAACCTCTCGTGCCGGCTGCGCGGGGCGGACAAGATCGTCGACTGCGTGAAGAAAAAGCTTGGAATCGAGCCCGGACAGACCACCCCCGACGGTAAATTCACCTTGAGCAGGGCCGAATGCCTGGCATCGTGCGGAACCGCACCGATGCTCCAGCTCAATCATGAGGGTTTTCACGAGAATCTGACCGTTGAATCCACCGCCAAACTGATCGACGAGCTTTCATCCGTGACGATTGAATTTGTAGCCGGCGCGATCAAGGCGGTGTTCATCCTGCTGGTGGTGCTGAACCTGGCGGCGGTGCTGCTCTGGTTCGAGCGCAAAGGCAGCGCCCTGATTCAGGATCGCATCGGCGCCAACCGCGCCAATATCTTCGGCGTGGGAAAGCGGCTCGGATTGCCGAACCTCGGCCTCGTCAACACCCTGATGGCCGATCCGCTGAAGCTCTTCACCAAGGAAGACTTCGTGCCCGACGGCGCCGACAAGTTCCTGCACGGGCTGGCGCCGTTCCTGTCGCTGTTTCCGGTGCTGGTGACGTTCGCCGTGGTCCCGTTCGGCGACCAGCTCACCATCGCGGGCCACACCATCAAGCTGCAGGCGGCGAACCTGAACGTAGCCGCGCTCTACATTCTGGCGACGATCGGACTCGGCGTTTACGGCGTCGCGCTCGGCGGATGGGCTTCGAACAATCGCTGGGCGCTGCTGGGCGGCATCCGCGCCACCGCGCAGATGATCTCCTACGAGCTCGCGATGGGGCTGGCGATCATCGCGATCGTTATCACCTACGGCACGCTCGACTTGCAGACGATCTGCCGCGACGCAGGGCGGAGTGTGGTTCGGATGGCTGCCGCGATGGGGAATCCTCACCGCAGCCCGTCGCCTTCCTGATGTTGATGACCGCGGGGATGGCGGAATCCAAGCGGGTGCCGTTCGATCTGCCCGAAGGCGAATCCGAGCTGGTAGCCGGTTACTTCGTCGAGTATTCGGGCGGCAAGCAGGCCGTGCTTCATGCTCACCGACTTCGCCGAAGTGGTGCTGGTCGCGGTGCTGGTGACGACTTTCTTCTTCGGCGGATGGCAGGTGCCGTATCTTTATCGCGACGGCTTCCACCTGCCATGGGGCACTCTTGTCGCGCTGCCGAATCTGGCGGTGGCGCTGCTCGGCGTCATCGCGTTCATGATCAAGGTGGTGGCTGTTCTGCTGGCTGCAAATCCTGATTCGCTGGACGCTGCCTCGCTTCCGCTACGACCAGCTGATGCGCCTGGGATGGAAAGGCCTTGCTGCCGCTCGGTCTGGCCAACGTGGTGGTGACCGCAATCGTAGTGGTTCTGACGGGAGCCTGAGATGATGCCGCTGTGGTTATTCATCTTTCTGGCCGCGCTGTCGGTTATCTCCGCGCTCGGGGTGGTGATCCAGCGTCAATCCGGTGCACAGCCTGCTCTCGCTGGTGGTCACGCTGATGGCGATCGCGGTGCTTGTTCATCGGGATGGGCGCGGTGACGGTCGGCTTCCTGCAAGCGATCGTTTACGTGGGCGCGATCATGGTGCTGTTCCTGTTCGTCATCTGGCTTCTGAATCTGCAGGCGACGCCGGATCGAGCCCGGCCATCTGGCGCTCAAGTTTTTTGCCGCGATTGGAGTGGCGGCACTGGTCGCCGAGCTTTTCGTCTTCTTCGTCCACGCGCCCGCGACGGCGCCCCGGCTGGTTCAGCCGGCGGCCGACTACGGCTCCATCACCCAGCTCGCGACGTCGCTCTTCACCGATTACCTGATCGCGTTCGAGATCACTTCGGTGCTGCTGCTTGCGGCGGTGATCGGCGCGGTCGCTCTGGCGCGACGGGTACCGTCCAGCGCCTCGGCGCATGCAAGCCGACGCGGGCCAGATCCGGGGGATTCTGATGATCCCGACGCACTACTTCTGTGCCTGAGCGCCGATACTCTTCGCGATCGGAGTCGCGGGCGTGATGGTTCGCCGCAATCTTATCGTGATGTTCATGTCGATCGAGCTGATGCTGAATGCGGTCAACCTGACGTTTGTCGCGTTCGGCCGCGGGCGCGGGTTCGATCGACGGGCAGGTAATCGTATTTTTCGTCATGACGGTGGCGGCCGCCGAAGCCGCGGTCGGACTGGCAATCATCATCGCGATTTTCCGCAGTCGCGAGACCGTCAACGCCGACGAACTGAACCTGATGCGGTGGTGAGCGGATGACGGTTGATTTTCCCGAACTCGGATTGATCCTGCTGTTCCCGGCTCTGGGCGTGGCTTTCAACCTCTTTCTCGGCGCGGCGGATGGGACGCTCCGCCGTCAACCTGGTCGGACCCGGCGTCATCGTTCGCCGCCTTTGCGGTCGCGCTCGGCGCCTTCGCCATACTGCTGTCGATGCCGGCCGGGAGCGCGCTGGGTTTCACGCTCTGGCCGTGGATTCACGCCGGGAAAATTCGCGGTCGATGTGTCGCTGCGGATCGACGCGCTGTCGGCGGTGATGGTGCTGATGGTGTCGGGAGTCGGCGCCCTGATCCACCTCTATTCGTGCGGCTACATGGGCCACGATCGCCGACTACGCGCGCTTCTTCGCCTACATGAACCTGTTCACGCTTTCGATGCTGCTGCTGGTGCTGGCCGACAATCTGCTGCTGATGTTCGTCGGATGGGAGGGCGTGGGGCTCTGTTCCTACCTCCTGATCTCGTTCTGGTACACCAACGCGCAGTACGCCTATAACGGCCGCAAGGCGTTTATCGTCAATCGCGTCGGCGACGCCGCCTTCATCCTCGGCTTGCTGACCCTGTTCGCGGCGTTGGCCGCGAACGGCACATGGACGCTCACCTTCACCGAGATGCGCGCTCATATCGGCGGCGTGAACACGAACGTCGCCACCGTGGTCGGCCTGCTGCTGCTGCTCGGCGCGACGGGCAAGTCGGCGCAGCTTCCGCTTTACGTATGGCTGCCGGACGCGATGGTCGGCCCGACTCCGGTCAGCGCCCTGATCCACGCCGCGACGATGGTGACGGCCGGCGTTTACATGATCGCCCGAATGAGTTTCCTCTATCACCTCGGGCCGAACGCGATGGAAGCCGTGGCCACGGTCGGCGCGATAACCTCGCTGTTCGCCGCGACGATCGCGCTGGTCCAGCCGGACATCAAGCGTGTGCTCGCCTACTCGACCATCAGCCAGCTCGGCTACATGTTCCTCGCGGTCGGAATCGGCGCCTTCGGGGCCGGAATCTTCCACGTCATGACGCACGCGTTCTTCAAGGCGCTCCTGTTCCTGGGCGCCGGCTCGGTGATTCACGCGCTGGGCGGCGAGCAGGACATGAACAAGATGGGAGCGCTGCGCACGCGGCTTCCGATAACTTACCTGACGATGCTGGCGGCGACGCTCGCGATCACCGCGGTCCCCGGCTTCTCGGGCTTTTTCTCCAAGGACATGATCCTCGGCGCCGCCTTCTCATCCGGTCACACCGGGCTCTGGATGGTCGGCGTGATGACCGCCGCGCTGACCGGCTTCTACATGTTCCGGCTTTTCTTCATGACCTTTCACGGAAGCTCGCGAGTCGAGCATGAGCGGCTCCATCATCTGCACGAATCGCCGCCTTCGATGACCGTCCCGCTGATCGTGCTGGCGGTGCTGTCGGTCGTCGGCGGATGGGTCGGATTACCCGAAACGATGCTCTGGGGCAACGTGTTCGCGCGCTTCCTCATCCCGGTGGTAGGCGAGTTCAAGCCTCTGATTGAACCCAACGAGATGATGCTGACCGCGATCAGCGTCGCGGCTTCGCTGGCCGGAATCATCGCCGCCTACATCATGTATATTCGCCAACCCGAGCTGCCGGGCAAGCTCGCGACGCAGGCGAAGGCTCTCTACCAGCTCCTTCTTGACAAGTATTACATCGATCAACTTTACGACCGGATCGTCACGCGGCCGTTGTTCTTCATCTCGCGCTACGTACTCTGGCGCGGAGTCGATTCCTTCGCGATCGACGGCATGGTCGACGGCGCGGGATTGACGGTGCAGACCGGCGGCGGAGTGGCCCGGCGCGCCGAGACCGGCAACGTCCAGCACTACGCTTTTGTCTATCTGCTGGGAGCGATCGGAATCGGGGCCTACTACATCTATCGGTTGTTACACTAATGGGCGGCTATCTGCTTACATCCCTGGTCTTCATGCCGCTGATGGGCGCGCTGTTCGTCCTGATGATCGCGCCCGGCGAGGCCGTCGTCGAACCGCGTGGCCTCTCCTTGGCTCACGGAAAGCCGGCGGATGCGGAGATGTGGCGGCCGATATGGATCGCGGCTTTCATCTTCTCGCTGATCCCGCTCGCGCTGAGCTTCTATCTGTTCGCGGCCTTCGATCCGGCTCAGGGCGGTTATCAGTTCGTCGAGCAATACGACTGGATTCCGCAACTCGGCATCACCTACCACCTGGGCGTCGACGGCATCAGCCTGTTCCTGGTTCTCCTGACCACGATTCTTATCTCGATCTCGCTGCTGTACTCGGCCGGCGGCGATATCGAAACGCGCCCGCGGGAATTCTGCTTCTTCATGCTGGTGCTGGAGGCCGGGCTGATTGGCGCGCTGCTGGCGGTCGACCTGTTTCTCTTCTACGTCTTCTGGGAACTGATGCTGTTTCCGATGTACTTCCTCATCGGAATCTGGGGACACGGCCGCAAGATTTACGCCGCCGTCAAGTTCGTGCTGTTCACGATGCTGGGCTCGATCCTGATGCTGGTGGCGATCATCTATCTCGCGCTGGCCACGCGATCCACGCTCGGGCATCTGAGCTTCGATCTGCCGATGCTGTACCAGGTCAAGCTTACGTCGCGCGAGGCGGGATGGCTGTTTGCGGCCTTCGCGCTCGCGTTCGCGATCAAGGTTCCGATGTGGCCGGTTCACACCTGGTTGCCCGACGCGCACACCGAAGCGCCGACCGCCGGTTCGGTAATCCTGGCGGGCGTGATGCTGAAGATGGGGACCTACGGGTTCCTGCGCTTCGCGATTCCGCTGTTCCCGGATATCGCCATCCAGGCCGCGCCGATTTTCATGGCGCTCGCCGTGATCGGCATCATCTACGGCGCGCTGGTCGCGATGGTGCAGCCGGACCTCAAGCGGCTCGTCGCTTACTCCTCGGTGAGCCATCTCGGCTTCGTCGTGCTCGGGATGTTCGCGCTCAACGTGCAGGGAATCGAAGGCGCTGTCTACCAGATGCTCAATCACGGGCTCTCCACCGGCGGCCTGTTCCTGATGGTCGGGATGATGTATATGCGCCGCCATACGCGCGAGATTTCGGAATTCGGCGGACTCTGGCGCAGGGTTCCCGTGATGGCGGCGGTGTTCATGGTGGTGATGCTCTCGTCGATCGGGCTGCCCGGCCTCAACGGTTTCGTCGGTGAGTTCCTTATTCTGCTCGGCGCCTACCTGCGCACCTGGCCGGCGGTGACGTTCGCGGTAAGCGGCCTGGTGCTGGGCGCGCTTTACATGCTGTGGGCGTATGAGCGCGTGATGTTTGGCCCGATCACGAAGGCCGTAAACGAAACTCTCGCCGACCTGAGCGCGCGTGAGCTGGCGGTGATGGTGCCGTTGCTCGCGCTGATGTTCCTGATGGGGCTCTATCCCAAACCGCTGCTGAGCCGCATCGAGCCGTCGGTAACGGCCCTGCTGGCACGCACCCGTGCGCCGGTGGCGCGGCTCGAATCGCCTCGCGTCGAACGCATCGCCGCGCAATCCGTCGCGGAGAAATTGATTCGAAAATGAAGGCAGCTATCGACATAAGCCGGCTCAACATCTCCTGGCCGCCGATTCTGCCGCTGATAGCCGTGACGATCGCGGCGATCGTGGTGTTGCTGGTCGGGGTCCGGGTCGAGGACGAGGACAGTGAAGGTCTGGGATGGCTCTCGCTGGCCGGTCTTGGAATCGCCTTCGTGCTCTCGCTGGCGATGCTTGGGCAGGGGCAGGATATAACCTTCGCTGGCGCGATCGCGCTCGATAAATTCACCGCCTTTTTTTATATCGTCATTCTTCTCGCCGCCGGCGTCACGGTGCTGTTATCGCTGGATTATATACGCGAGCTTGGACTGCCGGGCGCCGAGTACTACTCGATGATTCTGTTCGCGACGCTGGGAATGATGCTGATGGCGGCGGCGAACGACCTGATCATCATTTTCCTCGGCCTCGAAACGATGTCGATTTGCGTTTACGTCCTGGCCGGGATGGCGCGCCGGGATCCTAAATCCAATGAGGCGGCGCTCAAGTATTTCATCCTGGGCGCGTTCTCGACCGGCTTCCTGCTCTACGGTATCGCGCTGCTCTACGGCGCCACCGGCACCATCAAGCTTGAGGGAATAAGCGCCGCGCTTCATCAGCCGATGGCGCACGATCCGTTGCTGCTGCTCGGGCTGGGCATGATGGTGATCGGGTTCGGCTTCAAGATCGCGGCGGTTCCCTTCCACATGTGGACGCCGGACGTTTACGAAGGCGCGCCGACCTCGGTCACCGCCTTCATGGCGGCCGGAGTCAAGCTGGCCGCCTTCGCCGGTTTCCTTCGTATCTTCCTGGTCCATCTGTGGCCGGTGCGGACCGAATGGGCGATGGTGCTGTGGGTGATGGCTGCCCTGACGATGGTCGGAGGCAACCTGATCGCGGTGGTACAGAGCAACATCAAGCGGATGCTGGCCTACTCCGCGATCGCGCACGCGGGTTACATCATGGTCGCGATGACCGCGGGCGGTCCCTCCGGCGGATCCGCGATTCTTTTCTACCTGCTGGGCTACGCCTTCACCAATCTGGGCGCGTTCGCGGTGATAATCGCGCTGGCCCGGCGCGGCGAACCGAACGACTCCATCAGCGACCTGCGCGGACTTGCCGCGCGCCATCCGCTGCTGGCGGCCGCGATGGCGTTGTTCATGCTCTCGCTGACCGGTGTGCCGCCGCTGGCGGGATTCATGGGCAAGTTTTACGTCTTCGCCGCCGCGCTCGAAGCCGGCTATCTATGGCTGGTGATTATCGCGGTGATCAGCAGCGTCATCTCGGCCTATTACTACATCGGCGTGATCATCGCGATGTACATGGACGAGGGCGGCGTAATCGTGGCGCCGCTCGGCAATCGCCCGGGGCTGGTCGCTGCGGTGGCGATTGCGGCAATCGCTACCGTCATGCTGGGTGTCTATCCCGGACCTTATATCTCGGCGGCGGCCGGAGGATTCACGTCCGCCTACGGTCCGGCGCCCTCGCACACCGCGTCAACGCCGCGCTGAAAATCCCCGCCGCGTCACTTGCGGCGCCTGGTCCTGGAGCGGACGACGCCTTCTTACGCGGCCGGCTTGTTTCCCATATCCGAGACTTCATCCAGGCCAAGCGCCTTGATCGACATCTCGAACCGATCCTGCATCCGGCGATCGTTTTCGTTCAGCGGACGGGTGTAACAGCAGAATTCGAGCGACATGCCGTTGGGATCCTTGAAGTAGATCGACTTGGCCCAATCGTGATCGACGATCTCGGTCACCTTCACGCCCCTGGCCATCAGCTCATTGCGCTTTTGCTCAAGTCCCGCCTCGGTGCCGGCCTCGAAGGCAAAATGATAGAAAGCGCTAGGAACGCCCAGCGCCCGGTTGATACCCGCGTCGTACTCGACCGGAACGCCCGGCACGCCACGCGCTTCCATGAAGGCGATTAACTGGTCGCGCCCGGTATCGAAAAAGATGTGGCGGACCTGGCCGCCTTCCTTGATTTTGATGGTATCGCAACGTACCGGCTTGAAGCCGAGCACGTTTTCGTAGAAATCGCGCGTCTTATCGAGGTCCAGCGTCGAAAGCCCGATGTGTGAGAAACCTTTGTGCGCCATTGCCGATGCCTCTCTGTGTGTGCCCTATTTAATTAAATTAATAAAAATCAGCCGTCGGTCGCCGAGGTTAGATCATCGGGGCCGGGCCTTACGCCCCTGGTATCTGTGGTCTCTAGCTACTGCATCCAAAGGAGTCACATGTCAAGCGAGGCCCTGAAGATGGGCATGAAGCCTCGACGATTGCGGCGGTTGCGGCGGCTCGACGATTGAACTTGTATCGTTCATAAGGTACGCAAGGTTATGGCTGTGAAACGGAACTCATCGTTCAGGCGCAAGGCGCGTAGCCGGCACTGGATCGAGACGCCCTCGCTTGGGGACAAGGAAATAATCAGTCCGCTCGAAGTTGTCGCGCTCGAGCAGGGCTACGGCGGCTCGCATTATCCGGCTCAGATGCCCCGGCGATGGATCTGCTCGTTCATGGATCGGCTGACGATCGAGGTTTTGAATCGCTATCCCGGCGCCCACGCGATCCATAGCACGGGGTCGCTCTGGGGTTCGGAAGGCAGTTCAAACGGCGCAAAACCCGGCAACGCATCGGACAATCAACCGACGGGAATCGATCATTCCCGCCGCTCAAGGGCCGCCATTCTGTTCGAGCACGGCGGAGAACGTTACGGATACATGAAGCTCGGGATGGGTGCGCCGGTAGCGGCGACCGGACTGGAGCGGCTCATCGCCCTGGGTGCGAAGGAGATAATCGTGACCGGCACGGTGGGAGTGCTCGATCCGTCGATCCGGCGCAGCGAACTGATCGTGGCATCGCGCGCGATTCGCGAGGAAGGGACCTCGTACCATTACCTGCCGCCGGCCCGTTTCGTTGAACCGTCGCGGTCGCTCGCCGCGACGCTTCGGGGGGCTCTCGACGCGCTCGATTATCCTCATCGGAGCGGAACGACCTGGACCACCGACGCGTTTTATCGCGAGACGCGCGACAAGATCGGGCGGCTTCGGCTTCGCGACGGCGCGATCTGCGTCGAGATGGAAGCGGCGGCGATGTTCGCGGTCGGCCGGTTTCGCAAAGTAGATGTAGCCGGACTCTTCTACGCCTCGGATGCGATCGGCGGCGAAGCCTGGGATTTCCACAATCACGACGGCAAAGCCGTTCGACACAGCCGCGCGGTCCTGCTCGAACGTCGCGCTCAAGGCGTTTGAATTGTCCGGCCGCGCGTACCGAGAAGCCGTTTCAAGGTAAGCCGGGCAGCCTGGAGGCGAGAGAAATCGCGGCTCCCTTTGCTTCCCGGAATCTGCTATATATCAACGATATATGGCAAAGAAGACAACCAGACCGGCGACCGCCAAAGTGTTCACGACCGGGCGCAGCCAGGCGGTGCGCATTCCAAAGGAATATCGTTTCGCATGCGATGAAGTGCTGATCGAACGGGAAGGCGAGCGCGTGATCCTGACGCCAAGGCCGCGCTCCTGGCGCGAGTACTTCGCTCGCGCATCACGCTTCACCGACGACTATCCCGATCGCATCGAGGATCTACCGCCGCAGAAGCGGGAGCGGCTTTGATGCACCGTCTCATGCTCGACACCAACATCTGCATTCACGCGCTCAAGCGGAACGTGCCGGAGGTGCGTCGCCGCCTTGAGGCAACGCGGCCCGAAGACGTCGCGATCTCCAGCATCGTGGCGGCGGAACTCTGGACTGGCGTGATGAAGTCCCGCGAGCGCCACCGCAACGAGCAGGCGCTGAAAGAGTTTCTCGCCTTTGTCGAGGTTCTCGACTGGCCGGTTGAAGCCGCGCGTGTTTACGGCGAAATACGCGCCGCGCTTGAGGAGAAAGGGCGTTCGATCGGCGCGATGGACCTGCTGATCGCGGCCCATGCCGTCCACTTGGGAGCTACGCTGGTAACGCGGGATCAGGACGAGTTTACCCGGGTCGACGGGCTGAAAGTCGAAAGTTGGGAGCGATCCTAATCAGCGCGTCTGAGGCAACGGGCTGTATTGGGAGAGCTAGCCAACAACCGAACCGTCGGCATGGGATGCCGTGGTGGAGGGGTAATTGAAAATCCGGAATCGGTAGAGCCCGTTCCGGATCGGGCTGGAGCGGACGCTTCACATTTGACCGACAGATTCCGCTGTTCAACGAGCTATCGTTTGGATCGTCCGAAAGAACGGTGTACACTGTACACGAAACGGGGGGTGGGAGTTGGAGTTCGAGTGGGACCCGAAAAAGGCCGAACAGAATCTCCGCAAGCACGCCGTTGAATTCGTTGACGCGGTGATCGTGTTCGACGACGACCGGGCGATTACGCTGGTGGACGAGCATCCCAGGGAAGAGCGGTATCTGACCTTCGGCATGGACGCTCAAGGACGGGTATTGGCGGTTTCCTACGCGGGACGTGAGGGCGCGATTCGGATAATCTCCGCGCGGAAGGCGACTTCGCGAGAGCGGGCTCAATACGAGGATAAGCGGATATGAAGCGGGAGTACGACCTGAGCAAGGGCAAGCGCGGACCTGTGATTCCGTTGCCGCCGGAAAAGGTGCGCATCACCATCCGGCTGGACCGGGATATTGTGGATCACTTCCGAGAGCAGGTTCGGAAAGCGCATCGGGGCAACTATCAGACGCTGATCAACGAAGCCCTCAGAGAGCACATACAACGACCGGGCCTTGCACAGCAGGTAGGGGCCGAGGTGCGCTCTGTTCTACGGGAGGAACTTGAAAAGCTAAAGGCGAGCGCCTGAATAGTCGGTATCATCCGCTGGCTCCCAAAAGCAGAGGCGCTGAGGGGCGTTGCGCTGGTTGGACGGGGCAAGGTGAGGCTTTGCGGTCTATCGCCTTCAGAAAGGGCTCTGACATGGCAGGGACCGAAACGAGAGATGACCACATGCACAATCGTCCAAGCAGGAAGCGCTCCGTTGTCAAAGCGATCACGTACCGTGGCGTCATCGTCTGCCTCGATTTTCTGGTGATCTACTTGCTAACGGGCAAGGTGATGACGGCGGCGACCTTTATGATTGTCAGCAACATCTACACCACCGTTGCCTATTTCTTGCACGAGCGCGTGTGGGGCCGCATCATGTGGGGCATAGAGCCTTCCGCAAAATACCGTTGAAAGAAGGGCGGCTTCGGCTTCGCGACGGCGCGATCTGCGTCGAGATGGAAGCGGCGGCGATGTTCGCGGTCGGCCGGTTTCGCAAAGTCAACGTTGCCGGACTCTTTTACGCCTCGGATGCGATCGGCGGCGACGCGTGGGATTTCCACAATCACGACGGCAAAGCCGTTCGACACAGCCGTGCGGTCCTGCTCGACGTCGCGCTCAAGGCGTTTGAATTGTCCGGCCGCCCGGGCCGGGAAGCCGTTTCAAGATAAGCCGGACCGCCTGGAGGGGCAGCAACCCGGTTTTGAGTAGGTACACTGGGGTGTAGCATGATTCAGCGACCTGTCCTTGCATGCCTGGAAGCAACGATTCTGGCCGCAGCGCTCATGCTCCTCTCTCCGGCGCGCATAGGCGCGGTTGAGAAGGTTCCTGCCGCTGCCAAGACTCCGCTCGCAGGCGACGGCAACGCCGAGTCGATCGGCAAATGGTACCTCCCGCGATCCGAAATGATCGGCGAGGGCCGAAACGCGATGGATGAGATCTTCAAAAGACGGCACTCCGTCAGAAGCTTCTTATCGAGGAATGTGAGCCGTCGAGATCTCGCGCCGATTCTCGCGGCTGCGGACTCGGCACCGTCGGCTGGAGGATTGAAATCCCGCGAAGTCCTGGTCGTGACGGACGATGAGACGAAAAAGAGGCTCGTTCGGGCCGCTTACGGACAGGAATTCGTCGCGCAGGCCCCGGTGGTGATGGTGTTCTGGGCGGTACCGTCCCGCTCCGCCAGCAAGTACGGCGCAAGAGGAAGAGACCTCTTTGCCCTCCAGGATGCCACCATCGCGGCAAGTTTCGCGTGGTTACAGGCGGTAGCATCGGGTCTTGGCGCGTGCTGGGTGGGAGCTTTCGACGACGAAGCCGTAAAGAGTATCTTTCCGGGCAAGATCGAGCGCGACTGGCGTCCGATCGCACTGATGCCGGTTGGTTATGCCGCGGAATAAGGCTCAAAGCTATGGCAATCGAACGCCAAGGGGGGCGGCTGCGCAAGCATTGATGAAGCCGCCGCTCAGGTGAAGGCCGATGGGATGTTCTAGCAGGGTGCGGAAAAACCTTTATGCATCTGAGGCGGCTGCGAGCACCCTGCGATAAAACTGGCTTCCTTCCCGAAGTTCTCTCCCGCCGGGGGAGACTACAGAGGGGGTAGCAGGCTGCTGAAAAGCCTTTTTCAGCAGCTTGCTAGGGCTCCAGGACGCAGCAGCTCTGAATCTCGGTCTGGGCCTCGTCAGTATCCATAGGATTGAGGTGCGGATGGCCGGTCAGGACGCCCCATCCGATCTCTTCCCTGATGTAATAAACCACGCCGGGTTGCGCATGGATTTCCACCTCGTCCGCGGTTTCGGTTTGAACACTACAGACGACCTGCCCGGCAGGAACGACGAAGGCACGATAGCCGCCCGGTCCGATTCGCGCGGTGTCCTCACCGCACGTGACCGAGGGGCGGAGCAGCGACCCGGCGTAGCTGTAGGGCCTGTATACGTAAATCACCGCATCGCCAGGGGGTAAGTGGGCTTTTTCAAACGGACGGCCCTGGACCGCGCATCCAACAACGAGGATGGACACGGCACAAAGCAGAACCGCCGCAAGCTGGCGATTCATTTGCCGACCGGACCAGTCGGAGGTTTGCCAGAATTGGCGACGACCTGGGCCAACCGGTCGGCATCTCGGTACAGCTTCTGATCGATTCTCTCTCGTACCGCGGCGCGAGCAGCTTGCTCCAATTCCCGGTGACTCGGTTCCGAGTAAAGGTTGTACGACTTGGAGATGTGCGCTTTCGCGGTGTAGTCGCCCAAGACCCTGCCGCCGTCCATGATCGACAATGATGCGAACGCCGTCACGCCATAATCGCCCAGCGGAGAGCCCAGGTACGTGACCGGATCCAGCGCGGAAAATACCAGCGGAATGTGGTACTCGTCGTGAGTCAATTCCTCACGATAGGAAAAGGTTACCGCTGAGGCGTTTGATAGGGACATCGCCACTGCGTGCGGAAGTTCGCTTGGGTCGCCATCAATCAGCCGGCCTTTAAATGGCATTGGTCGCGGCGGGGTTTCCGCCACCTTGGACGCAATGCTGGATTGCTGAACGCCGCATCCGAACCCGGCAATCGCAGCGAGAAATACCGTCAGAGCAAATGCGCCTCTCACTATCACGCCATCTTGCTTAGCCGTTTCCTGGGTTTTCGAGTGAGAGAGTCTACATGACAGCCCTAGTTTAAAAGTTGACTCTGGTCGAGCCCTGGGTTTGAGTCACTCAGCCCAAGATTTCCGCGCTCCTGCACGGACGTCTTGAGGGCTTCTCGATGGACCGGCTTGTCCGTTTCTTAAATGCGCTGGACCAGGACGTGAAGATCAGCATCCGGCCTAGGGCGAAGGCACGTCCTGTGATTAACGTTGCCTGAGGAACGCGGTCCCTCAGGTAATCAGGCGACCAGTTGATATACTAAGGCCACGTGGTCAGGACGTTTTCAATTGCGGGAATTCCGCACCTCGATTTTCGGTAGCGCTTTCCAAATAGGCATTATTTCGTTGGTGACCCATCTGTTGAGCACTGGCTCCTCTCCAGAGCGGTAATAGCATATCAAACATCTGGCCGCATCCACGGCAAACCCAATCGCAAAATTTATTGCATGATTCAGTTCTGTGGCGTCACGCAGGCTCCTGGCTGCGGCACCCGAGGAGTTGTGCGTCAGAATGCGGTCGATAGCATCAGCAGAATGGCTACACTCGGACCACTCCTTATACAGGATCTCGTAAGAGGCTCCGCGCTTAAGCAACGCAGCCAGTTCCTTAACGTTTGTCGGCCCGTCATAGAGGCCATACCAAGGGGGTTTTCGACCACGAGCTTTCTTTGTTCTATGGTACTCTTCGGCAGTCGCTTTCAAGTCCGGCGTATCCAACAAAGCGTCAATTGCTTTTATGCGCTCAGCAAGATCTGGCGAGTCTGCCGGCTTCCATTCGCTGGAGTAAGGGTCATCAGAGATAGACTCGCGAAACGCCTTGCCCTCCGATGTATTCGGGTCTTGGGCCAAGTAGAAACGTTTCCGCTCGAGCTCGACCTTGTAGAGATAAGCGAACGCGCGCTTTCGTGTTTTTGCCTTATCTTGAGTCAGATATTCGATAGTCAATAAAACCTCGAACATCGCGCGAAGCTGGAGCGCCGCCGGTGCCGGAGCCGACTCGGCGAGCAGAATGGTCACAGCGTCCAGCATCTCCAGAAGATGTAAATAAACAAAAAGAATGACGAGATTCTCGTCATCGCCTTCCGGTCGATACGAGCACCGAGCGAAAAGTGCGAGACCGTAGCTCAGAACCTCTCTGAGCAAGGGCACTGCTTTCTCTGTGATCGGGGGAACCTGCTCTTTTGCTAAGTCGGGGTCGAAGAGGGTTGATGGTGGTTTGGTGGGCATAAACCTAATTCATCTCGCGCGGGATACGCGCTGGAGCATGGGCAGTCGCGCACCTAAGCTCCGGCGGCTCAAAGGCACCATTGAACGCCCGAGTCGGTTTTTTCGATTCTCCGGCGTCCATATTTTTTGCCATCAGATCTCAGAACCAACCGTCGGCATGGAATGCCGCCGCCGGCATGGGATGCCGTATGGTGGAGGCGGGGGGAATCGAACCCCCGTCCGAAGACCGTCCGGAAATGGCCACTACACGCTTAGTCCGCGAACTCTAGCTCGCCGCTCGGCCGCCCACGGACGGGCTTCCGCTCAGCCAGCCGGTTTAAATTTCGGCGCGACGCCCAACCGGTGAACGGCGGCCCGCCTAGCCCACTAAATGACGCCTCGCTCCGCGGCTGTGGGCGAACCGCGGGGAGACGCTAGCGGCCCTTAGGCCGCCAGAGCGTAACCGTTATTGTCTGCGGGTAAATTTCGCAGGCTGTTTGTTTTACGGGCCAACAGTACCCCGGCGTGCAACCAAAACCCTAGTGACTCCGTCGAATCCAATTTCGCCCCCAATTCAGCAGGCAAGGAACGCTTACAGGTCGGTCGTAAACGGTTACGTGCCTCCAATCTAAGGCTCCGGCGTCGCTATCGCAACCCTCGATTTTCGGAGACCGATTAGACGGGTGGTAGCGGATGCCGCTAAACTTCAAGTAATGGCCCGGGAAAAATCAGCGGCGCGCGACGGTTTTGAGTTGGTGGCCGAGAACCGCAAGGCCCGCCACGACTTCTTTATCGAGGAATCGGTCGAGGCCGGCCTCGCTCTGACCGGCACCGAGGTCAAGGCGCTGCGCGCCCACAAGGTGAATCTTCGCGACAGCTATACCCGGATTAAAAAGGGCGAGGCTTTTCTGCTCGGCGTCCATATCGGCGCTTGGGCGCCCGCCGGCCAGTTCAGCCATAAAGAGACCCGCGACCGCAAGCTCCTGATGCATCGGCGCGAGATTGATCGCCTCTGGGGCCGGGTCCGCGAGCAGGGATACTCGATCGTCCCGCTGAAAATCTATTTCAAGAACGGCCGCGCCAAGGTCGAGATCGCGCTCGCCAAGGGCAAGCACGCCTACGACAAGCGCGCGGTGCTCGCACGCAAGGAGAGCCGGCGCGAGATCGAACGCGCGCTCAAAACCCGCAACCGCTAGTACCGTCGGCATGGAATGCCGCGGCGTTCCATGCCGACGGTTTGATGCTCGCTTCGCTCGGGATAGCGCAAGGGTCGCGCCGTTGGGCCGCATACGTTATCTTGTCACAGGACGAATTGTCCGAATTCAGGAGTCGCGCCCGCTATCGGCGCTGACGTATCAGTAAAACCGTGTCACAGACCGATTATAAAGCTACGCTTCATCTGCCCAAGACGGACTTCCCGATGCGGGGCAACCTGCCGGTGCGGGAACCCGCGGTTCTGGCGCGATGGGACGAGATGGACCTCTACGGCAGTCTGCTGGAAAGCCGCAAGGATGTGCCGCTGTTCGTGCTTCATGACGGACCGCCGTATGCCAACGGCGAGGTCCATATCGGCACCGCGCTCAACAAGATCCTGAAGGACTTCATCGTCCGCTCGCGCGCGATGATGGGGTTTCCGGACGCCGTACGTTCCCGGATGGGACTGTCACGGCATGCCGATCGAGCATCAGGTCTCGCGCAGTCTGGGCGCGAAGGCGCGAACCATCTCGAAGCTCGAACTGCGCAAGCTTTGCCGCGCGCACGCCGAGAAATTTATCGACATCCAGCGCACCGGATTTCGCCGCCTGGGCGTGATCGGGGACTGGGCGCATCCGTATCTGACCTTCAGCCCCGAATACGACGCCGCCGAGATTGGCGTGCTGCGACAACTGGTCGAAGACGGCTACGTCTATCGCGGACTGCGCCCGGTGCACTGGTGCTTCGATTGCCGCACCGCGCTGGCCGAGGCGGAAGTCGAATACCACGAGCACATATCGCCCTCGATTTACGTCGCCTTCGCGCTGAACGACAAGTTGCGCGACGCCGGCGCGCTTGCCGCGAACGCGGCCGACGCCGGGGCGCTCGCCTCGGCGCACGCTGCGGGCAAGCTCTTCGCCGTTATCTGGACCACGACGCCATGGACGCTGCCCGCCAACCTGGGAATCAGCCTCAACCCGACCGCCGAATACGTCGCGCTCGATGTCGGCGGCTGCTGGTACATCGTGGCGGCGCGTCTGGCCGAGGCGGTCGAGAAGGCGTGCGGATCGACGGTCGACAGCGCGCAGTCCCGCTGAATCGGGAAGCGCTGCAGGCGCTCGACGGCAAAGACATCTTCCGCCATCCGTTCATGCCGCGCGACGTCGAAGCTGATGTTCGGCGATCACGTGACGCTGGAGACCGGCACCGGGCTGGTGCATACGGCGCCCGGCCACGGTTACGAGGACTTCGTGATCGGCGAGGCTTACGGTCTGGCGCCGTTGACGCCGGTGGATGCCGGCGGCGTGTTCACCGCCGAGGCGGGCAAATACGCCGGGCATCCAGGTGTTCGAGGCCAACGACATCGATCATGCGCGACCTCGAAGGCGAGCGGCGCGCTGCTTCACGGCCACATGCTGGGCCATAGCTATCCGCACTGCTGGCGATGCAAGAATCCGCTCATCTTCCGCGCCACCGAGCAATGGTTCCTGCGCGTCGACCACAAGGATTTGCGCCGAGCGCGCGCTGGCCGAAATCGAGAAAGTGCAGTGGATTCCGCAAGTGGTCGCGCGATCGGATCAAGAACATGATCGAGACGCGGCCGGATTGGTGCCTGTCGCGCCAGCGGGCGTGGGGCGTTCCGATTCCCGCGCTGGGCTGTATCAAATGCGGGAACGTGACGCTTGAAGTCGACGTGCTCAAGCGCGCCGAGGAGATTTTCGCGCGCGAAGGTTCGGACGCCTGGTACGTTCGGCCGACCGCCGACTTTGCAGGCTCCGACCGGCGATGCGGCAAGTGCGGAGGCGATCGGTTCGAGAAGACCGAGGACATCCTCGATGTATGGTTCGATTCCGGATGTTCGCAGGCGGCGGTGCTGGCCCAGCGCAAGGATTTGAGCTGGCCGGCGGATCTCTATATCGAAGGCGTCGACCAGCATCGCGGCTGGTTCCAGGTCTCGCTCATCACCGCCACCGCCACCCGGGGCGCGGCCCCGTTCCGCACGGTTATCACCAACGGGCTCGCGCTCGACGAACTCGGGCGCAAGATGTCCAAGTCGCTGGGCAACGTCGAGAACGCCTCCGACGTGGTCAAGCGTGTCGGCGCCGACGTGATGCGGCTGGTGTTCGCGTCGGTGGATTACTCCGCCGACATGAGTATCGGCGACGCGGTCTTCAGCACGGTAATCGAGGCCTATCGCAAGCTTCGAAACACCTGCCGGTATTTCCTGGGAAATCTCTTCGACTTCGATCCCGCGCGGGCCGTACCGTACGCCGAAATGCTGGAGTTCGACCGCTTCATCCTGGCCAGAACCGAGCGCGTCAAGCACGAGGTGCGCCGGGCTTACGACGCGTACGATTTTCAGGCGGTCTACAACGCGCTGATCAATTTCGCGGTAATCGATCTGAGCTCGCTTTACGTCGATGTCGCCAGGGATCGGCTCTACTGTTCGGCCGCGGACTCGCGCGAGCGGCGCTCGGCGCAGACCGCGCTCTACGAAATCCTGAACGTTATCGTCCGGATGCTGGCGCCGATCATTCCCTATACCGCGGAGGAAGTTTACTCCTGCCTGCCGGGGCCGCGCGCCGCCAGCGTACACCTGCTGGAATTCTCGCCGCCCAACCCGCAATGGGCAGATAACGCCCTTGAGACGCGATGGAGCGGCCTGCTCGCGATTCGCTCGGAAGCGCTCAAGCTGCTCGAAGCGATGCGTCAGGCGGGCACCATCGGCGCGCCGCTGGAAGCGAAGCTCGCGCTCGCCGTGACTGGGCCTTCGACCGACGGCGTCGGCGAACTCCTGCGGCAGTCGCTGGGTCAGCTGAAAGAACTGTTCATCGTTTCCGAAGTTTCGATTCTGGACGAAGCCGAGGCATCCGGTCTGGTCGCGAAGGCCGCTGGGCAGGACACTTTCTCGGTAAACGGCCAGTTTGGCCGCCTGAGCGCCAAACCGCCGATAGTTCTGGTCGGCGAGCGCGCTCCGGGCCTCAAGTGCCAGCGATGCTGGGTCTATTTCAACGATCGATCCGATTCCGATCTCTGCCCGCGATGCCGGGACGTGGTTCGGGTCTGAGCGCGGTGGACCAGACCCAAGTGGCGGTTCTGCCGGGCTCCTGCAAGTACACCACAACCTTGCGTGCGATGCTGGCCCTGCTCGCGATGGTCACAGGGCCGGTGCTGGCGCTCGACCAGGCGATCAAGTTTTACGTTCAGGCGCACATGCGGCTCTATCAAAGCATCGCCGTGATACCGCACTGGCTTGATATCACCTACACCCGTAATCCAGGCGCCGCGTTCAGCCTGTTCGTCAACCTGCCCGGATGGTTCCGCACCTCGTTTCTGTTCGCGCTCTCGGCGGTCGCGATCGTGGTGCTGCTGATATTGCTGGCACGGAGCGCCAAGCTGAATACAAACTCGGTTTCGTTGGCGCTCATTCTTGCCGGCGCCGCCGGCAACCTGATCGATCGAGCAGCCCACGGCGAGGTCATCGACTTCATCGACGCCCACTACTATGCCTACCACTACCCGATTTTTAATATCGCCGATTGCGCGATTACGATTGGTGTAGCCTTGATTCTCGCCGCTCCTCTATTCACGCGTCACGAGAACCAATAACCGCAGGGAGGGTGGTCGGTCTCCGGCGGGCAATCGACTGCGTTTCTATACCCCGGTTTTGCAGAGAAATAGACCACGAAGGCATCCCAAGAGCGGCTCAAAGTGTGGTCTATTGGCATCGAAACAATCTTTTCGGATTCAATTTCAGAGAAAAAACAGCGTCGAAACGCTCATTAGGGCTAACGATGTTCGGCCCATTTGAATTATTTCCTAAGAAAATGCGTCTACTAGAGGTGTGATGGAGAAGGGTCGCTTGTATCAGCCGGAAATAGTGCCAACTACAAGGGGAAAGCGAGTGATAAGCCTTCGCCACGAATTTATTCTCAGGGGGTCTTTTTGGTCATGACTCCGGCCAAGGTATTAACTGTCAGGGATCTATCCAACTACTTGCGTGTTCACCCGTCGACGATCTATCGGCTGTTGAAGAAGGGTCAACTGCCCGGCTTTAAAGTCGGTAGCGATTGGCGCTTCAACATCGAAGCGATCGATCGCTGGCGTCTGGAACAAGGCTCGGTCGTCCTCGAGGAAGAGAAGCAGGTTCACGGGTAATCGTGCGGGGGTTCGCCCCCGCATCAGTTCATCGTGCCATTGATTTGCACCGACGCGTTACCGTTGCCACCCGGCGCGGTCGACGAACCCGGTGAGTTAACGGTAACTGTGACCGCGATCGGGACGGGATTCGCTACGCTGTCCGAATCGGTAATCGTAAAAGGGAACTGGTTAAGGCCGGGGATTATCTGGCCGAAGCTCTCGCCGTCCGGTACCGTGCCCGAGCCACCCGCCACAGCGCCCGCAGGTGTCGACACGATCTTGTAGGTAGTGCCGGCCACCAGCGGATTGCCGAAACTATCAGCCAATGTCAAAAAGAAAGTTTGGCTGCTGCCGTTAGGGATCACAAACCCGGACGGCGGAGATAGTGCCACCGTCGTGGTGCCCGAGAAGGTCACGCGGGTGCTGGTGAACACCACGACGTTTTGGCTGAAAGCGCCGCCGCTCTGATCCAGGTCGTATACGCCGTTACCGTTTAGATCGATGAACGGCTCGTTGGCTTCGCGAACGCCGTCGCCGTTGAGATCGAAGAACGGCTCGGGAACGGCGACGACGATCTCGCCCGGATCCCATATGCCGTTGCCGTTGGAATCGATGAACGGGGTCTCTCCGAGTGCGAGCGCCAGCACCGTAGCGACTCCGCCCGTCGCCACGCCGTTAAGGTCCGTCGGATTGGTCGGCGCTTGCGCGATCAGGGCACCGACGGCGCTGCCATTGGCGTCGCTGGCCGAGGGAGCGTGTATCGCGCCGCCAACCGATTGAAGGCTCACCACCGTCCCCGGCGGCACCGGGTTCGAGAATCGGTCTGACATCAGAATTGTTATCGGGTCTATCAGACCGTTCGTTACGTTCCCCGCGATATTGAGGAACTGAGCGCCGACGCTGATCCGGCCTTGCACCGGCGGGCCGCCCACGATTGCGATCGGCGCCGACAGCGCGAGGACCGTTCCCACCTGTGCCGTCACCTGCACCGCCGCGGCGCGAGTGCCGGCGGTCAGCACGGTTTGCACCGTGCCATCGCCGGCGGTTATCGCCGATGGCGGCACCACCGACTCGCCGCCCAGCGATGAGACGAAAAATTTGACCGTCGCGCCGCCGATCGGCTCGCCTACCGAATCAGTAAGCTCGAAGGTCAGGGTCGATTGTTGCGGCTGGCCGGACTGCAAAACTCCTATCTGGCCCGGATTGGCACTTATGAACTGCAGCTGGTTCGAACCACCGCCGCCCGGCGTTGGTGTCGGGCTCGGCAATCCGGCGCAACCGGTAACCGGTATGCTGATCGAGCTGGTCACTCCAGCCGCCTGCGCATGGATGGTCACGGTGCCATCGGGCAGTCCGGTGGGCGCCGTGACCGTGACCGTGGCCTGACCGTTTGAGTCGGTGGTTGCAAGCGGGCTTACCGTGCCACCGCCTGATGCGCTGAAGGCGACCCGCGCTCCTACAACCGGATTGTTCGCGCTATCCAGCGCAAGCGCCTGGACCAGGCTGAGACCGGAACTTCCGTTCGAACATTGCATGAAGCTCGGCGAGGCTGACAGCGAGATCGTCGCCAGATTCGCTACCGAAATCGAAAGGCTTTGGCCGGCACCGTTGGCGTGCGCGCTCACGTCGATCAAGCCTGCGCTCGAACCGGCGGCCACGGCCAGCGAATCTGTCGCGGTGCCGTTGCTGTCGCTGACCGCGGTGGCACTCGCCAGATTGCCGGCCGACGCGAAGAATGACACCAGGATTCCACTGAGCGGCGTATGGCTTGTCGCATCCACGACCTGTGCGGTCAGGCTGCTTGAACCGCTCGCGATCGTGCTCACCACGACGGTGTTCGGGTTGGCACTCAGGGCCAGGATCGGAACCGGCGGGGGCGGCTCTGAGCCTGGACCGCCTTCGGCGGTGGGGCCGCCGATACCGCCCTGGCCGCATCCATGCACCATCAGCGTTCCAACCAAACCGATTCCCACCAGTAATGCGCGGATCGAGCGCAACACGCGATTCATACGCCCCCCTCTCTCAGTCGGTAAAGGTGATGCTGTAGGCAATCGGATTGCTCGCGAAGCTGCCTCCCGCCTGACTCTGGCCCAGCACCGTGACCGTGACCGTCATTCCAAACGGCGGCGGCGGCAACAAGGCGCTGTTGGCGCGCAGAAAATCCATCATCGCCGGTGAAACCACCTCGATCTGGGCGAAGACCGCGATCGGGCCGGTGGCGAGGGCCGGCGCAAGCGAAACGGAGAAAGGAAAGAAATCGTCCGGAACGGCAAAGCTGGAGCCGGAAATCGAGTAGGTGAGGTCGGCTCCGCTGGTTATGATGGCGGAGGAATCCTGGAGGTTTTCGAGCCCGATGAAGCAGCCGTCGGGAATTCCGTCGCCGTTCAGATCGTTGGGAATCGAAACGGTCTGGGAAAAGGAAACCGTGCGGCCCGAATCAACCGTTCTCGTCGCGGGCGAGCTGCCTCCGCTGCTTGCGGCGTTGAAAAAACCGGTGGCGTGCAGGACCTGGCCGCCGCCCGCTCCCCCTTGACCGCATCCGAAGCAGCACAGGATCGCGACCGAACATAAAATTCGGATCGCCGGCCCCGGCTTCCGAATGAACTTGCCGACAATTCTTACCGACCGGAAAGAACCGTCCATATTCCCCCCTTTCAAAACCGAAACCTGTTCGTTATCCGGACTCGGCCATGATCTCCTCAAACTCCAGTCTGCGAGTCAGCGCGTGACCGAGCCTGTCGAGCAACACGAATTCGACGCCTTTCGAGACGCGTTTCTTGTCCAATCCGAGCGCGCGAATGAATCCCTCGTTGCGCCATCCGGCCGGCATCGCGAGCGGCAGGCCCGCCGCGTTTATCAACGCTTCGAGACGCCGCTGCTCATCCCCGGTCAGACCCGCGTGGACGCGGGACAGTTTTGCCGCGGCCGCCATCCCGATTGCCACCGCTTCGCCGTGCAGGTAGCGGCCGTAGCCGGCGCCGGTTTCCAGCGCATGGCCGATCGTGTGGCCGAAATTCAAAATCGCGCGCAACCCCGCTTCGCGTTCGTCGCTCTCGACGATCGAAGCCTTGTGGCGCAGCGAGCGATGCACCATCGCTTCGAGGACGCCGGGCTCGCGCGCCAGGATGGCGCCCATGTCGCGCTCGAGGTCGGCGATCATCGGCGCGTCCATAATCGCGCCATACTTGATTACCTCGGCGAGGCCTTCGCGAAACTCGCGCTCGGGGAGCGTGGCCAGCACCGCTACGTCGGCCACGATCATTCGCGGCTGATAGAACGCGCCGATCAGATTTTTGCCCAGACGATGGTTGATTCCGGTCTTGCCGCCGAGTGCCGAGTCGACCTGCGCCACCACCGTGGTCGGAACCTGCACCAGCGGCACTCCGCGCAGGAAGGTCGCCGCGGCGAAACCCGCCAGATCGCCGATCACGCCGCCGCCGAGCGCAAAAATCACGCTCTTGCGATCCAGCCCGGCTTCGATCAGCCGGTCGTAGATCCGTTCCAGCATCGTGAGAGATTTAGTCGCCTCACCCGCCGGCAGTAGGATTTCGATAGGCTCGAAGCCCGCGGCTTTCAGCGATTGCCGGGCTCGCTGCAAATAAAGCTTGCCGACGTTCACGTCGGTGACGACTGCCGAGCGGCCGGTGCCGAGACCGGCCGCCGCCGCCAGTTCGCCCAGCCGGTCGAGCGCGCCCGCGCCGATATGCACCGGATGCGCGGCGGCGCCGAGTTCTACGCGGAAGCTCCGCATCGGTTTTTTCCCCCGTGCTGAAAAAAGCCCTCGAGCACGCGCTCGGCGACCTCCTCCGGCGTCAGGTCTGAAGTATCGATCGTCAAAACGGCACGCGCATAGGCCGTGCTGCGCGCCGCGAGCAGCTCGCCGATCCGCTCCTCGACGGGTTTTCCGCCTTCGAGCAGCTTGGGCCTGGGCTCGTTCGATTTTCCGACGCGCGCCGCGATTACCGCCGGACGCGCCGCCAGACAGATGATCACCGCCGCCCGCGAGAGCGCGGCGTAGTTGGCCTCGTCGACCAGCGCTCCGCCGCCGGTCGCGATCACCGAAGGATTAGGGTCCGCGGCCAGCTCGGCGATCACCTCGCGCTCGAACGCGCGAAAGCGCGGCTCGCCATCTTCGGCGAAAATCGCCGCGACCGGTTTGCCGGCGCGAGCCACGATCTCGCGGTCGGTATCGATCAGCCGCCATCCCAGACGGCGCGCGACCATCGCTCCCACCGCGCTCTTACCGGTGGCCATAAACCCGGTCAGGACAAGCTTGCGTACCATCGCTCGGCCCCGCGCACCTCAGAAGTTGCGCACCTGTTCGAGATATCCCTGGTAATTGCGGGTGATTTCCGCCAAAGAATCGCCGCCGAATTTATCCAGAAACGCGCTCGCCAGCTCGAACGCCACCACCGTTTCGGCGATCACCGCCGCCGCCGGAATCGCGCATACGTCCGAGCGCTCGATAGTGCCCACCGCTTCGGCCTTGGTCTTGATATCCACCGAACGCAGCGGCCGCATCAGGGTCGAAAGCGGTTTGAAAGCCACCCGCATCTGCATCGGTTCACCGGTGCTCATTCCGCCCTCGCTCCCGCCGGAGTTGTTGGATAAGCGGGTGAAGCGGCCGCCGGCCTGGTCGTAGCCGATCTCGTCGTGCAGGGCCGAACCCCGCATCGCGGCGGCGCGAAACCCAAGGCCCGATCTCGACGCCCTTGGCCGATTGCAGGCTGAGCAGCGCGCCCGCGAGACGGCCGTCGAGCTTTCGATCCCAATGAACGTGGCTGCCCAGTCCAACCGGCAAGCCGTGCGCCACCACTTCGACCACTCCTCCGAGAGTATCGCCGGTCTTCTTGCAGGCATCGATCTCGGCGATCATAGCGTGCTCGGCCTCGGCGTCGGCCACCCGCACTTGCGATTCTTCGGTCAGCCGGCGCAACTCCGCGACGCTCGACATCGCCCGGAACTTTAGCTTCGATCGCTCCAATACTCACGACGTACCCCAGCACTTCGATGCCGAACGGATCGAGGATTTGCCTTGCCAGCGCGCCGACCGCGACGCGCGCGGTGGTCTCGCGCGCCGAGGCCCGTTCGAGGATGTCGCGGATGTCATCGAGATTGTACTTGAGCACTCCGGCGAGGTCGGCGTGTCCCGGCCGCGGTCGCGTAACCGGATCGCGTGGCCGCGATCCTGCCGGGTCGATCGACATCCGCTTCTGCCAATTCTTGAAGTCCTTGTTCTCGATGATGAGGGTAATCGGGCTGCCCAGGGTACGGCCGAAACGCACGCCCGATACGATTCGGACCTCGTCGCGTTCGATCGCCATGCGGCCGCCGCGGCCGTAACCTTTCTGGCGGCGCGCCAGATCCTCGTTGATTCGGTCAGGCTCGATCTCGAAGCCTGCCGGAACGCCCTCGACGATCGCCACCAATTCGGGGCCGTGAGATTCACCGGCGGTAAGAAAACGCAACATCGAGTTGTTGTCCTGCTTCAGGCGTCATCGCTTTATCCTGCCCGAAGAAGACCGATTCAACCAAAGTTGGCTCGCTGTGGGAAGCGCCCCGGCTTCAAGCGCGGGATCGGACGCGATCCGGCGCGGGGTGACGAAAATCACCAAATTCGGTCCGCGTTTATGACGCTCGGTCTCGCCGAAAAGCCATCCGAGGCCGGGGATCGATTGCAGAAACGGTATCCCTTGATCTCAGGTTCGTGTCTTCGAGCCGATAGATGCCGCCGACGACCAGAGTCTGGCCGTCGCGAAGCAGAACGTGGCTTTCGGTCGCGCGTTCGCTTTGAACCGGGATGTTATCGACCACCTCGTTGGGCACCAGAGAGCTTGACACCGCCTGAAGATCGAGCAGGATGAAGCCGTCGGCCGACACCTGGGGCCGAACCTTGAGCACCACGCCGACCTCGATACTCTGAAACGCGACGCCCAGCCCATAGCCGCCAAAATCGTGCTTCCCGGCAGCCGCACCCGCAAAATATCGACGCTCTTGATCACTGCCTGCTGGTTGTTGCGGGTAATTATTTTGGGCCGCGACACGATTTTGATTTTCTGCTCGGTCTCCAGTTGCGACAGCCGCACGTCCAGCAACTGGCTTTGGTCGAGTGAGCCGAGCACAAGTTCGAGCACGCTGCCGTTACCCGCGGTGAGGCCGCCATTGGCGGGGAAGTCCGCGATGAAGGGAATCAGCGCGCCGGATACCGGATCGATACCGCTGTTAAGCCCGTTGACGCCCGGCTCGCCGACGCCCCTCCGAAAGTTATCGACTCGGAAAATTGAGACCCGTCGGATTGCCGGTGGCGGCGCTGGCGGAAGCGCGGTAGCCCCATTGCACCCCCATCGCGCGATCGTAATCCTCGGTGGTTTCAACGATTTGAGATTCGATCTCGAACTTGTGGCGCCGGCCGATCGATTACCTTGATCACCTGGCGCGTCGCGGCAAGCCCTCGCTGGACGTCGGTAACGATCAAGGTATTGCTTGGCTCGTCGGCAATGGCGCTGCCGCGCTGCGAAAGCAGACTGGCATGCGCGCGCGCCGGAGGCCGCGACGGCTCCGCCGCTGCCGTACCGCCGTGCCGCGACGGGAACGGCCCGCGGGACTGACCTCGTCGGTAACGCCTGCATCGCGTTCTCGGTTTCGCCGCCGACCGCTAGATGAGTGCGCTCACCGGCCAACAACTCGGCGACATACGACGGCCCGTGCGAAGCGCAACTGGAAAAGCTCGGTATGTAGCGCCTCGGTGCGCTCGCGCGCTTCCTCATCCGCCTCCGCACGCGCGGCGCTGGTAATCCGGATAACGTTGCCCAAGCGCTCTACGTTGAGATTGATTGTCTTGGCGATTATTTCCAGCGCCTTGTCCCAAGGCACATTATCGAGCTTGAGCGTCAGCCGGCCGTGAACATCATCGGTGGCGATGATTTCCTTGCCACTCACTTCTGCCAGCAGCCGAAGCACGTTGCGAACGTCGGCGTCCTTGAAATCGAACGAGACCGGCGTGCTGTGGCCGGCCTGGGTCTGATGCGGTTCATCAACCGAAGTCGTGGCCGCGACCGGCTTCGGCGAGCCCATCTTGTCGGATGGATTCGGCTCGATCTTCGATCGCGGCTGTTGGCTGTGAGCGCTGGATGGCTCCGCTGAGGCCGCTAAACGGGGGCTCGGTGGCAGCGCGACGCCTCCCGTGAAGCCGGGAGCAGTTGATGACGGAGGTAACGGGAATTGATAGGTCGCGGGCGAACTGATATTCCCGCAAGCCGCACAAAACAGGAAAATCGCGGCGACAAACCGCCTGGAATTAATCCCACGCGGCGATGCGCAGAATCGCACCGTCGGTCCCCCCCCTTTGGCGACAGACGCGAGCGCAAAGTCCGAGTTACCTTGGTCTTTGCTAGGCCCCTATCGGCCTATCTTTTCTTACTCTCGTGCCGGGGAGATTTGCAACCGCGCCGCACACGTATCTGGACCGAGGACTGAAAAAGAAACAGGGCAACCGGCCGGCAGCGAACAATCGCCCCCGGCCTGTCGCCCTGCGACGCCGGACTTTCTAGCGGATCTCTATTCCTCTTCTTCGACCGCCTGGCGAATCGCGTTGAGAATGAAGAGGAAGTTGCGCGGCGCGGAAACCTTGCCGAGCAGATTTACCTGCGACAAGACCTTCAGTTCATTCGGTCTGACGGAGTAACGGGTCAGCAATGGCTTGTTGCCGACGAAGCCCTTCCAGGCCTGATTCCTGTCGTCGCCGCGGCGCGCCGGCTCGCGATGCGCACCGAACAATTCGCTTGCCTCCGGATGGGAAAGCAGGAACAGCGGGCCCTTTTCCAGCCCGAGAACTTCAGCCAACCGGCCTAGCAGCGACAGCGATGGACGACGCCGGCCGCTTTCCAGATAGGCTATATGCGCGGCTTTCACTCCCAATTTGGCGGCGAGCTCACGCTGGGTCAATCCAAGCGTCGCACGCTGGCGTTTCAGCACCTCACCCAAAGTTTTCTTTTTCACAATGGTCCCTTCCTTAAAGGTCAAATTATACGTCGAATTCGGCCAGCAGCGCCCAACGCAATTTCGCGTAGTGAATCATGCCGCAAAGATAATTCAGACTCTGACGTGGCGGTATGCCGGCCATGAGATCGAGGCCATAGGTTTCCTTCAGGTGCGCGTGGATATCGGAAAATGCGGAGTCGGTCAGATTTCCCGCCCGAGCCACCAATCCCCAATTCCACGGCTTCGCAAAAATCCTGCGCGCAACCGGCTCCGGATACCCGGCGAAGCTAACCAACACGTCCGCCGCCAGTTCGGCGGGATCGCCGAGATGGCCGGAATAATCCGCGTCGAAGAACAGGTGCACCGGCTGATCCTCGGACGGGAAGATATCGGTCGCGAAATGATGACCGACTTCATGGCAAAACGTGGTCGAGACCGCCAACGGATGATGGGCCGTATTGACGTAAATTAACGGGCGTTTGAGTATTTCCTGCTGCTTATCGACATAGAAGCCTCGCAGCGCAAGCCCTTCGTTTCCGGTATGCGGGGCGGCCTTGAAATGGACGCGAAGATCGGAAGCGAGTTGGGCCTGCTCTTCAATCGGCATTATCCCCAGCGGTTCGCGATTCAGGCGAGGCAATGGCCCTTCCGCGGCATCGAGCAACGTCTGGAGTTGGCGATAGCTTAGATTACGGCGCAAATCCCGAACGTAGTCCCGCCGCACCAGCCTGCGCAGGTCCTTCTCAGGCTTGCGCCAACTGGCCACCTCGGCGGCGCCGCTCACTCTGGCGCTGGCCAAAATCCGGCCAACCATTGCCTCGATGCTCACGTGCGATTGCGCGCCCATCAAAATCGACTTTTAGTCCCCTCTTGCACTATATTTTTACTTGGGTTACCGGCGGTTTGCAAACCCGCCGCTAGCGACGTATGACTTCGAGTTGCGTAAACTGAAAGACTATGTTATCTGCACGTTTGGTTAACAAGTCGTAAGCGAGGCACCGTCGCTGTTCGGAACCACACGACCGAATTAGCACGGCCCGCAAGGGAACGTAGGGGTTCGCCGGCTCGAAGCGCCGACCGAAAGCTGTCTCATCCCTGCGGCTTGTTTTCCTGGGCGGAGGTAGGGGGGACCTCCGCCCTCTTTTTTTGTCTCGACCGGGCGGTGAGTTCCGTCAAAAAGCTTCGATGCCCGTCGAAGTACCTCCATCTCTTCGCGGCTTACTGCCACGTTGTCCCACAAATTCGCGTTTTTTCCACAGCAACCAACAGGGAGAGGATTCTCCCCAATAACGCACGAGGAGGAACTGAAATGGAGCTACGTCTTTTATCAACCGAAGCCGAACGGAGCGCCTTTGCGCATCGCCTGGTCGATGCCCGCGAAACGCACGGCGCGGGTTTCAAGGAAACCCCGCAGTCACTCGTCGGTGAAGTTCATCTGGCTTTCGGACGGCTGTATGGGCTGTTCGATGATGAAGATTCGGAGCTGGACGAGATGCTGGCGGGGTTCGTGATGCACAATCTGGCCACATTCAGCCAGAGTTATCCGAAGCCGGACCTGAGCCATCTGCCGCCCAGTTCGGTTTTCGAAATCGGCGAACTCTGGTCGGTAGTCGCGGGAGCGGCGCGAGCGGTGCGGCATGCATGCGCGGTCCTCACCGGCCTTCTGCAGGCGCAGGCTGTGCTGGTTTACCCGATTTTCAAACCATGGAATCTGACCAGTGCCTACAAGGAGTTCAGCGCCGTCGGCGAGCCGATTGAATGGCCCTACGCCCAGACTCTCGAAGGCGGAAAAATTCTGGTGCAGGCGATGCTTCTTGAAGGCGCCAATTTGAACCGCCGCGTGCAGGAAGCCTGGGCGATGGGCTTTCAAACCTACCAGCAGCATCGCCGCATCGTGTTCGACAATCCGTTCCCGATCTCACCGAGACTCGCCAAGCGGATCGGGGCCAGAGAAGAGCAAACCGGCCATCTTCATATTCCTGCGGGAACCAACGGTTACGCCAACGGCGCGGCAGAAGCGTCTTTCCACGCCTGAGGCGACGACGCCTGATGAATGCGATTTCGAGTGCGGCGTGGACCGCGGTGGATCGGACAGGGCGCGGCGGCAGAAATCTGCTCGGCCGCCGCGCCGCGATCCCGCGATGGCGGCTTAAGCGATAGCCCGGCGGTGCGGCGCCCTCAGGCGCTCACTAACGCTCGCGACAATTGGATTAGGCCCGGTTGTGGCCGGACGGCGTGGTCGGCATCTACCGGCTCAGCGATGGACCTCTTCCAGCTTGCTGATGTCGTAGAGTCTCTTCACATGCTCACCCGTGACCGTCGGGTAGCCGACTCCGAAGCTGGTGAAGATAGTGCCGCGTTGTTTTTGCAGGTCCATCACCTGGAAGCTCATCGGATTGACGGATTCAACGCCGTGGTTAATTTCCGCCCAGTCATTGAAGTCCTCGGTCCAGCGCGACTGGAACACCGAGATCTTCCACAGGTTCTTGTCCCGATCGAAGCCGAGCATCATCCACGGATGCCAGTTCTCGGCATCCCACAGCATGATCGCGCTGCTGTACGGATGGGTCGGTTCCTTGGGTGTGCGCTCGACCACCGCAAATCGTCTCAGCGACCATACGTCGTCCGGAATCAAACCGTTGGGACCGTATAGATGGGCATAGTCGTACTTCGAGTCCAGCACGCAGAGCACGTCTTTCCAGCCCAGGAACTTGAAGTTCCATCGCACCGTCCGGGCCGAGAAAGTGTAAAAGTCCTCGTAGGTCTGATCGGTTCCGGCCACCGAATCGGATTTGACCTCAACCGAGATGCGTCTGACCCTACGGGACTTGGGATCGTAGGCCCAGGCGTCGTCGGCCCGGTTCGGGTCCGCATAGCGATAGTCAATCACTACCGTACCGCGAACGTCAAAAGGAGAGAAAAGTCCGCTGAACTCCTTCCAGAAGAAGTTCCTGGCGTCAGGCACATCGAGCAATCCTCCGCTTTCGGCGAGCTGCGGCAGATGGCTCAGGTACACCCGCTCGTAGAAACTGTTGATGATACGTTCGAAGGTGCCGCCGCCGCCGAAAAACACCGCCCCGTCTTTCGGCATCTTGCTGCTAAAAAGGATGCCGGAGGTCCAGTCTTCGGGCGGCATTTCGACTTCCGTCGGTGCCTGACCGACGTGTGAGCCGCCGAAGCGTTCCCACACATACTGGACGTTCATGATCAACTGGCCGTAGTTCTGCCATCGATAGTCCATATTGTGCGCGGCCTTAACTCCCGATTGAGGATCGTTAAGGGTGATAGCCGCGTCGGCGAACGGCTGACCGCAAACGTGATTGGCGAGCGTGCCGTCGCTGTTGAGCTTGACCTGCGCCTGGTACTTCTCGGTGCAATCCATGAAGTCCTTGCGCGGAGTGTGCTTGCGCGGCGCGATAATCCCGGCCCGCAATTCGGGAAAGCTCATCTGCTCGAAGTAGCCCGGCGGAACAAACGGCCGCAGCCGTTCGATCTCCTTGCCGCTAATAACGTCTCCTGGCTTAAAGTCCGGCTTGGCGTCGCGATACTTATCCAACCATCGGTCGAAATCGGCGCGAGTGATGTTTTTCGCCGCCTGCGCTTGCACCTTTGTCGCCGGCACCGCGATGATCGCGCATGCGAGAACCGTCGGGATGATCGTCAGCAGCCATCGACAAGCCTTCACTCGTGTCATTGCTCCACCGGTCCTGTATTTCGATGCTGGCTGCGGAAGCGCCGGGACCGGCGCTCCATCAACCGCATCGCAAGCTACCACCGCGCAAGATTAAATCGCAAGGAAGCCGGCCTCGCGCTCCCAGGGAGCAAATCGTCGGAGCCTCCGAATCGTCGAATCGTCGGATCATCAGATGATACCCGCTTCTCGCAGCCGTTCGATTTCCTCGAGCGAGAGTCCCAGTTCCTCGTGCAGCACCATCCGGGTGTGCGCACCGAGTTCGGGCGGGGCCAACTCAAAGGCAAGCGGCGTCGAAGAGTACTTGATCGGGTTCGCTACGGATGGAACCGATCCCGCAGTCGGATGCGGGAGCTCGATTTTGAGCCCGCGCGCCTGCACCTGAGGATCGGCGAACACCTGCGCCAGGGTATTGATCGGTCCGCACGGGATCTCCGCCTTTTCGAGCGCGCGCAGCCAGTACGCACTCGTCTTCGCGGCCATGATGTCGGACACGATCGCGACCAGTTCGTCGCGATGCGCTACCCGGACTTCGTTGTTGAGGAATCTCTCATCTCGCGCGATCTCGGGACGTCCGGCAATCTCGCAGAAGCGCGCGAACTGGCCGTCGTTGCCGATCGCCAGAATGATGTATCCGTCGCTGGTCGGAAACGCCTGGTAGGGAACGATGTTGGGATGAGCATTGCCGAGCCGCACCGGTGAGACGCCGGAAACCAGGTAGTTCAGCGCCTGATTGGCGAGCACGGCAACCTGAACGTCGAGCAGCGCGAGATCGATGTATTGTCCCTCGCCGGTGCGGTCGCGATGAGTCAGCGCTCCAAGAATGGCGATCGTCGCGTAAAGCCCGGTGAAGACATCGGTGACCGCGACTCCAACTTTCATCGGGCCGGCGCCGGGGCGCCCGTCCGCCTCTCCGGTAAAGCTCATCAGGCCGCCTATACCCTGGATCATGAAATCGTAACCCGGCCGATGGCGGTAAGGCCCGGTCTGTCCGAAGCCGGTAATCGAGCAATAGATCAGGCGCGGGTTGATTGCCTTGAGCGATGGGTAATCGAGGCCGTACTTTGTAAGTCCTCCGACCTTGAAGTTCTCGATCAGCACGTCGGAGCCACGGGCAAGCTCTTCCACCAAGCGCTCCCCCTCGGGACGTGTAAAATCAATCGTCACGGAGCGCTTTCCACGATTGGTCGAAAGGAAATAGCCGGAAATCCGCGTCGGACGGCCGTCCGGCCCTTTGGCGAAAGGCGGTCCCCACGCGCGGGTATCGTCTCCGGCGCCGGGTTTTTCCACCTTGAGCACGGCGGCGCCGAGATCCGCCAGCGTCTGCCCCGCCCACGGCCCGGCGAGCACCCGGGCAAGTTCCAGAACTTTGATATGACCGAGAGGTCCAGCCATCGGTCTCCTCCAATCAGGCGATAACGGCACGCGTCGCTGCGAGCCGGCCGCGGTCCGCGATGGTAATAGCTTCCTACGCCGAGGCCAAATAGACCGAGTTCCTTACAGGGTGTTGAGCGATATAAGAAATCGCGAAATGAAGTCGCTATCTTGCTCAACACCCTGTATGAAAACGGCTGCGTTCCTCAATCTTCTCCCCCGCTGGGGGAGATAAGAGAGGGGTGGCAAGATGCCCGAATTCTCCAACTTACGATTTTGGGCCGAAGGTTAGCTGGTACGCCAGGTATCCCTGAACCTGATTAGGCCCTTCTATCCCGCGGCCGGCGGACAGCAGCAGATGGTGGTTGTCGGTCAGGTCCCAAACGAGTCCGAGATTGAACCGGGTCTCTCCGGACTGCCCAGACTCCTGCGACGTGCTGTGAAAAAGTTCGAAGCCGGGGGTAACGTTCGGAAGGATACGGCGCTGGATCACGAATCCCGTGAACCACCAGTTGCGATTGTGGGCGCCCGGGTTGATCCAATAACCGCCGCCGCCATACCCGGTCCACTCGCCCAGGCTTTTTTGAAGCCACACCGGGAGAAAGGTTTGCAAGTGCCCGCTTCCAAGGTTGCGATCGTGAGCGCCTGTCGGCATTTCCAATAGCGGAAATGTCCCGACCTGCGGCAAGCTATCGCTCTCCTGAACGAAACGATACTTGATACCAAGTTCGGTATCTCCATAACCGTAGCTGCTGCCGCCCTGATTCGGTGCGTAAAAGGCGAGCGGCGCGATCGCGTGAAGCTGAACGTCAGGAAGGGGCCCGTAATTCACTTCAAGATGCGGTCCGGTTCCGCTCCACGCCTCCGGCTGCTTGGAAAACAGGGAAGCGATGTATATTTCCCAGTGCCGATATTCCACCGGCTCCGGGTCATCGGTGACGTACGGAGGACCGGCCCGCGCATTCGCCGAAACGATCAGGAGAATGAACGAAACCACGATCGCAAGCAGGCGCGGGCTTCGGCGAGGATCGCGAGCGGCGGTCATCCTCCCAACCATCGCATCGCCACCAATCCAACCGCTCCGCCGGCGAAAATCAGCCAGACTGAGTTAATCCGGAAAAAAATCAGAAGAAGAGCACTGACGACGGCCACGACCGCGGTCGTGAGATCAACCAGCGCCGCGCGGCCCAGTTGCCAGGTAACCGCCGCCATCAGCGCCACCGCCCCGACGTTCACGCCGTCCAGGAATGCGCCCGCGATCTTCGAGCGCCGGATACGCGGGATTAACGGACGGCTGGCGGCTACAAAGAAAAACGACGGCAGGAAAATCCCCACCGTCGCGACGATCGCGCCTTTGGTTCCGCCAAGCAGGTAGCCGATAAACGTCGCGGTGCTGGACACCGGGCCAGGCGTCAGTTGACCGATCGCTATCGCGTCGAACAGTTGGGCCTGGGTAATCCAGCGCAAACGATCGACGAGGTCCGCTTGAAGAAACGCGAGCAACACGTAGCCGCTGCCAAAAAGGATCGCGCCGACTTTAAAGAAGAACAGGAACAATCCGAGCAGGCTCGACTGTGCCAGCGCTGCCGGCACGACACCGGATACCGCAAGCGATCCAGCGGCTGACGGAATGGCCGAGAGAACCGATCCTTTGTCGGCGATCCAGCGCCGAGCCATCGTCAGGACCCCCGCGCCGATGAGCACCATCAGCGTATTGGTTTCCAACAGGGCCGCGCACGTAGCAAGCACGGCGACGGCCGCAAGGAACCTGTTTTTGATGGCGGTGCGGCCGAGTCCCCGGAGCGCATTCAGCACCACGGCGATGATGACGGGCTTGATCCCGTACATGAGTCCCTGGACCTGAGGAAGCGATCCGAAACGAACATACGCCCACGCAACCGCCATCGTGATGAGGAAAGCCGGAAAGAGGAAGCACATCCCGCCCGCGACCAGACCTCTCCAGCCGGCCCGCTGATGGCCGATATGGATCGCCATCTCGGTAGAACTCGGACCTGGAATCAGATTGGTCGCGCCCAGCATGTCGAGGAATTCGTCACGCGTGAGCCATGCGCGACGGCGGACGAATTCCTCTTCCATCATCGCGATATGAGCCGCCGGGCCGCCGAACGCCGTCAACCCGAGGCGGAGAAATGGCGCGGCCAGCCCGCCAACCGCGCCGCTTTGACGCTTTTCCTCGCTTTCCTTGGGAGTCCTATCGAAGAACCACATTCAAGCCGGGCCTCTGGGCTTCGATGATAGAACAGCATCCAGAGAGCAGCGGCCCGCGCCCACGAAAAGCAGGAACAGCAAGCCCAGCAGCATCGAATAATCGGTCCGTCCCTCGTGAGCCATGCTCCAGAACCCATCCTTCAGGAGCATCGGAATCTTGGTTGTCGCGATTGCCACAACGATGTCGATGAGTAACGGCAACGCCGCCAGACGGGTCAGCAGACCCAAAGCCAACAACAGTCCGCAACTAATCTCCACAACCCCGACGAATGGGGCCATGATTTGAGGTACGGGTATTCCGATTTTCGCGAACCGTCCGACTCCCAAGGCCGCCGGATAGAGAAATTTCTGGATGCCTTCGGAGAGAAAAACTCCGCCGACCAGAAGGCGCACCAGGATAACCGCGGCCGGAGCCTCGCTGTCCATACTTTTCGCCGGGAGGCCACTCATTGCCATCAACAACAAATCTTCCTTCTCAGGGGACATCTGCGTTGAGTTGATTTCTACGCCTATTCGCCCCCGAGTAGCTCCGTGAACAGCTCGCGGACCTTGTGCTTCCCGTCGCGCAGCGCCTGCCGACCCTTGCGAGTCGCCCGGTAATATCGGCGGGCGTATCGACCTTCTCTTTTCACGGTTGATTGCAGATAGCCGTCGCGCTCAAGTCCATGAAGCAGCGGATAAAGAGTTCCCGCGCTCAGTCTGTAGCCATGCCGGCCAAGCTCCTGAACGATCGCCAAACCGAAGACCGGCTCGTGCGCCGCGTGATGCAGAATGTGAAGCCGGATCAATCCGGAATAAAGCGCGTTGGCGTTCATTACTGAAATAACGACTCTCGATAACGAAAGTCGATTATGAATCGGCGCCATGCGATGCGTCAACGATTCCCCGGGTTGTCGCGACGGCGGTGCGCCCGGCCTCAGCGCGCCGATTCCGCGGCAACCGCGACGTGCCCAGGGCCGCGATCGACGAGCTTCGGGCGCATGGCAAAAAGCCGGCATAGTATGCAAGAGTCTCCCTCTGCGGCGCGCGATCGAGATCGACATAGCCCATCCGATCGCTCGGAAGCCTCGATCATCGCAACCGACACGGAGGATATCATGCTGCAAAAATATCAGATGTATTACGGCGGCAAGTGGGCAGACCCGGCGAGCAACGACTGGTTTGAATCCTACAATCCTTTCACCGGAAAACCGTGGGCGCTGATCCCGCGCGGCAACGCGCAGGATGTGGATCGCGCGGTCGCCGCGGCCTCGAAAGCCTTCAATGAGGGCGAGTGGCCCAAATTGACGGCGACCGCGCGCGGCCATCTGATGCGCAAGCTTGGCGACCTTATCGCCCGGAACGCCGAACGGCTCGCCGCGATCGAAGTGCGGGACAACGGCAAGCTGATCGCCGAGATGCTGGGGCAGCTCCGCTATATTCCGCAGTGGTACTACTACTTCGGCGGATTGGCCGACAAAATCGAAGGCTCGGTTATCCCGACCGACAAGGCGGACGTCTTCAACTACACGCGCCACGAACCGCTTGGCATAGTCGCCGGGATTACGGCCTGGAACTCGCCGCTGCTGCTGACCGCCTTCAAGCTCGCCCCGGCGCTGGCCGCCGGCAATACCTTCGTGCTCAAGCCTTCCGAATACACTTCGGCATCGGCGCTCGAATTCGTCAAACTGGTGGAAGAGGCCGGCTTCCCGCCGGGCGTGGTCAACGTTATAACCGGCTTCGGCACTGAAGTCGGCGAGCCTCTGGTCGCCCATCAGGATGTCGCCAAGGTGGCCTTCACCGGAAGCGAGATGGGCGGACAGCGCGTTTACGAAACCGCCGCCAAGAGCCTCAAGCGGGTTACGCTCGAACTGGGCGGCAAGTCGCCGAATATCGTCTTCGATGATGCGAGGCTCGATGACGCGGTCAAGGGAGTCATCTCGGGAATCTTCGCCGCCACCGGCCAGACCTGCATCGCGGGTTCCCGCCTCCTGGTGCAGGAAAGCATCCACGACGAATTCCTCGACAAGCTGGTCGCGTTCGCGAAGACCGCGCGCATGGGGAATCCGGCTGAAACGACCACGCAGGTCGGTCCGGTCACGACCATGCCGCAGTACGAAAAGGTGCTGAGTTATATCGATATCGCCAAAAAAGAAGGCGCGAAATGTGTGCTGGGCGGAGGCCCCGCCAAGCGGCCCGAGTGCGGCGAAGGATGGTTCGTCGAGCCCACGATCTTCGACGACGTAACCAACGAGATGCGCATCGCGCGGGAGGAAGTCTTCGGCCCGGTGCTGGCGACGATCCGTTTCAAGGATGAAGAGGACGCCTTGCGCATCGCCAATGACAATAGATACGGGCTTGCCGCCGGCGTCTGGACGCAGAGCATCCGGCGCGCGATCCGGATGGCGGAACGGCTGCAGGCCGGCACCATCTGGGTCAACACCTATCGCGCGATCAGCTACATGTCGCCATTCGGCGGCTACAAGCGCAGCGGGCTTGGCCGCGAAAACGGCGCCGACGCAATCCGCGAATACATGCAGGTCAAGAGCGTCTGGATCAGCACCGGTCTCGAAGTGCCGAATCCGTTCGTGATGCGTTAGCGCGGTAGGCCGAAAAATGCGAATCTCCCGATCGATGGCCGAAAAAGTTAAGCACGGCGAAAGCCTGAGGACTTGAATGAAGCATATCGTTGTTATCGGCGGCGGATTCGCGGGACTGTGGAGCGCGATGGGCGCGGCGCGCGAGCTCGATGAGCTGCACATCGCTCCCGACGACGTTGGGGTCACTCTTATCAACCGCGACCCGTATCACTCGATCCGCGTGCGCAATTACGAGCGCGACCTGAGCAACGTGAGGGTGCCGCTCGATCAGGTGCTGGCGCCGATTGGCGTGCGGCGCGTCGAAGGCGACGTCACCGCAATCGATTTCGCCCGGCGGCAACTTCACGTCGAGACCGCGGACGGCACGATGACGCTGCTCTACGATCGGCTGGTCTGCGCAGCCGGCAGCCGGCTTCAGCGGCCCGACATTCCCGGTCTCGAGCAGTATGGCTTCAGCATCGATACTTACGACGAAGCCGTCGAGCTGGGCGATCATCTCAAGGAATTGCACCACTATCTGGACACGCCGGGCAGGTATACGGCGGTCGTCATCGGCGCAAGCTTCACCGGCATCGAGATCGCCTGCGAGATGCCCGACCGGCTGCGGACCGCCGCGGCACCAGATGGGCGTGGAACCGGCCACACCGGCAAGCCGCGCGTCATCCTGATCGACGCTCTCCCCAGCGTCGGATCGTCCCTGGGCGAGAGCGCCAGACCGGTAATCGAAGAAGCGCTGTCGGCGCTCGGCGTCGAGCGCCGGCTCGCGACGACGGTGCGGTCGGTCGATGATCAGGGCATCACGCTGGGCACGGGTGAGCGCATCGAGGCGCTAACCGTAATCTGCGCCACGGGATTGCGCGCCAGCCCGCTCGCGGACCTTTTTCCGGTCAAGCGCGATGGATTAGGCCGGCTCCCGGTGGATGAATTCCTCAAGGTGCGGGGCGTGGACAACGTGTTCGCCGCCGGCGATATCGCCGCGGCGATCGTGGACAAGCAACACGTATCGATGATGTCGTGTCAGCACAGTATTCCGACCGGAATATTCGCGGGGCACAACTCGGTGTGCGACCTTCTCGGAAAGAAGCCGCTCCCGTTGTTCATCGACTGGTACGTGACGATTCTCGACCTCGGCCCGTGGGGCGCGGTCTACACCAACGGATGGGAACGGAAAGTCGTCGCCAGCGGGGCGGAAGTGGCCCAGGTCAAACGGCACATCAACTCGGTCCGAATCTATCCGCCGCTCTCGGGCGATCGTCGCGAAATCCTCGATGCCGCGGCCCCGGTGATCCAACCCGCTCCCGCGCAGTAGAATCGCACCCAAGCTGCCCGCGACGTACCCCGCGTATGCCGATTATCAGAAGAAAACTTTTCGCCTTATTCCAATCGTCGAACTAACTCCTCATTAGCGCGTGCCGATGCCAGTCAGTTGGGCTGATTGCGACTGCTGATTTTTGATGACGTAGAAGACTCGGAACGTCTCGCTCTTGGGCCCGATGGTCAACGGACGGAACTTCACCATGTAGTCGCAGGACTTGCCGGCCTTCAGCGCCGAGTGGCACGTGGTGCTTGCGACCCTGAAGTCCGCGCCGATGGCGGAGCCATTGAGAGTGACCTTCCCTACACATCCATTGCTCAGCGTAAAGGTGTTCGCCCCCGAACTCTGACCCACCGTCACCGTCCCGAAGTCCTGCGTCGACGGCAGTAGCGTCATGCACGAACTCGGCGTTGGGGTTGGGGTCGGGGTACTGGTCTCGGTGGCAGTGGCCGTTGCCGTCGGGGTTTCCGTTGGCGTCGGTGTGGCCGTAGGCGTCGATGTCACGGTGGCTGTGGCAGTTGGAGCGGGAGTTGCCGTTGGAGTCTCAGTTGGAGTCGCGGTTGGCGTAGCTGTCGGCGTCGGCGTCCCGGTCGGCGTCGGCGTCCCGGTCGGCGTCGGCGTCCCGGTCGGCGTCTCGGTTGGAGTCGCGGTTGGCGTAGCTGTCGGCGTCGGCGTCCCGGTCGGCGTCTCGGTTGGAGTCTCAGTCGGCGTTGCCGTAAGCGTCGGAGTCGCGGTTGGCGCCGGTGTTGGTGTCTCAGTCGGCGTCGATGTTGGCGTTTCGGTCGGAGTTGAGGTCGCCGTTGGTGCCGGAGTCTCAGTCGGAGTCTCAGTCGGTATCTCGGTCGGTGTCTCGGTCGGTATCGCGGTCGGCGTTTCGGTCGCGGTCGGCGTGGGTGTAGGTACCGCGCCGTACTCGTACGCGCCGATGTCGCAGGCAGTATCGGAGCCGTCGGGACGGCCAAAACCGCGCTGGTCGGTGGCCGGGCATTGATGAATCAGCGGGATGGCGTCGATCGCGTAACTGCCCGATTCAAGCGCGATGGTGTCGGTCGGCCCGCCGTTATTCGCCAGCCCGGCGGGATCGAGCGCCAAATTACTATCACTGACGCCATCGCCTATGGTGTCGCTATTGGCGCCGGTGCCGGTAAAGCTACAACTGGTGTCGTCGGAGATATTGTAACCGCCGTCGGTTACACTCCCTCCGCAGTTATAGCCCGAGGTGCTATAGGCCAAAATGCTGTTGGTGACCGTCAGCGTGGCTGAACCACCATTATAGACGCCACCGCCGGCGTAGAGCGCGCTGTTGCCCGAGAAGGTGCTGTTGGTGACCGTCGCCGTACCGGGGTCCGTGCCGGGGGGTCGCTGTAGTAGTTATAGATGCCGCCGCCGTATGGCGCGGTATTGCCCACGAAGGTGCTGTTGGTGACCGTCAGCGTGCCGGCGATGTTGCCGATGCCGCCGCCCTCGTCAGTAGTGGCGGTATTATCCGAGAAGGTGCTGTTGGTGACCGTCAGCGTGCCGTAGTTAATTATGCCCCCGCCGACGGTAGCGGCGGCATTGTCCCAGAAGGTGCTGTTGGTGACCGTCAGCGTGCAGGATGTATAATTATAGATACCGCCGCCGTACGTTGCGTTGTTGCCCCAAAAGGTGCTGTCGGTGACCGTCAGCGTGCCGTCGTTGTAGATGCCGCCGCCGTTCGTTGCGTTGCCATTAGTGATCGCCAAGTGGTTTAAGTTGAGCGTGGCGGCCGAGTTTACAGACAGCACCCCGTACGAGTCGGCGCCGTCGACGGTCAGAGTCTGCCCAGTGCCATCGATGGTTAGAGTGTTCACGATCGCGGGAAGGCTGCTGCCTAGCGTGATCGCGCCGCTGACGCTGAAAACGATGGTATCGCTGCCGGTGCCTGCCGCACAGTCGGTGTACGTTTGAGCCGCGTTGTTGGCGTTGGTGATCGCCTCGCGCAGGCTGCAAAATCCATCAGCCGAAATCGCATCGCTAAGCGTGTTGACTGTTATCGGCCCGCTCGCGTGCAGCGCGGACTGGATCAGGATGACGCAAACCGGCGCCAGCACGGCCAGCGACGCAATCAGGATAGCCGGCCGCGCAAAGGCGGTTGACGCGCGCCGGCTCCAGGCGATCGCGCGGTCGCAACTCTGAGTTAGCTCAAACGACCATCGCGACCAGAGATTTTGCTTGCCCACGGCATTGCCTCCACCGGTCGGAACCCTGTCTTAAGCAACGGCGACATCTGAGTCCTTTGGTTACAAATAGTCTGCATCCATCGGAGACTCGATGCTGAGCAAGGCCGACGTTCGATTCCTCGCGCAGCATCTATAAACGAAGGCTCTTGAACGCTTAAGTGCGCTTTTTGGCGCTTTTTGGCGCTAAGTCCAGACCGAGAGGTAGCAAAATTCGTTCCATTCCGTCAACGGGAGGGGGTAGCCTCGCCTTGGAATTAGTGATGCCCAGACCAAGGAGAAGCACGGCGAATCCCGAAGTCAAAGTGCGGATCGGGCGGTCGAGCAGAGTCTCCCGCGCTTGCATCCTAACGCCGGATGAAGCGAACCCGCTCTGGTCGAAGCTGCCCCCGAGGTACCCCGCGTATGCCGATTATCAGAAGAAGAGTTTTCGCCTTATTCCGATCGCCGAACTAACTCCTCATTAGCGTTATTGGCCGATACCAGTCAGTTGGACTGACTGCGACCGCTGAGTTGTGATGACCTCGAAGACCGAAAACGCCTCGCTCTTGGTTCCCACGGTTTTCGGACGGAACTTCAACTGGTAGTTGCAGGACTTGCCGGGCTTCAACGTCGAGGAGCACGTGGTGCCGGCAATCCTGAAGTCCGCGCCGATCGCGGTGCCGTTGAGAGTAGCCTTCTGTCCGCATCCGTTGCTCAGCGTAAAGGTGTTCGCAGCCGAACTCGTACCCACCGCTACCGTTCCGAAGTTCCAAGTCGATGGCAGTAGCGTTATCGGGCACGGAGTCGGCCTTGGGGTTGGTATCGGGGTCGGAGTCGGTATCGGAGTCGGAGTCCCGGTCGGTGTTGGAATTGGAGTCGGGGTCGGTGTTGAGGTCGGTGTTGAAGTCTCAGTCGGTACAGATGTTGGTGTTGAAGTCGGCGTGGCCGTTGCGGTCGGGGTCTCGGTCGGCGTGGCCGTTGGTGTCTCGGTAGCCGTTGACGTCGGAGTCTCAGTCGGCGTGGCCGTTGGCGTCTCGGTAGCCGTTGACGTTGGAGTCTCAGTCGGCGTGGCCGTTGGCGTCTCGGTAGCCGTTGACGTTGGAGTCTCAGTCGGCGTGGCCGTTGGCGTCTCGGTAGCCGTTGACGTTGGAGTCTCAGTCGGCGTGGCCGTTGGCGTCTCGGTAGCCGTTGATGTCGGGGTCTCGGTCGGCGTGGCCGTTGGCGTCGATGTCGCTGTCGCGGTTGGAGTAGGCGTCGGTGTCGCAAGCACATTGCCGAACTCGAACGCACCAACGTCGCAGGCGCCGATCAGTTTGCCGATATCTTCGCGATCAGGACGCGAAGTGCCGCGCTGGTCGGTGGCAGGACAGACTGGCTATCGGAGCGGCGTCGGCCGCATAACTGCCCGATTCAAGCGCGATGGTCTGAGTCGGGCCGCCGTTATTCGCCAGTCCGGCGGGGTCAAGCGCCAGATTAATGTCGGAGACGTTATCGCCGATGGCGTAGCCATTGAGGCCGGTGCCGGCAAAACCACACGAAGCGTCGTCGGAGATATTGTAGCCGCCGTCGGTAATCGTGCCCGAGCAGTTATTGCCCGAGGTGCTGTTAGCCAAAATGCTGTTGGTGACCGTTGCGGTGCCGGAGGCGTTATGGATGCCGCCGCCGCTGCCGGCGCTATTCTGCGAGAAGGTGCTGTTGAGCACCGTCAGCGTGCCGGAGGGGGCGTTATCGATGCCGCCGCCGTTGCCGGCGCTGTTGCCGGAGAAGGTGCTGTTGGTGACCGTCAGCGCGTCATTGTTATAAATGCCGCCGCCCCCGCCGTCATCGCTGTTGCCCGAGAAGGTGCTGTTGGTGACGGTCAGCGTGCCTTGGTTATTAACGCCGCCGCCGTCGGTTGACTTGCCGTTGGCGATCGTCAGGTTATTCAGGTTGAGGGTGGCGCCCGAATTCACGTACAAAACCCGATGAGTGCTCGCGCCGTCGATAATGATATTTTGCGCGGTTCCGTCGATCGTCAGAGCGCCCGCCGAGCTGTTCGCGATTGCGGGAAGCGTGCTGCCCAGTGTGATGGTGCCGCTGACGCTGAAAACGATGGTGTCGCTACCGGTGCCGAGTGAACAGTCTCCGCCGGTCGTGTCGGTGCCCGGGTCGTTGGCGTTGGAGATCGCTTCGCGCAGGCTGCAAAGCGTGTCACCGGAGGTGCTCGAGTCGCTGGTCGTGTCGACTACTATCGCGACAAACTCGTATGCGCCAACGTCACAGGCGTGGGCGGTTTTGATGTAAACAAGGCCAGGGCGGGAAACCCCGCGCTGATCGGTAAACGGGCAATCCGCGATCGGAATCGCGTCGATCGCGGAACTACGTGTTTCAAGCGCGATGGTCTTGGTCGGCCCGCCGTTATTCGCCAGCCCGCCAGGGGCGAGCGCCAGATCAAGGTCCGTGACGTTATCGCCTATAGCCTGACCCTTGGCACCGCTGCTGGTTCCGAAACCGCAGCTCCCATCGTCGGAGATGTTGTAGCCGCCGTTGGTTATCGCGCCTGCGCAGTTACCGCCCGTGCTGTTAGCCAATATGCTGTTGGTGACCGTCGCCGTGCCGGCGTTATTATAGATGCCGCCGCCGCTGCTGCTGGGCGCGTTGTTGCTCGAGAAGGTGACGTTGGTGACCGTCGCCGCGCTGTTGTTATAGATGCCGCCGCCGGCGCCGGTCGCGGTACTGCCCGAGAAGGTGCTGTTGACGATCGCCAGCGTGCCGTTGTTATAGATGGCGCCGCCGTCACCGGCGCTGTTGCCCGAGAAGGTGCTGTTGGTGACGTCCAGCGTGCCCTCGTTATCGACGCCGCCGCCGTTGCCGGCTGAATTGTTGCCGTGGGCAATCGTCAGGTTATTCAAGGCGAGCGAGGCGCCCGCGTTCACTACGAGCATCTGATAAGCGCCCCCGCCGTCGATCGTTACATTTTGCTGGGTGCCATCAATCGTCAGAGTGTGCTGGATTGGGGGAAGAGCGCTGCCCAGCGTGATCGTGCCGCCGATAATGGCGGAGCCGAAAATGATCTTGTCGTTGCCTGTGCCTGCGGCACAATTTCCACCCGTAGTGTCTGTTCCGGTATTGGCGCTGGTGATCGCGCCGCGCAGGCTGCAAGTTTTGGGGCCCTTAAAAGGGTCGCTGACCGTGTTGACGACTATCAAATTTGTGCCCGCGTGAAGCGCGGGCTGAAGCATCATCACGCCCACCGGAACCAGCACCAGGAGCAGCGCGGCCAGGATCGATGGCCGCACAAAGGCGCTCGATGCGCGCTTGCTCCAGACGATCGCGCGCTCGCAACCGCGAGTTACTTCGAGCCACCAATTGAACTGGGAATTTTTTCTTGCCATTGCCCGCCTCTAAAAAATGACCCGAGATAGCTCCGGGCATTCGCTTATAGATGCTTAGACATGCTTATACAGATGGTTACATTCTTATACAGACAATCTGCCTCTATTGGAAGCAAGTTCATACAAACGTGGGCGGCTTTGGGCAGAATTATTTCCGTTCGGCCTGAAATAATTCCGCCCAAGAATTAGTGAAGCCGAGATTAAGGAGAAGCACGGCGAATCCCGAAGTCAAAGTGCGGATCGGGCGCACATCGTGACGATCGCGGCGTTCGTGGCCGAAATCTCTCACGATGGTTTGAAATACCGTTCGCGAGTTCGTATGATCTCGAAGGCGCGCAAAAACGAGCGGCACGTTTCATCCAATGGCACTGAGAAAAGTCACGATCTTCGATAATGAAGGCGCCACTCTCGAACCGGTCGACGAGGAAGGGCAGGCCAAGCCCTGCGTGCTCGGTATCCGCTGGGTAAATCCCGACACCTTCGAGACTATCCGGGTGCGCGGCGGCAAACGCACCGGGCCCAGGGGCGAAACGCTCAAGGAAATCAGGCCCACTGTCGACGTCAGTCCGTTTTACAACGATCGGCAAAAATCATCTCCCAAAGGCTGAAGCCTTGATTGAAGCCGGCGCGCTGGCGGGGCTTCGAATCCTCGACCTGACCGATCGCAAGGGCGCCATGTGCGGGCGCCTGATGGCCGACATGGGCGCCGACGTGATCAAGATCGAGCCCCCCGGTGGCGACTCCGCGCGCCGAATCGGCCCGTTCCTTGACGACCTGCCGCATCCTGACCGCAGCCTCTTCTTCTGGTTCTACAATCTGAACAAGCGCTCGATGACGCTTGATATCGGGCGGGCGCGCGGTGCCGATCTGATGCGTGCGCTGGTCCGCTCGGCCGACGTGGTGATCGAAAGTTTCGCGCCCGGCGAGATGGACCGCCTGGGCCTTGGATGGGAGCAGCTCCATCGAGACAATCCGGCCCTGATTCTCTGCTCGATAGCGCCGTTCGGCCAGAGCGGGCCGTATCGCGACTTCGCCGCTGACGATACCGTGCTGACCGCGCTCGGCGGGATGCTTTACGTAAACGGCTTTGCGGGCGAGCCGCCGGTTCGGCCGCTCGGGCTTCAGTCCTATCACTGCGGAAGCTATTACGGCGCGACCGCGATCATGTCGGCGCTGTTTGCGCGCGAGCGCGACAACTTGGGCCAGTGGATCGATCTGAGTATCCAGGAAGCAACGGCAGCGGCGGTCGAGCACGTCGCGGGAAGCTACTTCGCCGGGAATCGAATCGAGCGGCGTCACGGCACGCTCCATTGGAGCCGATTCTTCCGGGTCGGCAAATGCCGCGACGGTTACATCCTGCACTGCACTCTCGGCGATTGGACGTCGCTCGTCGAATGGGTCGCGAGCGACGGCAAGGCGCGGGATTTGATCGAGCCGCAATGGAACGATGCGATGTACCGCGCCGAGCACGCCGAGCATCTGTTCGACGTGCTCGATGAATGGGCGAAGGATTACGATCGCGAAACGATTCTCGGCCGGGCGCAGGCGCTGCGCCTTGCCTACGCGGTCGTGCAGCCGCCGCAAGCGCTGCTCCAGGACGAGCATCTCGCCGCACGCGGTTTCTTCGTCGAGGTCGAGCATCCCGAGCTCGGACGCAAGTTCCGCTATCCGGGCACGCCGTATCTTTTCGGCGGCACGCCGTGGCGCGTTTATCGACGCCCGTCGATTGTCGGCGAGCATACGGGCGAAATCCTCAAATCCGAACTTGGGCTTGAATCGGATGAGATCGCCGTGCTCGCCGCCGAGGGAGTGATCTAGGTGGCGCCCCTCAAAGGAATCCGCATCCTCGATTTCACCTGGATCGTCGCCGGTCCGGTCGCCACGCGAATCCTCGCCGATCAGGGCGCCGAAGTAATCAAGGTCGAGCGCAAGATACCGGCCCCGATGGAACCGCGTCGCGTCGGTCTTCAGGGCGGACTCAATCGCAACAAACTTTCGGTCGCGATCAACATGGCGGAGCCGCGCGGAATCGAAATCGCGCTCCGCCTCGCTCGGATCAGCGATATCGTGATCGATAATTTCTCGCCCCGCGTGATGAGCCAGTGGGGGATGGACTATCAGAGCCTCGCCGCGATCAAGCCGGACATTATCTGTATCAGCATGTCGGGCTTCGGCCTGAGCGGCCCGCGCGCGAACTTCGTAAGCTATGGGCCGACGCTGCAGGCGCTATCCGGTTACACGATGATGATGGCGGATGCGGACGGACGGCCCGCCGGCTTCGGCTACTCGTACGCGGATATGGCCGCGGGCCAGGCCGGTGCGCTCGCCGCTCTGATCGCGCTCTGGCATCGCAAACGCACCAGCCGCGGCCAGTTCATCGATCTTTCCCAGTTCGAAGCGGTTGCCGCGGTGATCGGTCCGTCGCTGCTCGACGCCGCGGTAAACAATCGGCCGCAAAGCCCGTTCGGATATCGATCGCAGGAGGCGCCGGCCGCGCCGCACGGAGTCTACCGATGCCGCCTGCGCGGCGACGACGATGACCGATGGATCGCGATTGCGGTTCGTTCCCATACCGAATGGCGGCGCTTCGTAACCGCGGTCGGATCGCCGGCGTGGGCATCCGAGGCAAAATTCCGCACGCTCTTCCTGCGGATGCGCAATCGCGACGAACTCGACGCCAACATCGGCCAATGGACCGCCGAGCACGACGCGGAGGAGGCGATGGCGATCCTGCAGGAAGCGGGCATCGCCGCGGGAGTGGTATCGAACGGCGCGGACCTATGCGCGCGCGATCCCCATCTTCAGGCGCGCGGCTTCTGGCCCTCGCTCAAGCTGCCCGAAGGAAGCGAGACGCGCACTTCCGGCGCGCCGTTCAGGCTTTCCGCGACGTTGACCGCCGTGCCGCGATGCGCTCCCGAAATCGGCGACGATAACGACTACGTGCTGGGCACTCTGCTTGGGCTGAGCCGCGCCGAGCAGGAAGCGCTGGCGGCGGCCGGGGCGGTGTGGCGCTAGCGTTACGTCTCGCAAACGTCATAACGGCTGTCATTCCGAGCGAAGTCTGCGGAGCGAGGAATCCCGGTCGCGGCTGAAGAGTGAAAAACGTTTTCCGGGATCCCTCGACTCCGCTTCGCTCCGCTCGGGATGACAGAACAGGGCGCGAGAGGCATGATACTCCAAACTGTTGGCGCACAGGCACTTGCCGTGCCCTCACCCTGACCCTCTCCCGCATCGACGCGGGAGAGGGGACATAGCAAAGCGCGCAATTATGCCGCGCAAAGCTCTTCGGAGAGGGGACAGAAAGAAGACTGAAACGCGGTCCGCGAAGCTCTCGTTTACGTATACGGATAGAAAATAAAGAACAGCAGCGACAGCAAGCCCAGCACCCAGAGGCCCGGGCGTACCTCCCGGTATCGGCCCGATACCAGCTTGAAAAACGGATACAGCACGAATCCCCCTGTCACGCCGATTCCGATGTTGTAGGTGAAGCTCATCAGCGTCACCACCGCGAACGCGGGAATCAATTCGGTGTAATCGTTGAAATCGATCTTCGTGACCGGCGCCAGCATCAGCAGGCCCACGACGATCAATGCGGGGCTGTAAGCCTGCGGCGGGATGGCGACCACGAACGGCGAGAAGAACAGCGCCATCGCGAAAAGCATCGCGGTGACCACCGCCGTGAAGCCGCTGCGCCCGCCCGCGTCGATGCCGACGGCGGATTCGATAAACGCTCCGGCGGTTGAGGTGCCCATCAGTCCGGCGAAAGTGGTCGAGAGCGCATCGGTCAGCATCGGACGCTCGATCTGGGGCAAATTCCCCTTCTCATCGAGAAAGCCCGCGCGTGCCGATAGCCCCACCAGCGTGCCCATCGTATCCACGAACGCCATCATGAAGATGCTCAGCATGACGCCGAAGAAGCCCCACGTAAAAGCGCCGCTGATATCCAGCTGCATCACAAGCGGCGCCGGACTGGGCGGCAGACTCATCCATGAGCTCGGCGGCGGCGCGACTCCGACGAGATACGCCGCGAACGTCGTCGCCACGATGCCGAGCAGAATCGCCGCCGGAACGCGCCAGATCATCAGGACCGACATCAGGATGAAACCGCCGATCGCGACCATCACGGCCGGCGAAGTGATCGCTCCGACCCTGACCGGTGCACCGACGCTTCCCAGCGCGACTATCCCCGATTCGTTCAGGCCTATGAACGCCAGAAAGAGCCCGATTCCCACCGCGAAGCTGTAGCGCAGTCCCGGCGGCACGCCCTCGACCAGCCATTGCCTGACCTTCGCCAGGGTAAGCGCCACGAACAGAAGCCCCGCAAGAAAGACCGCGCCGATCGCGGTTTGCCATCGAAAGCCCAGAACCCGCACCACCGTGAAGGCGATAAAAGCGTTCTCGCCCATGTACGGCGCGACCGCGAAGGGCCGCTTCGCGTAAAGCCCCATCATCAGCGTGCCGAAGATGGCGGTGAGGATCGTCACCACCATCGAGGGGCCGGGCGGGATGCCGGCGGTTTTCAGAATCGCCGGGTTGACCGCGATGATGTACGACATGCTGACGAAGGTCGTAATCCCGGCGATGATCTCGCGTCGGAAATCGGTTCCGAGGCCCTCGAAATCGAAGTAGCTGCGGATCCTGTCCAACATTACCGTCGCCTCGTACGCCGGGAGAGGCCGTGCCCCAACCCTGTCTTCATTCGGCTCGTTCTTATGGTAAGCTATCTCTTGCTTAAAGCGCGCTAGCTTGTCTATTGACAAGTAGTAAGGGGGGGACCGTCTTGCTAGCCAGCGTACTGTCGAGCTCGCTCGTCGGGATCGATGCTCTTCCGGTCGAAGTCGAGATCGATATCAGCAACGGGTTGCCGATTCTGAAGACCGTCGGCTTGGCCGAGGGCGCGGTGCGCGAGGCTACGGAACGGGTCAAGTCGGCGATCAAGAATACCGGCTACGAATTTCCCAATCGCAAGATCACGGTAAATCTCGCTCCGGCCGACACACGTAAGGAAGGATCTTCCTTCGATCTTCCGATCGCGCTGGGAATTCTCGCCGCAACCGGCCATCTCAAACGCGATCGCCTCCGCGACTATCTGGTGCTGGGCGAGCTTGCGCTCGACGGGCGAGTGAAACCAATCAAGGGCGCGTTGCCGACCGCATTGCTTGCGCGCGAACAAAAGTTCACCGGCGTTCTGCTGCCGCGTGAGAATGCGGGCGAAGCGGCGGTGATCGGCAACGGCACCGCCATCCTGGGGGTCACAAGTCTCAGCGAAGCTTTTGAATTTCTCGAAGGACTCAAAGAGATCCCGCAGACCGTCTCCAGGATTCAGGACCTGTTTGACGCCAACAGCCGCTACGACGTTGATTTCAGCGAGGTTAGGGGCCAGGAACAGGCCAAGCGTGCGCTCGAAGTGGCGGCAGCCGGAGGCCATAACGTCCTGATGATCGGGCCGCCGGGTTCGGGCAAGACGATGCTCGCCAAGCGCCTGCCGACGATCCTTCCGGCGATGACTTTTGAGGAATCGGTCGAGACCACCAAGGTCCACAGCGTGATGGGCCTGATGGATGGGCGGGCGCTAATCGCCGCGCGCCCGTTCCGCTCGCCCCATCATACGATCTCCGACGCCGGCCTCATCGGCGGCGGACCGATGCCCCGTCCCGGCGAGGTCAGCCTCGCCCATCACGGCGTGCTTTTCCTCGACGAACTTCCCGAGTTCCGCAAGAACGTGCTCGAAGTGCTGCGCCAGCCGCTCGAAGACGCGCGCATCACCATCGCCCGCGTGATGGGCACGCTTACCTTTCCGGCCAGCGTGATGCTGGTAGCGGCGATGAATCCATGCCCGTGCGGATTCTTCGGCGACGCGCAGCATCAATGCGGATGCTCCCCGCTGGTGATTCAGCGCTATCGTTCGCGAATCTCAGGGCCGCTGCTCGACCGGATCGATATCCATATCGAAGTCCCTGCCGTCAAATACAAGGAACTGACCGAGCCGAAGCCGGCCGAGACCTCGGTCGCAATCAGGGAACGCGTCAACCAGGCGCGAGACGTGCAGCTCAAGCGATTCCAGGGGATGAGCTTTTTCTGCAACGCCCAGATGGGTGCGCGCGAGCTGCGAAGCTTCTGCCAGGTCGACAGCGCCGCCGAGCGTCTGCTCGAACTCGCGATCAATCGGCTCGGGCTGAGCGCGCGCGCCTATACGCGGATTCTCAAGGTCGCGCGCACGATCGCCGACCTCGACGACGGCGGCGCAATCAAGGCCCATCACGTGAGCGAAGCGATTCAATATCGCTCGCTCGACCGCCCGATGCTCTAGCCTGCGGCCGCGATAGGCTTTGCCGGAGGATCTGTATATCTTGTCTCATCAAAGTTGGTCGGCCCGACCGACTTTGCCGGGCTTTTGACAGGAGGCCTACCCGTTTGGCTGCGGACACGAAGCTCGGCCCGCTGAGCGAGCTTGACCGGATTATCCGGGAGAACCGGGTCGGCGATTATCGCTCGCCGAATCTGGCGCTGGGGATGCGTCCGATTGCGTTTGGTCCCGGTACCGCGAGATGGTCCTGGGCGGATCAGCCACCGGCCGCGATCAACCCGTTCGGTACGATACAGGGCGGCTACATCGCCTTATTCATTGACGAACTCTTCTCGACGGCGATTGGCTCGGTCCTCGATGAGGGCGAATGGGCGGTGACGGTCGAGGTCAAGGTTTCATACCTTCGCGCGCTTAAGCCCGGAGCGCTCGAGGGCGTCGCCAATCTCATCCGGCGCACTCGAACTCTGGCGTTTCTGGAGGCGCGGGTTCTGGAGCCGGGCGGCCAACCCGCCGTCACCGCCAGCTCGACCTGGTCGATTTCGCGCGCGTGACGGATGCGCGAAGGCTCTGGTTGAGGGCACGGCCCCGACGCATGGCAAAGTTGACATCTACAAGGTAGTGGCTTAATTTGTCCGGTCTGGTTATATTTATCCGGTACAGATCGGGTAGAATCCAGGCGGAGTCCAGATAAACCTGCCGTTCCTCGTCCCGACAAATTTGTAACCATAAGAATTTTATCGATGTTTGAGAATCTGAGCAGTCGCCTGGAAGGGGTTTTCAAGAAACTCTCGGGCCAGGGCCGAATCACCGAACGCAATATCGATGAAGCTCTGCGCGAGGTCCGGCTCGCCCTGCTCGAAGCCGACGTTAATATCAACGTCGTCCGCCAGTTCGTCGATCACGTAAAGCAAAAAGCGCTCGGCCAGGAAGTCCTGCGCTCGCTCAGCCCCGAGCAGCACCTGATCAAGTTCGTCGCCACCGAGCTGCGCGAGGTGATGGGCGGCAGCGCGCGGGAACTCGACCTCAAGGCCAAGCCCCCGATCAAGATAATGATTGTGGGCCTCCAGGGCTCGGGCAAGACCACCTCGGTCGCCAAGCTCGCGCGATGGCTCAAGGTCGAGCGCAAACGCCATCCGCTGATGGCCTCGACGGACGTTTATCGGCCGGCCGCGATGGAGCAGTTGCGGGTGCTGGGCGCCCAAATCGGCGTGCCAGTGGTCGAAAGCCGCGAGACCGAGGACCCGATCGAGATCGCGACCCGGGCGATAGCCAAGGCCGAGGTCGGCGGCTACGACGCCTTGATTCTCGATACCGCCGGCCGGCTGCAGATCGACAACGATCTGATGGACGAGGTGGTCAGGCTGCAAGCGATAGTGCGGCCCCATCACACGATTCTGGTCGCCGACTCGATGAGCGGCCAGGACGCGGTTAATATCGCCCAGGGCTTTCACGACCGGCTCAAGCTTTCCGGCCTGATCCTCACCAAGCTCGACAGCGACGCGCGCGGCGGAGCGGCCCTATCGGTACGCGCCGTAACCGGCGCGCCGATCCTGTTCGCGGCCACCGGCGAAAAGCTTGAGGCGTTCGAGGTCTTCCATCCCGACCGCCTGGCCTCGCGCATCCTGGGCATGGGCGACATGCTGACGCTGATCGAGAAGGCGCAGCAAAACTATGACCATACGCAGGCCAAGGAACTCGAGCGCAAGTTCAAGAAGAACGAGTTCACCCTCGACGATTTCGTCCAGCAGATGAACGCGATCAACAAGATGGGGTCGCTGGGCGACCTTCTGGGAATGATCCCCGGTCTCAAGCAAGTGGCGGGACAGGTGGATTCGGACGAGACCAAACGGGAACTGAGCCGGATCCGGGCAATCATCGGCTCGATGACGAAGCAGGAGCGGCACAACCACCTGATCCTCAATGGCGGACGCCGGGCCCGGATCGCCGCGGGCAGCGGCACTTCGGTCCAGGAAGTCAATCGATTTCTCAAACAGTTCGAACAGACCCGCAAGCTGATGAAGAAGGTAACTCGCATGGGCGGCAGCAAAGCTCTGATGCGCGGCCTCGGGATTGGCGGCGGTATTCAGGGAGTGCATTGATGGCCCTTGTGATGCGATTGCGCCGGCATGGCGCCCGCAAGAAACCTTTTTTCCGAATTGTGGTCGCGGATTCGCGCTCGCCGCGTGACGGTCGCTTTGTCGACCAGATCGGTACCTACGATCCTGCTTTTGACCCGCCGAAAGTGAGCCTTCAGGCCGAACAGGTCGAACACTGGCTCAAGGTCGGCGCGCGGCCCAGCGAAACGGTTGCGAAGTTGTTAAAGATGGGGCAGCAAACGTCTACAACAGCCTGAAACCACGCATCGCTGGAGCCTATCCATGAAGGAGCTAGTACAGTTCCTGGCGGAGCATCTCGTTAATAACCCCAGCGCGGTCGACGTACAGGAGACTCAGGGCGAGACCGCTTCGGTGCTTGAGTTGCGTGTGGCCAAGGAAGACCTCGGCCGCATCATCGGCAAGCAAGGGCGGACCGCGAAGTCGATTCGCACTATTCTGAACGCGGTCGCGTCGCGCATGAATCGCAAGGTTGTCCTCGAAATCATCGAAGATAAGTAAGCCGACGGGCCATCCTGTCCCGCGGCCCGGGCCTGCTACCGATCTGATTCGCATCGGTCAGATCGGCGGAACTCACGGTTTGCGCGGCGGCCTGAAGTTCAGGCCCGACGATCCCGATTCCACCTCGCTCGACTCGCTCAAGCGCATCTTTATCGGGCGCGACGGCTCGCCGGTCGAGTATCGGCCGACGGAGATGGCGCGGGTGAATCCCCGCTATATGAGAATAATGCTCGAAGGCCTGACCGACGTAACCGCCGCCGAGAAGCTGCGCGGCGCGGAGGTGTTTGCGGCGCGGTCAGACCTGCCGGAACTTGCTCCCGGCGAGTTCTATTACTTCGAGGCGGTGGGATGCGAGGTCAGGACCACTGACGGCCGCATCATCGGCCATATCGAGAGCACCTTCTTCAGCGGGGCTCACGACGTTCTGGGTCGTCAAGGCGGACGGCGCTGAATTCCTGATTCCGGTGATCGAGAACGTGGTCCGCTCGATCGACCTCGACGCGCGCCTGGTGACGATCGAACCGATTCCCGGTCTGCTGGAATAAAGTCGAAGCCGAATTTCAGTACCTCTGACTCAATGGAATTTCACGTAATCACGCTGTTCCCCGAGATGTTCGAGTCGCCGCTGGCCGCCGGGATGCTCGGGCGCGCGATCGAGCGAGGCCTGGTAACGGTCCGGCTTCACGGCCTGCGCCAACATGGGCTGGGCAACTATCGGCAGGTGGATGACACTCCGTACGGCGGCGGCAGCGGGATGGTGATGCGGCCCGAGCCGATCGCCGCCGCGCTGGACAGCGTTATGAGCGAGACGCATCCTCCCCTGTGGCGTGTGTTGCTTACTCCTCAAGGCGAGGTTCTGAACCAATCGATCGTGCAGGAGTTGGCCGCGCGCCAGCCGGGACTGGTGCTCATCGCGGGCCGCTACGAGGGCGTCGACGAGCGCATCCGCACCATGGTCGATCAGGAATTGTCGATCGGCGATTACGTCCTGAGCGGTGGAGAGGTTGCCGCGATGGTGGTAATCGAGGCCGTGGCGCGGCTTATCCCCGGCGTGCTCGGCAATCCGCAGTCGGTCGAAGAGGAATCATTCGCCCAGGGCGTGCTCGAATATCCGCAATACACCCGGCCCGAGGAGTTTCGCGGGCTCAAGGTGCCGGAAATATTGCTCAGCGGCGATCACGAGAAAATCCGCGTCTGGCGGAAAACCCAGGCGCGCGAACGGACCGCGAAGCGTCGCCCCGACCTGCTCGCTCGACGAAAGCCCTGACATGGCCGATCTCTTCCTGGTCCTGCTCCACCATCCGATGGTCAACCGGCGGGGTGAGATCGTTACCACGGCGATCACCAGCCTCGATATCCACGATATCGCCCGCTCGGCGCGCACCTTCGGCGTCAGCGGCTTCTATGTGGCCCATCCGGTTACGGCGCTCCGGGATTTCGCGGCGCGGGTGCGCGACCACTGGTTCGATGGGCCGGGTCGCCAGTTCGACTCTCGCCGGCGCGAAGCGCTGGAGCGCGTGCATCTGGTTGCCGACCTCGACCAGGCGATCGCTGAGATTGACCGTCTGACTGGTCGCCGCCCGGTGCTGGTCTATACTTCCGCCCGCGCTCGCGACGGCCTTAGTTACGACGAACTGCGCCATCGGCTGGAGTCGGATGGCGCGCCGATACTGCTGATGTTCGGGACCGGATTCGGTATGGCCCCCGCGATTCGCGAACGCGCTGACCTCGTCCTGAACGCTATCGAGGGCGTAGACGACTACAATCACCTCTCGGTGCGCGCCGCAGTCGCGATCGTCCTCGACCGCCTGCACGGCCGGTAAGCGACCAACCTCCACGCTGCGGGAAGCCTCCACCCAAGAGATTGTGTCCGCGCGCGTATTCGGATAGGTTTTTAGGTTCTGTTCGAGGTTTTTCCCATGAATAGCGTGATCAAACAGATTGAAGACCGTGCTTTACGCAAGGACCTCCCCGAGTTTCGCGCCGGCGATACCGTTCGCCTTAGCGTCAAGGTCATCGAAGGCGAAAAGGAGCGAATCCAGGCTTTCGAAGGGACCGTGATCAAGATCAACGGCGGGAGCAATCGCACCAACTTCACGGTACGGAAAGTTTCCTACGGAGTCGGTGTCGAGCGGACTTTCCCGCTGCATTCCCCGCGACTCGAAAAGATTCAGGTGCTGAGCCGGGGCAAGGTGCGGCGCGCGCGACTGTACTATCTGCGCGGGCTCTCGGGCAAAGCCGCCCGTCTCGAAAGCATCAGTCTGATTTACCACTTACCGTCGCCGCCGCGAGGCGCTGCAGCGGGAGATTAGGCCCGGTCCTGAGAGATTCGTAGGTCCGGGAGCTTACGCCTTCAGGCAGCGATGTCCCTACGAGGCATGTGGACATCGCCGTTTAAGCGGGCCCCTTCGCAGATCGTCAGATGGTCCGCTTCGATGCGGCCGTAAACACGCGCGCAGGGACCAATCACGATGCGAACCGCGCCGGTCACGTCCCCGCGCAGCTCGCCCAGAATCAGCAACCGCGGCGCGCGCACCCGGCCTTCGACCACGCCTTCCGAGGCGATAACCACCAGATCGACCGAAGTCACCTCGCCGCGAAAGCATCCTTCGATTCGCACCGGCTCCTGAAATACCAGCCGCCCTGAAACTGTGACGTTGCGGCCTACCGCGACCCGTGTGCGCTCTTCCACCCAGGCTTGTCCGGGAGCGCGGGGAATTCCGGCCGAAGGCGCCGGCATCTCGAGGCCCGACGCCAACTCCTCGTCTTGCCGTCCGCGATTGCGCATCTGGTTTTGATTCTTTGTTTCCATCTCTGCCGCCGGATGTCAGGGCGCGGGAAAAACGTGGCAGGCCACAGCATGTCCTTCACGTCCGACCTCCAGACGCGGCTCTGTGGCTCGACAAACATCTTTCGCATAAGGACAGCGCGGATGGAAGCCGCAGCCCGAGGGCGGATTCACGGGGCTCGGGACTTCGCCCGGCAGCCGGATACGCTCGGGCCTGCTCTCGGCGTCGATCGCCGGAATCGCGGACAGCAGCGCGCGAGTATAGGGATGGCATGGGTTGCGATAGAGTTCTTCCGCGCCAGCGGTCTCGACGATCTTGCCCAGGTACATGATCGCGACCCGCCGGCTGATATGCTCGACCACCCGCAGGTCGTGGGCGATAAACAGGTAGGTCAGATTGAGCTGCTGCTGCAAGTCCTGGAGCAGATTTATAATTTGCGCCTGGATCGAAACGTCGAGCGCCGAAACCGGCTCGTCCAGCACCAGGAAGCGCGGATTTACCGCCAGCGCCCGCGCGATGCCGATCCGCTGGCGCTGACCGCCGGAAAACTCGTGCGGATAGCGCGCCATCGCGTCGGGGTCGAGTCCGACCAGATGGAGCAATTCGGCGATTCGTTCCTGCTTTTCCCTGCCCCGCGCGAGCCTGTGAATCTCGAGGCCTTCGCCGACGATAGACGCCACCTTCATCCGCGGATCGAGCGAGGCGTAAGGGTCCTGGAAGACGACCTGCATCTGCCGGCGCAACTGTCGCAGCTCCGCGCGGCCAATTGCCGACAGATCCTGACCGTCGAAAAAAACCTTGCCCGAAGTCGGCTCGATGAGCCTCAGAATCAGCCGGCCCAAAGTCGATTTGCCCGAGCCCGATTCGCCCACCAGCCCGAGGGTCTCGCCCGCAAGAACTTCCACACTCACGCCCTCGACCGCCTTGACCGTCAGCCGTTTGCGGGCGAACAGGCCCGTGGTGCCGACCGGGAACTCCTTGCAGAGCTGCTCGGTTCGGACCAGCACGCCCGCCGCGCTTTCCGGGCCGGACGCCTGGGACTCGGGGCTAGACACGGATACAGGCGGCATAATGCTGGGGCGCCTTCTCTTCGAGCGGCGGCTCGATTTGCGCGCACTGCTCGACCGCAACGGCGCAGCGCGGATGAAAGCGGCATCCGCTCGGCGGATGCAGGGCGGTTGGTATCGTACCCGGGATGACCTGGAGGCGCGTGCGTTTGATTCCGCCCGCGCCGGGAATCGATTGCAGCAGGGCGCGCGTGTAAGGGTTGAGCGGATTGCGGAACAGCTCGCGCGCATCCGCCTGTTCCATCACGCGGGCCGCGTAAAGAATCGTCACGTCGTCGGCGTATTCGGCCACCACTCCGAGATCATGCGTGACCAGAATTACCGCGAGCCCCAGACGTTCCTGAACTTCCTTGATCAGATCCAGAATCTGCGCCTGGATGGTAACGTCGAGCGCCGTGGTCGGCTCGTCGGCGATCAGAATGCGCGGATTGCACGACAGCGCCATCGCGATCATCACCCGCTGCCGCATCCCGCCCGAAAGCTGATGCGGATAGTCGTCGATCCGCCGCTCGGGGTCGGCGATTTTTACCAGACGCAGCGCCTCGATCGTTTGCTCGCGGGCTTCCTTGCGGGATTTCTTCTGATGCAGCCGGATTGCCTCGCCGATCTGGCTGCCGATCGTGAACACCGGATTAAGCGAGGTCATCGGCTCCTGGAAGATCATGGCGATCTTCGCGCCGCGAATCTCGCGCATCTCCGGTTCGCTGAGCTCGCCGAGATCGCGCCCGTCGAACCGAATCGAGCCGCCCATCACCCGCGCTCCCTCCGGCAGCAGGCGCATGATCGACAGCGCGGTCACGGTCTTTCCCGATCCCGACTCGCCGACCAGACCCATCAGCTTGCCGGGCTCGACCGCGAAGCTGACCCCGTCGACCGCTCGCAGTTCGCCCTCCTCGGTGAAGAACGATGTCCGGAGCTGCTTTACTTCGAGTAACGGCTGCACTTGGGGCTCAAGGTTATCATCGCGCACGCCGCCGCCAAAAGCGGGGGCCTCCACACCGGTCACGACTGGCGCGGCGGTCATGCGGACAGCCTTTAACAAACCCCGCCCCATTTCCGCGGCGATGTAGTAAGATGACGGCATGAGCGAACATGGCAAACACGATCAGGGTCGCCACGGCGCGAAGCAACCCGAGCGCTTCGACCCGGCGCGCGCGGCCAAGCTCGACGATCCGGCGCGCTTCGAATACCTCCCGCCCGCCGAAGTCGTGGAACTCCTCGATGCGCCGCAAGGGGCGTGCGTTATCGATTTCGGCACCGGCACCGGCACTTACGCGATCGAGTTGGCGAGGCGCCGCCCGGACCTCGAGGTTATCGCGCTCGATGAGCAGCCCGAGATGCTGGAGCTGCTGCGCGCCAAGCCCGCCGCCGCGGCGCTCAGGAATCTGCGGCCGGTTCTCACCGACGCGCTGTCGGAACTGCAAGCAAAGGCCGACCGCATCCTCGCCATCAACGTGCTGCACGAAGTCGGCGACGAGGCGATGCGCGGCCTAGTGGGGCTTTTGAAACCAGGCGGCTTGGCGCTGTTCATCGATTGGCGCGCCGACGTCGAACGGCCCGCCGGCCCGCCTAAGGATCATGTCTACGACGCCGCGGGCGGGCGCAAGCGCGTCGAGACGTTCGGCCTCGCGGTCGAACGCGAACGCCTGTTCCGCTACCACTTCGCTCTGATGGCGCGCAGACCCTGACGCGGCGCCGCGTCGGGGACTTCGTCCGAACCGTCGCCGGGGACGACCAGACGCATCGATGGTCGGCGCTCCGCCGATCCCGCTAGCATTTTACGCGACCCGCCTGCATCGAATGTGACGGATCGAGGCGATCGCGAAGATAATCGCCCAGGAAGTTAAACGACATCACGGCGAGGAAGATAAACACACCGGGAATCAAAATCCACGGATAGCGCATCAGGTTCTGCACGTCTTCGGCCTGCGCCAGCAGATTGCCCCAACTGGCCGCCGGCTCCTGAATCCCCAAGCCCAGCAGCGAGAGCGCGCTCTCGCCGAGGATGAAGCCGGGCACCGAAAGGGTCGCGGCGACTATCGCGTAGCCCAACACCGAGGGGATGACGTGACGCAGCAGTATGCGATGCATCGGAGCGCCGAGCGCACGCGCCGCCTCGACGTATGGACGCGAGCGCACCGAGGCGACCATGCCGCGGATAATCCGGGCGAATCCGGCCCAACTGATGAAGCTCATGATCGCAACGATCATCAGAAAGGTCTGCACCGAGCCCAGTCCCGGCGGGATGACGGCGGCCAGCGCGAGCAGGAAGTAGAACGACGGCAGCGACATTTCGATTTCCGACCATCGCATGATCAGGTTATCGAGCGTTCCGCCGACGTAACCCGAGAGCGCGCCGACCGAGATGCCGAGCGAGAAGCTGATCAGCACGCCAATCAGCCCGATACTCATGCTGACCCGCGCGCCGTAGACGATACGCGAGAAGAGATCGCGGCCGAGCCCGTCGCTGCCGAGAATGAACCACGCGGTGCCCGGATCAGTGGTGAAGAGATGGCCGCCACGGAACAGATGAATGTAAATCTTCTGTCCGCGGTCGGCTGCGAACTTGCGCTCGACCGGGTCCGCCATCCGCATCGGATAGCTATAGAAAAATCCCTTCGACCACTCCGACGGCGGACTCAGATGCGGCATCATCGGCGGGCAATCGGGCAACTGGCGGGATTGAAAGGTCGGATCGTAGGGCGCGACGAACGGCGACGCGATCGCGAAGAAGTAGAAGAGCGCGAGGCAGGAGACCGACAGGCGCACCGGCCAGGAGGCGAGCCGCCACTCGCGCATCAGGGTTTTCACAAAGGAACGCCGTGCGCCTCCTGAAGATGCGCGATCGAGGAATCGAGCAGCGTCGGCGGTACTCATGGCGAACCCGAAGAACTGAAGTCCACCCGCGGATCGACCGCCACCAGCGCGATATCCGCCAGCAGATTGCCGAGCAGCAGCAACACGGTGCCGGTCAGCACCGAGCCCATCACCAGATAAATGTCGAGCGAGCGCACGGCCTCGAGCAGCAACAGGCCGAGCCCCTGCAAGTTCATCACCGCCTCGACCAGCGCCGCGCCGCCGAGCAGATCGGCGAGGCCGTAGCCGGCAAGCGTGACGAACGGATTAAGCGCGTTGCGCAGGACGTGCTTGTAGATGACGACGCGCTCGGAGAGCCCCTTGGCCCTGGCCGTGCGCACGAATTCCGCGCGCTTGATTTCGAGAATCTGCGAGCGCATCAGGCGCATCAGCGAGGCCATCCCGGCGCTGCCCAGCACGATCACCGGAAGGATCAGATGATAGGCGCGGTCCAGCACCTTGCTCCACGGATCGAGGCTCGCGTAATCGATCGAGAACGAGCCGCCGACCGGAAACCATCCGGTCCGCAACGCCATGTACATCATCAGGAAGGCGAAAAAGAAGTTCGGCAGCGACATCCCGAGGAAGGCCAGAAACGAAAGCACGCGATCCCAGATCGAATCCTGGTTGACCGCGACCGCGATGCCGATCGGAATCGCGAAGATCCATGAAAAGAGCATGCTGCTGGCGGCGAGGATGACGGTGTTGAGCGCGCGCGAGCCAATCAGATGCACGACGCTCACGCGATAGGCGAGCGAGATTCCCAAATCCAGATGCAGCGCCGCCCAGAGCCATTTGAGATAGCGGACGATCAGCGGCCGATCAAGGCCGAATTCCGCCTCCATCTGATGGATGATCTGCGGCGAAATCGACGGATTGAGCTTGAGACTCGACATGTAATCGCCCGGCACCAGCGACATCACCAGAAACGAAAGAAAAGTGACGCCGAGGATCAGCGGAATCATGTTGAGAAAGCGTCGTAGGAGAAAACGGGCCACGATTTTAGTCCGGGTCGCGTCTGGTCTGGTGCGGCACTCTCGTTCTCAGTTACTCGCGAAGTGCATCCACTCCGGTTTGTACAATCCCCAAACCGTCGGATTGTAATCAACCAGCGAATTCCTGTAGGCGTCGAAACGCAACTGGCGCACGGTTTCGATGATCGCCAGTTGGTCGTGGAGAATCTGCTGGATGCGCCAATAGTAGGGCGCCCTCTTCGTGACGTCCATTTCCGCCGAGCCTTCCTCCAGCAAACGATCGATCTCGGCCTCCCACGGCGTCGCGGGTTTGGGCTGCGATGGGTTCCAGAGATGGAGGTTGCCCGACGATCGATAAAAATTCGCGCCGTTGTTGGGCTCGATGCCGCCGGTAAAACCGATCAATACGCAATCCCAGTCCAGCGTCGAGTCGAGCTTCTCGACCAGCGTCGTGAACTCCAGCGGCCGGTAGTTCACGCGGATGCCGACGTTGGCGAGATCCTGCTTGAAGATCGCGCACATCTGCTCGCGCTCCTTGGCGCCCGCGTTGGTCGTCAGATTGAACTCGAGCCGATTGCCGTGCGCGTCGGCCCGCACGCCGGGAGCGATCAGATGATAGCCGCCCGATTCCAGCAATTGCTCGGCGAGTTTGGGATCGTACTCGTAATCCTTGAGGTTCGGATTATGAAAAATCCTGTTTTCCGGCGAGATGCCGCTGACCGCGGGACCGCCGAGGCCGTGAAAGCACAGGTTGACCATCGCCTGCTTGTCGATCAGGTGGGCGATCGCGCGCAGGAACTTCAGATCGGTAAACCAGCTCAGCCTCGGGTCGGCGGCGCCGTCGCGAACGTAATGACGCGGATTGCGATTGAAGGTGAAGAACAGCGACCCGGTATCGAGACCAACGTCCTTGAGAGAGATCCCCAGCGCGTCCTTCCTCGCGCGCAAGTCGAGCACCTCTTCCGGCCGCGGGGTGTGCACATCGGTCTGGCCGGACAGGAAGCGCAGATATGACGCGTTCTGATCCTGGACGATCAACAGCACCTGGCCGTTGAGCCTGGGCAGCGGCGCGCCATGTTCATCCTTCATCCAGTAGTCGGGGTTGCGCTTAAACTCGATGAATTGCGCCGGCACGTAGCGCGTCAGACGATACGGCCCCAGCCCAACGATTTTGTCGGGCGGCGTATCGATACCCCAGCTACGGTTGAAATTGCCGGCGTCGAGAGCCTTCTCCAGGATGTGCGCGGGCAGGATCTCAAAGCCGATCGAGTAAAGCAGCGGCGCAAACGGACGCGGGAGCTTCATCCTCACGGTATGATCATCGAGGGCTTCGATCCCGATCGGCTTGCCGTCGATGGTCAGGATCGGACGCTCGCTGTTGGGAACCCGCGGATCGTAAATCGCGCGCAGCGTGAACACCACGTCGCGGGAAGTGAAGGGTTCGCCGTCCTGCCATTTCACCCCCCGGCGCAGATGGAAGGTTATCGAACGGCCGCCGTCGCCAATCTCCCAGCTTTCGGCCAGGCCCGGCTCGGGCAGCGTGGTCAAAGGGTTCAGCCTCACGAGGCCCTCGAAGAGATTGCCGGTGACCTGGCCGGAACCGCTGTCGGTAACCAGCACCGGATTGAAGGTCTTGGGGTCGCTGATGGTCGCCGAATAGAGCATCTGCTGACGCGCGTGATCGTTCGCGGGCCGGCGTATGTGACAGCCCATCAAGAAAACGATCGCGACCGAGACGCTGGCGACAGCGGCTCGAGCGGTTTTTTTTCCGAGCCTAACCATTTAGACTCGGCGGCGGCGGACGAGACTCCGGTCCGATTGAGATCGACCTGTTTGGTCGCGGGTCCGGGGGTCAGCGCGAACAGCGAGTCGGCGAGGATACCGTTGATGATCGGCCCCCGGTAGGTGAAGTTCACGTGCGTGCGGGCGCGAGGGAAGTCCGCCTCGATCCGATGGGCGAATTGAAATCCGCCGATGTCGCGGTAATCGCTGTAACGCACCTCGCACTCGACGCCGGCTTCGCTCCGCTCGCGAACCAGCGCGAGTTGCGGCCCTCGAAAACCGATTTCGGTGACCGAGCCATCCGCGCTTTTGTAGGCGGCGATGAGAAGGCCGCCCTCGGCTCTGACTGAGTCGGGGGCGCGCAGGAGCGCGTCGCCGTCCGGCGCCAAACCCATCAGCAGGTTCACCGCCGGCTTGGGCGCCAGCGGAATTTGCGCGAAGCGGCTCAGGCTCTGAGCGCTCGCCTCACCCTTGTAGAGCGTGTCGGTGGAAGGCTCGAAGATCTCGAGATGCGAATCATTGGCCGCCACCACCATGGCCAATCCGAACGGCGATATCGCCTCCACCCGCAGGCTTCCGGGACGGCGGACCATGATCTGTTCGCGCGCCTTCGCGTGCCGGTCCGCTCCCGCGATACTCCATCACGGCGGCGGTCTGCATCGAGGTCAGTTCGCGGTCACGCTCGACCAGCGCTTTCGCCAATTCGCGCGCATGCGACATTTCGGCGATTACGGGAGCCTCAGGAAACGCCGGAGTTGATGGAGGAATCAGGAGCGAGCATCCGGCCATCAGAGAGAAGGCGGCCATCAGAGCCGCCGCCGGAAGCTTCCAGCCGTGTGCAAGCCCCTTTGGTCGGCGCCGCTTACTGGGCCGCGCGCCCGTCATCACGCAAGACCTGAAGCTTGTCCTTGAGCCTCTCGACCTGATCGGCCTCCTTGGCCTTGCTGAGCGCGTCCTGATAGAGCTGATGAGCCTGTTTAATCTTGCCGATTTTTTTATAGGCGTCGGCGAGATGTTCGGTGACGGTGGGATCGTCACCGACCAGATCGGCCGCGCGTTCCAGCTCTTCGACGGCCTTCTTGTACTGGCCTTTCTGGTAATAGACCCAGCCCGAGGCTGTCGATATAGGCGCCGTCCTCGGGTTCGATATCGATCGCGCGGCGAATCAGTTTTTCCGCCTCGTCGAGACGGGTGCCCATCTCGGCGTAACTGTAGCCCAGATAGTTCAGCGCCTGGGCGTTGCTCGGGTTAAGCTCGATCGCCCGGCGCATCTCGCCGATACTCTCCTGCTTGCGCTTGGCCTCGTCGTAAAGCGCGCCGAGCGTAAAATGATACTTGTCGTTTTTCGGATCCGAGCACGATCATATCGTTCAGCAGAGCGATCGCCGCGGGCAGATCCTTTTTTTCGCGATAGACGCCGGCCAGAAAACTCATCAGCTCGGCGTCCTTGGGCTTCTTTGCCAGCGCCTGCTTGAGCGTGCTCTCCGCCTGGTCGTACTTCTTTTGCTTGTCGTAGAGATAGGCGAGCTGGACCCTGGACTCCACGTAATGTTCCGCGGTGTCGGGAACTTTCAGCAACTCAGCCTCCGCCTTATCGGCTCTCGTTGAGCTCGAGGTAAACGGCGCCCAAGTAATAGTGGACGCGATTATTATTCGGCTCGGCACCAAGCACCAGATTGAATTCGGTCGCCGCGCGATCGAAATCGCCGCGCTCGAAGTACAACAAACCGATTTTGATCCGGGTATCCACGGGGTTGGTCTCGATCTGCTCGATCCGTTTGAACTCGGTCAGCGCCTGGTCGAAGTTCTTTTCGCCGACGTAGAGTTCGGCCAGTCGCTTGCGCACGAGGTCGTTGTCGGGATTCTCCTTGAGTATCTTCTGGTAATAGGAGATTGCTCCCTTGCGATCGCCCTGGACTTCACGCAATACCGCGAGATCGAGCAAAACCAGTTCCGACTGCGGATTGAGCTTGAGCGCCTGCCCGTAGTAGCGCTCGGCCTCCTTGTATTTTTTGGCCGTCGCCATGACGCGTCCGGCGTAGTAGTAGCCAAGGAAGGACTGGGGATCGAGCGCGGCCAGGCGCTGAAAGGTCTTGAGCGCCTCGTCGTATCTGCCGCTCTTGGCGTAGAGCGTTCCCAGATACAGATAGGCCTCCTGGTTCTTCGGATCGAGCCTGAGGACCTCTTCGTACTGACGCTCGGCCAAGGCATCGTCGCCCATCGCGGAGCTTATTCCCGCTTCGAGCAAGCGCGCTTCGGTCGAGTTTCGGGTCAAGCGCAATCGCCTGCTTGACCTGCTCCAAGCCTCCTTGAGCCGGCTCTGACGAACATACAGCGTGGCGAGCTTGACCCTGAGCCAGGCGTTGTGCGGATCGGCGGTGACCGTAGCCTCGTAATCGCGCAAGCGCTTCGGTACGATCGTTGATCGACTGACCGCCATCTGCGCCTTGAGGAAGTCCGCCATCGCGCGGGCTTCGGTTGGGATGGGCACCGGCGCCACTCCGCCAAATGGCCGGGGTTGCGCGACAGCGTCGGGTTCGCTTTGGCCTGCACTGGGTTGCCGCCAAGCGCATGCGGGCAGCCACAACAGGCCCCGATTAACACCAAAAAGCGTGCGTTTAACGCGCAATTTCATTGGGAAAAAGAAGACAAAGGATCCAACTTGTTAATAGTTAAACATAGCCCTTCCAGTGGGTCAACGTAAGGCCAAAAACGCAAAACCGATCGGCGAGACAATCGCGATTCGTGACCGCTTGCCTCATCGGCTCCGCTCGGTTACAGCCTCAAGGCCGAGGCTTCCATAATCTTGACTCCATCGTCTCCGAAAGCCGAATTGAAAAATACCGACGCGCGAGAGCCCGGACACTGTCGCCGATTCCAGCTCGCATCCGCACCACGCCAGTCTGGGCAGCCGCCAGCTCGGTCTCATCGCGTTAGTCGCGGTGATGTATCTCACCGTCAGCGGCGGAGCGTACGGCCTGGAAGACGCCGTGGGCGCGGCCGGTCCCAAGCCTGGCCTTGCTCCTTTGTCTACTGGTGCCGCTCTCGCTGAGCCTGCCGACCGCATTGATGGCGGCCGAGTTGACGGCGCTGATGCCGGTCGAAGGCGGCTTTTACTTCTGGGTCAAGGAAGCGTTCGGCCCGTTCGCGGGATTCGCCGAAGCCTATCTGACGATTCTCTACACGGCGTCGACATGGCGATCTATCCGGTGATGTTCTCCGCCTATCTCTCGTTTCGTGTTCCCATTGACGCTGACACGCACGGATTCTGCTGGGAATCGCGATGGTGTGGATATCGGGCCTGCTCAACGTTCTCGGCATCCGGCCGGTCGGAAATCACGTCGATCGTCCTGACGATTGTGGTCCTGCTGCCCGTTCGCCGCCCTGGTGACGATTCGGCCTTCCGCGGCTTGTCCACTGGCAGATTCCGCCGGCTCCGGTCGGCGGCGGCGATTTCGTGGGCCGCGCTGTCCGGAGGCTCTGCTGGTCGTCATCTGGAACTTCAGCGGATGGGAAAACCTGAGCGTCGTCGCGCGGGAAATCAAGGATGCCCGGCGCAACTATCTCCGCGCGATCTCGATCGTGCTGCCGCTGGTTGTTCTCGGCTATGTGCTGCCGCTGGCGGTATCGGTCTCGGGCGCGGCCGACACCGCGAAATGGACCACCGGATGGTTCTCGGAAACGGGCCGGAGAATCGGCGGCGTTCATCTTGGCGAAGCTCTGGCCCTTGGGGGGATGGTCAGTTCCTTCGCGATCTTCGAAGCCGCGATGCTCTGGGTATCGCGACTTCCATTCGTACTGGCACGCGAGCGTTTCCTGCCGCGGCCGCTGGCCGATCTATGGGAGCGCAGCGACGCACCATGGAAGGCGATCCTGGTATGTTGCATCGTCTTTACCCTGCTGATCCCGCTGGGCTTCACGGAATTGATCGTGCTCGATGTCTTTTTCTACATGACCGCCCTGGCGTTGGAGATGGCGGCGCTGGTCAGGCTCCGGCGATTGCGGCCCGGGCGCGATGGATTGTTCACCATCGGCGGCGGCAAATGGACCCTATACCTGACCGCGCTCGCTCCGTTGCTGACCTGGATGGCTACCATCGGTCTGGCGCTCGCCCAGTCAAGCGGCCACGTCGATTTTCTGATGGCGATCGGTCTGGCACTGACGGTGTATCCGGCCTACTGGCTATGCCGCCGACGATGGGGCGGCCCTTCGGCAATCACCGACGAAATGGCCTCGCTCTCAGAAACGGCCGGAATTGTAAAACTGAAAGAATGAGAACGCCGTGATCGTCAGCGCGTGAGTGATCTCGCCGCCGGCGATCATGTCTTTGATCTCGAACCAGCGGAACCGTAACGACTTCGGTTTCCTCCGCGCCGTTCTGCTCGGGCTTGGTCAGCTCGCGAACATCACGGGCAAGGAACGAGAAGCAGTAATTCGCCTGGATCGCGGGATTTGGATGGACCTTGCCGATCTCGACGATCTGGTTCGCATCGTAGCCGCTCTCTTCGAGCATCTCGCGACGCGCCGCGGTAATCGGATCTTCGCCGGGATCGACCATCCCGCCCGGCACCTCCAAGGTGAGGTCTTCGATTCCGTGGCGGTACTGGCGCACCATCACCACCTCCCCTTCGGGAGTGAGCGGGATGATGTTGATCCAGTTCGGAGCCGAGAGCACGTAGAAATCATGCCCGCCGCGGCTGGGATGCTGGCGGTGATGCTGGATCAGGTCGAAGATCGGAGTCGCATGGAGCCGACGACTCTCGATCGTTTTCCACTTCCGGGAATTCATAGATGCTCACCGCCGCTGAAGGTCCCAACCGGCGTTACTATTCTACCGCCGGCCAGCGGACCGTAGCCACCGTCATGCCTGCCGAATAGGCGTCAAGCATGACGATGGCGCTTCAGCGCGGGGCAAGGACGCGGTCGGCGACGCGCGGAATCAGCAGCGTGATCCGATCGCGGCAAACCGCAAAAACTTCATCGCCCTTCTCGAAGGGATCCTCGATATCGCCCGCCTTCTCCGGCGAAGCCGCACAGGGTATGAACGTCGCGGCCGGCGGCTTCGGGAAACTTGAGCCGTAGTTCGTGCGCCTGCTGCTGGGTCATCGCGATGACGAAGTCCGCGCTCTCCAGCCATTCCGGATGGCGCTTCAGGTCGGTTGAGGTGGCCTCGTCGCCGATATCGATGCCGACGTCGCGCAGCACCAAACGGGTATCCAGCGACACCAGCGCTCCGTCGCGGGCGTAGGCGGCAATACCCGCCGAGCGCACCAGCACGAGGCTGTTGATGCCGCGGCGCTCGAGTTCGCGCCGCAGCAAATGTTCGGCCATCACGCTGCGCGCGGTGTTGGCCGCGCAGATGAACAGGACGCTGCGAGAACTCAAATGGTCAGACCTTCCGAGCGACTTCTCCGACATCTCTAGGACGGCCACGCGCGCTCGCCATCACTTGGCCCATGCTTTCCTTCTTGGTGACGCCCTTGGCGAGTTCTTCCTTAGACGCGCGCCGAGTTCGGCGGGCTCCCAGATCGCATGCTTGGAGACCCTGGCGACCGAATGCCATCCCTTCATCAGCCACACCGTGCCCATACCGACGCGGAATACCTCGCCGTGAACGTCCTTGGCGTCGTCGCTGGCGAGCCACGCCACCAGCGGCGCGACGTGGGCGGGGCTGAAACGATCGAACTCTCCCGCCTTGGGCACCGGCATCGTGGCGGCGGTCTGCGGAGTCGCTTCGATGGTCAGGCGGGTTCGCGCGACCGGCGCGATCGCATTGGCGGTCACTCCGTATCTCGACATCTCGCGGTCGATAATCATCGCCATCGCCGCGACCGCGGCCTTGGCCGCGCCGTAGTTGGATTGGCCCGCGTTGCCCAGCAAACCCGAATCCGAGCTGGTGTTGATCAGGCGGCCGTTGAGCATGTTGCCGGCCTTGTGCTGCTCGCGCCAATAGGATGCAGGCGTGGCGCGCGAGGTTGAAGGTGCCCTTGAGATGGACCGCGACGACCGCGTCCCAATCATCCTCGTTCATGTTGAAGATCATGCGGTCGCGCAGGATGCCGGCGTTGTTGACCACGATGTTGAGCTTGCGGAAGTTGTCGATCGCGCAATCGATGATGCGCTTGGAGGATTTGAAATCGCTGACGCTTTCGAAGTTGGCGACCGCCTCGCCGCCGGCGGCGCGAATTTCACGGACCACTTCCTCGGCGGGGGAGCGCGACTGCCCGGTGCCGTCGAAATGGCCGCCGAGGTCGTTGACCACGATCTTCGGCCCCGTGCTTCGCCATCAGCAATGCTTCTTCGCGGCCGATACCGCGGCCGGCGCCGGTTATCACCGCCACTTTGCCTTCGAGTAGTGCCATGATTCCGGGTTCCTCTCTTCGATTTGTTTCGGCTGCCTGGGCAAATACGCGCCGGGCATCCAGCTATGACCGGCGCGGGATACAAACGCGTGTTGCAAAAGGCGTGCGGAAAACCGCGGCGCCCGCACGCCTGACTTCTGGATTAGACGATGAGGAAACAACAAGTCAAGGCGGTGACTCAGGCTCGCGAATCGGGGATCCTCCGCGGGCCATCGACGCCGGACCGCAAACCATAAGCCCGATACCAGCACGGCATAAGCGTCGCTTGACTTGGAATGAATCGTTAGGGTAGTCGCTCCGGTGGAATGCGTTTGGTTAACGCCGAAAGTTTCGTGACCGGTTGGTCGCACCGCTTGCGTCCGACCGGATTTGTTTCCGGCGAGGGACTCGGGGTTAAACCGCGCGCCCTTCGGACATGCAAGGGATTTACGGTGGGGCACTAAAATGCGATCATATTCAGATTAACCGTCCGCTTAAACAGGAAATTACCGTTCGGGCGCCGACTTTAGATCATCAGATGAGAGGGTAGGAGATGCCACAGAACTTCGGGATTTTCGCAATGATTCAGCAGGGGTATTACGCGACTTATCCCCTGCTCCTCATCTCGGTCGCGAGTATGGCCGTAATTTTCGAGCGCGTATGGGCTTTGGCTGGAGTCGCCACGCAGGGCGGCCAAGCTGGCTGACGCATTGGTCGCGCCGTTACGCCAAGGCAAATTCGACGAGGCGTTGCAGCAGACCCAGGCGCGCAGAAATCCGGCCGAACGGGTCTTTTACCCGCTGATCTCAGCCGCCCAATCGTTTAATCGCGACAAGCTGCTGGAACTCGAAGAAGAGCGCCGCTTCCAGGAGACGCTCGAATTCAGGCGCTATATCTGGGTGCTGGGAACGGCCGGCGCCTCGGCCCCCTTCATCGGTCTGTTCGGAACGGTCGTCGGCATTCTCGACTCGTTTCAGTCGATGGCGATCATGGGCACTGGAGGCTTCTCGGTGGTCGCGGCAGGCATCTCCGCGGCTCTGATTTCCACGGCGCTTGGTCTGGCGGTCGCTATCGTCGCGGTCATTTTCTACAACTATTTCAGCGTCAAGATCGAAAACGTCAACGCCATCATTCGGATCAATTCGGGCCGGCTGATTGACGCCGCGCTCCAGGGGCGCCAGCCGCATGGCAATTAGCAGTTCCGGCGGCGCCGGCGGCGGATTGTTCGCCGATATCAACATCACGCCGCTGACCGATATCTTCCTGGTGCTGCTGATCATCTTCATGGTCACCACCTCGGTGACCATCGAATCCGCCGCCCACATTGATTTGCCCAAGGCCGAGAGCACCGCGCCCGAGACCAAGGGCGTAATCGTGACCTACACCACCCAGCACGAAATCTTCGTCAACTCGAAAGACGTTCCCGAACGGGAGCTCGAACCCACGCTGCGCGAGGCGTTGGGCAAGGTCGAAGACAAAATCGTCGTCTTCCAGGGTGACCAGAAGGTTATGTTGGGCGATATGGTGCGGATTCTCGATATCGCGAAACGCGCGGGAGCGGCACAGATTGCGATTGCGGCGCAGAGGGTTTCGGGTGGAGAGGCCGGTGGCCCCGGCAACTAACCGGATGATTCATCCGACCAATACGGCTACGGTCTTGCGAGGGAGACTCGTCGATGGCGATTAGCGGCGGCGGTCCGAACGGCGGGGTCTTCGCCGATATCAACATCACCCCGCTGACCGACATATTTCTGGTGCTGCTGATCATTTTTATGGTGACGACCTCGGTTACGATCGAATCGGCCGCGCACGTCGATCTGCCGAAGGCCGAAGCGCCGGCGCCGAGCGAGAAGCCCAAAGGGGTGGTCGTCGCCTATACCGCCGAGCATCAGATTTTCGTCAACGGGAAAAGCGTGACGCAGCGCGAACTCGAACCGACGTTGCGCGATGTTCTTGGCAAGACCCCGGACAAGATTGTCGTCTTCCAGGGCGAGCAGAAAGTAATCCTCGGAGATATGGTCAGAATCCTCGATATCGCCAAACGGGCGGGGGCGGAGCAGATCGCTATCGCCGCTCAGAAGAGCGTCTCCGGGGGCCCCGCCGCCGAAACGCCCGCAAGCGTACCGTAGAGGACTGGCTTAAGCGTCGGCACGGAGGCGTCGGCCACATCAGTGAACAAAAAACCTGCATCGTGGAGGGTCCGTAGCGCTCTGATTGGCTTGAGCGGCGGCAACGTCTAAATGGTAGCGGCCCTGCAAGCGCAATGACCGGCAAGCAAGTAAACAGCTTATGACCGTATTGATCGCCATTGTTCTCCTGATCTCAATCCTGGGCGTCGCCTTCCTGCTCTACCGCTTCTTCGGCAGGAAGGCCCCAGTCACCGCCGAGGCGGGAGAAGTCGTCGTCGAGCCTTCCGCCATTAAGAGCGCCCTGCACTTCATGCTGGGACCGTTTCCGCTCTCGGTGGCGATCCACGTCGTTATCCTGCTGCTGCTGATTCTGACCGTGCATCAGCAACGCGGGCGGGAACTGATAATGGTGAATCTTGAGGCCGGAGGTGGCGGCGGCGGCGGTGGCGAGGAAATGCAAACCCTCGATATGCCGGAGGTCCCGCTGCCCGAGACCGCGCCGAGCCAGATGGCGGAACGGCCGATAACCGCGGAGACGTTGCAAGCGGTCGGCCTGGCCGAAAATTACGTGCGCGCTGCCGGCGGCGGCGGAATCGGCATCGGTCGTGGCGGCGGTATCGGTTCGGGTTACGGTCGCGGTATCGGCCAGGGCTTCGGCGGATTTATCGGCGAGCTTCGCCGCAAGGGTCTCGACGTGGTGCTGGTAATCGACGGCACCGGCTCGATGAAACTGATCATCGATGACGTTAAGGCCCGGATGACACAGTTGGTGCGGGCGATCCATCGCCTGGTGCCGATCGCGCGGATCGGCGTGGTTGTCTACGGCGGCAAAGGCGAGCCGCTCGAAATTCAGCCTTTCACGATGTCGGCCGAGAAGCTCCAATCCTTTCTCGGCAACATCAAGGCGGCCGGCGGCGGCACCTGGGAAGAAAACTGCATCGGCGGCATACAGACGGCGATAAACGGGATGGATTACAAGCCATACGCCAAGAAGGTGATCGTTTTGGTCGGCGATTCACCGCCGGAAAAGCAGGACTTCCAGCCGGCGATCGATATGATCCGTCAGTATCGCGCCAACAACGGCACCTTCAATACGGTCGACGTTACCGCCGAGGAGCACGAGCGCTTCGAGCGCGAGCTTTACTTCAAGATCCATCACGAAGAGCCGCCTTCGATCTCGCCCCTGCCGGCCTTTTATCAGCAGACGCGGCAAGCCTTTAAGGTAATGTCCACGGTCGGCGGCGGCGCGATGCGGAGCCTGAGCAAGGACGTCCATATCAACCAGCAGGTGCTGATCCTGGCATTCGGCGAGCAATGGCAGCAGCAGGTCTCGGCCTTCGCCCGTGGCATCAACAAATAACCATCCGATGCGCCGGCTGGAGGTTTCCGGCGTGGGAATTTGAACCATGACGGCCCGACGTATTGTCAACGCAGCGATGCTCACCGCGGGCGCTGTCGCCGCCTGCTTGAGTCTTACGTTGACGCCGGCGGTCTGGGCGGTCGATCTGGCGCATCCCCGCCAACAGCGCGACCTGACTCCTGCTTTGCGCACCGAGCTCACCGAGACTCTTTCCGACGAGGCCCAGTCGTTCCTGAACGCCGAGGACGAGAAGAAAAGCGCGCACGAAGCCTACGTGGATCTCCAGCCACAGTTTGAATACCTGCCCAACTACGGCCCGGAAGGCCGGCTGGTAGTCAGCGCGAAACTGGGCGGCGCCGAGTACCTGCCTCCCAAGAGCGGGGTCGGCAAAGGCACCGCGACCGGCAAAATCAAATATCTCGTGTTCACTTATTCGCTGGTTAAGGGCAAATGGGTCGAGCTCAACAAGCCACGATGGGAATCCCAGGCGCTTGGTCCACAAGCCGCGAAGAAGATGACCGAAGCGGCGGTGCGCGCGGAGAAATACAAGGCGGCGCAAGAGCGGGCCATACAGGAGCGCGAACGCGCCAAAGAACAGGCGCGGCGGAAAAAAATGGCCGGCCAGCCTACGCCGAAAAAGACACCTCAGCCGCCCGCCGCGACCGGAACTCCCGCCGCGACGCAGCATTAGCCGAGCGCGTGCCGCGGCTTTTCTGTCTTACGGCGCAGCCAGCTCGACCGCACTCTCCGCTTCGGCGGTCACGCGGCTGTGATAGCGCCCGTAACTGAAATAGATAACTAGTCCAACGATCAGCCAGGCGACAAAGCGGATCCACGTAAGCTGCGGCAATCGCAACATCAAGTAGGCGCAGCTCAACACGCCGAGAATCGGCACCAACGGCACCAGCGGCGTCGCGAAGGGCCGCAGCATGTCGGGTTCGACCGCACGTAAGATCCAGACCCCGAAACATACCAGGACGAAGGCGAACAGCGTGCCGATATTCGCCAGCTCCGCGATCTCCTCGATCGGCAGCAGCGCCGCGGCGGCCCCGACCACGATTCCGGTCAGAACGGTCGGGATGTACGGCGTCCTGAAGCGCGGATGGATGCGCGAGAACGCCTTCGGCAGCAGGCCGTCGCGCGAGATCGCGAAGAAAATCCGCGATTGCCCGAGCAGCAGAACCAGCAGCACCGAGGTCAGGCCCGCCACCGCCCCCAGCGAAATTAAGCCGGAGATGGCGTTGAGTCCGCGCTGGCCGAAGGCCGAGGCCAGCGGCGCCGCATCGTCGATCAGGCGGTAGGGAATCATCCCGGTCAGCACCAACGCGACCATGATGTAGAGCGCCGTACATATGAAGAGCGAGCCGAGGATGCCGAGTGGCAAATCGCGCTTGGGGTTTACTACTTCTTCCGCCGCCGTCGATACCGCGTCAAACCCTATATAGGCAAAGAAGATGCGCGCCGCACCCTTCATGACCCCGGGCCAGCCGAAGGGAGCGAACGGCGACCAGTTCGAAGGCTTGACGAAGAACGCGCCGATGACGATCACCGCCGCCACCACGCCCAGTTTGATCGCGACGATAATCGCATTGAGCCGCGCACTCTCGGAAATCCCGACGTAGAGCACGGCGGAGATCAGCAGGACGATGATCAGGGCGGGCAGATTTATAATCGCGCCGGGGACGGACCCAGGTGCGTGAGTCAGCGCGACCGGCAGATGAATCCCGAGTCCTTCAAGAATGACTCTGAAATAGCCCGACCATCCGGAGGCGACCGCGGACGCGCCCACCGCGTACTCCAGCACCAGGTCCCAGCCGATAATCCACGCCACCAGTTCGCCCATGGTGGCGTAAGAGTACGAGTAGGCGCTGCCGGCGATCGGAATCATCGCCGCAAACTCGGCGTAGCAGAGCCCCGCCATCGCACAGGCAAAACCGGCGACTCCGAAGGAAATGACCAGCGCCGGACCGGCGTACTTGGCGCCAACTCCCGAGAGGACGAAGATCCCGGCTCCGATGATCGCGCCGATTCCAAGCGCCGTCAGGTCGAGCGCGCCGAGCACGCGCTTTAGCCCGCCCGTGGCATTGTTGGAATCCGCCAGCAGCATCGCCGCCGACTTGCGCCGGAACATCTGCTCTCGTAACGTCCGCCCCCCGACCCCCGCACCCTGATTGTTCGCCATCAATTACCTTTCGCGCCGCCGAATGATTCCGGCGAGTTCAACACTTGTGGCACTACCGGTCAATCACTGGAGGCGCAGGGAAGAGGACCTATGTCGTGGAGCCGTCAGGCGCCGAGGCTGTCAACGCGCGGTTACGGCAACGACTACCAGGCGGTGTAGCCGCCATCCACGCTCAGGACGGTGCCGGTGATGTAACTCGCGGCCGGGCTCGCCAGGAATATGATCGCGCCGCGAATTTCCTCGGGCCGACCCAGCCGCCCCATCGGCGTGAACTCCTCCATCCGCTCGCGATTGCCGGGCTTGGTCAATCCCAGCTCGGTCGCTTCGGTGGGAATCCATCCCGGAGCCAACGCGTTGACGTTGATTCCGTAGCCGGCCCATTCGATCGCAAGCTGGCGAGTCACATTGGCGAGCGCGGCCTTGGCGGCAGCATATGCCACCAGCCGATAAACCGCGCTTCCGATGAGCGAGTAAATCGAGCCCATGTTGATGATGCGTCCGGGCTTTTTGGCCTCGATCAATCGGAGGCCGACCCTCTGCGACAACATCATCGGAGCGGTCAGATTTATCGCAATCGTGCTGTCCCACGCTTCGCGCGTTATTCTTTCGGCACGACCGGTGGGAGAGATGCCGGCGTTATTGACCAGGATATCGACTTCTCCGAACTCGGCGGCCGCGGTCGCGACGATGCGATCGAGTTCCGCATCGACGCTCACATCGGCCGCGATCGGCAGCGCCCTCACCCCGAGCTTGCGCATCTCATCGGCGACTTCTTCGAGCCGCTCGGCGCGGCGCGCGACCAGCACCACATCGGCGCCACCGATTGCGAGCGCCCGGGCGCATTCGACGCCGAGGCCCGAGGACGCGCCCGTCACCAGGCCAACGTGGCCGCGCAAGGAGAACAAGGATTCAAGAGAGTTCATGCTTCAGTCACTCCAATTAGCTTCCCGTGACCTCGGCGATGGCTTCGGCGGCGATCCCTACCGCCCGATCGATATCGTCGCGTGTAATTCCATAGTGCGTCACGGCGCGAAAACTCGCTCCGCCGCGCGACGAGACCAGCACGCCGCGATCTTTTAGCGCCGCCGCCAACTTGCGCGCCGCTTCCACCCCATCCTCCACGTCAAACAGGACCATGTTGGTGCGCCTTGGCTCCGGCTTCACGCCGAGTCCGGCGATCAGGGCCAGCCCCTGCGCGAGCGCGCGCGCGTTGGAATGGTCCTCGGCCAGCCGCTCGATCATCGTCTCCAGCGCCACGATTCCGGCGGCGGCGATAATACCGGCCTGACGCATCCCGCCGCCCAGCATTTTGCGCATCCGCCGCGCCTGGTCAATAAATTCGCGGCTTCCGCAGAGCAGCGAGCCGACGGGGCAGGCAAGCCCCTTGGACAGGCAGAAGGAAACCGTGTCGGCGTGCGAAGCGATTTTCGACGCGGTCGTCTCCAGCGCCAACGCCGCGTTGAAGATCCGCGCGCCATCCAGATGCACCGGCAACGAACGGCGCGCGGCCAGGCGTCGAACCTCTTCCATCACGGAAAGCGTCACCGGCACGCCGCCACATCGGTTATGCGTGTTTTCGAGCGCGACCAGAGCCGGCGGCGCGAAATGAGGATCGGGGGCTGTCTCAAGCTCCTGCGCCAGCTCATCCAAATCGAGCGCGCCGTCTTCGGTGTTATGAATTGGAGTCAGCACAACGCCGCCCAGCGCCGAGGCGCCGCCGGCTTCGTAGAGGTAGGTATGGGCCTGCGCGCCGATTATCGCCTTGGTTCCGCGCGGGCAATGGACCAGCAGGGCGATAAGGTTGGCCATCGTGCCGCTGGGAACCAGCAGCGCCGATTCCTTGCCGACAATCGCCGCCGCCATCTCTTCGAGCCGGTTGACGGTGGGATCTTCGCCGTAAACGTTGTCACCCAAATCGGCGCGGGCGATCGCCTCGCGCATCGCGGGCGAGGGCAGGCTGACGGTATCGCTGCGAAGATCGATCACGATTGGCTACCGCGTCGCAAGATTGATTCGAAGGCGCGCTGCCACCGCTACACTTATCGCGGCGACGTGCTTTCGCGCGCATGTGGGGAACGAGATTCTTCGCTCCGGCAGCCTTCGCTCAGAATGACAAAAATAAGCGCCCTCCTACGAGTCATTCTGAGCCGTCCAGCCACGCTCAGGGAAAGATCGCCTTGACGACTTCGTCGATCGCGCGCTTGCCGTCGGCCTCATCGGTGATCGACCAGGTGACGGCTACGGTAGCGGCGCGGCGCGGCGCGATGCCCTGTCCGATCAGCTCCCCGGCATAGATTAGAAGACGGGTCGAGACGCCCTCTTCGAGACCGGACGCCTTGAGATTGCGCACCTTCTCACCGAGCATCGCCAACTGCATCGCCGTATCGCTGTCGACCTTGGCCTCGTGGGCGATGATCTCGGCTTCCTTGGCCGCCGGCGGGTAGTTGAACTCGATGGTGACGAAACGCTGCCGGGTCGAATGCTTCAGGTTCTTCTGGATGCTCTGGTAGCCGGGATTGTAGGAAATCACCAGAAGAAATCCCGGATGAGCCTCGAGGATTTCACCGCGCTTCTCGATCGGCAGGATCCGGCGATGGTCCGAAAGCGGGTGGATGAGCACGGTGGTGTCCTTGCGCGCCTCGACCACCTCGTCGAGATAGCAAATGGCGCCCCGGCGCACTGCCTGAGTGAGCGGGCCGTCGACCCACACCGTCTCGTCGGACTGGATGAGGAAGCGGCCGACCAGATCGCTGCCGGTCAGGTCCTCATGGCAGGCGACAGTGATCAGTTCGTTGGGACCGTCGGCGGTGGCGGCGAGCACGTGCGCCATGTGCTCGACGAATCGCGTCTTGCCGCATCCCGTCGGACCCTTGAGCAGGACCGGCAGTCTTGCCCTGTAGGCGGCGGTGAAGATTTCCACTTCGTCGCCAATCGGCAAATAGTAGGGATCGGCCGCTGGGTTCAATCGGCGCACTTCAGGCGCCTGCCCCTGCATTCTGGTGTCGAATTTCTTCAGATCAAGCGCCATGGGTTACCTGTTTGGGAACTCCTGTATCGATTGTAAGAGAGCATCGGTCCGCGGTTCAAGCCGCTCTTTCGGCGAAGCCGGCACCCTTCAACCCGCCCTGGGAATGTAGGTCGAGCCTTCCGCGGTGTCCTTGACCTCGTAGCCGCGCGCGGTCAACTCCTTGCGAAGCTCGTCGGAGCGGGCGAAATTTTTTTCCTTTCGCGCCCGGTCGCGCTCCGCGATCAGCCGGGAAATTTCGGGAGGGAGTTCGGCCTCCCGGGTTTCCGATCTCATCGTCTCCAGGCCAAGCCCCATCACGATGTCGAAAGCCTTCAGCGTGTTCCAGATTCGATGGTCGTTGCGCCGATAAGCTTCGGCCACAAGGTCGAGCGCGACCGCAAGCGCCTGCGGCGTGTTGAGATCGTTGTTGATCGCTTCGTGAAATCGCTCTTTGAATACGCCCGCCCAATCGGCGTCCGCGGCATCGCCGTTCGCGATCTCATCGCGCAGGTTTCGCGCAAACTCGGAAAAGTAATCGAGGTTGCGCCGCGCGCCGCGCACCGCTTCCGGGCTGAAAGCGAGTTCCGAGCGATACTTGGCGCCCAGGCAGAACAGCCGGAAGGCGAGCGCCGGGATGCCAGCGTCGGTCAGATCGCTGAGGATCGGGAACTTGCCCGCGCTCTTGCTGATCTTCGCGCCCTCCATCCCGACCAGGAACGCATTGTGGACGAAGTAGCGAACGAACGGCTTGCCGGTCGCGCTCTCGGATTGGGCGATCTCGTTCTCATGATGTATCGGAACGTGGTCGAGGCCGCCGGAGTGGATGTCGATGGTTTCGCCCAGATACTTCATAGCCATCGCGGAGCACTCGATATGCCATCCCGGATAACCGCGCCCCCACGGGCTATCCCACTGCATCATGTGCTCGGGCTGATTCAGCACCCATAAAGCAAAATCGTGCGGACTCTTTTTGTCGGGCGAATGCTCGAGCCGCTGCCCCGCGTGCTGCTCGTCGAGGCTTTGGCGCGAAAGACGCCCCATCCGGTTCGGTCCCCGGTATTTCTCGACGTCGAAATAGACCCCGCTCGGCGTAACGTAGGCGTAGCCGCGATCGAGGATGCGCTGAATCAGCGCCAGCATGTCGGGAATGTGTTCGGTCGCGCGGGAGAATCTGCCGGGAGGCACCGTGGGCGGCTCGATATTCAGGAGCGCGAGGTCGTCCTCGAACAGCCGGGTGTATCGATCGGCCACCTCCCGCGGACTGCGGCCTTCGGCACGCGCGGTTTTCTCGATCTTGTCTTCGCCGAGGTCCTCATCGGAGGTCATGTGCCCGACGTCGGTAATATTCATGACGTGGCGGACGGTGTAGCCGTTGAATCTGAGCGCGCGCTTGAGCGTATCGGCAAAAAGATAGCATCGCATGTTGCCGAGATGCTGGCGCAGATAAACGGTTGGGCCGCAGGAGTAGTACGTCACCACTCCGGGCTTCAGGGGTTTGAATTCCTCAACCGTGCGACTGAGCGTGTTGTAGATATGGAACGGTTTCACCGGGCGATCATCCAAGGTTACCGCGTGCTCGTCGCAACGCCAAGCAGCCGGCTAAACACCGGCCTTTGAGGCGCAGCCGTAGCGCGAAGCAGCGAGCCGGCGGTACTGCCAATCCGCCAACCAGGCAAAGCCCGGCAGGTACCAGAGGTAGGCAAGGTAGCGCTTCATGCCGGACTGATGACGCAAAATTTCGTTGATCGCCCGCGCGCCGCGATAGATGCGCCCGGCGTCGTCGACAACATGAAGCTCCTCGAGCAGACGATCAAGCCCGAGCTCCGGAAACCGCGAACAGACATCCGGACGATGCAAATCGAGGAGTTCGAGCGAGTCCGCATTGTCGAACTTGCGCATGCTCTCGGCGGCCGCGCGGCACATCGGGCATGCGCCGTCGAACAAGACCGCGATTTTGCCGGACGAGGCCTTGCCGGTCTCATCGGGAGAGTTCCAGCGTCGCGCCGCCTGATTCAACTTCGCGCTTCTCCGCACGACGGTCGAATCGCCGGTCCGGCGTGGCGCGCGGCGCTGACGAATCGCGGCATCCGGCTTCAGCGCTGCGAGACCCGCGGACGGTTGGGCCGCATCATCTTGACCTTCTGGTTGTGGATGCGCCACTCGTAGCCGTCAAGCAGCGACTTCCATCCGGCCTCGACGGTGTTGACCGACTTGGCCAAGGTGGTCCAGGCGTTATGCCCGTCGGTGAATTTCTTAATCGATACGACTTCGGCTTCGGTCGATTCGCCGCTGGCGTGGGTATAGGTCTCGGTCACGCGGACCGCTTCGAGAAAGGGAAAGTACTTGAGCAGGGCTTTGCGCAAGGCGAGGTCCAGGGCGTTGACCACGCCAACCCCGCGCGCCGCCTCGGTTTCCTCGCGTATGCCCGATCTGAATGACGACGGTCGCATCGATCGTCATCTTCCCTTCGTAATAATCGTCGATTACGCGACGACGGATGATCTCGAAGGGCGCGACGTAGTCCCCGGACTGGCGCAGTTCCGCCAATTCGCGCGACGCCTGCGGTACTTCGGCCTCGTCAAACAACGACTTGTGGCCTTCGTTCATAGTTCGGATTATGGTTCGACCTTCGCCGGCCATTCAAGCTCGCCGCTGATCCCGTTTTTCCGCGCACCAGCCGCACCCGCTTCACATCGCGAGGCCGCCATCGACCTGAATCACGGCGCCGGTGATATAGCATGCGGCGTCGGAGAGCAGAAACGCGGCCACCGGCGCGACATCGTCCACTTTTCCGAAGCGCCCCAATGGAATCAGGTTGAGCGCCATCGTGCGGTTTTCCTCGGGCAGTACCGCGGTCATGTCGGTTTCGATAAAACCAAGGGCCAGCGCATTGACGCGCACGCTGTGCCTGCCGACCTCCTTGGCCATCGCCTTGGTCATCCCGATCAGGCCGGCCTTCGCCGCCGAATAGTTCACCTGTCCCGCGGAGCCAGACCACGCCGCTTACCGAGGTGACGTTCACTATCGAGCCGCGCTTGGCCTTCATCATCATGAAGACCGCCGCCCGCGCGAAGTTGAAGGCGCCGGTCAGATTGGTCCGGATCACCTCAGACCAATCGTCCTCGCTCATCATCATCATCAGCTTGTCGCGCGTCACTCCGGCGTTGTTGACGAGACCTCGATGTGGCCGAATTCGGCCTTGGTCCGTTCACCATCTCGCGCACGCCCTTGAAATCGCCAACGTCGACCGGGTTGCGATGGTTTTGGCGCCGAGCGCCTGCAGCTCGCTCTCGAGCTGACGCGCCGGCTCCTCGCTCTTCATGTAATTGAAAGCGATGTTGCCGCCGCGACGCGCGAGTTCGAGCGCGATCGCGCGCCCGATTCCGCGACTGGCGCCGGTTACGATAAATCCCCTACTCTCCAAATCTTTCACTCGCTTCTCCTGTGCGCACCGCGACCAGGGCTCGCTTTCGGCATCGGATTATACATGTGCCGGCGGGCTTTCCGCGCTGAGCCGCTCTTCGATGAGGCCGCGGTATTGATTCATGTATCCCACATACTGGTAGCCGAAGCTTGCCTCCGTTCTCGGGTCGAACGCCGGCGCCGGCGCACCGAGATCTTTCAGCAGCCACGCGTAGAGCATCCACTCTTCGCTGCGCGGAGTCTTGCGCAAGGCGTCGCGCCTGAGCATCACCTGCTCGCGGCTCAATCCGAGAATCGAGGCCAGGAGCGTAACCAGTTCGCTGTCGTTTTGGGCGAAATCGTCGCGGGCAAAAAGATTCACCGAGTAAATCAGCAATGCGCCGAAGCAACTCTCAACCGAGTTCGCGGTGGCGAGAGCGGCGTAGGCGCCCAGCGGCCCCGATTTCGACAGCGCGTAGGCCATGAACTCGGCATTGGCGTCGAGCAGCGTCGTCAGGACGCCGACCGCCGGCCGCGAGCCGATTTCGCGGAGCCTGCCCTTGAGCTTGCGCATTCCGGGCCCGGCCAACCGGCGCATGAAGCGACGGCGGGCGGGCGACAGCCAGAACCAGATACCGGATAGAGCCACAGCGGCAGAATCTTATACAAAAGCCGGCTGGACAAGAAATTAGTCGGCCGCGGAAGCGGCCGGCTCAGACACGGAAGCCGTGAAAATCGACGCGGGCGCGGAGAGGGCGGCAGTTCTTGCCGCTCTCCGCGCGAGAAGCTTTCGGCCGATCTGACTAGGAGCTAAACGACGAGCCGCATCCGCACGTCCGCCCCGCCTGCGGGTTGTTGAACTTGAAACCGGCGCCGTGCAAGCCCTCGACGTAGTCCAACGTGGTCCCGGCAAGATAGGGCAGCGAAATCTCATCCACGAGGACATTGAATCCGTCGAGCGTGGTCACGCTATCGCCTTCCTTGCGCTCGTCGAAGGCAAGCGAGTACTGGAAGCCGGAGCATCCGCCGCCGACCACGGAAACCCTGAGCCCCAACTCATGACCGAGGCCTTCCTTATCGCGCATCTGCTTGACCATCTCGACCGCTTTCGGGGTCAGAAGCAGCCCCGGCGTACCGGGATCAATCGATTTCGATTCTTTCTCAATCTGTTCCATCAGGCCCTCCTCAGGATGGTCGGCATTGAATTGACCGGACCTCCAACCTAGCCGCGGTTGTAAAGACCGGTCAAGCCGCCAAATCCCGGCGACTAACGCGTCGCGCTTTATACGTATTATTCTACCGGTCGGGGTGAGTGCTCTCAACGACAGGATTATTGAAGCGGCGCGCGCGCAGGGCTTTGTCCTGGTCGGGTTCGCGCGACTCGGGAAGCTTCCTCGCGAAGCGTTCTATCGCGACTGGCTCGCCGAGGGCCGCGCGGGCGAGATGGATTACCTGGCGCGAGAGCCCGAACGCCGCTTCGATCCGCGGCTGCTCGATCCGCGGCTGCGTTCGGTCGTGAGCCTCGGCTATCCCTACGACGCCCCGCGAGTTCCGCAAATCGACTGGCGGCGCGAACTGCGCGGCCGAATCGCGTCTTACGCCTTGGGCGAAGACTATCATCGCTACGTTTTGGACAAGGCTCGCGCGGTGGCGAGCGCGCTTGCCGCGTCGCAACCCGGCTCCCTGACGCGCGTTTATGTGGACACCGGGCCGGTTTTCGAGCGCGACTGGGCGGATGCCGCGGGTATCGGATGGTTCGGGAAGAACACCAATATCCTCAATCGCGAAAGCGGCTCCTACCTGTTTCTGAGCGAGATTTTTACCGATATCGAGCTGGACGGACCCGAGCGGCCGTACGGAGACTATTGCGGCACATGCCGTCGATGTCTCGATTTGTGCCCAACGCGGGCGCTCGCCGACGGCTATCTGATGGATGCGCGGCTGTGCATTTCGTATCTGACGATCGAGCTGCGCGGAGCCGATCCCGATCGAACTGCGTCCGAAACTCGGCAACTGGATTTTCGGCTGCGACATCTGTCAGGAAGTCTGTCCGTGGAACGACGAAGGGGCCGGGCCGGCGAACGACGAGCTTGCTCCGTACCTGCCGGAACTGATGGCCCTCGATGAAGAAGGATTCCGGCGGCGCTTTCGCGCGAGTGCTATCAAACGCGCCAAACGCCGGGGCCTGCTGCGCAACGTCGCGGTCGCGCTCGGCAACAGCGGCAATCGCGAAGCGGTAGGCGTGCTCGTCCGCGCGCTCGAGTCGGAGCCTGAGGCGATTGTGCGCGCTCACGCGGCGTGGGCGCTCGGCCAACTCGGCGGAGCGGCCGCGCGTAGCGCGTTGGAAAAACAAAACAAGCGCGAGCGCGACTCCGATGTAACGGGTGAAATTTCCGCCGCGCTCGGCATCGCTTCCGCGTGAGCGCTTGCCAAGCAGACGGTACGAATGCAGACTCATCCAGGCGGAATCCAATCATGAACGACGCCAGGCGCGAATTTGCGAGGCTCGTGGCGCGCGAACCCGTACCGCTCGCACATGGCGCCCTGCTGATCGCGAAGGAAGAATACCCGACGCTCGACGTCAGGAAGTATCTTGACGCGCTGGCGCGATCTGGCGCGACAGGCCGAGCCGCTGGTGCGCGCCGGCGCGAACACGGTCGAGCGTATCCAGCATTTGTCGCATTTCCTTTTCGAGGAAAAAGGCTTCGCGGGAAACATCGAGGAATTCAACGACCCGCGCAATTCGTTCCTGAACGACGTGATCGAGCGTCGCCTCGGCATCCCGATTTCGCTCTCGGTGATTTACATGGAGGTGGGCCGGCGGCTGGGCCTCAACCTGCACGGAGTTTCGTTTCCGAGCCATTTCCTGGTCAAGGCGGTAGACCAGCGCGGCGAGCTGATAATCGATCCTTTCAATAAAGGCCAAATCCTGGACCTCGATGACATCCGCGACCGCCTTCGCCAGATTTACGGAGAGCCGGTCGAGGTGCAGCCGGAGATGCTCAAGACCGCCGACACGCGCCAAATCCTGAGCCGCATGTTGCGCAACCTCAAGAACATTTACACCGGCGCCGCCGACTGGATGCGGGCGCTGGCGGCGCTCGATCGTATCCTGCTGATCGAACCGCGTTCGCCCAACGAGATTCTGGAGCGCGCCGGCCTGTACGAGAAGCTCGAATGTTTCCAGGCGGCGCTCGACGACCTGCAGAGCTTCCTCTCGCTCGCGCCCGAGCATCCGGCGGCCGACGCGGCGCGTGAAGGTCTGATGCGAATGATGCGCCAAGTGGCGCTTATCCACTGATAATGGAATCGGATTCGATACAAGAGTTCGTCAAGGCGAGCCGCGAAGCGGTGGCGGATCTCGCGTTGCGCGGAAAGATCGAGAACGCCACCGGACGTCACGGCGATTCCGTTGTCGCCGCCGTCGCCGCGTTTCCATCCTACGATCGGGAAAAGGACGCCGCGCGCGCGATCAAGCAGGACGCCATCGCCCGCCTCGACCAGCTATTGCTCGAACTCAGGCGAAAGCTTCAGGCCAGGGACGTCAAGGTTTTCTTTGCCGCCGACGCCGCCGAAGCACGCGATTACATCCTGAAGGTGGCCGGTCACATCGCCGCCCGGTTGGTGGTCAAGGGTAAATCGATGACCACCGAGGAGATCGAGCTGAATCCGGCGTTCAAGGACGCGGGGATCGAGGTGCTGGAGACCGACCTCGGCGAGTACATCGTTCAGCTTCGCGGCGAGAAGCCCTCGCACATCATCACGCCCGCCATCCACCTCTCCAAGGAAGACATCGGCGAGCTGTTCCAGAGCAAGCTGCACGTGCCCTACACCGCGGAGCCGGCGGAACTGACGGCGATGGCGCGCGAGCGATTGCGGGAAAGTTTTCTCGGCGCCGACCTCGGAATCACCGGAGTGAATTTCGCGATCGCTGAGACCGGCACCCTGGTGCTGGTCGAGAACGAGGGCAACGGCCGCATGACCAGCACGATGCCCGACACGTTCATCGCGCTGATGGGGCTGGAGAAGGTCATCCCGAAACTCGATGACCTGCCCCACTTCCTCGAGATCCTTGCGCGCACGGCCACCGGTCAGAAACTCACTACCTACACCAGCTTCATCAACGGGCCGCGCCGCCCCGGCGAACTCGACGGCCCGCGCGAGATGCACGTGGTAATCCTGGATAACGGGCGCAGCGCGATGCTTGCCGATCCGGTGCTGCGCGAGGCGCTTTACTGCCTGCGATGCGGCGCGTGCCTGAACGTATGCCCGGTCTATGCGCGGATCGGAGGCCATGCTTACGGCTCGACTTATCCCGGACCGATTGGTTCCATCGTGAGCCCGTCGCTGTTCGGCAAATCCACCTACCATCTGCCGTTTGCCTCGACCCTGTGCGGCGCGTGCAAGGATATCTGCCCGGTGAAGATCGATATTCCGCGAATCCTGCTTCATCTTCGCGCCAAGGCGAGCGCGGAAACCCCGTCGCTTGCATGGCCGTGGGCGGCCGAGGCCGCACGCAAGGGAGCGCGACGCTTCGCGCGCATCGCGCGCTATCCGTGGGCGGCGCGAATTCTCGGCCGGGCCGTTGCGCTTCTTCTGCGGCCGTTTGCACGCGACGGCTATATCCGCCGGATGCCGCCTCCGTTCAACGCCTGGACGAAACATCGCGATTTTCCGCTGCCCCGTTCCAGGGTCAAATCGACAAGCGAGCCGACGCCGCCGACCACATGAGCCAATTTCAAAAACTTCTGACCGAGGTCAAAACCGCTCTCGAACAGGGCAGCGGAGAGGAGCGTGCTTCCGCGCACGAAGCCGCCGCAGCCGTTCCGGTCACGCTCGCGGCGCGCCGTGCGGAACTCGGTTCCAGATTCGTGCGCGAACTCGAAGCCGTAAATGGACGAGTGCTGGAAGTCGCCTCGGCCGGCGAGGCGATCGAAAAGATCGCCGCGCTCGCACTCGAGCTCAAGGCGAAATCGGCGCTGAGCGCCGAGGCCCTCACCGCCGACCTCGCCTGGCTGGACGCCGAACTCGAACGACGTGGCCTCGAGGTCATCCGTACCGGACCGGTCGCCAAGGATGAACTTACCCGGATGCGCCGGCAGACGGCTCGCTGCGATTTGGGAATTATCGAAGCCGATTACGCGATCGCGGCCAGCGGCACGATTGCCCTGATCGCGAACGCGATGCGGCCGCGATCGGTCTCCCTGCTGCCGCCCATCAGCATAATTATCCTGCACATCGATCGAATCCTGCCCGACCTCGCCGCCCTGATGCGTACCGTTGGTCCCGAGGTCGTGAGCAACAACCCGATGGTGCTCATCACCGGGCCGAGCCGAACCGCCGACATCGAGAAGCGAATCGTGCTGGGCGTCCACGGTCCGAAAGAGCTTTACGTCGTGCTCATCTGGCCCAAGCATGAATAACGCCGCGCGACTTTTCTCGAACGGCGAAGCGCGCGGGCTGCGGCGGAGCGCCGAACGATGACAACGGTCACGCTTTTTCCGACCTGCCTCGGCGAAGAGTTTTTTCCCGAGGCGCCGGCCGCGGTGGAGACCGTACTCGGACGTTTGCGACTCGACGTGCGCCGGATGCGCCGGAGCTTCTGCTGCGGCCAGGTCGCATTCAACGAGGGACTGCGCGATGAAGCCCTCGGTCTGGCGCGAATCTTCCTCAACGCGTGCGAGCCGGGCACTCCGATCGTCGTGCCTTCGGGCTCGTGTACGAGCATGCTGCGGGTTTTCTATCCGGACCTGCTCGCGCGCGAGCCGCGATTGCTTGAAAAGCACGCCGCGCTTCGCCCGTGGATCTTCGAGTTCTCGGAGTTCCTGGTCAATGTGCTCAAAGTCACGGATGTGGGCGCGCGCTTCGAGCGGCCCGTCGTTTACCATCCGTCGTGCCATCTGATGCGCGAGCTGAATCTGAGGCGCGAGCCCGAACTTCTGCTCGGCGCCGTGCGCGGAATCAGGCTCTGTGAGTTGAAGAACGCCAGTGAGTGCTGCGGATTCGGCGGCTTGTTCTCGGTCAAGTTCCCGGACATCTCGGGCGCGATGCTCGAGGACAAGCTCGGAAGCATAAGGGCGAGCGGCGCCGAAGTCGTGGTCTCCGCCGATTCCGGATGCCTGATGCAGATCGGCGGCGGGCTTCATCGCAAGCAATTCGGAATCGAAACGCGCCACCTCGCCGAAGTCCTCGCCTGCAAGTGATCCGGTTCTCCGCCCCCTCGATGACGGTTTGCAAAATCGGCGGGGTGTGCAGTATGTCGCTTTTATGATCTGACAACCCAGCGTAATCCCCGCCGCCGCGACCGGCGAGCTAACGCCGCCGAGGGAGGAATCACAATGGCTACCGTCAACACTGTCCTCGGACCGATCGACGCCAATCAGCTTGGCGAGACCATGTCCCACGTGCACCTGACGATCGACGTCATGTGCTGGTTCCATCCGCCGGATTCGGGCGTGCTCCGCGGCTTGAGCGAACAGAAGCTCAACCTGCGGAACCTGGGGATGGTGCGGCGCAATGCGATGCTCTTCAAGGATAACCTCGTTCAGGACGACCTCGACCAGACGATTCGCGAGGCCGATCAGTACAAGATCGCCGGCGGCCACACGCTCATCAACTGCGACCTGCCGGGGATGGGACGCGACCCGATGGCGCTGCAAAAGATCGCACGTGCCACCGGACTCAAAATCCTAAAATCAAAATTCAAAATCAGAAATAATCCCCTAGAATAAAAGATTTGTGCACCGTAAACTCCGCTCGCATGACTTGCACAATGCTTGCACATTCTGCTACGTTTCGGGGTGTTCGGACGGCATTTTTCAGTGAGCGAACACCACACAATCCTGGGCGGCAAGGTTCACGTTTACAAACGGCCGAACAGTCCCCGCTGGCAATGCGCCACCTACCTCGGCGGCAAAAACCGCCGCACCACCACCAAGGAAGAAAGCCTCTCTCGCGCCAAGGAGATCGCGGAAGACTGGTATCTCCAGCTTCGCGGCAAGCTCCGCAACGGCGAAATCAAAACGGAGAAGACCTTCGCCGAAGCCTCGGAACAGTTCCTGCGCGAATACGACCTCATCACGCAGGGCCAACGCAGCAAGGTTTACGTGAACGGCCAGCACTGGCGGTCGCGGGTGCACCTTGTGCCATTCTTCGGCCCCTTGGGCCTTTCGGAAATCACTGCCGGCAAGGTTCAGGAGTACCGCATCCATCGCCTTGAAGAAGCGATGAAGAAGCGCGGCAAGCCACCGGCCCGCAACACCACCCATCAGGAAATCGTCACCCTGCGGCAGACGTTGAAAGCCGCCGTCCGCAACGGATGGCTCGACCGGCTGCCTGACCTCTCCGAACCCTACCGGGCGTCGCCAAAAATCTCGCACCGCGCCTGGTTCTCGCCCGAGGAATACAAAAAGCTCTACGAAGCCACACGGAAGCGCGCACATGAGCCGAAGAATGCGCGCTACAAATGGGAATCGGAGCAGCTTCATGATTACGTCCTGTTCGCAGCCAACACGGGCCTGCGGCCCGATGAAGCATGGCGGCTGCAATTCCGCGACGTGACGATCGTCGAAGACGAGGCGAGCCGTCAAACCATCCTTGAAATCGAGGTCCGCGGAAAACGCGGTGTCGGTTACTGCAAGAGCATGAGCGGCGCCGTGCGCCCCTTTGAAAGACTGAAGGCCAGACCGCGCCCCGCGCGCGCCGGCAACGCCGCCAATCAGAACAACGGCGCAAACGCCGCTGCGAACGGCTCCGCAGAATTACGCCTGCCGGAACCCACAGACCTGATTTTTCCGAAATGGCAGCGCGAGCTTTTCAAGACCATCCTCGATGAAGAGAATCTCAGGTTCGACCGCGAGGGCCGGCCCCGAACGGCCTACAGCCTCCGGCACACATATATATGTCTGCGCCTGATGGAAGGCGCCGACATCTACCAGATTGCCAAAAACTGCCGCACCAGCGTCGAGATGATCGAGAAGTACTACGCCGCCCATATCAAGACGCAGCTTGACGCCGCCGCCATCAACATCATGCGGCCCAAGCCAAAAAAGCCGCGCGAAAAATCACCGCCAACCTGACGTTACATTCCGCCGCACGGTGTGATAGAAAATTTTCGGCAACCAGCCGCGCGGGAGTGGCGGAACGGCAGACGCAGTGGACTCAGACCAAACTTGAGTGCTCGCCGGGAAACCGACGATGCAGAACTGCTCAAATTCGGGGAAACCTGTCAAATGGCAATCCCGAGCCAAGCCCGGAGCGACCCTCCGGGAAGGTGTAGAGACTAGACGGGCAGCACCTAACCCTCGAACCATGTTCGAGGTACGGTGAAGGGATAGTCCAGACCCCAAACCTCAACGGAGCGCCACCTGACGCTTCCAGCGAGGACGGCGAAAGCCGTAGTGGTAAGAAAATCCACCGAGCCCACGCTCATGAGGGTTCAAGTCCCTCCTCCCGCACCATTCTTTCCCTGTTCCTTGAGCCGGGAGAAAGCGGGACACCATGCTCCCGCCCCGGCACCGAGGATGGCACCATCCTCCAATCTGACATGTGAACACATGTTACGGGCGGCACAGCCGGGAACGCGGCCCAATATGTCGCAGCGCTAAAAACAGGATTGAAGGAGGCGGTCAACGTCATCGAGGCGCCCGACTAGCAGAATTGAGGCGTTCCCACGTTTGCACTTGTGAGCGTCAGCCGCTATGTTTTTTGCCCATTGCATCGGCGGTCCGTAACCGCAAATGGGCGAGTAACCGAGGCAAGATAAAAAGATGATCTGGCTCCAGATATCTACGCGCGGCGATTTCGATCTGCGACAAGAATTTCTTGATCGCTTAACGCAGAACTTCAAGAAGCTTCCGAAGTCAAAACAACCGCCGCGCGAGATTCGAAACCTCCAAACCAAAGGGAAAAATATAATTCACCCGACAGGCGACAGGAACGCTGCCGGGTGTCAGCTTGAATGGGAACCAACAAAGCACGGGGCTACCCGCGCGGTAATACGGGCCGTCAAAAAAGGGGGCAAGGAAGTTTTCTTCCTCAGCAGCATCATTCAACGCCTCCACGATAATTTTCAGAACGAAATTCGCAACATCAGTATTCAATTCAAGGGCGAAGACTGACCGACTCCTCAGGCCATTAGCACGCTCCTCCCCGAGAGGCCTCGCGAGATCAATCCTCGTCATGTTTCGTCCAGTCAATGCTTGTGCCCGAAAATGGAATTGAACCCTCAGTCCCGACTACCCCCAATTCAATCTCTAATCCGCCGAAGAACGAGTCCATATTCTTCTTAGAGACCTCAACCTTCAATCCTTGCGATTCGCCCGTGTACCAATTCTTGGTTTTGCTTATGACCTTCAGGTAAAACGTCTGCATCTCCTCCACAAGCGTCGGGCTAGCTTTCTTCGATAATTTCTTAGAAAAGTCCTTGCGAATCCATTCATTCTTCGGATTCTGGTAAAAGTATAGCAGAGCGGTACGTGATAAGTAGGCTCTAACTAACGGCTTCTGAAAGATTTTGGGGGCACTACTGTTGGCGAGAGTGGGTTGTTCCAAGTACACGTTCAAGCCGCGTCTGATCGCCTTCTGGAGGTTCAAGCAGAAGACGATATCTCTCGGGCACCTTGGGATGGCTTTGTCGAATACTCTGTCGTGATTTTGTTTGTTCCAGAAAATCTCCGAAGGCTTCGCCGCCCAGCGCAGATCCCTCCGCGCCAACGCAATTACTTGGCCGAGATCGACAACCTTAATGTAAGTACCGTTGGTGTTGATGTAATACTTCGCGCTGTCCGCACTCTTCATCACAGCATCGAACTTGCCTTCCTGTCGCTCATAGAACACCCCGATATCCTTCAGTGTTTGTTCGATCTCAATGTGTATTGGTTCATTTGAAAATAGCTGCCAATCTTCGATAGGGTACTGCCGATTATTGGCATTGGTAATCTCCTTGAGCTCTTCGCTGGTTGTGCCCACGACAATTTTGGCAATCACCTTGATCTGCTTGAAGCGCTCAATTGCCTCTGGCCTGTTTGCCTTTTCAAGCTCCTTGAAGTACGCATAGGCGATGGTGATTGTCTGACAGCCATTGATAATACTAGGAGCCTCTAAAGTCAGCATATCCTTGTTTTGGGCGGTGGAAACCCTGGCTGCAATGGTTACGCCAATGTGGTAAAAGGGGAAAATGTTCGGACTTAGAGTGCCAGAGGTGATTCTCTTCAGGGTATCTTCTATCGGATGAATCAATCGCTCGCTCGCATCCTTTTTTTCTAACAACGAAAGCCGCACGTTCTTATCGAATAGTACATTACCTCTGACTCGGTAAAGTTCGACGAGGCTGTGCAGCGGAATGTACGCTAAATCCAGATGGGCGTTGTGCCTCAAATCGATTCGGGAATGCGGAAGTCTGATTAACGGATACGTCTTAGGTATGCAGACGGTAGGTAAGAGGTTGTACTCTGCAAGGTCTACTGCCAATGAACCGCTTAACTGGCCCTTAACGAACGCATTCAGTTTAGATTTGGCGAGGCCACTTTCGAACTCGCTGTATTCTGGCGCATCTTCCAAGTCGTTCTTGCTGAAACAGGATACCAATTCAAACTCGACACGTTGAAGAGTGTTCCGTACTTCCGAAAGTTTCGTGTAGAGATTAAATAAGCAGTGATTGTCATTTGGGATGGTTGCTACTGTTCCAGCGATTATCACTTCCTCCAGCCACGCACGCGCCCTATTGAGGTCGGCCAATCCAGCCAAGGCCGCGGCTTTGCTCTCACTGAGTTTACTTTGATAAACGATCAGCGTCTTCTTGGTGTCATCGTAATACCAAGCATCCACACCGTGATCATTCCCACTACGCGAACTCTGGTCGAGCGCTGCGTCAATACCAAGACCATGAGTGTTGTTTAAGTGAATAGCCGCGATGATGTTCTCATCAGAGGCCTCCACGGCCTGGTTAGCTCGCAGACTCTTTACTGCGTCGAGACATTCAGACTTTGAAACCATTTTATCGTCCTTTAGTCGTGCGGCGAGCGGACGGACGTTGAGACGCGCCCGTGAGGTTTCGGGTGCAACTGCGGTTCCGCACATGACGATGTTCTCGGGATTACCATCTTGACTTCCGGTTCAGGCTCGCACCAAGACCACGTGGTTTGCAAACGCGACGTTCGAGCCCGGAGTTGAGTCCAAGGGCTTTCCAGGGGGGCCCAAGTTGTAGCCGCGTGCATAACTGCGTGCCTTTGGTCTTCGCCAAAAATGGGCCAATAGGGCCATTCGTTCAATGGCTTAACCATTCCTCAACACTTTTGGCCCATAATTTGTCACCATAAAAACGACATTTTGGCGGTTCGATGCGCGTCCGGCCTCAGGACCGGTTGCGAGTTGCCTCCGCAATTGCCCTGCTGAACCTCCAAACTCGCCCGTCAGCCTTTCCCTTTAAGTCGAAGCCCTAACCCCTATTTGGTGGCGTTCGCTGCGCTAGCACGCCGCGCCATCCCTTCGGGCCGCTGCGCTCTGGCACGGCCTGCCGCCCGCTCCGCTCGCACATCCAGGAATCTGCGCACGGCCCTCCAGTTTTTGTGAGAGGGCCGCGCGGAAAAAAGTTGCGCGGTGATGAAAGCAAGGCGGCACGCCCTGCCCGATGAACGGGAAGCGGGCGCAACAAAGAGCGGAGGACAGAACAATGGCAATCAACAAGGCAATCGTAATCGGCAATCTGGGCGCTGACCCGCAGGTTCATGCTCTGCCGTCAGGGCAGAACGTGGCCAACCTGTCGCTGGCGACCAACGAGCGTTTCACGGACCGCAACGGCGACCCGCAGCAGCGCACCGAATGGCACCGGATAGTCGCTTTCGGACGGCTGGCGGAAACCTGCGGGCAGTATCTCAGCAAAGGCCGCAGGGTCTACGTCGAAGGACGGCTGACCACCCGCGCGTACGAGGCGAAGGACGGCAGCGGCAAACGCTACCGCACCGAAATCATTGCGCGCCAAATCCGGTTTCTCGATCGCCGCCCCGCCGCTGCTAAATCTGCCGAGGCGCCCTTGCCCTTCTGATGTCTCTCACAACCTTTTGCCGGGTTTTCTCAAGATGTTCCGATGCCTAAACCGTCCGTGCCGCCGCGTCAACGGCAGGCCCGCACCAAGAGACCGTGTGGCCGTTTCCCTGCGGTGACCCGGCGGCATTTCCGGCCGGTTTTTCAGGCCCGGTCTTGAGAAAAAACCAAACGCAAAAAGGAGGACTCGACAATGAAACAGAACGACGAACGACAGGACATTTACAGCCGGATCACCGCACAGATTATGGCTTCCCTCGCAAAGGGCGTCAGGCCTTGGGTGAAGCCGTGGAACGCGGACCAGGCCGCCGGACGCATCACGCGGCCCCTGCGCCACAATGGCCAGCCCTACGCCGGTATCAACGTGCTTTCCCTGTGGACCTCCGCACTGGCGCAGAACTTCGCCGCGCCAATCTGGATGACGTTCCGGCAAGCCGTCGAACTTGGCGCGCATGTCCGCAAGGGCGAGAAAGGCTCGCTTGTGGTCTACGCCAACACGATCACGCGCACCGAAACCGACGAGGCCACCGGCGACGAGACCGAGCGCGAAATTCCCTTTCTCAAGGGCTACACGGTTTTCAACGTCGAGCAGATCGAAGGCCTGCCCGCGCACTTCTACGCGAAGACCGAACCGCAGCTTGATCCCGTCGCCCGTGTCGAACGCGCCGAGAAGTTTTTCGCCGCCGCCGGCGCGACCGTCAACCACGGCGGGAACCGCGCCTTCTACAGCCACGCAACCGACGCCGTCCAGCTTCCGCCCTTCGAAAGCTTCCGCGACGCCGACAGCTACTACGCGACTCTCGCCCATGAATTGACGCACTGGACCGGCAACAAATCACGCCTTGCCCGCGACTTCGGCAGCAAACGCTACGGTTCTCAGGGCTATGCGATGGAAGAACTCGTGGCCGAACTCGGAGCGGCTTTCCTCTGCGCCGATCTCGGACTCGCGCTTGAAGCCCGCGAAGACCACGCCGCCTATATCGCAAACTGGCTTGAAGTGCTGGCCAACGACAGCCACGCCGTTTTCACCGCCGCCGCGCACGCACAGCGCGCCGCCGATTTCATCCACGGCCGCGGCGAAACCGTCAGCCAGGAAGCGGCTGCATGAGCCGCGAGTACCAAGCAACGAATTCCTTCTGTTCTAGGACTCGAAAAACAGGGAGGGCGCGGCCCTCCCTCAAACATACGATTTATGCAACATTCAGGGGAGACTTCGATGAACAACGAACAACGCGAGATGCTGCAAGAGAACGGTTACAACGATTTCATCGGCCATACTGTACAGCAAAACGGGCGTTGCAAATGCGGAGCTTCCGAATGGCCGCACCGCGTCGAGTTGCAGCACAAGCCTTGCTTCGTTGGCGGTGGCAAACACAATTTCGCTGCGGACCGTATTTGTCAGGATTGCGGCAACACGCGCGCGTCGCGGTAGTTGCTCGGCAACCGAAAAATCGGCGCGGCCTCTTTTCGAGAGGCCGCGCCTTTTTGCGTTCGAAGCTTATCCACAGCCGTGCTCTCCCCCCTTTTCGGCGAACCTTCTGATTCTGCTATAGAAGCATCAGGTGGAGGTATCCAGGGGCGGTGCATGCGCGAAGTCAGCGTCTAATTTTTTCGTTCGACAATTTGCGCGCGGCTTCAAACGGACACGAACGCGATGCGACAGGAACATGGCGGACAGAGTGTCACCCGAGCGCCGAAGCGCGATCATGGCGAAAGTTGGAAGCCGGAACACAGGCCCGGAGATGGTCGTCAGGCGTGCGCTGCACGCAAAGGGCTATCGCTACACGCTGCATGACCGACGGCTTCCGGGTTCGCCCGATTTGTCCTTCTCGAAGCGCCGCAAGGCGATCTTCGTCCATGGCTGCTTCTGGCACGGACATGCTTGCCGATGGGGAAGGCTTCCCAAGAGCAAGCTCGATTATTGGAAGCCGAAGATCGCGGCCAACAAGGCCCGCGACAGAAAGACGCTCAAAGAGTTGGCAAAGGTCGGATGGCGGAGTTTGGTCGTCTGGCAATGCGAGTTGAAGGACACCCAAGCCGCAATCGCCAGGGCCGTAGATTTTCTAGAAGACAAAATGTGAAGCGACCAGTCGGAATAGACCTCTTCGCCGGAGCCGGAGGCTTGAGCCTGGGCTTCGAACAAGCAGGTTTCGATGTAGTTGCTGCAGTGGAGATCGATCCTATTCATCCGGCCTGTCCACAAGTTCAACTTCCCCCATTGCGCGACGATCCCGAAATCGGTCGTCGGGCTGACGGGGGACGCAATCCGAAAGGCGGCCAAAATCGGCCGCCGTCGTGTCGATGTCGTGTTCGGCGGCGCACCCTGTCAGGGATTTTCGCTCATGGGTCAGAGGGCAATCGACGATCCCCGCAACGCTTTGGTGAGGGAATTCGTTCGCATCGTCTCCGAGCTGGAAGCGAGCTACTTCGTCTTCGAGAATGTGAAGGGGCTCACAGTCGGAAAGCAGCGTCGATTTCTCGAAGAGGTGATCGAGGCTTTCGATGATATCGGGTACAAGGTGGTGCTCCCGTGGAGGGTGCTGAACGCGGCCAATTATGGAGTGCCGCAAGACCGCCAGCGCCTCATTCTCTTGGGTGCTAAAAAGGGCAAGCGGCCCGCCTCTTATCCCGACCCCACAACGCATGCTGCCGGCAGCGTAAACGGCAACCTGCCTCCCAGCCCCTCGTGCCACGACGCACTGCACGATCTGCCGGACGCGGAAAATTTCCGCGAGTTGCTCGTCGGCGACGAAGTCGAGACGAACGATTGGGGTGAGCCCAGCACCTACGCACGGAAGATGCGTTGTCTCGACCGGGACGCTTGGGGCTTCGGCTACAAGCGCAAATGGAACCCCAAGCGGCTAACTTGCAGCATGAGAACCGATCACACGGACATTTCCAAGCAGCGCTTCTCGAAGACGGCGCCGGGAAGCGTCGAGCCGATCTCTCGCTTTTTTCGGCTGCCCCGTGATGGCGTTTCGAACACGCTGCGCGCAGGGACGGATTCGGCGCGTGGGGCTTTCACCAGTCCACGCCCCATCCACTACGCAAAACCGCGCTGCATCACGGTTCGGGAAATGGCGCGCCTGCACGGTTTCCCCGACTGGTTCAGGTTTCACGAGACGAAGTGGCACGGTGCGCGGCAGATCGGAAACGCTGTTGCGCCGCCGATGGCTCGTGCAATCGCCGCTCGCTTCGTCGAGGCGCTGGGCGTCGAGCCGGAACGGCCGAAAGAGACCGTCGCGTTGGGCGCTCCCGCGCTGTTGCGAATGGATATGTCACAAGCGGCCCGCTATTGGGGCATCGTCGTTCCGATCAAAAAACGGGACCGCAAGAGCGGGGCGCGAAAGCGCAAGCAAGAGGATATCGGGATAGGTCCGCTCGACGAGACGGCTTATGACTAAACCTGAGATCAGCGAGAACAGATACAAAGCCCTGGTGAAGAAGATTTTCTTCGACCGCTACAAGAAGGGGGCGACCGAGGTCGCTTTCGAGCGGAAGGATTTGGAGTCGTCGGCGGAAAAGTTGGATATCGTCCTGCCGAAGAATCTCGGCGATGTCATATATTCTATCCGCTATCGAACGCCTATGCCGGAAGAAGTTCTGGCGACCCAGCCGAAGGGCATGGAGTGGATCGTCGAAGGTGCGGGCCGTGCGCTCTATGCGTTCAAGCTCGTTCGCGTCAACCGCATTGTCCCGAACGCCGCGCTGGTGAAGGTCAAAATCCCTGACGCCACACCTGAAATAATCGGCGCCTACGCGCTTTCCGACGAACAGGCGTTGCTCGCGAGGGTTCGCTACAACCGTTTGATCGATATTTTCCTCGGAATCGCCGCCTACTCTCTCCAGAACCATCTTCGCACGACGGTCAAGGGCATAGGTCAGATCGAGATCGACGAAATCTATATCGGCGTTGATCGGCAGGGTCGGCAATACGTCTTTCCCGTCCAGGCGAAGGGCGGCAACGATCAGCTTTCCGTGGTGCAGACTAAGCAGGATATGCGCTGCTGTAAGGAGAAGTTCCCGAACCTGACGTGCCGGTCGATCTCCGCGCAGTTCATGCCGGACGATTCAATCGCGATGTTCGAATTGACGCTCGACGACGACCAAGTGAAAGTCGTCGAGGAACGCCATTACCGGCTCGTGCCTGCAGACGAAATTAGCTCCGAAGATCTGAAATCATATTCGCAGCGTACCTAATGCTTTTCGCCGACCGCCGTCGATTGTTCCCTCGCGCTGAAATCTGCGACGATTCGACGAGCTTCTCGACTCGTCGTAGCGAAGAGGTCCTCTTTACGCGACATTCCCAAATCCGAACAACTTTCCAACCTTGGCTGCGCAGCAGGCGAGTCACGCGTCTGTCTCGACTGCGATTGGTCTCGATCTTGTTCTTCCAGAACTTTACGTTCGATGACGGCAGAGACCTGCAGGTACAACCGTGCCAGAAGCAACCGTCCACGAATACGGCAATTTTGCGCCCCGGCCATGCGAAGTCCGGCTTTCCCGGAATGGGCCAATGCTTTCGGTAGCCCCGAAGACCCGCCGTCCAGAGCAAATCTCCGAGGACGATTTCGGTCGTTCGGTTTCCACGAGAGCGCACCGCAGCCATGATCTTGGACCGAACTTCCTTGCGGACGGTATCCATGGTTTCACGGACGGCGCTGAGATAGCGCGAACACCTTAGGGCTGTTTTCTTGCGGGGAGTTGCAGGGCGACCGAAGCGGCTAGCGTTTCCGCGAAATCGCATGGCAGGGCGTTTCCGACCATCTCGCAAGCGTATTCCATGTATGGAGTGTCGAAGACATAGTCGTCCGGGAACGTTTGAATCCGGGCGGCCTCTCGGACCGAGATGGTTCTCAGTTCCGACGGGTGTCCGAACCGGCCCTTGCTCAACGTGGTGCAGCCAGCGGTAATCGTAACGGGCAACTGATCCCAACTCATGCGCCCGTAGACATTGCTGTAACCTTCGTCCGCCGCTTTGTGGCAGTCGGGGCGTAGCGATTTGGGAAGCTTGGAGCGACTCGCGCCCGGTCGAGTCTTGCGCAATCTGGCAATGTTCATCGGCGAGAGACGCCTGACATAATGCCAGCTAAGTGGTAGCGGACCGCGTGCCTTCGACGACTTCTCGAGTAGCGTCGGGGGTTCCATGTTCGAGATCACATCCCGGAGCGTCTTCCATGACGGAAGGCCCCTATCTCCCATTCGATGATGAGTCGGTTTCGGAAGGGCCAACTCGAATCCCCGGCCCGCAAAGAGGACGAGGCGCCGCCTATTTTGGGGAACACCATAGTCGGCGACTTGAAGGACATCCCAAGTGTATCGGTAGTTTAATTCGTCAAGGGTTTTCAAAAACCGGTTGAAGAGCCGCTTTCCGCGCCCCGCCAGGCCAGGGACGTTTTCCATCATCACCACTCTGGGTCGTATTTCCTTCACCAATCGCCCCATCTCTAGAACGAGGTCATTTCGCGGGTCGCGCTTCGAGGAAGTGTTGGTGAGGCTAGAAAACCCTTGGCACGGCGGACATCCCGCTAGCAAATCGACTTCTCCGCCAGCCATAGCACGCAAGTGGCGGCCCTTGACGGTGCGAATGTCCTGCTTGATCGCGCGAACTTCCGGGTGGTTGGTCTTATAAGTCGCGAACGCGTGGTCCTCGATCTCGACCGCCACCGCGACGCGAAATCCGGCGCGCTTGAGACCCAGCGTCAACCCTCCCGCGCCGGAGAAAAGGTCTACCGCGACCGGCGGTTTCGATTCAGCGCTAGTCCGCACGGGTTTCCTTTTTGAGTCTTTCTGCCTCGTCGAGAAACGACTTGTGCATTTGTCTGGTCTTGAGCAGAAACGCTTTCCAGGTGATATGCGTGAGCTGCCCCGCTTTCTTCATTCCCTCGAATGCCGCGCGGCGCGTGCCGTCCAAACTCACGCCATCGCAGACGAGGGTGATTTCAAACTCAGGGAAAAGCCTCTTAAAAGCCTCGTGGCCCTTCATGTTTAGGAACTCTTCCATCAGGTCGCGGTACTTTACAATCCGATCCAATTCCGCGTCGGTGATTTTGTGGTGCGGCTTCTTGATCTCGACGATCTGAACGGCCGCGTCCTGATTGGTCATGACAAAATCTGCGCGCTTCTTCGGGTCGCTGAAATCATCGAGATTGAGCGTTTCGCCAGTCTGCTCCTTATAAAACTTGACGAACTCCTTGCGCAGCGTCGAGAAAGCCTGATTGGCCGTAATCGGCGACCATTGCGGATTGACGAGCCACGGCGATGTTTGGATCAGGGTCTGGAACGCGGACTCCAAAGTATTGGGGTCGTCCTTCAGGGCCTCAACCCGTTCGATAACGCGAATGCGGTCTTCCGCAATCCGACCGAAGGAGGCTAGCTCGGCGATGCGCGCGGTTTTCAGGATGTCGGTAACGACTTCCAGCGGCGAATCCGCCGAATCCGCCGCCGCGCGTAGTTTCTCGTCAAGAGTGATCACCGGCGCCAGCATGAGGCTCAGTTGAACGAAACTCTCGACTCGGTCGGTGTCTTCGACCTCGTCGGCGCGGATTGTCTGGCCGATCATTTTTGCCACCGTCACGGCTTGGTCGCGCAGGGTCTCTTGGTCGGCGCGGGGAAACGCCTCGCGAACACGAACGTCGAGATTCGCGATTTCCTTAAAGCGCTCCCATGTCTTCTTCTTCATCGGGTCGCGGGAGCGCGTGCCGATTTTCCTGACGACCGCCTGGCCCCAGTTCTCGAACTCCTGTCCGAGTTCGTGCGACCAGAGGATGTCGCGACGGTCGGTCTGTATCAGGTCTTCATTCTCGTCCAACCAATCGGCGTGCAATTCCCCGACGAGATACGAACGGACATCGTGCTCTCCCGTGAATCCGGCCTTTCGGTTGAATACGTTGGTCTGCGCGGCGATTTTTCCCCGGCAATAGATGCGAATGCCGGCCATGAGGTCGTCCTTGTAAGGCTCCTTCGCGTATGCGACCCAGCCGCGGACGGGATAATTCTTGCCTTCGTAGGCGAAACCGGCATTGACGTTTTCAATGGGCTGGTCGTCGGAGTCGAAAGCTCTTCCTTCGATCTCGCCGTTCTTGCCTGGCTTGAACGAGATTTCGGTATTCTCCATCGTGTTGATGGCGAACACGCCGACTTCGGTTTTGTATTTCGGATCGCTCGGGGTCTTGACGGCGTCGAACAGCTCGATTTTCCAGTTGCCGGATTTCACTCCGAACCGCTGCGCCAACTGTCTCGAAAAATCCTCGATGGTGGGGACCCGGCGATAAGCGAAGATCCGCAGGGTCACCGTCGTTCCGGCGGATTTGGCTATGGTTTCGTCCAACGAGCCTATTCTAGGCTCGTAGTCGAATTCCTCGTCCCTCAGAATCCCGTCGCGGTCGAGGACTAGGTGGGCTCTCAGGTACCCCTTAACCTGCTTCCCGGATTCGTCTTTGCCCGTCGTAAGACTTCCGCCCGCCGTCAACACTTCGATCTCGTGACAGATTCCGAACGGCGCGAGTTTGCCGACGCCTTTGTTGCCCATGACCCTTCGGCCGAATTCTTTCGACGTGTCGCCGCGTTCGTCCTTCCGCCGCTCCGCGCCTACCCGCAGGTAGAAGCGGTTGACCTCATCGGGGGTCATCCCGCTGCCGTTGTCGGCCACCACAACCTCGTATCCCCGGTCCTTGATTTCGCCCTGGGAGCGCGTTGCCAGATATTCGCCCATCGGCGCGGTGATCGTGACCTTCGCCGCGTCCGCGTCGTAGCTGTTGGCAACGAGTTCTGCGATCACGGCGGAAACGCGGTCATATAGCTTTACGCCGAGTTTATCGACCGTGAGACGCGATATTTTCATCACGTACTTCGGGGTCGATACTGCTTTTTTTCTCGTGGCCATCGTCCGGTTCTTGAACGTTCTATCGCCTTTCTCTTGTGGAACTACCGAGCACGCCTGGCGCTGGCCGGCCGTCCGGATGGAGACTCACACCAACAACATTTGCTTTGCAAACGCAGAACGCGATGACTTCCGACGCTGTTCGCTCTTTCTCATCGCGCCTTGCGCGACCTATGCTAAATTGCGCTGTATAAAAAGGAAAGCCGCCCCTTCGACAAGCCCGCGTCCGGCAAGATCGCCATCAAGGTCATCAACCACTACGGCGACGAAGTATTTATCCGCTGCTGCGGCTCATCAATCGCGGCCCCAACATCTCCATTGGCATCAAGACGTGGGGTGAAGTTCTCGATGAAAACGACGCCCGCTTGCAGTTTGTCAAAGAGAAACTCGAACACCGAGCTGACGAAGGGCAAGCGCTCGCGTTCCTCCAGGAGAGGCACCGCGAGTTTCTTGAAGGCGTAATTGACCATGACGCAACGGACGAGGTGTCCATCGCAGAAGCTACCCACAACGCCGGCCCGCCGCTCAAGGATTGCGATGCTTCTTAGGCGCTCGGTCTTCTGCTCCGACCGTTGACACGAGCGCACCGGACGGCAGCCGCGAGGCAGTTGCCGAGGTCTGCATGGAATCGGGAGCGGCAGCAGAATAGCCACCTCTTTTTCGGACGACCTGTACAGCGTTACAGAGAAAGTGTAGGTTACGATTCGGGATCAGACCAAAGAGTTATTCTGTAAAATGATCGCTTATTCTCTACACAACACCTACACAGGCAGAAATGGCCATGAATGTAATAGCTAGATCAAGTACGTATGATAGCTCCCGTCTCTTGCCGGGATGACGGAGTTGTTCTATTTAACTGATATTTAACAACAATCATGATATCATTCCTATATACAACCCCTTCACAGTATACGTAGAATCAAGGGGTTACAAATTCTTTATACACGGAACATGCACAGAAAGCCACTCATTGGAACATTTCCTCACCGACGTTCAGGAACTCAAGAAAGGCCTCATCATCTTCCGCAGGGCCGATGTGCGGCACAAGAATTGGTACTGCCGCGTCAAGGTGCCAAGCACCAGCCAGTATAAAACGATCTCCCTGAAGACATCCGATATCAACGAAGCTAAAGAAAAGGCTTTTGACCACGATTCAGATATCCGATTCCGGGTACGGCATCAGGTTCCGGTGTTCGACAAGTCCTTTGCTGACGTAGCAAAGGAATACTCATGTTTCCAGAAACGTGTCGCGGATATCGGCCAGGTCACCCTGCATCGCTGGAAGACCGTGGACGGACATATCCGCCTGCACCTCATCCCCTACATGGGCAATATGCAGATAACTTCCATCACCGAGGACAAATGGACGGAATACCCCTTCTGGCGCAAAGAGAATAACGCACTAAGAAAGCCGCAGAAGCGCGTCTTCCGCAAGAAGCCGAAGCCCGGCGCTTTGCCGGATGCGAAGGAGGACGCCGAACAAAAGAAGAAGAACGGGCCCGCAAAGAGCGGCACGATCCGCCAGGAAATGATGACCTTCCGGGCCATCATGAACTTCGCCGCGGGCAAGCATTATATAAAAGAGAGCCAGGTGCCGAAGGGCCGCATGCCCGAGGACAAGAATCGGCGTGATGAATTCACGCCGCAGGAATACCGCCAGCTGCATACCTTCGCCCGCGACTGGATAGGAAAAGGCGACAGAGAAATCAATATCTGGTACAGGACCATGGCCTACAACTTCATGCTCATCATGGCCAATACCGGTATGCGGACGGGAGAGGCCCGGAGCCTCAGATGGCGCGACATCGACGTGCGAACGACCCGCGATGGCCGCCCGTTTGTGACCCTGAACGTCAGGGGCAAGGGCAAGTACCGGGAGTTGATTGCAGCCAACAACGTCGCCACTTATCTCGACCGCATCAAGGCAATGTCAAAAGCGACAAAATCCGACGACCCTGTATTCACGACTGCCGAAGGAAAGACAGCCAAAAGTCTTTATGACACGCTCATCGCCGATCTGCTGACGAAATCCGGCCTGCTCTATGGCGTATCCGGCACGCGCCGCAGCGGCTATTGCCTCCGTCACACCTACGCGACCTTCCGGCTGATGGAAGGCGTGGACGTGTACTTCCTTGCGAAACAAATGGGAACATCGGTCAAGATGATCGAGGACTACTACGGCCACATCACGCCTGCAAAGAATGCCGAGCGCATTCTGCAGGGCATACCGGGATGGCAGCCTATCGCGGATGGCTCAGGCGAAACAGCCGACAGCGTGAACGCTGGCGCAGCAGGAGCCACACCCGCGAAACCTCCAACGAAGAAGTGACACCGGACTTGCCGGCCTGCCGCTCAAGCGTCGAGCTCGACGCTGCGGCACCTACGGCCGGCAGATCCCCGGCAGCGCACGCCGCTTCTTTAATGCGGTACCAGTCAAGGTTTTTTGCTGGCCTTTCTGTCCTCGGCAATTTGCAGTTAGGAGCAATGGACCTATCTATAAAGCGCAGTGACGATCGGGAGTCGTCCTGCTGTCGTTCCAGCGGTCTCATGCCTTTTCGTGCGTCCTGCCTGGACGCCTTTCGCACCATTGCCGGCGCGAAAGCCTTAAATGATTGCAGATGGTCAGATCATAGCTTCTTCCTTCCTGTCTCAAGATATCCTTCTGAGGTGGCCTTGGGCAGGGATCACGCTTCTTTCCGGGGTCAGCGCCAGCACAATGTGCCTGTTTCAGGCGACGCCCCAAGTGACTGTCCATTCGAAGAGCGGGGCGGAACCATCTGAAGCGCGTGGTCAGAAACTTAATCTGAAGTATCTTCCACGGCGGCGTGCACGTTCTCACCTCTATCTCTTCCCGTCCTGCCGGACGGCCACGCCTTGCGGCGAAGAATATCTGACTCCTTGTTCCTGTTTGCTCTGTATCTGAGGTCACACCGCCGTTGCGACGGCGGCTTCTTCGTTCATCTCGAATACCGTGCCGTCACGCCACATCGCGTGCATGATGACCGCCAGCCTGCGCGCGACCGCGACGCAGGCCTTCTTCTTCGAGCTGCGCTTGGCAACGCGAAGGCCCCAGGCCTTCAGCGGGTTTGGCTTTCCTCTGCCCAACATCACCTTTGCTGCCTCGAAGAGATGTGATCGCAGGAAGACGTCGCCGCACTTCGTGATGTGGCCGTCGTAGTCGACCTCGCCGGAAGCGTACTTGCGCGGCGTCAGCCCCACGGCGGCACCGACAGCCTTCGAATGTCGGAACCGTTCTGGCCGGTCAACGAACGTCTTGAACGCGAGGGCGGTTAGCGGCCCTACGCCAGGTATCGTCATGAACAGTCCGCAGATCTCGTCTTTCTTTACGCAATCCAGAATCATCTTCTCCAGGACGTTGCATTGTTGGACAAGATGGTGGCGAACCTCCAGCATCGGGAAGATGTAGGCCTGTAGCTCGGGATCGTCCTGGACCAGTTCTCGAATGCGCTGTTCGTACTTTCCGCGCGTGACCTTGCCGGTTTTGAGTCCGAAGACTTTCAGGGTCCCGCGGATCTGGCTGTCAATATCCAGCCGTTTGTCGAGCAGGCAGCGCCGGTTGCCGAGCAGCACCCGGAGCTTTTGGCTCACATGACTCTTGACATGAACTTCCTTGAACCAGCCGGTGCGCATGATATGCGCCAGGCCGCGGGCATCATTGCGGTCTGTCTTCACCTGCTGAGCCTGCATGGCTGCTTTCGCGTGCCGGGTTTCGATGCAGATCGCCGGCCAGTCGGCCGCGAGCAATTCGTGACATAGCCAGGGTGTCAGGCCGCCAGCTTCCAGGCCGACACGTTCCATGGAAAGCCCTGTCGCCTTCAGGTACTGACTGATAGCTACAGGCTCCGTGGGCACCTCACTTTCCCGAATCACATCACCATCCTGATTGACAACACATATGGCCGTGTTATTCAGGGATATATCTAAACCGCAGTAATACTTCATAGCCGTTCTCCGTCGTTGGGGTTGTTGTAGATGGCTGCTTCTACACTGGGAACGGCTTCTTTTACAGCCTCATCTCACGGTCTATACGCAGCGGTGTTTACAAGCACCGCATTACAGTATCTGAAGCGGACTGAGTGCACGCCAGACTCACGACTCCCTGTCCGATCCCTCACTTGCGTCCGTTATGTCCGTAGCTCCCGAAGCTAACCAGCCTATAGCCGTCAAAAGTTGATAAACAGTTACCGCGCGGCGCACCGCCAGGCGACATCCGCTTTCTTTCCGTCGATCAACAAGTCGAGTTCTTCAGCGCATCAGCCTGTTTCATGGTCGCTGTTCCGGTGTTGTCAGCCTTTCTCCTCAAGCCGTATTTGCAAACCCCTTGGGCATCGTCTGAGCCCTGCCATGCGCGGGTGCTTCCCGCGTAAACAGGAAGAATCGGTTCCCCCGCGAGCGGTTCCCCCCAATTTTCCTGTTGACGCCGCGCCCTGGCGCATAGCGACGGGACTCATCCCGAAGGGGATTTGTTCAAACACGAAAAAGGAGAAACAGCTATGACAACACAAACCGAAACTACCAAAGAGAAACAGTTACCGGCCTTCTACATCTTCGACACCGTCGAGAGCGGCGGCAAGAAGGAAAACAAACGCGTCGGCGCCGCCTTCGCCCACAGCAAGGGCAACGGTTTCAACGTCATCATCAACGGCAAGCGCTACTCGGCTTTTCCGCCCAAGGCGAAGCCCGCAGGTCAACCGGCACAACCAGCAACCACGGGGGAGGGCGCGTAAGCGCTCTTCTTCCTGCAACAGGAGGTTCAACATGCACTACCAATTACAGCCACGGGCGAAGAAAACTCTCGCCGAACGCCACATCGACGACCTGATCGAAGTCCTCGGGGAACTGCTCGCCGTGCCGGAGCTTCGCTGCTTCCCACCAGAGGAGATGTTCGACTCGACGTGTGAAGTCCTCGCAAAGGCCCGCGTGATCCGAAGCGCCATTCTGGATGAACTCGCGCCGATGGAAGGTGCGTCATGACGAAACCAATCACCAACGCTGAACGCGCCATGTGGGCAGAAACCGGATTGCTCGAATATGCCATCGGCAAAGAAGGCGGCGAAGAGTTCTACGACGACGCAGAGCTTGTCCTCTCCGACTTTCTCACGGACGCGATGCACTACGCGCAGCGGCAGGGCATTGATTTCACGCGCTGCCTCGACCGGGCTAAAAGCCACCACGAAGAAGAAGTTTCAGAGGAAGGAGGCGCGTCGTGACCCGCAGCACCGAACTCCACCGCTTCGACTGGAACGGCACTCTTCTCGAAGTCGCTTATGAGCCCCAATGGCTGCCCCATCACATCCTCGGCGACGACCTCGCGCACATCGAGGTGCGGTGCATCCATCCAACGGACGCGCCGCTCCCGATCACCGAAACTGGCTACCGCTCGCACTTCATCGCGGCGTCGGCGATCGCCGCCGCCGGCGGACCCGTCGCTTACGTCGACGTGTGGCTCACCGTCGAGAGCGACTCTCCAGCTTGGCGGGAGCGCGAGCAATCCGCGCGGCAACTCTCCTTCCTCTGAGACTCGAGCCACCGCAGGCGAGGACGCGCCTGCGGTGGTCGGCGGGCGTCAGAAACCCGGACCACGCGGCCGTGGGCGTATGACCACTTGCCGTTTCGCCTGTTCGCGACGGATGTTTTCGAGCGATATCATTCCACCGTGCCATTCCAGCGATCCATACTTCGCTTGAGCAAGCTCCCTTGAGATCAGGGCGAACAACGCGGCCAGTTCGGCGTCGGTGCGATCTGTCAGTTCGATGCGTGTTATCAAGTTCATCTTTTTTCTCCTCTGCAACTGAGGCCCCGACTACCGAGGCCTTTCTTGCTTGAGGGAAAGCTCGGCTACGGCGTGAGCCGCATCCGCCAGGACCACAACGAAGAGGAGGAGCCTTGCGCTTGCGGCTTCACACGCCGGCCGTGCTAAACCGGGATCTTTGAAAGGCCTGTGAGAGGGGAATCGGCAGAAGAAGAAAACGTGTTCTAACGTCCGCGCATTGAACTGTGCATTCGCACGCCGGATGGACATAAGTTGTTCATTGCCTGTATATAAAAGGAGCTTATGCGCACTTCGTAGAAGGCCCGGTCTGGGATTGAAAGCACCGGAATAATATTTCGAGAACTACGGCCCGAATGACTTGCAGTGATCGCTACCGGGGGCCGGCTGACCCTTCGCCAAAATGAGCACACGACCAGCGAGTCTGACCAGCCTGTGGCGGTACGCACCGCTTCTGATGCTGTGCCTGTGGGCCGCGCCAGCCTTCGCCAAAGTTCCTGATGCGACGATCCAGCGTATCGTCGAACTCAACGTCCAGACCGAAGAAAACCGTTTCCTGCGGAACAATCAGCAGATCGACATTCACACATTTTATCTCCGCAGCACGGCAATCGATCCCGAGCTCAAGACCCTCTACCGACAGCTCGCGCAGTTCCCTGCGGACGAGCAGCAGCAGGCCAAGAGCCAGATCGAGGGCCTGACTAAACTCCGCCTCGCGACCCTTGTGCCACAACTGCAAGCCCGCGCCGCGCAATTCAGGCAGCAGCAGGTTGAACACGACCGCACCGTCAACGACGCCCTCACGGCGGATGTTCGGGCGGCGCTTGAGCCTCAACGCCGGCGCCTGTTGCTCCAGCAGCGCCGCGACCGCGGCGAGATCACGGCGGAGCAATTCGCAACCGAGGACAAGAAGGCCATGGACGAGATCATGGCGCTTCGCGGCAAGTACGCGTCCGAAGGCCAGGGCTACGTCGACAGCTTCGACCACCAGCTCGAACAGATGTCTCAGGCTATCGCCACGAACCCGGCGATGCCCATCCCGGTGTCCAGAGTTCCGGCGGGGCAGGGAAAGGGCCAGGGCGGCACGTCCCCGGCCGACTATCAGCGCGACGTTAGTCTGGCCGTGGAGCTTCTCGCCCAAATCACTGAAGTCAGCAATCGCTACTCGATCAAAAAGGATATCGACGCCCCCACCTGGCGCGAAACCGACATGATCCTGACCACGGACCTTGGGCGCCTGCGGCAGAAATGGCAGGCGGCGGGGAAGGGCAGTGAATTCGAGCGGGATTACCGGCAAGGGGGTGTCGCCGTTGCTGCCGCGCGCCGGCAACCCGCGCCAGCGGCGAACACCGGCCAATTTTCACAACCTTCCGCAGGCACCGTGGTGAGCGCAACCGACGTGATCGTTTTCAGCGCGATAGTGGCGCTCCCTCTGTTCTACTGGTTTTCCCGCCGCCGTGGCCCGCCGGCCCGTGAGACCTCCACCGTCTACGGCACCGCGCACTACGCCGCGATGGAAACCGACATCAAGGACGACGCGTGCCTCGCGAATGGACTTTTCTTTGGCAAAAGCAGCCAACCGGGGTGGGCGGCGGCAACGCTCGGCGCTCAGGGCGCGCCAGTCTGCTCGACCGCGGAACATCACACCCTCATCGTCGCCCGCACCAGAACCGGCAAAGGGACGCGGGTGATCATTCCGACCTTGCTGCGCTACCGCGGCTCCGCCCTTGTGATCGACCCCAAGGGCGAGAATGCCGCCATCACCGCCGGCATCCGCAAGGAGCAGCTCAAGCAGAGTATCCACATCCTCAACCCGTGGAAAGAACTCGCCGCGACCTACGAAAAGCGCGGCTTCATTCAAGCCACCTACAACCCGCTCGACATCCTTGTTCGAACCGACCCGAGTGTCGTGGCGATCGCGCAGACGCTGGCCGGCGCCATCTGCCCGGCTCCGCCGAACGCCAAGGACCGGTTCTGGCAGGGCAGTGCGGCGAACGTGCTGACGGCGGTATTTCTCTGGCTCGCCGACCAGCCGGGCGAGCAAAAGACGCTGGGACGCGCGCGGGAGATCGTGAGCCTCACCCGCAAGGACTTCACCGCGAAATACCTGATCCCCATGGCGGCGAGCGAAGCTTTCTCAGGCGCGATCCGCGAAATGGCCGCGCCGTTCATCGACCTTGCCGATGAAACCTACAGCGGCGTCATGTCGAACCTGAGCGAGAGCACCAAGTTCCTGAGCGACCCCCAGATCAAGGCGGCGACGGCGAAGTCGTCTTTCGCGATGGAGGACCTCGCGACGCAGAAAGCGACCGTCTATGTCGTCATCCCGACGGAACGGATGGATACGCAAAAGACATGGCTGCGTCTGGTCATCGCCGCCGCCATGCACATCTTCAAAAACCGGCAGACGAAACTGCCATACGGCCATCGCTGCCTGTTTCTCATCGACGAGTTTGCGGCGCTCGGGCGGCTCGACGACCTGCCCCGCGACATCGCCACCATGAGCGGCTTCGGGGTCGATTTCGCCCTCATCGTGCAGGGCCTCGACCAGTTGAAGGACCACTACGCGGAGGCCAAAGCCACGATCCTGTCCAATTGCGCGTACCAGTGGTTTTGCAACGTCAATGACCTCGAAAGCGCGAAATACCTCAGCGACACCCTCGGTAAGGCCACCGTCGAAACCACCAGCACCTCCAGTTCTTCCAGCAGCAGCAGCTCCGCGCATGGCGGAAGCTCCAGCTCCAGCCAGAGCACCACACATAGCGAGACGGGGCGCTCGCTGCTCAACCCCGACGAAGTCCTCAACTTAGGCAAGGACGTAGCCATCGCCATCCAGCCCAACGGCCACCCGCATTACCTCAGGCCGGTCGATTACTGGAACCTGACGAAGGCTTTTGTTGCGTTGCAGCAAACACACCCGGCCCTGTATTGGCAGCCGCCGATCGCCTATGACGAGAATCCGTATTTTGCGCCACCGCCACCGCCACCGCCGCCACCGGGTGGAGGGAATGGAGGGTCAGGGGCAAAGGAAAAGGCGCGACCCAAGCCGCCACCACCAAAGCCCGAGCCCTTTATGACCGAGGAGCGGGCGCGAGATATCCTCGAAGTTGAACGCAATGCGAGCCGGACAGAAATCCTGGCGGCCTATCGCAGGCTGATACAAAAGGTGCACCCGGACCTTGGCGGCTCCAGCTATTTCTCGAAAGAGCTGAATGCGGCGAAGGCGCTATTACTCGGGGAATAGGTCCGTCGGCAATTCTTGAGTTGGTGACGATAATTGTTCACATATTACCCGCGAATCGTAGTATAATTCACCATAAGCATACCCACGCCACCGACGTTAATTCTTTCTCAACGGTTCGGTGGTATTCTGAAAATATAATAGGGAAAATTCCCATTATCGTGCGTGGCAAGCCATGCGCGGGCGGACCGCAGGCCGCCCACACCGAGCGCCGGAAACCGGCGCTCTGGCTTGGCAAGGGGGGTTACTTCGTCCCCCGTTGCATCCCCCAGGAGCAGGGGTTTTCTGCCCCTGCACCCCTGACGGGAGCTTCGCCCCTGCGACCCTGTGCGGCGGGAGCCGCGCACCATGGGCTTTGCCCCATGGACCCCACCAAGGGGCCTTCGTGCCCCTGTGGAACCCAGACCAAGGCGCTTCGCCCTTGGGACCCATGCGCGGCGGGTCAGGAAGAGCCGGGCAGGCCGTCAGTGACGGACGGCCTTGGCAGGAACGAAAGGACAGGCAACCATGAGCGCCACGACAGACAGATACCCGGTCATCGACAAATGGACGATGCGCACCCACGCTGTTGACCTCGAATTAACCGACGAGCAGGAGGCCATGCTGACGGCCAAGGCCGCCCAATATGGCCTGACGCTCGAAGAATATGTCCGCACGCTCCTGGGATGCCCGCCATGACAGGGTTTAGGTGCAGCGATGGCCAGCGGCAGCGATAAACGGCAACGGAATAAACGGTGTTCCATGCGCCTCATGGACGACGAATTCAACCGAATCGCCGCCAAGGCCGACAAGGCCGGTCTCGCTTTTACCGCCTTCCTGCGCGCCGCCGCCCTCGACGGCGACGTCGGCCCCCGCGCCCAGCGCCGCCCGCCCGTCGACCACAAGGCGCTCCGCCAGTATCTGGGCCAGGTCGGGCGGCTTGGCAACAATATCAACCAGATAGCGCGTGCCCTTAACTCCGGAGAAAAGGCCAAGCTTCCAGAGCTGCAGCAAGTCCTTCGCGCTTGCCTCGATATACTAAACCGGATTAATGCCGCGCTCGGCAAAAAGCACGGTCCCGACCCATGATTATCAAGGGTGGCAGCCGCGCGGCACCGGGCCAGCTCGCTTGGCACCTCCAGCGGCTTGACACCAATGAGAAGGTGGAAATCCTCGAAATCCAGTTCCCGACTTCCAACCTTGCAGAGGCCTTCCGCGACTGGCAGACGATTAGCGAGGGGACGCGCGGCACCAAGGGCCTTTACCACGCCAATATCGACCCCGCCAAGGACTACACCATGACGCGGGACCAGTGGCAGCGCGCCGTCGATGTCCTCGAAAAAGAACTCCACCTTGAGGGCCAGCCTCGCGCCGTCGTCATGCATGAGAAGCACGGCCGCGAGCACATCCACGTCGTCTGGGCGCGCACCGACATCGACCGCATGGTCCTGCGCTCGGACAGCCAGAATTATCTCGCTCACGAGCGGGCCAGCCAGCTCCTGGAACTTGAATTCGGACATGAGCAGGTGCCCGGCAAGCACGCAAAGCGGGATCGCGACAAGCAGCCCGAATTCCCCAGAGCCGAAGCCAATCAGGCCGAATGGCAGCAGGGAGAGCGCACCGGCATCGACCCCGCCACCCGCAAGGACCAGATCACCGCCCTCAAACAGGCCTCCGACAACGCCCAGGCCTTCAAGGTGGCCCTCGAAGAGCAGGGCTACATTCTCGCCAAAGGCGACCGCCGCGACTTCGTGATCGTCGACGAGACCGGGAGCATTCACAGCCTCGGTCGCCAGATCCGCGACAGCAAGGCCGCCGAATTGCGTGAATTCATGAAAGGCATCGACCGCGAGACCCTCCCCACCGCGGCACAGGCGACCGAGCTTCAACGGCAACGCCAGCAGGAAACTCAGAAGCAGGAAACCACGGAGCAGCAGCCCGCGCAGCAGGAACCTCACGAGCAACCCCAACAACAGGAAGACAAACCCGCGGACAAACCTCCCGAACCGGCGTCAGACCCCGCGCAAGCCCAAACCGAGGCCCTCGGAAAAGCTCTCGCCGAGCGTCAGGCCGAGGAGGGCCGCAAGCTCGTCGAATCCCAGAGAGCAGAAATGGACCAACTCCGCGCTGATCTCGACCGCAATATCCGCGAAAACCTCGACCGGCGCGACGCCAACGACCGGCGGGAAGCGGAAGACCTCCGGCGCCGGCAGAAACAGGCGCGCGCCAGTTTCGACGGCGTCATCGACTCCGTCTGGAGCTTCTTTTCTCCGGCCCGCGCCGCAGAGCGCGAAGCCGAGCGCCAGCGCGAACAACAAAGATTCGCCGCGCGCCAGAAGCAGGAGCGTGACGACTACGCCGCGTTTTTACAGCGGACGAACAAACTGGAAATCGAGAATCGCGAGGAACTGCACGCGCTGCGCCTCCATGACCTTGCCGTCAAGGACGCGGAGGAACGCGACCGCTACGTTCGCGAGCAGGAACTCGCCCGCGAGCTTCAGGCTGAAAATGAAGAACGTGAGAGACAGCTCGTGGAGCAACGCGCCAGAGACGGCCCCAAACGCGCACGCTGAGCGGCTCTCGCTTCTTGCAACCCAAGCTGAGCCGCCTCTTCAACCAGGTTGCCAAGGTTCGCCGGCCAATATCCCGGTTCATAACGGGCGCTGCTCTTTCCCCGCCATTGCCGGGCATCGCTGCATCGCGGTTTTTAGCAAAACCGCCGACTCCCCCCACTCAGGCCGCCATCGACGCGGACACGCTGAGCCAGTCTCGCTTCCTGAAACCAGAGCTGAGTCGCTTCCTCAAGCCGCTTGCGAAGGTTCGTACACCGATATCACGGTTCCTGACCGGCGCCGCAGCGCTTCTGTCGCCGTTGCCGGATTTTTTCTCGTCGCGGTTCTCCAAAAAACCGCCGACTCCGCCCCGGCAACTCCGCCGCGACTGGCCGCGAAAGCCTGACGGCCCGTCCCGTTAGCACCTCGCCCTCGCAATCACGCTTTGTAATCTCACAGTCTGAACGCGGCATTTTAGCCGTATCTACTTGTTTCGCGGCGACACGGTCATCCGCGACCGCACTCACGCAGCGCTTTATCGCCCCTTCACTACTTCTTAATTCTTTTGCTCTAGCATCCCAACCATACCGCTTTCCCCGCAACCTCTTCTCTCACAAAAGGAACATTTACAATGGCTAATGTTACAGGACCAGGCTCTTCAACGGATACAGCCATTGCAAGATGGAACGGCACTTCAGGCACGGTCATTCAGGACTCCACAGTGACCGTGGACGGTTCAGGCAACTTCACCGGGGTTGCCTCCATCGACGGAAACGCCGCTACAGCAACCGCACTGGAGACCGCAAGAACAATCGCCGGCGTTTCCTTTAACGGGACCGCGAACATCTCACTGGATTTGGGCAACCTCAGCGATGTCGTCAGCGATGAGTCAACCATACTTATCATGGGGAGCGGAGCCGGGGCCAATAATTCAGGTGCCAACAATACGGGCGTTGGCATCGGCAGCCTAGTCGCAAACACTACAGCAACAGATAACGTAGCCGTCGGCTACCATTCCATGATCAACACTATCGGTAGCCAAAATGTTGCCATCGGCTCAGAAGCGCTTCAGGGGTCCTCAACACCGGCTAATAACACGGGGGAGAATAATGTAGCTATCGGCTATGTGGCCATGCGCTCTAATACCTCCGGCAGCGAGAATGTAGCGGTAGGTACTCAGGCATTAAGCAGCATTACAAGCGGCCAGAATAACGTGGCTATTGGAACCCAAGCATTAACAGATATGACAACCGATTCACGCAACACTGTTGTCGGTGCGAGTGCGGTGTGGGTCAGTTCCCCCGGCAGCGATGTTACCGCCATCGGCTACGGAGCGCTCGCCCTTAACCAGAACGGGGGGCAAACCGCCGTGGGATCTGGCGCCTTAGCCGTAAACTCATCCGGCGGATACAACACTGGCGTTGGCTATTTGGTAATGAGTAGTAACATAAGCGGTGCCTACAATACTGCTATGGGGTATCTCGCGGGAAACGGTCTGGCTTCAGGTAGTAATAATACCTATCTTGGTTATCAGGCTGCCTCAACTGCCGGCGCCGGAGGAGCCGCCGCCACAAACAGAACCGCCATAGGCTCCGGTGCCACCTGCACTGCCGACAATACAGTCCAAATCGGCAACACAAGTGTTGGCGACGTTTATTTTGGTAATGGCACGTCCGTGCTGCACGGGCATGCCACAACACAGGGGCCGGGCGACAATTCCACTAAGCTAGCCACTACAGCCTATGTTGACGCCGCGAGCAGTAGTGGCACAGTGACAAGCGTTGCGGCATCAGGGTCGCAGGGTGTCACTATCAGCGGCTCGCCGATAACATCGAGCGGAACGATTACGGTTGGTCTGGGTAATATCACGCCCACCTCGGTCGCAGCGACAGGGACTGTGACAGGATCGAACCTCTCCGGCACGAACACGGGGGATCAGACCATCACATTGACCGGCGATGTCACAGGGTCCGGCAGCGGCAGCTTTGCGACAAGCATCAAAAGCAGTGTCGCTCTGGCTGGCAGCCCGACCACGACCACGCAGTCATCGGGGGATAACTCAACAAATGTCGCAACGACCGCCTATGTCACGACCGCAGTGAACACGGCCCTTGCCAATGCCCCAAATAAAGCCGCGTGCAACTACGCGACCACGGGCGCGCTTCCGGCGAACACTTATAACAATGGCAGTTCCGGCGTCGGCGCGACACTGACAGCGAACTCGAACGGCGCATTGACGGTTGATGGCAGCTCAGTTTCTGCAGGTCAACGAATCTTGGTATGGGAAGAGGCGACTCAGGCAAATAATGGAATCTATACGGTCACGAACGCAGGCGGAGCAGGCGCACAATATGTTCTGACACGCACGACCGATTTCAATAGCTCCGCGACGATCCAGCCTGGCGACAGCGGTTTTATTCAAAGCGGGACGGTATATGCGGCGACTACGTTCCAGCTAATCACAACGGGGACGATCACCGTTGGAACGTCAAATATCGTGTTCACTCAGGTCGCAGGCACCGGCACATACGTTGCGGGGACGGGCTTGACGCTTTCTGGCAGCACGTTTGCAATCACCAACACGACCGTCAGCGCATCGTCATATGGCTCTTCAACGGCGATTCCCAGTTTCACGGTCAATGCGCAAGGCCAGCTTACGGCTGCATCGACCAATGTGGTTGTAGCCCCCGCGGGAACATTGACTGGAACCACGCTCGCGTCCAACGTCGTCACTTCCTCGCTCACTACGCTTGGAAGCAGTGCGTCACTCCCGGGATCTCCCACAACGACGACACAATCTCCGGGAGATAACTCGACAAAAGTGGCGACAACTGGGTTCGTTACTGCTGCAGTAGCTGCCAGTGGGGGTGGAACTGTTACCACAACAGGCTCGCCTTCCTCTGGCAACCTCTCGAAATTCTCTGGCTCGACGTCAGTAACAAATGGCGACCTATCGGGAGATGTCACGACGAGCGGGACATTAGCGACTACAATAAAAAGCAGCGTCGCTCTCGCTGGCAGCCCGACCACAACCACGCAGTCATCGGGAGATAACTCAACGAAGATCGCAACTACTGCGTACGTTGCTGCCGCTGTCAGTGGGGGTGGGGGTCCTTCCGCGCTGACATACAGCACGCAAAGCACCACATACGCTCCGACGACAACAGACAATAATTCCTACATCAGCTTCACGGGCGCAAGCGCGGCCACGTGGACGATAGTTTCTGCTGCAACGCTTGGGAACGGCTGGTGGGCAATTTTTAAAAATAACGGCACATCACAGGCGGCTCTGACGATAAAATCTTCAAGCGGAACGCTCGATGGTATCGCGGCTGCAACTGGTTTCGTCATGTACCCAGGCGAGGAAAGATTATTCCAGTCTGATGGGACGAACTTCCATACTCTTGTCCACAAAGGGTTCAATACCCGCGTCACATCCTCAATGACATTCTATAACCCGCCCGGTTATACGTCATTCACGGGATTTCTTTGGGGGGCTGGTGGGTCAGGCGGAAAAGGTGCCACGAGCACTGGCGGTGGCGGTGGCGGCGGTGGTGGCGGTGGTGCTTGCGTTCCATTTGATATTTTATCCGCAACAATAGGTGCAGTGAATACAGCGACGACGGTGACAATTGGTGCCGGCGGCATAGCGCAAACTACAGCTGCCACTGCCGGAAATCATGGTAACTCGTCGACATTTGGCTCGTTTGTTACAGCTTATGGTGGTGGCGCGGGGGCGGGTGGGACTGCGAATGCGACGAGTGGTGGCGGTGGCGGTGGAGGTAGTGGATTTTCTAACCATGCGGCCAGCATGACAAGCGGATTGGGTGCAGATGCAGTGACCACTGCTGGCGGGGCGGGTGGACCATCTTGGGAGCAGCATACAGGATCGACTCAAGGAACTGGTGGTGCTGTTTATGGCGGCGGCGGGGGTGGAGGGAATGGTTCGTCAGGCGGATGGGCCTTATACGGCGGCGGCGGTGGCAGCGGAGATCCCGGTGGCGGCACCTCTGTTGGAGGCAATTCACAATGGGGAGGCGGTGGCGGTGGCCCCGGTGATTCTGTCACCGCAGCAGCTGGTGGAACGTCCGTATATGGCGGTGCTGGCGGTGCTGGCTCTATTGGAACAACAACAGCCACAACGGGCGCATCTCCGGGCGGCGGCGGGGGCGGCAGTTATACAGGAACTTCCGGCGCTGGCGGTGCTGGCGGTTGTGAAATTCAAGGGTATGTATAGGGGTACGACGCTTATGGAAGCGTCATCACTGTTTTCTTACACATGCAGGCCACCATCTCTGGCGGTCTACACCAGTACCGCTACAGGGGGAGCTACCACGCTTTGGCACTGACCGCACCGGCAATCTCCACCGCCAACGCGATACAATTCGTGGCGAAAGCCGGGACGTTCACTTCTGGGTCAATTGTAATGTACGGAATGAAGAATTCCTAGGCGACAGTATCACCTGCCCAATGCTGCGTGGCACCTCACCCCTCTGGCTAATCTGTTGGGTGTCACGATGACACCGGGCACGCTATAGGCGCTATCGCTACTTCTTTCTTACACAAAGAGGACACCAGTGCCCCAGCTTAACGCGCTTAGGAGACACCTCCCACTGATGCCCATTCTCGCACTGCCAGGTTAACGTGGAGTTGTTGCTTATATAATCCGTCGACAAGCATTTGCCACCCTTGCTGTCGGCCATTCTCTGCATATCCTCAATCGTGCCTTTCTTTGCGTTGGAGGCACAGACGAAGCACCAATGCCCCTGTGTGATGCCGCTCGGAGCGGCCTGCCACTCATGGCCGTGTTTGCATCGAAACGTCAGCTTGAAATCGTTGTTAATATATTCCTCTGATAAACATTGACCGCCTCTATTCATCGCTATCTTCCGCATTTCCTCAATTGTGCCTTTGTTCATGCCGGCACAGAATGGGCACCAGGTTCCCTGTTTGATATTACTAGCGGAAGCCTCCCACTGATGCCCCTCTTCGCACTGCCACGTGAGCTTGGCGCGGTTGTTTATATATTTCCGTGATAGGCACTTACCTCCGCGTGTTCTTGCGATTCCGCGCATCTCCTTAATCGTGCCTGTTTGTCCACCGGCACAAACGGGACACCATTTGCCCGATTTGATATTGCCGGGAACGGCCTGCCACTGATGGCCGTCGGCACATTGCCATGTTAGCTTCGTTCGCCGATTGGTGTATTCGCTCAACAAACAGAGGCCGCCTCTGTTTGTCGCGATCCTCTGCATTTCCTCGATCGAGCCGACCTGCGTACCTCGACAGACAGGGCACCAACTCCCCTGCTTAACCGATTCAGGAATGGACCGCCATTGATGCCCTTCTCTACATTGCCAGGTTAGCCGGGTCTGGCTATTCGTATATTCTGTTGATAAGCACTGACCTCCGCGTTGCGTGGCTATCCGCTGCATCTCTTCGAGCGTACCGTACTTCATACGCGCGCAGGCAGGACACCATCGTCCCCGCTTGATATTGTGGGGGACAGCTTCCCATTGGTGACCTTCCTTGCACTGCCAAATTAGCTTGGAATTAGTGCCGATATATTTCTGCGACAAGCATTGGCCGCCTCTATCCCTTGCGAGGTGCTGCATATCGGCAAGTGTGATCTTCATAACAAGGCTTTCAAAATGGTGTGCCCGGAGAGATTCGAATCCCCGACCTGATGCTTAGAAGGCACCTGCTCTATCCGGCTGAGCTACGGGCACTTAATTGATCATACCAATGGCTGGTCCGTCGGTGTCAAGAAAGCTGTGGCCGCGCCATCGCTTTTCTGCATAAGGCGCGGCGGCGAAAAAAAAGAGAGGCACCTTGCGAGCGCCTCTCTCTCTTTATTCGTATCAAGTCAGTCGATTAGAACTGGATGTCAGCTCCAATGGCAACCTGGTCGTAACGGTTGCTGCCGTTTGTAGCGGCGGGGCCTTGAAGGGCGCCGACGCCTGCGATGGACGAATCATCGAATTTGCCCCAGGCCACGGAACCGCGGAAGGTCATGCCGGGAGCGAAGGTGTAACCGCCGCCGAGCGTGTAGCGGGTATCGGTGTAGTTCTCGCCGACGAGGTAGTGGTCGGCGCCGCTGATAGCGTCTTGCTTGGTGCGGTCATGCATGTAGCTTGCGCCGACATGGTACGGGCCGTTGTCATAGCCAAGACCGCCGACATAGGTGTTGCTGACGATGTCGCCGCTACCGATGTCGGTAGCGTCGCCGCCGACCAGCGTGTAGCCCATGGCAGCCGTGGAGGTTCTCTTGTAAGCACCGCCGAGGCTGAAGCCGGAGTTGGAAACGCTAGCGCCGCCGTTCCAGCTCTTGATCCCCTTGGTAAGAGTTGCGTCGAGGGCATTGGTAGCAACGAGCTGTGCTGCCGTAAGAGCAGAGCCAGCCAGGCTGGAGTCGCTGTAGCCGCCGCCGATGCTGCCGGCGAAGCCCTGGTATTCGCCGTCCCAACGGGCGGCCGCTTCCCACAGGTTCTTGTAGCTTGCCGTGCCCGGGACATTAAAATCACCACCGGCTGAAGCAACGTTATTCAGGTTCATGCCGCCGGTCGAAGAAACCATGCCCGGCTGCGGCGCGTAGGAAATGCCGCCCTGGAAGCCGTTGAACTTCGGCGTCAGGTAGGTCAGGCGGTCGGTCTGGCGGAAGTCAGCCATTTGATAGTCCATGTTGCCGGTTCTGACCGCGGAGAAAGCGTCCGTGCCGGAATTGCCGAGCGGGTTGTTGCCGCCGGCTGAAGTGCCCGCGGTGCCCAGGACGGTCTGGAGGAAGGCGGATTGCGTATTCGCGGACGGGTTCAGCGCCTGAATTTGCGTGCGCAGACCGTCTATGTTGGAGTCGGCGGAAGGAGCGGCTACCTGCAGCAGGTAAGCAGCGCCGTCTTCGGTGCCGAAGTTGACGCGGCCCCAGCCGCCGGAACCGTAAGCATAGACTTCATTGACGCTCACGCCGTTGTTGCCCATGTTAGCCGCGCCGTCTGCGTTGTTGTTGCCAACAGCGAGTTCGGTGTGCGCGCCGACCGTCAGGCCGTTGTCGAGGGTGGTTTCGCCGTTAACGTAGACATCCGAGTTGCGGCGGAAAGCGTATTTCTGCAGGGAATTGACGCCGCCGGCATCGTGGTTGTCAGCGTATACGCCGTAAGCGTCGAAGTAGCCGCCGAGATCCATTTTCAAAGCTGCAGAAGCAGGCGATGCCATCACGGCCACACCGGCGATTGCTGTGCTTACGAGTAAAAGTTTTTTCATTCTGTTTTCTCCAGGTTTGCCCCAGCAAAGCTAAGGGCGGGTTTAATAGGGGTTTATTTAGATACAGTCTTGCGCTTGTGAATCGAGTGATTCATTTCACGCCGTTGTATTGAAAAATAGGCTATTTTCTCGACAGGTCAACCATCAACGACATGTCTGTGGCAGAAAACTACAAAGTGTTGTGAATAAGTCACACACTCTTATGGGTGTTAGAGTAAGCCGACTCCGTCCGCACCAGCGCCTACATATATAAGTGGTGTAGATGTATGGCGCTGTCGGAAATGCTTTAGCTAGGTCGCGGAGAGCTATAGTTATATGACAATGTAGATATGGTGATAAGGCCAAATGACTCAACACCATGTGCTATCGCGATGGCTAGTCGAGACGAGACAAGGTTGTGCGAATCGCGCTTGCATCCGCCGGGTAAGTTATCTGCCCCGGAGAAACTTGCTGGCGAGAATCGCACGGGCGCTTTCATCACTCCAGAGAAGACGTTCCGGCTTTCCGCGCTCGATCGTGTGCCGTTTGCGCCGGACTTCCATGTTGTTCGCCAGAGCCAGAACTTTACGGCCGGGTTTCTCACTCACTATGGTGCAGCCGCGAACGAGGACATCGACCCAGCCGCCATGATCCCGGATTACTTCGCCGATGACCGCGCGGTCGCCGATATTCACAGCACGGCCCCGCCTGCGCCTGGGCTTTTGCCATACGCCTTCGTTCCAGCGAACAACGTCCGCCTCGATAAACCTGCTACCGCAAGGAATCCACTCCGCCGCCATACCCTCCGCCCTTCCGTTCCTGACCCAGAAGACTGCATTTGCTTCTTTGCGGCAAGAACTTACGCGACATGAGCGCAAAGGTGGGAAAGTCGTTACTGTGTTCTGAAAATGAGACAGCTAAACTACAGTCCGGGGCTAGGTTCTCCAACCCTCCGAGAGTCGCGGCACCATGTCACCGTAATCGCCACGTCTCGCTCTATCGGGACTATCAACTCGGCAGCTCAAAGAGAACGCCAGCCACAGGCCAAACACGTTTCAGACAAGTCGTGCCCATACCCGGCGGCGCAAGCACGATCGGCCCGTAATCTCCCCCGCTATCGAGACTCTCAAGGACTATCCTGTCGGTTCCAGCGATTCGGAGGCGCTTGAAATACTGATTGTCGTCAGTGTCGGCGGCGATTATCGGTTTGCCGTCGAGCGTCTTGAGCGCTTCTGCCGCCGTTATCTCCTTTTTTACGATTAGATACTGCCCGTTGAGCGCGTGTGGCTCTGCGCTCTGCCCCACCACTTCCACCAACCCTAGGGCGTCTGCCACCAAACGCGTGAAGACGGCCTCCCCACCGCATTCGCAAATCTCCATTTCGGATTGGCCGGTCGCGGTCCAGGAGGAATCTCCATAAAGCACGCCGATTATCTTGTGCAACGTGAAGGTAGCTTTGTGGCCGATCACGGGTGGTGCAATCTGGCGCGGGTTAATGGCCTGCGCCGTCAGTACGGCAACGTCGCTGTGGTTTTCCGCAATTTCAAATCTGCGCGCCAAAATGCGATCATCGCTTAAGGCCACCACAAGGGATTTTGCCGAGGGCTCTCCTGGCTCTTTTACCAAGAGTATGTCCCCATAGCGTGCAACCGGCTCAAGAGTCGGAGCCGTGAGACGATACGCCAAATGTTGGGCAAGAACGATTGTTTTATGGTTGGAAACATCAAATTCATCAAGGTCAAAGCACCCATCCGCGACCCGACCATCGGATAGAGCTGCTGCCCGTCCGAGCATGCGCAGGGGAATTGTCCGAACCTTTGCCTTGTACCCTTCGGGGAGCGCCGCCGTTGGCGGAGGCGCATGGAGCGCCTTCAAGCCTCCGTGCAGCTGATGGTGTTGGCGTGCGAGCCGAAAACCATGGTCGAGAGCACCGCTGATTTTTGTTCGCCAATATTTTTCGACATCGGTTGCCTCCGCCATCCCAAGGGCAGACCCACCGGCATGATGAGCAATCTCCATATGCTTTATTGGGGCGGCGTGCTTGTCCAAAACGCTAACAAGCTTCTTGAACTGAGGCCGATCCCACGGAGGAATCCCCTTATCGTTCAACTGACGAATTTTTTCGCGAGAATCCCCCAGCACGAATCCACTGGCGACAGATGACACCGTCGCATCCTCGCCGCGTAGCATGAGTCTTAGCAGCCCTTCCGCATAAACTCTGACAGCGCTTATGTAGTCACGGCCTGCCTTCTGCGTATTGAGCTTTTTCGTTTCTGACCATTTGCGGTCGGGCGATTCACCCTCGAATATCCCAACATAGCCGAGATCGAGCCCGGCTGCCGCTATCATCGCTTGCCTTCCCGTCACACCCGCGACCTTGATCAGATCAAGGAAAGGTTCGTCGTATGTCGTGAGGACAAGTTGTGCCTTGGAAGGCCCATTTTGCAACGACGCGATGTATTGAGCCCAGCGGTGGCGATGCTCGGAATCGAATGTCGATTGCGGGTCGTCGAACACGAGCAGCGGGAAGGGATCGCTGCCGGCCTGTTCAACGCCTTCCTCACGTAATGCGAAAAGAAATGCCCACAGGACGACTCGTAGCCAGGAAGTATTTGCTATCAAAGTCGCGTCAATTCGCAACTTCGGCCCTACCGCGCCGCGTACGACGAGACCTTCCTTCCGGTGCAGTCGCGCGTCATGGAATTGCAATTGTTCACTCAAATGGATTTGCTTCAGGAGTTTGGAGATACGTTCCGAAAGCCCTTCGATCGCTTCTCTTGCAACGGATTCTGCCAGAGGGCTGAGACTCTTAAGAGGCATCAAACTCTCCGCAATGGCTTCACGTCGATTCAGTTCCTTCTCCATTTCGGCCGCGGATTTTCCCGACTTCCATGCCGTGCGCATGGCTGCCGCAGCCTTTCGGTACGGTTCTGCCTTCGCCAGAGCGTCGGATAGACGCAGCAGGTGCGCCGACAAACATTCCGATTCCTCTTTATCGGTGGTCTTGCCTTCCTCGTGAGGCGTAACATCCGTTTCCTTCGCAGTCTCAGGCACCGCGAGGTTCTGCCACCAGTCAGACCACTGACTCGAGTCACTACCGAACCATTGGGCCAACCCGAGCAAACGTTCAATAACTGCGATTCTTTCGTTTAAATTCTTCAAAACATCTGATCCGCAGGGGATCGGCACTGCGGCGAATTCGCTAGCCGGAGCGATGGCGAGCGCCGCTTCGACAAGTGCGCCAAATTTCACAAGGATTTTCGCGTAGCGATCCTTGACCACTAACGTTGCGCGTACTTCATTCGCCAACTTGGCGCATGGCTCCCAAGTCAAAATCTCGGGGCCGAATGTTTTGAGCGATGCTGGAAGCGAAGATTCTAGTTCCGCTGAAATGGCATTCAGGTTGTCATCGAATGTGCGAGCAGCAGCGTCGCCGACAGACCGCAACGCTTCCAGTTCCCGAGCAAGCGACGGAACGACTTTGAGATCATGTTCGCAAAGCGGACAATTTTCGACCGCGCCCGATTTATGTTGGGCATGCCATTGTGCAGCGACCGCCTTGAGCTGAAATTTTGGGTCCTTGGCGCTTTCTTCCAGAAGGCGCACACCCTCTTTGGCCTTGCTGCGCGCTGTCGCAACGGCGTCCGATACGCGTTTGGCCCGTTCTTTATCGAGCGCCTGTACGATCGTCTGTAGGTCCTTCCATGATGGAAGCCCGGCAAGACCGGCTTTCAAATCTTCCTGCGCAGCGCCGATTGCAGAAATCACCTGATGCTGAACGGGCGCGCTCCCAAGGTCCAAACCGTTGGCGAGGTCACTGGACACGACTTGGGTAAGTTCGGCTGCCCGATCGGTCAGCATCTTGCCGAACTTCGCCATCTGGCCCTCGCTGTCGTCTGTGTTGGCCGGGGTGAAGTCGGGTACAACCATCTGAACCGTCGCCAACACGCCGCGCGCTTCCTCTATCGCCAGGTCGAAGTCCTTCCTCGCATTGGTCAGATCTTTTCGCTTGTACGAAAGATATTCCCGGCTCTTGTGGCAAAGACCCTCGACGAGCGTGCCGATTGCTACGAGATCATCCAATCCCGTCAGCTTCTGCACGGCATCCGTCAAACGGCTCCGGCCTTCATCGAGGCGAAGCACGGCGAGCCGTGCCGGCATCAGCAGTCCCGCTTCGAGAAGGATGGAAGGCACATCAAAACCGGGATCGATGGCGGTCGTCACCTTGCCCCCGTCGAGCGTGCGCTCGACCTTTGCATCCTCGCCCTTCGAATTTCTGAACGTGAGCGCTACCCGGACGCGTGGCGGCGATTTCAAATCATCCGCCTCCGGCGGATAGCAAGCGATTGGCGGCCAATCACCCGCCAGCTTGTCGTTCGTCGCGAAGACCGGCATCGGCTCGTGAGCATCACTCTTGGCCTGATCGCGAGGTCTCTCACCCGAGAGCGCCCATAGAATCGCACCGATCAGCGAAGACTTGCCGCTACCGTTCGGTCCCTCAATCAGCAAGCTTTCCTCATCGAAATCAAAATGGAAAGGCGGTCCACCCCAAATGTTCAGTCCACCGAATCCCTCGGTCTCAATCGATTGAAGGCGCCAGCTCCCAGCAGTCGATGCGACGGTAGTTGCGGCGCCGACCGTCGTCGCAGGGTCATCGGGTCCGTTGTAAGCGTCTAAAAGACCGGTAACGAAATCGTCCGGTAGGCCCGCCGCGTCCCGAACCTTGCTTCCCAGCAGAAAAGCAAACAGACGCCGCTTCTTCGCGTCGTCCAAAACCAGCTGCGAGCTTTTCTTATTGGCGTCCTGCCACGCGACGCCTACTCCCGCGAGGAGGTTGCGCTCAATATCCGACTTTGTAAGACGCGCCATTAATACCCCCAGCCGGAGCGCATACCTTGGTGGAGTCCGCTCCAATCAAACAGGCTTCCGGAATGTCATTTTCAATAACGAGAAACACCGAATAGACAAGCGCCGATTGCCCGAAGATTGCGGAACATGCTAGCATGTATCATGCCAATAGTGAATTAACGATTTTCGACGTAAGCGGCTAGATAATCCAGCTCGGTCCTCGCGGCAGGCAAGCGTGCTCGCTTGAGGCCGTCACAGCAAACAATCGGACAGATCAGGGGGCCGCATTTGACATCCTTTCGCTTTATTCATACTGCCGACATTCATCTCGATAGTCCGCTCAAGGGCCTCGCCGGTTATGACGGGCCTGCTGTTGAGTGCATTCGCACGGCGACGCGTCAAGCCTTCGACAACCTCATGACCGAGGCGATTGATCAGAAGGTCGATTTTGTCGTGATCGCGGGCGACCTTTATGACGGCGACTGGCGCGATTATCAGACCGGGCTGTTCTTTGTCCGCCAAATGGGCCGCCTCGCGAAAGCGAACATCCCAGCCTTCGTCCTCCACGGCAACCATGATGCGGAAAGCCAGATCACCCGGCGATTGACCATGCCTGAGGGCGTCAATGTGTTTTCCACGCGCAAGCCTGAAACGTTCACGGTTAAGGAACTTGGCGTCGCGCTTCACGGCCAGAGCTTCCGGCAACGCGACGTTACTGACAACCTCGCCGCCGCGTACCCAGAGCCAGTCGACGGCGTCTTCAACATCGGCGTTCTGCACACCGGCATGGGTGGCATGGGCGGTCATGCGAACTACGCACCCTGTACGGTCGATGACCTCGTCGCCAAGGGATACGATTATTGGGCGCTCGGTCATGTGCATCACGGAGTTGTTCTCCATCAGAACCCCCATGTGGTTTTCCCCGGAAATCTACAGGGACGACATATTCGTGAAACAGGCCCGAAGGGCGCATACCTTGTCTCTGTCGAGGATCGCGAAATCGTCGAATTCGGTCCACTGCACACGGATGTCGTCCGCTGGGCACATCTTCAGGTTGGCGTCGATGGCTGTGACCGCAATGCTGAGGCACTGGAGCGCGTGCGGCGTGCTGTCGAGCAAGCGATCGACGCTGGCGCCGATGGACGACTGCTTGCTTGCCGCATCGAGTTGACCGGCCGTACAGAAATCCATGACCATCTGCTGATATCGACCGAACATCTTCTTGCCGAAGCGCGGGCTGCGGCTCTCGGCGTCGGTGACGCTGCGGCATGGATCGAGCGTGTTGTCATAGCCACGGAACCCGCGCTCGACCCGGCGATGCTCGCCGGACGCGAGGATGCGCTGGGGGAGCTTCACCGGATGTTGGGAGACGCCGCCAGCGATACCGAATTGCTCGGTCAGCTAGAAGAAGATGTCAGCGAATTCGTCCGTAAGCTCCCATCCGAAGTACGTAGTGAAATCGAAGATGCGCCTCTAAAAGCGGCTGTTCAGGCTGATTATCCCACCCTGATCACACACGTCCGAGGTTACCTCAACGCGCGCATCACGGCTCAGGAGGACTGAGCCATGCGCATCCAGCGACTCGATCTTCTACGTTATGGTCGCTTCACCGATACGCATCTCACACTGCCCGCGAGCGGTTCCGACATCCACATTGTGTTCGGGCCGAATGAGGCTGGCAAATCGACCGCGCTGTCCGCCATAGAAGACCTACTATTCGGTATAGCCAGCAACTCGCCCTACAATTTCCTGCACGATTACGGAAGCATGCGAATCGGCGCCGTCCTGGAGAACGGTGGGAAGACCTTGGAGGTCCGGCGCCGTAAGGGAAACAAAGATACGCTGCTGACCGCCGACGAGGTGCCCCTCGCCGGAGGTGCTGGTGCACTGGCTCCGTTCCTCGCAGGTGCTGACCAGGCTTTCTTCACGCGCATGTTCAGCCTTGACCATGAGCGCCTTCGCAGTGGTGGCCGCGAAATACTCGAAGCGCAGGATGAAGTCGGCCAGATGCTATTCTCCGCCGGCGCCGGACTATCCGGGCTGCGCGACCGACTTAAGGCACTCATTGAGGAAGCCGACGGCCTGTGGGCTTCCCGGAAGGCGGCGCACAGGAAGTATTACCAAGCCCTGGAGCGTCTCGATGCTGCCGAAAAGGCGCTTCGCGAACACACGGTCACGGCCATCAAATGGCAGGAGGTGAAGCGATCATATGACGATGCACACGAAACCTATACCGCCCTTGAAAAGCAGAACGAAGATATTTCGCGCGAGCAGCGCAAGCTGAGCCGTATTCGCCGTGTGTACCGGGATATCCGGAAGATCACCGAACTTGACGCACACATCGCAGCCTTAGGCGAGGTCATACCGCTTCCAGAGAATGCGCGCTCGATACTCGAAGCGGCGGAGCGGGAACAGTTGGGGGCAACGACACGGTTCGAGACGCTTAACGAACAGCTCGAAACCGAACAGGAGCAGCGTGAAGCACTGGAATGCGATGAGGAGCTCCCTGATCCGGGAGGAGGACATTCAGGGGTTCCATAAGCGCCGCATTGAAGTACAAAAAGAGAAGGCGGATTTGCCTCACCGCCTCGCGGACCTTGCGAGCGCGGAGGAAAATCTGCGGCGGCTTGGCGAGGAACTGGAATGGAAAGCTGACGATATAGAGACGCTCGTGAAGCGGATTCCGCCGCGCGCGAAGGTTACCGTCCTTCGCACGCTCCTGAACTCGCGCGGGGAGCGATGGTCCGGCACTACGAATGCAAAGGCTGCGGTTGACGAATTGGACGGGCAGATCGCCGACGTGCAGCAAGAGCTTGACGGCATGGGGGCACCTGTCGATGTGACAAAACTCGCTGCCGTGGTCAAAGCTACGCGCGAGGGCGGTGATATCGCCTCGCGAATAAAAACCGCTGAAACCGAAAGCCGGGAGGCGAAAGCCGCTATCGAGCGCCGCCTTAAGTCCCTGAAGCCGCTGATCGACACCGAGCAGGCATTGGCGTCAACGCCGGTGCCTACGCGCGACGCATTACAGGATCATCGTGACGACCGGCGCAACGCCGGCCAGCGGATGCAGGCGTGTAGCGAACGTATCCGGACGGCTGAGCAGGAGCTGGAAAGACATCGTAAAGCTCATAAGCGGCTTGCCCATGACGAAGATGCCATCGCCCCCAAGGACGTTGCCGCCGCGCGCGAATTACGCGATTCCGGTTGGTCGCTAATCCGGCGGCGCTACGTCAAAGGCATTCCTGTTCCCAACGATGAAATCCGGGCGTTTGCAGGCACAGAAGCCGATCTAACCAACACCTATGAAACCGCTGTCACGGCTGCCGACACTTTGGCGGATCGCCGCTTCGACAACGCGCAGGCGGCGGCTCAGATCGTCTTGACCGCTCGTCAGATCGCCGAGCAGCAGGAATTGCTGGAAGGTTTGCGCGAAGAGGAAGGTGTTCTTGCCGAGGAAACCCACGCGTTGAGGTCTGCCTGGAAAGAGATGTGGGCCGCAGCTTCGTTCGAGCCCCTCGAACCCGATTTGATGCTGGTGTGGCTTACATCCCGGACTGAAATACTGGAGGCCGTCGGGCGGCGAGAGGCGGCCGACCGCCAACTGGAGGCGTTGCGCGAAGAGGAGTCGAAAGCCAAGGCTCGCATTCTCGCGGAATTGGCGGCAGTGACGGGTAAATCGGCTGCCCTCGACGACCAACCACTACGGATCATCATGGAAGCCGCGACCGCTGTTCAGGGCCAGCACGAAAAGGACGCCGCGAGCAGGCGACAATCGGAGGAACGGCTTCGCAAGATGAAAGCAGATGCTGTGCGCAAGACCACGGCATTGGAAACGGCAGAAACGGCGTGGCGCGGTTGGCAGACGGAGTGGACTGCTTCCATTGAACTCCTTGCCCTGGCTGCCGACACGCAGCCAGAGGCTGCCACCGCCCAGCTTGATGCCATCGACCAGATGCGGGAGATCGCGGTGAAAATCCATCAACTGCGGCATGAGCGCATCGAGAAGATAGAAAGAGATATCAGGGTCTTCGCACAGGATGTCGCCACCCTCGTGGGCGTTGTCGCAACTGATCTTGCGAGACTCAGCCCCGAGGATGCAGTCCTTGAGCTGGAGCGCCGACTTGAAGCCGCGAAACGAATCCGCGAACAGCAAGAAATCAAGGATGCGGCGATCTCGGCGCTGCAAAAGAAAATTAACGAATGCGAGGCTTCCGGGCGCGAGGCACGCGAGACGATTCAACATCTTCAGGAAGCAGCCGCTGCAAAAGATATCGATGAACTAAAGGGAGCGATCCACAACTCCGACAAGTTGCGGGATTTGGGGAGCGAGCGCGTTCGGGTCATGGCCGCGCTCGCTAAGGAAGGCGACGGACTCGCGCTGGCTGAGTTGAATAAGGAATGTGAAGCCGTCGATATTGATCAGGTGAGCGCCCGCGAGCAGACGCTGGAGCAGGATTTGAAAGAATTGCGCAGTCGTCTTACCGAGGCCGCAGAACTCCGCACCCAGACGAGAAGCGCTTTCGATGCCATTGGCGGCGGTGACCGTGCAGCGGAAGCTGCGGCGGCAAGACAAGCGGCGCTCGCCGAACTGCGGGACGTAGCTGAGCAATATGTCCGCGTGCGCTCAGCCGCAACCATGCTCCAGTGGGCCATTGAGCGCTACCGGCGCGAGAAGCAGGCGCCGCTGCTCAAACGGGCCGGCCAGGCCTTCGCCACACTTACCGGCGGTTCTTTCAGTGATCTTCGGGTCGAATTCGATGAACAGGACCAGGCCCAATTGGCAGGTCTCCGCCCCAACGGTGACCTAGTCCGCGTTAGCGGGATGAGCACCGGTACAGCCGACCAACTTTATCTGGCTCTGCGGGTGGCTTCGGTCGAAGATTATCTCGACCGCGCGAATGCTCTTCCTTTCGTCGCCGACGACCTGTTCATCAATTTCGACGATGCCCGTGCGGCGGCAGGGTTTGAAGTCCTTGGACAATTGTCCCGTAAGACTCAGGTCCTGTTTTTCACGCACCACCGGCATCTGGTCGAGATTGCGCAGGCAACCCTTGGACAATCGGTAGCGGTCGTTTCGTTGCTAGAGGAGTCTGTCGCTTCTGCCGCATGATGGCGCCAGATGGAAACTGCGCTCACTTCATAATCTCGTAATTGGTTTGGGTAGCCATTTAGGAGTCTCACTTAGGCCGTGCCATGCGCGAAAGCCCACGAGGGCACGCGCTGATGTAATCAGGCGGGATCATAACTCCGCCTCCACCTTGGCATTGACGTACAGCTTCCAGCCCTTGTTGCGGTAAGAGCGCTTCTCTGGCGCTTTCGGCAAAAGCTTGGTCGACTGCTTTGCGTATTCGCGCACGTACTCCTTGAGAACTGGCGTTTTTGCGGCGAAGCCGAGATGTTCCAGCAGGTATCCGAGCCGTTGCGCCCAGGGAACAGGCGCAGTCCGGGCGACTGCGGCCAGCTTCTCCGGGTCGATCCGCTCGGCGAGTTCAGAGAGAACGATTTCTTTTCCAAACGGTTCAGCGCGAGCTTGGCGGCAGCGGCGGAAACGTCGAGCGCCGTTTGGGCCTCCCGAGAGGTAAAGTGATACTGCCCGCTGGCGGCAAGGCCGCTGACGTATCCTCTGGCATTTAGATGGCTGACTTCCGATTTCACACACGCAAAGCATCGTTTTTCGATACTTTACGTGAGCATTTTCTGCTGTAGAAAAAAGACGGGATCGAAAAAACGCCGTATTTTCGGGGCATTCAGCGAAACTTGCACATAAACTTACACATTTTCACATTTCTTGGGAAAAAGACCAGTAAATCAAAGACCGTTTCTCTGTAATGATACGACTCAATATCGTCGCTTCCACCGGATGGTACGTGCAGGCGTCTCATCCACCGGCTATTGCAGGCAAGAGTGTGGCGGAGCTGGCCGACATCATGATCAAGGAGATCACGGTCGGCATCGGCAATACCGGCATCAAGGCCGGCAATATCGGCGAGATCGCGATGAGCGGCCAGCCGCACGAGCCGTTCCAGCCGGGCGAGGAGAAGGTGCTGAGGGCCGCGGCGCGCGCCCAGAAGGCAACCGGCGTATCACTCACCGTCCATCCCAACTTTCTCGGCAATCACTGGGACGCTTACATCGACGTTCTCGAAAAGGAAGGCGCCAACCTCGGCAAGTGCTACATGTCGCACCTGGGCTTCTATCCCGACGTCAATGTAGCCAAACACGTTCTTAAGCGCGGCGTCGGTTTCGTTTCATACGATCAGCTCGGGCACGAGGAATTGTTCGAAAACGTGCTGGGGCCGGGCGTCGGCTTCTCTACCGACAAGGAAGAGGTGCGCTGCGTGGTGGACCTGCTGAACGCCGGTTACGCCGATCAGGTGCTGCTATGCGCCGAAGTGGCGATGAAGACCTGCTTCAAGGAATACGGCGGATGGCGTTACTCGCACGTGCACGAGAACATCATCCCGTGGCTCAAGTCGCTGGGCGCATCGGATGAGCAGGTGCGTTCGATGATGGTGGGCAATCCGCGCCGCCTGCACGCATTGGGTTAAAGCGTCGCGCGCGACATTCACGCGGGGATTGGAGGGCCACAACCCTCGAATCCCTTGCGTGCGCGTTTCAGGCCGTCGATCAGGCGGCGGCGTTTCGAGGTACGCCGATCGCGACCATCAGCAGCGGGCTCTTGCCTGTGGCGTGCGGGGAGAAGAACCCGGTCGTTTCGTCGTCGTAGAAGGTGAGACCCGTCGCGCCGTGTTCCAACGAATAAGCCGCCAGATAGGCGCGGCCACCGAGAAGCCCCGCTTCGAGATGCGCGTTGCGATAGCCGCGATTGCCGAACGCGCGCAACACGCGTTCGAGATCCGCCATGTAGCAGAGGAGCACGCTGGCGTCGGCGCCAAGCTCCTGTTCGAGGCATAGATAGCCCGCCTGACGGCGGAAATCGCCGGCCTTCAGCAGATCGAACGATTGACGCTCGCGCGAGTAGTAGTAGGCACCCGGCTCCATGCCTTCCACCGCGTTCACGATGAGGTAGCTGTCAGTAAGCCGCGGGAAGTCCGCGTGCGGATGGCCGCTGGAGAACGCCATGATCGTCTCGAGCACCTCGTCGTCGATCGACTTGCGCGCGAACGCGCGCGTCGAGCCGCGATGCAGGATCGTCTTCCCAAGTCCGTCCGCGTTTACCGGCTCGATGGTATCGGCCCGATACGTAACCTCGGTCGGTGGCGGCGGCTCCAGTTCCAGCTTCGCCGCGCCGATGCGGCGCGCCTCTTCGACTGTCAGCAGCTTCGATGCCCGATGCATCTTCACCAGGTCGTCGTAGGTTTTCTCCTCGGCCGAAAGCGGCACCGTTTCCAGCTTGAGCGGCATCGGCACGGGCGCGGCTTCGGCAGGTTGGGAACTTTTGCCTATGGCGACCAGGCAAATTCCCCCCTCACGCTCGCCGTCGATTCCGACCAGGCGCTCCAGTTCTTCATCGACGAACGCGGTCAGCACTTCGGCCTCAAGCCCTTCGGCGGCAACGGCGGCAAGCACATTGGCGAGGATCGTGCCGGCATCCCAGAAACAGTAGCGATACGCGCGCGCGCGATATTTCCAGGTGCTGCGCCAGAAAATCGCGCTCAGAATCAGCACCGCCTGGGCCTCTCGAACCACATCGCCCGTGGCGCAGCCCGCCGCGATCGCCGCGCGCCAGTCGCCGCGTCTCAGCCCGCGCAATTTCAGGTCGGCCGGCGAGAAATGGTAGAGGCCGGCGTCCATCCCTTCGATTTCGCCGCCGGCGACGTAGATTTCAATCGGATACAAAGCGCCCGCCGATGGCGCGGCGCGAAAATGATAATCCTCTTCTCCGACACGTTTATGCCGCGTGAGTCCGCCAGCGCAAAACAGGATGCGGCCGAGAGCCGCTTCGTCCAGCGTCGCGCCGTCCGCAGCCGCGCCGCCGCCCGCGATCGCTTCCAGCGTCGGCAGCGCCGAGAGATTCAGGTCGCGAGGCAGCGCTATCGACGCCGCCTCGGGATAAACCTTGTAAGGCAGCGGCTTATTGCCCCAATCGAGTGAGTGTTGGGCCGCGCGGATGCTGGTATGGGAATGCTTGGTGACCTCGTGGTACGCACGCGCCACGTCGATGTTTTGGTTGGCCATGCGCCGCGCTCCTTCTAATTGCGCCTACAACGTTGATAATAGCACCGCGGCCGCTCCCATGCCGGGAAAAAAGAAGAAAAGAGGAGTCGCTAAATCTCGGGCCACTTATCCCAGGGCCGCGCCCGTTCGTAAGCGTACGCCGCCTGCAGCACGAGGTCGTCGCGATGGCGTTCGGCGACGATCTGAAGGCCGCAGGGAAGTCCGGCGTCGGTGAAGCCGGCGCGGACCGATGCCGCCGGATGGCCGCTCATGTTGAAAGGATAGGTGAACATCACCGCGGACAGGAGGTCGGGCAGCGGCTTGCCGTCGATTTCGCGCGGCGGCGGACCGTCGGCGCCGAAGGCCTCGCTCGGCAGCGTCGGCGTCAGCAGTAAATCGTAGCGTTCGAAAAGTCGACGGCACCATCCATTGAACTCGGCGCGCTTGCGCTGGGCGGCGGCGAATCTGTCCCATCCCAACCGCAGGGCGGATTCGGCCCCGGCCAGGAAGGCGCGACCGAACTCGGCGCGATGGGCCTCGATACGATCGAAAATTTCCGCGTAGCTGAAGGTCGCGGCCAGACGCATCCATTCGATCCCGATTTCGGGCACATTGTCGTCGAGCACGTCGATCGTGTAACCGAGTTGTCTGAAGGCATCGACCCCCTTTTCAACCTCGCGCATCACGTCGTGCTGAACGATGGCGTGGCCGAAATCAGGATGGAAAGCGACGCGCAGCTTTTTCGGCAGGCGATCCAGTAGCGCGAGATAGGAAACTCCCGGATGGGGAAGCGAGTCGGGATCGGCGGGATGGTAGCCGACAGTCGCATCCAGACACATCGCGGCATCGCGGACCGTGCGTGTAATCGGCCCGACCACGACGGTATCGGTCCAATCCGTCAGGCCCAGCATCGGCGACATCGGGATGCGGCCGCGCGAGACCTTGAGCCCGAAGCTGCCGGTGTAGCTGGCCGGGATGCGAATCGAACCGCCGCCGTCGGAGCCGGTCGCGAGCGGCACCATCGCGGCCGCAATCGCCGCGCCGCTGCCGCCCGAGGAACCGCCCGGCGTCCGCTCCAGATTCCACGGATTTCGCGTGACGCCAAACAGAAGATTTCTGGTGAAGCCGGTAGCACCGAACTCCGGCGTGTTGGTCTTTCCGACCACGATCGCGCCCGCGGCCTTGAGCCGCGCGACCTGAACCGAATCGCCCTCGGGCATGTGATTCTTGAACGGGACCGAGCCGAACGTGGTCGGCAGCCCGGCGGCATCTTCAAGATCCTTGACCCCGAACGGCAGGCCGGCCAGCAATCCGACTTCTTCGCGTTTTGCCAGCCTCTCGTCGAGCGCCCGCGCCTCGGCCATCGCCTCGTCGGCGCGCAACGCGCAGAAGGCGTTGACCTTCGGGTTGACCGCGTCGATACGAGCGAGCGTCGCCTTCATCAGCTCGCTCGGCTTGAGTTGGCGGGCTCGAATCATCGCGGCGAGTTCGAAAGCGGATTTGCGGTAGAGTTCTTCCAGCATCGGCTAAACCTCAAAAGCTTGGGCTTGAGACTTTTTACTACGCTTGCGGACCGATTAAAAAGTGCGGCATCACCTGCTCGGCGAACAGCCGCATCGAGTTCATCAGCTCGCGATGGCCGGCGAGTCCACCGATCTCAAACCAGGCCATCAGCCGCGTGAAGCCGAATTTCTCCTTGAGCCTCGGCAATCCTGTCCCTGCAATAGGCGGGATCTCCGAAAACCGCCATGGTCGAATCGATGGTCTCGTACGGCATCGTGCGCACCCGCTCGCGAACCTGGGCGAGATCGGCGCTCTGGTCCGCACCAAGAGTCTCCGGCGTCACCGAGTCGGCCACGATCGCGAAGTAACTGCGAAGGCTTTTCTCCATGATCGCCCGTACCGACGCACGGTCGCGCCCGGCAAACACCATCACCAGCGCCGCCAGCCAATCTTCCGGCAGACCGTGCCCCGCCGCCATCGCCGCCTTTTTGTAACTCTCCAGCCGTTCGCCAAGCATCGGGATCGGATTCACCGGTCCGCCGGCAAAGATCGGATATCCCCGCGCGCCGGCGGAAACGAAAGTATCGGGACTATTGGCCGCAAGACGGATTGGCGGATGCGGCTGTTGCAGCGGCTTGGGAACCACCTTTATTCCGTCGGCATGGAAGAACTTGCCGTGAAACGTCAGCCGCTCCTGAAGCCATGCCTGGCGGATGAATTCGAACGCCTCCGCGAAGCGCTCGCGGCTGCTCTCGATTGGAACCTGATAGCCCTGATAGTTGCTTGGGAAGGCGCCGCGGCCGGCGCCGAACTCAAGGCGCCCGCCGGAAAGGAGGTCGAGCATCGCCGATTCCTCCGCCAGGCGAATCGGATGGTGAAGGGGCAGCAGGTTGACCGCCAGTCCGAGCCGAATCCGGCTGGTCCGCTCGGCGATCGCCGCGAGCAGAAGCATCGGCGTCGGCATCAGGGAGAAGCGCGGCGAGAAATGCGCTTCGGCCAGCCACACTCCGTGAAAGCCGAGCCGCTCGGCCTCGACCACCTCATCGATCAGTTCGCGGTAGAGCCCTTTTGCACGCTCGGGACTGGTGCAGGGAAGCTGGTAGAACAGGTCGAACTTCACAACCGCCTCAGTATCCGCTCAGCGCCGCGAGCCGTTCGCGATGGAACACGGGCGAGCCGAAGAGCGACTCATTGAAGCGCGCCCGCTTGAACCACAAATGGATGTCGTGCTCCCAGGTGAAACCGATGCCGCCGTGCATGAACACCGAACGGCCAGCGGCGCGGCTATAGATGTCCGAGAGCCTCGCCTTGGCCATCGCGGCCGCACGCGAGCGCCTCCGCCGGCAGCTCATCCTGAGCGTAAGCGGCGTACCAAAGCAGCGAGCGGGCCGGCTCGAGGTCGGCCACGATGTCAGCGGCGGCATGCTTGATCGCCTGAAAGGAGCCGATCGGCTTGCCGAACTGCTCGCGCACCTTGGAGTACTCCACCGCCATCTCGAGCGCGCGCTCGGTGCCGCCCAGCGAATCGGCGGCGATCGCCACCGCGCCGATATCGAGCAGACGATCGAGCAGCGCCGCGCCGCCTTCGAGCCGCGCCTCCGCGGGCACCGCCACACCATCCAGCCTCAGTCGGCAGACGCGGCGGGTTTGATCGAAATTTTGCAGGACGCGGAAACTCAGGCCGGGCGCTCGTGCGCTCGACCAGCCAGAACCCAATGTCGCCCGCATCGGCGCCGGCGCGAGCGGCGACGATCACGAAATCGGCGACGTGCGCATACGGCACGAACATCTTGATGCCGTTCAACACGTAACCGCGCGCCATCTTTTCGAGCGTGGGCCGAGATGTCGGCGAGCGACAGGCCGTCGTTCTCCTCGACGATCGCCAACGTGCCGATCGCGCTTCCGTCGGCGAGCGCGGGAAGCCATCGCCGTTTGAGACTCGTCCGAGCCGCCAAGCTTGAGCGCGCCGGCCGCGAGCGTCGAGGAAAACAGCAACGGCCCCGGCATCGCCGCGTAGCCGCCTTCGGCGAGCAGTAGCGCCATGTCGAGCATTCCCAGCCCCGAGCCGCCGAACTGCTCCGGGAATCATCAGCCCAGTCCATCCCAGTTCCGCCATCTTGCGATACAACTCGCGCGGCATCCCCTCCGGATCCGCCATCGCCTTGCGGACTACCGCGGCGGTGGAACATTCGTTGCGCAACAAACTCCCGCGCCCCGCTCTTAAGCTGCTGCTGCTCTTCACTCAGCCCAAAATCCATGACTCTCCCGCCTTGACCGCGCCGAGGTCGCGATTACGCTCGCGGCACCGAATTCGATTCGTTCTCGCTGTCTTGTTTCCGTGGCAACTGTCACGACGCGATCACGACTTGGGCATCTTGAGCCCGCGCTCGGCGATAATGTTTTTCTGGATGAACGACGTGCCGCCGCCGATTACCAGGCCGAGCGAGAACATCCATTCATAAGGCCAAAACCCGCGATCGAGCACGGCCTCGTCGCCTCTTTCGAGCAGCGAGTAGTCGCCCATCAGTTCCATGGCCGCAGTGCCGAGATCGTGGTTGAGTTCGGTGCCGACCATCTTGTTAATCATCGATTCGATTCCCGGCGCGGTGCCGCGGATCTCATTGGTCAACTGGCGATAACAGTGAAACACCATCGCCTGGACGCGAATCTCGAGGTCGGCCAGCCGCTGACGAACCATCGGATCCTGAGTCAGCGGACGCCCGTTCCGTTTAATCGTGCGCGCCAGTTCAAGCAGACGATTGAAACGTTGCTGGCTGGCGTTGGCGCCTCCGAGCAGGTTGCGCTCGTGGAAAAGAGTGGAATTGGCGACGAGCCAGCCCTCGTTCATCTTGCCGACGAGGTTCGTGCGCGGCACGCGAACGTTGTCGAAGAAAACCTCGTTGAAGCCGGCATCCCCGGTCATCTGGACCAGCGGCCGGACGGTGATGCCGGGGGTTCGCATGTCGATCAGGATGTAGGAGATGCCGCGATGCTTGGGCGCGTCGGGATCGGTGCGCACCAGGCAGAACATCATGTCGGAGTGTTGCGCGCCCGAGGTCCAAATCTTCTGGCCGTTGACGACGAACTCGTCGCCCACGATCTCCGCCCGCGTCCGCAGCGAGGCCAGGTCCGATCCGGCGCCGGGCTCGGAGTAGCCCTGGCACCAAATCTCCTCGGCAGTGAGGATCTTCGGCAGATATCGGCGCTTCTGCTCCTCGGTGCCCCATGTGATCAGCGTCGGCCCGACCAATCCGAGCCCCGAAGCCCGACCAATTGCGGTGCCCGGGCCCGCACCAGTTCCTCGTTGACGATCGATTGACGCACCGGATCGAGCGCCTGACCGCCACATTCCTTGGGCCAGGAGAGGCCGACGTAGCCGGCTTCGTAAAGCTTGCGCTGCCATCGCTTGGCGTTCTCCAGCCATGTTTCTCCGCTCGCCTCGAAGGCAGTCATGGGCTGGTTGCGCGGGACATTGGCCTCGGCCCATTCGCGAACCTTCAGGCGAAAGGCTTCTTCCTCGGGCGAGTATTTCAGATCCATCGGCTCTCCCCTATGCACAAGCAGGCTCAACATAATCAAACACTCGCTCCAATCGAAAACCCATCGAGCCTGTGCCTTCTGGTCCCGATTGCCGGTTTCCGCGCGGCGTTGCTAAGTTCGATACGTCTCAGCAACTACAGCCCGATTTACGGTCGGGATTCCCGTGTTCATAGGAGTCGGTCTTCTGGATGGCGACGATAATCACCAACGAGTGTATCAACTGCGGAGCTTGCGAACCCGAGTGCCCCAACACCGCGATTTATGCCGGCGGTGTGGCGTGGGAGTTCAACGGCATCACCTCTCCGGCGCTTTCGCCGAGGATTTCTATTACATCGTGCCCGCCAAGTGCACCGAGTGCGTGGGCTTCTACGATCACGAGGCCTGCGCGGCGGTCTGTCCGGTGGATTGCTGTATCCCGGATCCCCACAATCTCGAGAGCGAAGAGGTTCTGATCAAACGGGCGAAAGAACTACATCCCGAGTTCGCGTTCACCGCCGAATTCCCGTCGCGATTCCGCAAGGGGCAGCCGCGCCCGCGCCTGCCCCGGCTGCCGGAAGCACCGGCCGGAAACGGCCGCTCCGCCGCGACGCCGACACCCGCTGCCCCAGCACCGACCGCCGCACCCGCCCCAGCGCCGGCCAAGGCCGCGGCTCCATCGGCGGCGCCTGCCCCGGCGGCCAAAGCCGCGCCTGCGCCCGCGGCTAAGGCGCCCGCCCAAGCCGCTCCGGCCGCATCGGCGGCACCGGCGGCGGCGGCCGCTCCGGTGGCGATGCTCAATCTGCCGAAAGATTTGGGGGCGCTGCCGGGACCTATCGGTGAGAAGCACTTCCCTGGCGAGCTCGATGAAGATTTCGATACGGCTCTGAAGTTGGTGGACTTGGCTGTTGCGCACAAGGCGCCCGTGCCGGTGCAGGCTGGGATGCGGCTGGCGGAGCCTATGCTGGGCGCGATGCCTGATGGGCAGAAGGCCGCGATCGAAGATAGCGATGGGAAACCCGGATTGCGTTTTCGCGCTCCCGGTCCACGGCACTGAATATCGTTCTGAATCTGATCCTTTATCCCGCCATTTTGGCCGCTTTTTCGGTGGTAGCGATGGGCGATCCGCTTTCCTCCGTGACTTCGCGTCGGATGGGTGTGCCTGGGTTGATGATTGCGATCGTGGAGGCGAGTTGGCGGACTGCGTGAAGGTATCCTCCATGCCGTCCCGGCGTCGGAACTCACCTATCGCTCGATGCCTGTACGGACCGCTCCTGGCCCCTCTGGGGATGGCGCTGGCCGGCGGCAGGAAGCTCGCACGGACCGAGCGCAGGGTTGGGTTCGACGGTTTCAGAACCGACCTTCACGACGAGAAGACCGAGCGCGACCGCCGCTACGGAACGGTATATACTGTCTCTCGAGCACACCAACGCCTATCTGGTCCGGATCGAGATGCCTCGGCGGATTCCAGCTTCGTCGCTCAAGCGGCTGTGGAATCTTCCCGATGAGATGCCGGACTATGATTACACGATCGCGCTGGGAGACGCGGTCTTGACCGTCAACGCCAGCGTGCGGGGAGAGACGCTGCGGCGGCTATCGCTAATTTCGTCGGCATTTCCGCCCGACTTCACCACGCGCATCGATTTCGAAATGCCCGGTGTCCGCGTTCAAGCATCGGCTGCGCAGACAAGGCGCTTGAGATTATCGTGCTTCAAGCGCGACGCCGAGCAGACAAGACATGCCGCGTAGACGGTTACGGCGAATCGGCGCCCGGCGTCGTCGATAGCCAAAGCGACAATGAACGGCGTCGTGAATCTACGCAATGCGACATATTCGGACCTTCCGCGAATTCTCGAAATCGAGAGACTCTCGTTTTCCGAGCCGTGGAGTTTGAATTCCTTTCGCCGCGAACTGACGCTGCCCTTTTCGCGGCTGATCGTGGCGAGTGCCGGACACGCCGATGGGCCAATCGACGCCTTCATGGTGCCGATGGCTGGTCGCGGACGAACTGCACATCCTCAATATCGCGGTAGCACCCTGCCCATCGCCACTCGGGAATCGGCACTCGGCTGATGGAAGAGGCGATCAGCGAAGCAAAGGCGAAGCGAGTCCAGCTGATCACCCTTGAGGTCCGACGAGCCAATTTGGCCGCGCGCAGCCTATATCGCAAGTTTAATTTTCAAGAACGACGTTTGAGAAAAAACTACTACGCCCCGGGCGAAGACGCGATTGTAATGGAACTTCCGATGGTTACGCCCCCCGAAGGCGCCGGCAAACGCCGCTTCGCTTAAGCCCAGCTAGCCTTATTAATTTAGATAGTTTTGTGGGTAGCTTAACTTTCCGATGAAGTTGTGTCATAATCACGCAACGGTCAGGGCTTATGCGCGAGCAGTAAGATCTGAACGATCTGCCGAAATCGCACCCGCCTGGTTCAAAATCAAATGAATCTAGTATTCAAAAAAGGCGAGAAAGTCGTCTATCCGGCTCACGGCGTCGGTGTCATCGATGACATTCAGACCAAAGTCATCTCGGGAACCGAACGCAAATTTTACATGCTCAAGATTCTCGACAGCGAGATGACGATCATGATCCCGACCGAGAATGTCGATGCGGTCGGGACTCAGGCGTGTAATCGGAAAAGACATGGTCACCAAGATCTACAAGATCCTGCGGCAGAAAGAAGGTCGAGGTCGATACCCAGACCTGGAACCGGCGCTACCGGGAATACACGGAAAAGATCAAAACCGGCTCGCCGCTGGAAATCGCCAAGGTGCTTCGCGACCTGCTGGTGCTCAAGGGCGACAAGGAACTCTCCTTCGGCGAGCGCAAGATGCTCGATACGGCGCGCAGCCTGTTGGTTAAGGAACTCTCCATCGCACGGGCTCATCCGGAAGAGAAAATCATGGAAGAGCTCAGGACCATCTTCGCTAACTGAATCGCCTGAGCTTCGACTGTAATCGAAAGGGGCAGGGTCGGAGAACACCTCCGGCCCTGCCCTTTCGCTTTAGTGCCGATGTCGGAGTTTTTTCGCGATGACGCAGCCCGGATGAACCGCCGATGAAGGCCTCGGCGATAATAGTTGCCGCGGGGAGTGGGACGCGGCTGGGACATGACCTCCCGAAGGCATTCGTTGTGCTGGGCGGCCATCCGATGCTGTACTACCCGATCCGGGCGCTGGCGCCGTCAAGGACGTGTGCGAGGCCGTCATCGCTCTGCCGGATGGAACGCCAAAGCGACGGCCCGGTCCCTGATTCGAGAGCGCCAGCCTGGATATTCCCGTCAAACTCACTCCCGGCGGCGCCGAGCGCCAGGACTCAGTACGAATCGCGCTCGAACTCGTCAGCGCCGAAAGCGACGTGGTGATCGTTCACGACGCCGCCCGCCCTTTCGCGACGCCAAGCGTATTCGCGGCGTGCATCCGCGCCGCTTACGCGGCGGGAGGCCGCGATCGCGGCGATCCCGGTTACCGATACGCTCAAACAGGTCGATGAAAACGCTATCGTCGCGACCGCTCGCCGCGCCGGCCTCTATTGGGCGCAGACTCCGCAGGCCTTTCGCCGCGAATTGCTGATGCGAGCGCATCGACGAGGCGGTCAGTAACGGCATCGCGGCCACCGACGACGCCGAACTGGTCGAACGGATTGGCGAGCGGATCGAGATCGTCGAGGGCTCTCCGTTGAACTTCAAGATCACCACCAGCGACGACCTGGCGCTGGCGCAGGCGCTGATCGCATCGGGTTTGCCGAGCTGAATTTTCGCGGACCCTGATGTGCAACGTCGCCGATTACGGCGTCACGGCTTCGATGGGGCGATCACACCTTCGTTGAGCGAGCCGGAACGATAACCTTTCGGATCCAGCGTCACCGAGTCGAAGCCTATCCTGCGGAATTCCTGCTCAACAAGCTCGGCGAGTGCGGGCTCGAGCATCCGATGCATCTCGTCGCGGCCGACTCCAGGCGCGCGACATCGCCATGATAGCGGACGCGCACCAGCTTGAAGCCGAGCCTACGGAGTACCTGCTCGCCGCGCGAAACCTTTTCGAGCCCTTCCACCGTGATCGTCGTGCCGTAGGGGAAGCGCGACGACAGACACGGCGACGCCGGACGGTCCCAGGTCGGCAAACCCAGCGCTCGCGACAACTCACGAATCTCGGCCTTGCCAAGCTCGGCCTCGACCAGCGGATGGCGCACGCCCTTTTGCGATGCGGCCTGGATACCGGGCCGATAATCGTGCAGGTCATCGAGGTTCAGGCCGTCGACCACATGCTCGATTCCGATCTCGGCGGCCTTGGCCTCGCACACGGTGAACAGATTGCCCTTGCAGAGGTAGCATCGGTTGAGCGGATTGGCCGCGTAACCGGGGATTTCGAGCTCGTTGGATTCGATAACCAGATGGCGGGCGCCGATCAGCGCCGCCATCGCGTTGCGCCGAATCGAGGTCCTCGGCGGGCATCGTGGGCGAGGTCGTCGTCAGCGCCAAGGCGCGCGCGCCGAGCGACATCGTGCGCGACCTTGAGCACGAGGGCTGGAATCGACGCCGCCCGAAAACGCGACGATTACCGATTGCATCGGGACGAAGATTGCGCGCAGACGGTCGAGCCTGGTCTCGAGTTGATGCTCCATAGCCGCGTTCTCGAAAAAACTGCCGCGTTCGGCGGTCAGATTCCCTCGGCCTGAAACAGGTCGGTAGTAAGATAGCGCTCGCCGGTATCGCAGAAAACGGTCGCCACCGACCTTGCCCGGGCCGAGGCGCCTGGCGATTTCGAGCGCGGCCCAGCAGTTCGCGCCCGATGAAATGCCTACCATCAGTCCTTCTTCGCGCGCGAGGCGGCGGGCAATGGTGGTCGCCTGCTCGTCGCTGACCGTCGATCACTTCGTCGTAGACCGAGCGGTCAAAAATCGCCGGAACGAAGCCCGCGCCGATTCCCTGGATTTTATGGAATCCCGGCCTCGCCGCCGGAGATCACCGGCGAGCTTCTTGGGCTCGACCGCGACGATCAGCACGCGATTTTTCAGATTCTCGCGCAGATAGCGCCCGACGCCGCTGATCGTGCCGCCGGTCCCGACCCCGGCGACGAAAGCGTCGATCCGTTCGAGCTGCTCGACAAGTTCCGGGTCCGGTCGTGCGGTAATGCATCTCGGCATTGGCCGGATTGGCGAATTGCTGCGGCATGAAGTAGTCGGGATGCTCGCGCACCAACTCCTCGGCCTTGGCGATCGCGCCATGCATCCCGCGCGTATCGGGTGTCAGCAACAGTCGTCGCGCCGTAGGCGGCGAGCAGCGAGCGACGCTCCTCGCTCATCGTGTCGGGCATCGTCAGGATGAGCTTGTAGCCCTTGACGGCGGCCACCAGCGCCAGCCCGATTCCGGTGTTGCCCGAGGTCGGTTCGACGATCGTGCCGCCGGGCTTGAGTTTCCCCTCGCGCTCGGCCCGCTCGATCATCGCCAGGCAGATTCGATCCTTGACGCTGCCGCCCGGATTGCAGTTCTCGAGTTTCGCCCATATCTGGGCGTGATTTTCGCCCGGTATCCGGTTCAGACGCACCACCGGCGTCCTTCCGATCAATTCCAATGGCGAACTGGCGACACTAACCGGCATGCGCCGCATTCTAGCGACAATTCCAACGGTTTTGCGAGCAGGATCCGCCCCTAAAAGGCGCATGATAGACTGAACATCCGATGAGCGATTCGTCGTCTGCCCTGCGCTGCAATCGATGTTAGCCGACCGCGGGTGCTGATCATTTTCCCGGGTGCGCTCGGTGATTTGATCTGCCTGGGGCCGGCGATGCGTGCGCTCGCGCGCCGCCATCGCGAGGCAGCCATGGAACTGATGGCTCGCGACGAGCTGGCGCGGTTCGCGGTCGGCCGGATGGGAGTCGAGCGCGGCCATTCCATCGATCGGCGCGAGGTTAGCCTGCTGTTCAGCGAGGCGTCCGATGCGCCGGTGCGGGCCGCGGAGTTTTTCGCCGGATTCGCGTACATCTATTCGTTTTTCGGTGCGGATAACGCCACCTGCCGGCGCGTGCTGGCCGAGGCCTGTCCCGGCGTGGTCGGCTTCTATCCATTTCGTCGCGACGGACTTCGGCGAAGGCGACCAGCACGCGGCGTCGGCATACCTGCAATCGATTGGCGAAGCCGAACGCGGAGCCGCTGGAAATACGCATCGATCTGCAACCGGAGGATGTCGAAGCGGCGTCGATGACGCTCGCGCGCCATCGGCTGGAGGCCGGCAGTTTCATCCTGATTATGCCGGGTAGCGGAAGCCCGAAGAAAAATTGGCCCTCCGAGAAGTTCGTCGAACTGGCAGGGCTTCTGCCGCGTGGGCGACCGGCCGCGATTATCCTCGGGCCCGCCGAAGCCGGATGCGAGCGCGTTTTCGCCGACCGCGGATTGCGCGTCCTGCAGGGTCTCGAACTGGGCGAGGTCGCGGCGATTGCGCGCGATGGCGGCAGCGTTCGTGGGCAATGATTCGGGAGTTTCCCATCTGGCGGCAGCCGTCGGCACGCCGGGGGTCGTTTTGTTCGGTCCCACCGACCCTCGACGATGGCGTCCGCTAGGCAAGGTCAAGGTCATCTCCCGCTCACCGCTTCGCGATTTGCAGGCGCGCGAAGTCGCCCAAGCGCTCGCGGCGATAGAACCCGACCTGGCCGCATCCGGGGGTAGAACTTAAACGGGGGACGTTCTTGTCGATTTTTTGGCGGCGGCCCGGACGGGCGATGGTTACGTATGTCACGTGGATAGGCTATCGATTGCTTCAAAAATGGGCTGTATACTGATGCGTACGTCATGGGCCAATCCCAAGGGCAGTCTCGCTGCGCTTATCTTCCGGCGCCTACCGCGGGATTCAATCCGGCTGAGCCTGGCTCATATGGCTCAATTCAATGACATCAATAGCAAGGTGAGTACGTGAACAACTTTATAAAGACTGTATTTATGCTCGGCGCGATGACCGGCCTCATCATGCTGATCGGCGGTCTTTTGGGTGGCTCGCGGGGCATCGAGATGGCTTTTGTATTTGCCGCCGCGATGAATTTCTTCAGCTACTGGTTCTCGGACAAGATGGTGCTGCAGGCTTACGGCGCCAAGGAGTTGACGGCGACCGACGCGCCGGAACTGTACGGAATCGTCCACGAGCTGGCGATTGCGCGGGGACGCCGATGCCGCGGCTTTATTTGATCGATACCGACACGCCCAACGCCTTCGCGACCGGGCGCAATCCCAGTCATGCGGCGGTAGCGGTCACGCGCGGAATCATGCGGATCTGCGACCGCGACGAACTCAAGGGCGTGATCGGGCACGAACTTTCGCACGTCAACAATCGCGACATCCTGATCAGCTCGATCGCGGCGACGATGGCAGGCGCGATTATGATGATCGCGAGTTGGGCCCGCTGGGGAGCCATTTTCGGCTGGCTCGGCCGCAGTGACGAGGAAGAAGGCGGCGGCGGACTGGGCCTGCTGTTCATCGCCATCCTGGCGCCGATCGCGGCGAGCCTTATACAGCTCGCGATTTCCCGCGCCCGCGAATACCAGGCCGACGCCAGCGGCGCCCGTCTGACGCAGCATCCGCTTTATCTTGCCAACGCGCTTCGCAAGCTTGAGGCGGCCAACGAGCGGATGCCGCTCGATGCGAGTCCGTCGACCGCGCATCTGTTTATCGTCAATCCATTGAGCGGCCGGGTCTGATGCGGCTGTTCTCCACTCATCCGCCGCTCGAGGATCGCATCCGCCGGCCTCGAGCAGATGGCAGCGTCGCACCATACCGCTTAAGTTAACCCCGCGATTTGACGCCATGGGACAATCGGAAGAAAAGGAAAAAGGCTTCAAGGTCCAGGATCGGCGGCGCTTTTCAGCGGAAGGCGAGCTTAAGCACGAGCATCGCGGCCAGGACGAGCCTGCCGCGGCCGGCGCACAGCGTCCCAGGCGGAAACTATCCGGCCAGAAGCAATCGCCGCCGAGACAGCAAAGCGCCGCGCCGCCCGCTGAAATCAACTTCACCGCCTTTATTGTCGGCCTATCGACTCAGGCGCTGATGCATCTGGGCGAAATCCCCGACCCGGCAAGCAGCCATCCCGTTCGCGATTTGGCCGCGGCGCAACAATTGATCGACATCCTGGGTTTGCTGCGGGAGAAAACCCGCGGAAACCTCGACCGCGACGAAGAGGGATTGCTGGACTCAATCCTGTTCGATCTGCGGATGAAATACGTCGAAATCGCGCGGCATCCCGGCAATTAGTTCCGATTTTTCACCGCGGAGGCTCTATGTCAGCTAGCTTGTCGCGCACGACGTCGGCTTCTTTGCGCGGCCCTGATTTTCTCGTTCGCGATTGGCGGCAGCGCCTTCGCCGAACGCCTGTGGCAGGAATTACCGGCCGGCGCCGGCGGAGCCGCCAAGGCCCAGACGCTTCCGGACTTTATCGATCTTGGCCGCCAGGCTAAGCCCGGCCGTCGTCAACATTTCCACCGAAGCCAAATCCGGGAGTCACAGCGACGAAGCTCTCCCCCCGGACGATCCATTCCTATCACCAGTTCATGCAGCCCTACGAACACTTTGCGCCCCGTCATGCCAACAGCCTGGGCTCGGGCTTCATCGTCAACAAGGCGGGCTACGTCCTGACCAACGAGCATGTGGTCAGCGACGCCCGCGAAATCAGGGTCACGGTTCAGAACGGCCGCCAATACAAGGGCAGGCTCATCGGCAGCGATACCAAGACCGATATCGCGCTGGTCAAAATCGACGCCGGAAATGATCTGCCGGCGGCGCCGCTCGGCAACTCGGATGAACTCAGGGTCGGCGAGTGGGTGATGGCGATCGGCAATCCGTTCGGTTTCGATCACTCCGTAACGGCCGGAATCGTCAGCGCCAGGAGCCGCTTCATTCCGGGCAATTACGGCGACTTTATCCAGACCGACGCCTCGATCAACCCGGGCAATTCCGGCGGGCCGCTGATCAATTTGCGCGGAGAAGTGATCGGCATTAATGCGGCGATCTTTACCCGCACGGGATCAAGTATGGGGATCGGCTTCGCCATCCCGGTAAACCTGGTCAAGGACGAATTGGAACAGCTCAAGACCGGCGGCAAGGTGGTGCGCGGCTGGCTTGGAGTTTACGTTCAGCAATCAGCCCCGAGATCGGAGAATCGATGGGGCTCGGCGATACGCGCGGCGCGCTTATCGCCGACGTGATCAAGGGCGGACCCGCGAAGGCCGCCGGACTCGAGCGCGGCGACGTGGTCGTCAGCTACGACGGCAAGCCGATCAACGATTCCCAGGAACTGCCGCTGCTGGTTGGACGCACGCCGGTCGGACAGACCGTCAAGCTCAAACTCATCCGCGACAAGGCGGTTAAGGAAGTCTCGGCAACTATCACCCCTTCGCGCGAGGAAGAATTGCGGAAAGCTTCCGCTTTCACGGAGCTAACGCCGCCGGCGGGCAAGGACGATTATCGTTTGGGGCTGTATCTCAAGGACCTGACGTCAGAGCTGGCGCGGGAGTTCGGGCGTCAACGACAGCAGCGGCGTCGTGGTAGTCGCGGGATGCGGCCCGGCGGCGCGGCTGAGCAGGCCGGGACTGCACGATCGCGACATCATCCTGGAAGTGAATCGCGGTGAGGTCGGCAGACGTCAGAGCTTACAAGCAGGCAGTCTCGGGCGGGCGGAGGGAAGTCCCTGCTGTTGCTGGTGAAGCGCGATGACACCACGATTTTCGTCCCGGTCAAACCGGCGGGCTGAACTTCGGCATTCGGTCATTGGCCGAAAGCTGTCGGCACGCCACGCCGGGACACTCGATGGTTCGCAAGCTAATCAAGGCCGCGTTGTCTCATCGCGCTGATCGCGGTGCTGTTCGTCGCTGCCGCCGGCGATTTACTATTTCTACAGCTACTACACTTCGCTCGAGACCGAAGTGGTCACGCGTTTTTCGGGCAAGCGTTGGGATATCCCCTCGCGCATCTATTCCGATTCGCTGATCGTTTATCCGGGTCAGAACCTCAAAGACCTGGGATTCCTCGAGCGCCTGGCGCGCCTCAACTATCATCGCGTCGGCCCCGGAGAAAAAGTCAGCGCACGCGGCGAATACAGCTTCGAGGCCAAGCGCGGCCGGCTCGTGCTCTTCCTGCACGCTTCAGCTATCCCTACAAAAGGTTCGATGGCGAGCTGGTCGAGATGCGAATCTCATCCGACCAGCGGATTTTGCTGATGGCCGACCCGGTCACGCAGAAACCGATTTTCTCGATCGAGCTCGAGCCCGAGCTGATAAGCGGCATCTTCCAGGGCGCCTGGGAGCAGCGCCGGCTGATAAGACTCTCGCAGATCCCGACCGCGATGATCGACGCGATCCTCGCCGCCGAGGACCATCGCTTCTACGAGCATCACGGCATCGATCTGGTGCGAATCGCCAAGGCCGCGTGGGTCGATTTAGTCTCCGGAAGAGTTCGCCAGGGCGGCTCGACGCTGACCCAGCAGCTTATGAAGAACTTCTTCCTGACCCAGAAGCGCGACTGGCATCGCAAGGTCAAGGAAATCCTGATGGCCTATATCGCCGAGCGCCGCTACAGCAAGGAAGAGATTCTGGAGAACTACGTCAACGACATCTACCTCGGCCAACACGGGCAGGAGGGGATCTACGGAATTTGGGAGGCCGCGCAGTTCTATTTCTCCAAGGAGCCGCGCGACCTGACGATCGCGCGAGATGGCGACTATCGCCGGGATGATCAGCTCGCCCAACCGCATCAATCCGGTGCGCCATCCCGAGTTCGCCCAGGCCAGACGCAACGAGGTGCTCGGCCTGATGCTCGCCGACGGTTACATCAGCAAGGCCGCGCTACGACATCGCGATCGCCGAGCCGCTGCGCGCGCGTGAAGTCTTCACCGAAAACAACGACGCGCCGTTCTTCGTCGACTACGTCAAACATGAACTGGCCGAGCGTTATCCGCCCGAGGTGCTGACCGGCGAGGGACTGAGAATTTTCACCACGCTCGACGTTCACGCCCAGAAAGTCGGCCGAGAAGGCGGTCGATCGCTCGGCCTGACCGAGATCGAGATTCAGCATCCCCGCCTCAGGCGCAAGGAAGAGGACGACCGGCTCGAAGCCGCGCTGATCGCGATTGAACCGCAAAGCGGAAAGATCCTGGCGATGGTCGGCGGGCGCGACTATCGTTCGAGCCAGTTCAATCGCGTGGTGCAATCCAAACGCCAGCCGGGCTCGGTCTTCAAACCGGTCACCTATCTGGCCGCGCTCGACGAGACGCTCTCGGGTGGGCCCGGAAAGTTCCTGCCCGACGACCTATATCGAAGACGCGCCCTTTACCTGGGAATACGGCGCCAACATGAGCTGGACCCCGGCCAACTACAAGCATCGATACTTCGGCCAGGTGACGCTGGAGTTCGCTCTCGAGGAATCGCTCAACTCGGCTACCTCGCGCCTGGCCAACGCGGTCGGCCTGGACCGGGTGCAGGCGATGGCCGAGCAAGCTCGGCTTTGGCGACCTGCCGCCCTATCCGTCGATCGTGCTTGGAGGTATCGAAGTCACGCCGATGCAAGTGGCGCGCGCCTACGCGATAATGGCCAACGGCGGGTTGCAGGTTCAGCCGGTCGCGGTCACCGAAGTGGTCGACAAGGACGGCAAAGTGATCGAAGGCCACGAGTTGAAGGCGGAGCAGGTGCTGTCGCCGCAACTCGCTTATGAGATCGATTTCATGCTCGAACAGGTGATCAATCACGGCACCGGCGCCGGCGCCAGACGCAAGGGATTCAAGCGTCCGGCGGCCGGCAAAACCGGCACCACCAACGATTCCAAGGACGCCTGGTTCTCCGGTTTCACCCCGAATCTGCTCGCCGTGGTATGGACCGGCTTCGACAAGAAAGAAGAGCTGGGCCTGACCGGCGCGCAAGCGGCATTGCCGATCTGGACCGATTTCATGATGGCCGGCGAGTGCCTCGCGTCCCGCATCCGATTTCACTCCTCCGCCGGGTATCATCGTCGAGAAGGTCGATCGCTCCACCGGATGCAAAGCCGGGCCGTATAGCCCGTCGGTAATCACCGGGGTCTTTCCCGCAGGCTATGGCGCCGGCGGAAGTCTGTCCCGGCAACACCGTCGCGACGCCGGTGAGCCAGGTCGAATAATGCAACGGCAACCGAGCCCGATCACGAGGCGGACCCGAACGATTGATGAAAGCGTCGTTGCACAAATCCTCAGCCCGCATACTCCAGGCAGTCGCCTTGGTGGCCGCTCTGAGTTTCGCTCACGGCAACACTGCCGCGGCGTCGGATTCCGGCGACGCGGCGCGCGCGTTTGCGCTTGGGAACTCGATATCGCGGACGGCGCGATCGCAGGCGCCGATTCCCGGCGGAGTGAGGCTCGCGGTTCTGAGCGAGGAAAATATTCCCGCGCCCGAATCCGTCGCCAGCCCGTCGCCGACGCCCGCGTCGGCCGCCGCCGCGACGACCGCTTCTCCCCCTGCCTCCGCCGCTTCGCCTACGCCGGCGGCGGCCCAGGCCGCCCCTATCGCCGGTTCCACTCCATCGCCGGCGCCCGAGGCCGCAGCCGTATCGGGAACCCAGCCGGCTATGGCGGCACCGTCGCCCACGGCGTCGCCATCCGAGGCCGGCGGCCCGAGCGGGCAACCGATCGCCGCTCAGCCAGCCGCGGTTGTTTTGGAAGTTCCGCCCACGCTCGATAGCACCGGCTCCGTCGCGACCGTGCAAGTCAGCGACGCTCCGCTTGCGCCGGAGTTCGCCGCTTCATCGAATCCGGCGCGGGCCGCCTCGATGCGGACGGTCGAGAGCGCGCGGACAAAACGTACTCGCGGGCCAGGCCGACGATGCTATCCATATGCTCGCCAAGCGCCCTCTCGATCGATCCCAGCAATCCATACGTGTACTTCTATTTGGGCAGCGCTTACCTGATAAAGAAGAATTACAATCAGGCGTTGACGTTTTTTCAGCGCGCCGAAATTGGCTTCAACGCGATCCCGCCTGGATGGGCGAATGCCTCGGTTTCGAAGGCGTCGTTTACGAGGAGACCGCTCGCGCTCCCGAAGCCGTGAGCGCCTACAAGCGCGCGCTGCAAGCCGCGCCCGGCGAATCGGATCGCGCTCATCGGCTACGGCCGGCTTGCCGCGTCTGGCTACACGGACGTCACCGACGCGGCGCTTCGGCGCAGGGACCGCCGCCAGCCGGCAGCGCCGGCGATTCGGTTGCATCGGGTTACCGGCGCCGTCCGAGCCGCCGCCACCGCCGCCTCCCGCTGAGCCACCGCCGCCGACGGATTGAACGATGCTGGTGCTGGGAATCGAATCTTCGTGCGACGACACCGCCGCGGCGGTTCTCGAAATCTATCAGCCGGGCAACGCGACGGTCCGTTCGAGCGTGGTCGCCAATCAGGACAAGATCCATGCGCAGCTACGGCGGCGTGGTTCCGGAACTGGCGTCGCGCGAACATATCCTCAGTATCCTGCCGGCGATCGAGCTGGCGCTGCGCGATCGGCGGGATGCGAGTTTGCGCGATATCGGCGCGATCGCCGTGACCCGCGGTCCGGGCCTGGTCGGCTCGCTGCTGGTGGGCCTGATGTGCGCCAAGGGGTTGGCGCAGAGTATCGGCGTGCCGATGGTCGGCGTGAACCATCTGGAAGGACATCTGCTCTGCGCCGCTGCTCGAGACATCCGTCGCGATGCCGTTCCTCGCGCTGGTGGTTTCGGGCGGCCATACCTCTCTTTTCATGGTCGAAGATTTCGGCCGTTACCGCCGTCTCGGCCGCACGCGCGACGACGCCGCCGGAGAGGCTTTCGACAAGGTCGCCAAGCTCATGGGGCTCGGCTATCCGGGCGGCAAGATAATCGACCAGCTCGCGCAACGCGGTAATCCGAAAAACGTCAGGCTGCCGCGGGCGCGGATCAAACGCGCGCCGCTCGACTTCAGCTTCAGCGGAATCAAGACCGCCGTCGCGCTGCACGTGCGCAATCAGAATGGCGCACGACGCACCGCGCCCGAAGACCTCGCCGCGAGCTTCCAGGAGGCGGTGGTCGATATGCTGGTGCGGCCGACGATCGAAGCGGCGCGCGAACTCGACATCGATACGATCGCGCTGACCGGCGGCGTCGCCGCCAATTCGCGCCTGCGCGCGCGGCTTGCCGAGGCGGCGCAAGCCGAGGGACGCAAACTGGTCGCGCCTTCGCTCAAGTATTGCACCGATAACGCCGCGATGATCGCGATGGCCGGCAGCTATCGGCTGTTGCGCGGCGAGCGCGATCCGCTGGCGCTCGACGCGGAAGCGAATCTCGCCGCTCTGACGTGCCTGCTATCGCCAGTGCGATCCGGCCGCGCGACGACTCGCCCCGGCGGCGGCGGTGCGATCCGCGCGTATCGCGCGGAATCGCACCGCCACGGCATCGCCGTGGCGAGGAGGGCGCTGGGGCGCTGGCGCGCCCCAGCGCCCTCCTCGCCGCCGCCGGCGTGCGCCCGAGCAAGGCGCGCGGGCAGAACTTCCTGGTCCAGGGCGCGATCGCCGATCGAATCGTCGCGGCGGCGGAACTGACACCCGACGACGAGGTTATCGAGATCGGCCCCGGGCTCGGCATCCTGAGCGATCGCATCCTCGGCCGCACTCGATCCGCAGGCTTTGCCTGATCGAACTCGATTCGCGCCTGGCGGCGCAACTGAGACGCGCCTGCTGGCGCGCCCGAACTTCGAGATCGTCGAGGCCGACGTGCTCAAACTCGATCTCGCGACCGATCATCGAACGGCCGCCGGTCAAGATTATCGGCAACCTGCCGTTCAATGTCGCGGCTGCGGTCTTGCGCAAGCTGTCCGACTATCGCGCAGCTTATCGCGCGCATGGTCCTGATGTTTCAGCGCGAAGTCGCCGATCGTATCCGCGCGAAGCCCGGCGACCCGAGCTACGGCGCGCTCAGCGTGTACACCGCGCTCGATTGGGAGATCGATCGCCATTTCAGGGTCGATGCCGGCAGCTTTCATCCGCGCCCGAAAGTCGATGCGGAAGTTCTCGTCTTCGTTCCGCGATCGCAACCATGGTGCGAAGCGCATGAGCACGACAGGTGCTCGCCATCATCCGCGCCGGATTTTCGAGCCCACGCAAAACTATCCGCAATACGCTCAGCGCAGCGCGCTTAAGCTTGGCGCCGCTGAAGTCGAGGCCGCGCTCGATGACGCCGCGATCGATGCCGCATGCCCGCGCCGAGACGCTCTCGGCAGCCGATTTCGTTCGGCTCGCGCGCGCCCTCGACCGTCATCGGCATCGCTCGCGGATAATCAGGGGCCGAGCGATGCCTGAACTGCCCGAAGTCGAGTCGCTGAGAAGGTTGCTCGCGCGCTCGGTCACGCGGCCGCACGATCGTGTCGGCGCGAATCGACGAGCCGCGACTGCGCCGGACGTCGCGCCCGATTTTCGCTGCCGCCGTCGCGGGGCGCAAGATCGAAGGCCTGCGCCGGCGTGCCAAGTACCTGATCGTCGACTTGAGCGGCGGCGCGTCGATGCTGGTGCATCTGGGGATGAGCGGCAGCCTCACCCATCGCGACGCCCGCTTCGCGCCCGACAATCTCGATTCGCGCCACGATCACGTTCGCTTCCATCTCGACGATCGGAGCGCGCTGGTCTACAACGACCCGCGCCGCTTCGGCCTGCTCAAGCTGGCGGCGCGCGGAGAACTGGAATCGACTCCCGAGCTGACAGCTCTCGGTCCGGAACCAATCGGCGGCGGCTTCAACGCCAATTACCTGGTGCGATAAGACGCGCGGCCGGCGGGCGGCGATCAAAACCGTGCTGATGGATCAGCGGGTCGTCGCGGGAATCGGCAATATCTACGCCGCCGAGATTCTGTTTCGCGCCGGCGTGAAACCGACGCGCCGCGCCGGCAGGCTAACGCGCGCTGGAAGCGGAAAAAATTGTCGGCGCGACGCCGGCGATATTGCGCGAGGCGATCGACAGCCGGGGCACCACCTTCCGCAGCTATCGGGATTCGCAGGGGCGTCCCGGCAAGTTCGCGAGTCGGCTCAAGGTCTATGGCCGCGCGGGCGAACCCTGCTATGCCTGTTCGACGACGATTCGTAACGCGGTCGTCGGTCAGCGCGCGAGCTTCTACTGCCCGCGCTGCCAGCGCTAGGCACCGGAAAAAGGAATGCTTCACTCGACGATTTTGGCGCCGATGCGAAACGCAAGACGAAAGATAGTTTTTTGTGGTTCCGGATGGCTCGCCGTTGCGATACTCGCACTGGCGGCAATGCTAACGTGCGGGCGCGCGGCAAACGCCGAGCAGCTCGACAGCAGCGCTCCCGCCCATGCCGCGTCCGTCGCTGACGAGCCCGATTGGATTCGGCTCGATGCCGAGGCGCTCGGCTACTTTCGGCGCTATCTTCAGTTCGATACTTCCAATCCGCCGGGCGACACCGGCGCCGCGATCGCGTTTCTGCGTGAAATTCTGAATCGCGAGGGAATCGCGAACGAAACCTTTACGTCTCAGCCCGGCAAGGTCAATCTCATCGCGCGAATCCCGAGCTCAGGAAATGAGAAGCCGCTGCTTCTGATGTCGCACGCCGACGTGGTACCGGCGGATGCCGCCAAATGGAGCCATCCGCCGTTTCGGGCCGATTTGGCCGACGGTTACGTCTGGGCGCGCGGGGCGATCGACGACAAATCCCACGGCATCATGGCGCTGATGACGATGATCGCGCTGAAGCGCAACAAGATTCCGCTTCGACGCGGGCTGGAGATCATGATCAACGCGGACGAGGAGGTCGGCGGCCATCTGGGCGCCGCATGGATGATCGCCAATCACTGGCAATCGATAGACCCTGCATTCGCGATTAACGAAGGCGGCGGCGGGCGGCTCAATTATCTCGGCAGCAACGGAGTGACATTCGCGATCGCGGTGGCGGAAAAGCGCGTGATGTGGCTCCGGCTCACCGCTCACGGCAAGGCCGGCCACGGCTCCGAACCCAACGCCGACAACCCCAACCTGATTCTGATCAACGCGCTCAGTCGCCTGCTGGCGGTCGAACCGCCGATGCGCGTGATTCCGATTTTCGATCAGGCGATGAAGGCCATCGCGTTGAGAACGAGTTTCCCGGACTCGTTCGAGTTGGCGCATCTCGAGCTGGGGTTGATGATGAGCGCGGCGTTGCGCGGGCCGCTTGCCGATTACATGGCGCAGGCGCTGATGCGCGACACCATCGCGCCGACGATGCTCAACTCCGGACTCAAAGCGAATGTGATTCCCTCAAACGCGGAGGCGACGCTTGATTGCCGACTCCTGCCGGACAGCGATCCGGAGGCTTTCCTTCAGCGGATGCGCCAATTGATCGACGAACCGCGCATCTCGATCGAGTTCATCCAGCGGCCCGACATGGCGCCTCCTTCCCCCGTCGAGGGCGAGGCCTGGAAGGCAATCGAGGACGTTGTGAGTCGCGACTTCACGGATTCGATAGCGGTCCCGTCGCTCACCGCGGGCGGAACGGATTCGCGTTTCATCCGGCTCAAGAACGTTCCCGCCTACGGCTTCGTCCCGATCGTGCTCGACCGCCAGGAATCGGCGAGCATTCACGGCGTCGACGAACGTCTCTCGGTGGAAAATCTGAATCGTGGAATCCGCGCGACTTACGACCTCGCGCTCGAGCTTTGCGGACCGCATACCGCTCGCTGAAAACGATTTCGGAGACGTCCCGTCGTTCGGAGGCATCGCCATGATCGAAATTCAGGTCAGGACCGACAGCCGCATCGGAACGGTCGACATCACCCGGCAGGTCAACGAAGCGATCGCCGGGATCGGAATCGAGAGCGGCCTCTGCAACCTCTTCGCGCTCCATACGACGGCCGCGGTAATCGTCTCCGAAAACTGGGATCCCGACGTGATCGACGACCTGCTGCGCCATCTTCAAAAACTCGTTCCGCAAGAGGCGGGCTACAAGCATTCGGAAGGCAACTCGCAGGCTCATATTCTGTCGGTGATGCTGGGAACGTCGATCAACATCCCGGTCGAGCGCGGCAAGCTCAAACTCGGACGATGGCAGGGCGTTCTACTCGCCGAATTCGACGGGCCGCGCGAACGGACGGTTGCGATCACCATGGTTCCATCGCGATGAGGTGAAATCTTTCGCCGGATTGGCGTCGAATCTAGCGACCCGAGGCGCCGCTATACGTGTCGGTCCGCGTATGCGCATCCCAGCGCCGCCAGGTCTGGAAACCGGTCGCGCAGATCGTCGCCCAGCATCCCCCCAGCGCGTAGCTGGCCAGAACGGAGCTCAGCGGGGCGCGATGGTAGAGTGCGCCCAGGCCTATCAACATGAGCAGGTACGCCAACCCAACCACTTCCAGCGTCCGCCACCGCCAGCTCCGCACGGCGAGCAGGCCGAAGAAACAGAGCATCGCGTAAGCGGCGGTCGCGCCGACCAGGGGAACGTCCGGAAATCCGGCGAAGCCGTGCACAATCTTTTCTGCCGGAACGCGCGGTTGCAGCGCCGAAAAAATCGTTTCGAGACCGAAGCCCAGGACGTACGCCCCGGCAAGCGACAACGCCAGCGCTACGGCGACAATCATCCGTCCCGAGATCGCGAGGCCAAGCTCGATCGCCGCCGTCATCCACAGCAGCCAAGACACGCCGCCGAGAGAAAACAGCACGACCATCAGGGAATCGAGCCGCGGGTTGCGCAGCCTATCGATGAAGAACGCCACCTGCAGATCGATCAGCATCAGGGGCTTTTGAGTGAAGATCGCGTGCGCGACAGCGCCGAAGGCCCACGCCAGAATCGCGACCGCAAGAAGGCCGAGGCTCAGGTGCAAGCCCAGGTAGCCGGTCGGAGAGAACCGGGCGCGGACAAATTCGCCCATCTGGTCCAAGCCGAAGGCAAAGCGTCTCGCCGCAGGCCTTGCGATGGTTCTTTCCCATGCGAACTCAAGGCGCGCTTCCTTGCGTACCAGCCAGCGCCATAGCAGCAGCATCGCCATCGTCAGGGCGAGCAGGCCTGCGATTCCGCCTCCGATTCGCCCGAGCCAGCGCTCGAACGTCCTCCAGTTCTCTCCAAATAGATAACCCAGCGAGACCAGTCCGCCGCCCCAGAGCACGCCTCCGACCGCGGCCATCGGCAGGAACCGGCCGGCCTCCATCTTCGATAGGCCGGCGGTGAACGGAGCGAAGGCGCGTCCTACCGCGACGAAGCGCCCGAGGATAACGGTCGTCGCGCCCCATCGCTGGAAGTACGCCTCCAGCCGCGCGTGATGCTGGCCGTAATGCCTGCGCGCGAAGCTCCATCTCCCGAGCATCGCCTCGCCGTAATAGCGGCCGAGCAGGTAGCCGATGACATCGCCCAGCGTGGCGGCGGTTATTACCACCGCGTAGGACGACCACAGGTTGAGGATCCGTGCGGCGGCCAACGCGCCGGTCAGGATTACGGCGGTCTCCCCCGGCACCAGCAGTCCAAGAAAGACCGACGATTCAAGCGTAACGACGAAGAAGACCAGGACCAGCGTCCAGCTCCCCATCGCGGTTACAGAATTTTGCAGTGCGGCCAACATCGGCGACAATCATAGCCTTTTCCGCTGTGTGCTTGATCATTCAATTGCTACAATGCCGCCTATGGAACTCCCGGCTGGGTTGGGTGGGGCGCTCGCTTTTGTGCTTGGTGCTTGCGTTGGCAGCTTTGTAAATGTCGTCGCTTTCCGGCTGCCGCGCGAGCTTTCGATCGCGTGGCCGCGCTCGTTCTGCCCGCGATGCGAACGGCCGATCCCGGCCTGGGTGAATATCCCGATCATCGCCTTCATCGGACTGCGCGGGCGATGCCTGATGTGCAAGCAGTCGATCCCGTTTCGATACTTTCTGACCGAGGTTTCGCTGGCCGTCGCGGCGCTTTACCTGTATCTGAGTTTTCCACTGCCCGAGGCGCTGGCGCGGTTTGTCTTGTGTGCCGCGCTTTTCGCGGCCAGTCTGATCGACTTCGATTGGCGAATCATCCCCGATGCGATCTCGCTTCCAGGAATCCCAATCGGCATTCTCGCCGCCGCTTTTCTCGAGCCTGAAATCGGATGGAGGAATTCTCTGCTCGGGGTCGCGGTCGGCGGCGGTTTCCTGTTTGCCGTCGGCGAAGGTTACCGGCTCCTTCGCCATCGGGAAGGGATGGGCATGGGGGATGTCAAGCTGATGGCGATGGTGGGAGGGTTTCTCGGATGGCCGGGAGTTCTGTTCACGCTGTTTTTTGGCTCGCTACTGGGATCGGTAGGCGGAATCATAGTCGGCCTGACCGGCCCGCGAACAGCCGAATCCGCGACTGCGGGTGAGTCGGCTTCATCCTCGAGCGGCGGCCCGATGCCTGACGAGACCGGCGAGTCCGACGAAGCAGTATCGATTCTGCAGGTCACGGTGCCGTTCGGACCGTTCCTCTCATTGGCGGCGGGGATTTACACGCTGTTTCAACCCCAACTGACACGCTGGTATCTTTCCGGTTAATGACCACCGGGCTCTTCATAACCCTCGAAGGTGTCGAAGGATCGGGCAAGACCACGCACGCCGCGCGACTGGCGGATGCGTTGCGCGCCGAGGGCGACAGGTGACGCTGACGCACGAGCCGGGCGGAACCAAAGCCGGCCAGGCGATTCGCGCTATCTTTCTCGACCCCGCGGTCAAGCTCGAAGTGGCGGCCGAGCTGCTGCTGGTTCTCGCCGATCGCGCGCAACACGTCCGCGAAAAACTCAAGCCGGCGCTGGCGCGAGGCGAGATCGTGATTTCCGATCGCTACTCCGACTCGACTATCGCATATCAGGGATACGGCCGCGGTCTCGATCTGAAGCTTCTGGACGATCTCAACCGCCTGGCGAGCGGCGGATTGGCGCCCGACCTCACGCTGGTGCTCGATTGCGGCGCTGAAATCGGCCTCGAACGCACCCGTCGACGAGCCGGCAACAAGGCTCATTCGCCGGACCGCTTCGAGGGAGAGAGTCTCGCTTTCCACAACCGGGTCAGGAACGGTTTTCTGGCGCTGGTACGCGCACAGCCTGAACGCACGCGCCTGATCGATACTGGTCGCCCGATGGAAGCGGTAACGGCGGAAGTGCGCACGGCGGTCGAGGGGTTAATCAAACGCCGATGCCTCTGAACGACCTGCGCGGCCATAAGCGGCTTTACGCGGAACTCAATCAGGAGCTCAGCCGCCGCCCATCGCACGGATATCTGTTCTCGGGACCGCGCGGGGTCGGCAAGAGCCTTGTCGCTCAGGCGCTGGTTCACGGTCTTCTGTGCGAACGGTCGCCGGGGCTGGAGTTCTGTTGCACTCCGGAACGATGCGCGGTCCGGGCCGAAGCGCTCGCTCCGAAGCGCGGCAAGGCGGCGCCGGCTGCGCGATGCGAGTGCTGCTCGGCATGCGTGCAGGTAGCCCTCGGAGTGCATCCCGATTTCACCTACACGGCCCGCGCGGCGAATCGAACCGACGTTCTGATCGAACAGGTTCGAGAGCTGATCGCGAGGCTCGGAACGAAGCCCTCGCGCGGTTCGCGACGCATAGCGATCATCGATGACGCCGAAACGCTCAACATCCCGGCGCAAAACGCCCTGCTCAAGACGCTCGAGGAGCCGCCCGGCGATACGATCATCTTCTTAATCACCTCCAGCGACCGTATGCTGCTGGACACCATCCGCTCGCGCATGCGTCCGGTGCGCTTCGGCCCGCTTGCGGTGGCCGACATCGCCGCTATCCTGATCGAGCGGGCCGGAATCGATAGCGAGCGGGCGGCGGCGCTGGCTCGGCTTTCCCGCGGAAGCGCGGCTCGGGCGCTGGCGATGGTCGAAGGCGTCGAACCGCCGATCGGGCAATTGCTCCGGGCGCTCAAGCGCGCGAAGGAGCTCAATTTCATCGACGCCCGCACGCTGGCCGAGGAATTTTTCAACGGTCGCGAACAGGCGAGCGAAAACTTTGAGCTGATCGCGCGCCTGCTCGAAGAGATCCTGGCCTTCAAGTTGCTTAAGATAGACCTGACGCCATCGGAGACACGGACGCTGATGATCGAGCTTGGACAGAGCATGAGCGTCCAGACACTTCTGGCAGGCATGGAGCTTGCGGTGAAAGCCTCCAAGGCCGTCGAAGGGATGGCGAATTCGCGGCTCCAGGCCGAGCAATGGTGGATGGCGGTAAGCCAGGCATCGAAGGATTAATCATGATGGCCGATATAGGCACTTCTGACGCCACAGACCCTCGTCCAAGGGTTGTGAGCGTGGACATGCGTCCTTCGGGGCGTCTCCACAACTATTTGGCAACACCCGGTATCGAGCTTAGGCGCGGCACCCAGGTGTTGGTCGAGAGTGAAATCGGGACCTGTATGGCCACGGTCGAGGTGGAACCGCACGAACCGTGCCCGAGGACCGATATTTCCGAGCTCAAGCCGATCCTGCGCGTGGCGGACGAAAAGGACCTCCAAATCGAAGAGGAGAACCGCACGCTGGAGGCGGTTGCGCGACAAACCTGCGCGGAAAAGATTAGCCGGCGCGGGCTGGATATGAAGCTGGTCGATGTCGGCTACACCCACGACGGGCGCAAGGTGATCTTTTATTTCCTCTCCGAGCATCGCGTCGATTTTCGCGAACTGGTGCGCGATCTCGCCAACAGCCTCCACGCGCGAATCGAGATGCGCCAGATCGGAGCGCGCGACGAAGCCAAGGTCTGCTGCGGCGTCGGCCCTTGCGGGCGCGGGCTCTGCTGCTCGTCGTGGATGCGCGACTTCGACGCGGTGACGCTCAAGATGGCGCGCGAGCAGAACCTGGCGCTCAACCCGTCGCGGCTGGCGGGAATGTGCGGCCGTCTGAAATGTTGTCTGCGCTTCGAGTTCGCAACCTACGTCGACCTTAAGCGCGGCCTGCCGTCGGTCGGCAAAATGGTCGAGTCGGTCAAGGGAGACGGCAAGGTAGTGCGCCAGAATCTCCTCAAGCAGACGGTCATGATCGAGCGCGCGGATGACGGAATCGTCGCCGAGGCCACGCTGGAAGACCTTGTCGACAAACGGGCGCAACTGTAGGGTCCAACCTGGGCCGCCTGGCGCCACGGTCTGAAGCTGCCGGGTCGAGCACCTCAAATTAGAAATGGCTGAGCGAATCCATATCACCACGGCGATCTTTTATTGCAATGCCGCCCCCCACGTCGGCAGCGCCTACGAGGCGCTTGCCTCAGACGTCTTCGCGCGCTACCAGCGACGCAAGCGCGGCCGCGCCAACGTCAGTTTCCTGAGCGGCACCGACGAACACGGCGACAAGATTTATCGCGCCGCCGTGGCCCAGGGACTCGAACCCAAGGCCTTTACCGACAAGATGAGCATCCTGTTCCGCGATGCCTGGGCCGGGCTCAACGTCAGTCCCGATTATTTCGTTCGGACCACCGACCCGGTGCATGAGAAATTCGTCCAGCAGATGCTCGCCCGCACTCATGAGAGCGGCGACATCTACTTCAAGGATTACGAAGGTCTCTACTGCGTAGGCTGCGAGCGCTTCTATACCGAGAAGGAGCTGCTTCCCGGCGCGGTATGCCCCGAGCATAACCGACCGGTCGAGCTGATCAGCGAAGGTAATTATTTCCTCAAGCTCGAAAAGTATCGGAGTGCGGTGCTCGAACACATCGAGCGCAACCCCAACTTCATCCGGCCCGAGCGCTATCGCAACGAGGCGCTCAAGATGCTGTCGGAACCGCTCGGCGATCTGTGCATCTCGCGGCCGAAGTCGCGCCTTTCCTGGGGCATCGAGCTCCCGTTCGACGCCAACTACGTCACCTACGTCTGGTACGACGCGCTCTTCGCGTACGTCAGCACGCCGGCCGCGGAGAATCCGGCCTTTCTGAAAGAGATTTGGCCCAACACCCAGCACTTCATCGGCAAGGACATCCTGAAAACGCACGCCGTTTACTGGCCGCCGATTCTGCTCGCGGCGGGCCTGCCGTTGTTTCGCCATCTCAACGTCCATGGCTATCTGATCTTCGGCGGGCAGCGGATGTCCAAGAGTTCGGGCAACGTGCTGGACCCGGTGAGCTACGAAACCGCGTTCGGGCCCGACGTGCTGCGCTACTTCGTGATGCGCGACATGGTCTACGGTCTGGACGGCGAATTCTCCGAAGAAAAGCTCATCGCGCGCTACAACGCCGATCTGGCCAACGACCTCGGCAACCTGGTGAGCCGCATCCTCTCGATGGCCGCGCGCTACTTCCAAGGTGAGGTTAAAACCACGCCCGGCTCGGCAGAACAGATCGATCGCAGGATGGTCGAAGCCTTCACCTCACTCCCTGCACAGGTGGGCGATATGGTGGACGCGCTGGTGTTCAACCGTGCCCTGGAGACCATCTGGCAGGCACTCGATTCCGCCAACAAGTACATCGTCGAGACCGCGCCGTTCACGCTCGCCAAGGACCCCGCGAATCTTCCGCGTGTGGCGCAGATCCTTGCCAACCTGGTCGAGGCGCTGCGCGTGACGGCCGCGACGCTCGAACCGTTCATGCCGGTCACCGCCGTAAAAATCCTTGATCTTCTGGCGGTCGATGAAACGATCGCGGATGCGCCTTTCGGCGAAGGGATTAAGGCGGGTCATCGGGTAAAACCGACCGCGCCGCTCTTTCCCCGAATCGAGAAGCCAAAAGAAGCCTGAGCCTGCGTTTCGTTTGCGCTGTTTATCCCGTGCGCAAAACATTTCCTTGAACGGGCATCCGCGTGAAGTTAGACTCGGCTTCATAAAACGGTATTCGGGAGAAAATACTATCTTATCGCTTAAAGCCGCTTCATTTTCGCTTTCGACAATCCAATCGGCATTGCGGTGGTGGATGTGCGCCGCGGTTGCGATTGCATGTGTCGGATGCGGCAGAGGGCTCTTCGGCCCTGCCTCTTCGCCGATCGGCGGTACTGTGGTCGTGGCGAATGTAAGCGGAGGCGCGGTCAATCCGACCACCACAGTCGTGCCGAACGCAAAGGTATGGCTCGAGCAGCAGTCGCATTCGGCTACGCGGCAAGGCGACGGCACGGTGACGGTCGAAAACGTCATCCAGACGACCCAGTCCGACAGCAAGGGGAAGTTCCAATTCGGCTTGGTCGCGCAAGGCACCTATGAGATCGTAGCCAGTGTGGCTTCGATGCCCGGGGGCGGAAACCCCTCGAACGCGACCATCGCGACCGGGGTGACGGTGACGTCCTCACGAGGCCCGAATAATCTGACCATCCCGCTGGTGGCCGAGAGCGGCAGCGCCGCGGTAATTCAAGGGATATTCACTACCAGTAGTATCTCGGGGCAGGGCGCAACCATCACCTATGCGGGCGTTCAGCCATTCACCCCACCGGGGGGCGGTACCGTCCAGGCGCTGATTCCCTATTTCGACGGACTCAGCAATCCTGTCCCATCGGCGATTAATACCGCTTTCAGCCCGGGAACGGGTTGCACCGCACTTTCCACTTGTCCCTTCGGCACCGACTGCGCCTGCTACCAGATCGGACTTCCCGCGAGCAATCCTGTGGTCGGAGCAGCAAACTCAAGCGGCACGGGCTACGCCGTGCCGGCGGCCGGTCAGGCGATCTATTCTATCGATGCTCCCGCTACCGTGATCGGAGGTTCGGCCGCGGACTGCTCGCCGAGCGAACTGGTCAGCCCTTCGTTTTCGGCAGGCTCCGGCGGCACTACTGTCGCCCCGCAGTTGAATTTCGCCGGCTGTTCGTAACCAGCCGTTGCGCGATCGAGCTCAAGTCCCGTGCCGTTGATGCTTCCCACAGATGATCGCATACGACCGCTGAGTGAACGATGCCGCTAATCGACACCCACTGCCATCTCGCGGACCCGAAGCTTCGCGACGATCTCGACGGAATCCTGGAGCGCGCGACCGCCGCCGGCGTTGGCTATATCGTCGCGGTCGGAGCAATCGGCTCGATCGAGACCGACCGCCTGACGGTCGAAATCGCCGAACGGCACGCTAACGTCTTCGCCGCGATCGGAGTGCATCCGCACGACGCCAAGGATTGCGATTCGATTCGTATCGGCCAGTTGCGCGAGCTTGCCAAATCGAAGAAGGTCGTCGCGATCGGCGAAACCGGGCTGGATTTTCACTACATGCACTCTCCGCCCGATGCCCAGCAAGGCTCGCTGCGACGCCATCTGGAGCTGGCCGGGGAGTTCGGCCTGCCGCTGGTGATCCATTGCCGCGACGCGGAATCGTCGGGCGCGAACGATCCGCCGCAAAGGCCGGCGGCATCGCGCAAGGTAGTCGAAATCGTGCGCGAGGTTGGAATCCCGCCCGCGGGCGGGATGGCGCATTGCTTTACCGGGGACCAAACCGCCGCGCTCGAATTCCTCGCGCTGGGCTTTCACATTTCATTTTCGGGAATAGCGACATTCAAAAATGCCGGCGCTTTGCGCGAAACCGCACGGCTGGTGCCGGACGATCGGATTTTGATCGAGACCGACGCGCCCTACCTCACGCCCGAGCCTCATCGCGGCCGGCGCAACGAACCGTCGTACTTGCCGTTTACGCTAGAGGCCTTGGCAAAAGCGCGAGAGGTCGCGCCCGAGCAACTGGCCGCGCAGGTGCTGGCCAACGCCCGGCGCCTGTTCCGCATCCCTTAAGCGGGAGCGCGTACAAACCTGCCTCTATCCGCCCAGGGGATGGCCCCCGAAGAACATCGGATGGAAGGCGATCAGCAACAGCGTGACTACCGCGCCGATCGCGATTGCGCGCCAGGGCATGTCGTCGGATTGCCATCGCTGACGACCGGCCACCAGCGCCGCGCCGGGTATAAATGACGTCTGCTCGATCAAGCGACGGTAAGGCTCGCCCAGCTCGCGAAGCTTGCGCTGGTCCTGATGCCATCCGCCGACGACTCCCAGGATTACCATCCCGCCGAAAAACGTGAGGTCGCCGAGCCAGCCGTTCATCATCATGTGCGCCAGGCCAAACAGCACTACGGCAACAAAGGCGGGATGGCGCGTGAGCTTGAAAATCCCGTGCTGCCGGCCCTCGGACTGCGCCTTGATGGCGGCACTGCTCAGGGTGCTGAAACCGGCGACCAGCAGTATCATCGAGGCAAGCATGATGAGCCAGGACAGCGAGCGCGCCATCGCCAGATCGCGGAAGTTCCAGAGCATCGCTCCCGCGTGCTTGTGATGGCCGAAGACGACGACCAGCGGGATAAAGGTGGCGAGGCTGATTACCGAGTACACGCTCTCGTAAAGCCCACGGCCCATGGCGCCGATCAATCGCGAGCGCATCTCGACCGCGCTCATTCCCAGATGGGTGACGAGGAACAGCGTCATCCAAAATCCTATCTCCACAACATCGTGCATGCTCTTTTCCTCGTCGGCTTGGCCTTCGATAATTTACGCAGTCCCGTCACCGGCGAGCAACCGTGAAGCGCGCCGAGCTGTTGCCGAATCGTAATCGGCGGAAGAAGCCTGTTAATCATGCTTGAAGCGCCCGCGATTCACATTCAGGGCCGCGCGGGGTTATAGCTGTCTGATGGCGAATCGAAGTCCAGGGTTGCCGGCGCCGTTCGAGGAGGCGATTCGCCCTTACGAGCGGGAACTGATGCGATTTGTGCTGCGGATGAGCGGAAACCGCGACGACGCCATGGAGCTTTTTCAGGAGACCTGTCTGAGGGCCTATCAGGCGTATCCGCGGCTGACCGATGCCGACGGAATCCGCCCGTGGCTCTATCGTATCGCTACCAATCTTTGCCGCAACCATGCCCGTGACGCGCGCCGGCGCACGCGCGTGATTGTCGAGGCCGACACCAACCATCGCGAGCCGACGATTGATGAAACCGGAGCCGGGCATGACAGCGCGATGATGACCACGCTGATCGCCGCGCTCCCGTACAAACAGCGGGAAGCGCTGACGATGCGCAAACTTGTCGGACTCGATTACGGTGAAATCGCCGCGGCGCTTGGATGCTCGGCCGAAGGCGCGCGCGCCAACGTATCGCTGGCGCTCAAGAAACTAAGAGCGGAATGGAGCGGACTATGAGCCTTTCGCATCCGATCGACGATCTGCTGTCCGACGACGCCGTTTCCGATGCCGTCCTTGACGAACTCCTGCGACAGGCACGCGAAGGCCTCGCGGCCCGGCTGCGTCACGTTCGACGACCCGATGCCGCGGTCGGCATAACCGGTTCGCCTTTCGGTCCGCTGCTGGTGGCGGTGGGCCCCGCCGGGATTCTGATGATCAGCTATCTTCGGACGCAGGACGCGGCCGACGGAATCGCCGCGCTGCGGCTGAAATTCGATCCTGTCGAGGACCGGCACGCGGCCGAGGAAGTCGGCGATCAGATTCGGCGGTTTCTCTCGGGAGATCGCGAGGCGCTCACATCTCCAACAGACCTGAGCCTGGTCGCGGGAAAGTTCCAGCGCCGCTCGCTCGATCGGTTGCTGCAAGTGCCGCTCGGCGCCGTTGTCACCTATCGGGCCCTTGGCGATGCCATCGGGGCACCCGATAGCCAGCGTGCGGTCGGCAACGCGATGGGCGCCAATCCGATTCCGATCTACGTCCCCTGCCATCGCGTGGTGCGCTCTGACGGAGTAATCGGCCACTATGCGGGCGGGACGGACGTTAAACTGAAACTCTTGCGGGTGGAAGGCTTCGCGATCGACAGGAGCAGTCGCCTGCCTCAGCAGGTCGTCTGGGGCCATCGCGGAACGCGGATTTTTTGCCGGCCGGATTGTTCCGCGGCGCGACGCGCGGATGCGGCGCGGCTACTTATCTTCGCCGATCCGCAATCCGCGCGTCACGCCGGAATGCGTGCCTGCAAGCTCTGCCGCCCCTCATAAGCGGCGGTCATCGCACGCGGCTGAGCGGCATCCTGGAAGGACGCCGCTCAGCCGAAACGTCGTAAACAAGAATTGCGCTTGAGACTTATTCGGTCTCCTGCTGCTGCTTCATCTGCTCGAGCTCGCGCTTCTGGCGCTCGATCTCCTGCTGCTGCTGCTGGATCTGGGTTTGGGTTTGCTGCTGCTGGGTTTCCTGGTTCTGCATCTGGTTGCCAACCGCATAACCGCCAACTCCGCCCATCGCGCCACCGATCGCCGCGCCGGCGCCCGGATGGCCTACCGCGGCGCCGATTATCGCGCCGGTACCGGCGCCCAGCACCGCACCAACCCCGGTGGATTTTTCGCGCGTAGACAGGGGTTCCCCCGCGCATCCACCCAGAAACAGGATCGCCGCGAGCAAAATACCGATGCTGCCTGGCCAAGTCTTGTGCAATCTGGGCATGACAATAGCCTCCTGCTACTCCGTTTCCTGCTCTTGTTTCATCTTCTCGATTTCGCGCTTCTGGCGCTCGATCTCCTGCTGCTGCTGCTCGATCTGGGTTTGCGTCTGTTGCTGCTGGGTCTCCTGATTCTGCATCTGATTGCCTACAGCGTAACCGCCGAGGCCGCCGATCGCGCCGCCAATCGCCGCTCCGGCGCCCGGAGCTCCCACCGCGCTGCCGATAATCGCGCCGGTGCCCGCACCCAACACTGCTCCAACCCCCGTACCCTTTTCCCGAGTCGAAAGGGGCTGCCCCGAGCATCCACTTAAGAGAAACAGCGCGACAAGTCCGAGCCCCGCTACGCCGATCGAACTCTTACCCGGTCTGATCATTCTGAATTCGCCTCCCGTTCCGCCAGCTGCTGCCGTCGTCAGATCCGATTGGCATCGGACGACAACGCCGGTTTACGATCTCAGTATAAAGCCCTTGCTGCCGGCAATCGATATCCCCATGGCCTGTCGATCCTTGCGTCATCCGTGGATTTGATCATCGTGCAAACGCCGTCTTCTTCATCGGGCACAGTTCTGACACTTCCGCGACGCAAACCCAAAAACAGCACTTTCCATGCCCGTGCTCTCGCTTGAACACATCAATTATACGCGGCTTTTCACCAAATCGTTACAAATCTCTTGATGCACGATAAGCGCTATTCGGTGCCGCAAAGCGGCTGCACGATACGGCGGCGTCAGGGCAACAGGGCGAAGATTCGCGTCGGCGCGCCGGTGCCGCCGCCAATTTTGGTTGGAATACAGAAGATCGTCGCGCCGCGAGCCGGCAGTCGTTCGGCATGGGCCAGGTTCTCGAAAGCGGGCTTATTCGCGCCAAGCCATACGCGATGAGCCATGAAGTCCTTCGAGATGCCGGGATCGATACTCGCCGTGTCGATCGCGATCGCGATCACCTTGCGATGGGCCAGCAGGTAATCCAGCGCCTCGCGCGAGAACCCCGGGAATCGCAACCCCGCGACGTTGCCCGGCTTGTCGGTTCCAAGATAGCGCTTCTTGTCGGGCCAGAACTTCCCCCATCCCGAACGCGCCACCACGATTGCACCGTCAGGAATTGGGCCGTTTACTTTTTCGTATTGCTCGATATCGGCCACGCTCATCGTGGCGTTGGGGTCTTTCGCGGCCCGCGCCGAAAAGTCGATCACCGCCGCCGGTCCGATGCAATCGGCCAGCGGAATCTTATCCACGGTGGCGCCTTCACGGTTGAAATGTATCGGCGCGTCCATGTGGGTGCCGCCGTGCTCCGGCGCCGCGAATTTGGCGGAGGAATAGAAATATCCGCCGGGCGTCATGCCGAAATGCTCCTGCTCGTGATGGAACGGCTTTTCAGTCGGCCAGTAAATCGTGTGCTGGTCGAAGCTGTAAGTAAGGTCGATGACCTTTGCGGGATTAATGGCCTCGCCTCCGAAGCTCGTGCCGGCCACAAGCACTCCCGCTACGATTGCGAACAGCCCCAAAGCCTTCATGGATACCTCCCTTTGACATTCACCAACCGATAACCTGCGCCGGCATCACCACCGCCAACTGGCCCCTCGGATCGGATCCGCCGCACAGAAGCCCGCGGCCGCGATCGATCTGAACCGCAAGCACGTTGCCTTCGCAATAGGACGGCCGGGTTTCCACTTTATGCCCGAGTTCGGCCAGCGCCTTACGCACCGATTCATCCACTCGATCCTCGACCTTGAGCAGCCCCGGATTCGCGCTGTGCGGATAGAAGGTCGAGGGAAAGTGCGCGCTGGAAAACTTCGGCGCCTCGATCGCCTGCTGCAGGTCCATCCCGAAGTCGACGACATTCAGGAAGAATTGCAGCGTCCACTGATCCTGCTGGTCGCCGCCGGGTGTGCCGAAGGCCAGGTAAGGCTCGCCCGCGCGCAGCGCGATCGAAGGCGACAGCGTGGTCCGAGGCCGCTTGCGCGGCATCAGGGCGTTGGGATGGCGCTCGTCGAGAAAAAAGGTCTGCATCCGGGAGCCCAGCGGAAAACCCAGCCCCTCGATTACCGGCGAGCTCGGAATCCAGCCTCCGCTGGCGGTAATCGCGACCAGATTGCCGCGCCGGTCGGCGGCATCGACGTGGATGGTGCCGCTGCCGCCGCTTCGGGGCTCGCCCAAGACGGGCCCAAGCGGCCGAAGCCCGACCGGATCGCCCGGGCGATGCTCGAGCGAGGCGCGCGCGGGATCGATAAGCGTCCGCCGCACCTCGGCGTAACGCCGCGAGAGTAAACCTTCCATCGGCACCTGCACGAACTCGGGATCGCCGTAGTACGCCTCGCGATCGGCGAAGGCGAGCTTGGCGGCTTCGGCAACCAGATGGATATACGGCGCCGAGTTGTGGCCGATACCGCGAAGGTCGAAACCTTCGAGCAACCGGAGCTGCTGCAAAAAGGTCGGCCCCTGCGACCACGGGCCGCATTTGAAGACGGTTACTCCGCGATAATCGACGGAAGGCGGCTCCTCAAGCCTGGTGGTGAAGCTCTCGAGATCCTCGGCCGCGAGCAGGCCGCCGTTGGATTCGGACCACGCGACTATCTCGCGGGCGATATCGCCCAGATAGAAACGATCGCGCGCGGCCGCGAGCGCCGCTTCGCGCCCGCGATTACGCGCCCCCGCTTCGGCATCCAGCAAGCGCGTGAAAAAGTTGGCCAGCGCCGGGTTTTTGATAATCGAACCGACCGCCGGAACCTCGCCGCCGGGAAGATAGAGCCGCGCGCTCGAAGGCCATCGCTCACGGAACTTTTGCGCGTTAGCCTTGATCGAGGCCGCGCCCGGAATTCCGCCCATTCCCGTCCAGGTGCTTCCCTCGCCGCTGAGCCCCGCGTGCATCGGAAATCCCTCGACGCATAGCGCGAGCGCCGGCTCGACGACTTCCGCCAGCGTCATCGTTCCAAACCGGGTAAGCGCGGTAACCAAAGCGTCGAGCGCCGCCGGCACACCCGCGCTCAACAATCCCTCGCCGGGAATAAGATCGAGCTTCAGGCTTTTGTAGTACGCGATAGTCGCACGCGCCGGCGCCGTCATGTTGCCGTTGATGCAGATTACGCGGTCGGCATCTGCCGAATAGATCAGCATCGGAGCCTCGCCGCCGATCGTGTGCATGTGCGCATTAACCACGCCCTCAACGAATGTCGCCGCGACCGCGGCGTCGATCGCGTTGCCGCCCCGGGCAAACATCCGGGCACCGGCCGAGGCCGATAAATAGTGCTCCGTTGCCAGCATCACTTGCCGGCCCATCAGGAGTGGATTCAGAGTTTTCATCTCATCCCGCTTTTAGCACGCCCGGTTTCCAACCCAAGCCTGGCTATGGAACAGATTATCGGGAGCCATCTCCTGAATCCAAATTGGACGGTGTACCCTAACCGAAATCAGTCACGGTTCACGCCAATAAATTGTCTGCCGCGGTAGACGACGCGGATTCGATCGCGCTCCGGCAATCGCCGATTGAGCAGCAAAGGCCGACGATTTTGAACCTTTCTGATCTGCGTACGCCGCGAATCAAAACGACGCGAACATTCGGCGCGATTATTGCTTTGATTTCGAATCAAGTACGGCTCTGTACCGTCAAATGTTTTAAGGCGGCCTCAACCCGTTGGCGATAGTGAGGGAGGCGAGGTGACGGCGATGGAACACAGGCAGGCGGAGGCGGTGGCTGGAAAGTATTGCAAGTTAGTGCGACCGGTCCGTGACGGCCAAGGGCGCAGTCGCTATACCGAGCAACCGCGTGTTTTGCGCGAAATAGATAACCTTGGCCGGCGGATGTACCTGGTTCAGTTTGACGACGGTACTACTACGTTCCTGTTCCCGGATGAAATCGTCCTGCAGTAGCACCGGCTGAGGCACGCGCGACAATCGCGCTTCAGTTTCTGTCGACAATAAAATCTCTCCACAGTTCCGTCTTGCGGGCGAGTAAGGCGAAATATGCCCAAGACGGCCGTCGTTAGGCCAATCCGGCCACATTCTGGTTGCGCCCGGCGGGATCGAACTCGACCGCATCGATTCGGCGCTTGAACGCTCTCACCGGATGTCCGGTTGCGAGTCGCCTGTGGCGCCATTTGCGGCAAAGACGTGTCCCGATTCGTCGACAGTCCGCCGATAGCGCCGATATCGGCAGCTACTCGTCTCTCAGGAAGGCGCCGGCCTGAAACAATCCGGCAATCGTCTTGGCGTCGATTATTTCGCCCCGACGAATCATCGCCAGCGCTTCGACGAGATCGATTTGCTCGACGCGGATCACCTCGTCCGGCTCGTGACGCATCTTTCCTAGGATGAGGTCGCGGGCGATGAACAGGTCGATTCGCTCGTCGCAGAAGCTGGGTATCGTCACGATCGATCCCAGATGGTCCCATCGGCGCGCCACCAGCCCGGCCTCCTCGAGCAACTCGCGCTCGGCGCACTGCCTGATGCTTTCCTGAGGTTCGCGGCCGCCGGCCGGAATTTCCCAGATGTGACCGCCTACGGCGTGGCGATACTGGCTGATCAAGGTAACCCGTTGGCGCTCGTCGAGCGCGACCACGGCGCTCGCGCCGGGATGGCGAATTATCGGAAGGTCGAGCGCATGGCCGTTGGGAAGCGTCACCCGCTCCACACCCAGGTCCACCACGCCAAGACGAAAGATCGGACGGCGATTGTCTGACACGGATCGAGGATGCGCCCCGTTCTGCGCTCCCGCAAGTATCGGCGAAGAGCGGCGGGACACGCCGCGCGAAGCTCGTCTCGCTCCGGATGCGGGCAATTGCGCGCCGCGGATGGCGGGCGAATAATCGCCACAGCAGGGTTAACGCGCTATGCGGGTCGTGATCCCGATCTATTTCGATTACTCCTCGACTCTCTGTTACATCGCGTGGCGGATTACGAATCAGCTTCGCGTTGAGCTCACGATCGATCCGCTCTGGAAGGGCGTTCCGATCACTTCGCGCCACCGTCGCATGCATCCGGGGAGAGCGGTTACGCCGGCCGACCTTGAGAAGATTCAGTCGGTCGTGGCCGAAACCGGAATCGCGGTCGAGCCGCCGCCGCGATGGCTCGACTCCGATGCTGCCGTTCAGGGATCCGAGCTGGCGCGCGAAGCCGGCGTCTTCGACGCTTATCATGACGCGGTGTTCCGGGCGGCCTTCGAGCAGCGGATGGATATCGGCAGGCTCGATCTGCTGGCGGATCTGGCGGAGCGCGTCGGGATGGACCGAGCGCGGTTTTGCGCCGATATCGAGAGCGGCAGGATGGCCGAAAAAGTAGCCGGGCATCGGCGCGAAGCCGACCGGTTTTCCGCCTTGGGATATCCGACGTTCATGCTCGGTGACTTCCCGCTGATCGGGATCCAGCGGATCGAGACGATGCGGCTGCTGTTCGAGCGCTTCATCGCGCTTCGCACCCAGCAACCCGGCGCCTGAATCCCTCACCTTTCTTTCCCCTCTCCCGCACCATTTTCTTCACCCTCTCCCTGACCAGGGAGAGGGCAGGGGTGAGGGTCCGAAGGCCGCGATGACGGCGCCGAAACACCGCATCCGTCCAGCAGCGAATCCCTGAATCCCCCTCTCCCGCACCACTTTCTTTACCCTCTCCCTGACCAGGGAGAGGGCAGGGGTGAGGGTCCGAAGGCCGCGATGACGGCGCCGAAACACCGCATCCGTCCAGCAGCGAATCCCTGAATCCCCCTCTCCCGCATCGATGCGGGAGAGGGTCGGGGTGAGGGCACCACTCTCTTCCCTTACGAAAAAAAGTTTCACCCCCATTTTCGATTTCTGCCCGATCTTCTTCGACTTTCCCCACCCCTTTCGCCATATAATCTCCCTGCCGCGAAGCCCCTAAAACAGCGAAGCTCGGCCCGATCGGGCCGAGCTTCGTACTCCCTCTCGGCTAGCAAACTCCAGGCTTCGCGATCAAGTCAAAAAATCGCGCCCCCCGTTGGCGTTTCCGACCCCGCGATGGCAAGATCGCCCCGCCTTCGGGGGAAAAAACTATGTCGAAATCGAGCCCGTCTGACTTTGTCCATGAGTTCCTCGCGGCCACTCAAAAGGAGGTCCAAGAGAAACTGGTCGAAGCCGCTAAGAAGGGCGCGCCTGCCAAGTACACGACTGGAGACAAAGAACTCGACGATCCCGCGAAAGGCGCCGATTGGGGGCCCGAGCGCAAGATTCCGGCCAAGGCGATCTATGCCCTTGCCGTCGGCGATAACCCGCAGGTCCACGCCAAAGGCGTCCGAATCCTCGGCGCAAAGATCGTCGGCCCGCTGGACTTGGAGGGCGCGAAGGTTCCGCACCCGCTAGCCCTTATTAACTGTTTCATCGAGGAGCTCGTAACCCTCAGAGACGCGGACGCGCTTTCGATCAGCCTCGACGGAAGCCGCGTCGCCGGAATCAAGGCCGACCGCCTTCACACCCGTGGCAGCGTCCTTCTCCGCGATGGCTTTCACGCCAAGGGCGAGGTGAATCTTTCGGGCGCCAAGATCAGGGGAACCCTCGAATGCTCGGGCGGCACCTTCGATGCCTCCGGCGTGGCGTTGAATCTGGAAGGGGTCGTGGCCGCAGGGTTGCTCTTGCGCTGGCTGAAAGCGCCGCCGGTTGGCATAGTGGATCTCGCTTACGCCAACGTCGGAACACTGACCGACGATCAGAAAAGCTGGCCGAAGAATGGAAAGCTCTACCTCGACGGCTTCGTTTACGGCCGCCTCGCGGGAGACGCGCCCTGGCGAGCGCATGACTGGAAGGATGATAGAGGCGTTCCTCGGAAGGGCCGTCTCCATTGGCTCAGCCTCCAGCCCAAGTTTCGGCCGCAGCCCTACGAGCAACTGATCAAAGTGCTCAAGGAGATGGGCCACGAGCAGGATGCTCGGGAGGTCGCAATCGCGAAGCAGCAGCAACTGCGAGAACATGGCGGCCTGAGCCGCCTGAGCCGGGCGAAGAATTTGTTCCTGGACAAGACCATCAAATACGGTTACGAGTCCTGGCGCGCGTTCATCCTGCTCTTTGTCGTCTGGTTCTTCGGAACGGGAATGTTCTGCATGGCGGAATGGACGGGTGTGATGGTGCCGTCGGAGAAGGAAGCCTACGATCCGACAGGGCGTCGTCTTGAAGACTCTGCCGCAATCGTACCCCGTATTCCACGCGCCGCTGTACGCAATCGATACGCTGCTGCCCGGCATCGACCTGCATCAAAAATCGAAATGGTACCTGCGCGAGAAAGATTCCGCCGTTTTCTGCATGTGGCTGAGGTACTGGGTGTTTGAGTTCGGCTCGGTCGCCTACTTCATCATCTGCTGGATTCTGACGGTGCTCGGGGTCGGCGCCGTCACTGGGCAGATCAAGCCCAAATGATGGCAGAGCGAATCGCTTCGCACCGATTCCTCGCTCCGTCGAACCTTCGCTCGGAATGACAGGAAAAGGCCCCTGTCTCGTCATCCCGAGCGCCATACCCCATACTCTGTCATGCCGAGCGCCTTGCTCCGTACCCTGTAGCGCCATAATCCGTACCACGTCATCCTGAGCGCCTTACCCCGTCATCCTGAGCGAAGCGAAGGATCTCGCGCGGTCCTCCGCGCGTCTGGCGGGGCGTGGGGGGCCTCCCGAATCGGCCTCGCCCGCTCTTTTCTTTCCCCTCTCCCTGACCAGGGAGAGGGTTAGGGTGAGGGGTGAGGGCCCTGAAGTCACTGGCCCGCAACGCTGATCCGCAATCTCGCCCGCCCGGTGGGGCGCGGGCGGCGCGACTCTTGCGCTCTTTTTGGCGAGAGTCGTGACGCCCGGGTGAGGGTGCAGGAAAGCATTGGCGGAGAGTCCTTTACTGTGCCCTCACCCTGACCCTCTCCCGCGGCTATGCGGGAGAGGGGAAAAAGAATGGATGCGAAGAATGACAGAGCAGGCAGGCCGCCGCGGAAAAACCGCTTCTCGACGCCCCGCTAGCGCGAGAGGAATACCGGGCAGGGGGCGTTGCGCAGCACGTATTCGGTCGTCGATCCCAGCACCATCTCGATAATCCGGCTATGGCCGTAAGCGCCGATAAACAGCAAATCGGCCTTGATCTGCCCGAGATAAGCGACGATCGCCTGATGGGCGTGGCCGGATAACAGCTCGAAATCGACCGGACCGGGATGAGACTGGAAGTAGCGGCGGGCCTCCTCCAGCGTCTGCTCGCCGAGCTTGCGATCGCGGGAGACCGTGACGACCGTGAGCGGAATTTTCAGTTCGCCGCAGAACTCCGCCGCATGCCGCATCGCCTTCGAGGCGCGATCGCTGCCGTCGTAGGCAAGCACCGCGCGGCCTATCTCGCGGAACCCCATCGGGCAGATGAACAATGGGCGCGGGCATTTGCGCGCCACACTTTCGGCGGTAGAACCGAGCAATCCGGTGGAGAACCGTTCGTTCATCCCGCGATGGCCGATCACCAGCAGGTCGGCGCTTTTGGCGCGGTCGCAGATGACGTTGGCGACGACCCCCAGGTCGAGCACGGTCTCGGCCCGGACATTCTCGCGCTGGGCCTCGGCCGCGAAAGCTCTCGAGCAGGGCATTGCCGCGGGCGTTCAGCGCCTCGCGCATCTTGAAGGAGAGGTCCAGATAGGGTTCAAGTCCGAACGAACCTGAGATATCATGCAGGAACGAGCCCTCAATCGAGACTATATCCACCACATGCAGCCCGATTACGGTGGCATCGAAGCGGCGCGCAAGGTAGAAAGCGTAAGTCTGGGCGTTGCGGGAGTGCTCGGAGGTGTCGATGCCGATGAGGATGTTCTTGAACACTGCGGGGCGCCTCTATACTGATCGGCGATACCACGGTCCGCCAAGCGCTAACAAGGGGGGAACCGGCCTGTGAGCGAAAGCAAAGCGGCACGGATAGCGCGGCTGCTCGACGAGCTGACCGAAGCGGCCGAACGATGCGGGGTCGAGGTCAGGCGCGAGAAGCTGCTGCGCGAAGTCGGCTATCGGCCTCGCAGCGGCTCGTGCCGGGTCAAGGAAAAGAATCTCGTCATTCTCGATCGCGAGCAGGCCCCGGCCGACCAGCTCGAAGTGCTGGCCGAGGCGCTGCGCGAAAAGGATCTCGAAACGCTCTACCTGTCGCCCGCCGCGCGCCGAATCGTGCAGGCCGACGGCGAGCGATCGTAGCGTTCCGATGACGCGTCCGCAAGACAGCCGCCGAGGCCGGCCGCGACCATGAGCGATCGACGCCTCGACCTGAGCTCCGAGCAGGCGATGGCGCGCTTCCACGAGCGGCTCAAGGAGCACGGGCTCAAGTCCACCGCCCAGCGCGACGATATCGCGCGGGTATTCTTTCAGCTCGGCCGGCATATCAGCGCCGAGGAGCTTTACGCCGAAGTAAAGAAGGTCAATCCGCACGTCGGCTACGCCACCATCTACCGCACCCTCAAGCTGCTCAAGGAATGCGAACTGGTCTACGAGCGCCACTTCGACGACGCTTCAGGCGCGTTACGAGATCGTCACCAAGCGCCATCACGACCACTTCATCTGCGAGCGATGCGGCAAGATTATCGAGTTCGAGAATCGAGCGTATCGAGCGCCTGCAGCAGATCGTCGCGCGCGAACTCGGCGTCACGCTCACCCGCCATAAGATGGAGCTTTACGGGCTTTGCGCCGATTGCCGCGACCGGCGGCCGTCCTGAGGCCGATGCGGGGGGCGACACCCTTGGTCGCTTCGAAAAAACCACCTCGGGCAAGGCACGGCCCGCCGTCCGTTGAAGAATCGGGCGGGTTGGATAGAACCTCAGGAATTTGTAGGATAGCTGTCGGCGCTCGGCCGTCTGATTAAACGATTATTTTACTTGCCACGGAGGCTTGACCAATAATGGCCAACCGGCCGCAGATGCTTCAGGGATATCGCGTTCTGGATTTTACCCAATTTGTCGCCGGACCGACCTGCACCCGGATCCTCGGCGAGATGGGCGCCGAGGTCATCAAAGTCGAACTCGCCCCGGGCGGCGACCGCGTGCGCGCGGGCGGCTACAAGCCCACCAGACCCCGAATACAAGAACTGCGCAAAGCACTTATTTCGTTCAGCACGACCACAGCAAGCTAGCCTCTGTCTCGACTCCAAGCATCCGCGCGCGCGCGAATTGCTGCTCGCGATGATCCCGAAAATCGACGTCCTGGTCGAAAACTTCGCGCCGGGCGTAATCGCGCGGCTGGGGCTCGCCTACGACGTGGTGAAGAAAGATCCGGCCCGACATCGTGATGTGCTCGATCTCGATGGCGGGGCAGACCGGCCCGCTCTCCTACAAGCCCGGATACGATTACATGGGTCAGGCCTACGCCGGCATCACCAATCTGATCGGCGAGCCCGACCGCCCGCCGTCGATCACCACGATGGCGATCGGCGACATCTCGACCGGCGTCTCGTCCGCGATGGCGGTCGGTTTCTCGCTGCTCAATCGCGAGCGCACCGGCGAGGGACAATTCATCGACGCCTCGCTGATCGACACCTACTTCCACATGCACGAACTGAATGTGCCGCTGGTATCGATGCGGGCCGGGCAGTACGAGCCCAATCGCGCCGGCTCGCTGGCTCCTAACGGCGCCCCGACCGGCATGTATAAGGCCAGCGACGGCGCTTACATTTTCCTGACCGTCCTGCCCCATCAGTGGCCGCAATTGCTGCGCGCGATGGACAATGCCGGGTCTGGGCGAGGATCCCCGTTTCAAGGACGATCGCGCGCGGACGCGCAACAAGGAAGCGCTGCGAGACGTTATCGAAGGCTGGCTCGCCACCTTCCCCGACCGCGACGCGGCGCTCGCCGCGCTCGACAAGCGAGCGCGTGGCCTGCGCTCCGGTGCTGAAGCTGAGCGAGGCGATGGCGCATCCGCATCTGCGCGAGCGCAAGACCGTGCGCCGGGTCAAGGATCGATTTCTCGGCGAGCTCGACATCCCGGGGATGCCGGTCAAGTTCTCGGGATGGCCGCAGAAGTCGGAGCTCAAGGTCTCGCGCCTGGGCGAGGATAATGAAATCGTGCTGCGCGAGCTGCTCGGGATGTCGGACCGCGAGATCGCCGCGCTCTACGACGACAAGGTCCTGTTTCACGACCCGACGATCGGCCTCGAAGCCTGACCGCCGCTTGCTGGAAAACGCGCGCGGCACGCGGGTTGCGAAAAAAGAGCAACCCGCGTGCCGCGCGCTCTTCTGTTCCCTCTCCTGTCCAAGGAGAGGGTGAGGGAGAGGTCCTTAAGGTAAAGGTCCTCCTCAAGCTTCGATGGAAATCGCCTTTAGTCAAATCTTGCCCGGCGGCAACCCGCGCGATGGCGGATACTTCATGTCCTCGCCGCAGTGCGGGCAATCGGCGTCCTTCCATCGCACTCTCCGGCCGCAATGCGGACATTTGTAGCGGCGGCGGCCGATCACGTAGACAACGGCCGCGGTCAGCGCCGCCATCAGCAGCCCTAGAAGAGTCTCGCGCATCGTCGCCGAACTTTCGGCAAATGATGGCGACGGATCAGTCCCCTAAAGGCGCGATCTATACCGACCGCAGGTTCAACTCTGGCCGGCGTTCAGCGCCTCGTCGACGGCCGCGATATTGACGCGATGGCCCGGCCGCCATCACGGTCAGGAACGCCTTGAGCCGGCGCTCGCCAAGCGGTCGGCACTTGCTCTTCAATCTTGCGAATCACCCAGCGCTGGCCGCGATTCAGGAGCTCGAGCTTGCCCTTGAAATCGCCGACCGCGCGAACCTTCTCGACGAAATCGCCGGTCTTGTTCGAGGCCTTGCCGCCGAGGCGGCGCACGTGCGCGGCGAGTTCGCCCGCGTAGTAGCCCTCGTCGTGGCCGACCTTTTTCAACAGCTCCTTGAGCTCCAACGATTGGGCAATCCCGGCCAGTTCGTGCAGCACTCGCCCGCCGGCCCGCTCCGCTTCGCCCAAATGATTGAGAAACGCTTCGAGTTGAGAATCCATCAGTTTGCGCTCCTGCTTTACCGCTTTCATGCTACATGACCGGCATCCGCGAGCAGTAGAGCGCGCCGACGCCGCCGCGCTCGGCCAATTCGGCGCGAATCATCGGCCACCACGGCGCGATCAGCCGGATCATCGTCGAGCCCAGCTCTCGGCGCGCGCGCCAAACCCGCCGAGAATTGTTCGATCACGCTCGGACTGCTACGGGCAGTTCGTCGATTTGCATCGGCTTTTCGGGCGGCAGCTTGGCCTCGACCTTGGCTTCCTTAAGCGCCGCGTCGAAGTCGCCGATCGCGTCGACCAGTTTGATGCCGAAGCGCCTGCTCGCCGCTCCAGACCCGACCCTGCGCGATCCGATCCACCTGCTCGATCGTAAGATGGCGGCTGTCGGAGACGCGCTTGACGAACTCCTTGTAAATTTGCCCAGCAACTGGTCGCTGAACGAATTGCTGCTGTTCGGGCGTGAAATCGGTGAACTGATCGAACATCGTGACGTTGCTGCCCGCGCGTGACGGCGTTGGTATTTACTCCAAGCTTCGCCGACGCCGGAGCGAAATTAAATTTCCCGCCCAAGACGCCGATCGAGCCAGTGAGGGTGCCGGCATCGGCGAAAATCTTTCCCGCCGGCGTAGCCACCCAGTAGCCGCCCGAAGCGGCGTAGCCCGACATGCTCACGATCACCGGCTTTTTACGCGCGGTCAGCTCGACCTGCCGGCGGATAAGCTCGGAGGCGACCACCGAGCCTCCCGGCGAATTGATCCGAAACACCACCGCGCGCACGGCATCGTCTTCGCGCGCGGCCTTGAACGCCTCGGCCATGGTATCCGCGCCCATCGAAGTACCGTCCGGCGAAAGCAGGGGATCGTAGCCGCCTTTGCCGCGCTCGATTTCACCGGTGCCGTAAATCACCGCGATCTGTCCCCGTGCGAGAAGCTCGGCATCAGGCGCGGACGTTCGTAGTTGGATAATCCAGCAGGGCGTGCTCCTTGCCGCCGCGATGCTTGATTCGCTCGCTGAACTCGTCCTCATATTCCAGCCGGTCGAGCAAATGGGCCTTGAGCGCTCCCGGGGCGTCGAGCGGCGCACGATCGATTATCGCCCGCACCCCGGCGGCGTCGAGCCGGCGCTGCTTTGCCGATCTGGCCCACGAGCTGCTGATAGAAGCTCTCGATCAGCGCCTCGTCCTCTTCACGCTGGGCGGGAGTGAAATCCTTCTCGGTGAACAGGTTCTTGGCGCTCTTGTAGATCCCGATCGCTTCCATGTTCGGCTTGACGCCGATCCAGTCGAGCGTGCCGCGGATGAACATCTCGCGCATCTGGATGCCGATCAGATTAAGCTCGCCGCGCGGCATCATCGACACCTCGCCGGCCGCGCTCGCGACCAGATAAGGGAGATTGCCGGGCTCGAACTCGCCGGCGGTCTCGATATAAGCGGTGGTCCACTTGCCACTCGTCGGCGAAGCGGCGGATAAGGCCGCAAAGCTCCTGCGCCTCGGCCAGTTCCATCGTCGGATCGATTATTTCGATCGCCAGGCCCTCGATCCGGGGATCGCGGCTCGCCCTGTCGATCGCGCGTCGGACCACGTTTAGCGCGGTCTCGTGACCGCCGCGCACGGCGCCCACGACACTGGTGCTGCCGCGCTCGGCAATCGGACCCTCGAGCCTGACCATCAGCACCGTTCCCGGCGCGACCCGATGGGAGAGGTAATCCACGACCATCGCAAGCAGCGCCAACGCCGCGACCGTCACCAGCGTACGCATAGCCCATCGAACTATTCGCCTGCGCATGAGTGTTCCCAATCTCCTTCCGCACGAGAACGACGGCGATCACCGCCGCCTCTTGAAAGCGGCTTGAATAAGCTCCAATGATAACCTCAACCATATAGCTCGCGGCCGGAAGAGTCATGGCCCGTTGGACGGCGGCTGAAAAGGAATGCTGACAAAAAAAATCCTCCTTGCCTCATTCGTTACGATTCTCGCCGCGTGGGCAGTGCCACAAGGCGCCTGGGCCCAGGCGGCGATCCCCACCTCCGTCCCAACCCCCGTGGCGACGCCGACGCCGCAGCCGATGGTGGTAACGCGAACCTTCCATTGCAGTTGTTCGACCGGCGGCCAGCCGGTGGTATGGGCGGGCAACGTCTCGGCATCGAGCTACTTCCAGGCGCGCCAGCAGGCGGTCGGACAGTGCATGGCCGCGATCGGCGCGCAGCCGGAATCGCCGCTGATATCCCCGCAGTCTTCGGGTCTGGTCATGCCGACACCGCAGCCGCCGATGTTCAATCCGTGCTCGAACTGCGCTTGTAATTAGACGATGCGCGATTGCATGGCTGCCGGATCGCTCGACCGCTCAGCCTCCGGCGGCGGAGCGCCGCTGCTCAACGAACTCGGCGTCGTCACGCCGCTCCATTACCGGATTCTCGCGCTCTGCTTCCTCGGATGGATCTTCGATTTCTACGACCTGATTCTCTACTCGTTTCTGTTGGTCCCGATCGCGCGCGAGCTTCACCTAAGCGCGATGGATTCTTCGTTCGCGATCGGCGTGTCGCTGCTGATGACCGCGGTGGGCGGTGTCGCTTTCGGTTTCGCCGGCGACCGCTTCGGGCGCAGGCCCGTGATTATCGCCACCGTCCTGATTTACAGCTTGGGCACGCTGCTTTGCGCGACCACTCACTCGGTCCTCGAACTGGTCGCCTACCGCGCGTTTACCGGAATCGGAATCGGCGGGGAATGGGCCGCCGGCCAGAGCATGATCGCCGAGACCTTCCCGCGCCACTCGCGCGCCCGTTACGCCGGCTACGTCCAGACCGGGGCGCCGCTCGGCGTCCTGATGGCGGCGGTAGCGGGCGGCTATCTGGCGCCGGCGTGGGGATGGCGCGCGGTGTTCGCGTTGTCCGCCGGACCGGCGATCCTCGTGGCGGCCGCCATCTGGCGATGGCTGCCGGAGAGCGACGTATGGTTGAACGGGCGCAGCGGCCGATGGTTCAGCCTCGAAGACTGGCACGCCCTGCGCCCGCATCGCGCCATCGCCGCGCTGCTGTTCCTGGTGATGCTCATCAACTCCGAAGCGTATTGGTTTACCTACAGTTGGTTGCCCGGCTATTTGGAACTCAAGCGCGGCCTCACCAGCCAGGCCAGCGGCAGGCTGGTGATCACGATGCAGTGCGCGGCGATCGCCGGATACATGGCTTTTGGAATGATCGCCGATCGCTATGGCCGACGACCGGCGTTTTCTCTACGGCGTGATGATGGCGCTGGGATTGCTCCCGGTGACGATCTTCTGGCCCTGGGCGGTTACGGTTCGCGGCCTGATCGGCACAGCCATCGCGATTGCGGGCTTCGGAACCGGAATCTGGTCGGGCGCTGGGCCGCTGGTTTCCGAGCTGTTGCCGACCCGGGTCCGCAACACCGCGCTGGGATTGTTTCTGAACGCCACGCGCGGAATCCAGTTCTTCACCCCGCTCGCGATCACCGCGTTTAGTGTCAGGATTGGTTTCGGTCCGACGCTGGCGCTCGGCGCGCTTTTCGCCGCGATCGGCGCCGCGCTGGTATGGACCTTGCCGGAAACCCGCGGCCGCTCGATCACCGCGCTCGACGCTAACGGCGATTCATCATAACCGCGGTCGATCAGGGCGATTGACCCAGCTTGATGTGCTCCACGGTCGCGTCGTCGAGGTAGGTTTCTCCTCCGGCGCCGACAAAATGCAGCACGACCTTCACCATCATTCCCTGCAGCCCCAGACTGGTGGCGATACTGCTGGCGCGCGAAGCGCCTGCGCCGCCGGCGCCGATTAGCGCCTCGCGCATCACGCGACCGTGATGGACCGAAGCGGATTCTCCCGCACCGGGCGTCAGCCCGAGCAGCCATTCGATTGTCGGCGCAACGTCGATGTTGCCGGTGGCATTGCTGTCGGAAAAGCGCTTGCGAAAATCGGGCCCGGTAGCCGCGCAGAAGTTATGCAACTGGCGTCTGCCCGCCGCGCCGTGGCTCCCCATCCCGGTAGTTGGACCGAAGCCGGCGCGAGTATCTGTGTCGGCGTAAACAACGCCCTTGACCGCCCGTACCAGAGCTTGCGAGTGATTAGTCTCCGACTGTTGGCCTTGGCCGCCGATCGAAAAGGCGGGATTTCCCGGCCCGGTCAGTGCCGAATTGTCAATGTCGGAGAGTTCGCGAAATGAAATAATCAGATCGGGCGAGCGCGTCGGATTCAACAGGCCCACCGCATCCTGACTAAAGGTGCCGTCGATCCATCCGAGGTAAGGCTTGCCGGGTTCCGGCGACGGCTCGCGGCTGAAGATCGGCCCGCACCATTCCTGCGCCGCCGCGAACCTGACGATCTTCTCCAGCGTCTCGCGACGGGCGGCGCGCGAGGCGAACTCGGTCGGCGACAGGTAAATAAAATCGCTGCCGCTGTTGCGCGCGATCACCACGTCGGCGCTCTCGGCCGATTTCTTGAGCCCCATCCCGACCAGCAACTCGCTCAACTTCACGCCCATCCGGATCGTGGCGAAGCCGTGGTCCGAAACGACCATCAGATCGGTTGTTCGCTCGATTCCGAGCTGACGAATCGCGGCGCGAATCTTCCCGAGATTGTCGTCCGCCGCGTGCAGGGCTTCGATTGCCGCCGCGGTGCCGAGGCCGGCTCGGTGCTGGGTCGCATCCGGATTGCGCTGCCAAAAAACCACCAGCGCGGGCTTGCCGGCTTGCGCGGCGGTCTTGGCCTCGGGCAGCGCCTTCTCCGCCACGAGCTGCGCGAAGTAGGCGTCGCGCCGGCCTGGCCCTTCGGCAATGTGCAGCAGCGAGGTCGCCGCTTGCGCGACCTTTCCCACCATCGATTCGCCACCACTGACTCCGTCGCTCGCGAATAGCGGATGGGCGCGCGCCGGCTGGCCGTTGATTTCGGCGCCTACCAGATCGTCGAACAGAAACGTCGGGCCTTCCTTGCCGATTATCGCGACGTAGCCGCCCTCGCGTTCGACTCGCTGCGCCGCCGTTTCGGTGTCGATCAAATGGCCGCCGAGGCCGTTGGGACCGTTGAGCGTCGCCATCGTTTTGGCGTCTTCAAGGTATGTCGGCTTCTCGATAATTCGGCTTAGAGGCTCGCCGCCCCCAGGATGAATGAATGGAGCGAAATACATCATGTTCCCGATGACGCCATCGGTCGCCGGATCGACGCCGGTCGCCAGCACTCCCGCGTTCACCATCGTCACCGTCGGGTAGCTCGAATGATGGTGCTCGAAGCGCGCGCCTTCGCGGCCGAGTGCGGCAAGATTCGGCGTGTCGCGCTCGGTCACAAGATCCGGTCTCAGGCCGTCCCAGACCATCAGGACGAATATCCGCGCGTGGCCATGCGGCTCGCCCGCGAACGCACCGGTCGACGGTACAATCGAAATCAGGAATGCGAGTCCGACAAGAAAGCTGAGACGGAAAAACTTCATTGGCGCTCAATTAACGGTGCGCGCTCAGGCAATGTCAACCCATGCCGCCGCGGTTCCCATCGAATCCGAATCTTTCGGAGCCGATTGACTGCTCGCCGAGCGCAGTCGCGTCACAGCCTCGCGCGCGATTGCGCCTCTGATGGCAGGCGCGCGCGCCGTTTGGTAATCTGGCCGCGGAGCCGGCAAATTGCGTATCGCACTCATCGGTCAGGCCGCATTTGCGGAAAAAGTCCTCGAGGGCCTGCACTCGCGCGGCGAAGAGATCGTCCACGTCTTCGCGCCGCCCGACGATTCCGCGGGACGCGCCGACCCGCTAAAGCTCAAGGCGATCGCTCTCGGCCTGCCGCTCAGCCAGCCGACGTTGTTCCGCGGCGATGCCGCGTTCGAGCAGTTCAAATCGCTGGAGGCCGACCTTGCCATCCTGGCCTTCGTCACGATCATCGTTCCCGAACGGATTCTTTACGCGCCGAAGTTCAAATCGATCTGCTTCCATCCTTCGATTCTGCCGCGCCATCGCGGCGCAAGCGCCATCAACTGGGCGATCATCCACGGCGACGCGGAGACCGGCGTCACCGTCTTCTGGCCGGACAAGGGCATCGACACCGGGCCGATACTGCTTCAGAAGCGCGCTCCGATCGGCCCCGATGACACCACCGGTTCGCTCTACTTCAACCGGCTATTCCCGCTCGGAGTGGAAGTGGTGCTCGAATCGGTCGAACTCATCAAGGCAGGCAAGGCGCCGTCCATCCCGCAGGATGAGAGCCTCGCTACCTACGAGCCGCCTTGTCGCGATCAGCACGCGGCGGTCGATTTCAGGAAGCCGGCGCGCGAGGTCCACAATCTCATCCGCGGATGCGATCCGCAGCCGGGTGCGTACGCGAACCTGGCCGGCAAGCGGCTCAGACTTTACGAGCCCGCGTTCGAAGCGACGGCATCGAAGGCGCCGCCCGGAACCATAGTTTCGATCGATGACGGCGGGATGCGGATCGCGCTGGAGGGCGCGACGCTGACGATCAAACGCGTTCGCCTGGACTCGACGCCGAAGAAGGTCGCGCCGAAAGAGCTGGCGGCACATGGAGAGCTGGTTGCCGGCATCCGTCTGGATTGACCTTCCGTTCGGCGCCGCTCCGGCGAACGCTGCGGAGCGCTCGACTGGTTTAAACTCTCCAGGTTCGGATTCAACGGTATTGAGGCGGATGCGATGCGGCTGTGCGTCGGTACTGCAAAGGGGATAGTGATTCTCGACCCGGATCGCGTCGGAGCGCCGTTGATGGTGCGGGCCGACCCGTCCTCGATCTGGTGCATGGCGCAGGATTGCCGCGACCCCGATCTGATTTACGCCGGGGCCACGCAATTCATGCATATGGGCGCTATCCGCGGAGCGACCACGCTCTCGCGCTCGACCGACGGGGGCGGAACCTGGACCGATATCAGCCCCCGCGTCATCCGCGATGACGACGTTCTGCGCCATCGCGACGCCGCCCGACGGGCCCAATGAAGTCTTTATCGGCACGCCACGCGCGCGTCTGTTCAAAAGCGTCGACCGGGGACGCACCTTTGAGGAATGCAGGGCTTTTCTCGCGATCCCTGGCCGCGAGCGCTGGAGTTCCCCGGTCCCGCCTCATCTACCGCACGTCCGATCGATAATCTTCGATCCCTCGAATCCTTCGACGATGTATATCGGCGTCGAGGCAGGCGGTGTCATCCGCTCTCGCGACGGCGGCAAGCGCTTCGAGCCCCTCAACAAGGGGATCTGTCCCGATGTCCACTGCGTTGCTGTCGATCCCCACGACTCGAAGCGGCTGTATGCGACGACGGGGCGCGGCTTTTATCGCTCCGAAGACGGCGGCGCCTACTGGCGGCATTCGACCGCCGGGATGAATCGGTTCTACACCGTTCCGTTGGCGGTCCATCCGCGTACCGATGGGGTGCTTTACACCGCCGCGGCGGCCGGCCCTCCACCATCGTGGACAACGAATATGCACGGCGCGGACGCGATGATGTTCCGCAGCCTCGACTACGGGAAGACCTTTAAACCGGTCGTCGCCAAAGAGGGACCGATGCGGGCGATGGTGATGCGTCTGGTGCAGAGCCTGAGAAACGCCGACGAGCTTTTTGCCGTCCGAGGCGACGGCACCGTCATGCGCTCGTGCGACTGCGGCGAGAGCTTCGTCGCCATCGCGAGCAGGCTGCCTGCCGCTTACGACATGGTGACATTGCCCTGATCGTCGGCGTTTGACTTGCTCCCGACATAAGGCGAAGATACGGCGAATATTCGTATGGTTCGCCCAAGCCCGCTTCCATTAATCGGCCTTCAGGCCTCGCCCGAGGAATTCGAGCCTCGAAGCGGCGTCGAGTTCGTCGAGATGCCGGTAAAGCAAATTCTCAATCGATGCCCCAATCCGCGATTGCCGTTTCAGTGGACCATCAATCCGTATCGCGGATGCGAGTTCGGATGCCTCTACTGCTATGCGCGCTACACCCACGAATTTCTGGCGCTGAACGACCCGATGGATTTCGAGCGGCGGATCATGGTCAAGCGCAGGGCCGCCGAGGCGCTGTCGAGGTCGCTGGCGCGAACCCCGATTGGCTCCGACTCGATCGCGATCGGCACAGCGACCGATCCCTATCAGCCCGCCGAACGAACGTTCGAGGTGACGCGTTCGATGCTCGAGGTCTTCGCGCGTCTCGGCGGACTGAACCTCTCGCTGACTACCAAGTCGGATCTCATCACGCGCGACATCGATCTGCTCTCCGCGATCAATCGGCGCTCCAGGCTGACGATCAACTTTTCGTTGATTACGCTTGATCGCCGCCTGCAGCGGATACTCGAGCCTCGCGCGCCGCGTCCGGAGCTCAGGCTGCGCGCACTCGAGCGGCTAAGCTTGGCCGGGATTCGCTGCAATCTTCTGATGATGCCGGTGATTCCCGCGCTTACCGACAGGCCGGCGATGATGGAAAGCGTTATCGAAGCGGCGAAAGCGGCGGGCGCGACACAGGTTTGGTGGCGGTCGCTGTTTCTCAAGCCGTCGGCGGCGCGCCGTTTCCTGCCCTTCATCCGACAGACGCTGCCGCATCTCAGGAAACGGATGGAAGAATTTTACGAACGTTCAACGCATGCGCCGCCATCCTACGACGAACGGCTCGGCGAAATAATCGAGCGCCTGAAACGCAAGCACGGCTTCGCTCCGCCGGAAAGTACCGCGCCGTTATCGCGACCGGAGCCAACCATCCAGTTAAGTCTGCTGGATTTTTAGGAGAGATCGCCAAGTTTTTGACTTTTGGCGGGAGGGGGTTAATCTAAGAGGCAGCCCTCTTTCAGCACTAGGGGGCAAGGAAGACAAAAGATGGCTAAGGCCACCTCGACACGCAAGCGAAAATCCAAGGCACCTTCAACCCCGGCGTCGGAAACGCTGGGGAACGGGAGCAGTCAAACCGCCGGGGCGATTTCGTCGACCGTACGCGAAACCAAGCCCACGCTCGAAGATATCCAGCGCCGCGCCTACGAACTTTTCATCGCTCGCGGAGGCATCCACGGCGATGACCAAGCCGACTGGTTTATGGCCGAACAGGAGCTTCGTCAGGCCGGTCGCGCAGCGTCTTGAAACGGCGATCGCCGCTTAACGTTGGCCGGGCATCAGGTGCGTCGCTCCCGCAAGCCGGGCGGCGGGTCATCGGGATCTCACGATGTCATTTAGGTTCGGATTCTGGTGCGAGGGGCGGGACTTGAACCCGCACGGTATTTCTACCACGAGCCCCTCAAACTCGCGTGTCTGCCGTTCCACCACCCTCGCACACTTGCCGATTATTCCCTGAAGGCCGCGGAGACACCGGCCGACGCCGCCGCGGATTGAACATCGCCCCTATTTCTTCGCCGGCGCAGCCGGCGCAGGCACGGCAGGGGCGGCCGATTTCTCGCTCGGCGCCGGCTTGGCCGGTACGGCCTTGTTAGCCGGATACCGGTCGAAAATACTGCTGGTGACATGCTTGGTCGACCCGTAAGCCAGTATCATCGAGGTCGCGAAGAAAAGCACCGCCAGGGCGCCGGTAAGCTTGGTGAGGAAATTCCCCGCACCGCTTGATCCGAATACGGTCTGGCTCGAGCCGCCGAAACACCGCGCCGATGTCGGCGCCCTTTCCCTGCTGAAGCAGAACATCACCGATGGTGAGCACAAGTGCACACCAGCACGTGAATCGCGATTACTCAGAACTACCATCGATTCCCTTTTATCAGTCCGTTCGCGCCCGCACTATCCGCGCGAAGGCGTCAGCCTTTAAGCTTGCCCCGCCGACCAAAGCCCCGTCAATATCCGGTTTCGCGATCAGCGAGTCAACGTTTTCGGGCGTGACGCTGCCGCCGTAGAGGATCCGTGTCCGCCTCGGCGGCGTCGCTCCCGGCCGCTCCTCGAGCGCGCCGCGGATCGCGCCGTGTACCGATTGCGCCTGCTCGGGGGTCGCGTTCCGGCCGGTGCCGATCGCCCATACCGGCTCGTAGGCCAGCGTGATCCTGGCGATCTGCGCATTCGTCCAGCCCTGCAACCCACGGTTCAACTGGCCGAGAACAACTTCGATTGTGCGGCCGGCCTCGCGCTCCTCCAGGCTCTCGCCGACGCAAAGGATCGGCGCGAGCCCGTGCCTCAGCGCGGTCTTTACCTTCTTATTGATGAACTCATCGCTCTCGCCGAAGATGCGACGCCGCTCGGAATGGCCCAGGATGACGTGGCGCACGCCGCATTCCTTGAGCATCGGAGCCGAAATCTCGCCGGTGAACGCGCCGCCATCTTCAAAGTGCATGTTCTGCGCGCCAAGCCCGATCGTCGATCCCGCCAGCGCTTGCGCGACCGCCGGAATCGCGATGAACGGCGGCGCCACGATGACTTCGCGGTCGCGCGCCAGCGCTGCGGCGTCGCGATCGAGATCGGCCCTGAGCGCGGCGATGAGAGATCGCGCCGCCAGCGGCGTGAGATTCATCTTCCAGTTCGCGGCGAAGATTTTCTTGCGCATACAATTCTTCCTTGCCTGGAGCGCTATCCCTGCTTCGACGGTAAGGTTAAAGGGCGGCGATCGGTTTGGCGCAGGCGGGTCTTATCGTCCCGGCGTCAGCGCTCGAGCGCCTTGACTCCGGGCAGCTCCAATCCTTCGAGAAACTCCAGCGTCGCGCCGCCGCCGGTCGATATATGGGTGAATCGCTTGGCCCAATCGTGGCCCGGCGACCGCCGCCGCCGTATCGCCGCCGCCGATTACGCTCTTCGCGCCGCTGTCCGCCAGCGCCACGCCCACGGCGAGCGTGCCCGCGGCAAATGCCGGGATTTCGAACAAGCCCAGCGGTCCGTTCCAGACCACGGTCTTGGCGCCGTTTAGTTCCGCGATAAATTGCTGGATCGTCTCGCGGACCGATATCGAGCCCCATCTTGTCGGCAGGAATGCTGCGCGCCGGTTTCGCCGAGGGCGCTCGGCTTCGGGCGCCTCCGCGAAGACGTGATCGCACGGCAGGATGAAGCGCACGTTGCGCGCGGCCGCCGCCGCCAGTATCTCGCGCGCCAGCTCGAGCTTGTCCTCTTCAACCCGCGATTTGCCGACCGCGATGCCCTGCGCCTTCAGGAACGTGTAGGCCATCGCGCCGCCGATCAGGATCGCGTCGACCTTGGTCATCAGATTCTTCAGCACGCCGATCTTGTCGGAAACCTTCGCGCCGCCCAGAATCGCCACGTACGGATGCTCGGGATTGACGGTCAGCAGGCGTCAGCGCCTCGAGTTCGCGCATCATCAGGAAGCCCGCCGCGTGCTCGCTCAAAAAGCGCGCCACGCCCGACGGTCGAGGCGTGCGCGCGATGGGCCGTGCCGAAAGCGTCGTTGACGTAAACATCCTTGCCGCGAGCCAGCTCGTGGGCGAAATCGCGATCGTTGGCTTCTTCCTCGCGATGGAAGCGCAGGTTCTCGAGCAGTATCGCATGGCCCATCGGCAGGTCATTGATCATGCGCAGCGTGATATCGCCGATACAATCGGGCGCGAGCGCGACTTTCGCGCCCAAGCACCTGGCTCAGATACTCGGCCACCGGCTTCAGGCTCAGCTCGGGAGTCCGTTCCTTGGGACGGCCAAGATGCGAGCACAGGATCGCCGGCGCCGCCCTGGTCCAGGATATAGCGGATGGTATCCAGGCTGGCGTCGATACGGGAGGTATCGGTGATCTTCGCCGCCCTCCAGCGGCACGTTGAAGTCGCATCGCACCAGCACCTTCTTGCCCTTGAAGCTGAAAGGTCTCGAATGGATGGAACCGTCATCGCTCAAGCCTCGACTCGAAATGCTGCGGACTTAAAGTTTGCTCGCGACCAGCGCGCTGAGGTCGGCCAGCCGGCAGGAGTATCCCCATTCGTTGTCGTACCACGAGAATACCTTCACCAGCCGCTTGCCGAGCACCTTGGTAAGCGGCGCGTCGAAGATCGAAGAATGCGAATTGCCGTTGAAATCGATCGAGACCAGCGGCTTGTCGCAGTATTGCAGGATACCCTTGATTCGTCCTTCCGCCGCCTTCTTCATCGCCGCATTGACCGCCTTGTCGTCGCAGTCGCGCTCGACCGTAGCGGTCAGATCGACCAGCGAAACGTTCGGCGGTCGGCACCCGCACCGCGATTCCGTCAAGCTTGCCGCCAGCGCCGGCAACACCAGACCGATCGCCTTGGCCGCGCCGGTCGAGGTCGGCACCATCGAGAGCGCCGCCGCGCGCGCCCGGCGCAGATCCTTATGCGGCCCGTCCAGCAGCATCTGGTCGTTGGTATAGCTGTGCACGGTGGTCATCAGGCCGTTGACGATGCCGAAGCTCTCGTGCAGCACCTTGGCGATCGGCGCCAGGCAGTTGGTGGTGCACGAGGCGTTGGAAATCACGTGATGCTTGGCCGGATCGTAGGCTCTGCTGATTGATTCCCAGGCATAGCGTGACGTCGGCGCCTGCGGCCGGAGCGCTGATGACGACCTTCCGGCCCCCGCGCTCAGATGCATCGCGGCCTTCTCGCGCTCGGTGAACAGCCCGGTCGATTCCACCACGACGATCGACGCCCAGCTTCTTCCACGGAAGCTTGGACGGATCGCGTTCGGCCAACACCTCGAAGGCGTTGCCGTCAACCATGATCGTGTTGCCCTCGGCCTTGACCTGCTCTGGAGCGCGCCGTGGATCGAATCGTACTGAGGCAGATGAGCGAGCGTAGCGGCGTCGGTGATGTCGTTGACCGCCACGACCTCCAGTTCTTTCCTGGCCAGTGCCGCTCGAAAAAACATTCGACCGATACGGCCAAAGCCATTGATCGCGATCCTGGTCGCCACCTGACGGGAATCCTTCTTGGTTTATGGGTAAATCCAGACATTATCGGTCGCCAGCCGAGGAACCGCAAGTAAAGCAGTGACCACGAAAATGATCTTTCGCCCGTAGCGTCAGCCCTATGCCGCCGCCAACTCGCCCGGCGAAGCCGTGCCTGACGCCTGTGTCGATACCGGCTGTTACGTTTCCGCACACCGCATTGCGCATCGCCGCGCCGGAAAGTTGGAACTTCCCGGTAGCGATTGGGACATCGAAAAGTAATGTCTATGTTCCGAGGTCTACGATGGGGATTGTTGTAGAACGATATGTTTCAATCGGCGAGCGGCGTGGGCGGTCTGGGCGTGGTGGATCTGCTGCTTGGCACCGGCCCGGTGGTCCAGTTCGTGCTCTGGACCCTGGTCGCGTTTTCGGTCGGCAGTTGGGGAATCATCATCTACAAGCTGCGCCAGATTTCGCAGGCTCGCCGCCAATCCGAACGCTTCACCGCGATTTTCTGGGAATCCAAAAATCTCGCCAACATCCACAGCGCCAGCGTCGATCTCAAATACAGCCCCGTGGCCCAGGTGTTTCGCGCCGGATATCAGGAACTGCTGCGCCTGACGCGCGCCAAGCGCCAGGTGGTCAACGCCGAGCCCAGCTTCACCACCGAACTGGGCGGCGTCGAGAACGTGATGCGCGCGATGAAGCGCGAGGCCAACGTCGAGCTGACCAAGCTCGAACACGGGATCACCTTTCTCGCCACCACCGGTTCAACCTGCCCGTTCGTCGGGCTGTTCGGCACGGTGTGGGGGATCATGACGGCGTTTCTTGGTCTTTCGGCGGCGCATTCCTCGAATATCCAGGCGGTGGCGCCGGGTATCGCCGAAGCATTGATCACCACGGCGGTCGGATTGGTCGCCGCGATCCCGGCCCAGATGTTCTACAACTATCTGACCGCGCGGGTGCGAGTGCTGGCAACCGATATGGACAACTTTACCTCGGAATTTCTCAATATCGCCGAGCGTCACTTCCTGAGCTGAGAGTTAAGGCAAGCATGGCCTTTGATCCCGGACAGCGCGGTTCGCTGGTTTCGCAGATCAACGTCACCCCGCTGGTGGACGTGATGCTGGTGCTCCTGATCATCTTCATGGTCACCGCACCGATCCTTCAGCAGGGAGTCGAGGTCAAGCCTGCCCAAGGTCAAGGCCGCGGCCCTGCGCGGCGAAGAGCAACAGTTCGTGGTCTCGATCACTCGGACGACGGAATCTATCTGAACGATACCAGGCTCGATGCCGCCGAACTCACCCGCAAGCTCCAAGCAATCGCCGCCGAGCGCCCCGACCGCCAGGTGTTCATCCGTGCGGACGAGGCAGTGCCCTACGGCGAAGTGATCCGGACCATGGCCGCGATCAAGGCCGCCGGAATCGAGAACGTCGGGATGGTGACGCAGATGCCGGCCGAAAGTGCGGCGCCGCCGTTGTCCGAGCGCAAGAGTGGCCACAAACAATCAAGCGGCTGAAAACGAACGCACTGGACGGGGGTACGCGGGAGCGATCCTGATCTCGGCGCTGGGCCACGCTCGCGCTCGGAGTTCTCCTGCTCGTGGTCCTGCCGGCGTACGTCCACGCCCCTCAACAAGAACTCCCCTCCTACACGGTAAAGATCGTTGATAACATCCCGGCGGGCGATCTCGGCAGCCATCTGCCCCGGCTATCGCATCGCCCGCCATCGCCCCCGCAGGAGGCTAAGCCGCGACCGCGCGTCGCAGAGCCGCCCAAGGTCGTGGTCAAGCCCCCGCCGCCACCGCCGCCCGATAACGATAAAAACGCGATCGCGCTCAACAGCGTGAAGACGGCCGCGCCCACTCCGATGCCGACGCCGACTCCGCGGCCCGCGCCGACCGTTGGCGCGATGCCGGCGCCGAGCCCGAAACCGGCCCCGACCCGAGCTGTGTCGCATCACCCTACGCCCATGCCGACCGTCCGCGCGCACGAACCGCCGCGGCCGAAGCCCTCAGTCCCGCCATCGTAATCGCGAAGGCCGAAAGCACTCCAAGCGTAAAGCAGCGGATGGACAAAATTCGCGAGCAGCTTCTGGCCGAGCATCTGACCCAGGTGAAGAAGGCCCCGCCCGACGCCGATGAGACCGATGCCGACGATAGCGACGACCAGGCGGGCGGCGGCGGTCCGGTCGTGGCCAAGGTGGCAACCGAGGGCAAGGGCATGGGCATCGGCTCGGGCCAGGGCAGCACCGGGATTCAACAAGATCTGGATTTTCTGCTCTACTATCGGACAGTGCAGGAACGGATCAAACAGGCCTGGAGTTTTTCAGGCGGCAATAACGACCTGACCACCAAGGTCGTCTTTGCGATCGGAGCCGATGGCAAGCTCACCGACGTCAAGATCACCCAGAGTTCCCGGAACGCGTCGTTCGACGATTCGGTGATCCGCGCGATTCGTCGGGCCGCGCCGTTCGCGGTGCCGCCGGAGAAATATCGGGATCAGTTCGTCAAGGGAATCGAGGCCGTATTCAAGCTCGGCGAATTGAATTCGTAGCGATCGCGGGTAATGGTGGAGGTAAGCACCGGCGGGGTTCCTGACCATCGAATAAAGGCTGTCTGATGCGATTAAAGTTTATCCTTCCGGCGATTCTGCTCTTCGCGCTCGGATTCGCGCGAGTCGGCCACGCCCAGATCAAGATGGAAATCGTCGGGCCGGGCTCCAAGCTTTCGGCGATCGCGGTATCGGCGCCGAAGAACCTCGGCGGCGACGACGACCACACGCTCGGCAGCGAATTCATCAATATTCTTTCGCGAGACCTTCAGCTCTCCGGTTATTTTCGAATAATCGATCCTCACGCCTACATCGAGGACCCGCAGACTTCCGGTTTTCAACTCGGGCAGTTCAACTTCGCCGACTGGAGTTCTCTCAATGCCGAGTTTCTGGTCAAAGGCGCGCTATCGGTAAGCGGCGATGACCTGTCGCTGGAAGTCTACCTCTTCGACGTAGCGCAGCAGCGGCAAACTACCGGCAAGCGTTTCCGCGGCGGTCGCCGCGAACTGGCGCGGATGGCGCGGCGTTTCGCCGACGCGATTCTGGAGGCGACCACCGGCCGGCGCGGCCCCTTCGACAGCAAGCTGGCCTTCGTATCCACCCGGGGCGGGCGATTCAAGCAGGTCTACACCATGTCGGTAGACGGACAGGATCTGTTCAAGGTCACCAACAATCCGACCATCAATTTGTTCCCGCGATTCGCCCGCGGCGGCCGCGACCTGCTCTACGTCTCCTACAAAACCGGCGCTCCCGCGCTCTACCTCGCCGATCTGGCCACCCAGCGTGAAATCCGCGTGCGAAGCTCGCTGGGCCAGCTGATCGGCGGCGCGCTCACCCCCGACGGCCAGCAAATCGTGGCGGCGATCGAGCGCGACGGAGCAACCAACCTTTACCTGCTCGATCGCTCGGGGGATTTGGTCCGCCCGCTGACCCAGGGGCGCGCGATCAATGTCAGCCCGGCGATTTCGGCCGACGGAACTAAACTTGCGTTCACTTCCGACCGATCGGGCAGTCCGCAAATCTACGTGATGAGCCTGAACGGTGGCGCGTCGCGGCGCATCACCTTCCAGGGAGACTACAACGCCAACCCGGCGTTCTCGCCGGTCGATGACCGTATCGCCTATCAGAGCCGCAGCCAGGGGATCTTCGACATATACACGATCCTCTTTCAGGGCGGCGATCCGGTTCGCCTGACCGGGGGCGGCATGTCCAGCCAGCATCCCAGCTGGTCGCCCGATGGCCGTTATATAGTCTTCAGTGGCGGGCGCGAAGGCCGCACGCGGTTGTATCTAACGATGGTCGAGAGTGGCAAGATTATTTCTGCCTTAACGGAGGAGGATAGCAATGATACGAGTCCAGCCTGGTCGTGGTGGATGGGACAATAGCATCGGCGCGCTGGCGCGCATCGGCGCGGTCGCGATGCTGTGCGCGATGATGGGGCTGGTCGGATGCTCGAGCAAGCAGCCGACCACAGGCGCCGGAGGGGCGGGTGGCGGAAACGCCTCCGGGCTCGGCGAAGAGGGCTTGGGCAAGAGTTCGCTCGAGCAGCTTAAATCAGGCACGCTCGGCTCGGGTAGCGGCGGACCGCTTACCGATATTCATTTCGATTACGATGAGTTCACGGTCAGACCTCAGGATGGCGAGATCCTGCGCACCGATGCCAAGTGGCTCGACGCCCATGCCGCCAACCGCGTCCAGGTCGAAGGGCACTGCGACGAGCGCGGTTCCGAGGAATACAATATCGCGCTGGGCGCCAAACGCGCGCAGGCCGCCAAGGAATATCTGGTCACGCTCGGAGTCTCCGGAGAGCGTATTTCAACTATCAGCTATGGCAAGGAGCTGGCGCTTTGCACCGAGCACGAAGAGAGCTGCTGGGCGCAGAACCGGCGGGCCCATTTCGTGGTCAGCAAGTAAGCGAAGGAATCGCTTCCGTGCGGAATTATTCAAGACGCTTCGCCTTCGTCCTCCTGCTCGCCGCTCCGGTTCTGTGGGGATGCGCTCCGCGGGCCGATATGGAGCAGTTGCAGGCCAACCAATACCAGATGCGCGGCATGGTTGCCTCCGACCGCCAGCAGATGGACAAATTCGACCTGCGGCTTAGCCGGCTTGAGGACCGCATCCAGGAGATTCAGCACGGCGGCACTGACAAGCTTGATTCCCGCCTCGGCGCCATGGACGACCGCATAAGCAAGCTGGAGGCCGCCGTCAGCGCGTTGCAGACCGGCGCTGCCGCGGCACCGGGAGGCTTGCCTGCGGGCGCCTTGCCGACGGAAACGACACCGGCGGGCGCGATGCCGCCCGGTGCGCCACCAGCGGAAGTCACGGCGCCAGCACCTGCGGCTACTGCCACGCCGGCGGTCGAGGCGCCGCCGCGATGGCGGACCGATCTCAGCCGGGAAATCCAGTCGGCCTCAAAAGGCTCGGGGCCCGGACTCAAGATTTATCGCCTGGGATTGGAGGCGCTGAAAAACGGCAACTACGCCGCTGCGATCGAAAAGCTCGGCGCCTTTCAGAAAAAAAACCCTAAATCGCCGCTCGCCGAACCTGCCGAATATTTTACCGCCAACGCTTTTTATGAACTGGGCAAGTACGATCAGTCGATCCTGCAATTCAACGATCTGGTGATGCGATTCCCCAAGGGCCGCTTCGCCAGCGCCGCTCTGCTTCGTGAGGCCCAGGCCTTCGTGCAGCTCAAGGACAAAATCGACGCCCGACTGACGCTGCAGAAACTCCTCGCCGACCACGCCGATGCGCCTGAGGCTTCGGCCGGCAACACGATGTTGCGGAACCTGGAGCGGGATTGAAGAGTCCGGCGATCTCGACTCGTTGCGATGGAAATTATTTACGACCTCGATGCGCTGCCGGCCCATCCGTTCCCGGTAGTGGCGGTGGGCAACTTTGACGGCGTTCATCTCGGCCATCGCGCGATCCTGAAGACCGCGATCGATCGCGCCCGCGCGGCGAGCGGCACCTCCTTCGCGCTTACCTTCAGTCCGTTGCCGGCCAAGGTCCTCACTCCCGAGCGCGCGCCCTGTCTGCTGCTAACGCCGGAGGACAAGCTCGAACTGCTGCGGCGATCGGGACTGGACGGCGTGCTGGTGGCCAGATTCACCCGCGAGCTTAGTCTGCTCTCGCCGCGGGATTTCGTGCGCGAATTTCTCCTCGAAAAGATCCGGGCGCGCGCGGTCGTCGTCGGCCATAGCGTGAGCTTCGGCCACAAGCGCGCCGGCAATGCCTCGGTGATGGTCGAACTGGGGCGCGAGCTCGGCTTCGAGGCGATCGTGGTCGGCCCGGTCACGGTCAACCACAGCGATGACGTGAGCTCCACCAGGGTGCGCGAGGTCATCATCAAGGGCGACCTGAAAACGGCGGCGAATCTTCTGGGTCGCTATCATTTTCTGAGCGGCATCGTGATTCGGGGCCGCGAGCGCGGCCGTCAGATCGGCTTTCCCACCGCCAACCTTGCCTGCGAAACCGAATGTGTCCCGCCCGACGGCGTGTATGCCAGCCGCGTTCTGCTCGCCGACGGCGCTTATCCGGCGATCACGAATATCGGGATGCGGCCGACGTTCGCCGAATCGCAGCGTTCGATCGAGTCGCATATCTTCGACTTCGATCGCGATCTGTACGGGCAAAAGATCAGGCTTGAGTTGATTGAGCGGGTTCGCTCGGAAGAGAAGTTCCCGTCGGCCGAGGCCCTGAGCCGCCAGATCGCGCTCGATATCCGGCGCGTCAAGGAAATTATCGCCGCCGCCGGCCCTTCGCCGATTCCGGGCTTTTAACGAATTTCAGCACGATGCGGTATGGCGACGGCTCTTTTCTTTGCCGTCCTTAGCCTGGTAGCCGAGCTTCGTTTCTTCCAGACGGCGGCCGGCAAGACCGGGACGCTCACCGGCAAGGCCATGTGGCAGCAGGACGCCTGCTGCATGATCCAGCGACGGACACGCGGGCTAATCCGGTGATGCGGCGCGGCTCTACGACCGACGGCAGGCCGCGTTCTCGAGCAACTGTTCAGTTGCTATTGTAAACTAAAGTGTTTACACTGAAGGAGTGATCGGCAACTTCCGACATAAAGGGCTTGAAGAAATTCACATCACCGGCAAGACACGCCGGATCGGCACCGATCATATCAGGAAGTGCGTTCGTATCCTGCGATTGCTGGAAGTTGCGGCGCAGCCTACGGACATGGACATCGCGGGCTTTCGCTTCCACGGCTTGCAAGGCAACCCGAAACGCTGGTCGGTTCGCGTGACCGGGAATTACCGAATCACGTTCGGCTGGTCAGGCGAAAACGCCCTGGATATCGATTTTGAAGACTACCATTAGGGAAGAAGTTATGGAGAGAAAGAACGGACTGCCGCCCGTCCATCCGGGCGAGATTATCAAGGAAGACATCCTGCCGTCCGTCGGCTTGTCCGTGACGGCCGCGGCGAAAGCTTTGGGGGTGTCCCGCCAGATGCTTCACGACATTCTGGCGGAGCGCAAGCCTCTGTCTGCCATCATGTGCCTGAAGGTATCTCGCCTGTTTGGCGGCTCACCGGAAGTATGGATGCGGTTGCAGGCAGCCTACGACCTGAAGAAGGCTGAACAAAACAAGAAGGTCATGGAACGTGTCGCGCGGATCGTGCCTGTAAAGCCGGGCAAAGAAGTTCGAGCCTGAACCCCCGCGAGCATACGGGCTTTCTTCAGCCTGGAATCTTACTCGTCAAATGCACCCGCGCGTCACTCCGCGAGCGACGAAAACCATCATCTCCGGGAGCGACTGGACATAGAAAGGCGCGGCACGGCAAGATAGTTTGGTTGTGGTCCATCAACCGATGAATTCCTCTTCAAAACCGCCGCCGTCCGCATCGCGAACGTCGAACACATCCGGCGCCGCTTCGATCGCGGCTCCCGGCCGCGCGATCGGACTCGCCGACCATCCGTTTCTCCGCGCCTGCCGCCGTGAGCCTGTACCCTACACGCCGGTATGGCTGATGCGGCAGGCGGGACGTTACATGGCCGAATACCGGAAGGTGCGGGACCACCATTCGTTTCTCGAGATGTGCCGGCGGCCCGATCTTGCGGCCGAAGTGACGGTCACCGCCGTGAACCGTCTGAACGTCGACGCCGCGATAATCTTCGCCGATATCCTTCTGCCGCTGGTGCCGATGGGCGCGGGATTGCATTACGAAAAAGGCGACGGCCCCATAATCGACCACCCGGTGCGCTCGGCCGCCGACCTCGATCGAATCGCTCCGATCAGCGCCGCTGAATCGCTGGGCTTCGTCGGTGAATCGATCAGGCTGACCAAAGCGGCGCTGGCCGGCCGGACGCCGCTCATCGGATTTGCCGGCGCGCCGTTTACTCTCGCCTCGTATCTAATCGAAGGTGGCGGCTCCCGTCATTACCGCGCGACCAAGACGCTCATGTACAACGACTCGGCGACCTGGGAGCGGCTGATGCGGACGCTGGTGGCGATCACCGCCGATTATCTCAACATGCAAATCGCCTCGGGCGCCGACGTGGTCCAGCTCTTCGATAGCTGGGTCGGATGCCTCGGCCCCGACGATTATCGCCGTTTCGTCCTGCCGCATTCCGCCGCCGTGATTCGCGCGATCAAGCCCGGCGTGCCGGTTATTCACTTCGGGACGGACACGGGCACTTTACTTGAGCTGGTGGCGGAAGCGGGCGGCGACGTGATCGGACTGGATTGGCGGGTGAATCTCGGCGAGGCATGGGTGCGTCTGGGCGATAAAGTCGCGGTGCAGGGAAATCTCGACCCCGTCGCGCTGTTCGCCGGCGTTTCGGAAATCCGCGCTCGTGTCCGCTCGATTCTGGACCAGGCCGGAGGCCGTCCGGGTCACATCTTCAATCTCGGCCACGGCATCCTGCCGGAGACTCCGGTCGATCACGTGATCGCGCTGGTGGACGCCGTGCATGAAATGAGCAGGCGATGAGCGCGCCGACGCGCGTCCGGAAAATCGCAAGTGACCGACGAACACAAAGTCAATAATCCGCCCGGCGAGCGACGAAACAGGCCCTACGATGCGGTCCTGTTGGTCGCCTTCGGCGCGCCGGATCATCCGGGAGAGATCCGCCAATTTCTCGCCGAATTGCTGAAAGGGCGGCCGATACCGCCGAGTCGCGTCGAAGAAGTCGTGCGGCATTACGATGCTATCGGCGGATACTCGCCGTTCAATGAGAACACCTTCGCGCAGGCCGCCGCCTTGCGCGAAAAGCTCGATCGCGACGGGCCGCGGCTGCCGGTCTACGTCGGAATGCGCAACTGGACGCCGTATCTCCGCGATGTCCTTCGCGAGATGTCGCAAGCGGGCATCCGTCGCGTGGTCGGCATCGTGATGGCGCCCCATCGCAGCGAAGCGAGCTTCGATCGTTACGTCGCCAGCGTGCGCGAGGCTCAAGCAGAACTCGGCGCGGCATCGCCCGAAGTCGATTACGTCGATAACTGGCACGACCATCCGTTGTTTATCGAGGCGGTCGCCGCCCAGACCTCCGCCGCGATGGCGCAACTCACCGAGGCGGAACAGTCGCAGGCGCAACTCATCTTCACCGCCCACAGCATCCCGACCCCGATGGCGGCGGCAAGCCGCTACGTCGAACAGGTCACGGATTCGGCGCGGATGGTGGCGCGGGCCGTCGGCCATCAGGCCTGGTCGCTCGCGTTTCAAAGCCGCAGCGGCAGTCCGCGCGATCCCTGGCTCGAGCCCGACATAGCCGAGGTGATCCGCGGCCTCGGGGGACGTCCGGCGATTGTCGTTCCGATCGGTTTTATCTGCGACCACGTTGAGGTGCTCTACGATCTCGACATCGCGGTCGCGGCGATCGCTCGCGAGGCCGGCGTCCACATGGTGCGCGCCGCCACCGTGAACTCTCATCCGCGTTTCATCGCGATGATGGCGGATGTCATCCGGCGCCACATCGACCGTGGCTAGGGAGCGCCGATGGCCGCGAGCGTAGTAAAGCGCATTGCCGTAATCGGCGGAGGGATAACCGGACTTGCGGCGGCCCATCGTCTGCGCGAAGAGGCGATGCGGCGCGAGATGCTGCTTGAGGTCACGCTGCTCGAAGCCGGCCCGCGCCTGGGCGGTTCGATCCACACGCTCCACGAACAGGGCTTCATCCTCGAAACCGGCGTCGATTCTTTCATTTCCGAAAAGCCCTGGGGATTGGCCCTCGCGAAGCGCCTCGGGCTTGAGTCGGAGCTTATCGGCACGCGGGAGCAATTTCGGAAAACGTACGTTGTGCGAGCGGGCCGATTGGCGGAAATCCCGTTGGGATTTCTGTTGCTCGCGCCGACCCGCGTCGGCCCCGTTCTCAAGAGCCCGATTTTCAGTCTCCGCGGCAAACTCCGGATGGCGCTCGATCTGGTGATCCCCCGTCGAAAGGAAAGCGGCGACGAGAGCCTCGGCTCCTTCGTCGAGCGCCGCCTCGGCCGCGAAGTTCTCGAGCGCCTCGTCCAGCCGCTGGCGGGCGGGATTTACACCGCCGACCCTGCGACGCTCAGCCTCGAAGCGACGATGCCGCGTTTTCTCGAACTTGAGCGACGCTATCGAAGCCTCATCCTCGGGCTTAGAGCAGCGCAATCCGCTCAGGCCTCGTCGGCGCGCGGCCCGCGATGGAGCCTGTTCGTCACCCTCAAGGGCGGGATGCGAATTCTCGTCGACAGGCTGGCTTCTCGGATAGAAGGGAGCGTTCGGCTCTCCGGCGCCGCAACCGCGCTGGAGCGTGGCGACGACGGCCGTCAGTGGCGATTGATACTTGCCGACGGCTCCCGGCTCGATGCCGACGGCGTCGTTTGCACGACTCCGACGCCGATAGCGGCGCGCCTGCTTCAATCGCATGACTCGCAATTGGCCGAGCGCCTGCGCGCGATTTCCTATTCGTCGTCGGCGACCGTCAATATCGCTTACCGGCTCAGCGATTTCCCGCAACCGCCCGACGGCTTCGGCTTCGTCGTTCCCGCGATCGAGCGGCGCAAGATCATCGCGTGCACATTTTCGAGCCTCAAATTTTCCGGACGCGCGCCCGAAGGAACAATCCTGACAAGAGTCTTTCTGGGCGGGGCGCTGCAGGAACGGATGATGTCGCTCAGCGATACCGAGATGGTCGCGGCGGCTCGCGAGGAATTCAAGGCGCTGCTCGGCGTCATCGCCGAGCCGATTCTTACCCATGTCGAGCGGTGGCCGGACGCGATGCCGCAGTACGCCGTCGGCCATCTTGGCCGCGTTGCTGAAATCGAGCGGCGCGCGGCCGCCTTGCCCGGCCTGGCGCTCGCGGGATCGGCGCTGCGCGGAGTCGGCGTGCCGGACTGCATCCACAGCGGCGAGCAAGCCGCCGAATCCGTGCTGGCGCAGATAGCCGCGGGCACTTAATCGGCGAGGCGAACGATGCGGCACCGGATAATCGAACCTCGCAAGCTGGTAAACTTTACCATCTCCTTCCTGATCCTGGCGGGGCTGCTGGCGCTGTTTTTTCAATACCGTCACGAAGTCGGCCATGGGCCGCATCTCAGTCTCAAGGTACACCAGCTTCCCTATTACGCGTTCTGTTCGTTCAACCGGATGCTGATCGCGTATCTGCTCTCTTTGATATTCGCGATCGTATACGGACTCGGCGCGGCCAGGAGCCCGACCTACGAACGGTTCATGATCCCCGCGATCGATATCGCCCAGTCGGTGCCGGTGGTTGGTTTCTTTCCGGCCGCGATCTACTTCTTCGTGGCGCTGGCGCATGGCAGCCGCCTCGGCGTCGAGATGGCGGCTATATTCCTGATCTTCACCAGTCAGGCCTGGAACATGGCGCTCGGCGTCTTCGAAGCCGCCAAGACCATCCCCGTCGATTCGAGCGAAGCGCTGGCCGCGTTCGGGGCCAGCCGATGGCTCAGGTTCAGACGCCTGCTGCTGCCGGCCAGCGTGCCCAAGCTGGTTTACAACTCGATCCTGTCGTGGGTCGCGGGATGGTACTTCCTGATCGCCTGCGAAATCATCACCGTCGGCCCGGCTCACTATCGTCTGCCGGGACTCGGCAGCTTCCTGATGGAAAGCGCCGACAAGGGGCATGACGTTGAACTTGCGGTAGGGCTGATGACCCTGCTCGCGATTATCGTGGCGATGGACATCTGCGTCTGGCAGCCGCTGTCGGCATGGGCCGAGAAGTTCCGCTACGAATTCGCCGCATCATCGGAGCCGACGGGATCTTTATGGATGGCCAACGTGATTGGCGATGTCGGCGTGGCCTTTGGTCGCGTCATCCATGCCCGCCTGCATCCGATCGTACGGTGGCTGCAACAAAAGTGGGAATTGCGCCCGATGCCGACGCCGCGCGCCCAAGCCTTGATCGCCCGCATCGGGAATGTGGTGCGCGCCGGTCTCATAATCGGTTTACTGCTCCTGTTCGCTTACGGCGCGTTCGCGGGAATCGTTGCATTGATTCGCACCCTTGCCGGGCCATGGCCTGCCGAGGCGAAGTTGATCCCCGCCGCGACCGCGGCTTCGTTCCTGCGACTGGCGATCGCGTATGTGATTTCCCTGGCCTGGACTCTGCCCTGCACCCTGCTGGCCTCGGAAAACCCGCGCTTCAATCGCGTGGTCGCGCCGATCGCGGAGATCGCGGGCTCGATGCCGGCAACCGCCCTGTTTCCGCTGATCGTGATATTCGTGATCGAAGTTACCGGCGGAATGAATCTCGCCTCGGTACTCCTCATCCTGACCGGGATGCAGTGGTATCTGCTGTTCAACCTCCTGGCGGGAATCCGCCAGGTCCCCGCCGATCTCAAGGAGGCGGCGCGCTCGTTTGGCCTGAGCCGTTTTGCCACCTGGCGCAAACTCATGATTCCGGCGCTGCTGCCCTCGTTGATCACCGGCAGCATCACCGCGTGGGGTGGCGGCTGGAACGCGCTGATTCTGTCGGAGTATTTTGTCTATCACGACAAGGCTTACCAGGTGCTGGGTCTGGGCGCGCTGCTCGACCGCGCCACCTACGAAACCGGAAACGGAGTGATGATCCTGCTCAGCCTGCTTTCGATGATTCTGGCGGTGATGGTCGTAAACCGGCTAGTCTGGAGGCGCTTGTACGCTGTCGCGACGGAACGGTACAGACTCGGTTATTAGCGGGGCCGCGATGCGTCAGCCTGAGTGCACAAACCCATGGCTCTGCTCGAACTCAAGGAAGTCTCGAAGAACTTTGCCTATTCCAGGGGCAATCTGCGCGTGCTGGAGAATATCTCCTTCACCATCGAGCAAGGACAATTTGTGGCTCTGGTCGGTCCCTCGGGATGCGGCAAGTCGACCCTTCTGCGGATCATCAACGGCCTCGCGCCGCCCACTTCGGGCCAGGTTTTATATCAGGGCCGGCAGGTCGACGGGATTAATCTGGAGTGCGCGCTGGTGTTCCAGTCATTCGCCCTGCTGCCATGGTTAACGGTCAAAGCCAACGTCGAACTGGGTCTGGAGGCGCGTGGTATGCTCCCGGCCGAGCGTGAGAAACGCGCGAGCGTTCTAATCGACAAGGTGGGACTCGACGGCTTCGAGGAAGCTTATCCGCGCGAACTCTCCGGCGGCATGAAACAGCGCGTCGGCATCGCCCGGGCGCTCGCCGTCGAGCCCAAGCTGCTGCTGATGGATGAGCCCTTCTCCGCGCTCGACGCCCTCACCGCGATCACCCTGCGCGAGGAACTGCTCGATATCTGGCAGGCGCCCGACACGCCCGTCCACACCATCGTGATGGTGACCCACATGATCGAAGAGGCGATCGAACTGGCCGACCGGATCCTGGTGATGGCCAGCGGGCCCGGACGAATAGTTACGGACCTCAAGGTCGACCTGCCACGCCCGCGTGACAAGCGCACCGAAATCTTCAACTCCCTGACCGACAAGGTGTTCTCGCTGATCGAGGAGCGTGCGTGATGCCGCACGCTGGCATCAATCCGATTCCCGAAACCAACCTGCCGCGAGTATTCGGGCTGCTCGAGGTGCTCGACGATCGCGGCGGAAAAGAAGACGGCTACAAGCTCGCGCGCGAGTTGAACTACAACCTGGGCGATCTGCTCAAGGTCATGAAAGCCGCCGAGGTTCTAGGCTTCGTCGATACTCCGCGCGGCGACATCGTGCTCGAACCGCTGGGCAAGCGTTTTCTCGAAAGCGACATCAACCAGCGCAAGCTCATCCTGCGCGAGCGGCTGAAAGAACACGGGCTGTTCAGCTATTTCGTCAGGTTGCTGCGCGGCCAGGAGGATCGCTCGTTGCCCAAGGAGATGATCATCGAGCACCTGACCATCCTCCTGCCCAACGAAAACGCGGTGCGGCTATTCAGCACCATGGTCAACTGGGGACGCTTCGCCGAACTCTTCGGTTACAACCACGACGACGACCGCTTCTACCTCGATCAGGAATGATGCGGTAACGGCAATTCTGCCGATTAGGCTCCGCTCGCAGCCCGCCTGGTCCGCGCGGCGGCGGGGCTTTTCCGGATGATCTCCTGATTCGGCTCGACGGCCTGAGGAGCAAAAGCGGCGACGGGATAAACCGTTCGCGCAATCGTATCAATGAAGTCCCTTTTCACGCAGGGATAGCAAGGCGGCGCTTGCCGCCGCGGGCCGGGAATGGTTGCGGGCGGCGTCAGTTGGCTCCCCGGTGTTCGGGTCGAGAAAGAGAGGAGGTTGTACCGCGGCCTCGAAATCGAACATGTTGGTAATTTTTCCGGCGATCGCGTCGAACGACCCCCCGCCGAGCTGGCCAGTCTGCCAGTTGTCCTCGATGAAGCGAAGAATAGAGCTCTGATCGGTCAGCGTGTGATCGACGAAGTTGCTCTTCGCATAAGGAGAGATCACCATCAAGGGCAATCGGGGACCGTAGCCGCACCGTCCCTGGATACCGTTCATCGGAGTGCCGCTGCCGCAAATTCCTGGCCCGGACAGGGCGTCCGCACTCGTTTGCGAGGGATTGACTATCGGACCTATTTGATGATCATACCAACCATCCGAATCATCCCGGTTGATAATAATCGCGGTACTGGACCAGAACGGCGAGGACTCGATCTGATTAATCACACTGACCAGGAACTGCTGCTCGAGCAACGGGCTCGAGTGTTGCGGATGACCGTCTTCGTATCTGGGCGCCTTGAGGAAGGTTACCGCGGGCATGTTATTAACCGCGAGCGCATCGAAAAAGTCGTGGATATCGTACTGATGGTTCGCGCCGCCGTCGTTCGACGTGCCAATATTCTGAACCGAATTCGGCCGTGTATGATGGAGGTTGGCGGTGGTCGCAAAATACTGGAACGATGCGTGATGAGGAGCATAGTCCCTAACCTTGCCTCCGGTCGGCTTGGGATGGTCGCGTTTGCACCCCTTGGTTCCATCCGGATTCTTTATAGTCAGATCGAATCCTCCTTCAAACCAGCCCCAAGTGATGCCCTGTTTGTTCAGAAGGTCGCCGATGTTCGAACCACCCATGGCCACCGTGACTCCGTGCGAGCAAACGTCACCCGTCGGATCGAGGTTGTCGATCAACGTGCCGACACCGTTTTGTATCGCTACGACGTGCTTGGTGGCTCCTGACGGTGTGACAGGATAGGTCATTCCTGAGATCAGGTTCAGTGCGCCCGGAACCGACGGTCCGAACGTCGTCCCATAGGAATTGTCGCTCATCGCAAAAGCCTGGGCGTAATTCCATATGGCGGTAACGGTATTGCCATCATAGTAACCCATCACGATGCCGTTGAGGTGGCCGTAAGAAAAGCGTCGGCAATTGCCTTTGGTGCCTTGGCCAGTAGCCATCGGGAAATTGTCCATCAGCCCGCCGTCGAACGCGAGCTGTTCAGGCGTATAGTCATGATCCTGCGAGCAGGTTGCTGCCTGGGTCCGATCGAGCCTGAACGGATTCGCTCCCATCGGCACCTTGGCGTTCGCCGGATTGGTGGCGTTGGGATTGTTGGTCAGCAACGCCGCGGTTAGACCGTTGACCGTCGGGGTTCCAGGTTGCGCCTCAAAAGGCGGCTCGCCCGCCAAATTCGCCGCATTGGGGTAGGTACCGAAGTAATGGTCAAACGAAACATTTTCCTGGAAGATCACTACCACATGTTGAATGGGAGTGATTTGGGCGGAAGCCTTAACCGAATAGCCCCAGGTTGCCAACAACACTACTGGCACAACAAAAGCTACGAACTTTGACGCACCGATACGTCGCCACCTTCCGGCTCCGCCTTTCATAGATACTCTCTTCGATACTCTCTTCATGGAAACTCTCCCCAAGCGGTAATCTGATTCAGAGCGCGCAACGCCCTGGACCGAGGAGGGCACTGATAGTCGCACCAACACGAGACGCGATGCAAACTCATCGACCAGAAATCTTGCGCGGATGGCTGAGGGCGTCACCCGCTCCATAGGGCGGCTTATAAGGCTCCGACAATACTGTTCGAACCAGTGCGATTAGGCGGCCGTTGACCCTGGCGTCTTCGGCGCCCCAACCTTTTTCGTCGGAACCGGGATGTTCTGGGACAAGGACCGGCTCGATCTCGTCGAACGCGGATTACAGCGCGATTAGTTAAAGGCGCGCTCCACCCACTCGGACGTTTCGAATTAACACGCCCGACGCTCTACTAGGCCAGCGCCTGTTCGATTAGGCGGCCGAGCACTTTGTTCGAGTCGAAATATTCCTCGGCGATCGCGCGCGCCGCGCGGGCATGACGTTCGGGTTCGGCGACCAGCTCCTCGATCGCCCCGCGCGCCTCATCCAGCGTCGAGAAACTGAGTATCCCCTCGCCGCTCGGGATGCGACGGCTAAAGCCCGTATCCTGCACGATCGCCGGTACGCCTAGCGCCAGATAGCAGGCGCTCCGGCATGAGAACCATCCGCTGCGGCTGGCGACGTAGGCGTTTTTCGCCACACTCCATTCGCCGAAGGAACGCGCGAGGTAGTCGCGGTATGTCCACGGGTCCGCGGAGATGCCGTAGGCGTCGATTATCTTCCAACCGCAACCGCGCAGCCGCTCGATGGGCGCCGGACCGCTCATCGCCAACTCCAACGGCAAAGCGCTCATCGAGGGCAGCGTGACGAAGCGCTCAAACTCGACACTCTTGCCGCGATACGCCACGCCGTCGATGACCGGTCCCTTCTCCGACGGCTCCCATGAGGCCACCGTGGTCAACACGCGCCGGCGCGAGGCTACCGGTACGGCGGCGGTGGCGAAGCATCCCAGCACGATCGGCTGGCGCGTCGGAATCCAGTCGAAGAGGTCGGTAGGGATCAGGCAATCGGGGTCGCCGACGTTTTCGCCAAAGGTGAAAAACACGTCGTGCCGGCGAAGCATCTCTACCCGATCCCGCGAAAGCTCATCGATGGTCCCGTCAACGTAGGCTCGAATCGACGCCTGGGTGTACATCGGATCGCTGTCGATGAACGCGACTCGCGACGCGGCGAAATATTCCTCGCGCATCCAGCACGAGGCCGAAATGTTTATGAACAGGTCGGCGGAGCGGCAGAATTCGGTTACCTGCTCCCAGCCGCGGCCATAGGTCTCGCCGCCGGCGGCACGAAAGAACCAGCATCCGGCGAGTTCGGGATCGAGCCGCGCGATCTCGCGCGCGAGGTACGCCGCGCTGCGTTCGCTCTCCTCTACGAAGGTCTGCCGCCCCGGATCGTAGCACCACCTGCCGGAGTCCTCGAGGTAGAGAACGTCGTGGCCGAGCCGTCGAAGTCCAACGACATACTGAAGGTAATCCCAGAAAACTCCGCCGAAAGGAAAGGTCGCGGCAAGTCCGGTCACAACGATCCGAAGCGCCGCCAAAACATGCCTCCTGTTTAAGGATCGATCCTCAGCCGCCGGCGGCGATTTCGAGCAGGTAAGGGCGCGCGCGCTCGACCGCGATTCGCCGCTGGCTCAGCCGCGCCTGCTCTTCTTCGCCCAACTCCGCCAGATAACATCCGCGCTCGGGCAGGAACAACACCGCCCGATAAGGAAAGCCGCGGGGAACCACCGGGTAAGCCCGAAGCGGGATTATCCCTTCGAGCGTGCCTTCCACGACCCGTTCACGCATTTCACCGCCGCCGCCGCGATAAACCAACGCCAGTGCGTTTCGAAGCCGCGCCGTGCGCCGCCCTTCCTCGACGCTTGCCATCCGCCTGATCACTTCATCGGCCAGCGCCCGATCGTCGTTCACGCCTTCGAGCCATCGATGGGAGCGCACGCCGGGCTCGCCGCCGAGCGCGTCGACCTCCAGCCCACCGTCGTCGGCGAGCGTCGGAATTTGCGAGCGCTCGAAATAGTAGCGCGCCTTGAGCAGCGCGTTTTCCGCCAGCGTGGCGCCGGTTTCGTCGGCTTCGTCTTCGATTCCGACGTCGCGGAGCGAAACCGGATCGAGCGCGTAATCGCTCAGCAGCCGCCGATACTCGCCAAGCTTCGCGGGATTGGTGGTGGCGATCAAAAGCCGGCTCATGCGGATCCGATTTCGGCCTGGAGCGCGGGCCGCATCAGCGCCGGGGCTGATAGGTGAACTTGAGCGCCGCGCGCTCCTTGTGTTCTTCGATAGCCAGCTCAATCAGGCGATCGATCAGGCGGGGGAGCGGCACACCCGAAACCTCCCAGAGCTTGGGATACATGCTGATCGAAGTAAAGCCGGGGATGGTGTTGACCTCGCTGACGAACAGTTCGTTCAGGTCACGCCGGGCCAGAAAATCCACCCGCGCCATTCCGCGCAGTCCAAGCGCCTTGAACGCCGCGATCGAAATCGTCCGGATACGCTCGACCGCCCGTGCCGGCAACTCGGCCGGTATCCGGCACTCGGCCCCGTTCGGATCGAGGTATTTCGATTCGTAGCTGTAAAAATCGTAACCCGGCTTGATGACTACTTCGCCGGGCAGCGAAGCCTCGGGCTTATCGTTGCCCAGCACCGCGCATTCCAGTTCGCGGCCTTCACACGAAGCCTCGATCAGCACTTTGCGATCATACTGAAAGGCGTCTTCCAGTGCGGGGCCAAGAGCAGCCGGATTCTTTACCTTGGTGGTACCGATAGAGGAGCCCATCGCATTGGGTTTGACGAAGACCGGATAGCCAAGCTCGTGAGCCAACCGCTCCGCCAAGCGCGGCTGTTCGGCGTGCTGGTCGACGGTCGATGCGAAACGAACCTCACCACCGGGATACCGGAATCGCGCAGCAGACGCTTTTGCGCATCCTTGTCCATCCCCAGCCGCGAGCCGAGCACGCCGGCGCCGACGTAGGGTATTCCGGCCAGCTCCAGCAAACCTTGCATCGTCCCGTCCTCACCGTAGCTGCCGTGCAGGACCGGAAATATTACATCGATCGGACGGCCCAGACCGGATTCGCCTCCGGCAGCGCGGCCACCTCGCCGGTGTTTCGATTGGATCGCACCAGGCCGCCGCCATGCGGATGAGGCGGAAGGCTGACCGGCACGCCGCCCCCGTCGAGTTCGGCGCGCCGCGCGGTTGCGTCGCTCAGAACGCGCATCGCGTCGGCTATCAGATACCATCGGCCGTCGCGCGCGATACCGATCGGCACTATCTCGTACTTCGCCGGATCCATCGCGCCCATGACCGTGAGCGCCGAACGCAGCGAGATCTCATGCTCCCCCGAACGCCCGCCAAAAATAACCCCAACCGTAAGTTTGCTCATGGACGATCCACACCACCCCTGCCCGTCGCGGTTGGAGCTTCCTCCGTCAAGCGCATCGGCGCTTCAGGGAGATGCTCGATTGTGAAACTACCAGCTAGCCCGAAATAAATATCCGCGGCCCCAGCCTGCGAGCGCCCCAGGACGAAGCCGGAACGCCGCGCCCCGGCAACTCGCTCCTAGCCTCGGTAATTGGGCGCCTCCTTGGTAATAAACACGTCGTGGACGTGGCTCTCACGCTGGCCCGCGTCGCTGACGCGAATGAATTTCGCCCGGCGGCGAAGCTCGCTCAGATTGGCCGCTCCGATGTAGCCCATGCCTGACTGCAACCCACCGACCAACTGATCGATGGTGGAGAAAAGCGAGCCCCGGTAGGGCACGCGCCCTTCGATACCCTCGGGCACGAGCTTGGAGTCGGGCACTTCGTCCTGGCCGTAGCGGTCGCGCGTGCGCTCCATCATCGCGCCCAACGAACCCATCCCGCGATGCAGCTTGTAGGTGCGGCCCTGATACAGAATCGTCTCGCCGGGACTCTCTTCGGTTCCGGCAAAGAGCGATCCGATCATCACCGTCGAAGCGCCGGCCGCGAGCGCCTTGGTTAGGTCGCCGGAGAACCGGATACCGCCGTCGGCGATTACCGGAACCCCGCGCGGCTCGGCGATCGCTACGCACTCGAGGATGGCGGTGATTTGCGGCACTCCGACCCCCGAGACCACGCGCGTGGTGCAGATCGAGCCCGGACCCATCCCGACCCGAAGCGCGTCGGCGCCCGCTTCGATCAGCGCCTGCGCGCCATCGGCGGTCGCCACGCTGCCGGCGACAACCTCGATCTCGGGACACTCGCGTTTGGTCGCCTTGAGCGCCTCGATAACGTTGTGCGAATGGCCGTGGGCGGTATCGATGCAGAGTACGTCGACGCCGGCACGTTTGAGCGCGGCTACCCGTTCCTCGCGATCGGGCCCGACTCCGATCGCCGCGCCTGCCCTTAACCGCCCCATCGGATCCTTGCTCGCGTGCGGGATGGCGCTCGGCCTTGTCCATGTCCTTGACCGTGATCAGGCCGCGCAGGCGCTGTTGCTCGTCGACCAGCAGCAACTTTTCGATTCGATGCTTCTGGAGCATCTCCTTGGCCGTTTCGAGGTCGATACCGGGCTTGGCCGTGACCAGCTTTGGTGGTCATCACCTCGCGCACGGGCTTGTCCAGACGCTTCTCGAACCGCAGGTCGCGATTGGTCAGGATTCCGACCAGGCGACCGTCGATAACCACCGGCAGGCCGGAGATCCGGAAGCGATGCATGATTTCGAGCGCATCGGAGATTTTCTGGTCGGGATGGACGGTGACGGGATCGGCGATCATGCCGCTTTCAAATTTCTTCACCGCCTCGACTTCGGCGGCCTGGCGCTCGATCGACAAGTTGCGATGGATGAAGCCGAGGCCGCCGCTCTGCGCGATCGCGATCGCGGTGCGCGACTCGGTGACGGTATCCATCGGGCTTGCCACCAGCGGCATGTTGAGACGAATCTTGCGGGTCAGAAAGGTGGCGACATCGCACTGATGCGGCAGCAGGTCGGAAGATTGAGGCAGCAAGAGCACATCGTCGAAAGTTAGGCCCTCCCGCAGCTCCTGATGCGGCATACGTTTCTCCTTATGAAAGACAAAGAGCCCGCGTTCGCGGGCCCCTGCTGTGATGAGTTGGGCGCTCGGTGTTTTGGAAATTTGGCGCGCCATATTCTTATCTAACAAATGGCCGCCGCCGAGGCAATTAGCCGCTCTCGCGGCGAGCCCTTCCGCCGGTCGCCGAAATGCCGGCGGGAGACGGTCGGCTTGCCGCTCGCTGGTTGCTATGTTAGCGCAATGCTCGTTTCGCCCGTCAAAGGATGTCGCCGATGAGCGCCGGGTTTGTGGTCTATCTGGCCGCGATCATCGCGACCTCGTTCGTTGGCGGAATGATTCCGCTGCTCGGCGACTGGTCGCATCGCAACCTGTTGGTTCCAGTGAGCTTCTCGGGCGGCATCCTCCTCGGCGCGGCCTTCTTTTTCATGATTCCGGAAAGCGCGTCGATTCTGAAGGAGTCGCTGGGATGGCCGGTGCTGGCGGGCTTCCTGATCATCTTCGTCCTCGAACGATTCGTCCTGGTCCATCCCAATCCCGAAGGGGCCGAGGAGCATGGTCGCGCTCATCACATCCACGTCGGACTCATCGCCTACGTCGGAATTTCGTTCCACAGCCTGCTCGATGGTCTCGCGGTAACGTCCTCCTACCGGCGGCCCGACCTGGGCGGAGTCGTGCTGCTGGCGGTGATGTTTCACAAGATGCCTGACGCCTTCGCGCTCTCGGTCCTGATGCGGCTCGACCGATGGAAGCGCTCGGCGATCGCGGTCTGGATGGCGTTCTTCGCCCTGACCACTCCGATCGGCGCCGTCATCACTTGGCTGTTCCTGAGGCAGGCGACCAGCGCTATCGTCGCCGGCGCGATCGCGCTCTCCGCCGGTACCTTCCTGGCGGTCGCGACCTCCGACATCCTGCCGCAGATACGACGACTCAACGATCAACGGATGTTGCCGCTGATTGCGCTGTTCGCCGGTCTGGCGTTCAGTTGGCTTGGAAGCCTGATCGGCGGCTAAGCCGCTGTCGCATCGAGCCATGTCTGTTCCCTCTCCTTGTCCGAGGAGAGGGTGAGGGAGAGGTCATTCCGTCACACGCGAGTCGCAGCGCTATTCGCTGGGTGGCTCGTTGCGCCATTCTTCCGGATAAAGCAGCAGCAGCTCCTGGCCGAGCGAGCGGACCAGAAAGCGATGAGCTTCGCCGATCGCGCGTTCGACCGCGCGCCCGCCGATCAACCAGTGCCCCTGGCCGGGGAGCGATTTGAATTGGGCGCCGATTCGCGCGGCAAACCCGGCGAGGCTGTCCGTCGGCGCCAGCGGGTCGCCGGCGCCGGCGACTACCAGACGCGGCGCCGCGTTGCCTGCTTCGAATCGCACCGCTCCGCGAGCGATTTCGAGCGCCGCGGCGCAGACGTCCGGAACCAGCGCCTTGATCAGCGCTTCGCGCTGGAATGGCTCGACATCCGTCAGCATATACAGCAGCGAACGTCCGCTGGGCGGCTTGAGCGGTAGTTTCATCCATCGCGCCGGAAGGTTGCCGGCGCGCATGAAGAGCGGCGTCCGCACCCCGGGCATCAACGGCGCCAATGCGACCGCGGCCTTCACTCGCGGCAGCTCCGCCATCTTGAGCGCGACCAGCCCGCCGAACCCGTGACCGAGCACGATAGCGTCGCGGTCCAGCGCGTCGAGAGCTTCGCCCACGATCGCGGTCAGTTGGTCGAAGGTCCATTTGCCCAGTTCCGGCGTTCCATCGCGGCCCGCAACCGAGCGAAGGTCCGGCGCGTAAACTTCCCATCCGATAGTCGCCAGATACCCAAGCAGAATCGCCTGATGACGCCGCGTGGTGAACAGCTCCGGCAACAGGACGATCGGGCTGGCAAACTTGATGGTTTCCGGCCGTTCGAGCTGGGTCGGAAATCGCCCTAGCAGAATGTCCATCTCTATTAGTGTGGTGAGTTCCAGGTTCGCTCGATTAAGATTCCCGGTCGTTCACCGTTCCCTGGCCCTTCTCGTCATCCTGAACGAAGGTGGCCGCCGCGGCCATCCTGAGCCGAAGGCGAAGGACCCTCTGGGCCGGAGTGAAGGATCTCGCGCGGTCCTCCGCGCGTAATCCACCATTTCGGGATTTTGGCTATGAATCAGGGCGAGCTTCCTCCTTCTGGTCCATCCCTTGAACTGTCGTTCACGCGCGATCATGTCTGCCGCCCGGTTGAACTGTTCAACATAGACCAGTCGCGACACCCTGTGTTTCCTGGTGAAGCCTTCGACCAGCCCCTGCTTGTGCCCGAAGATGCGGCGCTCGCGGTCGTTGGTCGAGCCGATGTAGAGCACTCCCGACTTGCTGCACATGACGTAGACGTAATAGCCGCGACTCATCATCCGGGCGCGCGGAGAACCGCGCGAGATCCTTCACTGCGTTCAGGATGACGGAGTACTGCTTTCGCTCAACGTTTTGCCAACGAATTTCAAACTCGTGACACTAGTTTCCATCACCGACTGAAAGATACAAGGGCGGCTCCTCGATGCTTCGGCATCGGCGGAGACCGGTTGTTTGGTTTTGACACCGCTTCGCCGGGTATGCGTTATTAAGGCCCGAATGAAAACACGTGCGCGCCCGTTGATCGCCGGTTTCTTTTCGAGCGTAGCGCTCGAAGAATCGCGAGATGCCCGATCCAACGGAAATGCGCTGGAGAATTACAAATGAGTGACGCGCTGCCTCTTGAGCCGAAACCGCGGTTCGGCGTGATGACGCAGGCCTTCGACGGAAATCAGGCGCGCCGGATGGCGGAAGCTTACGTCAAGTGGGGATACAAGGCGCTCTGGATGGGCGATCACGTCGCCTTTCTGAGCCCGATCAACGATCCGCTTACCCAGATCGCCTTCTTCGCGGCGCTCGCGCCCGAGATGGTCTTCGGCACCGCGGTGTATTTGATTCCGCTGCGCCATCCCACCGGGACCGCCAAGATGGTCGCGACGCTGGATCGATTGGTGGGCGCCGGGCGCCTGGTCTTCGGGGTCGGCGTCGGCGGCGAATATCCGCCCGAGTACGAGGCCTCCGGAGTTCCGCTCAAGCAGCGCGGCGGACGCGCCAACGAAATTATTCCGCTTTTGAGAAGGCTGTGGACCGAACCGAAGGTCGCGCATCACGGCAAATACTTCAACTTCGGCGAAATCCGGCTCGAGCCCAAGCCGCTCACTCCGGGCGGCCCGCCAATCTGGCTCGGCGGCAGAGCGGAGGCGGCGCTCAAGCGCACCGGCGCGATGGGCGACGGATGGATGCCGTACGTGGTGACGCCCAAACGCTACGCCGAGGGTCTCGATTTCATCGGCAAACACGCCGCTCTGATGGGCCGGAAGATCGAGCGCTTCGGAACCGGAATCCTGCTCTACTGCGTAATTGATGACTCCTACGAACGCGCGCTCGATATCGCCGCCGAGCATCTGAGCAAGCGCTACGGGATGGACTTTCGCGAAGCGGCGCGGCGCTATGGCGCGCTCGGCACCCCGGCGATGTCGCGGCCAAAATCGCCGAGTTCATGAAGGCGGGCACCAGAGAATTTATAATCGACGCGATCGGTATCGGAGAGGCGCGGCACGAGCAACTCGAACGCTTCGCCCGCGAGGTCATGCCTCAGTTCGTGAACATCGCATAGCCTGACGCAAACCTTTTCAGTGCCTCTCCCGGATCAGGGAGAGGCGGCCCCGCGCGTAGCGCGAGGCGGTGAGGGTCCGACAGGTAATTGCTGAAATCTTCTTCTCCCCCAAAGACTCCTGCGCCGCGCGCCGGAATGCGCGCGGCCGACAACGACCCTCACCCTACCCTCTCCCTGATCAGGGAGAGGGAAATCAGGAATCCGGGCAGGGTTAGGAGAAGGTTCTGTTAGCGAACTTCAGAACAGACAGCCACCGCTAGGCGATCTCGATCGGAAATTCGCCGGCGGGGACTACAGTGCCGACGATCTCCGCGTCGAGATTGCCTTCGGCCTGCAGGTCGGCAAGGAGCGAAAGCGCATCCTTTTCGGGCAGCGCGATCAGCAATCCACCCGAGGTTTGCGGATCGAACACCAGCTCCGCCATCTCATCGACAACCTCGGCGGAAATCCGGGTGCGCGAGCCGTAGAACTCGCGATTGCGTTTGCCGCCGCCCGGAATCATCCCCGCCTTGCACCACTCGATCGCGCCCGGAAGGATCGGCAGATCGGATTCCTCGAACTTCAGCGTGACGCCGCTGCCCTGCGCCATCTGCATCGCGTGGCCGACCAGCCCGAAGCCGGTAATGTCGGTGGCGGCGTGGACCTCGTACTTGCGCATCGCGCGCGCGGTCGCGGCGTTCAGCTCGCTCATGCTCTTGACCGCGGCGGCGTACTGCTCGGGTGCGAGCCGGTCGCGCTTGAACGCGGTCATCAGGATACCAGTGCCCAGCGGCTTGCTCAGGATCAGTGCGTCGCCCGCGAGCGCGCCGACGTTGCGGTAGATGCGTCGCGGATCGATCACGCCGGTAACCGCCATCCCGTATTTGACTTCGTCATCGAAAACGCTATGGCCGCCGACGATCACGACGCCGGCCTCCTCGGCCTTCGCCGCGCCGCCGCTCAGAATTCGCGCCAGTATCTCATCCGGAAGTCCGGATTGCGGCCAGCAGACGATGTTGAGCGCGGTCTTCGGCACGCCGCCCATCGCATAGACGTCCGACAGCGCATTGGCCGCCGAGATCTGGCCATAGACGAACGGATCGTCGACCACAGGGGTGAAAAAATCGACGGTGTTGACGATCGCGAGATCGTCGGTCAGACGAAACACTCCGGCGTCGTCGCCGGTGGCGATGCCGACCAGCAAATCGGGATGGCCGCTCAGGTGCAGCCCCGCGAGAACGTTCTTGAGGTCCGACGGACCCAGCTTACCGGCTCAACCGGCCGCCTTGCAGAAGGCGGTCAGGCGAATCAGTTCCTCGCGCGATTTATTGTCGCCCTCGTGCGCCATTGCCGACAGCTTACTGCCAATGAGCCCACGGCCTCAATGCGCGGCATTCCATGCCGGCGGGTGAACCGCTCGCTTCGCTCGGGACAGCGGCAAGATTCGAACGCCGCTTATTCAAGTGCTCCCCTTCCTCATGGGGAAGGGGGACGTTGGGTTAGGTCGTCGCCGAATGCCGCAGGCGGCGGGCGTCGCCAACGCGGGTGGTGAATCCCGAATGATCGAAGTAGTCGAGCAGCGCAATCGCGAACTTTCGCGACGCTCCGAGCAGGTCGCGATAGGCCGCGGCGGTTATCTGGTCGTTGCTCTTGAGATGTTCCACCAGACGCGCGCGCGCCGCTTCCAGCGTCTCCTTGTCGAAATAAAGATCGCTGGCGATTTTGACCACCCGGCCCTGGCGCTCGAGCGCTCCGAGCAGCGCCTTGAGGCGTCCTTCCTGCGCGAGCGGCAGCTTAAGCGCCTCGGCGAGTTGCTTGAGATCCGGCGGATGGAAGCCGGCCTGCTTCAGAGCGCGTTCGATTTCGCCGCCCAGCTTGCCGTCGTCGCCCCCGAGTTCGACCTTGTGCGATTTGAGACGCAGCGTACTCTCCTCGCGCACCACGTCGGACTCCCGGCTCAGGCGATCGATCAGAGCGCGAAACGCGCGCGCGCCGACTTCATACGGCAGCCGCGTGCGCAGCGCCTCCATCTCGAGACCGGCGGCCAGCGGTTCGGCGCGATGATGGGCCGCGAGCGCGGCGATCGCGAACCTCTGGATCTCTTCCCATTTGACCCGGGTGGCGAAGCCTTCCTCGTCGCCGAGCGAGAACTTGATGAAGCGCGAATCCTTGAGCGCCGCCTCGACTTCCGCAATTGGCGCGTTGAGCAGTTGCGCCACCCGAAGCGGGCTCACGGCGAAGCTGTCCTGCAGATTCAGCAGAGCCTCGATCGCTTCGGCTCCGCGCGCGTCGCGAAGCTTCATTAGGCGCTCGCGATAGAGCGGAAGCGGCTTGCGGTTGCGCCGCCCCAGCGGATTGAGCACGATTCCGCCGCCGATCGTGCGTTGACTGGTTTCGTCGCGAAGCACGAAGCGATCTCCGGCCAGCGCGACAATCGGATCCTGAAGCACGAGCTGCGCCAGCCCGCTCTGCTTGAGCGCAATCTCGCCCGATTCCTCAAGCACGATCGCGCGTCCGAGCACCTCCGCGGTGCCCGCGAAGAGACGCATTCGATCGTTGCTCTTGAGCGGACGCCTGGCGGCGGGACGAATTTCGAGCTGCGCATCCAGCCGCGCGGTCGTGATATCGAGCCGTTCATCGGCCAGAACGTCGCCGCGCTTTAATTCGAGTCGCTCCGCGCCGGTGAGGTTCAAGGCCACGCGCTGGCATAAGCCGGCATGCTCGACCGATTCCGAATGCACCTGAATCGAGCGCACCCGCACCTCGCTGCCGCCCGGCAGCACGCGAAGTTTCTGCCCCACGCGGACTTCGGCCCCCATCGCGGTGCCGGTCACCACGGTGCCGTGACCCTTGATCACGAAAGCGCGATCCAGCGGCAATCGGAACAGGCCGGTTGCACGTCGCGCCTCGAAGCCTTCGAGCTGGCGGATTATCTCCGCGCGCAGCTCGTCCATGCCGGCGCCGGTAATCGATGAAACCGCGACCACGGGTGCGCCCTCGAGGCCGGTGCCGTCGGCGAGCAGCTCGATTTCGTCGCGGACCTCGTTAAGCCGCTCGGGCCCGGCGAGGTCGGCCTTGGTGATCACGAAGATCCCGCGCTTGACGCCGAGCAAGTGGAGGATATCGAGATGCTCCTCGCTCTGCGGCATCACGCCGTCGTCGGCGGCGACGGTGAACAGCACCAGATCGATACCGTGAGCGCCGGCGAGCATGTTGCGGATAAAGCGCTCGTGTCCCGGGACGTCGATCACGCCCGCGCGGGTGCCGTCGGGAAGAGTGAAGTAGGCGAATCCGAGGTCGATCGAGATCCCCCGTTCCTTCTCCTCCTTGAGCCGATCGGTTTCCTGGCCGGTCAGCGCCCTGATGAGCGCGGTCTTGCCATGATCGATATGGCCGGCCGTTCCGATAATCGCATGGGTGATGGATGCTGCCATCGGGGGAAAGCTTACACCCGCGTTCCGGTAGCCAAAAGCACGGCCCGACGACGGGCCGTACTTACCGGAACGCGGGTTGCGCGCTCTTGATGGTTCGTTGCCCGACGCTGCGAGTCGCGACGCGGCTTGTGTGGAGGATGCTCCCGGTGCGAGAGCGGAGATTCGGAATCAACGGCGCGGAGCCGCGACCGCGGCTCCGCGCCATGATTCACTTCGTCGCCTGCTACTTTTTCTGTTGCTCCTGCTGGTATCTCTGCATCTTGGCGACGTCCCAGCTGATAATCTTCACCGGATTGATTTTGATAGCCACGCGATCCTTGGTGAAGAGCGTCTCGAAGTATTTTTCCTGCTCCGCCGGCGTGAACATATTCCAATACTTGTCCACGTAGCCCCGGCACACCTTGGCGACGATCCCCTTGTCCTCGACGATCTCGGCCCGCGCTTTAATGGTGAGGCCCTGCTCCTTGGCCAGCGAGAGATCTTCCCGCGAAATCGAGGCGGACATGCGGTCGTCGCGGCGGTAGGCGATCTCCTTGGTGCGGCCTTTGACTGTGCTGGTATAGATGTCCTTGCCGATCATGCAGTAGAACATCGGCGTCACCATCGGCCAGCCGTCCTTGGTCATGTGGCTGATATACATCACCGTGCCGTTGACAATAAGATCGTCGATATCCTCCTGCGTCATCCATAGTTCTTTTTGTTCATGCGTCTTTTTCCACGAGTCAACGCGGTCGCCCGGAATGTCAGCAGCCTTTGGTTTGGTCTCTGCCATGGTCTTGTCCTCTCTCCTTTTTATTTATTTATCCGCCAGTTCTGCTTGGGATCACTCCATCCAGATGAGGCCCCACTCATCGAAACGCGCCCGTTTGCGCTCGGGAACGAAGAGCGTGGTGTTGGGCGCCTCGATTACCGCTACACCCTCGATCACGTTGCCCGGCTCGAGTTCGTCCATCTCGAAAATTCTCGCCTTATGCCATCGGCCGTGCCGGTAAACCTGCCGTATTCCCTTGAGCGCCCGCGTCGCGGGTTCAGGTGAACTCAACGGACGCCGCTCGATCAGCGGCTTGACCTTGTCCACCGTCGCCACGACGCCTACCTCAAGAATCTGGAAGCCGGCTTCGGGGAATCGCGCTCCGCTCACGTAGATGCGGGCGTAAAGATCCTCGAAGCGCGCGATCAGCGCGTCCATCTGCTCGGATGACTCGACGCGCGCGACCGGCGAGAACACCTCGACGTCGTCGAGCTGGCCGCCGTAGCGGACGAACGCAACCTGCTGGAGATGAACCGCGTCGCGGGCGAAGCCCTCGGCCATCATCTCGGCCAACGCCTTGGTCTCCAGATCCTCCCAGGCACGGTTCAGTTCCTTGCCGACCGCCGTCTTGGCCGGCGCCTCCGCGCCGGGCGCAACGAACATATGAGTCGAGCGCTGGTAGCGATGGCTGTAATCGACCGTCGCGCAACCGAAGGCCGAAAACGCCGCCGCATAGGGGACCGTCACCAGGCCCTTGAGCGTCAGCCCTTCGGTAAACCCGGACATATGCATCGGGCCCGCGCCGCCGAACGCCATCAGCGTGTAATCCACCGTGCTGTAGCCCTTGGCCAGCACCAGCGAGCGGATCTGATCGCGCATCACCGCGTTAATCAGTTCGAGCACCCCCTGCGCGGCCTCGTAAACGTCCAACCCCAGCGGCCGGGCGATCTCTTCCTTGAACCGGGCCAGCGCCTTTCCCTTGTTGAGCTTGATCTTGCCGCCCAGGTAGTAGTCCGGATTCACCACACCGAGGATGAGATCGCAATCGACTACAGTCGGGATTTCGTTGCCCCGATCGTAACAGACCGGACCCGGATCGGCCCCGGCGCTCTCCGGTCCCAGCATGATCCGCTTGGTCATCGGGTCGAGCCGGATGTAGGTCCCGGCGCCGGCGCCCACCGAGTTGATGGTCACCATCGGCAGGTTGAACAGGAAGCGCGCGAACTCCGGCTCGCGCACCAGCGGAATCTTGCCCTCGGTCACCAGACCCACATCGAAGCTGGTGCCGCCCATGTCGGCGGTGATGAGATTGTTGATGCCGACCCCTTCGCCCAGGTAGCGCGCCCCCAGCAATCCGCCCACCGGCCCCGACACCACGCTCTCGTAAAGCCGCGGATATCGCACCGACGCCAGTCCGCCATAGGCGAGCACGGTCTGCAGCGGATACTGCACTCCGGCGTCATGCAGCCGCTTCTCGATCCGGAACAACTGCTCGCGCACCGGCTCGGCGGCGTAGGCCTGGATCACCACGCTGTTGAGCCGCGCCAGTTCGCGGATGGTCGGGCTGACCTCGCTCGAGAGGAACACCGGCACCTCGCGCTTGAGCTTCTTCATGGTCGCGCGCGCGATACGCGCGGCCGCCTCTTCGTGGGAGGGATTGATGTAGGAGAACAGGAACAGGATCGCGATCGCATCGACCCCGGCCTCGACCAATTCCTTGACCGCGTCGCGAACCTCGTGCTCGTAGAGCGGAATCACCGCCTTGCCGAACAGGTCGACCCGTTCGGTCGCCCCCTTTACCAGCCGGCGCGGCACCAGCGGCGGATTGTGAGCGTGGGTCACGGTGTGGAGGCGATCGGCGTAGGAATAGCCGGCCACCGCCTGAAAGCCTCGCTCGACCACGAAGCTGTCCTCGAACCCCTTGGTAATGATCAGCCCGACCTTCTTGCCCCGCCGCTGCAGCAGCGTGTTGAGCATCGTGGTGCCGGTATAGATCGACACCTTGAGCGGCTTGAGGTATCCGTTGGCGCCGCCGTTAAGCGTCACTCCCCACTGGGAGAACGCGTCTTCGAGCGACTCCCAGAATCCCACCGATTCATCCTGCGGAGTGGTCGAGGCCTTGCCGACGCTGAAGCGTCCGGAGGCGTCCACCAGCAGAATATCGGTCATGGTGCCGCCGGCGTCGCAGGTAACGATCATCGGTTGCGGTGCGTTTTCACTGGTCATGCTGCCAAGCCTCCCGAATCTGCCGTCCGCGTTCTCGACCCGATCTCAGTCCTCTTGTGCGGTGGAAAAGGAGAAATTTTTAGGCAAGGCCCAGAACTCGCTATAGCCTTTTGCCCAATCAGGCGATCGGCGCAGGCACTCGGCGTACATCTCTCCCGTCTCGCCCTTGATTTTCTCTCCGATGATTCGCTCGCGCTCCTTGCGCCACCAATCCTTGACCGGCACCGCGCGCGCGAGCCGCGCCTTGCGCATCGTGGCCCGCAGCTTCGCGCTGCGCGCCGCGTCGGCCTTCCACTCCCCGTCTCCGTTGGCCTTGCCCACCGCGCCGTAAAGCTTCCGGGCCGCCTCCTCGGAAACGAAGTGGAGGCTCACGTCCCTCTCGATTCCCGCGAGGTCGCGGTCGAGCGGGTCGCCGAAGCCGCCGCCGCCCGGCAGGTAGAGCTTCTCGTAAAGCATGCCTTCCTTGAGCGGCTCGCTGATGTACTGCGCGTCCTCGCCGGTAATGATTTCGCCCTTGAGCAGGCGCTTCATATCGGGATGAGCGGGGTTCCCTTCGCTATGCGGAATCGGAAGCCGCTGCGCGATCCGGTTGGCGATATCGGTTTTCTTGGCGATATTCACGTAACCCGAACCGCCGCCGTAGCCGCCGAAGATGCCGTAGTTGGTGACGATGTTGACGATTCCGGGGATTTGGTAGGTGTAAACGAAGTTCGAGTTGTGGATCATCCACAGGCTTTCGAAGCCGCATCCGCCGCGATTCCTGCCCGCTCCGCCCGAATCGGTGACCACGCGACGGCCCAGATACAGATGAGGATAGAGCAGCTCCCACATCTCGGCGTTGCCCTGATCGCCTTCCGGGTTCCACAGCGACCATGCCGCATCGAGCCCGTCCGTTACGCCCCGCGCGCCGCCTGCCGAGGCCGTCACCTCGACGTTGACGCCGCCGGTCTGACGGCCGTACTGGTCCTTGCCGCCGAACTCGACCGCGGTGGTGATATTGCCGCCGGTCAGCACTTCCTCGACGTATCCGCGCGAGAAAAATCCGCGGCTCATGCACTTGAGGAAGCCGTTGAAGACGGCCATAACGCTGCCCCAGGAGAACCCGGTCGAGACGAAGTCGTAGTCGGGGTTGACGATCGAACCATACGGCAGCTTGAGCACCACGTTGAGCATGCATCCGCTGTTGGCCCGGCCGTCGAAGTCCAGCGCCTGCGCCAGCGTTATCGAAAGCCCGCCGTAGATCGAGCCGGGTGGGGCGTTGAAGTTATGAAAGCCCCAGGCGCTCGCGCCTTCGAGGTCGAGCACGATCTCTCCCGATGGGCGCACCGTGATCTCGACCGGATAATGAAGCAGCTTGTCGGCGTTCGCCTGCGGCAGCACACCGGGCCTGCCCTTGAGCATGCTGGTATGGAAGCAGGGATTGCGGTAGCGGCCGGGAATGAGCTTTTCCTGCACCCGCGCCAGATGAATCCGGCGGCCCTCCTCGATCAGCTCGCGAATCGCCGCCATGTAGTAGTCGAGGCCGAACTCGGCGATGATCTTCTTGACCTCTTCGCGGATGAAGACGTTGCCGGTGATCCGCGCCCGGTCATCCAGCAGCCAGAACGACGCGAGTCGCGTGTTGCGCCGAATCCCAAGCTCGTAGTCGCGGCGCAGCTTGTCGTTTAACGCGACCTTCTCGGCGCAGAGGTGTATCCCCTCGAGCTGCCGCTCGACCGCGAGCGAAGTCATCCCGCCGCCCGGCGTGATGCTCCCGACTTCGAGCACATGGGTCACGCCCGAGGACCATCCGATGATTTCGCCCTCGTGGAAAATGGGGGTCGCGAAGTAAACGTCGGGAACGTGAACCGCCGAGATCAGCACGTCGTTGTTGGCGAAATGGTCCCCCTCGGCAACCCCGGGGTCATCCTGCCAGTCGTTCCTGATCATCCACTTGATGAAGTTGCCCATCACCCCGATGTGGACCATGATCCCGGTCGAGAACACGACCGAGTCGCCTTCCGGAGTGTAGAGCGCGAACGACAGCTCGCCCTCCTCGCGGGTCATCACCGAGGATGAAATCTGCTTGGCCACTTCGCGCGCCGCGATTACCGTCGAGAGCAGCCGCGAGTGGAACAGCTCGTAGCGCAGCGGATCTTTTTCCTTGAGCGTGAGCTCGCGGATTCCGTGATAGTGGCCGGTCTCTTTCCAGAGCGCCTCGCTCTCGGCCATCCGCTCCTTGAGGCTTCTCCTGACCGGCTCCCTTATTTCTTGCAGCGCCGCTTGCCTTGCCATTTTTTGTCCGCCTCCCGGTTTTTACCGTGAATCCCGTTTCAATTTTCGGCGGCGGGAAAAGTAGTAAAGCCCGCCGGCAGAGCCCAGAAGCCGCGATAGTTCGCTGCCCAGGCTTCGGAGCGGCCGAGGCACTCGGCGTACATCGCCGCCGTCTCGCCCTTGATCTTCTCGCCGATGATTCTCTCGCGCTCTTTGCGCCACCAATCCTTGACCGGCACCGCGCGCGCGAGCCGCGCCTTGCGCATCCTGGCTCGAAGCTTTTCGCTTCGCGCCGGATCGACCTTCCAATCGCCGGACTCATCGGTTTTGCCGACCGCGCCGTATATCTTTTCCGCCGCCCGCGGCGATACCACATGCCGGTCGATATCCTGCTCGACGAGCCGATGCTCCCGGTCCAGCGGATCGCCGAAGCCGCCGCCGCCCGGAACATAAAGCTTTTCGTAGAGCGCGCCTTCCTTGAGCGGCTCGCTGATGTACTGCGCGTCCCTGGCGCACAGGATTTCGCCCTTGAGCAGCCGCTTCATGTCGGGCCGGTTCGGATCGTCGCCCTCGCTATGGGGAATCGGCAGGCGCGAAGCAATCCGCTCGAAGATGTCGGTCTTTTTGGCCAGATGGATGTAAGCGGGTCCGCCCCCGTAAGCGCCGAAGATGCCGAAATTGGTCGCCATCCTGACTAAGCCTGGGGCCTGATAGGTGTAGACAAAGTTGGAGTTGTGGATCATCCAGAGGCTTTCGAAGACGCACCCGCCGCGATACCTGCCCGCTCCGGGCGAATCGGTAATCACGCGGCGGCCAAGATAGAGATGGGGATAGAGCAGTTCCCACATCTCGGCGTTGCCCTGGTCGCCTTCCGGATTCCACGGCACCCAGGCGGCGTCGATCCCGTCCATGACGCCACGGGCGCCGCTTCCCGAGGCGGCCGACTCGATGTTGATGCCGCCGGTTTGATTCCCGTACTGATTCTTGCCGCCGAACTCGACCGCGTTATTGATGGTGCCACCGGTCAGCACCTCCTCCAGATAGCCGCGCGAGAAAAAGCCGCGGCTCAGGCACTTCGTGAAGCCGTTGAAGATGGCCATCACGCTCACCCATGAGACGCCGGTGGAGACGAAATCGTAATCAGGATTGACGATCGAGCCGTACGGCAGCTTGAGCACCACGTTCTTGATGCATCCGCTGTTGGCGCGACCGTCGTAATCGAGCGTCTGGGCGAGAGTGATCGAAAGCCCGCCGTAAATCGAGCCGGGCGGCGCGTTCAGGTTGTGAAAGCCCCACGAACTGGCGCCTTCGAGATCCAGCACGATTTCTCCCGAAGGCCGCACGGTCAGCTCAAGCGGGTAATGGACAAGCAGGTCCCGATTTGCCTGGGGAAGCACGCCCGGCCTTCCCTTGAGCAGGCTCGGAAAGAAACTCGGATTACGGTAGCGGCCCGGAATCAGCCGCTCGCGGACTCGCGCCAGATGGTTGCGCCGGGCCTCCTCGATCAGCTCGCGAATCGCCGCCATGTAATAGTCGAGGCCGAACTCGGCGATGATCTTTTTGACCTCTTCCCGGATGAAGACGTTGCCGGTGATCCGCGCCCGGTCGTCCAGCAGCCAGAACGAGGGCATCCGCGTGTTGCGCCGAATCTTGAGCTCGTAGTCGCGGCGCAGGCGATCGCCTAGCGCGACTTTCTCGGCGCAGATGTGTATCCCCTCAAGCTGCCGCTCGACCGCAAGCGGCGTCATCCCGCCACCGGGCGTGATCGCACCGACTTCGAGCACATGGGTCACGCCGCAGGTCCAGCCGATAATCTCGCCTTGGTAAGGTATCGGGGTAGCAAAGTAGAGGTCGGGGACGTGGACCGCCGAGATCAGCACGTCGTTGTTGGCGAAATGATCGCCCTCGGCAATCCCGGGGTCCGCTTCGTAGTCGTTCGCGATCATCCACTTGATGAAGTTTCCCATCACCCCGATGTGGACCATGATCCCGGTCGAGAACACGACCGAGTCGCCCTCGGGCGTGTAGAGCGCGAACGATAGCTCGCCCTCCTCGCGGGTCATTACCGAGGAAGAGATCTGCTTGGCGACCTCGCGCGCCGCGATTACCGTCGAGAGCAGCCGCGAGTGGAACAGCTCATAGCGCAACGGATCTTTTTCCTTGAGCGAAAGCTCGCGGATGCCGCAATAGTGGCCGCTGGCCTGCCAGAGCGCGTCGCTCTCCGCCAGTCGCTCCTTGAGACTTTTCCTAGCGGGCTCTCTTGGCTCTAGCAGCGCTGCTTGCCTTGGCATTTCTCGCCACCTTCGGGGTTGGCTTTCGATTCAGCTCGCCGGCCCACTGGCGGGTCACCTTCAGGCTCTTGTCATCGGCCGGCACCTGTTCGCTGAGCGGCCTGCCCACCCATTGGGAGTAAAAGGCGTCGATATCAGGCAGGAAATCGAACGTCACCGGATAGCCGGGCGGCACGTTCTCGACTTCGAGCTGCGCTCCGCATCCGGGGCAGTAAAACTCGCGGATTTCGCACCACGCCGGATCGGGACTTCGCGGGCCGGGATAAATCTCGGCCAGCTTCTGCCGCGTGTTGCGGACATAGACCATCGCCTTGAGCTTCCAGTTCTCGCGCCAGTCTCCGAACTCGCAGCCGCAATCGCACTTGACGATTCGCTGCTTGCCCTTGGCGACGATATAGAGATGCTCGCCGAGCGGCAGCAGGATTTTTTCCGGCCAGCGCACCCGCTCCTGCATCAGTGCGAGATACTTCTCGAAACGGTCGGCGTCCTTGGGCGAGCTCATAATCTGCTTGACGCGCGGCCAGTCGAGTTTCCCCTCGATCAGATCCTTGAGCACTTCTTTTGGTGGATAGCTGTCCATCGAAGCCCTCTCTCTCCGGGACGTTCGCCAGCGCTGATTGCGCGCTCCGAGACTAGTACCAGTCGACGTGAGATACCAAACTCACCGAGGCTTATTCGTCCACGCAAGAGACATGCCGCCAAGAAGCCTTATGATGAACCTAAGGCGCAGTACGCAGCCTTGTTTCGCAATCGAGGCGTGATGGTTCCGCTGGAACCAACCGATGGAGCGTTAGGAGACATCCTTAAGCGTGAAATCAGAAATTTAGCGATGCGCGCTAGGAACTATTTGCGCTGGTATGGTAGGTGCATGACGCTACGACGCTCTTAAACTCTCCGGGCGACGCTGGAGCGATGGCACAGATATACCAAGGCTTCCGTTTATCGATCGAAAACCGGCAGGATTGGGTGCTCGGCAAGATCCTGGAGTTGCGGGCGCGCACCCACGCGGACAAGCCCTTTCTCCAGTATATGGAGCAGCCCGCGCGCAGCTTCGCGGAGGTGAACAAAACCGTGAACCGGGTGGCGAGAGGACTCGCCAACCTCGGCGTGCGCAAGGGCGACCGGGTTCTCCTGATGCTGCCGCAATGCCTGGAATATCTCTACGCCTGGTGGGGCGCGAACAAGCTCGGCGCGATAGAAGTCCCGATCAACACCGCCTACAAGGGATATTTCCTCGAGCATCTGGCGAACAACTCGGCCGCCAAAGTGATGGTTATCGACCGGAGCTTCGTCGAACATCTCCAGTTCAGCGAGGAGCGGCTCCAGCATCTGGAAAAGGTCGTGATCTATTCCGGCGACGGAACCGCTCCGGATAAATTGCCCCGATTCAAACGGCTGGAGGTTCTTCCCTTCGAGAGCCTCTATGCGCGCGACGACACCAACCTCGGCATCGACGTCCGCTACAACGATCTCGCGGCGATAATGTACACCTCGGGCACGACCGGACCCTCCAAAGGGGTAATGATGCCGCATGCCCAGTGTTACTTCTTTTCCGAGCAGGACGTAAACCTGGTTCATCTGACCAGCGACGACATATACTACACTTGTAATCCTTTTTTTCACGCCAATGCGCAGATACTGACTATCTATCCGTGCCTGATCGTGGGCGCGAAAGTGGCAGTATATCCCTTCTTCCGGGCCAGCGAATGGATCGATCAGATCCGCAAGTCGACGGGCGACGGTGGCCAACTTTCTCGGCGTGATGATGGATTTCGTCTACCGTCAGCCGCGCGCGTACCGACGACAAGGACAACAACCTGCGGGCGCTCTTTGCCGCCCCCACGCCGCCCTCGATCGTCGACGATTTCAAGCGTCGTTTCGGCATCGAGGCGACGGTCGAGGGCTACGGCATGACCGAAATCTGCCTGCCGATCATGCTGCCCTACGGCGAGTATCGGCCAGGGGCGGCGGGCAAGCTGCTGAGCGACTGGTTCGAGGCCAAGATCGTCAATCCGGAAACCGACGAGGAACTTCCGGTCGGAACGATCGGCGAGTTCATCGTCCGACACAAGGAGCCGTGGACGCTCAATACCGGCTACTTCGGGATGCCCGACAAGACCGCCGAAGCTTACCGCAATCTCTGGTTCCACAGCGGCGACGGCGTCAAGCGCGACGCCGACGGCTTCTATTACTTCGTCGACCGAATCAAGGACGCGTTGCGCCGGCGCGGCGAGAACATCTCCTCATACGAGGTCGAGAAAGTAATCAACGACAATCCGGCGGTGGCGGAATCGGCGGTGATCGCTATCAAGTCGGATATTCCCGGCGGCGAGGACGAGGTCAAGGCCTGCGTCATAGTCAAGGCGGGCGAGAAGTTGGAATCGGAAGGGCTTATCCGATGGTGCGAGGAGCGGATGCCGTACTTTGCCGTTCCCCGCTACCTGGAGTTCATGCCGGAACTGCCCAAGACTCCCAATCTGAAAATCCAGAAACAGAAGCTCCGCGACGCCGGCCTGACGGCGGCCACTTGGGATCGGGTCAAAGCGGGCTTCAGGCTTGCCGAAGAGATCAAACGCGAGGAGCGCAAGCGTCAACCCGTCGCTTAATAAGGTTAACGTTCGAAACCGCCGGAGGATCGAGAACATGGCTGAAAAACAAATGGCCCCGATTGAAGAACTGGCGAGGCGGACCGATCGGCTGCAGGTGCAAACCCAGTACGATCTCAATCCCGAGGATTACAAGGAGCTTTTCAACCACAGCCACGAGTGCTTCATGGCTCACATCAGCAAGGAAGGGTACCCGATGGTGAGTCCGATGTGGTACGCCGTCATCGACGGCGTCATCCATCTCACCACCATCAAGGACCTGCGCTACAAGACCGCGGCCCTGATGAAGAACCCGAAGATGTCGTTGATCCTGACCAACTTCAGCGTGCGTGCCGAGCAGGTCAAGGAAGTGCTGAACAAGACCAAGATAACGACGCCGATCATCGGCCGCTATCTTTTGTCGTGCTCGCGGATCGAAAACATTCAGGCGATTCTGATCAAGTGCGACGCCGACATGTCCGACGATCGAGCGCTCAGGGCCAAGGTCCACCGCGCGATAGTCGATCGCTATTACGCGGATGCGCCGGCGGATCAAAAAGAGATACTGGTCAAGGCGGTAGACACTCCCAACCGGATCATCATCAAGGTGAATCCGATCAAAATCTGGCACTGGGACCTGGGAAAGATGGTCGGGGTCCGATAGTCGCCGGGGAGCAACATTATGGCGACACCATATAAGCTCGCCTTTACGCCCGGGCGGATCGGCAACCTTGAGCTCAAACACCGCCTGATCAATAGCCCGTCGATTCCCAATTTCTCCAAACGCAATGGTCAGATCACGCAGCGCGAGATTGACTATTACGTGGAAAAGGCCAAGGGCGGCTACGCGCTGGTCTTCGTCTCCGCCACCTCGGTCAATGACACCACGGCGCGTTCTTTCACCAACCAGCCCGGAATCCAGGATGACGCCTTCCTCGCGGGATGGCGGCAGATGGCCGAGGAGATTCATAAGTACGGGGCCAAGTGCGGGGCGCAGATCTTCCATCCCGGCAGCCAGAACCATCCCAAGTACTGCCGGCCGGGATCGGTGCCCGAAGCACCGTCGAACGTGCCGTGCGATATGGAGGCGGCGATTCCCGGCTATCAGCTCAACGAAATGAGCAAGGAGCGGATTCGCGAGGTCATCGACGAATTTGCCGAAGCCGCCCGCCGCGTCAAGGACGCGGGCTTCGATCTGGTCGAGATCCACGGCGCGCACGGCTACCTGCCGATGCAGTTCTTCTCGCCGCAAACCAACAAGCGCACCGACGAATACGGCGGCGACTTTGCCGGGCGCACCCGCTTTATCGCCGAGGTGATGCGCGCCATCCGCGAAAAGGTCGGCCCCTCATACACGGTGGGGATTCGCATCAGCGTGGACGAGCTGGTCGAAGGGGGCGTGACCCTCGAAGAGACCCGCGGCTACGCCAGATTCCTGGAGCAGCTCGGTTTCGCGTACATCAGCGTGAGCCTCGGCCTTTACACCCCGCTCGGCCTCTACCTGATGCTGCTCGGTCCCTATAGCGCTCCGGGGCACGAGGAACCGTACGCGGCGGCGATCAAGCAGGAGGTTAAGATCCCGGTCTTTCAGTACGGCGGCTTCACTCACGTGGGACAGGCGGAGCAGATCCTCGCGAACGGAAGCGCCGATTTCGTGATCATGAACCGCGCCAGCATCGCCGACCCTCACATTATCCGCAAGACTCTCGAAGGCGACGAAGACGATATCCGCCCGTGTATCCGATGTAACGACGGATGCGTGCATCGGCTGTTCGGGATGCGCGACATCACCTGCACGATGAACCCCGAGCTCGGGCGCGAGCGCGAGTTCGCCGACAAGCTCGCCCGCAAGGCGGCGCGGCGCAAGAAGGTCATGGTGATCGGCGGGGGTCCGGGCGGGATGGCCGCCGCGAAATATGCCCGCCTGATGGGCCATAGCGTGAGCCTGTTCGAGCGCGAAGCCGAACTCGGCGGCCTGATCCGATATTCGGGCCGCGGGCCGGGACGGGAAACCTGGGCCGAGGTCGCCACCTACTACGCCCGGGAAGTGAACAAGCTTGGGATCGAGATCAGTCTCAACACGGAAGTCACGCCCGAGATGGTGCGATCGCTAACGCCCGACGCGATCGTCGTCGCGACCGGGGCGGGCTTCAGCTATCCGCCGATCAAGGGATTGCGGACGCCGGACGGGAAGCTGGCGGCTAACGTCGTCGCCTGTCCTGACGCGATTCTCGGCAATGGCGCGGTCGGCAAACGGGTGGTGATCGTCGGCGGGAACGCCATCGGGGTACACGCGGCCCGGCTGCTCTCGGAGCAGGGCAAGCAGGTAACCATCGTCGAGGCCATGCCCCAGCTCAACCAGGACCTGGATGGGCCGCTCAACTGGTACGGCTTCATCCTCAGCGACATCGAAGAGCGCAAAATCAAGGTCATGACTCACAGCCTGGTTCGTGAGATCACGCCGGAAGGAGCAATCGTCGAGGCCAGCGGAGATATTCCGCCGCTCGAGGCGGCCTCTCTCATCCGAACCGTCGATACCGAGCAATTCATCGCCTGCGACACCGTGGTGGTGGGCACGTCGCGAAAGTCGAGAAATGAATTGTTCGACCGCCTCGCGGGAGCGGCCGGCGAACTTTATATCATCGGCGACGCGGTCAAACCGCGCTGGGCCTACAACGCCATCGGGGAGGGAGCGACCGTCGGCATCAATCTGTAGCCTCCACACGGGCGCTTTCTCCGAGTAAATTAAATCTTCCCGGGATGCGGGATTGAGCGAAGCCTTGTGCGTTTTCGGCTCATTCGACATGATTCGCGGGTCATTCATCGCCTGCCCGATCTCAACAGGTGGGCATCCGAAAGTCTAAATCGGCTGATGCGGAGTAACAAAGGAACCGGACCCCTATGCAGTTTGACGACATCATCTACGAGAAGCGCGACCAGGTAGCCTGGATCACCATCAACCGGCCCGAGCGCCACAACTCTTTCGACTTCAAGACCATCGGCGAATTGGGAAAGGCTTTCGACGATGTCGGCAGCGACCGCAAGATCGGCGTCGTAGTGCTGACCGGCGCGGGCGACAAGGCCTTCTCGGCGGGCGGCTATCTCGGCGATCTGGCGAGCTCGGGCATCGACAAAGCCAAGGTCTTCACGCTGTTCGACAACGCTATCGCTACCATGCTGAAGATCCGCCAGTTGCCGCAGCCGGTTATCGCGGCGGTAAACGGCTTCGCGATCGGCGGCGGCAATGAGCTGGTGGTGGTGAGCGACCTCGCGATCGCATCCGACCGCGCCAAATTCGGCCAGACCGGGACCCGGATCGGCAGCGCTCCGGTGGTGGGCGGAACCAACATGCTCGGGCTTCAGATTGGCGACAAGAAAGCCAAGGAAGTCTGCTTCATGTGCCGCCAGTACACCGCGCAGCAGGCGCTCGAAATGGGATGGATCAACGCGGTCGTCCCGCACGATCAGCTCAAGGCCGAGGTCGATCGCTGGTGCGACGAGCTGCTCGACAAGAGTTCGCTCTATCTGGAGATCGCCAAGATCTCGTCCAACGTATGGTGGAACATGCTTTACACCCATTTCCTTTCCGATATGCAGATGCTCAAGCAGGCGGTAGGCTCGCCGGACATGGTCGAAGGCGCATCGGCGTTCGTCCAAAAGCGCAAACCCGATTTCCGCAAACTTCGAATGGAACGATAATTATGTCTGATACGCTCGCTCTCGCCGGCAAGGTAGCGATCGTCACCGGCTCCGGCCGAGGTATCGGCAAGGAGATCGCGCTGGCCTACGCCGATTCCGGATGCGACGTCGCGCTTTTCGCGCGCACCGCGGAACAGGTCGAGCAGACCGCCCGCGAGGTTCGCGAGCGCGGACGGCGCGCGCTGGCGATGACCGGAGACATCGGCGACGAAGCGCGCGTCGAAGAACTGGTTCGCGCGACAATAAGCGAACTCGACCGGCTCGACATCCTCGTCAACAACGTCGGCGCGGCGATCGTAAAACCCTTCCTGGAAAGCACGCTGGCGGACTGGCAGAACCAGATCAGCTGGAACATCACCGGCACGCTGCTGTGCACCCGCGCCGCCGGCCGGCACTTCGTCGCGCAGCGCGGCGGCAAGGTCATCAACGTATCTTCCATCGCCGGCGTGCGCGGCAAGGCCGGGATGACGATCTACGGCGCGACCAAGGCGGCGGTCATCCAGTTCACGAAAATTCTCGCGGTCGAGTGGGCCGACCGCAACGTGAACGTCAACTGTATCGTGCCGGGCGCGTTTTATACTCAGCCGATGAAATGGGTGCTCGACGATCCGAAGCTGGGAGCGATTCGGGTCAAGAAAATCCCGATGCGCCGGTACGGAGACCCGAAGGAAATCGCGCCGCTGGCGCTCTATCTCGCGAGCGACGCGTCGAGCTTCATGACCGGAGCCGTGCTGCACGATCGACGGCGGCGAAATCGCCAAACTCTAATCGGCGGCGCGATGGACGTCATACTCACACCGCAACAGGAAGCCTTTCGCGACAAGGTAAAAACTCTCGTCGACGCCCATATCCTGCCGCGCTCGGCCGAATTCGACGAGAGCACCGAGGTGCCCTGGGATGTCATGCGGCTGTTGGCCGAGCAATCCATCCAGGGCGTTGTCATTCCGCGGGAGTACGGAGGCGTCGGGCCGGGCGTCGAGGCCATCCCGATTTGCCTCGCGCGGGAGCAACTGATGCGCGGCTCCTGCAACGTCGATTCGCTGTTCGCGATGCAGGGTCTCGGTAGCTATCCGATTATCCTGGGCGGCAGCGAGGATTTGAAACGTAGCGTTCTGCCGCCGATTGCCCGAGGCGAAAAGCTCGCCGCCTACGCGGTAACCGAACCGGCCGCGGGCTCGGACGTCGCGGCGATGGAAACGCGGGCGGAGCGTCGCGGCGACGGCTACGTTCTGAACGGACGCAAGATTTTCACCTCGAACGCCGGCGTCGCCGCGACTTACGTGATTCTCGCCAAGACCGATCCGTCGCGGGGAGTGAAGGGCATCAGCGCGTTGCTGGTCGATGGCGACGGCGCCGGCTTCAGCGTGCCGGAGCAGTTCGATCTCATCGCGCCTCATATTACCGGAGTGATCGAGATGCGCGATTGTTACGTGCCCGCGAATCGATTGCTCGGTCGCGAGGGTGAGGGCTTCAAGCTGGCGATGCAGACCTTCGACGTCTATCGCGCCTCGGTTGGCGCGGCGGCGGTGGGGCTGGCCCAGGGCGCGATGGAAGAGGCGCTCGCTTACGGGCGCACCCGCAAGCAGTTCGGCCAGGCCCTGGTCGACTTCCAGATTACCCAGTTCAAGCTCGCCGACATGGCGACCGAGATCGATGCGGCACGGTTGCTGGTCTATCGCGCGGCGAAGCTCAAGGATATGGGCGCGCCGTCGGTCACCAAAGAGGCCTCGATGGCCAAGCTGTTCGGCACTGAGATGGCTGGCCGCGTGGTCGATCAGGCGCTTCAGATTCACGGCGGCCGGGGCCTGCTCAAGACTTCGCGAATCGAACGGCTTTACCGTCAGGCCCGCGCGATGCGCATTTATGAGGGAACATCGGAGATCCAGCGTTTGATAATCGGGCGCGCGGTAACCAAAGAGGCGGACGGAAGGTAGCGGAGCGCGGCCGGCGAATCGGCGCGATTCCTCGTGCACGAACAACGGGCGGCTCCGGGAATCCCGGAGCCGCCGCGTTTTATCGGCGGCTGCTTTGATATCGCATTCGATGCGGAAAACGATGGCACGAGTTGCGAATCGAAACCGATCCCTGTAAATCAGGCCGAATCGTTTTTTAACTTTTCGCCAGAGTGTGATGGAGAAGTCGAGGGCATGTCGGGAAGATATCTGAAGATAGCGCTCACTTTTAATGTTTTGAGCGTAGCGCTCGTAATGTTTTTCGTGTCCGCCGCGTCGGCCGTCGAGCCGCTGCGCCAACATGTCGAGGCCCCTACACCCGAAGAGGCCGGACATTACCTCATTCTTTTCGGCGGATGTAACGACTGCCACACGCCCGGCTGGGACACTTCCAATGGAACGCTGCCGACTTCCCAATGGCTGCTGGGAAATCCGGTCGGCTTTCAGGGCTCCTGGGGCACCACCTACCCTCCGAATCTCCGGCTGTTCGTGCAAACCATAAGCGAGAGGGCGTGGGTGCAAATGTTTCGAACCCGCACCGAGAATCCGCCGATGCCGTGGATGAACTATCACACCATCAGCGACAAAGACCTCACCGCGATTTACCGCTTCATCAAGTCCCTGGGGCCCAAGGGAATCGCCGCTCCCGCCCGCGTGATGCCCGGCGTCAAGCCCAAGAGGCCTTACATTCTGTGGATGCCGCAGAGCCCCAATTGAAACGCGGCTCTATTCACCGAGCGCGCGCGGAAAGAGGATGTTGTTTTCGAGATGGATGTGCTCGTAGAGTTCCTCCTCCATCCGTTCGAGCCCGTGCCAAAGCGCGCGCCAGGTCTCACAGGCCTCCGCGGGCATCGTGAAATCGCGCGTTAGCTCACGGATTCGCTTCAGCAATGTGCCTGCCGCTTCGTGCTCGTATCGCATCACCTGGATCGGTCCCCCCGCCATCGCCCCGCGTCCCGAGCGGATCATCGGAAACAAAATCTGCTCTTCCTTCATCATGTGCGGATCGAGCTCGTCTTTGAGCGCGACGAACGTCGTAAGCAGTTCTGCGAGCATCTCAGGTTCTTTCGATCCGTGCACCTTCAGCACCTTGCGGGCCATCGCCTCGATCCGCGGAAGATCCTCTTTCAGCGCGACATGGTAGACGTCGAGGATGCGATCGAGCAGCGCGGGCAAAGGCTTATCGTCCCAGCGCTCCGCCGGCGCCGCGGCGGCGGATTCCTGCTTTTGAATCTCATCAAGGATCGCTTCGGTATTGAGGCCGAGCTCGGCGCAGGCCTGCACCAGAGGCTTCGCGCCGCCGCAACAAAAATCGACGCCATGGCGCTGGAATATTTTCACCGCCAACGGATGGGTGGCCGCCAGATGGCCGACGGTCGAGCCCTTATCGAGTTCGGACATATCTGCTCCTTTGTGAAGAATAATGCCGGTCGTGATTTAAATGACCGCTTGATGAAGAAGCATCACCGATGCCAAGCCTGCGTCCCCGATTCGTGAGAAAAATCCTTCGGGAGCTGTCCCAGTCGGCGTCAAAAAATTCAGTTCTGCATCCTTAGGGGGCAAAACCCGGGCCTTCAATGCGCGACAAATATCGAAGTCGGCACCACAAGATCTGTTTCTGCCGTACCTCTTCCGGTATCTTTTCACTCGACCATGAGTGAGCGTGCGGAACCTGCTGCATCCGAACATCGCGCATCGAGACCGGCCGCACTGGTGCCTCGAGTCTTGACCCGTTGCCTGCAGCGTTCTATGCTCGCAGGCTTAAATGAGAAAGATGACTAATTTCATCCCCTATCTTCCGAGCCGCGAATCGTGAACTTCAGCTTCACCCTGCTGGGCTTTGTCGTAGCCGCGCTGGTAGCCATGACCGGAGTAGGCGGCGGCTCCTTGATGACTCCGATACTGATACTGGGGCTGCACGTTTCACCTATTGTGGCCGTGGGTACAGACCTGCTTTATAGTGCCGCGACGAAGACCGGGGCCCTGTGGGTTTACGCTCGCCAGGGGCAGGTGCGATGGGCGCTGGCCGGACGGATGCTGGCGGGCAGCTTGCCCGCGGCGGCGTTAACGATCGCTGGATTATGGCTCTTACGAGGCAACGCGCACTATCTCGATACAGTGGCAACCGTGGCGTTGAGCATCGCGCTCGCTTCCAGCGCCACCGTGATTTTGTTCCGCGAGCGACTGAACAGCCTGTTGCGCGGTAGCAAGAGCAACTCGCTTTTAGATGACAGACTTGAGAATTTGGTGCCAATCGCTTCGGGCGTGGTAATTGGCGTGCTCGTGAGCCTCTCTTCAGTTGGAGCCGGAGTAATCGGTGTCAGCGTTTTGCTGTTGCTGTTCCCAAAGAGCAACACTCGGCATCTTGTTGGAACCGATATTGCCCATGGTGTGGTCTTGGCACTGGTGACTGGTATTGGCCACATGTTCGTCGCCCGAGTCGACTTTTCGCTGCTGGGGCAGCTGTTGCTCGGAAGCGTACCGGGGATTTACGTCGGCACCCAAGTGGCGGGCCTGTTACCGGAGACGACACTGAGACGGGGGATCGCGGTCGTGCTGCTGGGCGTGGCCGTCAAGCTGGTCGTCTAAAGCAATCAGCCGCGCCGCGAGATCAGGAAATTTTGAATGCGACGATCGCGACGCGCGCCGATACCGCGGCGGAGCGTCTGCCAGGACCATCCGGCGATGATTCACGGATGACTCGGGAGTCCGCCGTCCTGCTGACGTGTCGAGCCGATCAGATTTGAAAGGTCAGCGCGGCCTTGCGCCGCTTCAGCAGGGATTCGAGGCTCTGCTTGCGCAGAATCGCGGCCATCGCTTCGCCGACTTGCCGCCATACCTCCGGTATCGCGCCGGCCTCGGCACGACGCGATGAGCCTTTCGCGCCAAAGGACTCGCCCTCGATAACGCTCACCACGTCGGCCATCGTGATTTTCGACGGATGACGCGCGAGCGCGTAGCCCCCGCTTGGACCCTTCCGGCTTACGACGATTCCACCCCGCTTGAGTTCGGCCAGCAGCCGTCTCAGATAATCTTCGGGCAACTCCTCGCCGGCCGCGATCTCTTCAACGGTAAGCGGCTGTGCCGCCTCGAAACGGGCCGCCAGAAATAGCAGGGCCTTCAGGGAATAATCCACGCCTACGCCGAATTTCATCGTCTTTCCTGACGATTAGATATAACACGGGCCGGATTCACGGAGAAGAAGACTAAATCAGTCCCTTTTATGATTGACTAATTTTCTCATCTAAGTAATGTTTTCCTTGTGAGCGGGATGAGACCATGACCAGACGACCAGCGCCGACGTGGGAAACGGTCTTGAAGCGTAACTCCGTGGAACGCCTCAAGCGCGAACTTTTCCCCACCGAGTTATCGGGCCAATGGGATCGTCTGACCGGTACGTCGTACGAAAAACTCCCCGAAGAAGACATCGTACGGCTTCAATGGTTCGGCCTGTACCACGACAAGCCCAAGATCGGCACCTTCATGATGAGGATCAAAATCCCGAGCGGGATTTTGAGTGCCGAGGGCCTGCGTACCGATCGGCGAAATCGCGGAGCGCTACGGGCGCGACCAGGGCGAACTCACGACGCGTCAGAATATCCAGCTTCATTACGTCACTTTGGAGCGCTTCCCCGAGATTCTCGATCGGCTCAAGAACGCCGGGCTGACCACGATGGGCGGATGCGGCGACGTGGTGAGAAACATCACCGGATGCCCGGTAGCCGGAATCGACCGGGACGAGCTGTTCGACGCGACCGCTCTGATTTCGGAGACGGCAGCCTTCTTTTACGGAAACCGCGAGTACTCGGACCTGCCGCGCAAGCACAAGATTACGATCGCCGCCTGCCCCTCGCAGTGCAACGCGCCCGAGATCAACTGCATCGCCCTGGTCGGCGCGATCATTAACGGCCGCGACGGTTTCGCGATTCGGGTCGGCGGCGGGCTGTCCTCGACTCCGCGCCTGTCGCGCCATCTCGGCGTCTTCATACCGCGCGAGCAGGCTATCGCGACGATGAGGGCGATTATCGACGTCTGGCGCCTCACCACCGAGTACCGGATCTCGCGCGTCAAGGGGCGGCTCAAGTTCATGATCGACGATTACGGTCCGGCCGGGTTCCGCCAACTGGTCGAAGAACGCCTCGGCTACGCGATTGAAGATCTGGCCGAGCTGCCTACGCCGGAGCGCGAGGGCGATCACATGGGCGTCCACGAACAGAAAACGCCGGGAAACTATTACACGGGCTTCCCGGTTCATCTCGGCATGATGACGGGGCGGCAGATGCAGAAGTTGGCGGGAATCGCCGCCGAGATCGGCGGCGACATCCGCCTCACCCGCCGCCAGAACTTCATCCTGACCGGGATTCCCAAAGAAAGGCTGAGCGAGGTTGTCGCCCGGGTCGGCGCGATCGGCTTCCCGCTCGATGCGAACGGGCTTTACGCGTCGTCGATCGGATGCATCGGCGACCCGCACTGCAATTACGCGGTGGTGCCGACCAAGCCCAAGCTGGCCGCGATCATCGAGCGGATGGTGCGCGAGTTCGGCGACAAGGCGGGCGACCTCAAGCTCAATCTGGACGGATGCCCGCACGCGTGCGGACATCACTGGACCGGCGATATCGGCCTTCAGGGAACGACCGCGCGCGGTCCGGAGGGAGAGCCTCTGGAAGCCTTCGACATCATCCTGCGGGGCGGTCTCGGCCGCGATGCCGCGATCGGCAAGCCGCTCCTGCGCCGCGTGCCGTCGGCGCTGGTCGAAGATTATGTCGCCCGACTCTTCGCCGGATATCTCGAAAACCGTCTGCCGGAAGAATCGTTCGCCCGGTTCTGCGTCCGGACGCCGGATAACGATCTGACCTCGCTTGCCCATGGTCATGGCAATTCCCTGGGAGCGGATATCTGAAAGGATCGATATGGAGCAGCAAGTCGAAACCGATTCCATGGACGAACTCGAGGCCGGAGAGGCCTCGATCGATCTCGACGACAAGGAACCCCAGGAAGTGCTGGCCTGGGCGATCGAGAGATTCGGCTGCTCGCTCGCGATCTGTTCCAGCTTCCAGGCGGAAAGCTGCGCGCTGATCGATATGGCGTGGCGAATCGACCCGGCGGTGCGCGTCTTTACAATCGACACCGGCCGCCAGGCGCCGGAGACTTACGAGCTAATCGACAAGGTCCGCGACAAGTACGGAATCAAGGTCGAGGTGTTCCTGCCCGAAACCGCCGTAGTGGAAAAGATGGTGACCAGGCACGGCAACAATCTCTTTTACCGTGAGGTCGGCCTGCGTCTGCTCTGCTGCCAGGTGCGCAAGGTTCTTCCGCTGCGCCGCGCGCTCATGAATTACAGCGCCTGGGTGACCGGGCTTCGCCGCGACCAATGGGCCACGCGTTCGAATATCCGCAAGATCGAAATCGATCACGACCACGGAGGGATCGTCAAATTCGCGCCGATGGCAGACTGGACCGAAGCCGAGGTCTGGGATTACATCCGCGCCAACAACGTCCCGTACAATCGGCTCTACGACCAGGGCTACAAATCGATCGGATGCGCCCCGTGCACGCGGCCCGTTGCTCCGGATGAAGACTCGCGTTCCGGGCGATGGTGGTGGGAAACCGGCGCGCCCAAGGAATGCGGGATGCACTGCGCGCTCGAAACCGGCGGCTTCGAACACGAGCTGGCCGCTTTGCTGGGCGGCAAGAATGGTCATGCGCGATAATCGCCCCGGCGCGGTCGACGCGGAACCGCTGAAACTCGACCAGCTTCAGCGCGACGTGCTCTCACATCTGCTCCGCGACTTCCTGGATGCCGCGCCGGAATCCGTCGGCCGGGAAGCCTACTCCGCGCTTAACGACGCGGTGGAGAAGATGGCGGTGCCGCCTGAGCTCACGCCATCCCTGGGAGCGATTGTCGAGGTGGCGCTCTCAACCGGCCATATCAGGAATACCTTCGGACCAGCCGCTGAACTGGCGTTATCGGCGCTGTTCCAGAAGACGCCCCGGGGCGAAGCGATCCTTGGATCGATGCGCGAGCTCAACCGCGCGCTGGCGAAACTCAAAGGCCGGCCGCTCGAAGAGATCAGCGCCTCGCTTCGAAAACCCGGCGTATACGCTCTGACGATCAAGAGCAACGGGTATCGGATCGTGGTCCGCTTCGATCACGATGGCGCCGGGGTCGAAAGCGTCGAGGTCGGCGGAAGCTGAACGAGCGCCCGCAAGTTCGCCGGGGCTGCCGGTTCCCCGCGAACAGCACGCCCTTGCCCTGCAACTCCGCGATTTGCGCTTCGCGGCAGATGACAGAACAAATCCTCGCGACAGTTCGCAAGGATGGCCAAGAGAGCGCCTAAAGGAGTCGGGTTTTGTATATTGGCCACCATGGACGACGACTTTATCGTTACAACCATGAACGACATCCCGGGCTACGAGGTGGTTGCGGTCTTCGGCGAAGTGTTCGGGCTCGTGGTGCGCGCGCGCAATATCTTCTCGAACATCGCCGCGAGTCTGCGCACGATCTTCGGCGGAGAGGCTGTAGGTTACACCCAATTGCTCTCCGAAAGCCGCAATCAGGCGATCGCGCGGCTCAAGCTGGCCGCGTTGGAGAAGGGCGCGAACGCGGTGATCGCGATGCGCTTCGATTGCAACGAAATCGCCAACATCATGAGCGAAATCGCCGCCTACGGCACCGCGGTAAGAATCCGCAAGATTTGATTTATGCGAGCGCTGGCTGACAATCAGCGCGTTGCGCGCCGTCTCGATTATTTAGTGGCACGCCTGAGGTCCGACAGGTACTCTGAAAGAGCGGGCGTGGTACGAAAGCTGTTGCCATGAACAGTGCTTCAAGGCGAGTAGAGGTACCGCAATGGCCTGGAAGACGATCGAGAAGCCGCGGCGGGATGGGCCGTGCCTCCGAACCTGCTGGGCTATGAGCAGACCCGGGCGGGATTTTCCTGGGAGGCGGCGCGGCGCGAACTCGACGGTCTTCCCGGCGGCCGTGGACTCAATATCGCGCATGAAGCGGTCGATCGCCATGCGGCGGGGCCGCATCGCGATCGCCTGGCGCTGCGATGGCTCGGCAAGCGCGGAGAAATTCGCGACTTCACCTACGCGGATTTGTACTCGCTCACCAATCGTTTCGCCAACGTGCTCAAACGGCTCGGCGTCGCCAAAGGTGAGCGAGTGTTCATGCTCGCCGGACGCATTCCCGAACTCTACATCAGCGCGCTGGGCACCCTGAAGAACGGCAATGTTTTCTGCCCGCTGTTCTCGGCCTTCGGCCCCGAGCCGATCCATCAGCGAATCAGCATCGGCGATGGCCGCTTGCTGGTTACGACGGCCGCCTTTACAAACGCAAGGTAGCCGAGCTGCGCTGCTTCGCTTCCCGGTCTCCAGCATGTGCTGTTGATCGGCACGCCCGAGGAGATTCGAGGCGATTCCCGGCACGCATGACTTTCATCAACTGATGGCGGAGGCGGATGACCGCTTCGAGATCGCGCCGACCGATCCCGAGGATCTCGCGCTGCTCCATTTCACCAGCGGCACTACCGGCAAGCCCAAAGGAGCGATGCACGTGCATCAGGCGGTCGTCGCTCACCACATGACCGGCTACTTCGCGCTCGACTTTCATCCCGACGACATTTTCTGGTGCACCGCCGACCCGGGCTGGATAACCGGCACCTCCTACGGAATCATCGCGCCGCTGACCCACGGCATCACCAGCATCATCGACGAGGCGGAGTTCGATGCCGAGCGCTGGTACGGCCTGCTGCCAGAATCAGAAGATCACCATTTGGTACACCGCGCCGACGGCGGTGCGCATGATGATGAAAGTCGGGACCGAGGTGATCCGCAAATACGATCTTCGCCGTCTGCGCTTCATCGCCAGCGTCGGCGAGCCGCTCAATCCCGAAGCGGTGGTGTGGGGACAGGAGGCGTTCGGCTCTCCCGATTCACGACAACTGGTGGCAGACCGAAACCGGCGGCATCATGATCGCCAATTACGCTCGCGATGGATATTCGTCCCGGTTCGATGGGCCGCCCGCTGCCCGGCATCGAAGCGGGTATCGTGCGCCGCCGCCAGGACGGAGACCGTCGAGGCGGTGACCGAACCCGGAGTCGAGGGCGAGCTGGCGTTGCGGCCGGGATGGCCATCGATGTTTCGCGGCTACCTGCACGAAGAGGAGCGCTATCGCAAATGCTTCGCGGGCGGCTGGTATCTGACCGGCGATCTCGCCAAGCGCGATGCTGACGGATACTTCTGGTTCGTCGGGCGGCGCCGACGACGTGATCAAGTCGTCCGGCCATCTGATCGGTCCCTTCGAGGTGGAGAGTGCGCTGATGGAGCATCCGGCGGTGGCCGAAGCCGGCGTTATCGGCAAGCCTGATCCGATGGCGGGTGAAATCGTGAAGGCGTTCGTCTCGCTGAAGCCGGACTACGCGTCCGAGCGAAGAGCTGCGTCGCGATTTGCTGGGCTTTGCCCGCAAGCGGTTCGGCGCGGTGGTCGCGCCCAAGGAGATCGACTTCGTCGCCAGCGTGCCGAAGACGCGCAGCGGCAAAATCATGCGCCGGCTGCTCAAGGCGCGCGAACTCGGGCTGCCGGAAGGCGACATCTCCACGCTGGAGAGCGATTGATGGCCTCGCCCGCCGACTCTTCGCAATCGCTCGCCGGAGCGCGATCATGCGCTGGTCCTTCTGCGCGAGATGCTGCGCATCCGCCGCTTCGAAGAAAAGTGCGCGGAGCTTTACAGCGCCGCCAAGATCCGCGGCTTTCTCCATCTCTATATCGGCGAGGAAGCGGTCGCCGTCGGCGCGATGCAAGCGCTGGAAGCCCGACGACGCGATCGTGGCGACGTATCGCGAGCACGGCCACGCGCTGGTTCGTGGCGTCCCGGCCGACGTCGATCATGGCCGAGATGTACGGCAAGCAGGAAGGATGCAGCCGCGGCCGCGGCGGTTCGATGCATCTCTTCGATGCCGCCACGCATTTCTATGGCGGCAACGCCATCGTCGGCGGCGGATTGCCGATCGCGGTCGGCTTGGCGCTCGCTGACAAGATGCAAGGCCGCACGCGCGTGACGGCGTGCTTCTTCGGTGAAGGAGCGGTGGCGGAAGGCGAATTCCACGAGTGCATGAATCTCGCCGCGCTATGGAAGCTGCCGGTGCTGTTCTGCTGCGAGAACAACCTGTATGCGATGGGAACGGCGCTGAAACGTTCCGAATCGGAGATCGATCTGTGCCTCAAGGCGTCGAGCTACGAGATGCCCGCGTGGCCGGTCGACGGCATGGACGTTGTCGCCTGCGAAGAGGCAGCGCGCCGAGCCGTTACTCGCCGTGCGTTCCGGCGGCGGACCGTGCTTTCGTCGAGTTTCGCACCTATCGTTTCCGCGCTCACTCGATGTTCGACCCGCAGCTGTATCGCGAAAAGCAGGAAGTCGAGGAGTGGAAGAAGCGCGATCCGATCTCGACGTTCGAGGCGTCGCTTGCGGGAACAGGGCCTGTTGAATGACGAGGACCTCAAACAGCATCGAAGACGACGTCGCCGCGGAGATCGATAAGGCGATCGCGTTTGCCGAAGCCGGCACCTGGGAACCGATCGAAGATCTGACGAAGTTCGTTTATTCCGAGAGGAAGCGGGCATGACGGCCGAGGCAAAGACCGTCCGCATCACTTATCGCGAGGCGATGCGGCAGGCGATCCGCGAGGCGCTGAATCGCGATCCGCGCGTGTTCCTGATGGGCGAGGATGTCGGCCGCTATGGCGGGTGCTACGCGGTGAGCAAGGGATTGCTGGATGAATTCGGCCCCGAGCGCATCCGCGACACGCCGCTCTCCGAGTCGGCCTTCGTCGGCGCCGGAATCGGTGCGGCGATGGGCGGGATGCGGCCGATCGTCGAGATCATGACGGTCAACTTCAGCCTGCTTGCGCTCGATCAGATCGTGAACAACGCCGCGACGATCCTTCACATGTCCGGCGGCCAATTCAACATTCCGCTGGTGATTCGCATGACGACCGGCGCCGGACGCCAGCTCGCCGCGCAGCATTCGCACAGCCTCGAAGGTTGGTATGCCCACATCCCGGGAATCAAGGTGCTCGCCCCGGCCACGCTCGAGGATGCCCGCGGCATGCTGTGGACCGCTCTCGAAGATCCCGATCCGGTCCTGATCTTCGAACATAACGGGCTGTATAACATGGAAGGCGAGATCTGCCGCGGACGCCGGAGCCGTGGATATCGACAAAGCGGCGGTGCGACGCTCCGGCACGGATGTGAGCCTCATCACGTACGGCGGCACGCTCGGCAAAGCGCTCCAGGCCGCCGAGGAGTTGGCCGCGAGCGGAATCAACGCGGAAGTCGTTGACCTTCGCACGCTCCGTCCGCTTGATAGCGGAACGATCCTCGATTCGGTAATCCGGACTCATCGCGCGGTTATCATCGATGAGGGATGGCGCAGCGGTAGCATCTCGGCCGAGGTTAGCGCACGCATCATGGAAGGCGCGTTTTACGAACTCGACGCGCCGGTGGCGCGCGTCTGCAGCGCCGAAGTGCCCATACCCTACGCGAAGCATCTCGAAGACGCGGCGCTTCCGCAGGTACCGGCGATAGTCGAAGCGGTGCGCCGGATGGTGGGGAATCGTGGCTGAATTCTGCATGCCGGCTCTGGGTGCCGACATGGAGGCCGGCACCGTCCTCCAGTGGCTCGTCAAGCCCGGCGACGCGGTAAAGCGCGGCGACATCATCGCCGTGGTGGACACCGAAAAAGCCACCATCGAGGTTGAGGTGTTCTTGGCCGGCGTGATCCAGAGCATCGTCGTGCCGGAGGGTGAAAAGGTTCCTATCGGAACCGTGCTGGCGATGATCCGCACCGAAGGCGAAGCCGCCGCGCCGCCGCCGAAGATTGCTCCTCCGGTTGCGGCTGTACCGCCCGCGCCGCCGAAACCGCCGACGCCTCCACGTATCGAGAAGCCACCGATCCCGAAGCCGCCGCCGGCGGCCGCTCGTCCCCGCCTGCATGTTTCTCCGCTCGCGATGCGCATCGCGCTGGAACTGGGAGTCGATCTTTCCAAAGTGCAAGGGACCGGCCCCGATGGCGCGATCACCAAGGCGGATGTCGAGCGTGCCGCCAAGGCAGTGCCCGCGGCTCCTCCGACCGCGCCGCCACCTTCGGCCGCGCCGCCGATCGCAGCACCCAAGGCCGTTCCGCCGCCGCCCAAAGCCGCGATGACGCCCGAAGAGCGTCAGGCCGCGATGCGGCGCGCGATTGCCGCCGCGATGGCGCGCTCCAAGCGCGAGATTCCGCACTACTACCTCGGCACCGATATCGAGATGAGCCGGGCGATCGCGTGGCTTACAGCCGAGAACCTGAAGCGGCCGGTGACCGAGCGAATCCTCTATTCGGTAATGCTGCTGAAGGCCGTCGCTATAGCCATTCATGACGTTCCCGAGATAAATGGTTTTTTCGTGGATGGCGCGTTCAAGCCGAGCGAGGCGGTTCACGTCGGCGTAGCGATTTCACTACGTAAGGGCGGGCTGATCGCGCCGGCGATTCACGACGTCGACAAGAAGCGTCTGGACGAGATCATGGTTAATCTGCGCGATTTGGTAAAACGCGTTCGTGCCGGAGTGTTGCGCAGCTCCGAGATCGCCGATGCGACCATCACGGTCACCAGCCTCGGCGAGCAGGGCGTGGAAAACGTCTTCGGCATCATCTACCCGCCGCAGGTCGCACTGGTCGGTTTCGGCAAGATCACCGAGCGCCCGTGGGCGGCCGATGGAATGCTTGGAGTGAACCCCGTCATCACGGCGTCGCTTTCGGCCGATCATCGCGCCAGCGACGGCCATCGCGGCGGCCTCTTTCTTGCCGCCATCAACCGCATTTTGCAGGAGCCGGAAAAGCTGTGACCGACGATGAGATCAAAGCTCTGGTGCTTCGGGAACTCGGCAAGATAGCGCCCGAGGTCGATGCGGCCCAAATCGATCCGGTGGCCGAGATGCGCGAGCAGATCGACCTCGATTCGATGGATCTGCTCAATCTGATGATCGCGATCCATCAAACCACCGGCGTGGACATCCCCGAGGCCGATTATCCCCAGATGGCCAGCCTCAACGGCTGCGTCGCGTATCTGAGATCGCGAATTAAAGGAGCGTGAGTCTATCGCCCGAAGCAGGTCGCGCATCGTGCGCGACCTGCTCGGGATGAATGATTTTAGGCGGGCGCGCCCCTCTCTACCTGAACGCCGGCATGATCATCTCGGCGAAGTCGCGGAACGCGCCGTAGGCGAAGTCGGTGGCCGGCATGATGTTCACTTCCTTGATGCCGCTCTTTTCGAGCTCGCGGATCTGCGCGACGATCTCCTCGGGAGTGCCGACCATCGCGCTCGCCCGGATTGCCTCCGGAGTGACGAAGCGGCGTTCCTCCGGCGGCACGAAGGTGGCGTGCCCCTCGTGGATCTGCCGGAAGCGCGCGTTCTCGGGCAGGCTGAAGCTGTTCACGCGCTTCAGGTAATCGTCCCACACGTTGGCGAAGTGCGGAGGAATCATTTCATCCTTGCGCCCGAGCTTGTTCCAGATCTCGTAAAAGAAGTGCAGCTCGCAGGTCACCCAGGTGCCGATTTCATTGACCACACGTTCGCTGGTCAGTTTCTCGCCGGGCCGCAGCACCGACGTGGTGGTGAACAGGACCGTGTGAAAATCATTGCCGAGCTTGCGGCCGGTCGCCTGCGCTCCGGCGTTGATCTGTTCGAGCCTGTTCTTGATTTCGGCGCGGTCCTTTCCGATCGTGACCCATCCGTCGCCGTACGCGCCCGCTGCCTGACAGGCCTTGGGGCCGTTGGCCGCGACGTAGATCGGGATGCGGTTGTCGAGGTTGACGAAGTGCCGGTCGCGATGGATCAACTTTATCTCGCGGGTCTGGCCGCGATAGGTATAGTCGACCGCGTCGCCGTCAAGGAGTTTGCGCACCACGCGCAGGTATTCGCGGAACTCCTTGGTGGGCATCGGTTCCTGGCCCATCACCCGCATCGCGGTGTGGCCGGTGCCCGCTCCCAGAAACACGCGCCCCGGCGCGAGCTGATTGATGCTTCCGATCGAATGCGCGGTGACCGGTGCGATCCTGGTGCCGGTAATCGACACGCCGGTGCCGATCTTGATGCGTTTGGTGTTGACCGCGGCCAGCGCCAAAATGGCGTAGCAGTCGGACCAGATCATCTGCGAGTCCGGCACCCAGGCTCGGTCGAAGCCGAGTTCCTCGGCGTAGCGGATATGATCCCACCGGTCGATATGGGGACAGATAGTTATTCCGAAGTCCATTGAGTCACCTCATCAGAAACAGGATCAGGAATTTATAGACGAGCCCAGCTACGACTTCTACGCCACCCGGTAGACCTTGTACTCGACCACGCGCCCGGGCTTGATGTGCCCTTCGCCGACGAAGACCGTTCGATTAACCCAGGCGTAGCGCGGATCTCCGGTTTCCATATGCGGCGTGGTGCGAAAATAATGGTCGCCGTAATCCGTGCCGACGCTGCCGTCGGCAAGCGCTTGCCCGACCTTTTCGGTCATCTCGATGAGCCCGGTGTATGAGAGGTAGATCGCCGCGCCGTCGTCGGTCATAAACTGGACCCGGACATCGATTCGCCCAAAGCCGTCGGGCCCGGCCAGCAGCCAATCGCCGCCGCCGCTCAGGATCTTGCCCTTAAGCCGCTTGCCCTCGAAGTCGCCGCCCGTGACCTCGACCACGAGGCGGTTGCCGTACGGACCCGCGCCGACATTGACCGCTTCCTTGAGCGCGGCCCTGTAACTGAGCTCATATTCGAAATTCATCGCGGTCTCACTCCATAGATGGCGCGACAGTTCGGCCAAGAATGCGTCTTGCGGCGGCTGGAATCAAGTCCGCGCGAGGGGCATTCGATATCTTGAGACCGCAGAGTCTAAACCCGGGCGAAAAATCGCGGCATGGAGGGAGCGTGGCGTTCGCGAAGCTGGATCGAAGATGGCGGAACAGCCCTGGGGTTGCCGTCCTGATGTGTTGTGGAAGGGTGCCTGATCGAAACTAAGAGAGATTGGAACGACCAGTAAAAAAATTATTCGCGCGGCAGCGGCTGAGGACCCGGGACCATCCCCTCGAGGTCGGGATCTCCGCCGGAGGCCGATTCGGGACGCGCGCGCTTCTGCGCTTCGCGCTGGACCCGGCGCTGTTCCTTTTCCTGCTGTTTCTGTTTACGTGCCTGTTCCTTGCGACGTTTTTCCAATTGATAATCCTTCTTGAGTCGGCGAAGTGACGAGTCGCCGCGCCCGGCCTATGCGGTCGCGATTATAATATCAGAGTCCGGTCTCGAATGCAGCGCGAAGCCCGGCGACATCGGCGAGCCGTGCCTGCTTGAACGCGCGGATAATCTCCCCGCCCGATGATTCGGCTTTGAACCGCAAGCACGACGATTTCGAGTCCGCGGCTTGCGCGAATGAATGAAGGGGGTTTACTTGCTCACAGTCGAAGCATACAAGGTGAGGTGCTTGGGTGCCTTCATTTGATCTCGGTGTTTTCTCTCCCCCCTGATTTTTTGCGAGCCTCCCGGCGATTTTTACAAGGAGGACTTCAATGTCCACTAAGATTTACGTAGGCAATCTCGCCTACTCGGTTACCAACAGCGATCTCGAGACGCTCTTTTCTCAGGTGGGAAAAGTTGAAAGCGCGGCGGTCATCAGCGACAAGTTTTCGGGCCAATCCAAGGGCTTCGGATTTGTCGAGATGGCCGATACCAACGAAGCAGTGAAGGCGATCGAACAGTTCAACGACACCGAACTAAAAGGACGCCGCATCAAAGTCAACGAGGCGCGACCCAAAGAGGCCGGCTTCGGTGGCGGCAATCGCGGCGGTGGCGGCGGCAATCGTGGCGGTGGCGGCGGCGGCCGCTGGTAGAGCCTCGCGCTCTCCCGCTTTTAGATTCGCTTAGGATTCGGGCGCGTTCGGCCCGGAACTCCGTCGTCGCCTCTATAAGCGTCGCATCGGCGACCAAAGATGGCGGCGACGGAGTGGTTCCACTTCCGCTCGGCGTGCGCGATCGTTCGGGACTCACGCCCACTCCGGCCCATCCGGATTCGATTGCGTTCAGACCCGGTTTCTTTCCAACAGCCCGCTATTTTCTACCCCCGGTGTACTTTCGGCAGCGGAGGGAATAGAATCGTTTCACCTGCCCTCGGACAAATCTTCTCCAGACTCGCAGCCGACCGACGATGGGGCTGTCCGAATTTACTGGACAGATAAGGAGCGCGATTCATGCCCAAGGTGTATGTTGGCAACCTCGCAAGTTCGGTTACCAGCCAGGACCTCCAGACGTTATTCTCGCGAGCCGGAGAAGTTCGCGGGGCGCTGGCGGTAAGCGACCGGACGTTGGGCCTGTGCAGAGGATTCGGTTTCGTGGACATGGTGGATGCGGACGACTCGGTCGTCGCGATCAGCCTGTTGAACAACGCTCAACTGAACGGCCAGCGAATCAAGATTGACCGAAAGCCATCGAAGAACGAAAACGCCGCGGACAAACACCCGGCCAAACGCCGAACATAGTGGGGCAAGGCGAATTCGTCGAAAACCGTAGGGAGTCTTTATGGCAATCCGAGTGAAATCTCCCTGGGGAACGCATGACTTCAAGGTAAAAACGCTCGAAGGGGCGACCGGCGGCGCCGGTGGTTCGCGGCTGGGATTTACCTGCCGTAAATGCGACCGTCAGTTCAGCCAGACACCGCTTAACCGTCGAACATGGGCGATTAACGAAGCCGGGATGGCCCTGGAAAGCGCCGTAACCGATCGATGGCTGTCCGAAGTTTGTCCCCGCCTTCCCGCGGTGACCGACGAAGACCGCAAGCGGCTGCGCAGCCCCGCTCGGCCGCCAAAAGCCCTGTCACAAGTCTGAAAGCAGGCCGATTTCGGCGCGCGAAAGGATCTCTCGTCAATGACCGCTTCTCCCTCGATTCGGGAAAAGATGCATCGTGCCTACCTCGAGTTTTTCGAGGTGGCTGAGCGCAAGCGACGCTGGAACATCTTCGATAACGTCCCTTGGGACAAGCTCGATATCTCCGGGAACAGCGAGCAGAAGGCGGTGCGCATCGAGACCTTCTGCGCCGAGGAGATGTACCTGCCGGATTACAGCGCCAACGGGATCGATCTTACCCGCTCGATCTTCGGCGCGGCGTGGTTTCAGGCGTGCTGGAGCTACGAGGAATCCAAACACGGACTGGTCTTTCGCGAATACCTGAGCCGCTCCGGGATGCGTTCGGAAGCTCAGCTCTCGGCGCTGGAAGACGACGTCTTTTCGAAAGTCTGGCGGCTCCCGTTCCAGACCCGGCGCCAGATGGCCTGTTACGGAGCGCTTCAGGAAGCCGCGACCTACCTCGCCTACAAGGCGCAGAAGGACAAGGCGCGCAGCGAGGGCGATACGGTCCTCGAAGCCATCTTCGGATACGTGGGCACGGATGAAGCCGCTCACGCCGGCTTCTATCGGACGCTGGTCGAGATCGAACTGTCCGAGGATCGCCAAGGCACGGTTGCCGATCTCGCTTACGTGATTTCACGGTTCAAGATGCCGGGCGACGGTCTCATCCCGAACTACCAGGAGCGGCTGCGAACTTCCGGCGCGGGAATCAGCACCCGGGAATTCGTCGAACGCGGATTGCTACCCACTCTTAAAACGCTGGGAACGACCCGCGCGGAACTGAAACTCGCGATGGCAAAGAATACCTCGTCGGCAGAGGCCGCAGTGGCCGCCGCAAGCTAACCGATCTTCGGCCTCACCCCCCGGTTCCGCGGCAGGCCGAGCGCGATTCGCTCGCGTTTATGCTAGAGAATCAGCACGACCGCGCCGGGGGTGTTTTCTATTGATTCAGCGCTCGCCGCTATCGATCCGCAATCCACACCGACCCTTCCTTCCCATTGCGGAAAGTCGAGGCGGCCTCTCCGGCAGACTCACTAATCGTCCTGAAGGATCGTGAGAAAGGAGATGGCACCATGCCCAAAGCGAACAGAATCTTCACCGACGCGGAGCTCAAGGACTTTCAAAAGGACTGCATGGATCTCGCCCTCGAAGCGATCGAGAAGGGCGACCTCGAGAAGGCGAAGTACTGGTGCAGGAAGCAGACCGAAACCAAGGATCTCATCCACGACCTTTACCTGCACTGGGTGACGGCGCTGCTCTCGCACGTTCACGAAAAGTTCGGCGAGGATGCGGCGGTCGTCGCCTGTCGGGACACCGCGCGGAATTTCTCGATACCGTTTGCCCGCAAGAAGGCTGAAATCACCAAAGAGGGCGGGCTGCGGCCGTGGATCGAGATAATCATCGACCTCTGGCGGCAGCATACGATGTATCCGGGCTTCACGATCGAAGAGGACGATGAGAAATTCATCCTGACGATGAATCCGTGCGGCAGCGGCGGCCGGCTAATCAACATGGGCGCCTACGACGGCGCGCTCGGCTACAAGAAGCTCAAAAAGGCGGGGCCGCATACGTGGGGCGAAACCGACGTCCCGATTTACTGCAGCCACTGTCCGTGGGTTCACGAGATCTTCCCGATTCAGGAAGTGGGTCAGGGCGGCCAGTTATGGGTCCACGCGGCGCCATTTCCGAAGAAGCCCGGCGACCCGTGCGTGTATCACATCTACAAGGATCCGAAAGCCATCCCGGCGAAATACTACGAGCGGATCGGATTGAGGAAAGAGGTCTGACGTTGACGCTGAAGTCAGTTCCGGCAAGCGGTTACGAAGCACCGGATCATCACACGCACTGGATGCTGGTCGAGGACCAGGCCTTCGGCGCCTTTTTACTCCGGCACGACTTCGCCTGAGCCGCCAAACTCCTTGGGAAAATCCTTCAGCTTGGGGAGTCCGTCTCGCATCGGCAAAACCGTCTCGGCGTAGTTTACGTGGACAGCCGGCTTGAACTTCAACGTCGGTAGCGTCGCCGCGAATACGTCCACCAATCCCAGCGGAGGATGATTGGCCATCAGATGCCCGCCGCATTTACGGCAGTATTGCCGCTGACTGAGCGCCGTTTTTTGGAACGTGGCGACATGCTCGGCGCCCGCGGTGATTCGCACGGCGGAGGGCTTCCACAGGGTGAACGCGTTAACCGGGCCGCCCGACCAGGATCGGCACGATCGGCAATGGCAATACCCCATCGCTTCCGGCTCGCCGGAAACCTCAACATGAACGGCCCCGCAAAAACATTCGCCCTTGTATGATGTCGCCATCGTCGCTCCTTAACGGGACGTATCGATCTTGTGTGCGGCCTGGAACAGGTAGCACGCGAATTATTACCTTAAAAAACCCTTGATTTCATTGGTGGAGCTGACGCGGATCGAACGCGCGACCTCCTGAATGCCATTCAGGCGCTCTCCCAGCTGAGCTACAGCCCCACCGTCCGGAAGAATTTCAGCTAATCCGAAGCGGACTCCGGAGTCAACCGAGGCGGCGCGGTACCGCGCATCCCTGCCGGACGCATCTCCGGCCCGAACGCGCGGTTCCTGTATTCAACTCTTAAACTATTCGACGGCGAGAGATCGTCGAGCCCCGGTCGAGGTCGATCAGTTCTCGCCCTCCGGACCTACCCACGCCGCCACCGGACCGGTCAGCATGAAGATTTCCGGCTCCGAGCGCGTCGAGCCCTGGCGCGGAGTGAAGCCGGGGACCGGCTCGCGCGTATGATAGGCGCCGAGATAAAGCCCGGCAGTGACCCTGCGGATCTCGTCGATCAGGTCCTGATCGCCGCCCCAATGCTTGAACGCCGAGTAATACATCACGAGCGACGACCCGGTCGAAATCGTCGAGGGCTCGATCGCCCACGCGAATCGCATATCGCGATTGGTCACCTCGCCCTTGCCTTTCCTGTCCCAGCGATTGTAACCGTGCCCGGGCCAACGACCGTAAGCTTCGGGGCGATAGGCCTTGCCCAACCATTCGCCGTTTCCGGCTCCTGCTGCCCATCGAAGCCATACTTCCCGGCTGTAATCGGGCAGATGGCCGATGAACTCGCCGTCCATCTCGCGCGGCGTCGGCGCCGGCAAGGTGCGGAAGATCGCAAACAGCTCATCTCGCGTGAGAGCAGCGACCCGTTCAAGCGTCGAGGTCGCGTGTTCCGAACGCTCCTGCGTCTGACTCGAACCTGCTACCAAGGTTGCCATAATGGGTCACCTCCAAAGCCGAACTTAGTCCGACGCGCGCTCCAGAGCAAAGCGAAGGAAGTGATGCCCCGGTTTCGCTGAGATACGGCCGCGGAGGCGTCAGGCCTGCGCGCGCTCAACCAGCTCGCGGGCGGCGCGGCGAATCTTGTCGGTGATCTCGACTCCGCCCAGCATCCGCGCCACTTCCTCGACCCGCTCGCCGCGGTCCAGCGCGCTCACGCGGCTAACCGTCGTACCGCGACGCTGCTCCTTTTCCACGACGAAGTGTTTGTCGGCAAACGCCGCGATTTGCGGCAGATGGGTGACGCAGAGGACCTGATGGAATTTGGCGAGCTGCTTGAGCTTGCGTCCCACCACTTCCGCCACCCCGCCGCCGATTCCGGCGTCGACCTCGTCGAAGATCAGCGTCGCGACGGAGCGCTTGCGGGCTTCCAGGGACTTAAGCGCGAGCATCACGCGCGAGAGCTCGCCGCCCGAAGCAATCTTGCCAAGCGGCATCGCCGGCTGTCCGAGGTTGGGCGAGAGATAGAACTCGATACTGTCGCATCCGTCGAGCCCGAGCGTGGCGCCGTCGCGGGCGAATGCCGCCTCGCCGTCGCTGCTGCTCGCGAACCGCACCTCGAAGCCGGCGTTGCGCATTTCGAGCGTCTTCAGTTCGGCGTCCATCCGGCGCTTCAACTCCTCCGCGCTTCGATGGCGCCGCGTGCTGAGGTCGCGCGCGAGGCGCCAGAGATCGTCCAGCACCCTGGCCATCTCCGCTTCGGCCTCGGCCCGGCTTTCTTCCATCCCTTCGAGTTCGGCGATTTCCGTGCGCGAGCGGCTCAGAATGTCGATCGCGGCCTCGATGCTGCCGCCGTATTTGCGCTTCAGCCGCTGCAGCTCCTGCAACCGATCGTCGATCTGTTCGAGCCGCGCAGGGTCGGCCTCGATTCGATCGGCATAGCTGCCGAGCATCCGCGCCGCCTCTTCCAGACTGGCGCGCGCCGAGGCAATCAGTTCGAGCGGTTCGCCGAGGCTCAAATCGAGCGCCGCGGCCTCGGCAAGCCGCGTCTGGGCATGAGCGATTGAATCGATCGCCGCGCCATCGACGCCATAGAGCAGTTGCTCGGCGTCGGCGGCGGCCGAGGAGAGCTTGGCGGCATTGGCCAGAATCGCGCGATTCGCGGCGAGTTCCTCATCCTCTCCTGCGGTCAGCGCGGCGCGCTCCAGTTCGGTGACGCGAAAGCGCGCCAGATCGAGGAGATTGTCGCGCTCGCGGCGGCGGCGCTCCAGTTCATCCAGGCGCTGATGGAGTTCGCGCGCGCGTCGATAGACGTTCCGGTATTCGCCGAGCGCGGCTTCGAGGCCCGCGTATCGATCGAGAATCGGCAGATGCGCCTCGGTACGCAGCAACGATTGTTGCTCGTGCTGGCCGTAGACCTGAACCAGATTGGCGCCGATTCGCGCGAGATTCTGGACGGTCCCAAGCTCGTCGTTAATCAGAACGCGGGAGCGTCCGCCTTCGGCGATAACGCGCTTGATCAACATTTCGCGGCGAGTTCCATCTTCCGACGCGGGAGTCATCTCCGGCGCAAGGTTCTCCCCATCGAGATCGAAGAGCCCCTCAACCAGCGCCTCCTTGCTGTCAGTGCGGATCATCTCGGGCGAGGCGCGCCCGCCGATCAGCAGGCCCATCGCGTTCATGACGATCGTCTTGCCCGCGCCGGTTTCGCCCGAAAGCACGTTCAGGCCGGGCCCGAATTCGAGCGCGACCTCGTCGATTATGGCGAAGTTCCGGATGTGCAGTTCGACGAGCATCGCCAGCCGTCGCTAGCGGGCCGCTGAAAGAGGCTTTTCAGCAGCCCGCTCACCCCTCTGTAGTCTCCCCCAGCGGGGGAGAACTAAAGGAAGGGAGCCAGTTTTATCGCAGAGTGTTGAGGTTACTGTCGCACTCATTTTGTAATCTGAACCCGTTCTCAACACCCTGCTTCTAGCCCCAGCGCAGTTTGTTGCGCCAAACTTCGAAGTACGTATGAGGCGAGCGCACCAGCACGACCGCGCTTTTGCCCTTGCGGATAATCGCGGTATCGGACGATCCCATCGGCGCCGCCTCCTGACCGTCGAGGGTCAGAGTGGCGTCGTGATCGGATGCATTGACCCGCACTTCCAACTCGCACGAATCCGGCAAGACCACCGGGCGGTTGCTGAGCATGTGCGGGCAGATCGGAGCCAGCACGATGACCTCGAGCGTGGGAAACACGATCGGCCCGCCGGCGGCCAGCGCGTAGGCGGTCGAGCCGGTCGGAGTGGCTACAATCAGGCCGTCGGCGCGATAGGAGCAAAAGGGCTGCCGGTCGGCGACTACTTCCAGTTCGAGCATCCGGCCCAGCGCCCGCTTGTTGATCACAACGTCGTTGAGCGCGCGGAACTTCTCGCTGCTCCGGATGGTGCCGTCGTCTTCCGTGGTCCGGATCGTCGCCTCGAGCGTGATCCGAGATCGACTTCGTAATCGCCGGCGAGCACTCGCGCGACCGAAGCCTGGGCGTCGTCGGAGGTGGCTTCGGTCAGGAATCCCAGGCCGCCAAGATTGATTCCGAGGATCGGGATCTCGCGGCCTTCCATGAACCGCACGATGCTAAGCAGGGTGCCGTCACCGCCGAGCACGACGATCAAATCCGCATGCCGGGCAAGCTCGATCTTGGTCATCGGGGTGGCGGCCAGCGCGACCGCGACCTCGGATTCCGCAAGCACGGCTACGCTTTGCGAACGCAGCCAGCGGCACAGTCCGCGTGCTATCGAGAGCGCCTGGGGGCGATGCCACGGATGATCAGGCCGATTGACTTTATCTTCTTCTTCGCCACCGCGCTCCCAAAACTAACGTGGCTCAAATACCAACACCCTGCTAGGGCTTCGGCGTTGACGCCGCCGTTCCGTGAGCGACGTACCCGATCGCCACTGCCGAGACGTAGTAGCCGGTTTGGCCGCCCGCGACCATCCCGGACGGGGTCTCCGAGTGCTGTGCCTTGCTGGTTACTACGACCACCGCGTCCGCTCCGGTCTCGCAAGCCTTCCGTTTAATGACCGGTAAAAGGTCTTTCTCTTCCACACTGGGAGCGCCCACGACATCGATAATCGCGACCTTGCGATAATCCGCGAGCGGATCGGCGTACAACACCGTGATGGGGCAGTTAGGGTCCTTCGCCGCACGTCCCGACGGCTCCATCTCCGAAACCGCTACCTGCGGCGCTTCCAAGGGAATAACGCGAACACCGCCTACCCGATGGCATCCCGCGCTTGCTATCGCGCATCCCAAGCCTATCAAGATCAACAATCGGCGCACATCAGGGAAAATAGCCGTGCGTGCGAATCCGCCGCAAGCCTCGATGCGCGATACGTCGCGCGGCTGTCCGTCACTTTTCAATTGGGAAGTTAGCCTCCATTCACATGCTGACTATTAACCGGCGCCCACTGCAAGGCATCTCGCATTTGCGGCACCATCGTATAAGATTCGATTCGAGCGCAACGGCGCTCATCCATCATGACGGCAAGCACCCAGACCGCAAAGCGTCCGTTATTGGGCGCACATATGTCGATCGCCGGCGGCGTAGCCGAAGCGCTGGTTCGCGGGCAGAAGGTCGGATGCGATTGTATCCAGATCTTCACCAAGTCCTCGCGTCAATGGGCCGCCAAACCGTACAGCGCCGAAGAAATCGCGGCCTTCAGGCAGAAACAGGTCGAAACCGGGATAAAAATCGTCGTCGCGCACGATTCCTACCTGCTCAATCTCGGCGCGCCCGACGAGAAGCTGCGCAAGCGTTCGGTGGCCGGTTTAACCGACGAGATGGAGCGATGCGAAGCGCTGGGCGTGCCGTTCCTGATCGCCCATCCGGGCTCGCACGTCGGCTCGGGCGAAGCCGCCGGCATCAAGACCATCGCGCACTCGATCGACGAGGCTCACGAAGCTTGCGGCGCTCTCAAGGTCCGGCTGGCGCTGGAAATAACCGCCGGTCAGGGAACCAATCTGGGCTGTAACTTCGGGCAGATGGGCCGCATCTTCGACGCGGTAAAGCATCACGACCGGTTGCGGCTGTGCTTCGATACCGAGCACGCGTTCGCCGCCGGTTACGATCTCCGAAGCGAAGAAGGCTACGAGCAGGCGTTCGACGAGCTGGACAAATATATCGGACTCAAGCGGCTGGTCGCCTTCCATCTCAACGATTCCAAAAAACCGCTCAACTCGCGCGTCGACCGTCACGAACATATCGGCAAGGGGCAGCTCGGCCTGGATTTCTTTCGCCGGTTGCTCCACGATCGGCGATTCTTCGGCCTGCCGATGTGCCTGGAAACACCCAAGGGGCCGGACTCAAGGAGGACGCCGAGAATCTGGCGACCCTGCGCAAGCTCCTGGACCCGGAATAGACGATGATCAAACGAATCCTCACCGGAGACCGGCCCACCGGGCCGCTGCATCTTGGCCACTACGTCGGTTCGCTGCAAAATCGCGTGCGGCTGCAGAACGAGTACGACACGTACATTCTGGTCGCCGACGTTCAGGCGCTGACCGACAACTTCGAGCATCCGGAGAAACTCCGCGCCAACGTGCTCGAGGTCGCGATGGACTATCTGGCGGTCGGCCTTGATCCGGCGCACACCAGGTTCGTGATCCAGTCGATGGTGCCCGAGCTCACCGAGCTGGCCACATACTTCATGAACCTCGTCACTGTGGCGACGCTGGAACGGAATCCGACCGTGAAGGAAGAAATCAAGCAGCGCCAGTTCACGCGCGGCGTTCCGGTCGGCTTCTGGGCTTATCCGATCTCACAGGCCGCCGACATCGCGATTTTCAAGGCCGACCTCGTGCCGGTGGGCGAGGACCAACTTCCGATGATCGAGCAGACGCGCGAAATCGTCCGCCGCTTCAATTCGCTTTACGGCAAGGTGCTGATCGAGCCCAGGGCGATGCTCGGACAGGTGGCGCGACTGCCCGGCACCGACGGCGGCGCCAAGATGTCGAAGTCGCTCAACAACTGCATCTATCTGGGCGACAGCAGCGAGGCGCTCCGCAAGCGCGTGATGTCGATGTTCACCGACCCGACGCGAATCCATCCGACCGATCCCGGACACGTCGAAGGCAATCCGGTATTCACCTATCACGACGTCTTCAATCCGGATAAGGCCGAGGTGGAGGAGCTGAAGGAGCGCTATCGCAAAGGAACGGTCGGCAACGTCGAGGTAAAGCAAAAACTCTTCGTGGCGCTCGACCGTTTCCTGACCCCGATCCGCGAGCGGCGCGCCACCTATCAGGCGCAACCTGGGAAGGTGCGCGAGATTCTGATGGACGGAACGCGCAAAGGCCGCGCGTTGGCGCAGGCCACGATGGACGAAGTGCGCCGGGCCATGAAAATCGCGTACGACTTCTGAGGTCGCGCGGCGGCGGTCGATGCGGTCGCGCCGTCAGTAGGCCTTGGCGAAAAAGGCGCGCTCGATAGCGTTCTCGCCGCAGACGATACATGGGCCGGGCGAGACCTGCTGATCGAGCGGAATCGCGCGGCAGGTCGCCTTGGTCTCCTCGCGGATGCGGGTTTCGCACGCCGGCGCTCCGCACCAGTAGACATCCGCCAGGCCGCCGCCCCCTTCGCCCTCCATCTGTTTCCTGAAGCTTGAGTAATCGTCGAACTGGCGGGTTTCGGCCTGCTTCCACGCCACGGCCTGCGCGTACAGATTGCGCTGAATTTCGCTCAGCAGGGCGCGGCTTCGCGTCGGCAGTTCCGCAATCGGCGATTTGAGCTTGGCTTCCTTGCCGGGCATGTCGCGGCGCGCCAACACCACTTCGCCCGAGGCTACATCGCGCGGACCGATCTCGACCCGAAGCGGCACTCCGCGCATCTCCCACTCGTTGAACTTGAAGCCGGGCGTTAAGCCCTCGCGCTCGTCGAGTTTACCCCTGATTCCGGCCTCTTCGAGCGCGCCGAGAATCGCGCGCGCGGCGCCGAGCACGGCCTCCCGTTCCTCGGGCTTGCGCCAAATCGGGACGATTACGACCTGGGTCGGCGCTATCGTCGGCGGGATTCTCAGCCCCTGGTCGTCGCCGTGGACCATGATGATCGCGCCGAGCAGCCGGGTCGAGACGCCCCAGCTCGTCTGCCAAACGTGTTGCATCTGGTTGTTGTCGTCGAGATAGCGGGTCTCGAAGGCCTTGGCGAAATTCTGACCGAGGAAGTGCGAGGTCCCGCACTGAAGCGCCCGTCCGTCGCCCATCAGACCCTCGATCGTGTAGGTCTCGACCGCGCCGGCGAAGCGCTCGGCGGCGCTCTTGCGCCCGGTGATCAGCGGAATCGCGAGGTACTCTTCGCAGAATTTCCGGTAGACCTCGAGCATGGTAAGGGTTTCGCGCTCGGCCTCGGCCTGGGTCGCGTGAGCGGTATGGCCTTCCTGCCAGAGGAATTCGGTGGTGCGCAGGAACATCCGCGTTCGCATCTCCCATCGCACAACGTTGCACCATTGATTGAGCATCAGAGGCAGGTCGCGATGGGAGTGTATCCACTGCGCGAACATGTGATTGATGATCGTCTCCGAAGTCGGGCGGACGATCAGCGGCTCCTCGAGTTCCTTGCCGCCGCCGTGAGTGACTACGGCCAGCTCGGGCGAGAAGCCCTCGACATGTTGCGCTTCCTTATGAATGAAGCTTTGCGGGATGAAGAGCGGGAAATAGGCGTTGCGCGCGCCGGTTTTTTTTATCCGGCGGTCGAGTTCGTCGCGGAGCTCTTCCCAAATCGCGAATCCGTCGGGCCTGAACACGATACAGCCGCGCACCGGCGAATAGTCGGCAAGCTCCGCGCGCAGGACGATATCGTTGTACCAGGCCGCGAAGTCCTGACTCCGGGGCGTAACTTTTCGTTCTTCTTTTTCAGCCATCGAATCGCAACCGGAACGGGCTTAAGCGCCGCTCCTCTACTCCATCACCAGCGAGGCGCGGGTGATCACGACGTCCTTCTGACGGTCGAGCCACTCGGCCTGATTGAAGGCGTCGTTGATCTTCGTGAACGGAAACTTGTGCGAGAGCAGGCTCTCGAACGGATAGCGCTTGCGGGTGCGCTCCAGGAAATCGAGCGCCTTGGGAATCACCCACGGATCGTACATCAACACGCCGATGATCTTCTTGTTGCCCCAGGTCAGGGCCGACGGATCGATTGCCACGGTCTGGCCGCGCGAGATGTTGCCGATCTCGAGATAGGTGCCGCCCGGGCGGGTCATCGCGATACCTTCCGGCACCACGGCGGGCAAGCCGACCAGCTCGCAGACCACGTCGGCGCCGCGCTTGCGAGTCAACTCCATCACCCGCTCGATACGCTGATCGGCGCTGGCGGCCTGGTTCAAATCGATAGTGTCGTCGGCGCCGAACTCCTTTGCCAGCTTCAGCCGCGAGGGGACGCTGTCGATCGCGATAATCCGGCCCGCGCCCATCTCGCGCGCCACCGCGATCGCGTTGAGGCCCAGCCCGCCGGCTCCCTGGATAACCACCGTATCGCCGAAACGAACGCCTGCCTGGCTCAGGCCGTAGATCACCTGGCTCAGCGCGCAGTTGACCGGCGCGACCAGCTCATCGGAGAGCGAATCGGGGACCTTGTAGACGAACATTCCCGGCTGCAAGTAGTAATATTCGGCGAACGCTCCCCGGAAATGAGGCGGCTCGGTTATCGAACCGGCCATGTTGGACATCTTCTTCGGGCAGGCGGCGCGATGGCCGTGCGAACACTGATAACAACTGCCGCACGGATTGAAATAGCAATATACGACCCGATCGCCTTCCTTGAGCGGAGCGCCGAGGCTGTCCGTCTTCACGCCTGCGCCGAGCTTCGCGACCCGTCCGGTCATCTCATGCCCGATAATCGTGCCCTCGGGCGGAATCCGCATCGGCACGTCGCCGCGCCAGATGTGAAGATCCGAGCCGCAGATGTTGGCCATCGTGAGTTTGACCAGGATGGCGCCGGGCGCGACCTCGGGTATCGGAAATTCCTGAATCTCGTAAGGTTGACGAAATCCTTTGAGTACCGCGGATCTGGCTTTCAAATGCGCGCTCCCTGAGAATCGGATAAGCTCCAAGATTAGGCGGAATTTTTCGGGCTTATCAATAGCGGTCGGCGAAAGTCGGCCTGATCCGGAACGCGCAACAGAAACGAGGGCCCCAATGAAAGACAGGCTCACCCCAGTAGTCGCGTTAACGTTGATTATGATCGTCGGCAGCCCATTGGTTGCACACACGCAATGGCCGCCACCGCCATCGGTATTCCCGCCGCCGCACACAATCGAGGTTACGGGACACGGCGAAGTGCGTGTTACACCCGACCTCGCCACGTTGAACTTCGCGATCGAAACCCATGGCGATACCGCCGACGAGGCGGCCCGTCGCAACGCCGCGCTGGCCCAAAAGGTAACGAAGGCTTTGCAGTCGAGGCTCGGTGACAAGGACAAGGGAAAGCTGTGGACCTCGGGCTACAACCTGTTTCCCGATTACGCCGAGCAAAGGATCGTCGGCTATCGCGCGGAAAACGCGATTTACGTCGAGACCAGCGTGACCGATCAGGTCGGCGCGCTGATAGACGCGGGGATCGCGGCGGGGTCCAATCGGGTCAATTCAGTCAACTTCGGCCTGCGCGACGACAGCAAGGCGCGAAGCGAAGCGGTCGCCAAGGCGGCCGTGGATGCGCAGGCGCAGGCGAAGGCGTTGGCAAACTCGCTTGGCGTCAAACTCAAGGCCGTTTATCGTGCCACCACCGAGGGAGCGGAACGGCCGATCCCAATGGTGATGGGCGTCAGGGCGATGACGATGGAAGCCGGCGCGGCACCGACGCCGATCAAACCGAGCGAAGCCACAGTGGGTGCTACGGTTTCTCTGACCTATGAGATCCAGCAGGCTGATTAGGTTCCCGGTGGTGTCGTGAAGATTCGCTACTCCTCGCTGACCGCTTTCCTTGCCCATTATCGGGCACTCAAGCGCGCCCACAAGTTGATTGAGGACGAGCACGCGCAGCTTGGCGAAATGACCAGATTGATCGAACTGATGACGCCGGCCGATCGCGAAGCGATCGAATCGGATGCCGCCGCTTCGACCGGCCGGCGAGGCGAGCGCGCCTTGCGCAATTTGCGGCAGTTACTGACGGACCGCGAAATCCTTTCCGGTTGAGGAGCAACGGATGGCGCTCTACGTCTTCCGCCGGTTCCTGTTCGGCGCCGGAGTATTGATCGGCACCTCGATCATTACGTTCATGATCGCCTTCGTGGTCCCCGCCGATCCCGCGGTCACGATCGCCGGCGCCAAGGCGGACCCGCAGACCCTGGCGATGATTCGCCAACAGCTCGGCCTCGACAAGCCGATCTATCTCCAATACGCGCGCTATCTGAACCGCGCCGTGCAGGGCGACCTGGGACGCTCGTACGTCCGGCGCGAGAGCGTCACCGGACTGATCGCCGCGCGCTTCCCGGCGACCGCCGTCCTGGCGCTATGCGCGATGGGACTGTCGCTGATTCTGGGCATCCCGATGGGGGTGCTCGCGGCGGCTCACAAACACGGCACGCTAGACAACACGCTGCTGATAATCTCGCTCGGCCTGGTCTCGCTACCGGTATTCTGGCTCGGCACGATGCTGCTGATCGCGGGCGGCCTCTATCTGCATTCGTTTCCGCTGGGCGGCTTCGGCGATGCGCGAAGCCTCATCCTGCCGACGGTGACTCTGGCGCTCGGCTCGGCGGGCTATTACTCGCGAATCCTGCATACCAATCTGATCGAGGTGATGGATCAGGACTATATTCGCACGGCACGCGGCAAGGGCCTTTCCGAGGCGCGTACGATTTTCAAGCACGCGATGGCCAACGCGCTCTTGCCGCTGGTCACGCTCGCCGGTCTCGATCTGGCGGGATTGCTTTCGGGCGTGGTGCTGACTGAAACCGTCTTCAACTGGCCCGGTATCGGCCGCCTCGCCTTCGAGGCGGTTTTCAATTTCGACATTCCATTAATCATGGGCACGGTCCTGTTCTCGGCGGCGCTGATAGTGATCGCCAACCTGCTGGTAGACCTGCTCTACGCGTGGCTCGATCCCCGTATCCGGCTTGGGCAGACGGCATGAGCGGACGTATCAGCCGAATCGAAGCGGTCGGCGGCGCGATGGTGGCGAGCATGATCGTGGTCGCGCTTCTCGCGCCCGTCCTGGCGCCCCACGATCCGACGCGCGCTGTCGCCGCGACTTACGGCGATCCGGGCCGGCCGAGTCTGGCCTTCCCGCTGGGCACCGACGAACTGGGCCGCGACGTGCTCTCCCGGATCATATACGGCACTCGAATCTCGCTGACGGTCGGAATCGCGGCGATGGTGATGACGATGACGATCGGCGTGGCGATCGGGCTCGGCGCGGGATTTTTCGGCGGCGCGGTGGATTTCGTCCTGATGCGCTTCACCGACGTGATGCTCACCTTGCCGGCCCTGCTGCTCGCGATGGCCTTTGTCGCCGTCCTGCGCCCGAGCCTGCTCAGTATCCTGCTCGTCATCGGCCTGATTTCGTGGACCCAGATCGCGCGGGTGGTGCGCGCGGAGACGCTCTCGATGAGTCAGCGCGATTTCGTGCTCGCGGCCCGCTCGCTGGGCGGCTCTTCGATGCGCGTGATGGGGCGGCACGTTCTTCCCAACATCCTGCCGACGATCGTCGTGATGGCGGCGCTGAGCACCTCGGGCACGCTGCTGCTCGACGCGGGCCTAAGCTTCCTCGGCCTCGGCGTCCCGCCGCCGATTCCGAGCTGGGGGCGAATGATCGAAGAAGCGCAGGTTTATTTCCGAACCGCACCGTGGCTGGCCGCTTTTCCGGGTCTGGCGATTTTTTACGCCGTGCTCGGCTTCAACCTGCTCGGATACGGTTTCCTGCGCCGGCGGAGCCGATGACAAAAGCAACGCGACGACGCCTGAGTCTTGCCGCGATTTTCCTTTTGCTGGTTGTCGGCGGCGGATGCCGGCCCAATGGACCATCGCTTAACCTGCCGCCGGGCGCGGTCGTGCTGCGAATGTCGTCGCCCGATGACGTGCCGACGCTCGATCCGGCGGCCGGTTATGACACCGCGTCGTGGCAATTCGAGCAGATGATCTTCGACACTCTGGTGCGTTACAGCCTGAGCGGCGTGGATCTCGAACCCGACCTCGCGCTCTCGTGGGAGATATCGTCCGACGCCCGCACCTTCGCGTTTCATCTCCGTCGCGATGCGCGCTTCAGCAACGGCCGTCCGGTCACGAGCGCCGATTTCAAATACGCGATCGAGCGCGTGCTGAGGCCGGCGACCCGCTCCAAGGGCTCCGAGTACTACCGCGACCTGATCGGCGCCGCGGACTTCATCGCGGGTAAAGCGTCACAGGTCACGGGAATCGAAACGCCGGATCTTTACACGATCATCTTTCGGCTTAACGGCCCCGATCCGATCTTCATCCACAAGCTGGCGATGCCGTTCGCCTCGGCCCTCCCGCGCGAAGTGGCCGAGCAATGGGGCGAAGATTTTTCGCGCCATGTCGTCGGCAGCGGTCCGTTCAAGCTCGAACAATGGATTGGCGGCCAACGAATCGTGCTGGTCAAAAATCCCGATTACTTCATCAAAGGCGAGCCGCGGCTGGACGCGATCGTCGAGCTTACCGGCGTCAACGATGAGCTGGAGTGGTTGAAGTTCGAGGCCGGCGAACTCGATATCTCCACTATCCCGCCCGCCGAGTTCTCCTACGTCATGAAAACACCGGCGCTCAGCGCGCTCACGATCCGCAACGTCACCGCGAGCACCAACTACCTCGGCATGAACTGCGAGATGCCGCCTTTCACCGACGTTCGCGTCCGCCGCGCGTTCAACTACGCGATCGACAAGCGCAAGCTGATCGCGCTGCTGAACGGACGAGGCGTCGTCGCGCGAAGCGTCCTGCCGCCCAACCTGCCGGGCTACAATCCCGATCTGGTCGGCTATCCCTACGATCTCGAAAAAGCGCGCCGCCTGCTCGAAGAAGCGGGCATCGGGCGCGACTTCGAACCGGAGTTGTGGACCCGTTCCGATCAGACCGCGCTGACGCTCGCCCAATCGATTCAGCAGGATCTCGCGCTGGTCGGAATCCACGTCGTGCTCAAACCGATCGCGTGGGGGCCGCTGCTCGAAGCGGTGCGTCAGCCCAAAACGGTGCCGCTTTTCATGCTCGGATGGGAGGCCGATTTCCCCGATCCCGAAAACTTCCTCGATGTGCTCATGTCGAAAAAGCAGTGGGGCTCGAACAACGATACCTTCTATTTCAACCCTGCCGTCGATAGTTTGCTGGCGCTGGCCGCGCCAGTTACGAATCTCACTGAACGATACGCGCTCTATCGCAAGGCGGAAGAAACCGTGGTCGCCGACGCGCCCTGGGTTTTTCTCTACCATCCGGTGAGCTACGTAATCCGCCAGCCCTGGGTGCGCGATCTCGTGCTCAATCCGATGCGCCCCACGCGCTTCGAGAAGGTCTGGATCTCGCCGCACGCGAGTTAGCCCTGATGCGCCGAAATCGACGATGGTTTGAAATGGCGTTCGCGAGTTCGTATCATCCCGAACGCGCGCAGAAACGAGAGGCCGGCGCGCTTACCGCCCGGATTTTCCGATGACCGACTTGCCGCCGCTTTCAGGAATCAAAGTTATCGACCTCACCCGCTATCTGGCGGGGCCGTTCGCCACGCAGATTCTCGGCGATTACGGCGCCGAGGTGATTAAAATCGAGCCGCCCAAGGGCGCCCGCGAGCAATTGAATTCCGGCCAGGGCCAGGACAACTATTTCTTTCTCAGCACCAACCGCTCGAAGAAAAGTATCGTACTGGATCTCAAACGGCCCGAAGGCCGCGCGATACTGCATCGTCTGGTCGAGTCGGCCGACGTTCTGATCGATAACTTCCGCCCTGGCGTGATCGACGCGATGGGATTCGGCTACGACGAGGTGGCCGCGCGCAATCCGCGCATCATTTGCTGCGGCATCTCGGGCTTCGGCGCCAGCGGTCCGATGCGGGATCGCGCCGGCTTCGATCAGATCGCGCAGGGGATGTCGGGGCTGATGAGCGTGACCGGCAGCGCCGAGAGCGGGCCGACGCGGCTCGGAATCGCGATTTGCGACCTGCTCGCCGGGATGTTCTCCGCGCAGGGAATCCTGCTCGCGATCGAGGCGCGCCATCGTACCGGCTGCGGTCAGCGGGTCGAGACCTCACTGCTCGAATCGATCGTCAGCGTGCTCTCCTGGTCAGCGGGAATCTTTTTCCAAACCGGAAAGAGTCCCGAGCCGCAGGGCAACCACCATCCGCTGTCTTCTCCGCACGGCACATTCCGGGCCGCCGACCGGCCGTTCAATATCGCGGTCGGCAACGAGGCGATGTGGCAGAGCTTCGTCAAAATTATTGAGCGCCCGGAACTCGCCCATGACGAGCGCTTCTCCTCGCTGGGGTTGAGGATCAAGAACCGCGGACTGCTGACTGAGGAAATCGAGCGTGCGCTTTCCGGGCACAACGCGAATTACTGGATCGAGCTGTTCAATCGCGCCGGTATCCCGTCGGGGCCGATTTTGACGATCGAAGAGATGTTCGCCCATCCGCAGATCGCCGCCCGCGAGATGTTGCTTAAGTTGCCGCATCCGATGTTGGGCAGCTTTCTCACCACCGGCCTTGCGGCCAAGCTCTCCGCCACGCCGGGCCGCGTCACGCGCCCGCCGCTTTTGGGCGAGCATACCGATGAGGTGCTCGCTTCGCACGGCTACGGCGCCGGCGAAATCGCCCAATTGCGCGAGGCCGGAGTGATTCGGTGAAACGCTTCGGCGCGAAAACGAAAGAGGCCCGGACGGGTGCCCGGACCTCGTGGTTCCTTATCCAGCGGTTCTTACAACCGCGCAGCCTTACTCTTGCTCGACGAAACCTTCCAGGTTGCGCGAGCGCGCCGTAGTGCGCAGCTTGCGCAGCGCCTTGGCCTCGATCTGACGGATTCGCTCGCGGGTGACGGCGAACTGCTTGCCGACTTCTTCCAGCGTGTAGTCGGTCTGCTGTCCGATTCCGAAGCGCATCCGCAGAATCTGCTCTTCACGCGGGGTGAGCGTGGCCAGCACCTTGCGGGTCTGCTCTCCCAGATTGGTGTGAATCGCGGCCTCTACCGGCGAGGGTGCCAGCTCGTCCTCGACGAAGTCGCCGAGCGAACTTTCCTCCTCGTCGCCGATCGGGGTTTCCAGCGAGATCGGTTCTTTGACGATCTTGAGCACCTTCTGGACCTTGTCCAGCGGCATCTCCATCTGGCCGCCGATTTCGTCCGGGGTAGGTTCGCGGCCGAGCCTCTGTACCAGCAGACGGGTCACGCGCAGCAGCTTGTTGATGGTCTCGACCATGTGGACCGGGATGCGGATGGTGCGGCCCTGGTCGGCGATCGCGCGCGACATCGATTGTCTTATCCACCAGGTGGCGTAGGTCGAAAACTTGTAACCACGCTGATACTCGAACTTGTCCACCGCGCGCATCAGGCCGATGTTGCCTTCCTGGATAAGGTCGAGAAAACCCAGCCCGCGATTGGTGTAACGCTTGGCGAGGCTGACCACCAGGCGCAAATTGGCCTCGGTCAGCGCTTTCTTGGCGCGCCGACTCTTGTCCTGACCGGCGGCGATAGTCTCGATCGAGCGGGCAAAGTCCTCGGCACTGGCCTTGGTGCGACGCTCGACCTCTTTCATCTTGCGCTGTGCGTCGCGAATCCGGGCCGCGATATCGAGCAGGTTTTCGCGAGTGCCGTTCACCTTCAGCACATGGCGGCGATCCTCGGCCTCCGCGGCTTCGCGCAAGAGCTGGGTCTTGGGACGGCCGGTCGCTTCTTCGTAGCGCTGAATCAGGCGCTGGGCGGTACGATACTCGTCGAGCAGGCGCCGCATCTCGCCGATTACCGCGTCATGCACGCGACGCGAGAGCTGCATCGCCTTGAGCTCGGCCTTGAGCCGCTCCTTGAGTCGGGCGCGATTTTTGTCCAGCGCGAGCTTTACTTTCGGACCGGGCTTTTCGCGCAGCTCATCGTCGATTTCGTTCAGTTTGTCGCGCAGCTTGCTGAGCTTTTTGGTGAATTCCAACAGCCGCTCGCGATGCGCTTCATCCGCTTCAGGACCTTTTTCCTCGTCGCTGTCGGAGGGTTGTTCCTCGGCTTCTTCGAAGATGTCGCGCGGCTCGGCCTCTCCGGCCTCGACCCGCTCTCCGACGCCGATAATGAAATCCAGCGTTACCGGGGACTTGAGTACTTCTTCTTCGACCTCGAACTCGCCGGCTTCGACCCGCTTGGCGATCTCAACTTCCTGCTCGCGTGACAGGAGCTGGAAGTTGCCCATCTCCTTGAGATAGAGCCGTACCGGATCCGAGGATTCGCCAATCGATTCGGTCGCTGCGGCAGCCGCGGGCTCGGCCTCTTCCGGCTCTTCTTTGGCCTCGCCTTCGACTTCCACCTCGGCGGTTTCGGTCGGGACCTCTTCGAGGACCTTGATGTCCATGTCCTCGAAGCTTTCCAGCGCCGCGCGCAGGTCACCGGGCGAAGCCACATCCTGGGGCAGGAAATCATTGACCTGGTCGAACGTCAGGTATCCCTGCTCGCGACCAAGGTCCACCAGGCCTTGCAGATCTTTGCCTTCGTACTTTTGCTTCATTCTCTTTTGTTCCCGTCTGGCCGGTTCTTAACCCGCGCCGACGACCGGTCGGTTGCCGCCGCCCTCTGGACAGCGGACTCTTTCAAGGGGCCTGGAATGACTTTCCCAGCAATCAGATGATTAGCGGACGAAATGCGCCGAAGCTACCTGAATCGTCAAGTTTAGGTTTCTTATTAATCGAAGTCAAACTCCCTGGCGCATCCCCCATGATTTAAAGGCCCCGCTTCCGTCGGGCCCGAACCGTAATCCGATTACCCCCCTTTCGACACTTAGCGGCATTAGCGGGCTTGCTGAAAAAAGTTTTCCCGCACCCTGTAGAGCAAAACTTCTGCCACGTTTCAATCGCTATCCCTCGCCTCCCGCCTGTTCCCTAAAGAGCCGTTCCCCAAGTATGGTTGAGGTCGAGAGCGCAATTAGTGGACAGCGTAATTTCACCCGGGACCCCTGAGCCGAATCGCTCCGTATTCCCGGCCTGAATCAAACTTAACCACTGTTGGCCGGTTTGTGATCGACACCACCCTTCTAATCGTCAGCTTTTTCGTCATCCTTGCCGGATCGGAGCTTTTTACCAACGGCATCGAGTGGATGGGAGAAAAGCTGGGTATCGCCGAAGCGACGGTCGGGAGCCTGCTTGCGGCAGTCGGCACCGCCCTGCCCGAGACCCTCATCCCGGCGGTCGCCTTGCTCACCAATTGGGGCGACCATTCGAGCCATCATGCGGTCGGTGTCGGGGCGATAATCGGCGCCCCCCTGATGCTCTCGACGGTCGCCCCAGCCGTGATGGGTGCGGCGGCTGTGGTTTATCGCAAACGCCGGGGCGGCTCGCTCCTCAAGGTCCCGTGCCAGGACGCGCGGCGCGACCTCAATTTCTTCCTGCCGATTTTCCTGACGCTGATTCTGATCGGGCTCGGCCATTTCGGCCAGACTTTTCGCAATGTTACGGCTGTGGCGCTGGTGCTGCTTTACGCCCTCTATTGCGTCGTGATGCTTAAAATCCAGCGCAGCACGGAGGCCAAGGTCGAGCACGGCCTGCATCTGGAAGCGCTGCTTGGCGGCAATCCGTCGGACCCCCGCGCGTGGATGGTAGCGATTCAGGTAATCGGCGGCACAGGCTTGATACTGATTGGCGCGCGGCAATTCGTCGATCACATCGTCCGGTTCGCCGCCCTCACCCACCTCGATCCGGGTGTGCTTTCCTTAATTATCAGCCCATTCGCCACTGAATTGCCCGAGAAATACAACTCGGTGGTCTGGATCAGGCAGGGCAAGGACCATCTGGCGTTTGCCAATATCAGCGGCGCGATGGTCTTTCAGTCCTGTATCCCGGTCGCCTTGGGTATCGCATTCACGCCGTGGCATCTGACCAACGCCGAATTGTTGGCCGGCGGCGTGGCGATGGCATCCACCACGCTGCTGTACCTGAATCTTCGCGGCAGTGCGCTGGGGACCGGCGTGCTGATGCTCGGCGGAGCAGCCTACCTATGCTTCCTGGCAGGGCTGATGATGCTGGGCGTCTTCTGAACGCCGCTCAGCCGGTAACGGCGGATAACGGCGGGCCGAGCCGGCGGCGAAGCGCCTCGACAAGCGCCGGGACTATCGAGGCCCAATCCGCGACAATCCCAAGCGTCGCGTGCTCGAAAATAGCCGCCGCAGGGTCGTTGTTGATCGCTAAGACAGTCTTCGCACGCCGGGTTCCGACGGTATGGTTGGGCGCGCCACGGATTCCGACCGCGATATAAAGCCGCGGATCGATAGCCTTCCCGGTCAATCCGACCTGCAACTGGCGCGGAACCCATCCCGCGTCGGTCGCCCGCCGCGTTGCGCAGAGGCCGGCCCCCAGTACTCGCGCCAATTCCTTGACGATTTCGACACCGGCCGCACTGCCTACGCCCATCCCGACCCCCACGATAACGTCAGCGCCCTCCAGAGGCGCGAGCGATTCGTCGAGGATCGAATGCGTCCGCAATCGTCTGCTCAACGCCGGCGCGATCTCAGGCCTTAGCGTCAATAATTCGGCGCGTCGCGAAGTCGCCGGCTCGCCCAGCTCCAGCACGCCGGGTCTGACCGTGACCATTTGTGGGTACGTGCGGCAAAGTATCGGCGCCACGATATTGCCGCCGAAGGCCGGCTTGATCGCGACCATCCGCTTCTGATCGTCCAATTCGAGATCGATTGCGTCGCCGGTCAGCCCAAGTCCGAGCCGGGCTGCCATCCGCGGAGCCCAATCGCGGCCACGCTCGCTGGCGGGTATGAGAAGGCCCCAGGGCTTGCGATTACTGACCGCTTCGGCCATCGCGGCGGCGGTCGTTTCCGGGGCGTAGGAATCAAGCTCGGGATGGTCGAGCAGGAGAATCCGGTCGGCGCCGTAGCTCGCCAGAAGCTCGGCATGACACGCCATCCCGCGGCCGATCACGATTGCCGCCATCGCGCCGCCAAGCTTGTCGGCGAGTTCGCTTCCGCGCGAGAGCAACTCAAGGCTCGCGCGAGTGACTTCGCCCTTGAGGTTGGTCTCGCACGCCGCCCAGATGTCTTTGCCGGATGAGGAGCGACGCACAGCGGCGGTTACGGGCCTTCGAGATTTGGCACCCGGCGTCAGCGCGCCCAATTGATCGAGTGCCTCGACGATATCCGCCGCCGCCCTTGCCGGATCGCTTGCGTCGATCAATCGCGCGGCGACTGGCGGGGTTTTTTCCCTGACCCGCACCTCTCGCACCCAGGTCGGCGAGCCGGCAGAGCCGAACCGGCTGGGATCGGGGTCAAGATCCGCGGCGCGGACCACCTCGATTGGTTTCGATGCGGCTTGTGCCGCGTCAGCGGGCTTGAGCTTGATTGGCTGCGCGAGCCGCTCGGCGCAGGTGAGCAGCGCCGGCATCCGGCATTCGATCTCGTCGAAACCCTCGTCGGTCTCGCGCTCGGCGCGAATCGTCGCGCCGTCGATATCGAGCTTGCGCACCCCCGTTATCTGCGCGATTCCCAACATCTCGGCGATTTCCGGGCCTACCTGACCGGTCTCCGCGTCGAGCGAATACTTGCCGAGCAGGATCAGGTCGAAGCCCCCGCGCCTGAGCCAAAGCGCCAGGGCGCGCGCGGTTGCCAGCGTATCGGAGCCGGCGAAGGCGCGATCTTCCAGATGGACCGCGCGATCGATCCCTGCCGCAAGCGCTTCGACCAGGGCGGCGCGCGTCTGCGGAGGGCCCATCGTGACGACCGTGGTTTCGGCGCCGAACCGACGCTTGAGCTCGACCGCAATCGAAATCGCGCGCAGGTCGAAGGCGCTGATGACGTTGACGCCGTCGCGCCTGATAGTTTTCGTCGCCGGATCGAAGTTGGCGTCCTCGATAAGCGGGATCTGTTTGATGCAAACCGCGATCTTGCGTAGCAATTCAGGCTCTCCTGGGCAGTTGAGGCTAACCGACCCTTGAGCGATGGCGCAATCGAGGCCGGCGTCTTACCCGGCGCGCGATGAAAGTGTAGCTTCGCGATATGGCGCACTCCCGTATGAGCGTGCGAATCCGTGCCCTGTGCGCGATAATGGCGGCGAGCGCGGCCGCGCTGATTTGCGCTTCGCCCGCGGGCGCGGCTACCGCCGCTCCGGCGCGTATCGTGTCGCTCGCGCCGTCGGTCACCGAGACCTTGTTCGCCCTCGGCGCCGGATCGGAAGTCGTGGGCGTTTCGCGGTACTGCAACTATCCGCCGGCCGTGCTTCGATTGCCGAGAGTCGGCAGCTACCTGACGCCGAATATCGAGGCTATCGTCGGCCTGCGCCCGACCCTGATAATCGGTCTTGGAAGCTCGGCGAATCTGCGCGCGATCCGGGCGCTGGAGTTGATGGGGTTCCCGACCCTGATGGTTGAGGAAGGCTCGCTCGCCGACCTCGACCGAAGCATCTCGCAAATCGGCAAGCGAATCGGGAACGGCACAGAGGCTGTGAAACTAATCGCCGAAATCCACCATCGCTTTGCTTCGACCGAGGCGCGGCTCAAGAATGCCGATTCGCCCAAGGTACTGATGCTGGTAGGCCATCAGCCGCTGGTGGCCGTCGGCGGCGGCAACTTTCTCGACCAACTGATCGCGATGGCGCACGGACGGAACATCGCCGACAATTCCGCGCAGGCGTGGCCTAGCCTCAGTATGGAATACATAATCGCGACCGCGCCCGATGTAATCATCGATGGCCAGATGGGCGACGATCCCGCCGTGCCCAGCAATTTCTGGGGTCAATATCCGGGCATCCCGGCGGTGAGGAACCATCGCCTTTACGGCTACAATCAGGATCCGATGCTGCGGCCCGGGCCGCGAGTCGGAGAATCGCTCGAAATCCTCGCCGCGATGATTCATCCCGAACTCACCCGTTCGAAGCCGCAATCGGAAGCTATCCGATGACCGTACCGGCCCGGATTTCAACAGCTCAATCGGCGGGACCATCGCCGTTCGCGGACGATCATGAAGACTTGAAGAGATTCGAGGGCGCTTATCTGAGCCCCGGCCGGATGATTGCCGTGCTGGGCGTGATGGCGGCGCTACTGGCGGTCGTTGCGGCCGTCGCCGTAGCGTTCGGCACGGTCCGAATCGACCTGTATCGCGCGCTTACTCAATCGGCGAGCCCGGACCACGCGATTTTGTTCAGCGCGCGCATTCCGCGCGTGCTTATGGGCGCGGTGGTCGGCGCGATACTGGCGGCGGTCGGCGCTGCGCTGCAGGCGCTGGTCCGCAATCCGCTCGCCGAAGGCGGAATCCTGGGAATCTCGGGCGGCGGCGCGTTTGGCGCGATCCTGGCGCTGATCTTCGGTTATCATCTGGGCGGCCCGCCCGCGCTCGTCCCGCTCTGCGCCTTCGCGATGGCGTTGCTCTCGACGCTTGCCGTATATCGGCTCGCGCAGGTTGACGGCCGGCTCGAGCCGTTCAGCCTGTTGCTGATCGGCGTGATCTTCAACGCCTTCTGGGGCGCCCTCACCATGGCGGCCAACGCCGTGGTCGATTTCTACCACGCCCACAGCATCATCGCCTGGCTGATGGGAAGCCTCGAAGCGCCCAGCTACTACGAAGTCGCGATGGTCGCGGCCATGGGGCTGGCGGGCTTTGCGATGCTCATCATGCGTGCCCGCGATATGAACCTGCTGAGCCTCGGCGACGATGCCGCAGCAGACCTCGGCGTGAATATAGAATCAATGCGGCGGACGATCTTTGTGGCTACCTCGGTGATGATCGGTGCGGCGGTTTCGGTGAGCGGGATAATCGGCTTCGTCGGGCTGATCGTGCCGCATATCCTGCGCCTGGTACTCGGCGCCGACCATCGCCTGCTGCTACCGGCTTCGCTTCTCGGCGGCGCGGCGTTCCTGGTAGGCGCGGACCTGATCGCTCGAATCGTAATCGCGCCGGCCGAGCTGCCGGTCGGAGTAATCACGGCGCTCTGCGGCGGTCCGTTTTTCATCTACCTGCTGCGGCGCGAGGAAAGGAGCGCGCTGGTCGGATGAGCGAGGAGCGAATGGCGGATGCGCCCGCGCTCAAGGCTCACGATTTGGCGGCGGGTTACGGCGAGCGTCCGGTGCTTGACGGGGTCTCACTGGAAGTCGCCGCAGGCGAGATGCTCGCGATTCTGGGGCCCAACGGCGCCGGAAAATCCACTCTCCTGAGAGTGCTCGGCGGCTCGCTTCGGCCGTGGCGCGGCTCGATCGAACTTTTCGGCCGTCCGCTCGGCGAGTTCGATCGGCGCGCGCTGGCGCGAAAACTGGCTTCGGTGCGCCAGGAGAGCACCGCCGCTTTTCCCTTCACGGTTTTGGAAGTGGTCCTGATGGGCCGCGCGCCCCATCTCGGCCCGATCCACTTCGAAGGCAAGCGCGATTTGGCAATCGCGCGGGCCGCGCTCGAGCACTTCGGGCTGCTCGAACTCGCCGGCCGTTACATCCAGGAGCTTTCCGGGGGCGAACGCCGGCGGGTCTTCATCGCCCGCGCGCTGGCGCAGGAACCTGAAGTCGCGTTGCTCGACGAGCCCACGGCTTTCCTTGACCTGAAGCACGTCGGCGAGATCTTCGCGATGCTGAGGCAGCTTCGCGCCGAGCGCGGGATGGCGGTCGTGGCGACTTTCCACGATCTCAACGTCGCGGCCCAATACGCCGACCGTGTCCTGCTGCTCAAAGACGGCGTCACGGTCGGATGCGGGCCGCCGGAAGAAGTTTTGACGGCGGAAAATCTGCGCCACGTATACGAGGCCGAGGTCTACATAGGCCGCAATCCCGTCACTGGCGCGCTCACGGTGCTTTCAGCCGAACGATAGGCTCGATAACGGTCGCGTCGGCGCGAGTATCTGGTTGCGCGGGAATCCGGCAGCGGCTACCCTTTCTATAATGGCCGAGCAGCAGCGCGCGCCGCTTAATCTAATCTTCGACGCCGACGATACTCTCTGGGATTCCAATGTCCACTTCATCGAGGCCGAGCAGAGTTTCGTCGCGGCGGTTCGCCATGCCGGCATCGAGGCCGAGCCGGCCACGATCGCGAGCCTCATCCGCCAATGCGAGATCGATATCATCAAGACTCACGGTTACGGCCGGCGTCCATACGTGATGGCATTGCATCAGGCGCTCGACGCGCTCGGGGCGTCAGAAGATTCCCACACTCGGATGCGTGCAGAAATCGAGCGACTCGGCGAATATCTGATCGACCGCCATTGCGAATTGTTGCCGGGCGTGGCGCCGACGCTCGAAGAGCTGGCCGCGCGTCATCGATTGCTGCTCTTTACCAAGGGACAGCGCGACGAGCAGTTGCAAAAGCTCGAACGGTCCGGTCTGGCGCCGCTATTCAGCAGGGTCGAGGTGCCTTCGGAAAAAGATACGCCGGCTTATCAGCGGCTGATCGAATCGGCCGAGCTCGAGCCCGCGCTGACGTTCATGATCGGAAACAGTCCCCGTTCGGACATCAATCCCGCGCTCAAGGCCGGATTGCGTGCGGTCTATATTCCTCATCCGCACACCTGGATTCTGGAACAGGAGAGCGTGGACCTGGCCGATGAGCGGGTCATCATGCTGCCGAATTTCCACAGCCTGCGTGAAGTTTTCTAGGCTTTAACCGTCTTTACAATTATCGATATATGCCGACAGCTGAATTAAGTACCCGTTTTTCGCCGGAGATGGCTGAGCCGCCTTTCGTCAGAAATGCCAAGCGGCGCCGACCCATTCTACCGCTGCGTCCGTTTCACAAGATGTGGCGGCGGCAGATCGATAAAATCGAAGTTACCCGCGTCAGCCTTCCGGTCAGACGCCTGCCCGCCGCTTTGGCAGGACTGGTCGCCTGCCAGATAAGCGACTTCCACGTCGATCGCGACGAGGACCTCGACCGGCTGGAGGCCGCGGTAGACCTCATCAATCGCCAGAAACCGGAGTTGGTGTTTCTGACCGGAGATTATTTCTCCGACGGAAAGGCGATGCACCGCTATCTGCGGCCCTTCACCCGGGCGCTGCGCGAGCTGCGGCCGTCAATCGGGGTTTTCGCGATCGCGGGCAATCACGACCATTGGGCGTCGTTCGACCGAATCGCGGAGGCGTCTCACCACCGCAGGCGCGGTGGTGTTGAGCAACGAAAGCCGCCGTCTGACGATGCGCGGGAAGACCCTGACGATCGTCGGGATCGACGACCTGTGGACCCGCCGCGCCGATCCGGCGCGCGCCTTCAGCGCGGTTGCGCCCGGCGATTGCACGCTGGTGCTGGCGCACAATCCCGACACCGCGCTCTACGCCCGCCATCTGCGGCCCGGAGCGATGGTCGCAGGACACACGCACGGCGGCGTCCTGCAACTGCCGATTTACGGCACGCCGTTCAAGTCGGTCCTGCAACTGGGCAAGGAGTTTTGCTCGGGCCTGAATCTCTACGACGATTTCTACATCTATACGAATCGTGGCCTGGGAACGTTCTGGGTGCGGGTCCGATTTAATTGCCGGCCCGAGGTTTCGCGCTTCGAGCTGGTTCCCCATCAGGCTCCGGCGGCCGTCGAAGCCCGCCCCGCAAAGCGTCGCCGTCGATTGACGATCCGCAAAAAGCGCTAGCGGCGACCCTGTTCGGGCGCGCAGCGTAGCTGGGGCGAGCCAAACCTGAGGCCCACGACATGACTACCGGCAGCGCAAAGATCGTGGCGATCGCGGGCGGCTCGGGATTCATCGGCGGCACGATCGCGCGGCGGATTTCCCGAATCGCCGGTTTCCGCGTGCGTCTGCTCACCCGCAACCCGGAGCAGGCGCGCGGGCGCTTTGAAGCACTCGACGCCGATTTCGTGCGAGCGGAAATAACCGATCCGGCTTCGGTCAGGGAGGCCGTCGCCGGTTCGCACGCGGTGGTCAGCGCGGTCCAGTTCGACGGCTATCCGGTCGAGGATTGGTCGCGCGGGTTGACCTTCGAGAAGGTCGACTACGGCGGCACGGTCGCGCTTCTCGATGCCGCCAAGGCGTCGCCCGCGAAGCATTTCGTTTACATCAGCGGAGTCGCTGCCGACGAGCAGAGCGAACATCCCGCCTTCCGGGCCAAGGGCCGCGCCGAGCGCGCGGTCAGGGAATCAGGATTGCCCTACACGATTTTTCGCCCCTCGCTGGTGTTCGGCCCCGGCGATCGCACCGTCAATCTGTTCGCCGGTATGCTTCGCTTCACGCCGGTGTTCGCGGTGCCCGGCACCGGACGCCAGAGGGTTCAGCCGGTCTTCGTCGAGGACCTGGCCGCATGCGTCGCGCTCGCGCTGACCGATAGCGATCGCGCTCGCGACATGACTTTCGATGTCGGCGGCCCCGAAGCGATGACCTTCGATGCGATGATCCGTCTGGTGATGGAAGTGACCGGGCGTCGTCGGCCGATCGTCCATATCCCCGAGGCGATGATGCGTGCGGTCGGATTCGTGGCGGAGAAGCTGCCGCGCCCGCTCCTGTCGCGCGACGCGATCACCTTTGTGACGGCCGATCACGTCTGCGATATCGCACCGCTCAGAGAGAAGCTGGGGATTCAGTTCACCCCGATGCGCCAGGCGCTATCGTACCTCGCGCCGCCGCGGTGACGGCCGCCTCTAACGCAAATGACGCGCGCGCGGCGAAAACACCGAAACGCGGATAGACGAGGCTACCCTTAGGCGTAGTGTCGGACGTTGGGCTGGTAAAGGACCATCTCGCCGCCGACCGCCATCAGGTCTTGCGGCTTCGAATCCGTGTTTTGGGCTTGCGGCGCAGCGGATTTCTCCGCGCCCCGCTGGTTATCGACGGCCGGTGCGCAGCCGAGCAGAAGCGCGGTTAGCGAAACCGCCAGCATCGTTGGAATTAGCAAACGCGGAAACATCGCGATAAGTCCTCACTACCAGATTGGCGCAAATCGCCGGCGCGCGCGAGTACGGCACCGCTATTTTTTATCGTTGGCTTGCTGTCGGAGTGTTCGTAGGAGAAGCCGTAGCGCTTGGCGTCGCGCCGGCGCTCGTCGACGGGCTTGCGGTAACGCTTGGCCTTGGCGAGGCGGTTGGACTAACAACCGGCGTCCGCATGGCGGCTACCACGCTTGGACCTGAAGACGGGTTCGGAGAAGGCGATGGCGACATCGCCCCGGCTAACTGAGCGCGCGGCGATGGACTCGAAGTCGGCATCGCCGTTGGCGATACGGAGGGCGTCGCGGTAGGGATGGCGGAGGGCGTCGCCGTCGGCGTTCGAGAGGCAACCGCGGTTGCGGAGATCGTCGGGAGCGGCGTCGGGATCGGGCTTGGGATCGGGCTTGGGATCGGGCTCGGCCCAATCGCCGCCGCAGGCCATATGATCGTCGCGTCCCGGGTTACCATCGGACTCCACGCGCGTTGCGTCAGGACATAGCGGAGCATCTCGCCGGGCGATGCGGCGCTGAGCACAGGGGTCCATTGATCCTGCAGCTCGAACGATGTGGTCCGCGTTCCCGAGACCAAAGCGGCCTGGCGACCGGCCGCGTCAGTCACCACGATTGCGGTAACAGTCCCGGCCTGAGGGACCGACGGAACGTCGCGCAGGTACCATTTAAGGACCGGCACGTCGCTCCGAGTGATTCCCGATGGATGGCGGCTATCGCTGAGCGCGATGCTTTCAAGCTGCCCGAGCTCCGTCCGCGCCCGCGCGGTGGTTATCGGCTCGCTCCAGTACAGCAAGGCGTGCCTTGCCCATGGCGCTTCGCTCGCATCGGGTACGTCGAACCCGAAGTTGACCGTCAGGCCGACGTACAACGTAAGCGCCGCAAGTAATCCCAGCGGGTAGCGAACGATACGCCAGGCGCTTCGCCGATGGACGTAATCGACGGCCAGCGCGGCAAGAATCGACATCGGCAGAAGCATCACCGCGGCAAGTCCGGGGGCACGCGCGGGCGACCAAAGGTAGAAGGCCAGACTCGCGGCCGTCCAGATGAAGCACCATCCGGCGAAGCGCGACCGTATCCGCAAGGCGAGGAACAGGATCGCGCCCGCGATTGCGAGCAGAACCGGCAGAAATTCGTACAAAGTGATAATCGGAAGGTAGAAATCGACACCCGCGCGATAGCCGCGCGTTCCGGAGCCGCTCAGGATCGCCGCGAAGTTCGCCCTCAAGGCGGCGGCGATGCCCTGGCTCCAGAAGCCGGTATCGAGATAGAGCCACACGGCGGCCCCGATTATCGCCGTTATGACGATCGCGATACCGTGCCTAACCCACCAGTAGCCCGCGCGTTCAAAGTAGGTCTCATCGAAGATCGCGCCCCATGCGACGAACAGAATCGTCGCGACGACGAAGACGGCGCCCGTGACGCAGATGATCGGGTCGGTCGCAAGGGCGAGCCCGACGACCGCGGCGAGAGCGAGCGCGCGAAGAATAGTGGCGCGCTTCGCCAAGGCGAAGAAAAGTCTGATCGCGAGCAAGGTCAGGGCGAGCGCCGGAATCGGCGAAACGCTTGAGCGCGAAAAATAGGTCACGCTCGGAGAGATGGCGAGCAAGAGCGCAAGCGCGAGAGCGCCGGCGCGTCCGAGCTGGCGGCGCAAGGTGAACGCGACTATCACGAGAACCACGCCGCTCAGCGCAACGCCCATCCGGGCCACGGCGTCGTTCGCGCCGAGAGCGTTGAACAGCCAGGCTTCCACCAGATGCGTCGGCAGGGCGTACGGCGGCGACAGATGGCCTAATACGGAAGCTCCGTTTTGCGCGAGATCGAGATCGAAGAGCGCCCGGGCGGCTTCCGCGGGACTGAGCGGCCGTCTGCCGAGCGCCAACAATCGCGTAGCGATTGTCCAAGCCGCGATCAGGAAATAGCAGAGGTGCTCGACTGTCAGGATGAAAACCGGCCGCTCGAGCCTCTCGGCGCCAGGATCGCGCTCGGGCTCCTCGGGTGCGGCGGCGGCAGGCGGCAGCACAAGCGGCTCAGGCCCACGCCCCTCGAGCCCGAGCTGCCACTTGCCACCCCCGCCTTGGCCTTCGATAGCCATCAAGTTGACACCGCTATTTGCCGGCTCGCGGATTGTCAACGCAAACGGCTGGTGATCTTTGTAATCGGCGAGCTTGAGGCCTCGTTCTCCAGTTCCTGGAAGGTATTAGAGGGGGTTTGATTCGGGGAGAGGAACCCGCATAATGCTGATGCTCGCAAAACGGCATCAAAAAAACTCTCAGGTTCGGTTCACACGATGGCGCCTCAGACACTGTTTGAAAAGATATGGAATAACCATGTCGTACACGAGGAGCCCGGCCAGCCGGCGCTCCTTTATATAGATTTGCACCTCATCCACGAGGTGACCTCACCGCAGGCCTTCGAGGGATTACGCGACGCGGGACGAAAGGTGCGGTCGCGGGAGCGGACCTTCGCGACGCTGGATCATAACGTCCCGACCACCGACCGTTCGCTGCCGATTACCGACCCCGACTCGTCGCGTCAGATCGAAGCGATGCGGCAAAACTGTCGCGACTTCGATGTCACGCTGTTCGACCTCGACTCGCCCAAGCAGGGAATCGTCCACATCATCGGGCCGGAACTCGGCCTGACCCAGCCCGGCATGACGATCGTTTGCGGCGACAGCCATACTGCCACTCATGGGGCCTTCGGCTCGCTTGCCTTCGGTATCGGCACCAGCGAGGTCGAGCACGTTCTGGCGACCCAGTGCCTGTGGCAGGCTCGGCCCAAGACTCTGGAAATCCGGGTCGACGGCAAGCTCGGCTCGGGCGTGACCGCCAAGGATCTCATCCTGGCGATTATCGGCAAAATCACGACGGATGGAGCCACCGGATGTGTGGTCGAGTACCGGGGCTCGACGATATCCGGGCTTACAATGGAAGAGCGGATGACGGTGAGCAACATGTCGATCGAGGCCGGGGCGCGTGCCGGCATGGTCTCGCCCGACAAGACCACCGTCGATTATCTGCGCGGCAGGCCTTACCTGCCCAAAGGGGACGAGTTCGAGCGGATGGCGCAGCGATGGCTGGCACTCGCCACCGACGAAGGCGCGCGCTTCGATCGCACCGTGACCATTGACGCGGCAAGCATCGCGCCGCAGGTTACCTGGGGGACCAACCCAGGGATGGTCATCGAGGTCACCGGCAAAGTTCCGGACCCGCACGCTTTAAGCGACCCGGCCGCGGCCCGCGCCGTGGAGCAGGCGCTAACTTATATGGGCCTCACGCCCGGCACGAAGATTATCGATATCCCGATCGATCGCGTTTTTATCGGCTCATGCACCAACGGGCGGCTCAGCGATTTGCAGGCTGCCGCGGCGATCGTCAAAGGCCGCAAGGTCGCATCCAGCGTCCATGCGATGGTGGTGCCGGGCTCGCAGCAGGTCAAACTCGAAGCCGAAAAGCTCGGCCTGGACAAGATTTTCAGGGCTGCGGGCTTCGAGTGGCGAGAGTCGGGATGCAGCATGTGCCTGGGCATGAATCCCGACATCCTGAAGCCCGGCGAGCGATGCGCCAGCACGTCGAATCGCAACTTCGAAGGACGCCAGGGCAAGGGTGGCCGCACCCATCTGGTCAGCCCGGCGATGGCGGCGGCGGCGGCGGTTGAAGGCCATTTCGTCGACGTTCGGAAGCACGGCTGAGAGGGGGAAAAACCACGATGCGCGCGTTCAAGAAATTTACCGGTCTGGTGGCGCCGCTGGAGAAAGCCAACGTTGACACCGATCAGATCATCCCCAAGCAATTCCTCAAGGCTATCGTCCGTACCGGACTCAAGGCCGGGCTGTTTTACGATTGGCGGCAGCGGCCCGATATGCCGGGTTTTGTGCTCGATCAGCCGCGCTTTCGCGGCGCGTCGATTCTCGTCGCGCAGGCCAACTTCGGATGCGGCAGCTCGCGCGAGCATGCGGTCTGGGCGCTGGATGACTTCGGCTTCAAGGCGGTGATCGCGCCGTCGTTTGCCGACATCTTCCGCAACAACTCTTTCAAGAACGGATTTCTGCCGATCGTGCTGTCGGCCGCCGAGGTCGATGCGATTTTCAAGGCGGTAGCCGCCCATCCCGGCTACAGTCTTACCGTGGACCTGCAAAACCAGACGGTAGCGGATGAGTTCGGATGGTCGGCGCGATTCGAGATCGATTCGTTTCAGAAGAAGTGCCTGCTCGAAGGTCTCGACGAGATAGCCCTGACCCTGCTGCGCGAGAAGGACATCGCCGCCTACGAGGCCAAGCATCCCGTTCCGTATCGAACCTCGTAAGAGCTTTGCACAACCGGGTTGCGCTCTTTATTCTATCCCCTAGCCCGCGCGTCCTCTTCTGTTCCCTCTCCTTGTCCAAGGAGAGGGTTAGGGAGAGGTTCTGAGGGTGAGAGTTCTGGAAACCGCGCTCACATTCACGGTCGGTGCCGGTGATGTAAATCAGCGGCTCGATATTTTTCTGACCGCGCGGATGGCGCCCGAGTATTCGCGGTCGCAAATCGCAAGGATGATCAAGGTCGGCCGGGTGAGCATCAACGGCAAACCGGCACGCGCCGCCGCAACGATTCGCGCCGGCGACAGGATCGGGATCGAACCGCTGCCTGCGGTCGAAGTTGCGCGCGCGGAACCGATTTCAGGGCCGGAGATCGAGGTCCTGTTTGCCGACGACGAGATCATCGTGGTCAACAAGCCGCCCGGCATGACGGTGCATCCCGCCCCCGGCCATCCCGATGGCACTCTGGTGCAGGCGCTGCTGGCGCGCTTTCCGGAGCTTAACGCGATGGCTGAGCCCGACGGCATTCTGCGGCCCGGAATCGTCCATCGCCTGGATAAGGACACTTCAGGAGTGATGGTGGTGGCGCGCACGCCGTTCGCCCGCACCGCCCTGTCACGTCAGTTCAAGGAACGAACTGTGCGCAAGCTCTATCTGGCGATTGTGCGAGGCCGCGTTGCCCGCGATCGATTTACTATCGAGAGCCCGCTCGGCCGCCATCCGACCGAGCGCAAGCGGATATCGGTCAAGTCGCGCAAGCCGCGCGAGGCGGTGACTCACGTAACGGTGCTCGGGCGCTTCGACCTGGGCGTCCGCGACGGCCATCCTGAGCACGCGACGATGGTGATTGCACGTCCGGAGACCGGCAGGACCCATCAGATAAGAGTCCATCTCGCTTCGATCGCCCATCCCTGCCTCGGCGACAGGCTTTACGGCCGGGCCGTTTCCCGCCCCGAGCCCGGCCGCGAGGCGCCGTGGTTCGAGCGCCAGGCGCTCCATGCACTGTCGCTGACGGTGGAGCATCCGCGAACCGCGAAGCGACTCGAATTCATCGCACCTCCGGCTACCGACTTTCTCTCGTTTCTGAGCGCCAACGGCCTTCGCCCCGATAACGAAACCATCCGTGCCTGGATCGAACAGGCGTGAACCGCATCTGCGACGGGTTCGATGATACGATGCGGCGGAGCAACCCGGCAGGCGGAATTAGCGGCGGGCAGGTTTGACATAATCGGATCGCGTGGTTAACATATCTTGCAAGTACCTCGCGATGATTCCGATCGCGGGTATGCGGGGCTTAGGACTCGCCCGCCCCACCGTCTGCGACCGCAGCATCCCTTAGGTTCGGTGTTTGCTTCATGCGGCTTCCAGCCGGTCAGACCAGGGGAACAACCAAAATGTGTGCGGGGCGAACTTAACGCCCGCACAAGTTCTGTCACAACCAACCAAAGGACGCAGGTATAGCAGTTGTCATCAGTTAAAGGATTTCGAGGAAGGTATATGGGGAAGGGGAGAGGGGCCGCCAAAGAAGAGCTGACGGAGCTGGACAACGGGTCTCCTGTTCAGCAGTCCAGCGAACCGACAGCGCCCGCCAGAATCGAAGATAGCAAGGTGGTCATGAGCGACGTCGGAGTGCTCAATCTGAAGGCACTCAAGCGCGCCAAGATTACCGAGCTTGCTCAGGTCGCCCGCGATTTCAATATCGACGGCGCCACCAACATGCGCAAGCAGGAGATGATCTTCTCGATCCTGCAGGCGCAAGCCGCCAAAAACGGCTCGATTCTTGGCGAAGGGGTGCTCGAAATCCTGCCTGACGGTTTCGGCTTCCTGCGCGCTCCCGACTACAACTATCTGCCCGGCCCCGACGACATCTACATCTCGCCCAGCCAGATTCGCAAATTCAACCTTCGCACGGGCGACGTGGTCTCCGGCCTCATCCGGCCGCCCAAAGAGGGCGAGCGATATTTCGCCCTGCTCAAGGTCGAGTCGATCAATTACGAGGAGCCGGAGAAGGCGCGCGACAAGATCCTGTTCGACAACCTGACGCCGCTTTACCCGGAAGAGCGGCTCAAGCTGGAGTATAATCCCGAAGATTATACGACCCGCATAATCGACCTGATTGCCCCGATCGGCAAAGGCCAGCGCGGACTTATCGTCGCGGCCCCTTTCACCGGCAAGACCATGATGCTGCAGGCGCTCGCCAAGGCCATCGCCCACAACCATCCCGAGGTCGTGCTGATCGTGCTGCTGGTCGATGAAAGGCCCGAAGAAGTTACCGACATGCTGCGCTCGGTGCAGGGCGAGGTGGTAAGTTCAACCTTCGATGAACCCGCCACCCGCCACGTCCAGGTAGCCGAGATGGTGATCGAGAAGGCCAAGCGCCTGGTCGAGCACGGCCGCGACGTGGTGATTCTGCTCGATTCCATCACCCGCCTGGCGCGCGCGTACAACACGGTCGTACCGCCCTCGGGCAAGATTCTCTCGGGTGGTGTCGACTCGAACGCGCTTCATAAGCCCAAGAAGTTCTTCGGCGCGGCGCGCAACACCGAAGACGGCGGCAGCCTGACGATCATCGCCACCGCGCTGGTCGATACCGGCAGCCGGATGGACGAAGTGATCTTCGAGGAGTTCAAGGGCACCGGCAACCAGCAGATCGCGCTCGATCGCCGACTGCTCGAGAAGCGGATCTTCCCCACCGTCGACATCCAGCGTTCCTCGACCCGCAAAGAGGAACTCCTGCTGCCGCGCAGCACGCTCAATCGGGTCTGGATTCTGCGCAAGCTTCTTTCCCAGCTGAACGCGGTCGAGGCGATGGAATTCCTGCTCGACAAGATGCAGGGGACCAAGACCAACGAGGAATTTCTCGAATCGATGAACAATTAGGGAGCTGGCGCGGCATGATTGCCTGCCCGACCGTTTACGCTTAAAAATAACTGACCGGACCTACCGGGTTTAAAGGACGAACAGCACTATGACTGAAATCAGCATGAAGCAGCTTCTGGAGGCCGGGGTTCATTTCGGCCATCAGACCAGCCGCTGGAACCCCAAGATGAAGCAGTACATCTTCGGGGCCCGCAACGGAATTTACATCATCGACCTCCAGCAGACCGTCAAGATGTTCCGCAACTGTTACGATTTCGTGCGTGACCTTGCGGCCTCGGGCGGGACGTGATGTTCGTCGGCACCAAGAAGCAGGCGCAGGATATCGTGCGCGAGGAAGCCGAGCGCTGCGGGATGTTCTACGTCCACAATCGCTGGCTGGGCGGGATGCTGACCAATTTTCAGACCATCCGGGCATCGATCGAGCGGCTCAAGAAGCTCGAAGAGATTCTTGCCGATCCCGGAGATGATCCAGGCGCTGACGAAAAAAGAAATGAGCGAACACGCCCGCGAGCACGAAAAGCTGATGGCGACGCTGGGCGGAATCAAGAACATGCGCAAATTGCCCGACGCGCTGTTCGTGATCGATACCAAGAAAGAGGAAATCGCGGTCGCCGAGGCCAATCGGCTCAACATCCCGGTGGTGGCGATGGTCGACACCAATTGCGACCCCGACCTGATCGCCTACCGCATCCCCGGCAACGACGACGCCATCCGCGCGATCAAATTGTTCGCGGCGGCGATCGCCGATGCGGTGATCGAGGGCAAACGGCAGATGGAAGAGCGGCAGAAGGGCCAGGCCGATATGGCAGAGTCGCGCGCCAAGCCCCGAAGCGCCGCAGAGCGTATAACGGAGCCATCGCCGGGCCGGGCCGAGCCCGGCCCGAATAGACGCGCGCCGGTCCGGGATATAATGCGGACCGCGCTTACAGGCAGCGATTCGATAGATCTTGCCACGTGAAGGAACTGAATGTCGGACGTCAACGCCAATATCGTTAAAGAACTGCGGGAGAAAACCGGCGCCGGAGTGATGGATTGCAAGAAGGCGCTGGGCGAAGCCAAGGGAGACCTGGAGAAGGCTATCGTCTGGCTGCGCGAAAAAGGCATCGCCCAGGCCGCCAAGCGCGCCGGACGGGTCGCATCCGAGGGCTCGATCGGCGCTTACATCCATGCCGGCGGCAAACTCGGAGTGTTGGTCGAAGTCAACTGCGAAAGCGATTTCGTCGCCAAGACCCCGGAGTTTCAGGCTCTGGTGAAGGAAATCGCGATGCAAATCGCCGCCGCCAACCCGCGCTGCGTGCGGCGCGAGGAACTCTCGCCCGAAATCATCGAGCAGGAGCGGCAGATTTACGCCTCGCAGGCGGCGGGCAAACCCGAGCCGGTCATCAACAAGATCGTCGAGGGAAAACTCGAAAAATTCTATCGTGATGTCTGTTTGATCGAGCAGGGCTACGTCAGAGACCCGGCCCGCGACCATCGCCGACCTGATTGGCGAATACGTCGCCAAGTTGGGTGAAAAAATCGAGCTCCGGCGCTTTGCGCGATTCCAGCTCGGCGAGGGGCTGGAAACCAAGGGAGCGTCCTGAAGCCACCGCTTGAAGGCCGATGAACGAGCGGGGGCAATCAGGGTGGCGACCAGCATGACCGACGTCGAGCCCCTATCCATACCGAAGGCCAGTTTCGGCCGCGTCCTGCTGAAGCTCTCCGGCCAGGCGCTGGCGCCGTCCAGTGGCTTCGGGATCGACCCCGACGTGCTCGGCAACATCGCGGTCGAACTCAAGGAAGTGCTGGCGCTTGGGGTCCAGTTGGCGATGGTTATCGGCGCCGGCAACATGGTGCGCGGCAGCGAGTTTGAGGCCCGGGGCATGGACCGCACCGCCGCCGACCATATGGGGATGCTGGCGACGGTGATTAACGCGCTCGCGCTCCAGGATTCGCTCGAGCGAACCGGCATCAAGACCCGCGTCATGTCGGCGATCGAGATGCAGGCGGTTTGTGAGCCGTATATCCGCCGGCGCGCGATCCGCCATCTGGAAAAGGGCCGCGTGGTAATCTTCGCCGCCGGCACCGGCAATCCTTTTTTTACCACCGATACCGCGGCGAGCCTGCGCGCGATGGAAATCGGCGCCGAAGTAATCCTCAAGGCCAGCCATCACGTCGACGGTGTTTACGACCGCGATCCGCTGCGCGAGAGCGGCGCCCAGCGCTTTGATCGTCTGACCTATCTTGAGGTATTGAAACGGAACCTGAAGGTGATGGATTCGACGGCGATTTCGATGTGCATGGACAATCGCCTGCCGATCCTGGTTTTCAACTTCCGCAGGGGCGGCAATATCAAGCGTGCCGTGATCGGGGAAGCGGTCGGCACGCTGGTCGACAGCGGGCCTTAAGCCATGAAAGACGAAGTGATCGAGGAAACCCGCAAGCAGATGGAGCACGCGGTTTCGGCTTTCAAGCATGAACTGACCAGGGTGCGTACCGGACGAGCTTCGACCGCGCTGCTCGAGGGGCTGCACGTCAATTATTACGGCGCCAGGACGCCGCTTCGCCAAATCGCCGGCCTGGCGGCGCCCGAACCGCGACTCCTGGTGGTCACGCCCTACGACAAGGGCGCGATGCACGAGATCGAGAAGGCCATCCAGACTTCCGACCTGGGCCTGACGCCGATGAACGACGGCAAGATCATCCGCATCCCGATTCCCGAGCTTACCGAGCAGCGCCGTAAGGAACTGGTCAAGCACGTGCGCAAGGAGGCGGAGGATTTCCGGGTGTCGGTCCGCAACCATCGCCGGGACGCGAACGAGATGTTACGCGAGCTGCACAAGGAGAAGCAGATTACCGAGGATGATCTGCACAGCGCCGAAGCCAAGGTGCAACACTACACGACCGAATATATTGAGAAGCTCGATAAGGTTCTGGCCGCCAAAGAAGCCGAAATAATGGAGGTTTGAAGGCGCTGATCGGTCGCTCTCTCGCTTGTGATCCCGGGGCCGGTTAGGCTGACAGTTTGTGGCCTCATCCCTGCCGCTAAACGAATTCCCCACGCTTTCGCTCGATCCCGAGCGGCTGCCCCGTCACGTGGCGATCGTCATGGACGGCAACGGACGCTGGGCGACGCGACGCGGGTTGGTGCGCCTTGAAGGCCATCGGCGCGGCAAGGATTCGGTCCGCGCGGTGATCGATACCGCGCGCGAACTCGGCATCCCCTATTTGACCCTGTTCGCCTTTTCGAACGAGAACTGGCAGCGCCCCAACGGCGAAGTCCGTTTTCTGATGAGCCTGCTGCGCCGCTACCTGGTAACCGAGCACAAGCGGATGATGAAGCGTGACATTCGCCTCGTGGTGGTGGGTGATCGCAGCCGCCTGCCGGCTCCGGTTCGGACGGCCCTCGATGAGACCGTCGCGCTTACCGCCGGTAATCGCTCGATGACGGTGGTGCTTGCGCTCTCTTACGGCGGCCGTCAGGAGATCGTCGAAGCGACCAGGCGCATCGCAACCGAAGTCGCGGCGGGCAGAATGACCCCGGAGCAAATCGACGAGCGCGCGTTCGAAGAGCGGCTCGATAGCGCGGGATTGCCGGATCCGGACCTTCTGATTCGTACCTCGGGCGAATTGCGGCTTTCCAATTTTTGTTTGTATCAGCTCGCTTACACCGAACTGTACTTTACCGACACGCTCTGGCCCGAGTTCCGGGAACGCGAGTTTTTGACCGCGCTTGAGGCCTATCAGGCTCGCGAACGCCGCTTCGGCATGATCGATCCCAACAATCAGCGCCTTCGTGTTGCGAACTAGGGTTTTCACCGGCCTTGTCGCTCTGGCTGCGGTCCTGGCCGTGGTGATTCTGGCCTCCAACTCGTTGTTTACTCTCTTCGTCGGCGCGGTAACCGCATGGGGCCTTTGGGAGGTCGCGATGATGAGCGCCCCGGGCCGGCCCCTCCTGATGTCGGCGGCTATGATTGCGGGCGGAGTTCCAGCGGTCTGCCTGCTCTACGTCGGCATCCCGGGCTGGTGGGTTCCGGCAGCGGTAGTTGCCGCGATGACCGGATTGACCGTCCGGGTCGGATTAAAGGGTGCCGATGGGGGCGTCCATACTCCAGGCATGGCGTTTCTCGGCGGGATTTACGTGGGAGTGCTCTTCCCATACTTTGCCTTGCTTCGAAACCAGCCGGACGGCGTGCGATTAATCATCCTGATCTTGTTATTGGTGGCCGCCGGCGATACCGGCGCGTATCTTGTCGGCCGCAAATGGGGAAGGATAAAGCTCGCGCCACGGGTTAGCCCGGGGAAAACGGTCGAAGGTGCGATTGCCTCGGCGGCGGCAAGCCTGCTGGCGATGGTTTTGCTTCGTGGCGTATTGGTTGACGCTCTTACCATCGTTCAGGCGTTGGTCTTCGCTATCGCAATCAATCTGATGGCGCAGGTCGGTGACCTCGCCGAATCCGCGCTCAAGCGCGTCGCCGGGGTCAAGGATTCGGGATGGCTCTTTCCCGGCCACGGCGGGTTGCTGGATCGGACCGACAGCCTAGTGTTCGCGGCGGTTTTTACATACTATTATTTTTAGCGATGCGGCCGGTGCGGCCGCATTCTCCACTCTGAAAGGACCAATGCTGATTTCGATTATTTCGGCCGTCGCTATCCTGGGCTTGCTGGTCCTGGTGCACGAGGCAGGCCACTTCCTGGTAGCGAAGCGATGCGGTGTGCGCGTATTGCGCTTTTCAATCGGCTATCCGCCCAAGCTCTTTGGTATCCGCCGTGGCGAAACCGAGTACTCGATCGGCGCGGTCCCCTTCGGTGGCTATGTTCGGATGCTGGGCGATGAGATCGGCGACGAGCTGGGTAGCGGAGACATCGAAATCTACCTCAACGAGATCGGGCACGACCTGACCATAGCGTCGGCCCGTTCCGGAAGCCCGGAAAATGGAGCGGCTTCGTTCGAGCCGGCGCTTCAGGGGCTGGCCAACCAGCTCGGCGCAAGCGCTCTCCAAGGGGACGGAACGACCGCGGCGATCACCGTGCTCGGTCGCGAGCTTCGGCCGGAAGAAGAGATCCTGCTCGACGAAATAAAGCGCGCAGGCTCGGTTCCCGAAGCAATCAAAGCGCTAGCCGAACGCCGGCCCGCGGCTCTGATCAAGCGTATCCAGGCCCGCGCCTTTCCCAGTCAGAGTCTGGCCAAGCGATTGGCGATAGTTCTGGCCGGGCCCGCGGCAAACATATTGTTCGCGCCGATCCTTCTGACCCTGGTGTTTATGTACGGAGTGCCGCACCTGTTGCCGGTGATCGGCCAGATGAAGAAAGGCCTTCCCGCCGAGGCTGCGGGCCTCAAATCCGGGGACCTCGTGCTTTCAATCGACGGCGAGGAGATCGGTTCCTGGGATCAGCTCTCGACTCCGTCAGGCGCAGCGAAGGAGCACCGCTCAAGATCGAAATCGAGCGCGGCGCGGAAGGCAGCCGAACCCGGAGCACGGTGCTGATAAAGCCCGCCTACGAGGCGGACAAGACCGCTTTAGGCGCGACCGTGCATCAGTGGGTAATCGGCGTCCTGCCCCGGGGAGATTTGACGACCATACAGGTCGGACCGATAAGTGCCGTCGGGCACGCGTTTGCTCAAACCGCCGATATGACCGTGATGCTGGTGTCGGGAGTGGCGAAAATAGTAACCGGCGCCACCCCGGTTCGCGAGGCTCTGGGCGGCCCGATCATGATTGCCCAAATGGCCGGACAGCAGGCGCATGAAGGCTTTGCCAATCTGGCTTTTTTTACCGTGATGCTGAGTCTTGAGCTGGGCATTATCAACCTGCTTCCGGTGCCGATGCTGGACGGGGGACACCTGGCGTTTTTTCTAATCGAGGGCGTGCGCGGGAAGCCGCTCAAGGTCCGCCATCGTGAAATCGCGCAGCAAGTCGGGCTGATCCTGCTGGCCGGTCTGATGGCGTTTGTGATCTTCAATGACATCTCGCGTATTGTTCAAGGCTGAGCGCTTACTGGCCGCCAGTGCTTCGATTGGACCCGTCCTGGGCCTCGAAACCGGAACTCCGACGGCCAGCATGGCGGTAATCGCGCGAGGGCGTTTGTTGGCTGAAATCTCTCGACCGGTCAGTTCGCATGGCGCAATCCTGCCCGCGATGGTCGAGGAACTGCTCGACCTGTGCGGCGCTCAAACTCGACCATCTGGCCGCGATTGCCGTTGGAATCGGCCCCGGATCGTTTACCGGGCTCAGAATCGGCCTCGGCTACGCGAAGGGGCTGGCTTGGGCCGGCGGGCACGCCATCCTCGGGATTAACAGCCTCGATAGCCTGGCGCTCGGCGCGACCCTCCATCACGAGGGCCGGCCCGGCACGATTCATCTGCCCGATTCTTGACGCCCGAAAGGGAGAGGTCTATGCGGCTCTTTACCGGGTGACCACGGCTGGGCTAGAGAAAATATCGGACGATATGGTCGTAAACCCCGGGCGATTTGATCGCGTGCATTGACGATGAAGTGATATTTGTTGGGGAGGGTGTCTCGGCATGTGGACGGTGGTTGGTCGAGGCGATGGATAACCGGGCAACCATCCTGGATAACAATGATGGGCATTGGCGCGGGATGATGGTCGCGGCACTTGCGGCGTCGCGACTCGTCAATAAAGAGGCGGATTCAATTCTGAACCTGCAGCCGAGTTATGTCCGGCCGCCTGAAGCGGTTGTGAAAAATTCACGGACCGCGGCGGGCGGCGTTGTAACCACAGCAATGGAGGCGCTATGGAGCAGAGAGAAGAAGAGCTTATCCAGCAGTACGCGGATCACGACGAGGAGTTGAAGGCCCTTTACGTCCAGCATCTGGAGCTCAAGCACCAACTCGAAACTTTTCGCCAAAAGAGTTATCTCACGACCGAGGAAGAGCTGGAGAAAAAGCGAATTCAAAAGCTCAAGCTCGCTTCCAAGGATCGCATAATGGAATTGTTGTCGCGCCATCAGCAGGAAGCACACTAAAGCCCAAGGCGCTGCCGTGCGAGCGAGATTCCCACCCTGATGCCAAGTCACACCATATCGGTAACAGTCGAGAACGAGTTCGGAGTTTTGGCCCGAGTGGCCGGCCTGTTTTCCAGTCGCGGTTTCAATATCGAATCGTTGACCGTAAACGAGGACCCGGTGGACCCAACGATTTCCAGGATCGTGCTGGTTACGTCGGGAGACGACCAGATCCTCGAGCAGGTCAATAAGCAGCTCAACAAGCTGGTGTCGGTCATCAAGGTCACCGACTACCAGGCGGTCGACACCGTCGACCGCGAACTGGCGATGATCAAGATCTCAGTCGATGAACGAACGCGCCCGGAACTCGATTCGATCGTCACCGCATTTCGCGCCCACGTGGTCGATATCGGGCCGCGTTCGACGACGGTCGAAATCACCGGCGACAGCGGCAAACTCAAGGCCTTCATCGCCCTGGTGCGGCCGCTCGGGATCAAGGAAGTCGTACGCTCGGGAAAGATCACGATGGCCCGCTCGGTCCAGCTCAACGGAAGTCAACGCCACCCCAGGGAGATCGCATAAATGAAGGTTTTCTACGACCGCGACGCCGATTTGACGGCGCTGAAGCCCAGGAAGATCGCCGTAATCGGCTTCGGCAGTCAGGGCCACGCCCATGCGCTCAACCTGCGGGACAGCGGTATGGATGTTCGGGTCGGCCTGCGCAAAGGCAGCGCCTCATGGCAGAAAGCGGTGGCCCAGGGTCTGCCGGTGCTCGAAACCGCCGAGGCCGCGCAGCCAGGCCGATATCATCATGATGCTGGTGCCGGACGAGATGGGCTCCGACATCTACAAAAGCGAGATCGAGCCGGGATTGAAAGCGGGCAAGTATCTGGCTTTCGGCCACGGCTTCAATATCCATTTCAAGTTCATCCAGCCGCCGCCGGACGTGAACGTCTTCATGATCGCGCCCAAAGGCCCGGGCCATCTGGTCCGTTCCGAGTACGCCAAGGGCCGCGGCGTTCCCTGCCTGCTCGCGGTCCAGCAGGATCCGTCCGAAGGATACCCAGAAGATCGGCCTCGCTTACGGCTCCGCGATCGGCGGCGGCCGCGCCGCGATCATCGAGACCACCTTCAAGGAAGAAACCGAAACCGATCTGTTCGGCGAGCAAGCGGTGCTTTGCGGCGGCCTCACGGAACTTATCCGCGCCGGATACGAGACCCTGGTCGAGGCCGGCTACGCGCCGGAGATGGCGTACTTCGAGTGCCTCCATGAAGTGAAGCTGATCGTCGACCTCATTTACGAGGGCGGCATCTCGAACATGCGCTACTCGATCAGCAACACCGCCGAGTACGGCGACATGACGCGCGGCAAGAAGGTCATCGGACCCGAGGCGCGCGCAGGCGATGAAGAAGATCCTCGCCGACATCCAATCCGGCAAGTTCGCCAACGAGTGGATCACCGAGTATCGGGCGGGCCTGCCGCATTTCCGCGAGCTGCGCGACCGAGGCGCGCATCATCCGGTTGAAGAAGTCGGCAAGAAACTTGCGGGCCTTCATGCCCTGGCTGGCCAGCGAGCGGCTGGTCGATAAGGCGAAAAACTGACGCCGATTGGAAGGTTCGAAGTCGTGGCCGCATCGCGCAGCGTCCCGACGTTCTCGCGGCGGCGGCGAGTAAACTTCATCTCGCCCCGGAAGGGGCCAGCCGGGTTACCTTGGCGATCGCCGCGGCTACGATAGTCGCCTGGCTTTTGGGATTGCACTGGCTGGCGCTGCCGCTCCTGATCCTGACGATGGCGGTGGCGGCGTTCTTTCGCGACCCGGAGCGCACTCCCGCCCCGGATTTCCGAGGTGGTGCTCTCCGGCGCCGACGGCAGAGTTACCGATATCGGAGAGACCACGATGCCCGGCTCGTCGCAGGATCGCTTTCGACGGGTATCGGTCTTCATGTCCCCGCTCAACGTGCATGTGAACCGTGCTTCGGTCAGCGGCGAAGTGATCGTCCGTCGAATCATACGGCAGGTGAATTTCGCGCCGCCTACGGCGACCACGCGAGCGAGCATAACGAGCGCAACCTGGTTGTTTTTCAGGACGCCGAAGGACGCCGCCATCCGATGGTCCAGGTCGCCGGCTATCTGGCCCGCCGGATCGTGTGCCGAGTGCGCCCGCTGATAAAATCGAAGCCGGCCAGAGGATTGGCCTTATCATGTTCGGCAGCCGGGTCGATCATTACCTGCCCCTTGAATACCGCGTCACGGTCAAAATCGGCGATCGGGTGCGGGCCGGCGAAACTATAATCGGAGAAGTCGGGCGATGAATCAAACCCTTGATCGGGAGCGCAGGAGCCGCGCGCAGATGCGCCTGATTTCCGGGCGCCTGCGCGAGCGGAGCAAGAAGGTCGCGGCGCCGCTCACGCGCGGAGTCTTCCTGGTTCCGGTGACGATCACTTCGGTCGGTCTGCTCGCCGGCTTCTATTCGCTTAATCTCCGCGATCAACTCTCACTTCGAACTGGCCGCCGTGATGGTCGCGCTGGCGTTCGTCTGTGACGGCCTCGACGGCCGGGTGGCGCGCGCGTCGCAGACTTCGAGCCTGTTCGGCGCGAATACGATAGCCTCGCCGACGTGGTCGCCTTCGGCGTCGCGCCGGCCGGTCTGATTTACATGTGGGCGCTTAAACCGCTGGGCGCCTGGGCATGGCTCGTGAGCGGGATGTACGTGGTCTGTGCGGCGCTGCGGCTGGCGCGATTCAATATCCAAACCGCGACCACGGATAAAAGGCGGTTCACCGGATTGCCGGTGCCCGGTGCGGCGGTGATTATAGCAGGCTCGGTGCTCGCCTACAGCTACTTCGAGCTGGATCTGCCCCGCCTGCTGACGGCACTCGCCCTGCCGATGACCGTGGCGCTGGCGGGTCTGATGATCTCGCGCATCCCGTACCCGAGCTTCAAAACGATCGATTTCCGTCGCCGTGCGCCGGTGGAAACCCTGATTGGCGTACTGTTGGCGCTCGGGTTCATGATCGCGATGCCGCAGTTGAGCTTCTTCCTGGTCGCGACCGGCTACATGCTTTCCGGGCCGATCCTGATGCTTCGGGGCGAGCATCTCCATCGACGGGTTCCGGTGCTGCGCCCGGCGGCCGATCACGGTCGCGATACCGGTGCGACGGAAGCGCCGAAAAACAGAAAATCCACTGGGGCCTTGGTGAGTCCTCCTGTCACGCTACTCTGATTGAGCGCCGTCGGCGGGGTGGTGAGACAGAATGAGCCTCTGCCTGAATCGTATCGGTCTATTTTTGAACGTCGTTGGGAGCATTCTCATTGCCCTATCTTTCGGCAAGCCGGAATCCGAGGCTTACCAAGAGGTCGAACGCTGTTGGGTCGCGAAGGCAATTGGAATGAGGCCCTTCAGAAAACAAAGTCTCGCGGCCTTTACGCATCCGCTGGCACTTTATGCCGGAATCGTACTGGTGATCTTAGGGTTCACTCTTTCTCTGGCCGCAACTTTTTCAAACTGACTCCCCACCCCCTGCCGGATGGCGCCTTGACTGGGATTTTTGCCTCCTGTAGACTTTTGTAACCATGTCGAAGAACCTGCATCCGGAGCTGCTGCTTAGCCTGGCCCTTACCGGGGCCTACGCCGGGAGCGTCGCTCAGCAGGCCTAATCGGCTTAATGCAATGAGTTGAACGCCCCGGGCGGTGGGCCAAGCAAGCCGCCCGGGGCTTTTTTTCGCCCGCCGCGCGCCGCTTGCCCCATCCATCGCCCTCGGGCCTGATCATCGAGGAGCAAAGCAAGATGACTACGACGAATCCCGCAATCCAGGACGGCGAAGACTACGTCCGCATCTTCGATACGACGCTGCGCGACGGCGAGCAATCGCCCGGCGCGACGATGAACGTCGAGGAGAAGGTCACGATCGCGCGCCAGCTCGAACGGCTTAACGTCGATATTATCGAGGCCGGTTTTGCCGCCTCCTCGCCCGGCGATTTCGAATCGGTGCGCAAAGTGGCCGACGCGGTTACGGTCCCGGTGGTGCTGAGCCTGGCGCGTCCGACTCGAGCTCGATATCGAACGGGCGCTCAAAGCGGTCGACAAGGCGGCCCATCCGGGAATCCACATCTTCATCGCGACCTCGGACATCCATCTGAAGTACAAACTCCAGATGAATCGCGAGGACGTGCTCAACGCCGCCGCTTGGGCGGTGGCGACGGCCAAGAAGCACGTCGATCATATCGAGTTCTCCTGCGAAGACGCCTCGCGCAGCGATTGGGATTACATGGCCAGCGTGCTGACCGAAGTCGTCCGGGCCGGCGCGAGAATCCTGAATATTCCCGACACCACCGGCCACGCGATTCCCGAAGAGTACGGCCGCATGTTCGCCTATCTGCGCGAGCACGTACCGGGCTCGGACAAGGTTATCTGGAGCGCCCATTGCCACAACGATCTGGGCCTCGCGGTCGCCAACTCGCTGGCGGCGATCAAGAACGGCGCCCGCCAGATCGAATGCACGATCAACGGTATCGGCGAGCGCGCCGGCAACACTTCGATGGAAGAAGTGGTGATGGCGCTGAAGACGCGCAAGGATCTGTTCGGCATTCAGACCCGAATCAACACTCCGCAGATTTATCCGGCCTCGCGCCTGCTGTCGCAGGTCATCGGTCAGGCGGTGCCCGCCAATAAACCGATCGTCGGCGATAACGCCTTCGCCCACGAGGCGGGAATCCATCAGGACGGGGTGCTGAAGCACAAGCTGACCTACGAGATCATGAAGCCCGAGGACGTCGGGATTCCCTCCAACAAGCTCGTACTGGGAAAACACTCGGGGCGCCACGCCTTCGTCGACCGGCTGACTCAGTTGGGAGTCGACCCGGCGGCCGTGGATGTCAAGAAGGCGTTCGCCGAGTTCAAGGCGCTGTGCGACAAGAAGAAAGTCGTTTACGACGACGATATCCTGGCGCTGATCACCGAGGAGGCCCGTCGCGCGCGCCGACCATTTCGAGCTGGTCAATCTCGAGGTGACACTCTTCGACCAAATCGACGCCGCGCGCGGTGGTCACGATGCGGATCGGCGGGATGGAAAAGGCCGAGGATGCGACCGGCGACGGCATGGTCGACGCCTGTTACAAGGCGATCTACAAAATCGTGGGAGTGACTCCCGACACTCGAGCGCTACTCGGTGAAGGCGATTACCGGCGGCACCGACGCGCTCGGCGAAGTGAGCTGCCTGGTGCGTCAGGACGGGCGGACCGTCGCGGGACAGGGCGCCCATAGCGACATCGTGATGGCGAGCGCGCTCGCCCTTATCAATGCGTTCAACCGCCTGGAGAGCCGCGGCTATTCCGTTGCGGGCGCGCGTGGACGAAGGGCCGTAGCGGGCTGCCAAAAAACCTTTATGTCGCCTCAGCGGCTTAGGCCAGCCTGCGCCGAAACTGACTTGCTTCCTTTAGGTCTCTCCCTCTGGGGGAGACTACAGAGGGGGCCAGCATGAACAGACGGGCGGTGGGTAATCCATTACCGGGCTTTGAGATGAATGGGGGCTTGCCGCAGCGGCCCGGCTTGCGATAAGTCGTAGCGTGGCAATCGATATGAAGCCTGTAAATGCCGTGCATGAAACAGGGCGTGGCGGGGTGTCCGCTCTGACGCGCACGGCGTTGGATTTTCCGCGGAATGGAATGTGCTTCGGAAAGGGCGGCATGGCCGCGTCGCAAAACCATCTCGGGGCGCCGGCCTGATACGGTGCGATAAGCTCAAAAACAGAAAATGGCGTACAAGATTCTGGTTCTCAAGGGTGACGGCATCGGGCCCGAAGTTCGTCGGCGAAGCGCTGCAAGTGCTCAAGGCGGTGACGCGCATCTCGGCGCTCGATCTCGAATTCAAGGAAGCGCTGGTGGGCGGCGCCTCGCTGGACGCTCACGGAATTCCGCTGCGCGATGACGTGCTCAAGGCCGCGCAGGACAGCGACGCGATTCTGCTGGGCGCGGTGGGCGGTCCCAAATGGGATAATCCTCAGCGCCGACAAGCGCCCCGAACGCGCCCTCCTGGGCCTGCGCAAGACGCTCGGCCTCTACGCCAATGTGCGCCCGGTCAAAACGATCAAGGAACTGATCCCGTCCTCCGCGCTCGAGCCCGAAATCGTCTCCGGCGTCGACCTGGTGGTGATAAGCGAACTCACCGGCGGCATCTACTATGGCAGGCCGAGCGAGAGGCGTCAACGGGCCAAGCGGCCGCGAAGCGGTCGACACGTGCATCTATACTGAAGAAGAGATCAAGCGCGTGCTGAGATTCGGCTTCGAGCTGGCGCGCAATCGGCGCAAGCGGCTGGCCTCCGTGGACAAGGCCAACATCCTCGCCACCTCGCGCTATGGCGCGAGATCGCGGGCGAAGTCAGCGCCGAGTACAAGGACGTCGCATGCGAGAACGTGCTGGTGGATTCGATGGCGATGCATCTGCTGCGCCGCCCGCGCGACTTCGACGTAATCGTCACCGAGAACATGTTCGGCGACATCCTCACCGACGAGGCTTCGATGCTGGCGGGATCGATGGGGTTGCTGCCGTCGGCTTCGCTTGGCGACGAACTCAACAGCGCGGGATGCCGCGTGGGCCTTTACGAACCGATTCATGGCAGCGCTCCCGATATCGCCGGCCAGGACCGCGCCAATCCGCTGGCGGCGATTTTGTCGGCGGCGATGCTGCTCGAGCATTCGCTGGGATTGCGCGTCGGAGGCGGAGCAGATCGTGAACGCGGTGGAAGCGTGTAATTCGTGACGGCTATCGAACGCCGGATCTGCCCGCCGCCGGCGCCAAGATGGTGGGATGCAAAGCGATGGGCCGTCTGGTGCGCGAGCGGCTCGAGATCAGCGAGCCGGAAGCTAATGAATAGATGTCGCTGCGACCGGCCATCGGTCGTCGGGTAGCGATGGTTGGCGCTACCGGCGCGGTCGGTAGCCAACTGGTCGAATTGCTATGCGAACGCGCCTTTCCTTTCTCCGAACTTAGGCTGTTTGCCTCGCCCGAATTCGGTGGAGCCAGCCGTCGAGTTCGACGAACGTCGCTATCCCGTCGAGCCGCTGCGCGACGCCACCAATCTGAAGATTTCGACCTCGCGTTTCTGGCCGTGCCGCCGAGCGTTGCCGCCGATATCGTCCGTGCACGTCCCGGCCCGCTGCTGATCGATCTCAGCGCGGCCGGCCGCGACGCCCGCCGGCGTGCCGTTCGCGGCGCCGGCGACTGACTTCGCGCCTGCGGATGGTCGGTCTTGCGGCAGCGGACAAATGGTTATCGCGCCACCGCATCCGGCAGCCGAAGCGATCGCCGAGCATCATGAACGCGCTTGGCATCGAGTCGGCATTCGTCTGCGCCGTGCTGATGCTCGGCGCGAGTTCGATGCGGCAAGGCGCAGGTTCGCGACCTTATTATGCAATCTGCCGATTTGCTCAACGCGCGACTCAACGTCGAGGAAGATCGGACCGCAACTCGCGTTCAACGTCTTCTCGCTCAGATCGAACACGGAATTCGACCGCCGCGATATCGGCACAGATCGGCGAACTTCTCGGCCATCCGCGCAGCTGATGCTGCGAATCGTGCGCGTCGCCGGTGCTGCACGGCACGGCGCTGTCGATTTTCGTTCCCGCGACCGCCGGCCTCGAAGGATGGCGCGACAAACTCGCGGCCGCCCCTGGCATGCTGCTGCTTGACGAGCAGGATCACGCCGGCATAGCCGACGCCGTCAGCCAGGAGGCGATTTGCCCGAGCGTCAGGATCGGCCCGTCGGGACTCGCGCTGTGGTGTGTTTTCGACAGCGCGCAGCGCGCGGCGATGTCGGCGATGTGGATAGCGGAATGCGTTCTGCCGGCGGCGAGACCGGTATCAACTGAGGCCGCGCGCGCGTGCCCGATGCGAATCAGGCTCCGCACTGGAATATGACGGCACCGCTATTCGGGCTGGCAGTGGCAGGCGGAGCAGGACTCGTCCAGGCCCGGGTCGAGGCGGCGCTCCAACAGCCTCTTCGGCGAGAAGATCCGGCTTTACGCCGCGGGTCGAACCGACGCCGGCGTTCATGCGCTTGGCCAGGTAGTGGCCTTCACGGCGCCGCCCCGATTCGAGGCAAGCGAGATGCATCGCGCGCTCAACGCGCTGCTGCCGCGCCGATATCGTGGCTCGCGACGCGGCCGAGGCCGCGCAAGATTTCGATCCGCGCCGCGCCGCCCGATCGCGCGGGTACGAGTATCACATCCTTAATCAGAATTTCGCTTCGCCGTTCGATTATCGATATTGCTGGCTCATCAGGGATCGCTCGAAGATCGGTGCGATGGCGGCGGCGGCGGGGCTTTTGTCGGCGAGCACGATTTCGCCGCCTTCCGCAGCCTCGGGCTCGCAGATGACAACCACGGTGCGCCACGTTTACGCCAGCGCGTGGAAGCGCGAGGGCGCGCGCCTCTTCTATCAGCGTCGAGGGAACAGCTTCCTGCGCCACATGGTCCGCACGATGGTCGCGGCGATGGTCGAGGTTGGGCGGGGCAAACTCGACGGGCGACATCGTGCCAGCATCTGCTTGCGGCCGGCGATCGCGCGATGGCGCCCGCCGCCGCGCCCGTCGCGCGGGTTATTCCTGGTCGAAGTCTGTTACTAGATGCCATGTGCGAACCGGCAAGCCATGCCATCCCCGGAACACGTCGGCCCAACCTGCTGTGCGCCAAGGGATGCGCGTTGGGGTTGTTCAAAAACCAGTGTCCTGTCGAAGAAAAATGACCGCTTACTCTTGAAAAAACTTTCTACTGGTTCACTCTGGTGTTATCGAGCTATCCCGCGTTGGGATGCAAGGAGGAGGATGATGACGCAAGTCGCAGGTGGCAGCACACCTTTCGGACAAGGTCGGGGTTACCAAGAAAGCAGGCGAAGAGCATGCTTGAGACTCTCACCGAGCTGGTGGTGAAGGAACTCAAGAAGGAAGGCTCGCTGCGGCTGGCCGGGCTGGGCATTTTTCGCAAGCGCAAGACCAAGGCGCGTATCGGCCGCAACCCCGCCACCGGCGAACAGATCAAGATTCCCGCGCGCACGCGCCTGCGCTTCACGCCGGCCAAGGCCCTGAAGGACGCGGTCCTCGGCACGCGCTAAATCTTTAGCGCCCCTCGCCCGCAAACGGGGGCGCTTTTTGTAATCCATGCCGGATTTCCGTTCTCGAGCCAGACTCGCGGGCGTCAGGGCATTTTGCCGTGTCGCTAACTTATGCGTTTGAACGGTGGCCGCGCCGACCCGGTTGACGGGTTTATCGCCTTGTTAAGGCTCGACGCCGGAGCGCTCCGGCGTCGATGGTGTTGATCTCGTTTGCGCGTACCTGGCCATTTCGAGAAACTGGCGCAGGCGCGCCTTCGTATCCGCGATCGCTGGGCGAGTAGTAGCAGCGATCCTTGAGCTGATCCGGCATGTAACTCTGCTCGACCAGCGCTCCTTCGTAGTCGTGAGGATAGCGATAGCCGCTCGCCGTAGCCGAGTCCGCGCATCAGCGCCGTCGGCGCATTGCGGAGACTGCAGCGGCACCGCCAGCGCGCCGTGCTGCCTTGGCGTCTTCGCGCGCCGCCAGCATCCCGCGATATACGACGCATTCGATTTCGGCGCGCTCGCCAGATAGGTCACGCCCTGGGCGAGCGGGATCGCGCCTTCAGGCATGCCGACGAAATCGACCGCCTCCTTGACCGCGATCGCGATCTGCAAGGCGCGCGGGTCGGCATTGCCGATGTCTTCGGCCGCGAAGATCACCATCCGCCGCGCGATGAAAAGCGGTTCCTCGCCCGCCTCGACCATCCGCATCAACCAGTAAAGCGCGGCGTCCGGATCGCTCCCGCGCATGCTTTTGATGAACGCCGAGATCACATTGTAGTGCTCTTCGCCGGCGCGATCGTAGAGCAGCGGCTTGTGCTGACTCGCCTCGCGCACGTCGTCGGGCCCGACGAAGTCGCGGCCCGCCTGATGCGCCAGTTCGGCCGCGACTTCGAGCGTGTTCAGCGTCTGGCGGGCGTCGCCGTTGGCCAGGCGGATCAATTCGCTTATCGCATCGTCGGCAAGTTTCAGTCGCAGCTTTCCGAGTCCGCGCTCGGGATCGTCGAGCGCGCGCTTGATCAGCGTCGCGATATCGTCCTCGGAAAGCGCGTGAAGCACCAGCACTCGGGAGCGGGACAGCAGCGGCGCGATGATCTCGAACGATGGATTCTCGGTCGTCGCGCCGATCAAGGTCAGCAGGCCGCTCTCCACGTGAGGCAGACAGGCATCCTGCTGGGCGCGATTCCAGCGATGGATCTCATCGATGAAGAGCACGGTGCTCCGTCCGCTGCGCTCCAGTTCGTTGCGGGCCGCTTCGGCCGCGTCGCGAAGTTCCGCGATACCGCATATGACCGCTGAGAACGCAGATGAAGTTTGCTCGCGACTGCCGCGCGAGCAGATAGGCAAGCGTGGTTTTGCCGCTGCCCGGCGGACCCCACAGGATCATCGAATGGAGTTCGTGCGCCGCGACCATCTGGCTGAGCAATTTGCCCGGTCCCAGCAGATGCTCCTGGCCGACGAATTCGCTCGAGGCCGGCCGGACGCATCCGGTCCGCCAACGGCTGTCCGCGTGCGGGTTTGAGAGGAAAGAGACTTGGCTGAGGCGCTTTGCGCCGTGATGGCATCGCTCTGACCCTAGCACAGTGCTCGTGGCGGCCTAAGATCGGCCCGAACCGCCCGATTTGCGCTAAGCCGGCGTTCGTGGTTTAGGTTTGGATATGGCGGAATAGCGGCCGCGACCATGCCATGATCGTCGGCATCGATATTGGCGGCTCGACCACTGACGCGGTGCTGCTCTGAACAATGGCGGATTTCCCGGTCGTGACTATCGAGGCCAACGATCCGGTCGCCGCCGCCGCCGGCGCCCTGGGCAAGCTGGTCGCGATTTCGACCTGAGTCTCGATCAGATTACGCGCGTCGCGGCCACCGGATCGGGCGCGCGCGCGCTGCCCGCCAACCTGCTCGGACGCCCCGTCATCAAGGTCGATGAATTCACCGCGATCGGAATCGGCGGGACCTCGATTGGCCGGGAAGAAGGATGCGCTGGTGGTTTCGCTCGGCACCGGCACCGCGATCGTTTCGGTGCGCGGCGACCATATCGAGCATTTCGGCGGCACCGGCGTGGGGGGCGGCACCCTGCTCGGCCTTTCCAAACATATGTTGGGGTTTCGAAGATCGATACCCTGGAAGCGATGGCGCGGCGCGGCGACCTGTCGCGCATCGACCTGACGGTCGGCGATATCGCCGGCGGCCCGCTCGGCAATCTGCCGCCCACCACCACCGCGGCCAACTTCGGCAAACTCAATGCCGACGCGACTCCCGACGACAAGGCGCTGGCGATCATCAACATGATCGCGGAAGTTATCGGCGTGATGAGTTTCGCCAGCGCGCGCGCGTGCAATCAGCGCGATATCGTGCTGACCGGCAAGCTGACGCGCATCTTCGAGCTTCCTGCGCCAGGTCAAGCAGCTCGAGCGCATCTTGGGCACGGCTTCGTGATTCCTCGAGCACGCGGATTATGCTACCGCGATTGGCGCGGCGCGCAGCGCCGTGAATGTCGCCTGAGCCGAGCGCAAAATCCATGCACTTTGTCGGTTTGAGCGATCGATCCGGGTCTGGCATTAATGGTGAACTTTGCCGGCGGCCGTTTGGAGTTGCTCGTTCGACCTGCGATCGCGCGAAGAGGGCTGACGATGGGATGTGACCTGCTCAAAGGTTTTCGGATGCTCGACCTGAGCGACGAGAAGGGCGCGCTGTGCGGAAAGATCTTTGCCGATCTCGGCGCCGACGTTATCAAGGTGGAACCGCCGGGCGGCTGCCCGACGCGGCGCATCGCGCCGTTTCTCGACGATCAACCCGGCGCCGACTCGAGCCTTTATTTTCTCGCCTATCAGGCAAGCAAACGCTCGGTCACTCTGAATCTCGAATCGGCCGACGGCCGCAATCTGCTTGCCGAACTCGCGAAGAAAAGCGATTTTCTCGTCGAGTCGTTTCCGGTTGGCTATCTCGATTCAATCGGCGTCGGCTACGAGGCGCTCGCGAAGCTCAATCCGCGGCTGATTCTACACCTCGATCACTCCGTTCGGCGATCACGGTCCGGGCAAGACACTACAAGGCCCACGATATCGTTTCGTGGGCAGCGGGCGGCATGATGTACCTGATGGGCGAGCCGGGCAAGCCGCCGCTGCAGATGAGTTTGCCGCAAGCCGGGCTTCATGCCGGCGCGCGAGGCGGCGGTCGCCTCGCTGATGGCGCATTATCCGCGCGAGATCGACGGCCTGGGACAGCAGGTCGTCGTCGATATGCAGGCGTGCATCGTGTGGACCCTGATGAACGAGCAGGCGATGCCGATTCTGCACGGCAACTTATCTGAAACGCGGGGAGTTTATATCGGCACGCTGGACGTGCAGCGCAAGATGGTCTTCGCCTGTCGCGACGGATACATCTCGATTCTGGTGGTCGGCGGCCCCGGCGCGCCTCGACCAGGGCGCTGGTCGCATGGATGGATGAAAAGGGTTCGCCGCCGACTGGATGAAGACCAAAGACTGGGGCAGCTGGACGCCCGGCATCTTGATGAAGGCGACCGAAGAAGACCGCGTCGAAATCGACGATCTCGAAGCCGCGTGCGAAGCTTTCTTGCTCACCATGAACAAGAAGGAGATCTATGCCGAGGGCCTCAAGCGGCGGATCCTGCTGGCGCCGGTCGCGACGGTCGCGGATATCGCCGCCGATGAGCAGCTAAAGGCGCGCGATTATTTTGTTCCGGTCGAGCACGACACGCTCGGCCGCACGCTGACGTTTCCCGGGCCGTTCGCGAAGCTAAGCCTGACGCCGATCGGAGCGCCCTCCAGGGCGCCGCGACTGGGCGAGCACAACCGGGCGGTATACGGCGATCTGCTTGGCCTCAGCGCCGAACGATTGACGCGCTGACCGCGATAGGCGCCATCTAGTGTTGCGTCTCGTAAATAACGGTAACGGCTGTCATTCCGAGCGCAGTCTGCGGAGCGAGGAATCCCGGGGCGGCTGAAGAGTGGACACCGTTTTTCGGGATTCCTCGCGGAGCCTGCCCTGAGCGCAGCCGAACGGGCTCGGAATGACAAGCACGCTGCCGTGCCGGGCCTTCGTTATCGAGACTTGTGAGACACGACACTAGGGAGGGCTTGCGCGATGCGACGTTACGCGTTGGAAGGGGTTCACGTGCTCGACTTCGCCTGGGTGGGAGTCGGGCCGATCACGACCAAGTATCTGGCGGACAACGGCGCCGACGTAATCAGGATCGAGTCGGCGGCGCGGATCGATATCCTGCGGCTGGCGCCGCCGTGGAAGGACGCGCAACCCGGCATCAACAGCAGTCAGTTCTTCGCCAGCTACAACACTTCGAAAAAAAGCGTCGCGTTGGATCTGAGCAACCCCAAGGCGCGAAGCCTGGTGCTAAAACTGCTGCCGTGGGCCGACGTCGTGACCGAAAGCTTCACGCCCAAGGCGATGCGCAACTGGGGGCTGGATTACGAGCATCTGCGCGAAATCAAGCCGGACCTCGTGATGCTTTCCACTTGCTTGCAGGGCCAGACCGGACCCGAACGCGCTCTATCCCGGTTATGGGCAACTGATGTCGGCGCTGTGCGGCTTCTACCATATCTGCGGTTATGGCGAGGACAGCGCCGCCGTCGCCGCCCTACGGCGCGTATACGGATTTCATCGCGCCGCGATTCGCGGCTTCGATGTGCTGGCGGCGCTGGATTATCGCCGCCGCACCGGACGCGGCCAGTATATCGACATGGCGCAATACGAAGCCGCGCTGCATTTTTTCGCGCCCGCAGCTGATTGATTACTTCGCTACCGGCCGGGTGCTCGGACCGCAGGGCAACCGCTCGCAGCGACTATGCGCCGCACGGCGCCTATCGATGTCGCGACGAGGACGGCAACGAGCGCTGGATCGCGATGGCGGTCGCCGACGACGGCGAGTGGCGCGCGATGCTTGGCGTGCTCGGCAATCCGGCTTGCGACCAGCGCTTCGCCACGATGCTCGGCCGCCTCGAGAATCGCGAGGCGCTCGACGAGTTTGTCGCCGGGCAGGTTGCGCGATCGTGGCGCGTTCGAGCTGACCGACGCATCTGCAGGCGGCCGGCGTCTCGGCCTATCCGGTGCAGAACTGCGTGGACCTCCATCAGGACGAGAATCTCGAGGCGTTCGATTTCTGGCACTGGCTCGAACATAAAGAGATGGGACCGTCGCCCTACGAAGGGCTGCAACATCGGCTGAGCCGCACGCCGGGCGAGCTGCGGACCGCCGCGCCGGTTCTCGGCCAGCATAGCGATGAAGTACTGGGCGGTATGTTAGGATTGAGCCCGGAAGAAATTGAGCAGCTCAAGCGGAGCGAGTGATATTCTAAGGCCAGCTTCTCGATGCAGCCCGGGATTACGCCGCGCATCGCGCGATCTCTATCGCGAGCGACGGATCGCAAAGGAAAAAGGAGTATTCTTTGGCGAAAGTAACCTCTGACGTCCGCGTCCGTCATCGAACTGCAACGCCTGGAACTGAAGCCGGAAAGCGCCGACGAGGCCATACGCCTGGTCCGCGAGCTCTGGGAAATTCTGCGCCGCAAGCAGGGATGCGCGGTATATCGCCTCTATCATGCGTCAGCCGGGCGACGTTGCGCTGGTTGGCGCTACTCCGAATGGCAGAGCCTGCCCCAGTTGAGCGGCGCGCGACGCGAACTGGCGCGCTCGCCGCTTTATCGGCGGATGCATTCGATGCTGGCGGAATCCAGCGAGCGCGTCCTACGAACCGTTCGGACGGCGCTGACTCCATGGATCAGCTTCGGTCCCGAGACCGACGGCGCTGTTAATCCGGTTCGACGAAGGCCCGGACGAGCCGGCGCAGGCGATGGCGTTTCTGAAGAATTCGGCCGGCTACTCTCGCATATCACGATGCGAGAGCTGGGCGACTCCGACGCTCTGGTCTGCCTCGCCCACTTCGACAGTGCGGCCAATGCGGACGCGGCCGCAATCGGCGATAACCGGGAACGAGCAATTTCGCGATTCGCCCGCCCGTCATCGAGACCTACGCCGCTTGAACCGGCCGACGATGCCGCGAGAGCAGGCGCGCGATCGGACACGTCTGGCCGGGCAAGGTAGCCGCTGAGTGCGTTACGAACTGGAAATCGCCGTTCGGTATCTGCGGGCGCGCCGCAAGCCCGCGTTCATCTCGATCACCACTTTCTTTACCGCGACGGCGTGACGATCGGCGTTGCCGCGCTGGTGATCGTGCTCGCGGTGATGAATGGTTTCAGGCGAGTTTGCGGCGCGCCTGCTGAGTCTGAGTCCGCAGATCCAAATCCTGAATTACGAAGGCTCGATAACGGACTACGCGGCGATTGTGGCGAAAGCCAGTCAAGGTCCCGGAGGTTAGCGGCGCGGCGCCGTTCGTAGTCGGCCAGGCGATGCTCAGCTCGGGTCGTGGAGCGGGCGGCGTGATCGTTCGGGGCATCGAGGTCGAAAACCCCGCCGGCACGATCGAACTCAAGCGCTTCGTCGACAAAGGGCAGCTCTCCAGTCTTGCGCGAGACTACGGGCCTACCAGACCCGAAGATCCCACCGGGCCCTCGGCGCGTTGGCGATTGGCGCGAGCCTGGCCGAGAGGCTCAAGGTCAAAGTCGGTGACCCGGTACGCGTCGTCTCGCCGATTCTCAGTGCCGAGGGCGGCGAAATCAGCGCCAGGAGCGGCCAGTTCATCGGTCGGCGCGATCTTCGATTCGGGAGTTTCATTCGTTGACCGCTCCATCATTTTCGTGGGACTGAAGCAGGCGCAGGGATTTTTCGGTCGCGAGGGCAAAGTCGACGGAATCGAGCTGCACCTTAAGGACCTCGACGCGACTCGCGACGTGACGGCGACGCTGCGCAAGCTCTTTCCCTACCCTTATCGAGTGCGGAACTGGATTGAATTCAACCAGGCCGCTTCGGCCGGATTCGCGATGCTCAAGCGGGTTTACTCGCTGGTGCTGCTGCTGCTGATCGGCGTCGCGGCGTTCAATCTGGTGGCGACGCTGATCATGACGGTGATGGAAAAACGCAAGGATATCGCCATCCTCATGACGATGGGAGCGACGCGACAGGCGATTCGGATGATTTTTGTGCTGAAGGGCCTGGTTCTGGGCGGCGCCGGAACCGTCACGGGACTCATGCTCGGCGCCGTCGGATGCTTCGCGCTGTCACGCTATCACTTCATTCGCATCCCCAAGGAAATCTACGGCATCTCGACTCTTCCGGTTGACGCTTCGCCCTGGAGTTTCGTCGCGGTGGCGGCGGCTGCGATGGCGCTGTGCTTCGCGGCGAGCTTCTATCCGGCGCGCCAGGCGTCGCGACAACTGCCGGTCGAAGTCATCCGCTACTGACGAAGAGACGCCAGCGCATCGTCTGAACGAAAGGACGTGTTTTTGAGCGAGGGCGACTGACTGGCCGCCCGGATTCGAGCAGGCACTAATGACGGCGGACGATACCTGCGTCCGCCGCTCGCGGCGTCAGTTCGGTGCGTCGGGGCTGGAATCAGAGCGAGGCTTGATAACCGGCTTCGACTTGCGAATGACCAGCGTCTCGTGACCGCGCACCTTGATCGTGCGTGCGGGTTCTGACCGAACCTTGCCGTTGCCCGAGTTCTCGCCCATCCGCGGCCGGGCATTGGTGCGTTTGCGGCGCCAGTTGCTCAGCTCTTTGGACAGCTTCGAAGTCAGGGCGTCATTGCTCTGGTCGGAGTGCCTGTCGCTCGCATCGTTCCCGACGACATTGTTGGACGTTTCCTGCGAACTCATTCTGAATTTGGATCCTTCCTATGTGAGGATTTTTGATGCTGTTTTCAGTGTGGGCCTTTGCCCGGCGCGCGATATTCTGACCCGATCTGCTGTCTTCGTCCTGATAAGCGGCGGAGTATTACGCCAATGGTCAAGCCTCGTCGGCTTTGATTCGAACTATCGGAGGGTAGTCGGACTTTATATCGGATTACTCCAGGACTTCCCGGAGCACATCATTACACTAACGAATTCCGCTTACTGTTGAAAGAGGCTCTGCATCCGGAGCGCCAATCCCATGTCGCCCGAAATGCGCAGCCTGCCGCTCATGAAAAGCATCTGACCGTTGGCCTTCCCGCTCACCATGTCCAGGTAATCCTGCGCGGCCATCGAAATCGTGATGTTGGGCGAAGGATGCGGGCCTTCCTTCACTTCGCACTTCTCCTCGTTGATAAGCACATGCCACTTTCCGCCGCCATCTCCCGCCAAGTCGAACTGATAGACGCAGTTAAGGCCTTTGGCGGCCTCTTTCTTGAAACGGCTGGGCATCAGTTCGAATGATTCTTTGCATGAAGCTGGACCGGCCATGAAGATAAGTACCTCCTTAATACGAGGGAGCGCGACGGACTGTGCCGTGATATAACCGTTCGCTCAAAACATTGTCAATACATATCACGCGAGCGACAGACCGAAGTTAATTCTCCGCGATCGGCGCGGCCGTCACCGCGCACCGATTTTCGGTGAGCGAATCAGGCATCCGAATATCCGTTCACGGCTAATCAAAAGCCAAGGATGTTCTTCGGCGCCACACGGATCAGATTGGTTCGCACCTTCACCGGCGCCGCGGTCTCGGCGATCGTTACCGCCCGCTCTCTTTGCGCGTCGCTCTCAACTTCGCCGTCGAGGTAGGCATCCTTGCCGATAACCTTCGCCTTTACTTTCCCCAGTCCCGCGTTCTGCAGCTCGCGGTTGATATTATTCTCGCGCTCCGACCAAAGCGCCGTTTCCGTGGTGAGCGTATTGACCACGTCGCTTACACCTTCCACCTTGCGCGCGACGCTCGCCGCCATCGATTTCGCTCGATCATCGAAAACCTTGCCGTAAAGCGTCACCACGCTGCCGCTGGTGTATGCCTTCGCTCCCGCGAGTTCCTTGTGGCTGCGCAGCCGTTCTTCTACGCGCTGGAGCAACGACGGTTTGGGCGGCGGCGCTGGCGCGACACGGGTTTTGCGCTTGCCTGTTTTTTTGGGAGGGACCACCGTGGGAGCCGGCTCGATCGCCGCGGGCGAAGGCGCGACCTCTACCGTGGGTACGCCGGCGACCACGCCCGGCGCGGCGCTTGGCATCGCCGTGGGAGAAGCCACGGGTGACGCCGGAGCGGCGGCATACTCGGGCGGTTCGGTAGGACTCAGGTGGGCTGCCTTGTCGGCAAGCTGAGCCTCGATTTTGGTCCGCTCTGAAGCGTTTGGCGCGAACACTAGGGGATAATCGACGTCGACCGGGCTGCCGCTGAACGGCGCGAAACGCCAGCCCATCATGTCCTTGATCACTCCGCTATCGAGGCTCGGATTGAGGTTGGTAGAGGTTTTGACCGCGCCCGAAGCGACCTCGCCGGTCGGCGTCACGCGCAGCGTTACCAGCATTCCATCGCCCAGCGTTTTGTCGCCTTCCAGCGCCTGTTTGTAGCGTTCCAGCAAAACCGACTTGTTGTCCTCGAAAAGCTTTTTGACAGTATCGATGTTACGGGCGGGATCGGAAGCCGACTCCCCGGTCACTTGCGGCAGCGGATTGGATGCCAGCGCGACCATCGGCTCGACCACGGCCGGGGTCTCGGGAGCGACGTTGGCCTGCTCGGCGTGTTTGGCGCTCAAGTGAAGCGCGAACCAGACTCCCGCGGCAAGTGCGGCGATCGCCGCCAGCGTATAGCCGATTGCGCCGAGAAACCGCCGGCTGCCGGCGCGCTCGGTCGCGGGCGTCATCGGCTCGTCGTCGAAGGTCTGATGGCGGGGCGGCTCGGGTGCGCGTGGGACAGACGCGGTCCGCGCGCTCGACGGGGCCGCGGCAGCGCCTTTCGGCGCGCTAAGCCTGGCGCCGCAAAACGCGCAAATCTCTTCTTCAGCGGACAGCGCTTTACCGCCGCAAACCGGACATGCGACACCGGAAGCCGCCTCGACCTCCGAGGGTTTTACGAATTCGGTGATGCGGGCCTTTGACTGTATGTTCCCGCCCAGCGCGGCCCCATCGTCGGCGCAAAACATTTCCGAGTCGGGATAACTTTTGGCGCATTGCGGGCAGGTCTTCATGGATCGGTCCTCTTCGGGCAGGCGATTCGATTCCCCTCCCCAAATGATAGGCGTCGCCCCGAGCCCGCAAAAGCGCTCTCTGGGCAGATTGTCGAGAGAAGGTACGCGCCGCTGGTCAGGCCGCGGCGATGCCCGCTGCTACGGAAGCGGCTTCAGACCGCCTCGCCTTCCAGCCGAAAGCCGATTTTGAGCGCAACCTGAAATTCGGGCTCGGAATTATTGTGTACCGAGCCGCGAATCTCAGTCACTTCGAACCAGTCGATATTGCGAACGGTTTGCGCGGCCTTCTTGAGCGCGTTGCGCACCGCCTGTTGGATGCTGTCCTCTGAGACGCCTACCACATCGATAATCTTGTAGGTCTTGTTGGGCATCGTCTGGCCTCCTTGAATTATTTCCGATGCAGGACGAGCGGTTCCTTATTCGGCTCTATTCCCGAATGGTTCCGGACGCAAGAATTAAGTCGGGAACGAAACCGCGAAGGCAGCGGGATCTTCCACGGTCCTCAGATCGAGCTGAAAGGCATCGTCCTTGATGCGCCCGAGAATCGGCGGCCGCGCTCTGCGAAAGTGCCGCGCGATCGCATCCGGGGAAAGCCGAGGATGGCTTAGCCGCAGCACTCGGGTTTCGATCTGCTCGGTGGGCATCGCGCCGGAACCGATCTGCGAGGTCGAGGCCGCAATCTCGATTCGGAACTCGTCGCCCAGACGCTCGAGCAGAATCGTTCGCGCCCGCTCCGCCATCGCCTCGAGCTCGCCTATCGTGCGGCGCAACAGCCGAAGCGTCGGAATCGAGGCGCCGATATCGGGCGAGCGCAGATAAAGCCGCAGCGTCGCCGACAGCGCCGCCAGCGTGAGCTTGCCGCATCGCAGTGCGCGCTTGAGCGGATTGGCCTTGAGCCTGGCGATGAGGTCGCGTTTGCCGACTACCAGCCCCGCCTGCGGCCCGCCGAGCAGCTTGTCGCCGGAAAACGTCACCAGACCGGCTCCGGCCGCGATCCGTTCCGCGACCACCGGCTCGCGCGGCACTCCGTAAGAGCTCAAGTCGATCAGCGCGCCCGAGCCGAGATCTTCCATCACTTCCAGCCGATGCGATCGGGCGATCTCGACCAGTTCGCGCAGTTCGACCGATTCGCTGAAACCGATCACGCGATAATTGGAAGGATGAACCTTTAGGAGCAACGCGGTGTCGGGTCCGATCGCGCGGACGTAGTCCTCGGGATGGGTCCGGTTGGTGGTGCCGACCTCGCGCAAGCGCACGCCGCTCTTGAGCATCACGTCGGGAAGCCGGAACGAGCCGCCGATCTCGATCAGTTCGCCGCGTGAGACAATCAACTTCCCGGCCTTCGGCGATGGAATTGAGCGCCAGCAAAACCGCGGCGGCGTTGTTGTTTACCACCGTCGCGGCCTCGGCCCCGGTAAGCGCGCAAAGCTCCTCTTCGACCAGCGTGTCGCGATCGCCGCGGATGCCCTCTTCGAGATCGTATTCAAGGTTGACGGGCGAGCGCGCCGCCTGCTCGACGGCCTCGATCGCGGGCTTCGGCCAAAAGCGCGCGCCCCAGATTGGTGTGGATTACCACGCCGGTCGCGTTGATTACGCTCTTGAGCGCGGGCTGGTCGGCTGCGATAGCGCGATCCGCGCGACGCATCACCTCTTCGAGCATCGCCTCGCGCGCCGTCGGCAATTCAGCCTCGCCCGCCGCGATCGCCTGGCGCAGTTCAGCTTGCGCCCGCCTGACCATCAGCGCGATGTAGCCGCGCCTGAACTCATCCCATCCGGGTTTGCGATCCGCCGATCGCAGGCATTCATCGACCGAAGGCAGAGCGCGCAGAAGCCGGCTCCGCGACATCGAAGCGACGCTTGCCGCCCACCGCCTTTTTTTGTTCGTACCGCCATGACCAGACGATTATCCGAGAGCCTGCCCGCGTGGCGCAAGCGCGATCGGCGTGACTATCGCAACGGACTCGTAAGGCTTCTATTCGGACCCGGCATTTCCAGCGGAAGAACTCAGCCCTGTTCGACCTCAAATCCCGCGCGTTCGATCAGCGTCTTGGTCTCAGCGGCTCCGAGGCCCGGCGTGGTCAGATAGCCGTCAACGAAAATCGAGTTCACGGCATGAAACGCGTAGCTCTGAAGTTCGCCCAGATTAAGTTCGCGGCCACCGGCGGCGCGCACTTCGCTGGCCGGATTGAGCAGGCGGAACAGGCAGATCGCCTTGAGGCATTTTTGCGGCGTCAGGACGTGTTGCCCCGCAAGCGGCGTGCCGTTGACGGGATGGAGGAAATTCACCGGCACCGAATCGATCTTGAGCCGGCGCGTGGCGTAAGCCAGGTCCAGGATATCGTCATCGCTCTCGCCCATTCCGACGATCCCGCCCGAACAGGTAGATAGCCCCGCGGCGCGCACGTTCTCAATCGTCGTCACGCGGTCATCCCAGGTGTGAGTGGTGCAAACTTTCGGATAGAAGCGGCGGCTGGTGTTGAGATTGTGATTGATCCATCCGGCGCCGGCGCCTTTGAGCGTTTCCGCCTGCTCGCGGGCGGTCAGGCCGAGAGAAAGGCAAATCTCGAGCGCCGGAAATTCGGTGCGAATGCGCTCGCAGGCCTCGCCCAGATGCTCGATGTCGCTCACGTCGGGGCCGCGTCCGCTGGTGACCATACAGTAGCGCCGCGCGCCGATGTCGGCCGCCCGCCGCGCACCCTCGACCAGCATGCGCGGCCGTTTGAAGCTTGTAGACCGGGATGTCGGCCTTGGAATCCTTCGATTGCGAGCAGTAGCCGCAATCCTCGGGACAGACGCCGCTGCGCGCGTTGCGCAACATGCATACCTTGACCCGGCGGCCGTGGTGCGCCTCGCGGACCTTGAGCGTTGCGGCGAGCAGATCGTTTAGCCGCCCATCGGGGCAGTTCAGAAGCGCGAGCGCCGCGTTACGCTCCAGCTCCCTGCCGGCGAGCGTTTCCGCGACCACCCGATCCAGATCGATATCCTCGAATTTCAGCATCGGCGCTCCATGCGCGGTTTCACGTTTCACCCGGACATCACCCGCATCGCAATCCCGCGCTGAACAATTAAGGGGTTGCGGGCACGCGATCAAGTGCCGGAAGGGCCGAGAGCGAGAGAACGCGCAGCAGATATAAGCCGCAAAGCAGCGAGCTTATTCCGCAGATTATGACCGCCATCTCCGGGCTGCCATGCTCGCCCACGGAGCCCACGGCGAGACTGCCCAGCGGCGCCAGGCCGATGAACGAGAGCACGTACATGCTCATCACGCGCCCGCGCAACTCATCCGAGACCGAGACTTGCAGCACCGTGTTGGTCGTAGCCATGTAGCTCATCATCCCCGCTCCCACCATCACCTGGGCGAGGAGCGACAGCCACATCCAGGGCGACGCGCCGAAGGTTATAATCGCGATCGAGAGTCCGAACAGGCCGGCGATAAGGTTCTGCCGATGCGTCGCGGGCGTAGGCGGACGAGACCCCATCACTATCGCGCCGATTACCGCCCCAACGCCTTGCGCCGCCAGTAAAAAGCCGTAGCTCTGCGCCCTGCCGTGAAGGATGTCGCGCGCGAAAACAGGAATCAGCACGGAGTACTGGAGTCCGAAGCCACTGACGATCGCGATGAGCAGCATGAGGTTGAAGGTCAGCCGATGTCGCCACACGTAGGTCAGCCCCTCGCGCAGCCTTTGCCCCATCGTGGCGCCCAGCATCCGCGTCTCGCGCGCGGGAATATCCATCGCGAGCAAGCTCGCGATTACCGCGAGGTAGCTGACGCCGTTCATGAAAAAGCAGCCGGCCTCGCCGATCGCGGCCAGCAACAGGCCGGCGATCGCCGGGCCGAGCGCCCGCGCGCCGTTGAAAATCATCGCATTCAGCCCGATCGCATTGGGCAGGTCCTCGCGTCCCACCATCTCCACCAGGAAAGCCTGCCGGCCCGGCATATCGAACGAACTTACCAGGCCGTTGATCGCCGCGAGGATGACCACGTGTTCTACCCGCGCCACTCCCGCCCAGGTGAGGCCGGCCAGGACGAAGGCGCTTATCATCATCAGCGTCTGCGCGAACAGGATGAGGCGGCGACGGTCGACGTAATCGACCACCACACCGGCAAACAGCGATACCATCAGGATCGGCATGAATCCGGCAAAAGCGACCACTCCGAGCATAAAGGCGGAGTTCGAAAGCCTGAGCACGAGCCAGCTCTGCGCCACCATCTGCATCCAGGTGCCGATAAGCGAAATCAACTGACCGGCAAAGAACAGCCGGAAATTGCGATGGCGAAGCGCCCGAAATGCCTCCAGCCGCACGCCTGTTGAGCAGCCGGGCGGAATCTCGGCCGACGGCGCGATGGTTTTTTCCGGCGAAGTTTCGTCCGGGCTCAGCGGCTGCTCCATCGGGTTACGGCAGTGCGGGCCTTGCCACGCCGGATGGTGACCGACCGGTGGCCGATTCCGTGGGGCAGTCAGGATTGACGGTCATCGGCGAAATGGCTGGATGGAGATCGGGTTTCACTCGTTCACTCTTTCATTCGTTCACTCTTTTTAAGCCACCGCGCGCGGATAGTAAATTCTGCTAGACTGTGGACATCGACCAACCGGCTAGAAGATGACGGCGCGCGGCTATTCACCAAAAGCCCGGCGCAAGTATACAATTATAACGATAGGACGTTCGCCGCGACGGCAAAGGTTGTTAAGAGAAGAAGTCGATGTTCGGTGGATTAATACCGCGCGCTAAAGCCCACCCCCCGTTTGTTTCGATCGAGGAAGCGATCGAGGAGATCCGTCGTGGCCGGATGGTCATCCTGATGGACGACGAGGAGCGGGAAAACGAAGGCGACCTTTGCATGGCGGCCGAAAAGGTTACGCCCGAAGCTATCAATTTCATGGCCAAGTTCGGGCGCGGTCTGATTTGCCTGCCAATGTCGACCGAAAGGATCGCGCGGCTGGGGCTGGGCATGATGGTCGGCGATAATCAGGCTCCGCTGGGCACCGCCTTCACCAATTCGATAACCGCGCGGCGCGTTTCCGGCTCCGGCATATCGGCCCATGACCGCGCCACGACTATCCAGCACGCGGTGCGGGAGGATGCGACCGGAGCCGAGTTCGTCACGCCGGGGCATGTTTATCCGTTGCGCGCACGAGCAGGCGGCTTCTGGTACGCACCGGGCAGACCGAGGGTGCGGTCGACCTCGCGCGATTGGCGGGACTGAAGCCGGCCGGCGTTATCTGCGAGATTCTCAAGGATGACGGCACGATGGCGCGGCGCGACGATCTGGTCGAATTCGCCCGCGTCTACGGCCTCAAGATTGTCACCGTCGCAGATATTATCGAATATCGCCTGCGCAATGAGACCCTTATCCAGCGGGTCGCGGAAGCTCGCCTGCCGACCTCCTACGGTGAATTTCGGGCCCTAGTTTATCGCAACCTGGTGGACCTGACCGAGCATATGGTCCTGGTGATGGGCGAGATCGACCCGGCGCTGCCGGTCCTGGTGCAGGCCCCATCGCGAATATCTGGCCGGCGATGTTTTCGGCTATCTGGAGCGGAATACGCGGAATCTGCTGCAGCGCCTCGATGGCCCGGATTAGCGAGGCCGGCGCGGGCGTAATCCTTTATCTCAAGCGCGAGTCGAACGCGATTGCCGCCGAATTCGACGGGTCAAAAAAACGGCCGCGCCAGCACGCATCCGAACTCACCGGAAGCCGATTTTCGTGACTATGGGATCGGCGCACAGATTTTACGCGACGTCGGCGTGCGCAAGATGATCATCCTGTCCGACGCCGCCCCACGGCTGGCCAACCTGCCGGGCTATGGACTCGAAATCGTTGACACTGTCCCGCTGTCGATCAACGAGCAGCCGCCGCCGCCGCAATATCGCCGGTCTCAGACGCGGCTAGAAGCGTCAACTTTCTGAACCATATGCGGACGGCATGAAAACATTCCGGGCCGCGATCTCATTCGCGATCCTTGCGCTCTTAGCGGCGCTGTTCCCGTTGCCGGCCGTCGCCGCGCTGCCCAAACCGAATCAACATCGTTACGATCTCCGGCGTCGCACTGGACGGTCCGCTCGCGGCCTCGCAAACCAACGCGATCGAAATATCCGCGAGATTCTCCCCGGATGGCATATCAACTCGGATCGGCCACTTGATCACGATTACATCGCCACTCGTCTGACGCTGAAATTACCTGCGGGCATTGCGCTTCAACGCGATCGAGTATCCGCCCGCGGAAAATTGAAGCCAGATTTTCGGACGGCGAGAAGACTCGCCGTCTTCACGGGATCGATCCGAATCAAGGCGATAATTGGCACGAGCCAGATTTCAAAGCCGCCAACCGGCTGCCGGTCGCGCTAATGCTTGAATATCAGGCGTGTAACGACAACCAGTGCCTGCAGCCGACGTTGATCGGCACGACGGCCGATCTGATTTCGCCCGCTCAGGGCATCCGCGTCCGTTGATGAGACCGCAAGCCAGGCGTCTTCCGACGATAACCGGGGCACGCAATCGTGAGTTGTCCGGCATCTTCTGAGACTCGCGGCTATCTGCTGGGGTTCTTGCTGGTATTGCTCGGCGGGTTGGCGCTCAACCTTACGCCCTGCGTTTATCCCTTGATTGGCGTCACGATCGCTTATTTCGGCCGTCAAGGCGGCGGCGCCCGCGGGTGGCGGAGCTGGCGGCGTTGTATGTGGTCGGAATCGCGCTGATGTTTTCCATGCTCGGCCTGGCGGCGGCGCTATCGGGAGGACTGTTCGGCGCCGCGCTGGAGAAGCCGTTGGTGTTGGCGACTATCGCCGCGATGCTGATGGTTCTGGCCGCGTCCAGCTTCGGATGGTTCCATTCCAGCTTCCGCAGTGGATGGTGCGAACTACCGCCACGCCCGGCCCGGCTATCTCGGGGCGGCGGTGATGGGCCTTGGGATGGGCGTAGTCGCGGCGCCCTGTATCGGGCCGTTTGTGCTTGGCCTGCTGCTTCTGGTCGAGCGCAGTCGGAAATCCGCTGTTCGGATTCAGCCTGTTCTTTACGCTGGCGCTGGGGATGGGACTGCCTTATGTGGGGCTCGCGATGGCGGCCGGCAGCATCAGGAAGCTGCCACGATCCGGGGAATGGCTGGCCTGGATCGAGCAACTGTTCGGTTTCGTTTTGATTGGGATGGCGCTTTATTTTCTGGAGCCACTGGTCCCCAATCGGCTGATAACGCGCGCACTACCCTTCTATGTTGTCGGCGTCGGCGTCTTCCTCGGTTTCGTCTCACCTGCGGGAAGGGCTTGGCCGCCTTTCAGGCTTTTCAAGCTTGGCGTCGGATCGCTCTCGATATTGGCGCTGATTCAGTCTGCTGCTTACCGAACCACCGTCTGTCGGCTGGGTTTCCTGCCGTTCGATAACACCTTGCTGGCAAGCGCCGAGACCAGGCGAGCGCCGGTGGTGATCGATTTCAGCGCCGATTGGTGCATCCCCTGTCGCGAGATGGAGAAGACCACGTTCGCTGATCCGGCGGTGGTTAATGAAGCCTCCCGCTTTCTCGCCATTCGGGCCGACCTGACCCGTGAAGACGAAGAGCAGCGAGGCTCTAAGAAGCCGTTTCAAGGTCGATGGAGTTCCCACGGCGCTGTTCATTGATTCTCATGGGCGAGTCAAAAAGCGCTTGGTCGGCTATGCCGGGGTCGGCGAGTTTCTGGACACTCTGCGCCAGATAAACTAGCCGGCGCGCCGTCACGCCCTCCCCCGGATTGAACCCAGAAGGCTGCCTCAATAGCGAAGCCAGAATGACCGTCGGCGGAGCGATTTATCTTCGGCCTATCCTATCGTGGTGTTTTATGTTAACCGTGTTTTATTATAACTCGCAGCGAATTTCAGATTAAGTCGCCGCGATCAGCGGTTGCAAAGCCCGATTTTCCAGTAAACAAAGCTGTTCTTTTGCCGTTTTTAATTAATTGAGATTGCGTTTGATTTTGCGCGTCATCGTCCGTTCTTAACTTTACTTAAGGCCCACTTTAAGCTATATTGAAGTGTGATGATTGGGAACGCTGTCGGGTTGATGAGGACCGCTCTTTTTAATGGCAAATAAACAAGCTTCAGAAGCCTACGACGCAGACTCTATCAAGGTTTTGGAGGGGCTGGAGGCGGTCCGTCGAACGTCCCGGTATGTACATCGGCGATACTGCCGAGCGCGGCCTCCATCATCTGGTCACCGAAATCGTCGACAACTCGATCGATGAAGCTCTCGCCGGGCACTGCAACGAGATCAGCGTCACGATCCAGAGCAACGATCGCATCACGATCGAAGATAATGGCCGCGGTATCCCGGTCGACATGCATCCGACCGAGAAGCGCTCGGCTCTGGAAGTCGTTCACACGGTGCTGCACGCCGGCGGCAAATTCGAGCGGCAGGCCTACAAAGTCTCCGGCGGTTTGCACGGTGTAGGCGCCTCGGTAGTCAACGCGCTCAGCGAAGAGTTCGAGGTCGAAGTCCACAGGAACGGCAAGGTCTACTATCAGCGCTACGAGCGCGGCGCGCCACAGACCAAGGTTGAGGAAAAGGGCGGCACCAAAATCACCGGCACCAAGACCACGTTCTCTCCCGACCCGAAGATTTTCCCCGAGGTCAAGTTCAAGTACGAAATTATCGCCCGCTATTTGCGCGAGATGGCGTATCTCAACGCGGGCTTGAAGATTCGGCTGCGTGACGAGCGGACCGACAAGCAGGAAGAGTTCCACTTCGAAGGCGGGATCAAGGAATTCGTCGAGTCGCTCAACAGCGGCAGCGAAACAGTTCACGACGTCATCGGCTTTCGCGGCGTGCGCGAGGGGGTCGATATCGATTGCGCGTTGCAATGGACCGACGCGATCCACGAGACGCTGTTCAGCTACGCCAACAACATTCACACCAACGAGGGCGGCACTCATCTGTCGGGTCTCAAGTCCGCGCTGACGCGCACCATCAACGCCTACGCGGTCAAAAACAATCTCTTCAAAAACAAGGAGATGCGGCTCGAAGGCGACGACACGCGCGAAGGCCTGACCGCGATCATAAGCGTCAAGCTCGGCGAGCCGCAGTTCGAGGGCCAGACCAAGACCAAGCTCGGCAACTCTGAGGTCGAAGGTTTGGTGGCGGCGCTGGTCAATGAGAAGCTCGGCGCGTATCTCGAGGAGAATCCCGCCGACGCCAAGCGCGTCGTGCGCGCGCGCTCGGAAGCCGCTCTTGCCAGCGAGGCCGCGCGCAAGGCCAAGGAACTGGTGCGGCGCAAGGGCGCGCTCGATTCGGGCTCGCTCCCCGGCAAGCTCGCCGATTGCCAGGAGCGCGATCCGTCGCGCAGCGAGCTGTTCATCGTCGAGGGCGATTCCGCCGGCGGCTCGGCCAAGCAGGGCCGCGACCGGCGCACCCAGGCCATCCTGCCGCTGCGCGGCAAGATTCTCAACGTCGAACGCGCGCGCATCGACAAGGTCCTTAGCTCGGTCGAGCTGCGCACCATGATCACCGCGCTCGGGATGGGCATCGGCGAGGACAAAAACCTCGACAAGCTTCGCTACCACACCATCATCATCATGACCGACGCCGACGTCGACGGCTCCCATATCCGCACGCTGCTGCTGACCTTCTTCTTCCGCCAGTTCCTCGAGCTGATCGAGGGCGGCCATCTTTACGTCGCACAGCCGCCGCTGTTCCGCGCCAAGAAGGGCAAGAGCGAGCGCTACCTCAAGGACGAACCCGCGCTCGAAGACTATCTGACCGATCTTGGCGCCGAAGCGGTCACGCTCGAGGCCGGAATCGGCAAGACCGCGCGCCAGCTCAAGGGCGCGCCGCTCAAGGCTCTGGTGCGCAAGGCGCTCTACCACGATCGGATGTTCGAGGCGCTGGAGCGCCGCAACAAGGAACGGAAGATAGTGGCGGCCTTCGCCGGGCTCACGACTCAAAAGAAAATCGCGGCGGAAAGCTTTCACGACGAGAAGTCGGCCAAGGCGATGGCCGAGGCGTTGAACAAGGAGCTCCAGGACGACAGTTTGATCTACCGTATCGAGCAGGACGGCGAGGCGAACTACAGGGCAATCTTCTCCCATCCGCGCAACGGCGCGACGCCGCCCACCGTCGTCGATGCGACGCTGTATCATTGCGGCGAGCTTCGCGAGATTCGCCGGCTGTCGGCGGAACTCGAAGCCTTTCCCCCGCCCTACAAGGTTACGGTCGGCGACGACCAGCGCGCGGTGGAGTCGCTCAAGGCGGTGGCCGAAGCGGTACTGACCGCGGGCCAGAAGGGCGTCGATATCCAGCGCTACAAAGGCTTGGGCGAAATGAATCCCGACCAGTTGTGGTCGACGACCATGAATCCCGAGGTCCGTTCGCTGCTGAGGGTGCAACTGGGCTCGATGGAAGAGGCGGAGGAGATCTTCAAAAAGCTGATGGGAGATCAGGTGGAACCGCGCCGTCTGTTTATCGAAGAGAACGCTCTCAACGTTCGCAATCTCGACATCTGATTTCGGATGGCCGGCCGCCGCGATGGGAGCCGAACACCGGCCTGAACGTATTTTAAATGGCACAAATCAACGGTAACGAACCGATCCGCAACGAACCCGCGCTGCTGAATATCGAAGACGACATGCGCCAGTCCTATCTGGACTACGCGATGTCGGTGAATATCGGCCGCGCATTACCCGACCTGCGCGACGGCCTGAAGCCGGTCCATCGCCGCATCCTCTACGCGATGTTCCGCGAAGGGCTGCTCTCCAACCGGCGCTACTCCAAGTGCGCCGGCGTCGTGGGCGAAGTGCTCAAGCGCTATCATCCGCACGGCGACAGCGCGGTCTACGAGGCGCTGGTGCGGATGGCCCAGCCGTGGAGCCTGCGCTATCCGCTGATCGACGGTCAGGGCAACTTCGGCTCGATCGACGGCGACCCTCCCGCCGCCTACCGCTATACCGAATGCCGCCTGACCCGGCTGGCGGAGCGGATGCTGGCCGATATCGAGAAGGACACCGTAAACTTCGTTCCCAACTTCGACGGCTCCCAGCAGGAACCCGAGATCCTGCCCGCGCAGCTTCCGAACCTGCTGATCAACGGCGCGGACGGAATCGCGGTCGGGATGGCGACCAACATTCCGCCGCACAATCTCGGCGAAGTATGCGACGCGCTGCTCGCGCTGATCGAAAACCCCGATCTGACTCTCGAACAGATCATCGACATCATTCCCGGCCCTGATTTTCCGACCGGCGGCCAACTGCTCGGCAGGCAGATCGGTGCGCCAGGCCTATCTCAACAAGCGCGGCATCCTCACCATCCGGGCGCTCGCCGCGATCGAGACCGACAAGCGCACCGGCCGCTCCTCGATCATCGTGCGCGAAATCCCCTACCAGGTGAACAAGACCCGTCTGGTCGAGCGCATCGCCGAGCTGGTCAACGACAAGCGGATCGAAGGCATCAGCGACCTGCGCGACGAATCTGACCGCGACGGCATGCGGATCGTGGTCGAGCTCAAGCGCGACGCCGAGCCCAAGGTCGTGCTCAACCAGCTCTACAAGCTGACCCAGATGCAGGAGAGCTACGGGCTCATCATGCTCGCGATTCACGAGGGCCGGCCGCGCGAGCTCAGTCTGCGCGAGATGCTGGTCGCCTTCATCGACCATCGCAAATACGTCCTGACCCGTCGCACCCTGTTCGAACTCCGCCAGGCTGAAGCTCGCCTGCACATTCTGGAGGGCCTGCTCATCGCGCTGCAGAACCTCGACGCGGTGATCAAGCTGATTCGCGCCTCCAAGGACGCCGAGAGCGCCCGCAACGACCTGATGGCGCGCTTCAAGCTGACCCAGCTACAGGCCCAGGCGATCCTCGACCTGACGCTGCGCCGCCTGACCTCGCTCGAGCGCGAGAAAATCGAAAGCGAGCACAAGGAAACCACCGACACCATCGCGCGCCTGAAAACGATCCTCGGCGACGCGCGCGAACTGATGAAGCTCATCGCGGCAGAGATCGGGGAGATCAGGAAGGAATTCGCCGATCCGCGCCGCACCCAGATTATCGAGGCCGAAGGCGCTTCTCGATCGAAGACCTGATCGTCGAGGAAGACGTGCTGGTCACGGTTACCCACGGCGGCTACATCAAGCGCACGCCGCTCTCGCTCTATCGCACCCAGCGCCGCGGCGGACGGGGCAAGATCGGCGCGACCACCGCCGAGGCTCGACTTCGTCGAGCATCTGGTGCCGGTTTCCACCCACGACAAGCTGTTTTTCTTCACCAGCGCCGGCAAGGTCTACGCGCTCAAGGCTTACGAGCTGCCCGAGGGCGGGCGCGCCGCCAAGGGCCGTTCTATCGCCAACCTGTTGAGCCTCGCCGACAAGGAAACGCTCTCGGCCTTCATCCCCCTGCCCAAGGAGATCGAGGGCAAGTACGTGATGTTCGTGACCCGGCGCGGGCTCGTCAAGAAGACCGAGCTCGGCCAGTTCGAGAATGTCCGCGCCAACGGGATCATCGCGATCAATCTCGAGGAAGGCGACGAGCTGATCGGCGTCCGCATCACTGACGGCAACCAGGAAGTCGTGCTCTCGACGCGCGAAGGCCAGGCGATTCGCTTCAAGGAAGAAGAAGTGCGCCCGATGGGCCGGGGCACCTACGGCGTGATCGGGATGCAACTCGAGACCATCGCCAGCAAGCAGGGCCGCGAGGTCATGCTTGCCAACGACGAAGTGGTCTCGATGGCCATGGTGCGCGAGAGCGAGACGCTGTTGACGGTTTCGGAGCTGGGCTACGGCAAGCGCACCGAGGCCGCCGAGTATCGGCTCACTCATCGCGGCGGCAAGGGCGTGATCACGATGCAGGTGACGGAGAAGACCGGCAAGGTAATCGGCGTGCGCCAGGTCGGCAGCGACGATCAGGTGATGCTCATCACCGACGCCGGCAAGGTCATCCGGCTGCGGGCCAGAGACGTGCGCATCATCGGGCGCAACACCCAGGGCGTGCATCTGGTCAAGCTCGAACCGGGCGAGAAAGTCCGCGCCGTCGCCGGCCTCGCAGAGAAGGAAGAAGAGAACGGCGACTCCAACGGCAACGGCTCGGCAGAAGAGGAATAGCCGTCAGGTCGCGGCGACCGCCTGGCGCCCTGCCCCACGATCTGTCTTTCCCCTCGCCCGCTTTTTCGCGGGAGAGGGAACCGCTAAGGACGGATTGATGTACGAGTTGATGCGCCGCGCCGGACAGGAGGGCTACAGTCCGAGACTCGAGTAATGCGGCGGCTTCCTGCAGGCGGGGTTCCTTGACGCGGGCTGGACACTCGGACAGCTTTACTGCGGCAGGAGCATTAACCCTCATGAGCACGGCAAGCATCGATACTGCGCCCGTTTACAACAAAGGGGCGCTGGAAGGCGTCCGGGTGATCGAACTCGGCTCGCTGCTCGCGGGCCCCTTCGCGTGCCGCCTGCTGGGCGATTTCGGCGCCGAGATCATCAAGGTCGAGTCGCCCGACGCCCCCGACCTGATGCGCGAATGGGGACCGCATCGCTTCCGCGGACGCACGCTGCTGTGGCCGATTCAGTCGCGCAACAAGAAATGCATCACGCTCAATCTGCGCGAGGCCGAAGGACAGGAACTCTTTCGCCGACTGGTCAAGCAGAGCGACATCCTGTTCGAGAATTTCCGTCCGGGCACGATGGAGAAGTGGAACCTGGGATGGGACAACCTGTCGGCGGTTAATCCCGGCCTCATCATGACCCGCGTATCGGGCTTCGGGCAGAGCGGCCCCTACAAGGATCGCACCGGCTTCGGCTCGGTCGGCGAGGCGATCGGCGGTGTTCGCTATCTGACCGGCTTCCCCGACCAGCCGCCGGTTCGCGCCGGCGTATCGCTGGGCGACGCGCTGGCGGCGCTCTTCGCCACCGTCGGCACGATGTCGGCGCTCGACTATCGCCGGCGCACCGGACGCGGCCAGGTGGTCGATTGCTCCATCACGGAGGCGGTCTTCTCGCTGCTGGAGAGCATGCTGCCCGAATATGATCTGCTCGGTGTGATTCGTGAGCGCACCGGAGCGATTCTGCCCAAGGTCGCGCCGTCGAATATCTATCCCACCGCCGACGGCAAGATGATCCTGATCGCGGCCAATGGAGACGCGATCTTTAAACGCCTGGCGAAGGTGATGGGCCAACCGGAGTTGGGCGACGACCCGCGTTACGCGACCCATGCTGCTCGCGGCGAGCGCCAGTCCGAACTCGACGACATCATCGCCGCCTGGACCGCGCGGCATCCGATGGAAGAGCTGTGGACGATGCTCAACGCCGCGGCGGTACCGGCGGGTCCGATCTATTCGATCGCCGACATCGCGCGCGATCCGCAGTTTATCGAGCGCGGCATGATTCGCACGATGCACGATCCCGAACTCGGCGACCTCAAGGTTCCCGGTATCGTGCCCCAACTGAGCGAAACGCCGGGGGTGATGAAGTGGACCGGTCCGTCCAGGCCCGGCAGCCATAATCGCGAGGTCTACGGCGACCTTCTGGGGCTTGGCGAGCAGGAGCTCGATCGGCTGGCAAAGGCCGGGATTATCTGATTCAACCTTGACAGAAGAGCCGATACCGCCTTAGAGATTCCAACTGCGACTCGACAAGTCAAAGTTCCGGTCTGGCGATCAACGTCATCGATAGCCTGTCGGTTCAGGCAAGGAAGGAGAATTCAATGAAAGCCGCCGTTTTTCACGGTCCCAATCAACCGTTGACAATCGAACAGGTAGACATCGACAAGCCCCGGGCCAACGAGGTGCTGCTGCGAACCGTCGCCAGCGGGGTCTGTCACAGCGACCTGCACTTCGTTGACGGCCTTTATCCGCATCCCGCGCCGGCGATCCTCGGCCACGAAGCCGCCGGTATCGTCGAGGAAGTCGGCAGCGCCGTGACCTACGTCAAACCCGGCGATCACGTGATTTCCTGCTGCTCGGTCTTCTGCGGCCGGTGCGATTACTGCATGACCGGCCGTCCCCATCTGTGCTCGAACAAGGCCGCGACCCAGCGCGCCAAGGGCGATCAGCCGCGGCTTTCGCTCAAGGGCCAGCAGGTGTACCAGTTCGTCGACCTCTCGACTTACGCCGAGAAGATGCTCGTGCACGAGCACGCGATCGTGAAGATCCGCACCGATATGCCCCTGGATCGGGCGGCGCTGATCGGATGCGGCGTTACCACCGGTGTGGGCGCCGCGCTCAACACCGCCAAGGTCGAGCCGGGCTCGACGGTTGCCGTGTTCGGCACCGGCGGCGTCGGGCTCTCGGCGATTCAGGGCGCGCTGATCGCCGGAGCGCGCAAAATAATCGCGGTGGACGTGTTCGAGAGCAAGCTCGCGACGGCCAGGCGGTTCGGCGCCACGGATACCGTCGATTCCTCGTCGACCGACGCGGTCAAGGAAATCAGAAAGATGACCGGCGGCGGCGTGGATTACTCGTTCGAAGCGATCGGACTCAAGAAGACCGCCGAGGAAGCGTTCTACTGCCTCGCGCCGGGCGGCACCGCGACGATTATCGGGATGGTGCCGGTGGGCCAGAAGATCGAGATCGACGGACGCCATATCCTGACCGAGAAGAAGCTCATCGGAACCAACATGGGATCGAACCGATTCCGCATCGACATGCCGCGCTACATCGATTTCTACATGCAGGGGCGGCTCAAGCTCGACGAGATGATCAGCCGCCGCGGCCGTCTCGAGGACGTCAACGAAGCCTTCCGGGCGATGAAGGCGGGCGAGGTCGCGCGCACGGTGCTGATGTTCGATTGAGCGTCGTGCCTTCGCGACCATCAAGGTTCATGACGTTCCGTACTTTGACCTGGGAGGATTGCTATGCCGCTAGACGCGCAATCGCGCGCCGTGCTCGACGAATTAAACAAGCTCCCCGGCCTCCATACGCTGTCGCCGGCCGAGGGCCGCCGCCTGTTCGATCAGCTCTTCCAGACCAAAGGGGAACCGGAGCCAGTCGGCAATGTCGAGAACCGTTCGATACCCGGACCGGCAGCGAACATCCCGGTGCGGATATACACGCCGAAGGGCGCCGGGCCGTTTCCGGTGCTGGTCTACTTTCATGGCGGAGGCTGGGTGCTGGGCAGCCTCGAGAGCTGGGATGCGCCGTGCCGGATGCTGACCAACATGGTCGGATGCATCGTGGTTTCGGTGGATTATCGCCTCGCGCCGGAGCATAAATTCCCCAAGCCGCTCGAGGATTGCTACGCCGCCACGCAATGGGTCGCCGACAACGCCGCCTCGATCAACGGCGATCCGGAGCGTATAGCGATCGGCGGCGACAGCGCGGGCGGCAACCTGGCGGCAGCGGTGGCGTTGATGGCGCGCGACCACGGCAAGCCGCGCATCGCCTACCAGTTGCTGGTCTATCCGGTGACCGACGCGGCCATGAACACCGGTTCCCTGACTTCGTGCGCGGACGGCTATCTTCTGACCCGGGAAATGATGGCGTGGTTTTGGAAACAGTACGTCCGCGATAGCGCCGATCGCGCCCATTCCTACGTCTCCCCGCTGCTGGCGCAAAACCTGCGCGGTCTGCCGCCGGCGCTGGTGATTACCGCCGAGTTCGATCCGTTGCGCGACGAGGGCGAAGCCTACGCGGCGCGGATGCGCGAAGCCGGCGTGCCGGTTACCTGCACGCGCTACGACGGCACGATCCACGGATTTTTCCTGATGTCGTCGGTGCTGGACCAGGGAAAGAAAGCGGTTGCTGAGGCGGTTGCCGGACTAAAGGCGGCGTTCAAAAAATAAGCGCCACGAAAGCCGCGGCGCTTGCGATTGCGGCGGCCCGTATCCGGCGTATCCGCCTCGGATGCGGGCCGCCGCGTTTTTCACCTTTCACCACCGCTCATACTGGACGGCGCGACGCTCGTAGCCCGCGCCGCGCAGCAGATCCCGCAAATCGAACACCGGCTGTCCGACGCCGCAGATGAAAAAGCGCCGGCCGCGATCGCCATCATCCTTCACGTAGAGGCGCTCGACGTGATCGATCAGGCGACCGCGCGCGCCAGCCCATCCGGGCGGCGGATCGATGAGAATCGGCTCGAAGTTGAAGCGCGAATCATCAGCCGCCCATTTCTCAAACTCGCGCCGGTAGAGCAGCCCGTCTTCAGTCGGTGCCGCGTAATGAAGAAATATAGGCGGATGGCGCTCGTCGGCAAGGGCGCGCCGGAGCATCGGCCTTATCGGCGCGATTCCGGTGCCATCGGCGATAAAAATCGTTTCGACGTCGGGCGCGCGGTCGAGCGCGAATCTTCCGAAGGGTCCGGTGAAGCTCAACCGGTCGCCGATTCCCAGGCTGAAAAGATATCGCGAGCCGGCGCCGCCGGGCACGAGGTTCAGGCAAATTTCGAGCGGCTGGCCGTCCTCGGGGCTGGACGCGATCGAATAGGGGCGAACTATCGTCTCATCGTTGAGCGGCAGCGTGAGCGAGATGAACTGACCCGGGATGAAACTGAAGTCGGCGCCGTCGGCGATGCGCAAAAACAACGAGCGCGTATCCGCGGTATGCTCGAAAATCCGCTCGATTATCGCATCGCGTTTGAGCATCCCGCTTCGATAGCTTCGCTACCTCTCTCCTGTCTCCCCCAAAGGGGGAGAAGGTGGAGGAAGGAAGCCGGTATTTACGCAGGGTGTTGAGAACATCGGCGACCACTTTGTCGAACCCAGGTCTTTTCTCAACACCCTGCTAATGCTGTTCGCTGACCTGGTTAATCGTGAAGCGCGGAACCACGATCACGATTTCCGCGTCGTTGCTCTCGACCACCGCCTGACATCCCAGACGCGAGGTCGGAGTGAGTCCCGGCGCCTTGTCGAGAAGATCCTCCTCGGCTTCTTCGGCCTCGGATAGCTCGTTCACGCCCGCCTTTACGATCACATGGCAGGTCGTGCACGCGCAGTTGCCTCCGCACGCGTGCTCCAGATGGACGTGATGGCCGAGCATGACGTTCGAGGATCGATGCCGGCAGGCCGTCATGAGAAAACGGCGCCTTGGCCACGTCGAACTCGATCACGCGCTCCGGCTCGCCGCTCTCAAAAATGATACGAAGTTTGGCCACTGCTCCTAGTGAACAAGTTTTTTGAACCGAATGCGATGGGGCTGATCGGCTTCGTTCCCCAAACGCCGGTGCCGGTCCTCCTCGTAGTCCTGATAGTTGCCCTCGAACCAGACGACGCGACTGTCGCCCTCGAAGGCCAGCATATGAGTGGCGATCCGATCGAGGAACCATCGGTCATGGCTGATAACCATCGCGCTACCGGCGAATTCGAGCAACGCTTCTTCGAGCGCCCGCAGCGTATCGACATCGAGGTCATTGGTCGGCTCATCGAGCAGGATCAGGTTGCCGCCGCGCTTTAACAGCTTGGCCAGATGCACCCGATTGCGCTCGCCGCCCGAGAGGTCGCCGACGCGCTTTTGCTGGTCGCTGCCCTTGAAATTGAAGCTGGCGACGTAAGCCCGCGAGGCGAGTTCGCGCCCGCCGATCATCAGCCGCTCGGCGCCGCCGCTGATCTCCTGCCATACGGAATGCTTCGGATCGAGCTCATCGCGCAGCTGATCGACGTAGGCCAGCTCGACCGTCTCGCCGAGCCGGATGGCGCCGCTGTCGGGCTTTTCGAGGCCGGCGATCATCCGAAAAAGCGTCGACTTGCCGGCGCCGTTCGCGCCGATCAGGCCGACGATCGCGCCCGGCGGCAGGTTGAAGCTGAGGTCGTCGATAAGAACGTTATCGCCATAAGCCTTGCCCAGATGCTTGGCCTCCACCACCAGCGAACCGAGCCGTTTGCCGGAGGGGATGATTATCTCCACGGCCTCGGAAGCGCGCTGCTTTTCATCGGCCAACAGCGTCTCGTAGGCCGCCACGCGCGCTTTGCTCTTGGCCTGACGGGCGCGCGGCGCCATCCGGACCCATTCGAGCTCGCGCTTGAGCGTGCGCTGCCGGGCCGATTCCTGTTTCTCTTCGACCGCGAGGCGCTGACTCTTTTGCTCCAGCCATGACGAATAGTTGCCCTGCCACGGGATGCCCACGCCGCGGTCGAGTTCCAGAATCCAGCCGGCGACGTTGTCCAGGAAATAACGGTCGTGGGTGACCGCGACCACCGTGCCCGGATACTCCTGCAGATAATGTTCGAGCCACGCCACCGATTCGGCGTCGAGATGGTTGGTGGGCTCGTCGAGGAGCAAGAGATCCGGTTTCTGAAGCAGCAGCCGGCAAAGCGCGGCGCGGCGCCGTTCGCCGCCCGAGAGCTGATCAACCGCGACGTTGGTCGGCACGCGCAAAGCATCGATCGCGATTTCCACGGTGCGGTCGATCTCCCATCCGCCGACCGCCTCGATCCGATCCTGCAGCGTTCCATATTCTTCGAGCAGCTTTGCCATCTCGGGCTCGCTCATCGGCTCGCCCATCTTGACGCCCAGTTGCTCGAACCGATCCAGCATCGCACGGGTTCCGGCGACGCCTTCCTCGATGTTGGCGACTACGTCTTTGGCGGGATCGAGACGCGGCTCCTGGGGCAAAAAACCGATCCGGATGCCATCCGCTGCCCAAGCTTCGCCGGTGAACTCCTTGTCCTCGCCGGCCATGATTCTGAGCAACGAGCTCTTGCCCGCGCCGTTGGCGCCAAGCACACCGATTTTGGCCCCCGGCAGGAAAGAAAGCCAAATCCCCTTGAGCACTTCGCGATTGGGCGGGTGCACCCTGCCCAAATCTTTCATCGTATATACGTACTGTTGAGCCACGTTCCTCCTAAGAGCAGCCTTGGCTAAGGGTTGCCGGTGATGCGGCTTGGCGACGAATAAACGTCAACAAAGCCGGAAAAGCTTCAATGGGTGCCTGCTTGCGTTTGCTGTCGATAACCCGGAAGTGTAGAGTCCTCTAAGAGATTCGCCCGATCTTCGCCGATCGGACATTCGAACGACAAGGGGGAGGGAGCTCGACAATGGCTACGCTGACAAAACGTCAGAAACAGATGGTTGATTTCCTGGACCATTATATCGCTGAGCAGGGTTACGCGCCAACCCTTCAGGAAATCGGCCAATACTTCGGTCTGGCGTCGCTCGCGACGGTCCACAAACATCTGAAAAATCTCGAGCTCAAGGGCTACATCCGGCGGCGATGGAATCACAGCCGCGCGCTCGAACTGGTGACGCGGCACAAATCGGGAGCGGCGAGAGAATTACCGCTGCTTGGGCAAGTCGCAGCCGGAACGCCGATCGAGGCGATTGAAAGCAACGACACGATCGCGGTGCCGGAAGACTTCGTTCGGCGCGAGAACACCTTCTGTTTGCGGGTGCGCGGAGAATCGATGATTGACGAGGGAATCCGCGACGGCGATTTCATAATCGTCGAGGGACGCGACAGCGCCAACAACGGCGAGACCGTGGTCGCCACGATCAACGGCGAAGCGACGGTCAAGAAATACTACCGCGAGGACGGCGGCCGCATCCGCCTCGAACCCGCCAACGCCACCATGAGTCCGATCTTCGCCTCCGAGCAGGAGCTGCAGGTCCGCGGCGTGGTGGTGGGCCTGATGCGGCAATATCGCTAGGCGACGTTGCTCGCGATCGGATTACGCGCTGCCGGCCTTGTGAGCCTGGCATTAGGATCGCGGGCGCCGGCTGATCCCGGTTCCCCCCTTCGTTCATGCCGCGGCCACACCGGCGCCCTTGATCGGAATCCGAACGACGAAGCTCGAACCATTGCCCGGACTGGAGCTGACTTCGAGCGTCGCTCCGAGGCTCTCGACATGGCTCCGCACCAGGGCAAGGCCCAGGCCGAGCCCGCGATGGTGTCTGGTGCTCGAGCTTGAAAGCTGTGCGAATGGCTGAAAAGCGCGATCGAGCTGATCCGGCGCGATACCGGGGCCGGTATCGCGGACCTCGAACTCGGCCCACTCCTCGCCGCTGCCGGCGTGACAGCGCCGCACGGCAATAGTAACGCTGCCGGCGGGAGTGAACTTGATCGCGTTGAGCGCCAGGTTGACCAGAATCGATCGCAGCAAACGCCGATCGCACAAAACCGACCTGGGTGCCCCTTCCAGCTCGAAATCAAGCGCCAGGCCTTTGCGTCGATTGGCAGGTTCCAAAACGCAAGTCAGGTCGTCAACCAAATCAGCGATTTCGATTTCTTCTTCGACCACCGCTGCACCTCCGGCCTGAGCCGTCGCCAGTTCCATCAGATTTCCGAGCGTATGCGCCAGTTCGTGGGCGTTGATGCGAAGCCGTTCGAGAATTTCGCGCGGCTCCGGCGAAAGCCCGCCCGCCCATTCCTCGCGGAGAATATCGACATAACCGAGCATCACCTGAAGCGGCGTGCGCAGCTCGTGTGCCAGATTCGCCAGCGGTTCCAGGCGAACGCCGCCCTGCCACGGTTGCCGCCGCGCGAACTCAGACCGCTGCTCGCCACCGGCGGGATGCGTCCCTGCGGTACGCTTGTCTGATGGATCGCGCTCTTCCAAAATACCCTCCGCATCCGCCACCGAAGACGGTGGTCAATGCTGTGAGGACGTTAGTCGAGCGGTAAACGGCGACAATCGGGGCGAGTACCTAGACTGGAGGGAAAAACTATTTATGCGGGAGGGAAAAAGCATTTAGCACCGTGTCTGGCAGGTGCGAAGGCCCGGCACGTGGTGCTCTTGTCATTCCGAGCGCAGCGAGGAATCCCGGGTGCGGCTGAAGAGTGCTGACCGTTTTCCGGGATTCCTCGCTTCGCTCGGAATGACAAACACTGCCGGCAATTGCGAGACATAATGCCGGCCATGCGCATGGATGGGGGAAGCTTAGCAGCGTGTTGCTCACTAATGTTCCTGAAGTAGCGTCCGGCTATCAGAATCGCCGATCTCTCAGCAGCAACGCGTGTGAGTCTTGTAACGCTCGGCCAGTTCCTTGCGCACGATCGCGGCCTGTTCGCTTCGCGTGCGATCCCGGACGCCCGCAACACCGAGCGCGTTGAGGCGGCGAAGCTCGGCTAGTATGGCGCTCATCGCCGTCGCGAGCGCCGAACCCTCACGCTTATGCGGATTCTTGCGTTTCATGCCGCGGCCTCGGCAGCCGGCTTCAACGCCGCCGGCGCGCCTCTGGAATAATTGAGCCAGACTCGGGCCGAGTCGGCCAGGATGATCACGACCACGGCGATAAAGACGATCGTCATCGCGGTGTCGATGCGATCATTCCAAATCAGCCGCGCGATTTCGGCGGCGCGTTTGGCGGTTGTCGGTCCGGCAAGCTCCGAGCGCAGGAGCGCGGCGTGGGAAAGAAATCCGACGTTCGTCATCGGGCTCAGGATTTTCTCGAACCCCGCGGTCATCGTGACCGCCACCAGCCACGTCAGCGGAAGCAGCGTGACGAAGGCGTAGCTGCCCTTGCCGCGCCGGATAAGCGCGGTGGTAACGATGCATAACGCCACCGTCGCCAGCATCTGGTTGGCGATTCCGAACAGCGGCCAGAGCGAATTAATCCCGCCCAGCGGATCGATCGCGCCGAAATAAAGGAAGTAGCCCCACGCGCCGACGATCAGCGAAGAGGCGAACAGCGTGCTCGGATAAGAACTGGTCGCGCCCAACGGATGATAGATATGGCCGAGCAGATCCTGGAGCATGAAGCGGCCCACGCGCGTGCCGGCGTCCAGCGTGGTCAGAATGAACAGCGCCTCGAACATGATCGCGAAGTGATACCATAGCGCCATCATCGTGCGGCCGCCGAGCGTGCCCGAAAAAATATGCGCCATCCCGACCGCCAGCGACGGCGCTCCGCCCGTGCGGGCATAAAGCGTGGTCTCGCCGACATCGGCCGCCAGCTCCCGCATCTCCGTATCGCTCACCGGGAAGCCCCAGGCTGAGATCTTCTCGGTCGCGGCAGTACCCTTTCCCACGATGCCGACGGGACTGTTGATCGCGAAGTAGACGCCGGGCTGAAGAACGGTCGCGGCGATCATCGCCATCACCGCCACGAATGATTCCATCAGCATGGCGCCGTAGCCCATCAGCCGCGCGTCGCTCTCGCGTTCGAGCATCTTGGGCGTCGTGCCCGAGGCGATCAACGCGTGAAATCCCGAGATCGCTCCGCAGGCGACGGTGATGAACGCGAACGGGAAGACCTTGCCGCCGAACACCGGGCCATGGCCGTCGACGAACCGCGTCAGCGCCGGCATCATCGTCGGCGGATGGAACGCGAGGATCCCCACCCCGAGAGCCGCGATGGTGCCGAGCTTGATGAACGCCGATAGATAATCGCGCGGCGCGAGCAGGAGCCAGATGGGAAGCACCGACGCGAGGAAGCCGTAGGCGATAATCCACAGCGCCAGCGTCGGCGCGTCCATCACGAAATAACGGCCCCAGCTGTAGCCCTCGACGTAGCGACCGCCGATCACCGCCAGAACGATCAGCGCGATACCCAGCGCCGAGCCCTCGACCACCCGCCCCGGCCGGAACCGGGTCATGTAGAGGCCGACGATCATCGCGATCGGAACGCTGGCGGCGATGGTCGAAGTCGCCCAGGCGCTCTGTTTCATCGCGTTGACCATCACCAATCCGAGCACGGCAATCAGGATGACCATGATCGTCAGCACGCCGATCAGCGCGGTGAATCCGCCCACCGGGCTGAGTTCTTCGCGCGCCATCTGGCCCAGCGATTTGCCGTCGCGGCGAAGCGAACTGCCCAGCACGACGAAGTCCTGAACGCATCCGCCGAGCACCGCGCCGATAACGATCCATAGGGTCGAGGGAAGATAGCCGAACTGTGCGGCCAGCACCGGTCCGACCAGCGGCCCCGGCCCCGCGATCGCCGCGAAGTGATGGCCGAAGGTGACCCATCGCTGGGTCGGGACGTAATCGCGGCCGTTATTGAGCCGCACCGCCGGAGTCAATCGCGAATCGTCGAGCTCGAGCACGCGACTCGCGATAAAGCCGGAGTAAAAACGATAGCCGACGGCGTAGATGCAGACCGCCGCGATCACGAACCAAATTGAGTTTGGTGGCTGCTCGCCGCGGACCAAGGCGATGAGGCCGAGCGCAAACGCGCCCATAGCCGCGACCGCCGCCCAAAAAATCGCGCGAATGATTTTCACAGGGCTGAGGTTTAGAACGGGAAGAACGTTAAGGCAAGGACGAGCCGCCGCAAGGGGTTGTCAGGTAGGGTATGGCTCTCGGGACCTCTAACCAAGTCGCATGCGCAAGATCCGGGATTCCTGACGGAGCCCGCCCTGAGCGCTGCCGAACCCTTCGGAATGACAGCTTCGGCGTGTTCTTGTCGTTTCGAGCGCAGCGAGAAATCCCGGCTTTCACCGAACCCCGCGTACAATACCGCCCGCCACGCGGTGGTCAGGAAATCTTTTCGGACTTTGCTTCGCTCGCCTTGGGTTCGACGGTCGTGTTGGTGGTCTTCGAATCGCTCTCGGGCTCGTTCATGGCTTTCTTGAAATCCTTGATCGCCTTGCCCAAGGCTCCGCCGATGTCGCCGATTTTGCTCGGGCCGAAGATCACCAGAACGATCACCAAAACGATCAGCAAGTGAGAGGGTGCAAAAAGATCCATAACTTTCTCCGAATCGGGCCCAGCCGACCGATGGCACGAATTTTATCGCGTACGGGTCGGCATTGCTACCCGCATCTCGACGGTGTTCGCTGCGGAATCCGGAGCGGGCTACGCTATCCTCCGGCCGACCGGCTTACCGCACATCGAGGCCACCCCAAACCCGAGATCAACCGCAAACCGGTTAGCCGCCAACCGAATTGGTTATTACGCGAGTTCGGTGAAATCACGTAACTAGCTGAAAATAGGGCTATTTCAGATGGCACGCCTTTGGCTCTAAGGGTCGCCGATACCTGAGCCATGCTAGACCTCGACAATTCACTTTCTACCATAACCGGCCACGGCAAATTCTTCGCCCGTGCCGGCAAGAAGTTCTTTTTCAAGGCGATGCGGCTTGAGACCGTCGCCGAGCTTTCCGGCTTCGAGCAGAAGCTCGCGCTTCGGGCCCGTCTCCGGGAGCTTGCCGAGGCGCGGACGACCGGCCTAATCGTCAAGAGCACGCAGGCCGAGAGCGCGCTCGACCTTGCCGAACAGGCCGGCCTGACGGCGATGGTCGAAATCGACGTGGCTCCGTCGGAAGTGATAACGACCGCCGGTTACCGGGCGATCGCGGCGGCTGTGGCGCAAACCGCGGCCACGATGCGTAACCATCCCGCGGTCGCGGGCTATATCCTTGACTGTCCGATCGGTTCCGACCGGCTGAGAATGCACGGACTGGCCAGGGTTCAGGGTCGGCTGCGAAAGCTGCTCAAAGTTCTCAAGCAGGGCGACCCGTTTCGCCCGGCCGCGATTCATCATCGGCCCTCTACGCGGGCCCTGGCACTGGACGAAGAAGACTTTATCTACGGCAGCGTACCGCCGGTAACGGTAAGCGAGCTCAAGAACTATCTCATTAGCCTGCACGATATCGCCGAGGCGCGCCCGGTCGTCATCGAGTTTGCCGAATCGATGCCCGAGCAGGACGAGCTGGTGGGCTGCGCTTTCGCGCTGGGAGCGGCGGGCGTCGTGGCGCAACCGATCCGGCGTAACGCGATGCCGGATGCGCTTCAGTTGCGCACCCTTGGCGCCGGCGAGATTCTGCCGTTCGTCATGCTGAACGGAACCTGCCCGCCGCTGCTTAAAGAGACGCCGATGGTCTCGGTGGTGATCTGCGCCTACAACGCGGAGCGCACGATGCGGGCCTGCATGGAGTCGCTCGCGGTGCTCGATTACCCCAATTACGAGGTAATCGTGGTCGACGACGGCTCGCGAGATCGGACCGCTGAAATCGCGATGGACTTCCCCGACGCGCGGCTCATTCGCCAGCCCAACAAGGGGCTCAGCGTGGCGCGCAACGTCGGCCTCTATGCCGCGCGCGGCGAGATCGTCGCCTACACCGACTCCGACTGCGTGGTCGATCCGCACTGGCTCACCCTGATGGTGGGCGCGATGATCGAGAACAACTTCGAAGCCTGCGGCGGTCCCAACTACGCGCCGCACGAAGAGGGCAAAATCGAAGCCTGCGTCGCGGCCTCGCCCGGCGCACCCTGCCACGTGCTTACGGCCGCGGACCGCGCCGAGCATCTGGCCGGCTGCAACATGGTTTTTCGCAAGTCGCTGCTGATAAAGCTCGGCGGATTCGATCCCCAGTTCACCGCCGCCGGCGACGATGTGGACATATGCTGGCGCACGCTGGACGCGGGCGCGGTTCTGGGCTTCTGCCCCTCGGCCTTCGTTTGGCACTTCAGACGCAACACCATCAAGGCGTACTACGGCCAGCAGCGAGGTTACGGCAAGGCGGAAGCGCTGCTCTATTTCAAATACCCGGAACGCTTCAACGCTTTGGGACAGGTGAAGTGGAAAGGCAGGATTCCGGGATTGGCGCGGACTCTGCCGGGCGGAGGAAGCAAGCGGGTGTTCTGGGGCGAGGCCGGAGCGTTCTCCCAGACGATCTATGAACCGCAACAGAGCGTGTTCAAGTTCCTTCCGCAAACGCTCGAGTGGAACGCGCTCTGGATGACGCTGTCGCTTATCGCCTACGCCGCGGGATTGCCGGCGACGCCGGCGCTTGCGATGTTGGCGCTGGGACCGGTATGGGCGCTCCATTACGCGGTGAAGGCGCCGATCGAGAAATGTCATAACGGTGCGGGATCGCGCCTGCTGGTGGCGATACTCTCCTACTCCGGCCCGATGGTGCGTGCGATGACTCGCTATCGTCTCCGACTGAAAGGCGCCTGGAGCGCTCGCTCGGGCTCCGAACCGGCGCTTCGCCAGCGTCCCAAGGTTGAATTGCTCCGGCGCGCCGTCCGGCTGGCATACTGGAACGAGACCTACGTATCGCGCGACAGCCTTCTCGATCGTATCGCGCGCCTGTTCTCAAAGGCGGGTCATACGGTGGTTTTTGACGCGGGATGGAACGATTTCGATCTCGAGATTCGGCCCGACTTATGGACCCGAATCGAATTCAAGACCGCCGACGAAGAACATGAGGCCGGTCGTCTGAAAAATCACGTGATGGCTCGAATCAGGCTAAGCCGTCTGACCAAAGGTCTGTTGCTTGGCGGCACGCTGGGCGCGGCGGCGGGTGCGCTCTGCGGACTCTCGACCATGGCCCTGCTGGCTGCGGGCTTGACGCTGGTGGCTGCGGCCTTCGCGCTTAGCGAAACCGTCGAAGCCGGCCGGATGGCCTACCATGCCGTCGAAGAGTGCGCCAGTGAGCTGAATTTGACTCCGCTGGGCACGCCCACTACTGCCGCACGCAGGGCGGCCCGGCTGGGCGAGCCGGCCGTTGCCCGCGCGGAAAAGAAATCTATTCTGGCTGCCGACAACCCGCCGGCTGAGTGAGCGAATCGGGCGAGACCGCAGGCACGCTTAGCGCGGCTCTGCCGAGGATTCGGACGCCGATCTGAATCAGGAGTGGCGGGTGCTCATTCTTCGAGCAACTTGTGCAGCGATTCGAGGTCGCGGCGAATCTCGGCCAAGGTTTTTTTGAATTCGCCGCCGCTATTCGCGGCGCTGGCCTCGGACGCAGGCTGGCTCTTGCTCGCGATATCCGTAGGGATCGGCTTATCTGAGTTCCGCTCGACTCCCAACTCTTTAAGACGCCTTTTCGCTCCCTCGATCGTAAAGCGCTCGTCGTGCAAAAGCCGCTTGACCAGGTTCAGCAGCTCGATGTCCCTTTCCCGGTAGACTCGATGCTTGGACTGGGTGTGGGCGGGGCGCAAAATCGGGAACTCTGTTTCCCAGAAGCGCAGGACATACGGCTTGACGCCTACCAGTCGCGCGGCCTCGCTGATTTTGAAGGTCTGACCGGCGTCGGCGGCAGCAGCGGGCGGAGCTTTACTGGATACTCGCCGCCGCGGTTCAGATCGGCGGGGAGGCCGTTTCATGGCGAGGTGCCGGCCCCTTGGTTGACCTGGTCTTTCAGTACGTGGCTTGGCTTGAACGACAGTATACGGCGCGGCTTAATCGTAATCGGCGTCCCGGTTTGCGGATTGCGGCCCAAGCGCGCGCGCTTTTGATTCACGACAAAACTGCCGAACCCTGAAATCTTCACCTTTTCACCCCGGCGCAGGCTTTCCTTGATAATCTGGAAGACGTGCTCGACAGCCTCGCACGCTTCCTTCTTGGAGCAGCCGATGCGCTCGTAGACCAGCTCTACGAGGTGGGCCTTGGTCATGCCCTGGGCTGTATTTTTACCGCTTTGATCGCGGTCCATGGGTTTTACTATTTTCGAAGCTCCGCCCCCAAACTTGCCAGCGTAAGTTCGACCACCTTGGCGTGAGCGCGGTTGACTTCTTCATCTGTTAAAGTGCGATCTTTGGCCCGATAACGGCACGCTAGCGCCAGGCTCTTCTTCCCTGCCGGAACCGAACCGCCCTCGTACGCGTCGAATAGCTCCACACTTTCCAGAAGCGGTGCGCTGATTTGAGCGATGGTCTTAACCGCGGTATCGGCGGGACAACCCCGGTCGATCACCAACGCGATGTCGCGCCTGACTGCGGGAAACCTCGGCGGAGCCGCAACCGCCTTGCGTGGCGGACGATAGGCGATGATATAGGCGAAGTCAAGTTCAAAAAGCGCACACTGGTCACCCAATTCCAGCCGCATCGCCTCCCGCGGGTGAAGTTCGCCCAGATAACCGAGCAATTCGCCGCCGAGTTTGATCGAAGCCGCCTTACCCGGATGGAGGTAGGGCGTACGCGCGGGGTCCGCCCCCGTAAACTCAACCGCGCTCGTAATTCCGAGCATCTCGAAATAGGTTTCGAGCATCCCCTTCATCGTGAAGAAGCCGGCCTTGATGCCGGGCTGTCCGATTCCGCCGAACACCAAAGGTCCATAGCTGACCGCAGCCAATCGCTGGCCTTCGGCCGCCTTACCTTCAACAGCGTGGAAGACCTTGGCGATTTCAAAGGCGTGGAAAGCGGTCGCCTGACGGTTGAGATTGAAGCGCAACGCGGCAAGCAGGCCGGGAATCAAGCTCCGGCGCATTTCGCCCAGTTCCGCCGAGAGCGGATTGGCGACCACCACCGGAGAAGCGCCCATCAGGCCGGGAAACTTCTGATTGTCTTCGGGCGCCGCAAAGGCAAGCGTCTTGGCCTCGGTCAGGCCGCATCCCAGCATCGCATTCCGGCTGGTCCGGATGAGATCGCGCCGGCGGTCTTCGGCTCCCGCACCGCCGGGATGGGGCGGCATCAACGCGGGCACCTCTTCGAGACCGTTCACCCGCGCCACCTCTTCCGCCAGGTCCGCCGCTTCTCGCAAATCCGGCCGGTAGGTCGGCGGCACAACGGTAAACTTCTTCCTGCCCGCCGGCGAAACGGCCATCCCCAGCGATTGCAGCCGGCGCTTTACCTCGGCGGTCGGAATCTCAACCCCGAGCAACGCCGTGAGCCGTCCCGCATCAAGTTCGATTTCGTGGCGCGGTGCCGGGCGCGGCTCGATGTCGATAACTGATCCGCTTTCCCGACCCTGCGCCAATTTCCGAATCAATTCCGCCGCGCGCGCGAGCGCTGTGACCTGTCCGGCGCAATCGACGCCGCGCTCGAATCGATAGCTGGCTTCGCTTTTGAGCCCGAGTCGCCGTGCGGTCCGGGCGATCGTGATCGGGTCGAAGCAGGCGCTCTCCAGCACGATAGCGCTCGTGTCGTTGCTGACTTCCGAATTGAGTCCGCCCATGATGCCGGCGATCGCGAGCGGCTTGCGCTCGTCGGCGATCACCAGGTCGTCGGGTTCCAGCCGGCGGCTGGTCTGATCGAGCGTGACGAAATCGCGATCCTCGCCCGCCCGGCGTATCACGATCTTCGCGCCATCAAGTTTCGCCAAGTCGAAGGCATGAAGCGGTTGGCCCAGCTCGAGCATCACGTAGTTCGTCACGTCGACCACGTTGTTGAGCGGGCGCATCCCGCATAGCGCGAGACGCCGCCGAAGCCACAGCGGAGAAATCCCGATCCGGATTCCGGTCATCGCGAGCGCGGCGTAGCGCGGGCACAGATCGGGCGCCATCAGCTCGACGCTGACCGGCGCGCCGCCTTGCCGCTCTTGCACGAGCCCGCTCCCGGTCTTGCGCTTGCGCGTAACTGTCGGACGCCGCTTTAACTTCTGGCCGAAGAGCGCGGCGACTTCCCGGGCGATTCCCGCCACCGACAGGCAATCGCCGCGATTGGGAGTAATCGCGATATCGAGCACGGTATCTTCGAGTTGCAGATAACTCACTAGGTCGGCGCCGAGGGGAGCGTCGCGATCGAGCGACATGATTCCGAGATGGTCTTCCGAGAATCCCAGTTCGCGCTCCGAACAAAGCATCCCCTCCGAACGCACTCCGCGGATCACGGCGGCCTCCAGCGGCGCCACCGCCTCGAGGCCGCCGGCGCCACCCGCCTGGGGGCCAGCGCTCTTGCCCGCGCCAAGCCTCGCTCCCACGCGAGCGAATGGCGCCACCATCCCGGCGGTCACGTTCGGCGCGCCGCAAACCACGTTGAAGCGCTCACCCGCCCCTGCCTCGACCTCGCACAGGTTCAGGCGTTCGGCATTGGGATGGCGCTCGACCTTCAAGACCTTCCCGATCACGACGCCGGCGAAAGTCGGCGCCATGCGTTCCGCGTTTTCGACCTCAAGTCCAGCCACGCTCAGGCGGCGGCTGAGTTCGGCGGTGTCGGTCTCGATCGGAACGAAATCCTTGAGCCAGCTCAGGGGCAGCTTCATGTTGTCACTCGATGGAAGTCCTAGAACTGATTGAGAAAGCGCAGGTCGTTTTCAAAAAACAGACGCATGTCATCGACTCCAAGCCGCAACTGCGCCACGCGCTCGACCCCGATGCCGAAGGCGAAGCCCTGGTATTGTTCGGGGTCGCAACCGACGGCTCGCAGCACGTTGGGATGAATCATCCCCGAGCCCAAAATCTCGATCCATCCCGAGTTCTTGCACACTCGGCATCCCGAGCCGCCGCAGAAAACACAGTTGATATCGACTTCCGCGCTTGGCTCGGTGAAGGGGAAGAAGCTCGCGCGGAATCTGACCTTGGTGGCCGGCCCAAAGATTTCGCGCACGAACTCGCTCAGCACGCCCTTGAGATGGGCCATCGTGATCACGCCGGTGCGATCGACCATGAAGCCTTCGAGCTGGGTGAACATCGGCGAGTAGCGCACGCTGAGTTCGTCGGGCCGGTAGCAGTTGCCGGGGCAAACTACCGCCAGCGGCGGCTTTTGCTGTTCCATCACCCGGATCTGACCGTTGGAGGTGTGGGTGCGAAGCAGCAGCCCGCCGCCGAGAAAAAAGGTGTCCTGCATGTCGCGCGCGGGATGGTCGGGCGGGAAGTTGAGCGCGCCGAAATTGTGAAAGTCGTCTTCGACGTCCGGCGTCGCGGCCACTTCGAAGCCCAGTCCGACCAGGATGTCGAGCATCCTCTCACCGATCTGTGTGATCGGATGAAGCCGGCCGCGCGGGATACGCGTTCCCGGCAGGGTAACGTCAAGGCGCTCTTCGCGAAGCGAGCGCTCCATCGCGGCATCCGCCAGACGGCGTTGAAGGACCTCGATGCGGCCTTCGATCTCGCCCTTGATTTCGTTGATCATGCGGCCGATCGCCGGCCGTTCATTCGCCGGCACCCCGCCCATCGCGCGCATGATCGCGGTAAGCTCGCCCGAACGGCCGAGCACCCGTACGCGGACGTTCTCAATCTGCTCGGGGCTGGCGTCATCGCCAAGCTCGGCGAGTGCCAGTCGGCGAATCTCTTCGACTTGTTCTCTCATCGTGGCTCCGGTCAGCTTCGCAGGCTTGCCGTCCAAACAAAAGACCATGTGGCGATCAACCACATGGTCTTGTTCGGTACGCGGCGCGAAAGAAAGCTGGCGTGGCTTAGGCGGCGCCTGCCAATGCGCTTTTCGCGACGCGCACCAACTCGTTAAACAACTGATCGTGGTCGATGGCCAGGACGGCGAGCTGCTTGCGATCCAGCCCCACGCCGGCCTTCTTCAGACCATTGATGAAACGGCTGTAGTTAAGCCCATGCTCGCGAACCAGGGCGTTGATTCTGACCACCCACAGCGCACGGAAGCTCCGCTTCTTTTGCTTGCGGTCGCGATAGGCGTAGGTCAGCCCTTTCTCAAGCGTGTTGCGGGCCTGACGATAGAGCTTGCGCCCTCCGACGAAACCGGAGGCGAGCTTCAACTCACGTTTGTGACGACGACGGGTCTTGGGACCACCCTTGGCACGAGGCATCGGAGATCAATCCTTCCTAAATTTTCTCAATCACTGCGAGCGGCTGTTCGGCGTTTATCGCCGCGTCCTCACGCGTAAGGCACGAGACGGCGAATGGTCTTGGTGTCGGCCTTGTTCAGGGTTCCCGCGTGGCGCAGATGGCGTTTGCGCGAGCGGCTCTTTGAGGACAACAGATGGCGCAGAAACGCTTTCTTGCGTTTAATCTTGCCGGTCTTGGTAAAGGCGAATCTTTTCGCCGCGCTGCGATTGGTCTTAATCTTCGGCATAACTCTTTTCTGTCGCGGCCCCGATAGAACAACTACCGCGGCGTAAGCAGGACCGACATGTTTCGCCCTTCCATCCTGGGCAACCCCTCGGGCTGGGCGACGTCCTGCACCAACTGCACTATCCGCTCAAGCAAAGCCCTTCCCAATTCGGGGTGGGTTATCTGTCTGCCGCGGAACGAAACTGAAACCTTAACACGATGGCCTTCGCCGATAAAGCGCTGAATGTGCCGAACTTTGAACTCAATATCATGCTTTTCGGTCAGCGCCCCCATCTTGACTTCCTTGATTATGGTCGCCGTCGTACCACGTTTGGACTCGTGGGCCTTCTTTTTCTGCGTGTAGCGGTACTTGTCGAAGTCCATTACCCGGCAGACCGGGGGCTGGGCGGTGGGAGCGACCTCGACCAAATCAAGGCTCCGGCTTTCGGCCAGTCGCAAAGCATCACGCGCGGTCATGATTCCGGCCTGCGTGCCGTCGGCATCGATTACCCGCACCTCGGGCGCGCGGATCGCCTGGTTAACGCGAACCGATGGTTCGCGCGATGGCGGAACACGAAAATCTCTAACGATAAGACACCTCCTCGGGCGAACGCCTCGATGCCTCGCGCAAGGTCAATTCGCCATTAAAATCTTTGTCTGATGAGCGCAAGCGGTTCAAGCCGGAAGCGGCTCAGCCTTTAGTAATTCAAGCAGATTCTCGAGCGTCATGCTCTGACTTTTGTCGCCTCGCAACCGTCTGAGCGAGACCGAACGGTCGGCGGCCTCACGCTCGCCGACCACAATCATGTAGGGAATCTTCGCCATTTCGGCCTCGCGAACCTTGAAGCCGAGCTTCTCGTTGCGGATATCGGCGCTCACGCGAAATCCCGCGCCGCGAAGCATCGCCGAAATCTCCGCCGCATAATCCTCTACCTTCTCGCTTAGCGAAAGCACACGCCCCTGCTCCGGGGCAAGCCAAAACGGCAGGATGCCGCCGGTATGCTCGAGCAGGACGCCGATGAACCGTTCCAGCGAACCCAGAATAGCCCGATGGATCATCACCGGGCGCGCCTCGGTGCCGGCGGCGGTGGTGAAACTCAGGTCGAAACGCTCGGGCATGTTGAAATCGAGCTGGATGGTGGCGAGCTGCCATTTCCGCTTGAGCGCGTCGGCGACGTAAATCTCTATCTTGGGACCGTAAAACGCGCCTTCGCCCGGATTCACTTCATAGCTGAAACCGTTGCGCCCCATCGCCTCGCCCAGCATCGCTTCGGTCTCGCGCCAGGACTCCTCGCTGCCGAGATGCTTTTCGGGCATCGTTGCCAGTTTGAGCTCGATCTGGTCGAAGCCGAGCGCTCCGTAAACGTCGCGAACCATCTTGAGATTGCGATCGATCTCTTCGGCCACCTGTTCCGGAGCGCAAAAGATGTGCGCGTCGTCCTGCGACATCATCCGCACTCGCGTGAGCCCGTGGAGCGTGCCCGAGCGCTCGGCGCGGTAGAGCTTGCTGAAGTCCGCCAGCCTGAGGGGCAGATCGCGGTACGAGCGCCGTTCCACCCGGTACATCAACGCGTGGCCCGGACAGTTCATCGGCTTGACGCCGTAGTTCAGCTCGCCGCCTTCGCTCTCGCGGTCGGTGGTCAGAAACATGTTCTCGCGGAACATCTCCCAGTGGCCCGAGGTGTGCCATAGCTGGTTCTTGAAGATGATCGGCGTGATGACTTCGTCGAAGCCGTAGCGGCGGTAGAGCCGGCGGATGTACTCGACGAGCTGGTTGTAGACGATCGTTCCCTTGGGCAGGAAAAACGGCGAGCCCGGCGAGATCGGATCGAACATGAATAACTGCATCTCGCGGCCGAGCTTGCGATGGTCGCGCGCGCGGGCCAGCTCGATGAGCTTGAGGTGCTCTTCCAGCGCTTCCTTGTTGGCAAACGCGGTGCCGTAGATGCGGCAGAGCATCGCGTTGCGCTCATCGCCGCGCCAATACGCCCCGGCCACCGCGGTAAGCTTGAAGGCCTTGATGTAGCGAGTCGAGGGCACGTGCGGCCCGCGGCAGAGATCCATCCAATCGCCCTGGCGATAGATTGAGACCCGGGCCTCGGGGATGTCTTTCAGAATCTCGACCTTGTAGGACTCGTGCATGCGCGCGAAGAGATCGATCGCCTCCTGGCGCTCCATCTCGACGCGCTCGACCTTCTGATCGGCCTTGGCCAGTTCGCGCATCCTGGCTTCGATCTTCGCCAGATCTTCGACATTGAATGGCGTGTCGCGCGCAAAGTCGTAGTAGAAGCCATCCTCGATGGTCGGACCGATCGTAACCTGGGTGCCCGGATAGAGACTCTGCACCGCTTGGGCCATCAGATGGGCGGTCGAATGGCGGATAACGTCGAGACCTTCGGGGCTTTCGAGCGCTATCGGCTCGACCGTCGCGTCTTCCTCAAGCGGCCGACTCGTATCGACGAGCTTGCCGTTGACCCGCGCGGCGATAAATTTCCCGCCATCGAGGGTTTTCAGCACGTCCCAGACCCGCGTGCCACGCGGCATCGCACGGCTTGCGCCCTGAACGGTAACGGTAATTTCCGAACTCATTTAATGAGAGATCAAAACGTCACGCGACAGGCGACAAAGTGACGGCAGAGAGGCCGAAATCGGGAATGATGCGGCCCGAGCTTGTGGCGAGCGGAAAGGCGCCTGCGAAACTCATTGGTAGGCACGGGCGGGATTGAACCGCCGACCCCTTCCGTGTCAGGGAAGTGCTCTCCCGCTGAGCTACGTGCCTGGAACTGGTATTGACTGAGAAGAACAAGCAACCTCAAGCGCTAACAAAAATCAGGAGCCGGAGCAACCGGGAACGTCCTCCGGGCGACTCGCGGACGGCCTTTTGCTAAGCTCCACCCGCCGGCCGCACGCCGTATGAGCTTATAACGTATGGATCGCGAACGGATAGTCCAGCTCTTCTTTTTCGGCTTTCTGGCGGTGATGGCCTATGAACTGTACCTGCTTCTGTCACCGTTCCTTACACCGATCATCTGGGCGATGCTGCTGGGCTTCGTGTTCCATCCCCTGATGGACGAAGCGCGTCGTCTGATCAAAAGCCGCTCGGCGGCCGCGATGGCGATCACGCTGGGCGTGGCCCTCGGCGTGATCCTGCCGGGTTTGTGGCTGGCGAATCTTTTGGCGAGCGAGGCGCAAAGCCTGTACGCCTCGGTCTCGGAGCTGGTTCGGACCGGCGGCATCGGTCCGCTCGGGGAGCGGGCGATGCATTCGCGCCTGGTGACCGCGCTCGATGCGGCGCTTGCCCGCTTCGGGATCGACCTCGCGGCGGAGCTTTCGAAATTCGCGACGGAGACCGCCAAGGCGATCAGCAATCTGTTGGTCGCCGACGTCACCGGAATCGCCCGCAACCTGATTTCTTTCGTCATTCAGTTCAGCGTCATGCTCATGACGCTATTTTACCTGTTGCGTGACGGCGAAACGTATTACGAGACCTTGCGCAACATCACCCCGCTTCACGAGGACGACAAACAGGCGGTCTTTGAGAGCCTGCGTTCCACCCTTTCCGCGGTGATGCGTGGGCTGATGCTGACGACGATGTTGCAGGGAATCCTGATGGGGCTGTCGTACCTGGTGCTCGGAGTCCCATACTGGACCTTTCTGACGATCGCTACCGCGGCCTGCGGCTTGCTGCCGTTCGGCGGCACTGCCGTAATCTGGGTGCCGGCCTCGATCTACCTGGTTTACGTTTCCGGATGGGGCTACGGGGTGGCGCTGCTGATTTGGGGAACGCTGTCGGTCGCGGTGATCGACAATTTCGTCAAGCCGGCGGCGATGGGCAAGGGGACCGGATTACCGACTCTGGCGCTGTTCTTCGGCATCGCGGGAGGGCTGGCGGCATATGGGGCGCTTGGGCTTTTCGCCGGCCCGGCCGTAATCGCGGTGTTCGCGGCCTTGCTCCGCGTCTATCACAAGACCTACGGTGCTGCGGATCGCGAAGCCGCCTGAGAGTGTGTGTCTCGCCGGAGCTGTCCCCGGCGTGGCTCGCGAGCGATTTTAACGCAATCCGGATGCCGCGCGCGGGCTTGCCCCTAAAGGCCCGAGCTTTCAAACCAATCCGCCAGCACCGGCACGCGAAACTTGTTGCCGACGTACGCCTGATACATCAGGTATACCCACAGCACCGCGATGCCCAGGTTCATCACCTGTTGGATGAAGCTCAGCAGGCCGCCGAGCGCTCGCGGCAATACCGCGACAAAGACCCCGATCACGACGTTCAGCGCGAACCACGCCACCGAAAAAGCGATCGATTGGCGGGCGTGGAACCGCACGTAGTCGTCCTTGTCGTATGGTTCGAGATAGAGAAAAAGAATCCCGGTCACCACTCCGAGCAGATACGTCAGCGCCGCGATTACTTTATTCGCCGGCTTGGCGACCACGGCCGAGTGACAGGCCGGGCAGGTGGTGACGCCGCTTGGTACTTCGGCATTACAGCTGGGACAAGTAGCCGCCATCGTATCGTCCTCCCTGGGTTATCGCCCGGACCGAGCCGTTCGAGACCCTATTCTGTAATCAAGCGCGGCCTTCCCCGCAAACGCGGGAGTCCGGTTCGGATCCGAAACATTCACCCAACGCGATCATTTGCGGTCGAAACGCTCTTCGTGCCAAAGGGTACTCGGTAGACCCGGGCGGCGGATAAGCCGGGCGTCCGGAGAATAATCGGGAGGCATCAAAGATGGCTATCGAAGTCACCTGGGATAAAACGGTCTGCAGTCATTCCGGCAATTGCGTGAAGACCCTGCCAAGCGTCTTTCGGGTCGAAGACGGCAAGTTCGTGATCAAGCCGGGCGCCGCGAGCGAGGCCGAGGTGCGCAAGACCGTCGGCGCATGCCCTTCTCACGCGCTTCGCGTGAAAGAGTAATTCGCCAGGCGGCATTTCATGCCTGCGGTCTAACAGCTCGCTTCGTTCAGCAGGGGGCCGAAATGATCAAGGCGATTTATTTCATCAAGCGCAAGCCGGGAATGGACGTCGAGGCGTTCCAGAAATACTGGCTCAACACCCACGCCGGAATCGTGAGCAGGCTGCCCGGGCTGCGCAAATACGTCCAGTGCCACACCCTGCTTTCGGGTTATCGCAAGGCCGAGCCGATCTACGACGGCGTGGCCGAGCTATGGTTTGACGACACCGACGCGATGCGCCGGATTGCCGACCTCCCGCAGAGCAAGGCGGCGGTGGCCGACGACTACAACTTCATCGACATGCCGATGGAGTTCATCCTGACCCGGGAGCACGTGCAGAAGGACGGCGCGACCAATCCGTCGATGGTCAGGCTGGTCGAGTTCGTCTGCCGCAAAGCGGGAATGGATGTCGAGGCGTTCCAGAAATACTGGCGCACGATTCATGGCCCGCTGGCGGCGAAGATCCCGACGATGCGCCGCTACGTGCAATCGCACAATCTGCTTTCGGCCTATCGCGACGGACGCCATCCGATGTGCGACGGAGTGGCGGAGGTCTGGTTCGACGATACCAACGCGATGCGAGCCTCGGAGAAGACTCCCGAGTACGCGGCGACGCGCGCGGATGAGCCGAATTTCATCGACGCCGCGAAGCTCAAGTTCATCATCACCCGAGAGCATACCGATCGTCGGGTAGCGCCGCCGTCACGCGCGAAATGGTGCCCTCACCCTGACCCTCTCCCGCATCGATGCGGGAGAGGGAAAAAGAAGAAACCAATCAGCGGGATCGGATGCGGTATCGCGCGGCGCTCAGACCATCGTGAGGCCGCCGCTCACCGAGAGCGTCTGGCCGGTGATGAAGGCGGCGTCGTCCGAGGCGAGGAAGACCACCGCTCCGGTAATGTCGTCGGGCTGCGCCAGGCGGCCGAAGGGAATCGCGCGCTTGAGCGCCTCCTGCAGCTTCGGATTGACGTCTTCCATTTTCTTGAGAAACGCGGTGTCCGTGGGTCCGGGGCATACCACGTTGACGTTGATCCGATAGCGGGCGACTTCGCGCGCGATCGTCTTGGAAAAGCCGATGATGCCGGCCTTGGTCGCCGAATATACCGCCTCGCCGGTCGAACCCACGCGACCCGCATCCGAACTGATGCTCACGATTCTGCCTCGCCCGCGCTCGACCATGCCGGGCAGAATCGCCTTGATGCAGTTGAGCGGCCCTTTGAGGTTGATCGCGATAACCTTGTCCCAAGTGTCCTCGGTGCTTTTCAGGAACGGCTCGACCTTGTCCCATCCGGCATTGTTAATCAGCACGTCGATCGGCCCGAGCTTTCGCTCCGTTTCTTCGACGCCCGCGCGCACGCTGGCCGCGGATGTGACGTCCACCATCAGGGCCGCGGCCGTCTGTCCGATCTCGGCGGCGGTCGATTTGGCGGTGCTCTCGACCATGTCGGTCACCGCGACCTTGGCGCCCTCGCTTCCCAATCGAAGCGCGATCGCTCGTCCGATGCCGCTGCCGGCTCCGGTCACAAACACGACTTTGCCCTGAAGTCCTCGCATTGGCCTCTCCTTCTGCATGCCGGATTGCCGATCCGGTCACGTGGTTTCCAGCCCGTCGGATATTCGCGCTTTTGACGGCAGGCGGAAGCGATCCCCGTCCGTCGCGCGACGGTTCGAAACCGATTTTTAAACCGCGAAGGGCCTTTGCGTCAAATCGCGCGCCGACTACTCTTCGCCGCCGGCGGCAAAACGATTGAGCGCCGCCTCGGCGGCGCGCCCGGCCTGGATCACGCTCAGTTGCGCGTTGATCCGGGAGATAAGCTGGCGGCGGGAGAAGGGCTTGGGCAGGAACTCGCTCACCCCGATACGGATTCCTTCGGCGCGGGCGTCGATATCGTCGCGCGCGGTTACCAGGATAATCGGAATTTCGGCGGTAACCGGATTGCGCTTGAGCGCCTCGCAAACCTGGAAGCCGTCCATCTCCGGCATCATCAGGTCGAGCAGGATCACATCGACCGCGCTCTCCTGCAGGATCCGCAGGCAATCGGCTCCCGACGGCGCTTCGATCGCGACAAAACCCTCGCGCTGCAGATAGCGGCTCAGGATAGTGATTGTGTCCGGGTCGTCATCGACAACCATGACACGCGGCGGATTCGTCCTCCGATTCATAGCTGTTCGCTCCGGCTGCCTGGCGGTTCCGAACTAAAGACCCCGCATCGGCGCAGCTTGGCCGAGAAAGTTGTGCGTTTGAGACCCAGCAGCCGCGCGGCTGCCTGCTTGTTGCCTTGTGTGCGACGCAACGCCTCGTTCATCAGACGGCCCTCGAACTCGCGCACCAGGTTGCTCAGCTTCACGCCGCCGTCGCCAAGGTTGGCCGGAATCCGCGGTTCGACCGCGCGAGCACTGGCCATCAGGTTCGCGGGCAGGACCGAGCTTTCGATGGTCGAGCCTTCGCACAGGACGACCAGGCGTTCGACCATGTTCTCGAGCTCGCGCACGTTGCCCGGCCAATCGTAGGACCACAGATGCACCATCGCCTCGCGGCTGACGGTCCAATCGCGGCCGGGATGGCGCTCGCGCATGCGGTCGAGGAAATATTCGATCAGCAACGTGATATCGGAGCGGCGCTCGCGCAGGGGCGGAATCAGGATCGGCACCACGTGGAGACGGTAGAAGAGGTCCTCGCGGAAAATTCCTTTCTTTACCGCCGCCGCGAGGTCCTTGTTGCTCGCGGCGATTATCCTTACGTCGAGCTGGGAGGAGCGATCCGCGCCGAGCGGGCGGACCATCCCGTCTTCCAGGATGCGCAGCAGCTTGGCTTGCAGCATCAACGGCATCTCGCTGATCTCGTCGAGAAAGATCGTGCCGCCGTCGGCCACCGCGAACAGCCCCTGGCGAGGCGCGACCGCGCCGGTAAAGGCGCCGCGCTCGTGCCCGAACATCTCGGACTCGAGCATCTCGTGCGGAATCGCGGCGCAGTTGACCGGAACGAAGCTTCGATTGCACCGGCGCGAGAGCGAGTGAATGGCGCGCGCGACAATCTCCTTGCCGGTGCCGCTCTCGCCGGTTATCAGCACCGTCGAGTCGGTGCGCGCGATGCGCTCGACCAGCATCCGCAGCTTGACGGTTGATGGATGTTCACCGATCAGCGCCTGGCGGATCGGCGATTGTAACCCGATTATGGCGGTTTTAAGTCCGGAAGCCACCCGTGACAGTCCCCCTTTTTGCAAACTCCTGACAGCGTGCGGCGCCCGAATTATGTCACGACGGTTTGCTGTTTAACAAGCCGCAATAGCGTGCAATTGGCTCATATTGTCCCGATTCGCTTGGGACATTTGCCAAAAATGCACCCGAGCGCGGAGTGTCAATTTTCAGGTATGGTCCGGCTGTAGCTCGCGGTCTGTCCGGGCCCTTCGGCGACCGAAACCTCGATTGAAGCGATGTCGGCCAGCGCATCGCGTGCCTTTAGCGCGTCGTGCAGCTCGCTCCAGATGAAGCGCGCCAGCTCCTCGGCGGAGCTGTGGGCGATCGGCAGCATGCAAACGTCCTTGGCCGGCAGAACGAATTCATCCTGTTCGTAGCGTATCTTCACCCGATCGCCATTCAGCCGCTCGATCGCAAGGCAATCGCTGTTGAGCGGGATCAGCGTGCGCTCATCGAGGCGATCTACGATTTCCTTGGTGAGCTTTTTGATCAATCCAAAGTCGAGCACATAGCCGGTGCTCGAAAGCCCACCCTGAACGCGAATACCGACCTGATAGTTGTGGCCGTGCAGTGGTTCGCGAAAGCCCGGATAGGCGATGAAGTGCGCGGCCGAGAATTTTAGATTCTCCTTGGCGACATGGATCGAGAAACCGGGTTCCATCCGACGCCTTCCTCAGCCGAGCGCCGCGCTCAGCAGCGGACGAAGCTCGGGGACCGAAGCCGCGCCGAACAGCGCGCGATATCGATCCGGCGAGAGCGAGGTCGCGGCGAGAAAATGGCCGAGCTCATCGGCCGCGGCGGCGGCGAACATCCGCGCCAGCTCGGTACCCCATGAAAGCGTCAGGTCGAGTCCGCGCATAAGATCCGCCGTCCCGAGTCCGTGCAATCCGCCGAGCAGACACTCGACGAAGTAGCCGAGCTGACCGCTTCGATCGACCTTGAAATTGCCGAGCGCCAGCGCCTGCGGCAGACTGAGCGGCCGCGCGATTCCGTACTGGTTGCGCCACGACCGCACCGATGGGTCGCCGCTGCCCTCGAAGCCCGAACCGATCGCGACCAGCGCCACGCGGCCGTCATCAAGCGGCAGCGGATGGAATATGTAGCCCGGCGAAGTGTAGCCGAGCATCCCGAACAGCGCTTTCCGGTACGCGAGCAGGTTGAAGCGCACCGAGCGCGCGATCTCCAAAAGGAAGCAACCAATCGGTTGACCCGCGCGATCGGCGATCGCCAACAACTCCAGAAACTTCTCCGGGTTGTATTCCTCGCGCCGCGCGATCATCTCGGCCCATTGACGATCGAACACCAGGCCGAGCGCACCGATTTCGCCGGTGCCATTTTCGAGGCCAACGCGCGCCTCGATCGGCTCATCGATGCGTATCGGTTCGAGGTCCATCGCGAGGTAGTGGCCGTGGCTCGACGGCTTGGCCAGGCCGCGGCGCGCATTGCGGATCGCGATCGGGAAGGCGTCGCGCGCCATCAGCCGGCTCTTGCCGTTGCGGCGCACGGTCAGCATCCCGTGGCCGCTCAGCAGCGAGCCGTATCCGGCGATGAGAATAGATTCGTTGACTGGTGTGGGCACTTCCAAGTTCGGCGACTAGATATCCTTTGGTACTGGATAATATTCGCGTTCGCCGAGTGAGTCGACCGCGCTCCAGAACTCGGGACCGGCCGCCTTCATCGGATCTTCGAGCGCCCAGGCCTGCCGTTTGTAGTTCCAGCTCTCGGGCCGAAGCCGCACGGCTTCATCGAAGTACGCGCGCGCCGCATCCGCGTGTCCATGCTCGGCCAGATATTCGCCTATCCTGAAGTTGGCCGCCGCCCATACATGATCGTCGCTGGGTGTATGCATCCGGCGCAAAACTTCATGCTCCGGGAGCACGAACCTGCTCTTGGGCCCCTTGGCCACCCAATCGCGAAGCGCGTCGAGATAGGCGCCACGCGGGCGCGTGAACTCCTCGGCCAATTCGGGTGACATCGTCAAATTCACGCGATCCATCTTGCGGAAGGCGTCGTTGTAGCCGGCAATCTCGCCCGGCCTCACGATCCGCCCGCGCTCATCGATCCAGACCGCGGTCGGCACGTTCACCATGTCGTAGAGTTCGGCCACGATATGGCCGCGATCGATAAGGCACGGGTACGTGGGATTGGCCGCGTCGATCCATGGTTTGACGGCGTCTGCGCCCGCGCTGTCGAATGCCACCGCAATCGGGATGAAGTTCTTGTCGCGAAGCTCTTCGTATAGTGCCTGCCAGACCGGCAGGTCCATGCGGCATCCTCACCATGAGGCCCAGGATACGAGCAGGACCTTCTTTCCCCGATGCTGCGACAGCGAATGCATCCGGCCGGCGAGATCGGGCAGGGTGAAGTCGGGAGCCTCGAGCGAGGTCAGCGAGCGCCGGCGTTCGGCCGCCGCTTCGCCGAAGCACCACACCGCGTGTTCCTGATTGCGCACGATCGGCTGGCCAAGCAAACCGGCCAGCGCGACGATGTTGTAGCGTCCGCCGCTTACGAATTCCGCCTCGCGCGTCGGCGGCACCGGGACGCACGTATCCGCGATGCAAAAACCTTCCGGCTTGAACACCCAGCCGGTTGCGCGTTCGAGTTCATCGCGGGTGAGCCAGAGCGCGTTGTCTTTTATCTGCGGCTCGGCGATCCGGGTCGCCCGAGCGCCATATATTATGGTCAGGGATTTTTCACCCATGGTTATATCTCCCACGCGGATGCGTCTGGCTTCGATCTAATTCGAGGTCCGGCACAGGCGCAAGCCGGCTGGGATGCGCCACCCATCAAGTCCAGAGAATGATGCCGCTTGCGGGCAGGCCCGTGCTCTCGCGGATGCCGCGCAGATAAAGCCCGATTTGCGTGCGGTATTCCTCGATTCGCCCGGCGATATCGAGGTCGGTCTTGAAATCGATCACCGTCCACGATCCGTTCTCGCGAAACGCCAGGTCCGCGACGCCTTCGACCAGCACGCCGTCCTCGATAGTGACGAGGACCGAGCATTCGCGCCGGCATTGCGCGATACCGGCGGCTCGCGCCCGGAGCATCATCGGCGATTTTAGCGCTCTCGCCACGGCCTCGGTCGCCGCGGGAATTTCTTCGGCGCTCGCACCGAGAATCCGTCCGCGGATCGCCGCCGCGAGCGCGATATCCTTGCGGTTCGCGTCGAAAGCCACGCTCAACATCACCTCGTGCACGAGCGTGCCGAAGCGTGGGCCATGAGGCCGCCCGGGCTCTCGCTCTACCTTCTCCACTGAAACGTCCTGCGCCTCGGGAATCGACAACTTCAGCTCGCCCGCGCGCGCCGCAATTTCCGTCGCGGTCGCGACGCGGATAGTGGGCGCGCATCCGGCGGCCAGCATCGTCGCGCGGCCTTCGCACCATCTTTGATAGCGTCGAATGCCGATTTCGGATTTGACGCCGCTTTCGTCGGCCGCAAGCAGCCTCGATTGCCGAAGCCCCATCGTTTCCTGCACGTTGAGATCCAGCATCGACGGATCCCACCAGACCACCCGATGCGGCCCGACGTCCGGCGCGTGCAGTCCCGGCGCGACGCCCTTGGCCTTTGACGGCGCCTTGCCAGGGCGGACCTTGGCGCTATCGTCGCCGAATTCTGGACATCCGGGCGGGCGGCGCGAAAGCGGGGAGCGCTGTGCGGCTTTCTCCGGATAAAGCACGTCGTTCAGCTTGCCCAGCCATCCTTCGCGGCGTTCATCGCCGAGCGTCGGCACCACCAGCAGGTCGCGCGCGCGGGTGACCGCGACATAGAGCAAACGCGACGCTTCTTCGCGATCGCGGCGAATCTCGTCGTCGTTGTTGTCGAGCAATTCCTGGGGCGCGCATCCGGCGAGCCTCAGCGCGCACAGGCCGCGAACCGGATCGACGAAGCGCTGGGCCTCGCTCGCGACCTCGTTGCGCGTGATATCGGCGAGGATGACGATTGGAAATTCGAGCCCCTTGGCGCTGTGCACGGTCATCAGCCGCACGCCCTCGGTGCCTTCCTCGACCACCGGCGCCTCGCCCGCCTCGCCGTTCTCGGCGTCGGTTTCGAGCTGATCGACGAAGCCGCGAAACGAGGTTCCCTCGCCGCGGGCCTCGTAGCGCCGGGCGTGATCCATCATCCGCATGAGATTGGCGAGCGCCTGCTCGCCGGTCGGCCAGATCGCGAAGCCAGCGTGCGCGCGCGTAGCGGCCATCAAACGGGAGATGGTATCGGCGATCGGGCGGCGATTACGTCCGCGATGAAGTTCGCGCAAAACGGCGAGCGCGCTTGCGACTTCCGCCAGGTCCGTCGTCAGATCATCGGGTATCTTGCGAAACGGATGCAGGCTTCCGATGGTTTCGTGAAAGGTCAGCAACGCGCCGTCGGAAAGACCGAAGAGCGGCCCGTGCAGGGTGGCAAAAACCTTGAGATCGTCATCCGGCCGCTCGATCGCGCCGAGCGCGTTGCGCAGCGCCTCGACCTCCTCGCGCTCGTGGAAAGAACTTCCCTTCACCAGCACGTGCGGGATGCGACGGTTTTCGAGCGCCCGCACGTAAGGGCGAGTGACGTCGCGATGAAAGGCGTTGAAGCGGCGGAACAGGATGCAGATATGGCGCGCGGCGATCGGTTTTCGCACCTCAGGCTGGTCGCGCTCGGTGATGGTCCATCCGCTCCGCGCGATTAGCCGGTGAACGAAGGCGGCGATCGCGTCCGGGAGCGACTCGTCGATTCGCCAGTCCACGATCTTGCCGAAGTCGCCGTATGGAGCGGGCACCGGCAGCGCGACGATCGCGGGCTGGCTTTCATCTTCGGCGCGCCAGGGATTGAGCGGCTCGTATCGCGGCCTGCGTTTCCGATTCGACCATCACCGGCGCGAACGCCGCGTTGGTCATCTGCTGAAGCCCCGGCACGGCGCGAAAGCTGACGGTCAGATAATCGACCGCGGCGCCGCATTCGGTAAGCTGCCGTTTGACCCGCTGATAGAGCGACACGTCGGCGCGCCGGAAGCGGTAGATCGATTGCTTCGGGTCGCCGACGATGAACAGCTTTCCCGCGCACCGGGCGGACACGCCGCCAATCGGTCTCGGCGGGATCGTCGGCCGAAAGCAGCATCAGGATCTCGACCTGCAGCGGATCGGTATCCTGGAACTCGTCGATGAAGATATGGGTGAACCGGCGAAGCTGATCGGTCGCGCACCGCGGCGTTGTCGCGGACGAGGTCGCGCGCCATCAGCAGCAGGTCCATGAAATCGAGCTTGCCGGCGCGCCGCTTCAGTTCCTGATACGACTCGACCACCGGCAACAGTTCCTCGCGAAGCAGCGGCGCGAGGTCGGCGCCCGAAGCGGCGCGAAACTTCTCGAGCCGCTCATGCAGAGCGTCGCGGCGGTCGATTACGTCCTGACGCAACAATTGCCCGAAGCTCGGGCCGTAGCCGCGCCATCGCCAGTATTTGCTGAAGCCGCCCTTGAGCAGCTCCAGAAGCTGCGCCTCCAGAGCGTCGTAATCGCGGCCGCGCACGGTCTCGAGCCGCGTCGCCTCGTGGACGAAGCGTCGAATCCCGGCCAGCGCCTGAGCGAGCCAGTCCTCGCGGTCGCCGCTATCGGCGAGCTCGCCGACGGCTTCGAGTTCGGCGATCAACGCGTCGATTTCCGCCTCGCGCGCAAAGGGTTCGTGATGCCACCGGCAATCGAAATCACGCCATTCGCTGAGCTCCCGCGCGGCGCGGCGCAGGATCGCGCGCGGGCCGTCGCGTCGCGACTCGCGACGGCGCAGAATCCGGCGGACGGCCGGTTTCGGATCGGCCAGCGCCGCTTCGAACCATCGATCGAAGGCGCGAGCGAGCAACGCGCTCCCCTCGTCCTCGGCGGCGACCTGGAACAACGGATCGACGCCTGCCTCGACCGGCCGCTCGTGCAGCAGGTCGGCGCAAAACGAATGGATCGTTCCGATGCGCGCCTGTTCGAGATGCGGCAGGGATGCCTGAAGCAGCGCGACGCCGATCCGGCGGCGTTTTCGGATCCTGGCGCGTGCGCTCGATCTCGCTGCGCAGACGCAGCTTCAACTCTCCGGCCGCCTTCTCGGTAAACGTCACTGCGATGATCCGATCGAGAGTCGTGCGGCCCGATCCGATCACCGCCACGATCCGATTTACCAACGCCGTGGTTTTGCCGGTTCCGGCCGCCGCCTCGATCAGCAGCGTGGTATCGAGTTCGTTGGCGATCCGGTCGCGAGTGCCCTGATCCGCAATCATCACGGCATCTCCCGCAATCGCATCAGATTGGCCAGGCGCGGTTTGGGCTTGAGGCCCGCACGCAGTTCCTCGTACGGTCCGCAGACCGGCCGGTAGTCGCAATAGCGGCATTCGCCCGCCGCCGGCGTCGCCGGAAGGAAGCCCTCGTCGAGCGCGCCGCCGACGATTTTGATCACTTCCTCGATCGCCGCGCGGCCGGCGGTAGTCGAGGTTTACCGTGCGTTCCTCGTAAGCGCCGACCGATGTGCAGTAGTAGAGGCGGCCGGACTCGACCGGCGCGTCGAGAAGTTTTTCCGCCGCCAGCGCGTAGAGCAGCGGCTGCAAAATCATTCCGCCGCCCACCACCACGTCTTTGTCGGCGACGACCTTGCCGGTCTTGTGATCGGTCACGCGGAGCACGCCGCGAGGATGGCGCTCGATCAGATCGATCGAGCCGCGCAACTTGCAGGCCGCCCGCGACCGCAATCGGATCGCGCGAGCTTGCCGGATCGGCCTGCGTCCGCTCACTCAGGCCGAAAGATAATTCGAACCGCTCCGGGCACCACCCGTCCGGCATTCTCGGCCGCGCGTCGCAGCCATTCGCGCAGGTCGGCGCGAATCGACGCGATACCGTCGTCCCATACGCGCTCGATCGCCGGCGCGAGCTCATCCCGGTAACGGCCGGCTACTTCGTCCAGTATTTTGCCCGTCCTGTTCGAGCGCGCCGGCCAAGTTGTCCGCGGTAATTGGCAGCGCGCCGGTTCTCTTCAATTCGGTAAGCAATTCGAACTGGACTTCGTGGAACAGCGCCCCGCGAGTCAGCGGATCGATAGTCTCGATCGCTTCCGGCTCCTCGCGCGGCTCCAGCCGATGGACCGCGTAGAGCAGGAATCGATACGGGCAGGCGGCGAATTGTTGCAAGCGCGGTCGGCGAGTATGAGCGCGCGGAAAAGCGATGGCGCGCGAGCGCGGCAAGCGCCGCCGGTTCGAGATCCACCAGACCGTCGGCCGGGCGTCCAGCGCCGCAGCCATCGCCGTGCCCGCGCGCGCAGGGCGCGTGCCAGATGATCGTTCGCGTTCAACAGATAGTGCGCCGAACCGGCCGTGCTCTCGGGGTCGGCGCCGACCAGGCCTTCGAGCAGGGCAAGGTCGAATTCGGCGTCGTCGATCGCGTGTTCGGCTACCGCCGGCGCCGGCCATCCCAGGCGCAGCACCGCTTCGGCGCCGGCCCGACGCGCCAGCTCCTCGAAGCCGGGAAGTCGTCCCTCGGCCGCGCGCAGGATTTCGAGCGCATAGAACGACGGCACTCGCGGACGGCCCTGATCGAGATCGATTCGCGGATACGACAGAATCACCTTGCGGCGCGCGGCGCCGACCGCGAGTCGCAGCGCCATCCGTTCGGCGGCGACGCGATCGGATTGAGTGATCAAATCCGGGCTCAACCGGCCGCGGACTTCATCCGGAAGAATCGGATCTTCGGTCAGCTTTTTCGGGAAAATCCGTTCGGCGAGACCGGGCACCAGCACCACATCGAAAGCCATCCCGCGAGCCATCATCGCGGAGCCGACGAATACCGCGCCATAACGCCGCCGATTGGGCCGCACCGTCAGCTTGCCGAGCCGATTCGCGAGCACCAGGCGAACTTCGTCGAGGTCGATCGGACCCACCGGCGCCATCGGCTCGAGTTCCGCGAGCGCCGCGAGCACCGGCTCGCGATCGCGAATCGCCAGATGCACCAGCGTGCGAAGATGACTTAACCATTCGCCCCAGAGCGCGCGTTTCGGCAGCGCGTCCAGCGCGCCGATCTGTTTGAGGGCGACCTGCTTCAAATGAGCGAGGTCAACGAGCTGTCGGTCGAAGAAGGCGGCGCGCGGCTCGTCGTCGTCAAGCGCGTCGCGCTTGGTTCTGAATTCTCCTTCGAGTCCGTCGAGCCGCCTTTTCCAGCGCTCGCGGCTGCCGATCACCGCCGCATCGACCAATAATTGTTCCCATCGCCACGGCGCGCGCAGTGTTCCCTCGACCACCGGCACCGGATCGGCGCCGATCATATGCGATTCCGCCGATACCGGCGGCGGCTCGAAATCCGAAGCCAGCGCCGCCGGAATCATCTCCAATGTCGGCCGGAATGAACCGCACAGCGCCGGCCTCGGTCCCATTGGAAGGGAGCGCCGCTTCGACATCATCCGGTACCTGGGCCAGCGAGATGTATTCGGCGAAGCGGCGGGCCGAGAGATTCTCCGCCGCGCACGCCAGCAGCGTGAGCAACGCGCGTCCTCCCGGCTCGGGCCGCGCGGCGCCGCGCGCGAAGTAGGCGGGAATGTCGGCGCGGCGCAGGGCCTCTTCGAGATGCGAAGTGTACTGGCCGGGCGCGTGAAGCAGGATCGCGATTCGATCGAACGGGACGCCCCGGCGCGCTTCCGCCTGAATCCGCCGCGCAAGCTCGACGCACTCGCGATTCTCGCCCGGGGCCGAGAGGAACGACACCGTCTCCTGATCGAGCTCTCGCGGCGGGCGGCGTCGAGTCTTCGAACAGATGGTCCTGCAGGCGCACCAGCGAATCGCGGTCATCGCCGGAGGTCTCCGGCGCGAAACCTTCGGCGGCGACGCCCAGCGCGGATTCAAGGTAAGCCTCGCTGCGATTGTCGCCGCTCGGAACCGTCGCCAGGATGCTTGGGCGCGCGAGCCGCAAGCGCGGCGATGAAGTCGCTCTCGCATCGGCTGGCTACCGGCAAATCGAGCAAGAGCATCGGGATTCCGACAAAGCGCGGAGCCGGGATGCGGCCGGCGGCCGCAATCGCGATTGCGAACATTCCCGCACGATCGATCAGGGCGGCGTCGGCAAGCTCGGCCTGGAACCGCGTGAGGATTGTAGCGAGCAGTCGGCCGATCGCGCCGGACGCATCGAGTCGCTCGCGGGTGATTCCGCTCAGGCGCAGTTCTTCGAGCGTGTGCGCCATCGCGGTGGGAAAGCCCGGCCGGTCGGCGATCGGCTCGAAGTAGGGAATCGCGCCTGCGGCTTTCAGTCGAAACACGGCGCGAGCAACGATCGCCTCCGCGGCCAGCCCGCCGGCGGGCACGAGTTGCGCCCGCGCCAGATCTTCAGCCGCCATCAGACCGACCATCCGATTCAAAGTGAGCCGATGAATCGCGAACAGCGCGCGCCGCTTGCTCGCGAATTCCCGAACGAGGTCGTCGGCCGCTTCCCATCCGGACTCGATAATCAGCGCCTCGCTCCCGGCCGGGATCGATTCGAGCCAGGCGCGCGCGGCGCGAAGCCGTTCGGATGCGCGCGGGGAGCGGATTAACTGGCTATTCGGCGGCATCGTTTAACGCACGGAGGACGGACTCAAGTAATCGTCATTACGACGGCAGCGCGGCGCAAGAGCGGCGCATCGCGTCTCTCCACAACCCTGGAGATCGAACAGCCGGGCGGTTGCGCGCCGTCCAGCTTCCCCTCGTCGATCAAAACGGCGAGGTCTGTCGGCGGAATCGGGCGCGCTATCAGGCTTCGATGAATACCGGATCGCCGCGACGAACCGTACCCGGCGAGCCGACCGAGGCGAAGACTCCGACTTTGGCCTGATGATGCTGCGCGGCGGTGCGCAGCACGCCCAGGTCGCGCGGCAACTCGCTCTGGCGATGGGTCGTCATCACGCATCGCAGCGCCGGCTTCATCTCGACGATCCGTAGCGATTCACCGACTACGAGGGTGGCGCTGCTCCAGGCATCCTCGACGAAGCCGGTCAGGTGTGGCGCGGTCTCTATATAGATGTTCGGGCGATAGCGGCGCGGATCGATAACGGTGCCCTTCGGGCTTAGGCTGCGAAGATGTTCGAGCGTGCCGCTGGAGACGACATGGATTATGGCCTCGTCGAAAAATGTTCCCTTCGGCATTTTGAAAACATTCGGCAAGGTGGCGTTGGTGAAAGCGGGCAAAAGCTGTTCGACCGGTATGTCGCCGAAAATAGTGCCGGTGTCGATCTCCGCCTTCGACTTGACGCCCGGCCGCCACCCGCTCGAGGCGGGCCTGATGGCCGAGCGCGTCGGAAACCGCCTGCGAGGCTTTCGGATCGTCGGCGCGAATCGTCGAGCCGTCGGGAAGCTGAATCAGCACATCGCCGGTGCCGCCGTCGGGCGGCGTAAGGTAACGGCTCTGAAACTCCAACAGACGCGGCCACTTCTTGGCGCTCACGATGTTGCCGCTGGCCGCGTCCCGCAGCGCCCATGCGCGATCGCCCACGACCCCGCCCGGTCCGGCCGTCAACTGCTCCAGCCGTTCGCCCAGCATCGATTTGACCGGGTAGCGCCAGAGTTCGCGAACGACGCCGACCTGATGTTTTGTTGCCATCGGGTTCCCTCCGAATTCGAAAGAATTCGCGAATCGCTACATAGCAGGCGATGCGCCTGGAAACCAGCCAGGCATCGGACGGGCGGGCCCTGCGGCGTCAACCGTCGCGGAGGCCGTTGCCGCCGCGGGCGTTAGCGTTGCGCTCGGCCAGTCCGAGTTCGCGCAGGCGTCGATAAAAAGTGGCCCTGCTCAGCCCCGACAGGCGCACCGCCTCCTGGCGATCGCCGCAGCGTCGCAGCAACTCGCGGAAAAATTCCGCCTCGCGCGCTCGTTGCCGATTCAAAAAACTGCTGTAGCTGAACGACTCGGAAAGCATGGTGGCGCTATCGGTCGGCATCCGGCCGCCGGTCGAAGCGGCCGCCGGGAACAAGCCCTCGAGGCCGCTATCGCCAAGCACCGGAACCGAATCGATTACGTCGCTCGATGAGAGCGCAACCGCGCTTTCCACGGCGCGCTCCAGCTCGCGCACATTGCCAGGCCACGAATAGCGCGTAAGCGGTTCCAAAGCGTGCGGCCCGAGCCTCAAGGCGCGGCCGTACTTGAGCGCGAGCCGCTCGAGGAAATGTTCGACCAGCAAACCGATATCATCGATGCGTTCGCGCAGCGGCGGCAACGGGATGACCACGCCGTGAAGCCGATAGAAGAAGTCGGTGCGAAAGGTGTTCCGCTCGATCGCGGAGCGCAACTGCGCAAGCCCGGTGGCGGAGGCCACCAGCCGGAAGTCGACCGGGATGCTTTCCTCGCCGCCGACCCGCTCGAAACGGCGCTCCTGAAGCGCGCGCAACAGTTTGATCTGAACCGGGATCGGCACGCTGTCGACCTCGTCGAGATAGAGCGTGCCGCCGCTGGCGCGCTCCAGACATCCGAGCCGGCGTCTGATGGCGCCGGTAAAGGCGCCATGTTCGTGGCCGAAGAGTTCGCTTTCGACCGTGCCTTCGTTGAACGCGGCCGGATTGACCGCGACGTAAGGTCCGTGGCACCGGGCGCTCAGCTCGTGGAGCGTGCGCGCCGCGAGTTCCTTGCCGCTGCCCGTTTCACCGAGGATCAGGACGGCGCAATCGCTCGCGGCTGCGTTGCTCAACAGTTCGTAGACCTTGATCATCGCGGGACTCAGGCCGATGAGATGCTTGAGCCCGCGCGAGGCGGGATCGGGCAGGCCGGCTTCGCGGCTTTGCCGTATACGGCTTACCAGACTGATTAGATTTTGCACCTGGCCGGCCAGTTCGCCGCGCGACAGGCGCCGGGAGATCGCGACCACGCCGGGCCGGCGCAGCATTTCCTCGTACTCGATTCCTTCCGGCGCCGGCGCTGGTCCCATCAACAGAACGGCGATGAACGGCAGCGAGTCATCGCGCGTCAGCCCATCGGCCAGCGCGAGGCTCGTCTGTGGCTCGGAGGTGAGGTCGACAACGGCGACCTTCGGCAGGTGCTTGCGAGCAAGCGCAAGGGCCAAATCGGCGGAGGTCGCGCTCAGCAACAGGGTTCGGCCGTTCTTGAGCGGCCGCAGCAGGTTTGCCAGTGCGCCCGCGTTGGACGCCAGGATAAGTATCGGCTCCATCGTCTCCACCACCAACTCCTCTCAGCCTCGATACTTCGAGTCTCAAGTCTCAGACCACGACACTACCAGACGACAGTTTTGTCTACAAGATGTCAAGAGACGCGGCTGTACCGACGGGAGAGCGGGCCCGGACTGCCTCGATTCGAGTCAACCTTCATAAAAATGTCCGAACTGTCGAAGGTTTCGTCGCGGCGAACGCGCTCTTTTTCATGGTTCGACCTCAAAACTGGCGGTTCGCGAACGCTGCCGCGTGACCCTACAGACTTTTAATTTATCCTACAATTAGTCGGCTGCGCCTTGGGCACCCGTCTTGCACAATAGCGCCACGCTGATTTGACGCACGGGCAAGAGGGCAGGCGGAAAACATGAAAGCAACCACGACCATCGACGAATTCAGTTCCTTCGAAACATCTTCGTTTGCGCCGCCGGAAGCGGAGAGCCGCCGGCCGGAACCAGAGACCGGCGGAATCGGGCGAAGCTTCAGCCGGTTCGGTAAGGAGGGCAACGTGCGAAATTCCGACGCAGCGGCCGTATATCGATCGGAGACTTTATCCGAAGAATCCTGGTCCGGCGTGGAATGGATCCCGTTGCAGCGCCTGGCGAGCGGGTCGGAGGAGCTGGGCGGGATGGTAGGACGCTCGGGACTGCTGCGCGGGGTGTTCAGCGCCATCGAGCGACTGGGACCGTACAAGGCGACGGTGCTGATTCAGGGCGAGTCGGGCACCGGCAAGGATCTGGTGGCGCGAGCGCTGCACACCTTGGGCCCCTGCCCGCAAGGGCCGTTTGTGACCTTCAATTGCTCAAATCTGGTCGATTCGCTGGCTGAGTCCCAGCTCTTCGGCCACGTGCGCGGCGCGTTCACCGACGCCCGCGAGGACGCGCTGGGGTATTTTCGCTCGGCCAACGGCGGGACGTTGTTCCTGGACGAGGTGGCGGAACTGCCGCTGCGGCTGCAAGCCAAGCTACTGCGATCGGTTGAGAGTTACGAAATCCAGCCGGTGGGCTCCACGCGCAACTACCATGTTGATATCCGGCTGGTGACCGCAACCAATCGCGACCTGCTGGCGATGGTCAAGGCGGGGCAATTCCGCGACGATCTCTACTATCGGCTCAACACCACGGCGATCGTCATTCCGCCGCTGCGCCGGCGGATGGAAGACGTCGATGTGCTCGCCGCGCACTTCATCAGGCGCTATGGCCGGCTGCTGGGCAAGCGGGTCGAGTATCTGTCGCAGCGGGCGCTGGCGGTGCTGGCGCGGCACGATTGGCCGGGCAACGTGCGCGAGTTCGCCCACGCGATCGAGAGCGCGATTATGCTGACCGGCAACGACCGTATCGACGTTCATGATCTGCCGGCGCAGTTGCTCGAAAGCGGATCGTCGGCAGATGCGCCCCGGACCGCGATCGCGTCCATGGTCGGCGCCAATGGGGCTTTTACGGCGGCGCAGGTTGCCCATCCGCCGATGTCCATCGCGAGTCACTCGGGTTCTTCGCTCGACGAGGTGCTCAGGACCACCGTGCTGAGCACGCTCGACGAAACCGGCGGCAATCGCCGCCGCGCCGCCCATCTGCTCGGCGTTTCCCGTTCCACGCTCTATAGAATGCTGACGCGCTACGGCGTCGAGAAAAAGTTTCAGCCGCGCGTGATTCTGCCCGACCAGCCGGCGAGTCTGAGCGGCCGGCCAGGCAACCCGCAAATCGGCTCAGTCGCCGGCTGAAACGCCGCGCCCGATCAAATGCCTATAAGAGCGCCGATCGCGCCGCGGTAGCGGAAGGCGCGGCAGCCGGCGTGGTGGATGTCGGACTCGGCCTGGCGACAACCGGCGTTGGGATCGGCGTCACCGGCGGCGTGGTTGCGGCCGTAGCGGTCGGCGCCGGGGTTATAGTCCGAGTCGCGGTTTCGACGACGACCGGCGCGACAGGCGTCGGCGAGGCCGTGGATGTAGCGAGCGCTCCGGCCGGCTCGGACGCGGTCGCTACCGGGGCCGTTGCGGCGCCCATCAGTTGGGTTCCGACCCCGTAGGTATAAAGCAGGACGCCTCCCAGGTGCGTTTGCCAGAACAAAACTCCGATCGCCGTCAGAGCAACAATGGTGTAAGTCGTGCGCGATCCGGCAAGGAAGTTGAGTGCCTGCAAGCCGAGACGCCACACCGCCAACGCGACGAATGCGTACATCAGGTATTGGCCCCACCACGCGTGTCGGGTCAAAACATCTTGAGCCGTCCCGCTCACCATCTCGCCTAGCCGCCGGGCCTCGGCGACACCGGTCACCCAGGAAGACACGGCGGCGAGCGCGCCTACGATCATGAGCGTCAGCGCCATGTAGCGCATCCAGAGACGGGTCGAAAACAGCATCGCGACCAGGTCTGTGAATACCGCCACGGTCAGAATCGCCACGGTAAAGTGATCGGCGAGCGGATGAAGCTGCCAGGCCTTGATAACGGTGATGACGGTTTCCATCTGGACTCCTGCGATTACGGTTTGCGCGCGAGCATCCGGCGTCGGGCGACTGGTCCCGTGATCAACCCGGCACGTAATACTCTTCGAGCAGATATTTTACATCGGGTCGGTTGAGCACCTCGACGAAACAAATCCGCTCGGACGCGTCGAGGTCGATTATCAGATAGCCTTCGCTCGCCGGCAATTCGACGGTTGCCGCGACCTTCACTTCATCGGCGGTGGCGAAGCTCGAACAACTCTCTTCGCCGCAATCGCAAACCGATTCGATGCGCAATTCGCGCAACTGTCCGATCAGAGGCTCGGCCCCGCTCTGCCGAAGCAGCCAGGCCAGTTCCTCGATCAGATCGGGCAGGATGTCGCCAAGCAGCGGAGCCGGCATCAGTTAACGCCTTTCTCAGGCCGGACGCGGCAAGCGCTCGGGCGCCGGCGTGCGAGGGTTCGATTCAATTGCGGAACGCCGGCCACGATCATACTCCGCGCGTTCCGGGCGGCCAGACATATTTATGCAGTTGAAGCTGCAAGCGCGCCGGCAGCCGGTCTTCGAGGATCCAGGCGGCGAGGCTCGCCGGCGCGAGGCCATCGAAGGCGCAGCTCATCAGGATCGCGTTGACCCGCGAGGCCAGGTCGCGCTCGAGGATAACCCCGCGCGCCCATTCGTAATCCGCGCGATCGCTTATCACGAACTTGATTTCATCGCGCGGCGTCAGATAATCGAGATTGCTCCACAGATTGCGCGCCGCTTCGCCGCTTCCGGGGCATTTCAGATCCATGATTTTGATCACCCGCGGATCGAGGCGGCTCACGTCGCTGGCGCCCGAAGTTTCGACCATCACGGTCTTCCCCGCGGCGAGCAGGCGATCGATCAGCGGATAAACGCCCGGCTGCAACAGCGGCTCACCGCCGGTTATTTCCGCCAGATCGCAGCGGTAGTCGAGCACGCGCTCGACTACTTCGGCCACGGTCAGCTTGCGCCCTTCGTAGAAGGCATACTCGGTATCGCACCAGACGCAGCGCAGGTTGCATCCGGTCATGCGCACGAACACGCACGGGCGTCCGGCGTGAGTCGACTCGCCCTGAATGCTGTAGAAAATCTCGTTTACGAGAATCGAATCCGCGGACATTCAGGTCAACTGCTCGTGCGCCGCGATGTGAGCTTCCTGCATGACAACCTTGAGCGGAACGCCGTGCTCGATTGCGGCTTTTCGGCAGTCGTCGAATTCGGGCGACAGATTAACCATCGTTCCGCCGCGGCGGGAAACCTTGACACGGATCGGGCCCCATCGGGTTTGTACCGGTTTGGTCTCGCGCTCGAGCTTGAGCCGGCTGACCAGATGGTAGCGCAGGCCGATGGTGGTGGTTTCGGAGAACAGGACCTCGGCGATCGCGTCACGCCGGTCGATATCGCACAGCACCGCCATCGTGATGGCGGGTCGGCCCTTTTTCATTATGGTCGGCGTCAGAACCACGTCATACGCACCCGCGGCAAACAGCCGCTCGCGCACATGATCGTACATCTGCGGGTTAAGGTCGTCGATATTGGTCGATATTTCGAGGATCTCGTCGCTGCCGGCGGGCGCCGCCTCCCGTCCTAGGATGAGGCGCAATACGTTGGGCCGGTCATCGAAGCGCTTACTTCCCGCGCCGTAGGCGACGCGTTCGATCTCGAACATCAGCGGCATCGCCGCCGGCCGCGCCAAGACCTTGATCAGAGCCGCGCCGGTGGGCGTGACCATCTCTCCCTGCCCGTCGCGCAGCTTGACCGGAAAGCCGGCGAGCAATTCGATGGTAGCCGGCGCCGGCACCGGAAGCCGGCCGTGGTCGGCGCGCACGAAGCCGGTTCCCATCGGCAGCGGCGATACCAGCACTTGGCCGATGCCGAGACGCTCCAGACCCCAGGCGACGCCGACGATATCGACGATCGCATCGACCGCGCCGACCTCGTGGAAATGCACCTGGTCGGGGCTGGTGCGATGGACCTTGGCCTCGGCTTCCGCCAGTGCGCTGAACGCCGCGACCGCGTTCTTCTTGACTGTGGCGGCGAGGTCGCTCGCCTCGATCATGGCGCGGATCTCTCCCAGCCGCCGTTCGGGCTGCGATTCGAGCGCTTCAACGTCGAATTTGACCGCGGAGATTCCATTTACGACCTGAAACCGGGTCGAGAGCCGATAGCCCCTGAGCCTTAGCGAAGCGAGCGCCTGTTCAAACTCGGGCAGCTCCAGGCCGGCGTCGAACAGCGCGCCAAGCAGCATATCGCCACTTAGGCCGGAGAAAGCATCGAGGTAACGGTTCGCGTCATGACCAGCTTTACTTAGCAATATTCTGGAACTATGATCAAAAAGTTCTAATGATGATTCTGGCTCGATCGTTCAAATAAGCAATGAGACGCAGGGAACTGGAACTTTTTCGCGGCCTGCTCGAAACGCGCAGAAAAGAAATACTGCTCGAAGCCGGGCAGAGCGGTCGATTCGATGAACGGCAAATCCGAAGTCGCGCTCGCCGATCCTGCCGATCGGGCCTCGCTGGAGTCCGATCGCAATTTCCTGTTGCGGATGAGGACCGGGAACGCAAACTCCTGGCCAAGATTGATGAAGCCTTTGCGCGGATCGAGGATGGAAGCTACGGCCGGTGCGAAGAATGCGGCCTTGAAATAGGTCTGGAGCGGCTTAAGGCTCGTCCCGTCACCACGCTCTGCATTGCCTGCAAATCCTCTCAGGAAGCTCGCGAACGACAGCGCCCCGCGCGCTAGTCGTCCCGTTTACAAGGCAATGAAGGTCCGTAAAGCCGTTATTTTGGCAGCCGGCTTCGGCACGCGCATGCTGCCGGCCTCCAGGGCGATACCCAAGGAGATGTTGCCGGTCGTCGATACCCCGGCAATCCAACTGGTGGTCGAGGAGGTGGTGCGCTCCGGTATTCGCGACATCGTCATCGTGATCAGCCCCGGCAAGGCAGCGGTCCTGAGTCACTTCCAACCGGCGCCGGACCTCGAACGTGCACTGGAAGAACGCGACAAACAGGAACTGCTGGCGATTGTGCGCGCCACCAGCGCCTTGGCCGATATAACTTCAGTGGAACAAGCGGTGCCGCTCGGGATCGGCCATGCGGTGCTGCAAGCGCGCGAAGTTATCGGCGATGAGCCGTTTGCGGTCCTGCTGCCCGACGACATCTTCGATTGCGACCCGCCCTGCCTGCGGCAACTACTGGACGTCGCCGAACAGGAGAACGGTTCGGTCGTCGCCTTGTTGCGGGTGGCGAAAGCTGACGTATCGAAGTACGGCATCGTCGAGGCGCGGCCCTTGGGCAGCCGCCTGTATGATTGACCGGGATGGTGGAAAAGCCCCATCCTGACCTGGCGCCGAGCGAGTTCGCCATCATGGGCAGGTATGTTCTGCATCCTGAGATATTCTCGATTTTGGCGGACGCGAAGCCCGGAGCCGGCGGCGAAATTCAGCTAACTGATGCTCTATTGGTCTTAAGTAGGCGACACAGGCTTTATGGATATGAGTTCGAAGGGCGTACGCTACGATCTTGGTGATCGCTTGGGCTTTCTCACCGCCCAGGTCGGATTTGGCTTGAAACGGCCGGAACTGGCTGATAAGTTTCGGGCCTACCTGAGGTCGGTCCTTTCCTCGTGAGGTTTTTCCAACCATTGTTGGGGCAGTAGCTCAGCTGGGAGAGCACTACGTTCGCAACGTAGGGGTCGAGGGTTCAAATCCCTTCTGCTCCACTTCCTTGCCCTCTTAAAATTATACTCTGCTCGGAGTTGCCACCGATGGCTCCATAAGTGGGGCTTAAGCGCGACGGTGGGGCTCCCTCGCCCGCCCCAGTTCTCCAATCGGCTGCCCGATTCTGGTTTCGTGATGTTTTGGTCGACGGCGTTTACAACCGGCTCCTTAGCGGTCGCTTGCCGCCAAGGCCGTTCCTCAATCCACCGTGTTGTGTCGGGATGGTAGGGGGTGGCCGCCATCTCCAGCCATCAAGGCGACTTAGCGACCCGATGTTGCCGAGCGATCGGGCACGATGCTTGTGTTTTGGGCTTCCGTCGTAAAACGAACCGTAGCCGCTTTACCCTCTCGTTCCTCCCGTTGTGTAAATTTTACCAAGGGCAGAGGCCCTAAGGTGCTTATCGTACGGCGAATTTCCCCGCGTTTTTGCGGCACAGGCGTTGCTAGTTAGTGTCGATGAAACATCGACCGTCGAGTCTTGAAACGGGGTTTAGAAGTGGAAATCGCCGATCGTCTCCAGGAATCATTTGCCGGCCAATTCGAGCCTGACACGCTTTTGCCGGTCCAGTACTACGCGCTGATGAGGCGCCGCAATGTGCTGGAAGGCGAGCGCAAGCTGATGTTCGCGGTGCTCGAAGATGCGATTGACTGTTATCTCAAGAACATGAATGCGAAGAGCCGCCGGCGCCGGATTCTCTTTTATGAAGTGCAGAACTGGATGAATGCCCGGAACCGAACCGGTTTGTTCAGCTACGAGACGCTGTGCGAGACTCTTGAGATCGATCCCAACGGCCTTCGTGCCGCTTTGGAAGGACGCCTCAGACACTATCAGCGAATGGACCGGGCCGCCCAAGAGGCCGCCTGAGCGGTCCCCTTCGACAAATTGTACAGCCGCCGTCACGATAGCGAGGGCGGCGAACAGTCCTCCTACTGCAGCGACCCGCCTCGCGGCAGCCGGACTTATCCGGCCGTGTTCCGGATGAGCCGGCGGGGCCGCGTCCCGCGTCAAATGTCAGGCCCATCCGGCGCGCGAAAGTGTGCCTAATTTACATCTCCGGCGCCAAATAGCTACTATTATCCGGCAACATAATAGTATACGGCCAGTATTTAGCCGGATACGCTGATTACGAGACGTGGTTGTAACTACGGAGTACACAGTCTCGTCGATCTGACTAATGCCATTGACATTTTGCCGAGTTGGCGAAATCCTTGAAGTGGAACCGAGGTGAACTGAGAGACCGCGTTCCGGAAGAATCGCAAGGGGGGACGGATTGCGAGTGTTACACATAGCGACGAGAGGTAAGCTGGATGAGCCTCGCTACAGCCCCCTGCGAGACACGCACCTGCCAGAGTGCTCTGCTGATGCTGGCCGACCCGCAAACGGAGCGGTTCCTGCGAATCGAACTGAGCCGGCAAGGCCTTGAAGTCAGTGCCGCGCCGTCGGCTGCCGAGGCGTTGTATGAGCTGCAGACCCGCCATTTCGATCTCGTTTTCGTAGCCGCGAGGTTGCACGACCTAGACGGAACCGCGTTTATCCGGCAAACGGCGAAGCTGTTTGACAAGAGCCGGTTTGTGCTGGTCTGGGACGGTGCCGAGCCGCGCATGGAGATCGAAGCCTTGCGCGCGGGAGCGGTTGATTTTCTTCCGCTGCCGATGACTGCGGGCGATATAAGCGCCCTGCTGGAGCGGCTGGGAGGCGGGTGCCAAAGCAGCGAACGGGCGGGCGCGCCGAGAGCGGCCGGCGAATTCGAAGATATCGTCACCATATCCCCGGTGCTCAAGCGCGCCATCGCCGAGGCCGGGAAGGTAGCAGCCTTCAAAACGCCGGTGCTGTTGCTGGGCGAGAGCGGCACGGGGAAGGAACTGTTTGCCCACGCGATCCATGCCGCGAGTCCGCGCGCCGGCGGACCGATGGTAGCGGTGAACTGCGCCAATCTTCCCGAGGCCTTGCTCGAAAGCCAACTGTTTGGTCACGTGCGCGGGGCGTTCACCGGCGCTCAGCAATCTCACGACGGATTCGTGAGCGAGGCCGCCGGCGGGACGCTTTTTCTCGACGAGATCGGCGAGCTTGGGCCGGGCCTGCAGGCCAAACTTCTGCGCTTTTTGCAGGAAGGCGAATATCGCCCGGTCGGTTCGAGCAAGTCGCTGCGCGCCGACGTTCAGGATTATCGCGGCCACCAACGTGGTGATGGAGCATGCCATCCAGCGGGGCGCCTTTCGCGCCGATCTGTACTACCGACTGGCGGTCTTTCCGATAGTAATTCCGCCGTTAAGAGAGCGGCGCGAAGACGTAATGTTGCTGGTCAGGCATTTTCTGGAGGTGTGCGCGGTCGAGCTCGGCTGCCGCATCCCGCGCATCGAGCCGGCCGGGGCCGAGTTGCTGATGAATTTCGAATGGCCGGGCAACGTCCGCCAACTCGCCAACGTGCTCGAGCGGGCGATGATCCTTTACGGCGGCCGCGACCTCGACACGGTTCATCTGGCGCCGTTACTGGAAGCGGCCAATCCGGGGCACTATGGCGCGCCGGACTGCCTGCCGGCACCGGCCCGGATACTCGGATGGGAGTTGCCGCAGGAAGGCGTCAATCTTGAAGAGCTCGAAGACAGTCTGATGCTGCAGGCGCTCGGTCGCACCGACGGTAACCTGACCCGCGCGGCGCGGCTGGTTGGTCTCTCGCGGCCGGCATTCCGCTATCGAATCAGCAGGATGATCGGGGCATCGGGAAGCGCGAAAAGGGCGGCCCACGGCTCGAAATCGGCGCTTTACGATTTGGTCCAACGGCGGATCAATTGATTCGGCGCATGGATCAATCGATCCGGAGTGTGAGCCGCTCCTCAAGCCGGCCGATCAGCGGCCGCCGGATCGCTGCTTGAGGAAAAACAGCAGCGTCTCGTCGAACTCCTCGGGATGCTCCAGCTGGGGGAAGTGACCGCTGTCCTTGAAAATCGCGGTTCCCGATCCCGGCATCGCCGCGTGCAGCGACCAGCCGTTCGCTACGGGCAGAATCTCGTCTTTGCCGCCCCAGACGATCACGGCGAGAGTGTTGAAGATCAGGCCCAGGCGCGAGCGGATGTGAGCCTCGTCCGCGGCGAGTGAATCGAGCATGTCGGACTGCGCGGCGATGTCGTCGGCCACGTCCCCCATCATCCGCTCGTACATGAACCCCGGCATCGGCGGCAGCCCAAAGAAGCTGGTCTCGACCTGTGCGCGGAGCGCTTCGGCGGTGCCCGGGATCATCTGCTGACGGAGCTTCCTCGCGCCGCCCGGGCCAATCAATCCTCCCGATACCAGCACCAGCCGTTCGATTTTTTCCGGATGATCCACGGCGACGTAGAGCGCAACGTCGGCGCCGAGCCCGTGGCCGACGAGATTCACGTGGTCGAGCTTCAGCGCGTCGATGAGTTGATCGATCGCCGCCGCCTGGTACGCGATCGTGTACTTCACCTGTTTATGCTCCGAGCCGTCGAAGCCGAAGAGGTTGGGCGCGATGACTTTGTAGTGGGCCTCGCCGGCGGTCTTGATGATTTCGCGCCATTCCAGCGCGGCGCTCGGTCCCAATCCGTGAATAAGGATCACCGGCTCCTGGCCCGGATAGCCGCCGGTCGTCAGGTAGGTCATCAGTCCGTCGCCGAGCGCGATTTCATTCTGCGTGATGCCCGACCATCCGAGCCGCACCCGCTGCGCCCATCGCAACACGTCGATTGGGTGAAGGTAGAACGCGGCCGCGCAGATCCCGAGGATCAGCGCGCTAACGGGGCCGGCAATTCGCATCCAGGAACCACGCGGGCTTGCCGGGCTCAACTCGGATCGGAGGCTGGTTTCGGACGGCGGTTCGGAGGGTGACGACACGGCAAGCCGGCGTCAGTGCGGCTGAGCGGTTTTTTCCGCTGGCGCGGCGCTTTCACCGGTGGCGGGTTTCGCCGCCGGACCGGTATCTTTCCGAGCGGCAGCCGAGCCGCGAGCGTGCTTGTGCCCCTGTTGCTCGTCCACCAGCTCGTTAATCCGATCCGCGCTGGCGTTAACCGAACGCACCGCCGCCGTTGCCGCCGCGGCGGCCTTGTCGGCTGCCGCGCTGGTCTGTTCGGCCGCCTGCTGTGCCTTGATGGCGGTTGCTTCGGCGCGAGCCGCAGCCTGTTCCGCCCGAGCGGCGGCGGCTTCGGCCCGCTCGACGGCGGCCTGGTTCGGACCGCATCCGGGCAAGCCGACGGCCAGCGCGATCGCGGCGGCGCCGGCGAGCACTACTCTCGACGAAATCGACGACATACGGTCCTTTACCACCACCCGCGCGCCGGACGCTGCGGCATCGCGTTCCGCCCGACGCTCAGCGCGGAGCGAGCGCTTCCATCGCGCGCTCGTCGGGAACCGGTTTGTTGTCGGAGCGCAGCGGCAGGATACAGACGTGAGTCGCGCCGGCCTTGAGATGGGCGTCGATGCGCTGGCGGATCTTGTCTTCCGTGCCCCAGGCCACGATGTCGTCGACCAGGCGATCGCTGCATCCGTCGGCGAAATCGGAATCCTTGTAGCCCAGCGCCTTCAGGTTTTTGGTGTAGTTGGGCAGGCGTGGAACGTAGGTCTTCATGTAGGCCCGCGCCGCTGCGCGCGCCTTGGTCGCGTCGGTGTCGAGAATCACCGCCTGCGCCGCGCAGATCCAGGGCTTCTCGCCGATCGCCGCACGCACCTTGGCGGTATGTTCCGGCGGCACGAAGTAGGTGTGCGTTCCGCGCGTCTCGGCGGCCGCGAGCTGAAGCATCTTCGGAAGAAGCGCCGCGATTACGATCGGCGGTTCCTCTTTGGGCGCCGCGGCGCGGTAGAGCGCGGACTTCATCCTGGTCAGATATTCGCGCATGTAGCTGTAAGGCTTGTCGTAGCTGTGACCGCGCAGGCCGACGACCAGCGGCTGATGGCTGACGCCGATGCCGAGCAGGAAGCGCCCGTCCGAAAGTTCGGCGATGGTTTTGGTCGCCGCCACCATCGTCATCGGGTCGCGCGCATAGATGTTCGCGATGCCGGTGGCGAGCACGAGCTTTTCGGTCTTGGCCAGCAGGTAGGCGGCGTGGGGGAAAGGCTCGCGGCCGACGGCCTCGGGGATCCACAGCGCGCCGTAACCGAGCTTTTCGACCTTGCGGGCGAACTCCGCGGTATCGGCCCCGCTCATCGCATCGAGAAAAAACCAGACTCCGTGTTTTCCTATATTCATGAACTCTTTTACTAATCCGGTCGGTCTTCCGCCACAAGCGAAAACGGGCGGCCGGGATCGATTTTGTTTGAACGGTTTGTCCGATGAAGCGGCAGCCGAGCGGCGCGAGCGGTTGCGCGATCCGATGGGCGGATTTATAAGCTGACGATACGCGGGGACAGAGGCGGGCAAATCCAAAGGCATCCTGTCGAAGAGGTGACTAATGAAAATCGGCCTGATGTTCGTTAACAGCGGACCCTTCAGCGATCCGCATCTGTTCGGCCATCTGGCGCAAACCGCCGAGCGCTGCGGGTTCGATTCGATCTGGACGGTCGAGCACGTGGTGATCCCGCTGGACTACAAGTCGCCCTATCCCTATTCGAGCACCGGCAAGATTCCCGGCGGCGAGGAGGTGGTGATTCCGGACCCGCTGCTGCCGCTCGCTTATGCGGCCGCGCTGACCACCAAGATCAAGCTCGCCACCGGAGTGGTGATTTTGCCCCAGCGCCATCCGCTTTACGTCGCCAAGGAAATCGCGACGCTGGACGTTTTGTCGCATGGTCGGGTGATCTTCGGTATCGGCAGCGGATGGCTCAAAGAGGAGTTCGACTCGCTGGGGCTGGATTTTCATACCCGAGGGGCGCGAACCGATGAAGCGATCGGGGCGATGCGCGCGTTATGGCGCGAGAATCCCTCGCGGTTCGCGGGCAAGCATTTCAACTTCGGCCCGGTGGTAAGTTTGCCGAAGCCGGTGCAGAAAGGCGGGGTGCCGGTGCATATCGGCGGCCACTCGCAGGCCGCCGCCCGGCGCGCGGCGCGTCTGGGCGACGGCTTCTTTCCGATGATCCGCGATCCGAACGAGCTCGGTCGGGTTCTCGGACTTCTCAAGGAGGAGTGCGCGAAGATCGGACGCGATGTGGCCGAGATCGAGATTTCCGCTCCGGGCAAGCCGTCGCTCGACCAGATCAAACAGCATCGCGACATGGGCATCTCGCGACTCATCATCCCGCCGCCGGCGTGGGACGTAGAGGGGCTGACCCGCGGGCTGGAGAAAGTCGCGTCCGAAGTTTTGACGAGGCTGTAAGCCGCGCCGTCCGTCCGGCTGACGATAAGAGTTCGATCGCGACCAGGGAATTTCCAATGGTGCCGCCGCGACTCCTTGCGATCAATCCGGCCGGTTCGAAGCCGCGAGAATATCCGCTGGCTACGGCTGAAAGCACCGTAGGCAGCGACGAGGGTAACGCCCTGGTTATGGCGGAGCGCGGCGTATCGCGCCGTCACGCCGTCATCAGGCGCCGCGCCGGCCGTTACGAGCTTGCCGATCTTAATTCCACCAACGGCACGTTTATCAACGGCGAGCGCGTCCGCGCCCCGGCGATCCTCAAGGACGGCGACGAGTTGCGGTTCGGCCCCGCGCGGTTCGTCTTTCTGGATGAAAGAGCGCCGTCGGCTCAAGGCGCCGGGACAAAGCCTCGTCGCTCTGCCACGAAGGCGGTCGCGATGGTCGGGATTTTCTTTGCCGCCGGGTTCGGGATCGCGGAATGCCTGATCAATCGGGATCGCGTGAGCGAGACACTTCGGGAGATTACCGGAAGGCTCGCCGGCGGAACCGCTCCGGCGCGTCGCGTTGGTTCCCCTGTGCCCGGAACAACGACGGCGCCGGTTGCGACGGTTTCGATCATTCCTGATGGCGCAGCGGAAAGTCGCCCTGAAAACCAGGCGGTACGGGCGGAACCGGAATGGCTTGCGCGCGTCAATTACTATCGGGCGATGGTGGGGCTTGCGCCGGTCATCGAAGAGCCGGCGTTGAGCGATGGCGACCTCAAGCATGCGCGTTACCTGGTCGAGAACTATCTGGGATCGGGAAGGAGCGGAGCGAACCTGGGAGGCGTCGCACATCAGGAAGACGCTTCCAGGCCCTGGTACACGCCGGAAGGCCTCAGCGCCGCGCAAAGCAGCGACGTTGCCTATGGTTGCACTCCGTTCAACGCGCAAGACGAGATCGATGGCTGGATTAGCGGACCGTTCCATCGCTTAAGCGTCATGAATCCCGCGCTCAGGAGCGCCGGCTTCGGCAGTTACGCCAAGGAAGATTGCTGGGCCGCCGCGCTCGACGTGCATCCGGTCGCGGAATCGGCGCCCTTGAGCCTGCCGGTTGAGTTTCCGCCCTATGGCGCCACGATCCCGTTGCCTTTCGAGAAGGGAGAATGGCCGGACCCGCTGAGCAGTTGCCCCGGCTATACGGCGCCGACCGGCCTGCCGGTGACTATCGCGTTCGGCTCAGGAGCAGAGGTGCGGCTTTCGGCACATTCGCTCACCGAAGACGGCCGGCCGATCGAGTACTGCGCGTTCGACGCGACGAGCTACGCGAATCCCGACAGTCTCGCCGAGTATCGGGGCCGCAACGTGTTGAGGGGCTTCGGCGCGGCGGTGCTGATTCCCCGTGAACCGCTGAGGCCGGGTGCGAGCTACGCGGTGTCGATGACGGTTGGCGGCGAAACCTACGCCTGGTCTTTCGCGGTCGGATCGAAGGAGGCGGAAGCGACCGCGGGCGAATCGGCCTCGAAGTAGCGGGGCGTCGAGCGCTCGAAGCTTCTCGACCTCGAACCAGATCCGCCAACGGGAGCGATCTCTGAAAGAAAAAAGCATCGGTCCGTAACGCCGCACAAAAAAATTTCGCACAAACAGTCAAAACGATTTGATCGCGCGCGGAAAATCATTATCTTGTGTGCAAGCGCGCTCATTTCCGGATCTTCGGCGAGCGCGCGAGGTAGCAAAAAAGTTCAGACGACGGGACCTGATGAGGGAGCTTTAGAGTAAATGACGCAAGAGTTGGTCTCGGTTCGCACCGTCTACGATTTTCCCGTAGCCGGTCATCTGTGCAGCGACGGAACCGTCCGCTACACCAAGCTGGTTCGCCGCCCAGGCATCGAGCAGCCGCAAGGCACCTGCGCGCACTGCCAGACCGCGTTCCAGTATCGCAAGCCCAAGCCTTCGCCGGTCAGACATATCGAAGGCGAGGGCGCTAGCCACTTCTAAATCCAAGCGGCGCGCGTCCCTGCGCGCGCCGTGCCCAACCTTTACTTTCAGCGAAGCTTCACCGGCTGGAGCGCCACGCCGCCGCATCCCCCGAGGCCGGATCATCTCGTAGATAACGCTTGCGGCGACGGCGTCGCGTCCGCGGAAGGTTTTTCCGTTTGCGGCGTTCGCACCAGCTCGAGCGCCGGCCCGCGATAGAAGCGTTCGATCCGGCTACCCACGTATTCCCAGTCCTGAGCCGGATCGAACCAGACGTAGGACTTTGGCAGGAACGGCGCCGCCAGCAGATTGAACCATCCGAAATCCGGCCGCACCGTGACCCGCGTCATTCCGCTGGCATAGGAAGCCCAGCGTCCGCCGAGGCTGTCGGCGTCCGCCTCGACCGCCAGCACGCGCGGATTAGGCAGACAGTTGAAGATGTGGAATTTGATCCCCTTGCGGATACCTTGGCGCAGCGCATGTTCGATAGGTATCAGAACCGTTGCTCCGGCATAGGTATCGCCGGGAAAGTCCAGCGTGCTGCTTACGCTCTTGGTCTTGCCGCCCTCGTACCTGGTACAGGTTGCCTTCCCGGATTTGAGGTCGGCTTCGGCCACCAGCTGCTGCCCGCCGTTGGCGAGCAGGAAGATGTGGCTGAAGTTGGTCAGTACTGGCATCTCACCCGATGAGCCCGACTCGATCCGGTCCCGCTCGAACGTCCGATTGCCCGTTCAGGTAGTGCGCCTCGCCTTTGATTTCGGCGCCGATATCAAGCCTGATTACTTCGTAATGGCTATGGCCGAGAATTTCATGCTCGCCCGGGCTGTAGATCGTGAGGTTGATAGGCTCGGAGGCGGGCCACGATTGTGCCCAGGCGCGACCGCCGCCGGCGATCGCGCACAGCGCTGCCAGTAAGAGATACAGCCATCGAGGCCGGTTCGCGGGTTTGGTATCGATCATCAGAGAGCTACTATATTTTACTCCGACCGCGACTCGGGCGCATTCCTGCTACTCCTCAAAGCTCTCCGAGGCGTAGGATGCCGCGAACGAAGTGAGCGATCAGACCGTCGGCATGGAATGCCGTCGCATGGGTTGGCCGCAATGGAGCGGAATCTCGGCGACGCCGCATCCCGGACCCATCCAGCAGACCAGTTTGGGCTGGCCGTCAACCTCCTCGACGTGCATCGGGCTATTGCAATGCGGCGGCATCGCGGCCTCGTATCCACATTTGGCGCATTCAAGTGTGTCGGCCATGGCGGATTTCTCCTGCGGTCGCTCCGGATTGCTTCTGACGATCGTCGAGATCAACCGGGGTTCCGATTTGAAAGCGTGGGGCACGGGCTCCATGTTGACGCTACGCTCTGCCTGCATGGAATGCGGCGACCTAACCCCCGGCCCCTTCCCTGAAGGGAAGGGGAGAACAACAGCGTGGGATGCTGCGGAACGCAGTTGCCGATCGGCCAGGAGCCGGCGTCGGTAAAAACCGAGCGTCAGCGCGTTGCCGACCACGCTCACGCTGGACAGCGCCATCGCCAGCCCCGCCAGCGCCGGATTGAGCAGAATGCCGAAGTTCGGATAGAGCACGCCGGCGGCGATCGGGATTCCCATCACGTTATAAAAGAACGCCCAGAACAGATTCTGCTTCACCTTGCGCAGCGTCATCCGCCCGAGTTCGAACGCCTGCACCACGTCATACAGGTCATCGCGCGTCAGCACCACCTCGCCGGTCTCCTTGGCGACGTCGGTGCCGGAACCGATCGCGATCCCGATATCGGCGGCGGCGAGCGCCGGAGCGTCGTTGATTCCGTCGCCCACCATCCCCACGAAAGCGCCGGATTGCTGGAATCTCCTGACCAGGGCGATTTTATCCTCCGGCATCATCCCGGCGTGGGACTCATCCAGCGGCAGCCGCTCGGCGACCGCTTTGACCACCGCGCGATTATCGCCCGAGAGCATCACCGTCCGTATTCCGCGCGCGCGCAGCGCCGCCAGCGTATCCGCCGCTTCCGGCTTCAGCGGATCGACGAAGCCGAGCACCGCGATAACGCCGGCCCCGGCGGCGAGATAAAGCGGCGTTACGCCTTCGGCGCCCATCGCCGCCGCATGGCTGCCGGCCTCATCGGGGATCGCGATTTGCCGGCGAGCGAGCAGCCGCTCGTTGCCGAGCGCTACTGTGACGCCATCATGTTCGCAGACCACGCCCTGACCGGGGAACTCCTGATGGTGCTCGGCCCCGGCGGGCTCGACGCCATTGTTATGCGCGTAGGCGACCACCGCCCGCGACAACGGATGAATCGAGCCGAAAGCGGCGGCGGCGGCGAGTTCGAGCGCCCGGCGCGATTCGCATCCGAACGGGATTAGCCGGCCAAGCTCCGGTTTGCCGCGCGTCAGGGTGCCGGTCTTGTCGAACAGGATCACCTGTACGCGCGTGATTAATTCGAGAGCGCTGGCGCGTTTGAAAAGAATTCCGCTCCGCAGTCCGATCGCGCTGCCGACCATGATCGCGGTCGGAGTCGCCAGCCCAAGCGCGCACGGACAGGCGATCACCAGAACCGCGACCGCCGCCGTCAGCGCCATCACGCCGCTCGGCCCCAGCCACAGCCAGGCCGCCATCGTCACCGCCGCGATCGCTATGACCGCCGGCACAAACCGCGCCGCGACGTAATCGGCCAGGCGCTGGATCGGCGCCTTGTCGGCCTGCGCCTCCTCAACCATCCGGACGATTTGCGCGACGGTCGTCTCGGCGCCGACGCGGGTGGCTCGGATAATGAGCGGCGCGGCGGTGTTGAGCGTGCCGCCGCTGATCTCCTGGCCCGCGCTCTTCTCGACCGGCATCGATTCTCCGGTGAGCATCGATTCATCCACGGCGCTGCTGCCCTCGACGATCACGCCATCGACGGGCACGCCTTCTCCCGGCCGCACTCGTACCATGTCGCCGACCTGCACGGCGCTCGCCGCTATCGTTGTTTCCTTCCGGTCTCTAATAACCGTGGCGCGCTCCGGCGTGAGTAGCAGCAAGGCCCGAAGGGCCGCGGTCGCGCGTCCCCTTGCCCGCGCTTCGAGGTATTTTCCCAGGCGGATAAATGCGATCAGCTCGACCGCGGTGTCGAAGAATCGCGGACCTTCGAAAAAGACCGCCGGGAAAGTAGTGAAGACCGAGTAAAGGTATGCGGCGCTGATACCGAGCGCGACCAGCGTATCCATGTTGGTGGTGCGATTACGCGCCGCGACGTACGCGCCGCGATAAAATACCAGCCCCGCGCTGAACATCACCAGCGAGCTCAGCCCGAGCGAGGCGAGGCCCGCACCGGGACGCTCTTGCAGGTACATCACCGCAGCCGCCGCGATCGCCGAGAAAATTACCCATCCGAGATTGCGGCGCGCCTCGACCCGATCAAGTTCCGAAGTAGCGGTCTCGGCCTGCGCTTCGATCGCCGCGTAACCGGCCGCCTCCACCGCTCCGGTTATCGCCTCCGGCAGGGCGCCATTCTTCAACGATACGATCAGAGTTTCCGTCGCGAAGTTGACCCGCGCCTCGATCACGCCGGGCACCGATGCCACCGCGCGTTCGATCGTTGTGGCGCACGCGGCGCAGTGCATGCCGCGCAATTTGAATCGCTCGCGCCTGGGCTGGGAGTCCATAGAAGATTCGATTCAAGGCCGACCGGCCTTCAATCTATGGTAATTCTATCATTGAAGTCGTGCTTCTTGCAGCGGCGTTTTGGCGTTTTACCGTCCCCGGTCGGCGATGCTAGCTTGAAAGCGGCCCAAAGTAGCAGCCGGTTAGCCCGCAAATCATAAGCCTTCGATGGCGGCAAACGAGAAAAGGATATTGGTCGTCGAAGACGACCCGACTACGCGCCAGGCCTGGTGCGAGCTGATCTCCGCCTGGGGATTCAAGGTCGCAGCCGCCCGCGACGGTCAGGAAGGGCTCGAGATGGCGCAAAGCTACGAGCCCCATATCCTGCTGTCGGACCTCAGGATGCCGCGCAAGGACGGGCTAACGCTGCTCAAGGAGCTGCGCGAATCCGGCCGCAACGTCGCCACGATCATCATATCGGGCGAGGGCGATATCCCCGAGGCGGTGCAGGCGATCAAGTACGGCGCTTACGATTACCTGCGCAAACCGATCGACCCGCCGCATCTCAGGGTGCTGCTGAACAATCTCTCCGAGCATCTCAACATCAGTGCCGAGAACATCCGCCTGCGCCGCCGCCTGATGGGAGCCGGGGAGCTGGGAACGATCACCGGCCAGTCGCTGGCGCTCAAACGGGTGATGGCCCTGATCGAACAAGTCGCGCCGTCGTCGGCCTCGGTCGTGCTCACCGGAGAAAGCGGTACCGGCAAGGAACTTGCCGCGCGAACGATCCACGACCTTTCGCCCCGACGCAAAGCGGCCTACATCGCGGTCAATTGCGCGGCGATTCCCGAAACCCTGATGGAGAGCGAACTGTTCGGCCACGAACGGGGCGCGTTCACCGGCGCCGACCGGCGGCGCGAAGGATGCTTCGAGCTGGCCAACGGCGGCACCCTGATGCTCGACGAGATCACCGAGATGAAGGTCGAGTTGCAGGCGAAGCTTTTGCGGGTAATCGAGGAGCAGAAGCTGAGGCGCGTCGGCGGCAGCAGCGAAGTCGTGCTCGACGTGCGGGTGCTGGCGGCATCGAATCGGCCGCTGGATCGCGCAATGCGCGAGGGCAAGCTGCGCGAGGACCTTTTTTACCGGCTTAACGTTTTCTCGATCGAGATGCCGCCGCTCAGAGAGCGCATCGAGGATGTTCCGCTTCTGACCGAACACTTCATACGGGATCTCTCCCAGCAGGATCGCAAGCGTATTACCGGCGTCGACCATGACTGCCTGCAGGCGCTCAAAGCATATCCGTGGCCGGGCAATGTGCGGCAATTGCGCAATGTTATCGAGCGCGCGCTGATCGTCAGCCGCGGCCCGCTGATTACGGTCGCCGATCTGCCGCCGGAGTTAAGAACCGCCGTCGCGAGGCAGGATTTGAGTTTCCAGGTCCGCGTCGGCTCTTCACTCGATCAGGTCGAGCGGGAACTCATCTACAAGACCATCGAGTTCGCCGGCGGCAACAAGACTCGCGCCGCCGAAATGCTGGGAGTGAGCCTCAAAACCCTTTACAACCGTCTCGAGCGCTACGAGGGCAAAGACAACTCCGGCTCCACCTAGTCTTAGAGGTTGCGCCGAAACCGCCGACCCCGCTCACCGATTGCCCTCCGGCTTGAAGAGCTTCATGAACGCTTCGAGCGGCGCCGGCGCGCGCTTTGCCGTTTCCAGATTCTCGCGCACGTGCGGAACCGACTTCATCCCCACCAGCGCAACGTCGATTCCGGGGGTCGAGCGCACGAACTGGATCGAGCGTTGAGCGTCGCTACCCATCCCCTCCATCGCGTCGGCTACGATCGCCGGCAGATTGCCCGCCAGACGGCCCTGCAGCAGCGATGCGCTCGCCCATACCGCGACGCCCATCCGGCGGGCGGCGTCGAGGATCGTTCCCTGGCCATCCGACACCGCCTGATTCGAATGGGTCAGCGCTTCGGGCATCGCGAGGCTGTACGGGAGCTGAATCATTTTGAAATGATGTTCTGAGCCACCGACTTCGGTTGCGATTCGCACGAGGTCCTGGAGCGACAGATAGTCCTTGCTCTTCGGATCGCCCCGGAAACCGTTCCAGGTCGCGACCCCGTAAATTCCGATCTTTCTTTCTCGAACTCTGGCTTCGAGAAACTCGAACGCCCGGCGGATACGGCGGTTGAACTCCTCGCGCCCGACCGCCGGCAACTGGGTTTCGGGATTGTGAAGATAATAGATGTCGATGGTTTCGAGACCCAGATTGGCGCGACTCATCTCAAGCATCGTTTCCAGGTACTTCGGCGCCATGCAGTGCGAGTCTTCGATCAGCTCGCCAGGCCCGATGATCCCGCTCTTGATGTAAGTGTCCTCGAACCAGGCGCGAGGATTCGCCGGCATCTCGCCGTCGAACGTGACGTAGCCGCCCTTGGTGGCTACTATGATCTCCTCGCGCTTCACCTTTCCGCTCGCGACCAGCTCGGCAATCGCCCGCCCTATGGCGCGTTCGCTCCGCTGGAAGCGGTAATTGACGGCGCTATCTATAACGTTGATGCCGCCGAGCAGCGCGGCCTTGATCGCTCTTCGTAACCTCGGTCGTCCTCCTCGCTTTCGTCCCCGAGATAAGTGCCGACGCCGATCGACGAGCCGGTCAGCCTCTCGAACATTGCGGGTAATTCCGCGAAACGCGTGGTAGGCGATATTCTTGGCGGCGGCGCGTTTCCGCATTGGCCGTCGTAGCTTCGGTTACAAAAGCTTTCGGATAGCGCGTATTCCCGAACATCCGATCCTCCCTGAAATGCCCCCCGAGCAGACAACCTGTCAGCACAACCATCGTCATCGATCGGCGCTGACTTTGACTTTCGGGTCCGGCTCTTAAAGTAAAACAGTTTTCCAAAATTTCGGCGGCGGGCGGTAGCATTGTCCCGCTCATGCTAAGGAAATGCGCGATGGTCAGGCGCGATAAAACAAATTACGTTATCCAATCCGTCGCGCACTCGTTGGACGTGCTCGAGCAGTTCTCCGATGTTGACGAACTCGGGGTCACCGAGCTTTCCAAGCGTCTTAAGCTACACAAGAACAACGTCTTTCGCATTCTCGCAACACTTCAAGCTCGCGGCTATATCGAACAGAACAAAGCCACCGAGAATTATCGCCTCGGCATCCGATGCCTTCATCTCGGCCGCAGCTACATCAATCATATGGGTCTGGTGAGGCAGGCGCGACCGATCCTGGCTGAGGTTGCCCGCAAATGCCGCGAGAGCGCCTTCGTCGCCATCGCGCGCAAGGACGTGGTGGTGCCTCTGGAAGCCGCGGAGCCTCGAGGATCGGGCAGTCAGGATCACTCTGCCGATCGGCGCGGCGCTGCCATTGCATTGCACCGCTGTCGGCAAGGCGCATCTGGCCTTCGAAACCGAGGAGCAGCTCAAGCTGGCGCTGCCCGAGCATCTGCATCGCTACACCGATCGAACGATTCTCGACCGCGGCGCAACTGCTCGAACAGCTCAATGCGGTAGCGACCGCCGGCTATTCGGTCGACAACGGCGAATTTTTCGAGGACGTTTGCTCGATCGCCGTGCCGATCCGTGACTACACGCGCTCGGTTGTCGGCTCTCTGGCGGTGGCCGGACCGGCATATCGCATTCCGGCAGAGAGCGTCGCGACCGAGCTTGCGCCGATCGTTCTGGAGGCGGGGCGCGAGCTTTCCCAGCGGCTGGGCTTCAATGAATAATCTCTTATTCAACGAGCGGATAGCCGCATCGCGTACACGGCTAATGGTTGACTGCACCGAACGGCGGTTGTTACTTTCGCTCCGCTAGCTGGCGCTTTTGGCTTTGTCGGGTGATTTGTTGCGGTTAGAATCCTCCGATAGTCTTGCGCCCTTTAGGTCAAATTTTTTTAGGAGTGAGGCGGCGTGAAGATTCTTGTGCCCGTAAAGCGTGTCCCCGATCCCGAAACCACGATCCGGCTCCTACCCGACGGCTCGGGTATCGCCACCGACAACGTCAAATGGGTGATTAACCCGTTCGACGAGATCGCAATCGAAGAAGCGCTTCGCATCAAGGAAAAGCAGGGTGCGGGCGATGTCGTACTGATAGCGGTCGGTCAGAAGACCTGGCAGGAGCAGTTGCGCACCGGCCTTGCGATGGGCGCCGACCGGGCAATTCTGGTCGTAGCCGAGAAGCCGCTGGATAGCCTGGCGATCGCGCGGGTGATGGCCAAGGTCATCGCCGACGAGAAGCCGGACCTGGTGATGATGGGCAAGCAGGCGATCGACGACGATTCGAACCAGGTAGGCCAGATGCTGGCAGAGGTGCTGGGTTGGCCGCAGGCGACCTTTGCCTCCAAAGTCGAAATCGCCGGCACCAAGTGCAGCGTGATCAGGGAAGTCGACGGCGGCCTCGAAACCGTGGCTTTTCCGCTCCCCGCCGTCATCACTGCCGATCTCCGGCTCAACGAGCCTCGCTATGCGTCGCTGCCGGGAATAATGAAGGCGCGCAAGAAGGAGCTCAAGGAGATCCCGGTCGATAGTCTGGGCCTCGACCTTGCCCCGCGGCTGACGATCAAGGTTCTGAAATCGCCGCCCAAGCGTCAGGCAGGACGCAAAGTCGGCTCGGTTCAGGAGCTTGTGCAGCTCCTCCATGACGAAGCCAAACTGATCTGATTTTTTTTCGGGCGCCGATAGCTCAAGGAAGAACGCCTGAACCGCTCGCCAAATATCGGAGAATCGAGATGGGTGACGTTTTAGTTTTCGCTGAGTTTCTAGCATGACCGTTTTCCCAAGACCACGCTGGTCGCGATCGGCGCCGGCCTTGAGCTCGCGGCCAAACGCGGCGGCAAGTGTATCGCGGTGGTCGCAGGCGAAGGCGTCGACAAGCTCGCCGCCGATATCGCCGGCTACGGCGTGGGCAAGGTAATCGCGCTCGAACATCCTGCGCTCAAGAACTACCTCGCGGATGCCCACGCTCAGGCGATGGCCGAACTGGCCAAGAGTCTGAACGCCGAAACCGTGCTGGCGACCGCCACCGCGCGGGGCAAGGACCTGATGCCGCGGCTGGCAGCGCGCCTCGGCGTCGGGATGGCCTCCGAGGTGGTCGCGTTCGGCGATGACGGCGCTTTCATCCGCCCGATGTACGCCGGCAATGCGCTGGCGACAGTCGGACTCGCCGGTTCCGTGAAGGTCGTGACGGTGCGTGCCACGGCCTTCGACGCCGCGAAGCCGGCCGGCAGTGCCGCACCGGTGGAGAAAGTCGCGGCCAATCTGGATCCTGTCTACCTCAAGATGGAGTTCGTATCCTTCAACGAAACCAAGAGCGATCGCCCGCAATTGACCGAGGCGCGCATCGTGGTTTCGGGCGGACGCGGCCTCAAATCGGGCGACAACTTCAAGAGCGTGCTCGAGCCGCTGGTCGACGAGATGGGCGCGGCGATGGGCGCGAGCCGCGCCGCGGTTGACGCCGGCTTCGTCCCCAACGACCTGCAGGTCGGACAGACCGGAAAGGTAGTGGCGCCGGAACTATACGTCGCGGTCGGCATCTCGGGCGCGATCCAGCATCTGGCCGGGATGAAGGATTCCAAGGTAATCGTCGCGATCAACAAGGACGAGGAAGCGCCGATTTTCACCGTCGCCGATTACGGCCTGGTCGCCGATCTGTTCAAGGCGGTGCCCGAGCTCGCGGAAGAACTGAAGAAGCTCAAGCATTCCTGAGGAATGCGAGTTTTTCTGTACGACGGCGGCCGGGTTTGCCCGGAATCGCGCGATTGATCTAAATCTGGCGTGTTCCGCGATGCCTGTGGGGTACTCCAGGCGACGCGCGCAGCGGAGACCGAAAACATGAACGAACAGGTGACTCGCCCGATTCTCTGGAACGTTCCCGTCGCGTTCATCGTGATCATGTACGCGATGGCGGCGCTGCTGACGGTGGCCTTCATCTACGCCGGGATGTACTGGTACCGGCGCATCACGCTCGGCACCGCCATCGACCGCTCCGACCAACCGATGCGGCGGTTGATGCTGACGCTTCGCGACGCGATCGGACAGGGCTTCGTCATCCGCGAGTCCTGGGGCTGGATGCACTACAGCTTCTACGTCGCGTTCATCGGCCTCACCATCGGCACCACTATCGTTCTCATCAATAGCGACCTCCGCGAACTGTTCGGCCTGTTCGGCATCCCGCTCTACTTCTACTTCGGCGACTTCTATCTCTATTTCAAAGCCGCGATGGACACCTTCTTCCTGATGCTGATCGGGGGAGTGCTCGCCGCCGCGGCGCGCCGCTATCTGCGCAAGCCTGAGCTGCTGGCCTCGCCGCCCGCCGACAAGCTGCTCGACAATCTCGAGAATCGGCTCGGCTACTGGTACCCGCTGCTGATGCTGGTGCTGGTTGCGCTCACGGGCCTGATGCTCGAAGGCGCGCGCATCAACGCCAATCCGCCCGGATTCACCGAATGGGCTTACGTCGGGCGGCAGGTCGGATCGATTCTCGGTCTGCTCGGCGCCGGGCCGGCGTTCCATCGATCGGTCTGGGCGATTCACGTGCTTTTTGTATACGCGTTGCTGTTCGCGATACCGTTCTCGAAACTGCGCCACATCGTAATCGCGCCGGTCAATCTGTACTTCCGCAATCTGAAACCGCGCGGTCGTCTTGAACCGATCAAGGATTTCGAAACCGCCGAGACTTTCGGCGTCTCGCAGGTCGAGCAATACACCTGGAAGCAGTTGCTCGATATGTCGGCCTGCCTGGAGTGCGGCCGATGCACGATCAACTGCCCCACCGCCAGCACTGGCAAAACCCTGAATCCCAAGTATCTCGTCATCAGCCAGCGCGAACATATGCTCGATAAGGCTCCGGCCCTGCTCGCCGCCCGCGCCGCGACCAACGGCAACGGCCAGGCGGCTGAGGTCAGCTACAGCGGACCCGACATGATCACGCAGGTCGCGACCGAAGCGGCGGTCTGGGGATGCACGAGTTGCGGATGGTGCGAGGAGGGATGTCCGGTCGGAATCGAGCATATTCAGCGCATCGTCGACATGCGCCGCCATCTGGTCCTGATGGAAAGCAAGTTCCCGCACGAGGCGGCCGGCGCCTTCAAGGGAATCGAGGTGCAGGGCAATCCCTGGGGCCTCGGCCAGGAGAAGCGCGCCGATTGGGCCAGAGGTCTCGACATCCCGGTGATGGCCGAGCTGGAAGACCCCACTGCCGTCGACGTTCTCTATTGGGTCGGATGCGCCGGTTCGTACGACGAGCGCAATCAGAAAGTGAGCCGCGCCTTTGCCGCCCTGATGAAACAGGCCGGCGTGCGCTTCGCGATCCTCGGCAAGGAGGAATCCTGCACCGGCGATCCCGCGCGCCGGCTGGGCAACGAATATTTGTACGCGACCGTAGCCGCGAGCAACGTCGAGACGCTCAACCGCTACAAGCCCAAGCGCATCGTCACCCAGTGCCCGCACTGCTTTCACAATCTCAAGAACGAGTATCCGGACTTCGGCGGTGACTTTTCAGGTTGTGCACGAAGGTGAGTTTATGGCCGAGCTGATTGCGGCCGGACGACTCAAGCCCGAGGTCGAGATTCCGCAGCGCATCACCTATCACGACCCCTGTTACATGGCGCGCCACAATCGCAAATGGGAGGGCGCCCGCGCGGCGCTCGCGGCGGTTCCGGGCGCTGAGGTCACCGAGGTCGATCAGTGCAAGAACCGCACTTTCTGTTGCGGCGCCGGCGGCGGATGCTTCTGGAAGGAAGAGGAACGCATCGGCCAGCGTATCAGCGAGCGCCGCTTCGATCAGCTGAGCGAGGCCAAGCCCGAAACCATCGGCGTCGGATGCCCGTTCTGCATGACGATGATCGAGGACTCGGTCAAATCGCGCTCGCTCGAAGAGACCGTGAGGGTGCGCGACCTGGTCGAGATCATCGCCGAAGCCACCGCCGCCCCCAACCGCTAACGCCGCCCGGAGTTCTCTGTTTCCCTCTCCCGCATCGATGCGGGAGAGGGTCAGGGTGAGGGCACCAACAGCACAAATTCCCGCTGCGCCACAACGTCTTCGGCGCTCTCACCCGCGTCCCTGGGTGCGGGTTTCTTCTTCCTCGCGTCTTGAGACGCGCATTTCTTATTCCCCTCTCCCGCATTGACGCGGGAGAGGGTCGGGGTGAGGGCACAGATATCGTTCCGGGCTCCGCGAGAAATCTACGCGGAGCGATTCAATCTTTCTGCCGGTTACGCAAAAAAAACGCGCACGCCGTTGAAAACTTTTTCAACGGCATGCGCGCGATTTAACGGTATCGAATCTCTACTCCGGAACCTTGGTCGACGATTCCGGATTGCCGTGCCCGCCGCCCGCCGGCGCGCCCATATGCTCCGGTATCGCCGGTAGTTCGCGTTTGGTGTAACCCGCCGGAGCGGCGAAGGTACTAGCCGGCAAGGTCTCCGCTTTGACACTGGTGGCGACGGTTTTCGTCGTATGCGGCGGTTGATTCGCCATCTCTTTCGCCTGTTCGGGCGGTAACCCTGGAATCCCGGCCGGATTTATCTTGGTGGTGCTGTCCAAAGCCAGCGGCAACCCTTCCGGTCGCTCGCCTCCCGTTTCCATCGGCGTTCCCTTGAGCTTACCCTCGATCGCCTTGTCGAACGCCGTGTAGGCGGCGGCGCCCGGTGCGCTGGTCGAGAAACATCCGGTGACCGTGTAATCGCCCATCGCCATGTGGCCCGAGCCGATATATTCCGAACATTTGTAGCCGTTAATTGTTTTCTGTTTGCCGGTCTTCTTGAAATTTATTTTGAACGAGCCGCTGCCCTGCATCATCGCGGCCAGGCGTCCGGTCGGTGGAAACGGCATCTCCATATAGGTCTTGGAAGCGGGGTCGAGCATGATCATAAGGCCGCGATCGAGATCGGTGATCACAGTGTGACGGCCGTCGATTACCTTCTGCTTGTTTCCCTCGATCATTATCGTGCGCTTGTTGCTGGCAGCGCCCGTCTGGACGTTGGTGGTGCTCTCCTGATCAAGGATCACACCCGCGTTAGCCGCGGCGGCGCCCATCGCGAGGATCGCCACCGCAAAAAAAGTGAACAGTCTTCTCATCGTAATTTCCTTTACTCCGACAGTTCTATCAGTGCTATCAACCAAACAACTTCAATCCTGAACGCCCTCTCGGTCCGACAGGCGGGCCGATCTAGGCCATCGGCGCGATCGACAACAAGCCGCCGTAGCTTACCAGCCGGGATGCAATTCCACGAACGCATCATATCGTGTGCTCATCCCGAGCCACAGCCCTCCCCGGCGATATCTTGGCGCACGAGTTTCCGCACCAGTGCCGCGACTCCGGCGTCCGTCGCCAGGCAGATCCGGTGCGTGAGGAAGCGATCGCGGCGCTCATGATTCCCTTGCACTCCCAAATCCTTAAGTTTCTTTTTTCATTTTTCACTTTTCACTGGCTTTTGGTTAACACCTTCGCCTTATAATCTCCCATCCCCCAGGTTTCTATAGCACTGCGAGCGTATCAAGGAATCCACGCGGAGCGATTATGTCTCGAAACCGTCGTTATTGACGAACCGACCTCAGGTCACTACAAGGCAGAGGGCGGCGCGGAGCTTTTACCAAGGCACTGGGCGCGTCGGCGCAAGCTCGAAGAACTTCCGGGAAACCGGCTAATACAATAAGCGAGGTGAATTATGAGAACCGGCTACATGCTGTTGTTTCAGAATGCGCATCAGGGAATGTCGGACGCGGAGATGGTGCGCAACGAAATGCGGATCGCGGAGTTGGCCGAGCCGCTCGGCTTCGACACCATTTGGAGCGCCGAACATCACTTCGATTACTACTCGATCCTGCCGGATAACCTTCAGATCCTGACCTATCTGGCGGGACGCACCAGCCGTATCCGTCTCGGCAGCGCGGCCATCATCCTGCCATGGAACGATCCATTGCGCGTGACCGAGAAGATTTGCATGCTCGACGCGCTGTGCGACGGCCGCTTTGTCCTGGGGCTGGGCCGCGGCTTGGCGCGCATGGAATACCGCATCTTCGGCATCGACATGAACGAGTCCCGTGACCGCTTCATCGAGTCAGCGCGAATGGTCCTCAACGCGCTGCGCACCGGCTATATCGAAGGCGACGGACCGTTCTACAAGCAGGTCCGTGCCGAGATCCGGCCCCGCCCCGCCGGCACGTTCGACGGACGCACGTATTGCGTCGCGATGTCGCCGGATACCGCTCCGATCGCGGCCGAGCTTGGCGCGCGGATGATGTTCTTCGTCCAGTTCACGCTCGACAAACATCTGCCGGGAGTTGAGCTGTATCGTGAACACTTCCAAAAGTTTCATAATCGCAAGGCGCCGCCGCCGCTCGCGATTGATTTCACCTTTTGCGATCGCGATGCCGGCCGCGCCGAAGAGCTGGCGCGCCGCCATATCGCCGGCTACTACCTCTCGGTGATCAAGCACTACGAATTCAACGACGACTATCACAGCCGGCTCAAGGGCTATGAAGGTTACGCCAAGGCCGCCGAGCAAGATCTTGAGCGAGACCGGTCTCGAAAACGCGGCGCAAGCTTACGCCGACCAGCAGGCGTGGGGCACGCCGCGGCAGATTTTGGAAAAACTCGAGCGGCGCCGGCGTGAGCTCGGCGATTTCGAATGGAACGTGTGCGCCAGCTTTGCCGGTCTGCCATTCAAGGATGTAGAATCGAGCCTGCGGCTGGTCGCGAAAGAAGTGATGCCGGAAGTTCGTAGCTGGGGAGAGGATGCGTTCGAACCCGTTCGCGCGATAGCGTAACCGCTTATCGACCCCCCGGTCGTTTCGACCAGCGGCGGATCATCGGACGCGGTGATGTTCCGAGTGGTGACTGATCCCGCGCGCCACTGCTATCGCCCGCGAGACGTCGTATAGTCAGCTTCTCGCGCGGCCTGGATCGCGCGGCGACCCGCGTCATGACATACGCGAGCGCCTTCAAATCACTTCAAGATTGAGTGCTTGCGGCAGAAGTCCCTAGCCATCTTTGCGACCAACGGCGGATCCTCGAACATCGGATAGTGGCCGATACCTTTGAGATACGCCACCTCAGCCTTGGCGTTCTTCAGCAGCTTGAGGGTCTCTTCGACCAGCGGCTTCGGCACCCAGAAATCGTCTTCGCCGCACACCACCAGCATCGGGCACCCGACCGCGCCGAGCAGCCTGCGCACGTCATGAGTGGCCCAGGCCTCGAGGTCGCCCACGGCGCTGACTTGCGAGCCGCGATGCTGCCAGCGGAGCTCCAAATCTCTTCTCCGCCGAGCACTTGCGATTGAGCGATTCGGTCGCCGCGCGCTCGATCTGATCCTGCCATCCCGGTCCCCACGACGGATGGGTCACTCCGGTGGGCTGGGAAAAGTCGGCGAGCGCGACATCCCTCCATCGGGATTCCCGCCGCCATCTCGCGCCAATGATGCGCGGCATAATCGAGCGTGATATCGCCGCCGATCGAGCATCCCATGATTACCGGCTTCTTCAGGCCCGAGCGTGTTTACGAAGGCGTTAACGAATTCGGCGTGCTCGTGGATCGTACGATGAGGCTTCCAGTTGACCGGATAAGAGCGGAATGGCCCGGAAGGTCCAGTGCATAGGCGTGAAAGCCCCTCTCCGCCAGCAGCGGCAGAATGTAGGTGTATTCGAGTGAGCACGCGCCCGCGGTATGGACGCAGACTATCGGATATCCGTCGCCGATTTCATCGTAAAACGTCCGGGTGCCGTTGACCTTGACGTAATGGCCGCGAATATCTTCGGTGGTTGCCATAATCCGATTCCTTCAGCGCTCACTTCCGCGCACGCAATCGCGGATGACGTAGGCCATTTGGAACATCGCTTCCGACAGCGTCCGGCTTCGAGCAGGTTCCCTTCGGTGCGGATCTCGACGTGCGGCGTGCCTACGGTCGACAGCGCCGGATCGTCATCGAAGTACCGCTTGCCGGGAAAGGTAAGATTCGCCCACAGCCGCTCGCCGCTGGTGAGCAGCTTCCAGGACGCTTCGCTGCCCGAGAATTTGAAAGTCTAGCCGAAAGGCGGCACGGCCGGCTGATGGTCGATCACTTTTCCCTTGTAAATCTTCAGCCACAACAAATCGGTGCCCACTTCGAGCAGCACCGACCCGTCGAACCATTGCGCCTGTTCGTTGAAGACCCGCGTTCGCGTTGAGCGCCGAAACGAAGCGCTCCTGGAACGCGCGATCAGCCAAAAATGACATGACATTCCTCCGTTACTTCGTTGACCGGGGAGCCATATTGTACCGTCGCATCGCCACCGGGACGGTCGAGTCCTGAGCGGCGAATCCGGAGCCATACTTCGCGCCGGAGGGAAATAAAGTCAAGGCTGCAAGCGTTCGCAAGCGCCGAGGTTCCGCGATGACAACTCCGGGCGAGCGTGTGGGGCGCACTCAGGAACGAATCTCGCTGATCGACTTCGAGCTTACATTCGGGAATGGGGAGTTCCTCAACCAGCGGCGTCAGCGACAGAAGCGGCTCCGCCTGACCAAAAAAGCCCTAGCCCGCGGTATAGCCGCCATCCACATGAACTACGACGCCGGTCATGAAGTCCGACGCACTGGAGGACAGAAAGATCAGCGTGCCGATGAAATCCTCCGGCTCGCTCAACCTGCCGAGAGGGATCCGTCCGAGGAACCGTTTACACAAGGCTTCGTCATCATAGATCCATTGCGTAAGCGCGGTTCGGAAGACGGTAGGCGCGATGGCATTTACGTTTATCTTGTGAGGTCCCCATTCGCAGGCGAGGGACTTGGCCATCAGATTTATCGCGGCCTTTGACGGGCAGTACGCGGTATAGCGGCTCATGCCCAGCGTCCCGCGGGCGGAAGAAAGCAGGATCACTTTTCCGCCCCGCCCCTGTTCGATCATTATTCGTCCGGCTTCTTTGCAGAACAGCCAGGTGCCCTTGACGTTGACATCCATCACCTCTTCCCACTCCGGCAAGGACTGTTCGACAATTGGACTCACATTGTTGATGCCTGCCGCCGGGATCAGAATGTCGATCGCGCCGAATGCGTCAACCGTCTCCTTGACCACGCGCTTAACGTCCTGATGGTTGACCGGATCTCCGGAAGCAAACGCGGCCTGCCCGCCGGCTTCCCGGATTTCCCGGACGAGCGGTTCGAGTTTCGATGGCGTGCGGCCCGTCGCCATCACCTTCGCCCCGGCCGCGGCCAGTGCCTTCGCGGCCATCGTGCCGAAACCGCCCGAGGCGCCGGTGATCAGGGCGACCCTTCCGCTCACATCGAAAAGTTTATGGATATCCTCTTTATCCATTGAAGATCTCCGCTCCTCCTGGATGGTCGATCGCCGGTGCCTACTCAAAACTCCATTTGCGAGGAAAAAGCCAGAGCCGAGCGGTTGGCCGCCGTCGTGTAGCCGGTATGCTCTTGTGTCGCATCGCTTCCAGGTGCGTGATGACTGAATCACGGTTTGGGTTCGGAGCCGGTTTTTCAGCAGAAACAGCTTGTCAATCCTGCCGTTTTTGAGCACAACAGAATCGATGTTCAGGTTCGGATCAGTCGGCCCGCGTTTAGCCAGACACTGGGCCATACGGTCTGGGGGTGCGATCGCAATCGCACTCGCGGCAGGTTTTTTTGCGTGCACCGCCGCTACCCGAGTTCCAGCGCCGGAGAGTCTGCCTGCCGGACCGGCCTTCTACGATGTCCGTCGCTATGGCGCCAAGGGTGACGGGGCTGCCAAGGATACGGCGTCGCTGCAAGCCGCCATTGACGCTGCCGCGCATGATGGGGGCGGAGTGGTGATGGTTCCTCCCGGAAGATACCTCAGCGGCACGATTCATCTCAGGAGCAATGTGACGCTGAGACTGATCCACGGTGCTACCCTGATTGCCAGCGCGGACGACGCGGATTTCGATCCTTACGAGCCGCCGCCTGCCGGAAGTATCAGCTCAGGCAGGATCACCTGGGTAGTTACGAATGTTCTCCATCCTCCGTTCCACGCGGCGTCCAAGCCCGACCTTTTACGAAAAACCGTCGACAATCCCGATACGACCTACTGCCATTACTCGCTGATTGTCGGCGACGGCGTGAGCAACGTAAATGTTGATGGGTCCGGGACCATCGACGGGAACCGGACAAGGCGTGGCGGCCCAAAGCTAATCGCTTTTAAGAACTCCGCTCATCTGTCGATCCGCGGTATCACGCTGCGCAATGCCGCCAGCTACAACATCAGCCTCATTGGCGTGGAGGATGCGGATCTTGAAGGGCTAAGGATACTAAACGGCTACGCCGATGGCATCGATCCCGACAATTCGCGAGGGGTTCGCATCGCGAACTGCTATATCGACACCTGGGACGACGCGATTTGCGCCAAGGCAAGCCTCGCGCTCGGCCGCCGGCTCTCCACCGAAGACCTGGTTGTTACCAACTGCATCTTGAAGACCTCGTGCAGCGGCTTTAAGTTTGGCACTGAGAGCGAGGGAGACCTTCGAAATGTCACGCTCAGCAATTGTGTGATTATCCGCCGGAACCACGGCCGCGCCCCGATCAGCGGTATCGCTATCGAATCGGTCGATGGCGGCAACGTCGATGGGGTCGCGGTTTCCAACGTAGTCACGCGAGATGTTCGCACGCCTGTTTTTTTGCGTCTCGGAGATCGCGGACGTGGGATGGCGATCAAGCATCCGGGCACGATGAGGAACATCACCATCAGCAATATCGTGGCGCTGGATGCGATACGGCCGAGCCTCAATTGACGGGCTCCCGGGTTTTCCTATCGAGAACGTCACGCTCTCGAATATCAATGTGACCGCCACCGGGGGCGGCAGGTTTGAGGATCTTCACGTTCCGGAACTTCAGCAAGCCTATCCTGAGGGCGAGATGTTCGGCTCTTTGCCCGCGTACTCGCTCTACGCCCGCCACGTTGATGGGCTTACCCTCAGCAATTGGCAAGGTCGCTGGAAGGAAACTGACCTGAGACCCGCGGCGCTGTTCGACGAAGTAACACGGTTGGAGATCTTCGGATTGCGGGTGGATACTGTTTCGGGACCGGGACCCGCGGTGATGCTGCATAATGTTCGCGGAGCGCTTGTTGAAGGCGTCTCCGTTGGACAACGCATATCGTTGCTGGTCGGAGTCTCAGGCAGCAACAGCCGAGGGATTGCCGTCTTCGGCAACGATCGCCACAACGTCGGCAGGGAAACGGCGCGCTGGAGTGATGGTTTTCGAGCGCCGAAGACGCTCCCCCGATCTTCGGAATTCACCGATCGCTCACGCTGAATCCCGCTTAATGCCGACAATCGGCAGACCGCTGGCAGTCGGGGTCTTCGAGTTTTTGTTCATACTCCTGCCAATCTAATATAAAAAACGACCGCTTGACCCATTCGCCCGGTGGGCGTGATCTGAAGCCCGGAATGACGGAGCGTCAAGGTAAGGAAAGGTACAGCGATGAGCACCGAACAAAGCATTGCGCAACACTACACCCATGGGGCGCTCGAGCGGACCATCCTCGCCGCGCTGGCCGCCGCGGGCAAGGATGTCGACCATCTCAACCCCTCCGACCTCGCACCGGTCGATGAGTTTCATATCGGCGGACGGCAGGCGACGATCGATTTTGCCGGGCAGTTGGAAGTGCGGCCGGGGATGCGCCTGCTCGACATCGGCTCCGGCCTTGGCGGCGCATCGCGCTATTTCGCGCAGAACCACGAGTGCCGGGTCACCGGCATCGACCTGACCGAAGAATACGTCCGGGTCGCCGAGGCGATGGCCCGGCGGGTCGGTCTTGACGCGTTGGTTTCGTACCAACACGGCAGCGCGCTTTCGCTCCCGTTCGCGCCCGGCTCGTTCGATGGCGCGTACATGCTCCATGTCGGCATGAACATCGCGGACAAATCGCGGCTGTTCGCAGAGGTCCACAGAGTTCTGGTCCCCCATGGCGTGTTCGGTATCTACGACGTGATGCGCGAACGCGACGGTGCGCTGACTTATCCGGTGCCGTGGGCGGCGACCGCCGAAACCAGCTTTGTCGCGAGCGCCGCCGACTACCGCCGCCTGCTCGAGGCCGCGGGCTTCGAGATTCTGAAGGAGCGCAGCCTCAGGGATTTCGCGATCGAATTCTTCCATCGAATGCGCAGTCAGGCCGCGCAGAGCGGCCCGCCGCCCGTCGGCCTGCACATCCTCATGGGCGCGGACGCGCCCCGGAAAGTCGCCAACATGATCGCGAACCTCGAACAGGGCTTGATCGCACCAGCCGAGATCGTCTGCCGTTCCATTTAGGTTCGCATCGAAGCGCCGGAAGCAGTCCGTGAAACAAACCGGCGGCATCGAATGCCGTGCGCTGCCGCGTTTGACATCCGGGGAGTGAGTCCCTCAAGATTTGTCCATGAAGATTTACGATTCTACAATTGCCCCGAATCCGCGCCGGGCGCGCATCTTCCTCGCCGAGAAAGGCATCACCGTTCCCTACCAGCAGGTTGATCTCGCGAAGGCCGAACATCGCGAGCCCTGGTTCCTGGCCAAGAATCCGCTGGGCGGAGTTCCGGTGCTCGAACTCGACGACGGGACGATAATCGCCGAGTCGGTCGCGATCTGCCGCTACTTCGAGGGAACGCATCCCAATCCGCCGCTGATGGGAATCGGCGCGCTGGATAGCGCGATCGTCGAGATGTGGCAGCGGCGGATGGAACTTTCGGTGTTTATGCTGGTCGCGCAGGCCTTTCGCAACACCAGCGAATTCTTCAAGGGACGGATACCGCAAGTCCCGGAATTCGGCGAAGTGTGCAAGACCGAGGCGATCAAGCGGTTTGAATGGCTCGACCGGGAGATGGCCGGCCGCCAGTTCATCGCCGGCGAGCGCTACACGATCGCCGATATCACCGCGCTGGTGGCCGTCGATTTCGCCCGCTGGGTCAAAATCGCGATCCAGCCCGAGCAGAAGAACCTCGCGCGCTGGTATGCGGCGGTATCGTCGCGGCCAAGCGCCAAGGCTTAAGCCCGGCGTCGATTCGACCCCGGCGCGCCGCGTTACATGCGGCGCGGTCTGGTTCGCCGCGCCTTCGACGCATAATCTGAACCTTTCGGGTCACGAATTCGACCGCGCCCAGGCGCTCACCCTTCGGTGAGCGCCGGCGGCGGCGGATCTCGGCCCCTCGACTATGCGCAAAAGCATCCTGCAAAGTCTCGCCGTTTACGCCGCCGCGGCGGGGATAATCTGGTACGTCGCCCACGAAGTGCCGATTGCCGATCTGGTTCGGTCGCTCGGCGATGCGAACCTGTGGCTGTTTATCCCGGTGAGCCTTGGCGGCTTCCTGGTCTGGTTTTTCAGCGAGACCTTTCTGTTTTCGCGGCTGTTTACCTATTTCCACGAGCGCACGACCTATCGCGAGATGATCGTTCCCAATGCCGCCCAGTATTTCCTGCAGCTAATCAACCTCGCGGTCGCCGGCGGCGCGCTGGCGTTCTTCCTTCATCGGCGCAAAGCGGTGTCGTGGCTCGCGGCGGGATGTACTCTGCTGTTTCAGGGCCTGCTCGACCTCGCGATCCTGGCGGCGATGACGCTGGTTGCTGCGATACTCGTGCCGGCCTCGCCGATTCGCGTCGGAGTGCCTTACGCGGCGGGAGCGTTGCTCGCGTTTTCGGCTATCCCGGTGACCTTCCTGTGGTGGCGGCCGACGAGGGGCGTCGGCCGATGGTTCTACGAACGTCCGTCGTTGATCAGTTTTCGTTCCGCGCAACCGAGCCACTATCTGAAACTTGCGGCGATTCGTACGCCGATCTTCGTCGCCCAGGGACTCATCCTCTATGGGCAGTTCCTGAGCTTCCACATTCGCGTGCCGCTTATCGATACGCTCGCGCTCACGCCCGCGGTATTGGTGATCGGCGGGATGCCGTTGACGCCGGTCGGACTCGGGACGCTGCAGGCGGTAGTGGTGGGCGGCTTCGGCGCGTTTGCTTCCAGGTCCGCGCTGCTTGCGATGTCGCTGGCGATCAGCGCCGTGAATCTGGCGCTCCGGATTCCGCTCGCGCTCGGTTCAGCCGGCGCCTTCGCGCACGAAGCGCGCATCGCCGTCGTCGAAGCGGAATTCGGTGAAGGGTCTTCTTCGACTACCGATGTTCTTGGCGGCGGACGCGGCAGTGAAGCCGCGTCCGCCGCCAAGAACAACAGGCCGGCCGCGTAGTAATACGGCGGCCCGGCCTGTGCGTCGTTATTTTGCGGCGGGTTGTGGTGGCGTCGCGGCTTGCTCGCGCTTGGCCGAGAGCGGGCAGGGACCGCCGAAGCTCTCGATATCCAGGACGGCGATAAAGCGCGTGTAGCCGACGTAGCTCATCATCCGGAATCCGAGATCGATGATTTCCGACTCGGTAAAGTGTTGGCGCAATTCCTCGAACAACTCATCGGAAGCCGTGAGATGGTCCCCGGCGAGCACCTCGGCGAACCTGATGGCGGCCTTTTCGTGCGGCGCCAGCAGTTTGCTCTCGCGATAGTTGGGAACCTCAGCGATCAGTTCTTCGGTCAATCCTTGTTGCCTTGCCAAGGCAACGCGTGCGCCCAGTCAAGGCTTGGCGGAGCTTTTCTCCGCCACCTTTAACCGAGCCAGTTCGGTGAGCCGCATATCGATTCGGCCGCGCGTCGCCGCCATCACCGGCAGGTAGTACTCGAAGTACGAGCGCGCCACCTCCGGCGCGTGCGCGAACGTCTGCACGAACTCCGACGCGCCTATCGACTTGTCATACGTGCGCATGATCTTGCGCAACTCGGGCGTTATCTCTTCGAACGGAACCTTGCTGATTCGGGGCATCTTTCACTCCTTGTTATCGCCGTTGTGCGATCGGCGTGCGATACTCAACCACGATGTCGCGTGCTTGTAGTGCCTGTCAAGCAACGCGGAAAAACGCGATGTAGCGATTGGCTACACCGACCGCCGCGGTCTATGAGTGGTCGAAAGGGTTCTCGCAGTCGTTGCCGAAAGTAAACGAGTAGAGCGAGAGAGCGGGAACCGTCGCGGAGAGGCTCAGCGTGTGCTGCTTCGAAGCGCGGATTGTTGACAACGTAATACATCCGCTTGCCGCCGAGCGCGATATAGGTTCGTCCCGCCGAATCGGTCTTGACGTCGACGCCGCGCGACTCCTTCGGCAGCGGCTTGCCGTCCTGCGTCACGTAGAGCGGTTTGGCCGATCCGTCATCCGAGCCGGCCACCAGGTAGACCGCCTTGGCGCGATAGTTGAGGCTCAAGTAATCGTCGCCGGGCGCGGTCGTTGCGACGTGGCGGACGAACTCGGGAGCCGCGAACCATCGCCCGTTGAGCGCGTATCCGTTCGACGGGAGATCGCCGGGATCGCGATACGCGTTTTCCGCAAGCTGCCGGTATCCGCCCGGGTTTGCCAGATGGTCGCCACGCTGAACCCGAGATAGGTTTCGGGCGTGGACTGGCGGCATACGCCGCCCCCCTCGCGCGTATCGGGAGAGATATCGAACTTCGGACTCGCGAACGTCGAGCTTCGGGTTGGCTTCCTTCAACAGTTCCTGGATGTGGCGTTCGAAATCGGCGTAGTCGCCTTCGCCCAGATGGCTGAGCGCGATCCGTCCGTCCTTGTCGATCAGGTACTTCGCCGGCCAGACGTTGTTTTGGAACGCTTCCCAAACGTGTCGGTCGCTGTCGACCGCGATCGGAAAAGTGAACTTGAATCGCTTCACCGCGTCCGCGACGCGATCGGGATTTTTCGCGAACTCGAATTCCGGAGTATGGACGCCGATCACCACCAGTCCGAGCGGACCATAAAGCTCGTTCCATCGGCGCAGATAGGGAAAGGTTCGGACGCAGTTGATGCAGGTGTATTCCCAGAAATCGATCAGCACCACCTTGCCGCGCAACTCCCGCAGCGTGAGCGGGGGCGAGTTCAACCATAGTTTGCATTGAAAATCGGGTGCCCGCACCCGCGACAACTCCGGCCAGGCGGCATTCAGCGGCGATGCCATCAGCGTCGCGATGAGCAGGGCCGCAAACAGCGTGCTTCTTCGGGAAATCATCTCAATTCCGTCATCAACTCCCTGCTTGACGGCATCCTTGCACGAACTTACCTTGCACTTATAACGTAAATACCGGGAGAAAAATTCAAATGGCCAGCGCAGATGTGACCCATGTTACCGATACAAACTTCGAGCAGGAAGTGATCAAATCTTCCCAGCCGGTGCTTATAGATTTTTGGGCGCCTTGGTGCGGGCCATGCAAGGCCATCGCTCCGCTTCTCGACGAATTAGCCAAGGAATACGCGGGTAAACTGAAGGTCGTCAAAATGAACGTCGACGACAATCCCGAGACACCGGCCCGCTACGGCGTCCGCGGCATCCCCAATCTGCTGATAATCAGGAACGGCCAGGTCAAGGAGCAGATCGTGGGTGCGGTGCCCAAGGGCCATCTGGTCCGCGCCGTCGATAACGCGCTCGCCTGATACAATCGCGGCGCCGCGATTGGCGGCGAACTCGCTCAGGTTCTATCGCGCACCCGGAGATGGCGATTCGGTCGGCGTCGGCGCGCCGCTCTCGAACCATAGGCGGGCCAGCTCGGCGCGCTTGCTCTGGTAGGTTTCCTTGAACTCGGCGGGGATGTAGGCGATCAGACTTTCCGTATAGCGCAGCACCCTCGGTGCGAGTTCCGAGCGACCCAGCAGAGGCGCGCCGGCCGGCAGGATCGCGGTGAGCGTCATCAGCATCAGGCCTGCGACAGCGCCGGCGGCCGCGACGCCGAGTGCCGCGCCGCAAAGCCTGTCGATCCATCCCAGACGCGCGATGTGCAGCAGCCGCGCGAAGGTCCCGCCCGCCACAGCGATCGCCGCGAAGACCGCGACGAAAACTACCACATAGCCGATCGCGGCGGCCGTAGTCGGCTTGAGCGCCAACTCCTGCTCGGCAAACCCGGCGACTCGTGAATAATAAATAGATGCGATATAGATCCCGGCGATCAGCGCCGCGGTCGAGGTCGCCATCCTGAGCGCGCCGCGCGCGAGCCCGTAAATCGCGCCCAACGCTGCAATCGCAACAATCGCATAATCAAGCTGGTTCATCGCTTCGTGTGCCGCCTGTATCATTGAGTAGCAGGGAGCGGCAGTCAGACAAAGAGTCCGGTTCCGCGGCCGGACGGCCGGCGCTCGACGGGACGAAGCGGTTGCTGTTATCAGATAAGGCATGGCGTGGGTCTACATTGACGAACTGAACCGTCACGTGGGCGAGGAAGTGACGCTCAAGGGATGGCTCTACCATCGGCGCTCGAGCGGCAAGATTCACTTCCTCGTAGTCCGCGACGGCACCGGAATCTGCCAGTGCGTGGCGTCGCGCGCGGATTTGGGCGCCGAGAGTTTCGAAGCCGCCGACCATCTGAGCCAGGAGACGTCGCTCGAAGTCACCGGCGTGGTGCGCGAGGACAAGCGCGCGCCCGGCGGCTACGAACTCGCGCTCAAGGGCTACAAGGTTTACGGCGCGGCGGTCGATTATCCGATCACGCCCAAGGAGCACGGCGTCGGCTTCCTGCTCGACCAGCGCCATCTATGGCTGCGCTCGTCGCGCCAGCACGCGATCCTGCGCGTGCGCAGCGAAATCGAGAGCGCCTGCCGCGATTTCTTCCACGAGCGCGGCTTCATCCTGTTCGACTCGCCGATCCTCACGCCGGCCGCCTGCGAGGGCACGACCAACCTGTTCGAGACCGACTACTTCGGCGAGCGCAAGGCTTACCTCACGCAGAGCGGCCAGCTCTACGGCGAGGCCGGTGCGATGGCGTTCGGCAAGGTCTACTGCTTCGGCCCGACTTTCCGCGCCGAGAAATCCAAGACCCGCCGCCATCTGACCGAGTTCTGGATGGTCGAGCCGGAGGTGGCGTTCTACACCCTCAAGGACGACATGGAGCTGGCGGAGGATTTCGTCGCCTACATCGTCGCACGCGTGCTGGATCGGCGCCGCGAGGAGCTCAAGGTCCTCGAGCGCGACGTGAGCAAGCTGGAACGCGTGATCGCGCCGTTCCCGCGCATCACCTACGACGAGGCGATCGAGCGGCTTGCGGCCAAGGGCTTCGCGATCAAGTGGGGCGACGATCTCGGCGGCGACGAGGAAACCGCGCTCTCGGAAGAATTCGATCGCCCGGTGATGGTCCATCGCTACCCGACCCAGTGCAAGGCCTTCTACATGAAGCAGGATCCCGGGCGGCCCGAAGTGGCGCTCTGCGTCGACATGCTCGCGCCCGAGGGCTACGGCGAGATCATCGGCGGCGGCCAGCGCGAGGACGACTACGATACGCTCAAGCGCAAGATCGAGAGCCACGAGCTGCCGCTCGAAGCCTTCAACTGGTACCTCGATCTCCGCCGCTACGGCTCGGTGCCGCACGCCGGCTTCGGGATGGGAATCGAGCGCGCGGTATGCTGGATCTGCGGCCTGCATCACGTGCGCGAAGCGATGCCGTTCCCGCGCATGATGGAACGCTTGGAGCCGTGACGGTCGCGGGTTGGTTATGCCGTCGGCGCTTGGCACCTTTCGCGCGGATTTGAGTCTCGCCGCTTTCGTAACCCGCGGCGCGCGGTATATCTTGGCGCGAATCGCCCGATGAGTGTCGCCCCCAGGCAGGTACCGTCCCACGAAGAAGGTCCGACCGGATTCTCCGCCGGCCGCAAATGGATTATCGCGCTTTCGGTGATGCTCGGGACCGTGCTCGAGGTGCTGGACAGCTCGATCGTCAACGTCTCGCTGCCCCATATGCAGGGCAGCTTTTCGGCGAGCGTCGACGAAGTCGCCTGGGTGGTAACGAGCTACCTGGTCGCGGCCGGAATCATGATTCCGATGACCGGATGGATCGCCGGACGCTTCGGCCGCAAGCGCTACTTCATGATCGCGATCGCGGCGTTCGTGGCCGCCTCGGCGCTGTGCGGCGTGGCCCAATCGCTCGATCAGATAGTTTTCTTCCGGCTCCTGCAGGGTGCGGCGGGCGCGGCGATGATGCCGCTGTCGCAGGCGATCCTGATGGAAACCTTCCCGCCCCAGGAGCAGGCGATGGCGATGGCGATCTGGGGCATGGGCCTGATGGTGGCGCCGATCATGGGCCCAACCATCGGCGGCTGGATCACCGACACCTGGAGCTGGCGCTGGAATTTTTACATCAACGTGCCGATCGGCACCGCCGCCGCTTTTCTGGTTTCGCGCTTCGTCGAGGACCCCGCCTACCTCCGCCATCTGCGCCAGAAAAGCGGCGTCGATTATCTCGGAATCGTCTGCCTGGTGGTCGCGCTCGGTTTGGCGGAACTCGTGCTCGACCGTGGCGAGCGGGCGGACTGGTTCGGCTCCGCCTGGGTCTGGTACTGCACGCTGACGGCGCTGGCCGCGTTCGCCATGCTGGTCTTCCACGAATGGCGCACGCCGGAGCCGATCGTCGCGGTCCGTATTCTGACCAATCGCAACTTCAGCCTCCCGATGTCGTTGCTGATCTTCCTGACCTTCACCGCCTACGGCACCTCGATTCTCAATCCGGTCTTTCTCCAGGAGCTGCTCGGTTACACCGCGTCGAAGGCGGGAATGGTGATGGCGCCGCGCGGATTCGGCACCATGTTCGCGATGCTGGCGCTGGGGACGATCGCGCGACATGGCTACGACACCCGGCCGCTGGTGGGAGTGGGATTCAGCCTGATGGCGGTGGCGCTGTGGTTCATGGGCCAGTTCAATCTGACCGTGAACGTCTTCACCATCGTATGGCCGACGATCGTGCAGGGTATCGGGATGGGGCTGGTGTTTCCGGGGCTTTCGGCGTCGGCGCTCAGCACGATCGAACGGCCCCAGATGGGCTACGCCACCAGCCTCTACGCGATGACGCGGAATCTCGGCGCCGCGATCGGAACCTCATCGGCGACCACGATGTTACTGCGTCGCGAGCAGGTGCGGCAGAGCTATCTGGTCGAGCACCTGTCAGTCTTCGATATGAGCCGCGTGCCCCATCTGAATCTGCCCGGCCTCAACCTCGACTTCGTCCATCAGCTCGCCACCGGCCAGAAGCAGGGCCTGATGATGCTTTACGGATTCGTTCAGCGCCACGCCATGATGCTGTCGTTCAACGATATCTATCGGTTCCTGTGCGGGCTGATGATCGTCGCCGCCCCGACCTTCCTGCTGCTCCGGCGCGATACTCGCGGCCGCCCCCGCGAAGCGCACTAATTTCTAACGGTGAAGGGCTCGATTGATTTTGGAAAAGGCCGGAAATATATCAAAGGCTGTGTGTGGCAATTTATCGCCGCACGATAAGTGAAACGGGGCGCCAAAAAGCGACGGACCGCCCGGCGGCGAAGTCCTAAAATCACTTCCAAAATAATGGCGGCCGTCCGGGGGAAGGATACGCGGCCGGAAATGCGACTAAGGCGAGCCCTTCATCGAGCCGGTTGCCGTTACCGAGTGCATTATAAAGGGGTACCAGGCCGCCCCGATATCGCCTTTATCAGCCGCCGGGTGGCGGTGTTTGTCGATGGCGACTTCTGGCACGGGCACGCATGGAAGCTTCGAGGGTTTAAGAGCCCAAATGAGGCTTTCGCTCGTTGGCGCAACCCGAAATTTTGGGCTAGAAAGATTGCTTCGAATGTCGAAAGAGACAAGCTGGTCAACGCCGCCTTGCGCCGCCTCGGCTGGAGAGTTGTGAGGATTTGGGAAAGCGAGCTGGAGGCGAATCTCGACACCTGCGTCCGGCGAGTCGCCAAATCATTGGACGCGGCGCCATGAAGCGCTCGATAGAACTTTTTTCCGGAGCGGGAGGCTTGGCCATCGGGGTCGCGCGCGCCGGCTTCGAACATGCGGCCGTCGTAGACCTCGACGGTGACGCCTGTTCGAGCTTGCGAGCGAACTTTCCGGACTGGCCGGTATGTCAAGCTGATGTTCGCGCGATGGATTTTCGCGAGCACGCCGGGAGGATAAACCTGCTCGCTGCGGGCGTGCCATGTCAACCTTTCTCACTCGGCGGGAAACATCGCGGTAATGCCGATAGCAGAGACATGTTTCCCGAGCTCATACGCGCCGTTCGGGAGACCGCACCTGAAATAGTATTGGTCGAAAACGTGAAAGGACTGTTGAGAACCACCTTTCGCGAATACTTCGATTATATTTTATTGCACTTAAGCAGACCCACGATCACTCGGCGCGATAAGGAGGGTTGGCGTGACCACAGGAGACGCCTCGCGAACGCGAAGGGCGGGGATCTCCGGTACGAAGTCGACTTCCAGTTAATCAACTGCGCCGATTACGGGGTTCCGCAGATTTAGGCGGCCAGCGCGAAGCTGAACATCCAACCGACCCGCGGCACGCCGCGATGGCGGGTCTTGCGCAGGCCGGCGACGGTTTTGAGCCAGCCGAAGATCTCCTCGATGCGTTTACGTTTGCGCTGGCTGATCAGATAGCCCGGATGATGAGTGGTCCGCTCATCGATGATCGTGGTGGGCTTGCAGGCCAGGTGTGGGGTGACCTGGTGATCGCGCAACTCCTCGATGAACTCCTTGCGGTCGTAGCCCTTGTCGGCGCCGAGGGTGACGCGATGCCAGCCGGGGATCTTCTCCACCATCGCCATGGCCGCCTGCGGTTCGGCGCGGCCTGTGGCCTGGGTCACGCAGCCTTGGACTGCGAGACCGTTGCGGTTCTCCATCAGCACATGTCCGGCGTAGCTGAGCTTGGCCTCCTTGCCCGCGCCCTTGCGGGCCAGCCGGGCCTCAGGATCGGTGGTCGATTGGTGAGTCTCGTTGCGGCGGCGCTCGCCATGGAAGTCGACGCTGGGGTTGCCCGGATCGTCCGGCGGAGTCTTTCGCTCAGCGTCTTTGCGCTGGAAACTCTTGTGGCTGGCCCAGGCCTCGATCAGCGTGCCGTCGACCGTGAAGTGCTCGTCGGAGAGCAGACCCTGGGCGCGGGCCTGGTCAACCACCGCGGTGAAAAACCCCTCCGCCACCGCGCCCTTAAGCAGCCGCTCGCGGTTCTTGGTGAACACCGTCGCATCCCACACCGGATCATCAAGGTTGAGCCCTACGAACCAGCGAAACAGAAAGTTGTAATCGAGCTGCTCCATCAGCATGCGCTCGCTGCGCACCGTGTACAGGACCTGCAGCAAGAGCGCACGCAAGAGCTTTTCCGGCGCGATCGAAGGACGTCCGCTGCTGGCGTAAATCGCATCGAAGCACGGCCCCAACCGCTCCAGCGCCGCATCCGCCATCGCTCGGATCGGCCGCAGCGGATGGTCTTTGGGCACCCGCTGCTCCGCCGAAATGTAGCTGAACATCGAAGACTGTTGGCGATCCGTCCCGCGCATCCCCTCATCCTCCGCACACCGCGATCGCCCACTACTCTACATGATAATCGAATCTGAAATGAGACTGTTAGATGGCGTGTGTTTATAGTCGCGTTCCGGTCGGACCTCGGTGTGCGGTGGCTTCCTCTGCGACCAACTCACAGTGAGGTAGCGCTACTTCACGAAAAATGGGTAACCGGGCAGTACTGGCGCGACCATGGATTGAAGCGTCCCACGCCCGGGGCGGATGCCCTGCGCAGGACGCGCTCCCTTTCCCTGCCTCTGTTTGGGGCTCGCTGGCGAACTGTCAGGGACGCCCTGATGGGGTTGCCCGATCCGGAGTTGAATGGCGCGAAGCCAAGTGACCACGCGGTCAATCCCGGCGCGCGCGCCTATCCTGGCCACACTGGCAGCCCTTACGATCTTCCCGCCAAAACCTTAAAGGCAGGCGATCATGGCTGTCCCGGCGGAGAAAACATGTTGCGGCGCGACGATGGTGCTGTCCGATACTTTACTGTTCGCGAAGCTGCTCGTCTCCAGACCTTTCCCGACTCGTTTCGCTTTCAGGGCGCTTGGACTGAATGTCTCCGCCAGATAGGGAACGCGGTACCCGTAGAAATAGGCTTTCTTGTGGCCCGCGCCGCGTGGGAGATCCGGTGCGATTCGGCTAGGATTTCTCAGGAGGATACCATTGGTCCCACACACTCTCCCTGATGCCGGGACGCCCTTTTCCGGGAGTGTGTCTGCCGAATCCGCTGTTTTGCCACTTCGGTTTGTAGTGCGTGATCAATGCGTCTTCACAGGAGACGGCAAGCCATCTCGCGTCGAGCTTGTTGATTACCAGATATCGGCACCAGACCTCTTCGACTTTTACCCCTCGGCTCTTGCCTATCTTGCGGGCGTGCTCCGTTAATCGCCTTACCAAAGTTATGTTGGTCGCCTTACCAACGTACACGGGAGCATGTTTGTCCGGCGCGAGATATAGCGCATAGACGCCATACTCAGCTGGAGCTTGGCAGTCCCGTAAACGATGAGCAGGGCTGCTCTCGAACTGCTGGATAGCCTGTTCGGTATAGGCTCTCGCTAAGTCGAAAACGAAGGAGTGCTTGTCGCACACGATCTTAAGCTAGCAACATTGCGCATTGCTCGTCAAAATCGTGTGGACGCCGCTTCCGGTCGCGCGCACCTTCCTTTTGCTCCGGCGCGATACTCGCGGCCGCCCCCGCGAAGCGCACTAGGCCGATGCCGCGACGCCGGATGGGGCGGCGGCGGGACGCAGGAAACGCTCCTCCAGTACGCGGGCCGCGTCTGCCATCACGTCGCGAACGATCTGCCCGGCCGGTTTGATGCTGTGAATCAAGCCGGCGGTCTGGCCGCACGCCAACCCGCCTTCATCGATTTTGCCCTCGTACCGCGCCCTTTCCGCCAACGGGAAACCGTACTTCATCGATTGGAGCGGGAACGGCTCGAATCTCGGCCTCGCGCCCGACCCACGATTCGGTGAACTTGTTGCGGATGAGGCGGCAGGGCTTGCCCGAATGGCATCGGGTGATGGTCGTGCCTTCCTCGTCGGTTTCGACGATCTTGTTCTTGTAGTTGACGTGGGCGTAGGTCTCGACCGAGGCGACGAATCGCGTGCCCATCCAGATTCCCTCCGCTCCCAGGGCGAGCGCGGCCAGAAGGCCGCGGCCGTCGGCGATTCCGCCCGCCGCGAGCACCGGTATCCGAACCGCGTCGACGATCTGAGGCACCAGGGTCATGGTTCCGACCCGGCCGGTGTGGCCGCCTGCCTCGTGACCCTGCGCGATGATCACGTCGATGCCCGAAGCTTCCAGGCGCCGCGCCTGTTTGACGTTGCCGCATAGCGACATCACCACTACGCCCCGGCGATGGGCCTCCTTGATGATTCCGGCGGGGTTACCAAGGCCGGAGGCAATCACCGGAACTTCCTCCTCGAAGGTCACATCGATGAGGCGCTGCACGTTGCCGGTGTAGCTCACCACGGTATTGTCGGTCTTGTCGGCCTTGATTTCGGCAAAAAGAAGATCCACCGCGAAGGGCCGATCGGTCATCGCACGGCAGAGTCGAATCTGCTCCCTCAACTCGCGATCGCTCATCGTGCCCGCACCGATACATCCGAGACCGCCGGCGTTTGAGACGGCGGCCGCGAGTTCGGCGTGCGCCACGAAGCCCATCCCGGCCTGGAAGACCGGAAAGCGGATGCCCAGCCGGCGACAAATCGGGGTTTCAAACACGGACATCGACTGCATTACGTCACCTCATGCGAAACATAATCGGATTGCTGCGAACAATCCGGAAAAAGGTCACGGGTACGCGGCTTTGTCAAGTCGCAGCGGCAAAAATGGGCCACGGTCATTTGTTGCTCAAGCTATGCTACCGCGCTAAACCATTGTCCTTGGCATCGCATCCCGGAGGTAGCCTCTATGGGCAACGTGACCGTCCCGGATCCCGCCGCAGGACCGGCATCGGAGAAGGGAGAACCTGTTCCCCGCCTTCGTTCACTTGCCGGCAGCGTATCCGGCTCGATATCTCCAAGCCTCGTCCTATTAAACCTCCGCCCGATTGATGGCCGCACATGATGTTCGGACGCGCTTTGCTGAAGGTTGAATCATGACGGAACCCGTTACGCTTTACGTCAAAACCGGATGCCCATACTGCGCGGCCAAGCGGCGCGAGTTCCAGGAAAAAGCTCTTCAGTTCACCGAAATCAACGTTACCGAGCGGCCCGAGGCCATTCCCGAGCTGCTCCGTCTGACCCACGGCAAGCGATTGGTTCCGGTAGTCGTCCAGGGCCAACGCGTCAGCATCGCACCCGAAGGAGGTTGAGGCTTTTGAAAAACGGGCCGGTGGTCCGCAAGCGTTTTAAGGTCGCACGATCGGCTCAGAGCGGCTTGCGGCCGCTGAGATCGCTGGCACGGTCGCGCGTGATGGTCCCATCGTTACCGGACGAGGAACGCGCCAACGTTCCTCCGCTTGAAGCTGGCCCCTCGGAAATCACGAGCGTGCGGTTGGACGACTGGCTGCCGATAAACCTCCGCGAGTTCCTGACCGCGGAGTTTCGATCGCAGATTAGGATCGAAGGTGAGGCGATCTACTTCTTGGGCCCCAAGCCGGAGGGTCTGTTCATCCGCGAGCTTGCACGGGCGATCCGGCGCTTTTCGCACGACCGGGCGCAGCATACGTGGGTCGAGTGCGCGGTTAAAAAGCCGGAACTGGAAGCCGCATTGAGTCGCCGGCCGACGGCGGATCATGCGGCCATCCTGTGTCTGGGATGCGAGCGCGTCAGCATCGGCGCGCCGACCGAGCATCGCGCGCCGGGATGTCTGCCGCTGGTCCTGGGCTTCGGCCCGAACGAATCGCAGGCGCAATCGAGTGACGGGGCTGGAATGGCAACGGGCGCGGGCCTGTACGGCGCAATCGAAAAATTCCGCAAGACACGGCGCACAGCCGGCTTGCCTCATCTCGACCTCGACTGCTACATCGCCAATGGCCATGTCGTTTTCACTTGGCGTCCGTTGAAGCAGTGCAACGTCGCGGCATCCGGTAACCGCTGTTTGCCTGACCGTCAGGACTGACGGTCAGGCAAACAGCGGCATCGGTTGTGGCGCTCCCGAAGGAATGAGAGCGCGCGCAGGATGATGTTCCTAGAACGCTGAGGCGCGGCGTCGACGCTGCTCTTTGCGGCGACGGCGCTGGGCGTCGGCGCGCTTGCGTTTGCGGCGGACACTGGGCTTTTCGTAAAAAGCCCGCTTCTTCATCTCTTTGAATACACCCTCCTTCGCCAGCTTGCGCTTGAGCACGCGCATCGCCTGGTCGAGGGAGCCTTCAACGCGAATCTCCATAAACCTCCGTCTTGTCCGCCGATTAACCGATTAACTCTAGGTCTCCGGGCGGTCTCCTGTCAACAATGTGGTTGCCGAGCCGGCGGGCTGGCTTTGGCCGGACGCATACGCTATCAGGACGGTCCGGGCCACTGAAGGCGGCGGCCATTCGCGCGCGCGTGTAAAGCGCCGCGCCGGCGTGTTTCCGCCCAATCGCGGCAGAATCGATCGTCAGGAGGAAGCGATGGATCTCGGTTTAAAAGGCAAGGTTGCGATGGTCACCGGCGCGAGCCGCGGACTGGGCCGATGGATGGCGCAGGGGCTGGCCGACGAAGGTGTGCGTCTGAGTATCTGTGCGCGGGGCGCGGAAGCGCTCAATGAAACGGCGCGCGAACTCGAAGCCGCCGGCCATGAGGTCCTGTCCGAAGCGCTGGACGTGACCGACGCGGCGCAGCTTCAAGGATGGGTCGAGCGCACGCGCAAGCGCTTCGGCGCGATCGATATCCTGGTCAATAACGCGGGCGCGGCCAGGATGGGCACTCTCGATCAGCTCTCCGAAGCGGCGTGGCTGGAAGCCTTCGGGCTCAACTTCTTCTCAGCGGTCACGCTCTCGCGTCTGTGCGCTCCCGAGATGGAGAAACGCGGCGGCGGCGCGATTATCAATATAAGTTCGATTTACGGCCGCGAGGCCGGCGGTCCGCTGACCTACAATTCATCCAAGGCGGCGATGATTTCTTTCACCAAGATGCTGGCGCGCGAGCTTGCGCCCAAGGGCATCCGGGTGAATTCGGTGGCGCCGGGCTCGATCGTTTATCCCGGCGGCGCCTGGGAGCGGCGATTCAAGGAGAATCCGGCCTTCGAGCGCGATTTTCTAAGCCATGAATTTCCCGCCGGACGGCTCGGGCGTCCCGAAGAAGTTGCCTATGCGGTCGCGATGCTGGCCTCGCCCAGGGCAAGCTGGATAACCGGCGTCTGCCTGCCGGTCGACGGCGCCCAGGGCCGCTCGCTGATTTAAGGTGCGAGGTTCATTGTCGTGGCAGCGGCCATTTACTGGATTTAGACATTAGGGCTAAATGAGGGCCAAGCCTGTACCCGCGTCTGGTTGTTGGAGGAGCAGGAATGCACGATGCTCGCAATTCGAAGGCAAGGTCGGGGTCCTATACGACCTGCCTTGCGGATTGCTTTGCCTGGATGGAAAAGCGTGAGCCCAATTCGATTCACGCAATAGTCACGGACCCTCCATACGGACTCAAAGAATATACCGAAATAGAGAAACGTAAGCTTCGCGCCGGGCGAGGCGGGGTCTGGCGCATTCCCCCTTCATTCGACGGCTGCAAGCGAAGTCCGCTGCCGCGATTTACGGTGCTCCATGAAAAGGAGCGCGCCGCTCTTCGGGATTTTTTCGCTGAGTTTGCGCGCCGGGCGTTGCGAATACTTGTACCCGGCGGACACGTCTTTATCGCCACTAATCCGTTGCTTTCGCATCTTGTCTATCTGCCGCTCATGGAATCCGGCTTCGAAAAGCGCGGCGAGATCATTCGATTGGTTCAAACCCTGCGTGGTGGTGACCGCCCAAAGAATGCGCACAAGGAATTTTCCGAGGTCACGGTGATGCCTCGATCCTGCTGGGAGCCATGGGGACTCTTCCGCAAAACGTGCGAGGGGCGCGTGCAGGACAACTTGCGCAAGTGGAAGACCGGTGGCCTTCGACGGGTGTCGCCCAACGAGCCTTTTGCGGACGTGATACGGTCCGCGCCGACACGGCCGGAGGAGCGAGCTATCGCCCCTCACCCTTCGCTTAAACCTCAGACCTTCATGCGCCAGATCGTGCGGGCAGCGTTGCCGCTTGCGCAGGGCGTCATACTCGACCCGTTCATGGGCGGAGGGTCCACGATCGCGGCGGCGGTAGCTCTGGGTTACGAGAGCATAGGAATAGAAGTAGACCCTCAGTACTTCCGCATGGCTCAGCACGGCATCGCGAAGCTTGCTCAAATGGGCGTAAACGGGACATGCTTCGCCGATGCCACATGGCAAGCCGAACTCTTTGCCGAAGGGCCTGGAGCCCATCCACATTCGCCAGGCGGTTGACTACGTAGAAAAGCAGGCCAGCGAGGCTCGTCGATCTGTATTACGAGCAGGCTAATGTCTTCAGCGCGATAGTCGGGATATTCGGCACAAAGGCCCTCGATGCGTTCAGTCCGTACAAACGGCACAAACATCCCGATGTTGCCCAGCAACGCTTTCCCGACCTTTCGCTAGGCGGAAAACAGAACCCGTCACCAGACCTGGCTCTCGAATCGAAAGGTAGCACTCGACCGTGGGCGGTTCAGTCTCACTACGATCATCCCGGTTGGTACATCGTATGGCGCTATGCCGTCGATTCAACGCGCACGATCAAAAAAGATACACCGGTCGTAATCTGGCGGGTCGATGTAGCATTTCTACGAAAGGAAGATTGGAAGTACGAAGCCAGCAGCGCTAGCTCGGCCGGTGGCGGTCGGAAGCATACATTCGGTTTGCGGCGACCGGCACAAAAGCTGGCCGACGCGGCGGCGTACAGCCTTCCCGGAGTTGCCATCCGCCGAGGCAAGCTGGTTCTGACCGAAGTTTCGAAGTAACGCAGGTTACCTGCGTAGGTATCGCGTGAACCTAAACCGCTGCATTTCGGGAACTTTGTGAACCGATCGACGGGGTGCGGTTGCAAGTCGCGCGATGTGCTAATTTAATAGCTGCGGCTCGAGAGCAATCGGCGCTTCGACCGCAGACGGAGGCTGCCAGCCGCTGATAGCCGGGTCCTGCGCAAGGGGAGGTCGCGAACCCCGCCAGGTCCGGAAGGAAGCAACGGTACCGACACAGCCCCCTGTGCCGCAGGGGAGCCTGGCTATCACTCGACCGGCCGCCTCCAGCCTCGAGACCGCATTCCGCCGCCGGCGGAATGCCTACATTGCCGATGGATCGAGTTCGTCGAAAATTACTCATGAGCCGGAACTAAACGGAACCCCGTTGGAAAAGCATCTGGTACTGGCGCGCAAATGGCGCCCGGAAAATTTTGGCGAGCTGGTCGGCCAGGAGCACGTCACCCGGACGCTGGCCCAGGCGCTCAAGAGCGGCCGGATCTCGCACGCCTTCCTGTTCACCGGAATTCGCGGCGTCGGCAAGACGACCGCCGCGCGAATCCTCGCCCGATGCCTCAATTGCGAGCGCGGGCCGACCCCTGAGCCCTGCGGCGAATGTCCGGCGTGCATAGAGATTCGATCCGGACGCGCGCTCGACGTGGTCGAGATCGACGGCGCCACCTACCGCAAGATCGACGACGCGCGCGCGATTATCGAGAATCTGACCTACCGGCCGGCGCGCGACCGGTTCAAGATTTACATCATCGACGAAGCCCATCAGCTGACCGATCAGGCCTTCAACGCGCTGCTCAAGACGCTCGAGGAGCCGCCCGCCCACGTCAAGTTCATCCTGGCGACGACCGAGCCGCAGAAGATGCCCGAGACGATCCTCTCGCGCCTCCAGCGCTACGATTTTCGCCGGATACCGTTGGCGACCATCATGGGCCGACTCGAGGATCTGGCGCGACGCGAGCAGGTCGAGGTCGAGGCGCCGGCGCTGGTGCTGATAGCGCGCGAGGCCGGCGGCAGCATGCGCGACGCGGAGCGGATGTTCGAGACCGCAATCGCGCTTTCGACCGGAACGATTACCGAAGGCGCGGTCGCCGAGACGCTTGGCGTCGCCAGCCGCTCGCGGGTGTACGGGATGGCCGAGGCGATTTTGCAAAAACGCGCCGCCGCAGCGCTTTCGATAGTTCGCGAGCTTCACGGCCGGGGCGCAAACCTCGAGGCGCTCGGCCGCGATTTGCTCGAAACCCTGCGTAACCTGGCGGTCGCCAAGCTTCCGCAGGAGGGGCAGGAGACCCCGTTCTCCGATTTGCCCGATCAGGAGGCGGCCGAGGTGAAACGCCTGGCGAGTACGGCGTCGCTGCGCGATCTGATGCGGCTGTTCCGGCTGATGGCGGGTGCGCAGGAGGAAATCCTGCGATCGCCGTATCCCGACCTGCTGCTGGAAATGGTGGTCGTGCGGATGGCGACTATCGCCCCGGTAATCGAGGCCGATGAGCTTTTGCGGGCGATCAGCGCCGCCGAGAAGACGCTGGGACCATCGCCCGCGCCCGCCCCTGCGGTGGTGCCAGAAAAGGCCACCATCGGCCAATCGCCTACTGGCGGCGTCAGGCGGCTCAAGGTCGAGGGCGAGGTCAAGGCGGATGCGCCGCGCAGAGCCGCGGTCGAGAGTAGTTTTTCGGGCGATGAAGGACGCGAGTTGCCCGAGCTTCGCGATTTTATCCGCAACAAGAGAGCGGCGCTGGCCGGCTTCATGGATCAAGGGGCGGCGCTCGGACTCGATGGCGACGTGCTCAGGATTCGGCCGCGGAGCGATATTTACACCCGCTACCTGAGCGACAATCGAAGCGTGATCGCCGAGTGCGCCTCGGAACTATATGGACGCCGAATCACGGCCGAGATCGTTGCCAGCCGCCGCATCCGCGGTCGCCCGGTCTGCCGAAGCGCCGCCCGCACGATCGTCCGCGGCGAGCACATCTGACCCTGCCGCTATCAGGCGAGAGCCCGAGCGCCCCGCCGTCAGTGAGGTTTCTTCCGCTTCGAAGCGCGCGAAAACCGCCGCCCTCGAGATTCCCGCCGAGAGCGCCGGAGTATCGAATCCATCCGATGGCGGCCGCGCCGATCGCGAAGCTTTCCGCCAGGCGCTTTTCGCCGACCCCGTGGTGCGGCAGATTCGTGACCAGCTCGAAGCGGACTGGTGGACGTGCGCAATAAACCGGCGCCGCGCCCTGTTCAGGCGGATCTTGGCGAACCCGAATCGGACGACACTGAAAAATGACCGTTGCGGCCAAGGCAAGGCGTTCAAGGAGTTAGAATTCGTGGCACAACCGGATCTCTCGGCACTTTTTCAGCAGGCCCACGCGCTGCAGGACAAACTCAAGGAAATGCAGGAACTGGCCGCGGAGAAGACCGTCACCGCGCAGTCGGGCGGTGGGATGGTGCGTGCGACGGTCGACGGCGCGATGAACGTGCGGCGGATCGAAATCGACCCGGCCCTGCTCGCCGCCAACGACAAGGCGATGCTCGAGGATCTCATCGTGGTCGCCGTCAATGACGGTATTCGTCAGGCGCAGAAGCTGGTCGCGGAAGAGATGGGCAAGCTTGCGGGCGGGATGGGTTTGAAGCTGCCCGGCATGGGCGGAGTTTGAAACGGAGATCTGAGGATGGCCGGTAACAACAGCAGGCGCGGCGAAGGCTTGCCGCCGGCGATGACCCGGCTGGTGCGGGAGCTGTCGCGGCTGCCGGGAATCGGCGAGAAGACCGCTTCGCGGCTGGCGTTTGCCCTGCTGCATCGCGCACGCGAGGACGTTATCGCGCTGGCCGAGGCGCTGCTTGAAATGAAAGAGCGCACCAGCCTGTGCTCAGGATGCTTCGGCCTGTCCGACAATCCGCAGTGCCAGATTTGTGCCGATGAACAGCGCGACCATGAGATCGTCTGCGTCGTCGAAGGGCCGGCGGATCTGATGGCGCTGGAGCGCTCGCGCAGCTTCAACGGCGTCTACCATGTGCTCCACGGCGCGCTCTCTCCGCTCGACGGGATCGGCCCCGACGACCTGAAGGTCAAGGAGCTGATGGCGCGGCTGGATCAGAACGGCGCGCGCGACGATCCGCGAAGTGATCATCGCGACCAACGCCACCGTCGAGGGCGAAGCGACCTCGCTCTATCTGGCGAAACTGATGAAGCCGCTCGGGATCAAAACCACCCGGCTTGCGCACGGATTGCCGGTCGGCGGCGATCTCGAATACAGCGACTCGGCGACCTTGACCAGCGCGCTCACCGGCCGCCGCGAACTTTAGCAACGGATCGGTCGTCGATCCGGCAAGACCTTGTCTGGATCGTGGCGAGATTCAGATTTGGAAGCTATGCGCGGCCTTGCGCTGGCGCAGGAGGGAATCCAGCGTCGTGCGGCCCAGGATTTCAAGCACGGAGTCGCGCACCTCGCGCCACACCTCGCGCATCGCGCAGACCTCATCGCGTCCGCACGGCGAATTGGCGCCGTCTTCGAGACATTCGACCGGCACGAAATCGCCCTCGATAATCTGCACCACCTCGGCCATCGTGATCCTGGCCGGATGGCGCGCCAGGAAATATCCTCCGCTCGGCCCCTTCTGGCTTAGCACGACGCCGCCGCGTTTAAGATCGATCAGCAACCGGCGCAGATAGGTCTCGGGGAGTTTCTGACTGGCCGCGATTTCCTCGATCCGGATCGGCTGCGCGGACGGATATCGCTCGGCCATCATGACCAAGGCTTTTAGCGAGTAATCAACCCCGACGCCGAATTTCATGGTGTTTGAGGGAGCGTATCGTTCGGCTCCGATGAATAAATTCTACCATGACCAGCCGCCGGTGGGCATCCCGATGCCGCGGCTCTAGGCCGGCGGCCGAACTTTTCCGACGCCGCCAAATTGTGAAAGCGGCCGGGGCGTGGCAATCTCGGATGCGCAGCCATGAAGCCCAAGCCAGTTCCATACTCCCGCGCCGCGATCGCGCACTTGCGCGCGACCGATCCGGCCATCGCTCTCCTGATCGAACAGGTCGGCCCATTCCGGCTGGCGCGGCGGCCCGAGCGTTTCCAGGCCCTTATCCGCGCGATCATGTTTCAGCAACTCGCCGGCGCCGCGGCTCAGGCGATTTACGATCGCTTCGTCGCGTTGTTTCCGGGCCCGCGATTCCCGACGCCGTCGCAGGTGCTGGCGGCGAGCGAAGAGCAATTGCGTGGCGCGGGCCTCTCCCGGCAAAAGATGGCTTACGTCAAGGATCTTGCCCGGCACGTGGCGGAAAATTCGCTGAACTTCCATCGCTTCGCGCGGATGGACGACGAAGAAATCATCGCCGACCTTACGCGGGTCAAGGGAATCGGGCGATGGACCGCCGAGATGTTCCTGATGTTCAACCTTGGGCGGCCCGACGTGCTTCCGGTCGACGACCTCGGCCTTTGCAACGCCGCGATGAAAGCGTATCGGATGAAGAAGCGGCCAACGGCGAAGCAGCTCCGGGCACTGGGCGAGCGATGGCGGCCCTATCGCTCCGCGGCGGTCTGGTATCTGTGGCAGAGCACGCGAATCAAGCTTCCGGACGGGGCGAACGATGCTGCGGCGCCGCCAAAACTTGCGAAGCGCAAACGCGCTCCGCTCGGCTGAGGACGCTCTCGTCCGTCCGGCGGACAATAGGCGATGATGGCGCGGATGGAATTCGCCGATCGGATTGTCGAGGCTCAGCGCCGCAAGGACAGTATCGCGGTCCTGGGCGTCGATCCGCATCTCGATACGGCTCAAGCCCCCGGAATTCCCGCCGGCTATTCCCTGTCGCGATTCTGTTGCGAGGTGGTCGAGGCCTCGGCCGATTTCATCGTCGCCATCAAGCCGCAGCTTGCGTTCTTCGAGGCGCGCGGCATCGAGGGGATGCGGGCGCTGGTCGGGCTTCTCGCGCTCGCCCGCCGGCTGGAGCTGCTTACAATCGCGGACGCCAAGCGCGGCGATATCGGATCGACCTCGGCCGCTTACGCCGAGGCTTTCCTGGGCAATGGCGATTTCGCCTGCGACGCGGTAACCGTCAATCCGTATCTCGGCAGTGACGCAATCGCTCCTTTCGTCGCCCGCGCGCGCGAAGGTCGCGGCGTGTTCGTGCTGGTCAAGACCTCGAATGCTTCATCGGGAGAATTCCAGGATCTTGCCGCGCCAGAGCGCCCGCTCTGGGAGATTGTTGCCGAGCGGGTGCGCGGATGGGGCGACGACTGTATCGGCAAGAGCGGACTGAGTTCAGTCGGCGCGGTGGTCGGCGCGACGTATCCCGGACAGGCTCGCCGGGCGCGCGCGCTGATGCCGAATGCGTTGATTCTGGTTCCGGGCTACGGCGCCCAGGGCGCCAGCGCGACGGATGCGATCGCGGCGGCCCGATCCGACGGCACGGGCGTAATCGTCAATGCCGGCCGCACGCTGATGTACGCTTATCGCAACCGGCCGGAACTCACGCCGGGCGCGGCTGCTCGCGCGGCCGCCGAGACTATGCGCGACGATTTGAACCAGGCGCTCGCGCGCCGCTAAGGCGCAACCCTTCCTTCGGGAAATTTCAGCGGAGAAATTCGCGAGCGACGGTTCAGGCGCGCAGCAGTTCGGCTTCGTCGTCGGCCAGGGTCGCATAGACCTCGCGGTCGATCTGGCGGTAGCGTTCGAGCGCATCGGTCGCGCGCTGCTCGTTGCCCTGCTCGCGCGCGAGTTCGTGCATCTTGTTTTCGATCCACGAGAGATGCCAGTGCTCGTCTTCCATCGCCGAGTTCAGAACCTCGCGCGTTTCCTCATCCACCGAAGGCAGCGAGAGGTGATGCTGGTAGCGGGAGCGCGCCCGTTCTTCGACCACCACCGTCAGCGCGAGCAATTCGAGGATGTCCTTCGGGACTCCGGTTCGAAGTCCAAGCCGGCGCTGGTAACCGTCTGCCACCGGGACCGGCGTGCCGCCGAGATCCGCGATCCGCTTGGTCCATAGCCAGGCGTGACGGGTTTCGTCGGCAAGATGACGGGACATCTTGACTTGCGAATCGGCATCCTTCAGATGGCCGATTAGATTGAACAGCAAGCGCGCGCCGCGCAACTCGGCGTCGCGGTAGAAGCTATAAATGAGGATCTGCTTTTCCTTGGTCGTCATCGCATTGGGACTCATAAGATTATTGTTCCACTGCCCACGGACCTCGATTTAATCGGCCGTCTGACGCCTATGCGTCATCCTTCGAGGCAGTCGTCCAAAAAGATCGATTGAGATCGTAACTATTTCATTGAACCCGACCGGTCAACAAGACACAAGTTGTCTTTAATCCGCGTTCGACCTAAGCTTGGCTTACTGGATTGACGGTTTGGCTGTCCAAGGGGGGGTCGTGCACCGCACGATTGTTAGTGAATGCCGCCAAGTCCCGATGCTCACTGGATCGCCTTGCGCCGGATTCGTGGCGTGGGGCCGCGTGTATCCCGCCTGCTGCTGGAAAACTTCGGCACGCCGGAAGCGATCTTCAAGGCTCGACAGGATGACCTCATCAGGGTTGGAGTACCACGCAACACCATTCGCAATATCCTGAGCTTCGCCGATTTCGATCCGGTGGAGAAGGAACTTTGCGAGCTGCCTCGGCTGGGGGCGAAGCTGGTCAAATGGACCGATCCGGACTACCCGCCGAATCTGCGCCATATCGCCGACCCGCCGCCGTTTCTCTATGTTCGTGGAACTCTTAAGCCCGACGACAACAAATGCGTGGCGATCGTCGGAGCGCGCGCGGCGAGCGACGCCGGAAAACATATGGCTCGACGGCTTGGCCTGGAGCTGGCGGCCAAGGGATTGACGGTCGTTAGCGGAATGGCGCGCGGCGTTGACAGCGAAGCCCATATCGGAGCACTTGACGGCAGCGGACGCACGATCGCGGTCATGGGATGCGGGATCGACGTGATCTATCCGGGCGAGAATCGCAAGCTTGCGGAATCGATAATCGAAAGCGGAGGGGCGCTGATAACCGAGTTGCCCGTCGGCACTCCTCCCGCCGCCGAGAATTTTCCCGGCCGCAACCGTATTCTGTCAGGCTTGTGCCTGGGCGTTGTGATCGTCGAGGCGGCGGAGAAAAGCGGCTCGCTGATCACCGCGCGGATGGCGCTGGAACAGGACCGTCAGGTTTTCGCGGTTCCAGGCAGTCCGCTTACGAACAAGGCGAGGGGCAGTAACCGTTTGTTAAAGGAAGGCGCGAAACTGGTCGAGTGCGTCGAGGATGTGCTTGAAGAACTCGCTCCTCAACTTGCGGGAAGCGACCACCAGGCGGTGAAGACTTTCACTCCGGCAAAAACGCCGGGACCGCCTCCGGAAAAATCATGGGAAGCTGAAGAAACGGACGCCAGAATTCTGTTAGACTATCTAAAGGATGGGGCAAAGCTCCACGTTGACTCGCTAATCGAAGCACTCCGGACAGAGCGCCCAAATCGTGCTTAAGTTGTTGCTCGATCTCGAACTCAAGGGCATAGTGGCTCAACATCCGGGGAAGCTTTTCTCGCTCGCGCATTTATAGCAGCATCATTGTCAGCCCGATTTCCTGCGAGCCAATCAGGTGTGTTGGGGGAGCGGAGAGTCTAAAGAGTGGCCAAAAATCTTCTTGTCGTCGAATCGCCCGCGAAGGCGAAGACTATCAAGCGCTATCTGGGTGCGGATTTCCAGGTCGCGCCTTCGGTCGGCCACGTCATGGATCTTCCCAAGAGCAAGCTTGGGGTGGATATCGAGCACGATTTCAAGCCCGAATACCACGTCATCCAGGGCAAAGCCAAAATCATCGAGGACCTTAAGAAGGCGGCCAAGAACAAGGACAATATCTATCTCGCGACCGACCCCGACCGCGAAGGCGAAGCGATTGCCTGGCATATCGCGGGAAAGCTTGATTCGCAAGCGTGGCAATATCCATCGCGTCCTGTTGCATGAAATCACTCCGGCGGCGGTCAAGGAAGCGATCGCTCATCCGACCGAGCTCAATCGCAATCTTTACGAAGCCCAGCAGGCGCGCCGGGTGCTCGATCGGCTGGTCGGTTATCAAATAAGCCCGCTCTTGTGGGACAAGGTTAAGCGCGGCTTGAGCGCCGGCCGCGTCCAGTCGGTTGCGCTCAGGATCATCGTCGAGCGGGAGAAGGAGCGCGAAGCGTTTCGCGCCGAGGAATACTGGACCCTCGACGCGCGGCTCGAAGGCGACGAATCCGCCTCCGTTCACGGCCCGCCTTTATTCAGCCACGACGGCCAGCGAATTGACAACAAGGCCTACAAGCTGCCCGAGAGCGAAGCCCGCGCGATTGTCGCGGCCTGCGAAGGCGCGCCGCTTCAAAGTCAGCGAGCATCGAGCGCAAGGAAGTCCGCCGCAGCCCGACGCCGCCGTTCATCACCTCGCGCCTGCAGCAGGAGGCGGCGCGCAAGCTCTATTTCTCGCCCTCGCGAACGATGAAGATCGCGCAGAAACTTTACGAGGGCGTCGAGCTCGGCGATCAGGGCGCGGTCGGTCTTATCACTTATATGCGAACCGACTCGCCGCGGGTCTCCGACCAGGCGCTGGCGTCGGTGCGCGGACTATATCGCCGCGCGCTACGGCAAGGAGTACGTGCCGGAGAAGCCGAACTTCTATCGCTCCGCGAAGTCCGCCCAGGAGGCGCACGAGGCGATCCGCCCGACCTCGGTGCGAGCGCGATCCCGAGGCCGTCGCGCGCTATCTCGCCAAGGATGAACTGGCGCTCTACACGCTCATCTTCAATCGCTTCGTCTCCAGCCAGATGCTGCCGGCGGTCTACGATCGCACCACGGTCGATATCGAGGCGACGAAAGCGATATTCCGCGCCACCGGCCAGGTGGTGAAGTTCGACGGCTTCATGCGCGTCTACACCGAGGGTCAGGACGAACCCTCCGAGGATGACGCCGAGGCGCGTCTGCCGGCGCTCAACGAAGGCGAGCTTCTGAAACTGCTCGGCTTCGCCCCCGAGCAACATTTCACCCAGCCGCCGCCGCGCTTTTCAGCCAGGCCACGCTCATCAAAGAGATGGAGGAAAAGGGCATCGGACGGCCCTCGACTTACGCCGCCATCATGATGAGCATCCTGAACCGCGAGTACGTCGAGGAGGACGAAAGCAAACGGCTGCGTCCGACCACGCTCGGCCGCGTCGTGAGCGACCTGCTGGTGGCGGCTTTCCCCGACATTCTCGAAGTCGGCTTCACCGCTCAGCTCGAGGAAGATCTCGACCGGGTGGAAGAGGGGCGCGAGAACTGGGTCAAGACGCTCAAGCGCTTCTACAAGACGTTCGAAAAGCGGCTCGGCGAGGCCAAAAAGAAGATGCCGGAGGTCAAGCGCAAGGGCTTGCCCACCGATATCAAGTGCGAGCTCGACGACGGCATGATGGTGATCAAATGGGGCCGCAATGGCGAGTTTCTCGCCTGCTCGAATTACCCCGAGTGCAAGAACACCAAGGAGTTCAAACGCGACGAGCAGGGCCGGATCGAGGCCCAGGAGCCCACCGCGGCCGCCGTTACCGACGAGGTCTGCGAGAAGTGCGGCAAGCCGATGGTGCGCCGGCGTTCGCGATTCGGCGAATTCCTCGGATGCTCGGGTTATCCCGAGTGCAACGGAATCAAGAAAACCACCAGCGCGCCGGTCAACACGGGAATCAAGTGCCCCGATTGCCACGAAGGCGATATCCTGGAACGTCGCAGCCGCCGCGGAAAGCTCTTCTACGGATGCGGCCGCTACCCCAAGTGCAAGTTCGCGAGCTGGAACAAGGTCGTTCCACAACCATGTCCGGCCTGCGGCGCGTCGTATCTGGTCGAAAAAATCAGCAAGCGCAGCGGCACGACCTGGTCCTGCGCGAACAAGGAATGCGATTACCAGGTTCCCGCTCCAGCCGAGACTGGAGACTCGCTCGGCGCCGTCGCGCCGCCACAGGCCTGAAGGCCGCGGCGCGTGGGCCCCACGCGCGCACCCCATATGACTGAAGCGATCGTAAATGTTGTTGGCGCGGGCCTGGCTGGCAGCGAAGCCGCCTTTCAGCTCGTATCCCGCGGGATAAGGGTGCGGCTGTACGAGATGCGTCCGGTACGCATGACCGAAGCGCATCAGACCGGCCTCTTCGGTGAGCTGGTATGTTCCAACTCGCTGCGTAACGATTCGCTGAAACCGCGGTCGGCGTGCTCAAGGAGGAGATGCGGCGGCTCGGCTCGCTGGTTATCGCCGCCGCCGACGCCGGCGCGTGTGCCGGCCGGCAGCGCGCTCGCGGTCGATCGCGAACAATTCGCCGGCGCGATAACCGCGCGCTCGAGAGTCATCCGATGGTCGAGGTGATACGCGAGGAAGTCGTCGCGATACCAACCGGAACAACGATCCTCGCCACCGGACCGCTCTACCAGCGCGACTCTGGGCGCCGCGTTCAGCAGGCTTATCGGTCCGGATCTCCTGTACTTCTACGACGCGATCGCGCCGATCGTCACCGCCGAATCGGTCAACGTGGACGTGGCTTTTCGCGCCTCGCGCTACGGCAAGGGCGGTGACGATTACCTCAACTGCCCGATGACCGAAGCCGAATACGAGGCTTTCGTCGGCGCGGTGATGGCGGCGGAGAAGGTGCCGACCCATGCTTTCGAACGTCCGGTCTATTTCGAAGGATGCATGCCGATCGAGGAGCTGGCGCGACGCGGACCGATGACGCTGGCCTTCGGCCCGATGCGCCCGGTCGGCCTGATCGATCCGCGCACCGGTCGCCGTCCGGCAGCGGTGGTGCAACTGCGTCAGGACGATAGCGAGGCCCGGCTCTACAACATGGTCGGGTTCCAGACCAAGATGACTTATCCCGAGCAGCGCCGCGTGCTACGCATGATTCCCGGTCTGGAGCGGGCCGAATTCGTGCGGCTGGGCTCGCTTCATCGCAACACTTTCATCGACTCGCCGCGGCTGCTGAGCCCCACGCTTCAGCTTAAGTCGCGAGAAGACCTGTTCATCGCGGGCCAGATGATCGGCGTCGAGGGCTACGTCGAGTCGGCCGCGGCCGGATTGCTCGCCGCGATCAACGCCGCGCGCTTCATCGAGGGCCGCGAGTTGGTGGTGCCGCCGCCGGAGACCGCGCTCGGCTCGCTCATCGCCTACGTCACCGATTCGAGCCGACGGGATTTCCAGCCGATGAACGCGAATTACGGCCTGATGCCGCCGCTCGCGGATCGGCCGGCATCCGGGCGCGGGATGAAAGATCGCGCCCGGCAGAAGAAGATCGCGATGGGCGTTCGCGCCCTGGCCGCGTTCGACGCGTGGGTCGCGCGCCATGATGTCGGCGGCGCGCGCGCCGAGAGCATCCCCGCATCGCCCGCCCATTGAGCATCCTCGATGAAGCTTGCCGCGCTTGATGTCGGAACCAACACCGTACTGATGCTGGTGGTCGAGAGCGACCAGCATCATCGCGTAACCCGTCTCGCGGACTTGGCCCGGATCACGCGGCTCGGACGCGGGGTCGATGAGCGCGGCCGTCTCGATCCCGAGGCCGCCGCGCGCACGCTCGATACCATCGTCGAATTCAACAATCAGGCGCGAGCGTTGGGCGCCACGAAGATTCTGACCGCCGCGACCAGTGCGCTGCGCGACGCTCGTGACGGCGCCGATTTCATCGCGCAGGTGAAGAGCCGGACCGGGATTGATCTCGACGTTATCTCGGGCGAGACGGAAGCGCGGCTGAACTATATGGCCGTCCGCCACGGACTGCGGATCGACCCTGCCGAGAAGCTTTTGATCGTCGACATCGGCGGCGGTTCGACCGAGCTGATTCGAGCCGATCCCAGCATCGAGCCGCTGTTAATCAGCCTCCGCATCGGCTCGGTGCGCCTCACCGAGCGGATTATCAGGCACGACCCGCCGACAGAAAGCGAAGCGGGCGAACTGCGCGCCATGATCGATCGCGCGCTCGACCAGTGCGATTGGCGCTATCGCCCGGACCGTCTGGTCGGAATCGCCGGCACCGTCACAACCGTATGTGCCGTCGCGCTGAGACTTGCGTCGTACGACCCGGTTGTCGTGCACGGCTATCGATTGCCGATGGCTGAGGTTGCGCGCGTGACGGAGATGTTCCGAACGTTGCCGATTGCCGAGCGCAAACGGCTACCGGGCATGGTTGAGGGACGCGCCGACGTTATCTTTGCCGGCGCGACCATCCTGGAGCGGGTCATGGCCAGATTCGAGTGCGATTCCGTCACGGTCAGCGACCAGGGCATCCGATGGGGCCTGATATGGCGGGAGCTCGAAGGTTCAGGAACCGAGCGTTAGCCGCAAAAGCAAGGAAGATCGAACCAGGTCAGGAACGCTGCGTCACTTCTCCGGTTCGGCGTGCTTTTCCGGTTCCGGACGCAGGCCATCGGCGGAAGGTTCCGCGCTTCGCGTCGGTTTTGCATCCGCGCCGCGCGTTGCCTTCATCGCGGATGATATCGATTGGTGCAGCAGATCGGCGCCGTTCTCAAGCGCATAGTCATAGGCCGCCTGCGGGCCGGCCAGCGTGCCCTGAAAGCGGGGCATCACGTAACGGGCGAGCAGGTCGTACGAGTGCGTCGTCGCCGCGGGCGAGGCCCAATCGTTGGCCATAGCCAGAAGCGCGCCGAAGCCGCCGCTGTGCTCGATAAGCCGCTCGATCGCCGCGATCGCGTCATCCGGCGTGCCGACGATAACCGTGCCCCGTTCGACCAGGCGATCGATTGTCAGGTCTTCCGGCGTCTCGTCGGGGCGCTCCTGAAAGAGAAACGCCGCGCCAAGCGCCGCGCAGTAATAATCGCGAATCCACCTGTTCGCGCCCGCGCGAATTTCGGCGAGCGCCTGTTCGCGGGAATCGGCCAGATGGATCGGAATCGAGAGCCGCCAATCGGCCCGGTCCGAGGTACGTCCCGCCGCCTGAGCGGCGCGTTCGAGAACGCCCCACTTCTTTTTCAGGTCCGTGAACCCTTCGGATGAGAACATTCCCGCCGAGATCGGCCAGATGCCGTGCTTGCCGGCCTGCATGAAGCCGTTGACGCCACCGCCGCAGGCGATACCGATGGGCAGATGGGGATTTTGCAAAGGGCGAACCTGGAGGCGCGCGTCTCGGAGCTTGAAGTAACTGCCGTCGTGGGTCACCGGCTCCGGGCTGCGATACAGGCGCAATATCACATCCAGCCCTTCGTTCATCATTGCGCGCTGCTTTTCGAAGGGTACGCCGTAAAGGTGGGCGTCGGCCGGCAGCGCTCCGGGTCCCAGCCCGAGCATCACGCGTCCGCCGGTCAGATGGTCCAGGAAGGCAAAGCGCTCGGCCACATTGAACGGATGATGAAAGGGCAGGCTCACCACGGCGGCGCCGAGCTTGAGCCGACGCGTGCGCATCGTGGCGGCGGCGATCATCAGGTCGGGAGCCGGAATCGTCTCCCATCCGCAACTGTGGCGCTCTCCGAACCAGGCCTCATCAAAGCCCAGCCCATCGAGTCGCTGCACCAGATCGAGGTCGCGTTCGTAGGCCAGCGTCGGATTTTCCCCGACGGGATGGAACGGCGCGATGAAAAGTCCGAACTTCAGTCTGGCGCCAAGTGCCACAGCAGCCATCCTTTGAATTTAGCCGCTCCCGGTTGAGCAGCGGCTAGTTATCCTATCCCATTACGGCCCAAATCGTGAACGTTCACCACAAAACCGCTCCAAGCCGGAGAAATTTGATCCAAACTCTTGCGAAACTCGATTGGATCGGCAATTATCCTAAAGAAACTTTGGCCAACCATCGAACTTTCAGCCAGCTTCGTCGGCTTTCGACCGAGTTCGCCTTATGAAATTAGGTTTCGACAATCCGGAACTCGACGCCATAGACTTCCAGATTTTGAACGCTCTGCAGGAGCACTGCAGAACTTCGCTGGTAAAGCTTGGCGAACAGGTCGGATTGTCGGCGCCTTCCGTAATCGAGCGGGTCAAGAAACTTGAGGACGGCGGCCTCATCAAGGGTTACCACGCCATCGTCGATGCGAAACGGCTTGGCAAGGACATCACCGCCTTCATCGGCGTATCGGTCAGCCATCCCAGGATGCTTGAAGAATTCGAGCGTACGGTCGACGAGATGAGCGACGTGCTCGAATGCCATCATGTAACCGGCCAACACACGCTGCTGCTCAAGGTTAAGACCGATAACACGTCCGCGCTCGAACACTTGATCAGTAAGATCCGTTCGATCGCGGGAGTGGACCGCACCGAGACGATGGTGGTGCTGTCGACTCACACCGAGCGCGTGCAGATTCACCTTGACAGCGCCGGACCGCCGGAAGAATTGGGCAGCAGCCGGCGTCCGCGCCACAACGGTATCAAGGGAGGAGCCCCGTCTCACAAGCGAGCATTCTGATGCACAACCTGCGCACCATACCGGCCAAAGAAGGTCTCTACGATCCCGCTCACGAGCATGACGCCTGCGGCGTCGGCTTTGTGGTCAACATTAAAGGCGAGCGCTCGCACGACATCGTGCGCCAGGGCTTGCAGGTGCTCGACAACCTGACCCATCGCGGGGCCTGTGGTTGCGATCCTTTGACCGGCGACGGCGCGGGGATTCTGCTCCAGATCCCGCACGCCTTCCTGAAGAAGGAAGCGGAATCGCTGGGGTTCGGACTTCCCAAGCCGGGCGCGTACGCGGCCGGAATCGTTTTTTTGCCGCAAAACGAAGCCGAGCGGAAATTCTGCGAGAGCGCTTTCGAGCGGGTGGTGCGGGAGGAAGGACCACGGCTGCTGGGATGGCGCTCGGTCCCGATAGTCGAGAGCGCTTGCGGCACCATCGCGCGCCGCGGGCTGCCCTATATCCGCCAGATTTTTATTGCCGCCGAGGGACCGCTCGCGGAGGACGAGGAGGCGCTGGAGCGAAAGCTCTACGTGATTCGTCGGCGCGCGGAAAACGAAGTGCGCGCGGCGAAATTGCGCGAGGGCGACCTGTTCTACGTTTGCAGCCTCTCTTCACGCACCATCGTTTACAAAGGACAGCTCATCTCGACCCAGATTCCGCAGTTCTTTCCCGACCTGCTCGACCCGACGATGGTCAGCGCGCTGGCGATGGTGCATCAGCGCTTCTCGACCAACACCTTCCCGAGCTGGGATCGCGCCCATCCCTACCGCTTCCTGTGCCACAACGGAGAAATCAACACCTTGCGCGGCAATATCAACTGGATGCACGCGCGGGAAAAACTGTTTTCCTCGCCGCTGTTCGGCGACGACATCAAGAAGCTGCTGCCGATCATGCAGCCGACCGGAAGCGACTCCGCCATGTTCGACAACGCGCTCGAGCTGCTCGTCCGCACCGGCCGCTCGCTGCCTCACGCGGTCATGATGATGATCCCGGAGGCGTGGCAGAACGATCCGGCGATGAGCGACATCCAAGCGCGCGTTCTACCAGTACCACTCGTCTCTGATGGAGCCGTGGGACGGCCCGGCTTCGATCGCGTTTACCGACGGCAGACAGATCGGCGCCGTGCTCGATCGCAACGGCCTGCGTCCATCGCGTTACCTCGTGACCAAGGGCGGGCTGGTCGTGATGGCATCCGAGACCGGCGTGCTCGACATTCCGCCGGAACAGGTCCAGTTCAAGGGCCGCCTGCAGCCGGGCCGCATGTTCCTGGTCGACACGGTCGAGGGCCGGATCGTCGACGACGAGGAGATCAAGGAATCGATCGCGGCGCGCAAGCCGTACGGACAGTGGCTCAAGGAGAAGTTGGTCGATCTGGACAACCTGCCCGAGCCGCCCGATGCCCCTTCCCTGGACGGCCACCCCGCTGACGAGTTGCTCCTGCATCAGCGCGCGTTCGGCTACACGATAGAAGACCTCAAGATCCTCATGGCGCCGATGGCGGTGAACGCCCAGGAGGCGGTCGGCTCGATGGGCACCGACACCCCGCTGGCGGTGCTGTCGAATCAGGCGCCGCTGCTGTTCAATTATTTCAAGCAACTCTTCGCCCAGGTCACCAATCCGCCGATCGATCCGATTCGCGAAGAGCTGGTGATGTCGCTCGAGACCACCATTGGCGGCGAGCAGAATCTGTTCGAGGAAACCCCGCTGCACTGCCGTCAGCTCAGGCTCAAGCAGCCGATCCTGACCAACGCCGAGTTGGCAAAGATCAAGCGGCTGGCCCAGCCGGGATTGAAGAGCATCACATTGCCGATGCTCTATCGCGTTGCCGAGGGCGAAGCCGGGTTGCGCGGCGCGCTCGACGAACTATGCGGGCGCGCTTCGCAGGCGATCGCGGACGGCTACACCATTATCGTTATCTCCGATCGCGGAATGGATGCCGAGCACGCGGCGATTCCGAGTCTGCTCGCCACCGGCGCGGTCCATCATCACCTGATCCGCGAAGGCACGCGCACCCAGGCGGGGCTGGTGGTCGAATCCGGCGAGCCGCGCGAGGTGATGCACTTCTGCCTGCTCATCGGCTACGGCGCAGGCGCGATCAATCCTTACCTGGCCTTCTCGACGCTCGGCGGCATGATCCGCGAGGGGATACTTAAGGATATCGACGAAGCGGCCGCGATCGAGCACTACATCAAGGCGATCAGCAAGAGCCTGCTCAAGGTCAGCTCGAAGATGGGAATCTCGACGCTGCAAAGCTATCGCGGCGCGCAGATTTTCGAGGCTATCGGGCTCAACCACGAGGTTATCGATCGCTACTTCACCTGGACCGCTTCGCGGATCGAAGGCATCGGGTCTCGACGCGATCGCGGCCGAGACCGAACGCCGCCACGACCATGCCTTCAACTTCGATCCGGCGCTCGACGGCGAACTCGACCTCGGCGGGCAGTACCAATGGCGCCGCCGCGGCGAGTTCCACATGTACAACCCCGAACTCGATCGCCAAGCTTCAGCACGCCGTGCGCGCGGGCAGCTACCGCATGTTCAAGGAATACACCCGGCGTGGTCGACGAAAACAGCCGACACCTGGCTACGCTGCGCGGCCTGTTCAAGTTCAAGACCGCGGACGCGCCGATCCCGATCGAAGAGGTCGAGCCGGCCTCCGAGATCGTCAAGCGATTCAAGACCGGCGCGATGTCGTTCGGCTCGATCAGCAAGGAAGCGCACGAGAACTCTCGCCATCGCGATGAACCGGATCGGCGGCAAGAGCAACACCGGCGAAGGCGGCGAAGACCCCGCGCGCTTCGTTCGCGACCCCAACGGCGACTGGCGCCGCAGCGCCATCAAGCAGGTGGCTTCGGGACGCTTCGGCGTGACCAGCGAATATCTCGTCAACGCCGAAGAGCTGCAGATCAAGATGGCGCAGGGCGCGAAGCCGGGCGAAGGCGGCCAACTGCCCGGCCACAAGGTCGACGACGTTCATCGCCAAGATCCGCTACTCGACGCCGGGAGTCGGCCTGATCTCGCCGCCGCCTCATCACGATATCTATTCGATCGAGGACCTGGCGCAGCTCATCCACGATCTCAAGAACGCCAACGACCGGGCGCGGATCAGCGTCAAGCTGGTCGCCGAGGTCGGCGTCGGCACGATCGCGGCCGGCGTCGCCAAGGCCAAGGCCGACGTGGTGCTGATCAGCGGCCACGACGGCGGCACCGGCGCCTCGCCGCTGACGTCAATCAAGCACGCCGGGCATGCCCTGGGAACTGGGCCTGGCCGAGACCCAGCAGATTCTGGTGATGAACGATCTTGCGCGGCCGCATCCGGGTCGAGACCGACGGCCAGCTCAAGACCGGCCGCGACGTCGCGATCGCGGCTCTGCTCGGCGCCGAGGAATTCGGCTTCGCCACCGCCGCGCTGGTCGCCTCGGGCTGCGTCATGATGCGCGTTTGCCATCTCAACACCTGCCCGGTGGGTATCGCGACCCAGGACCCGGAGCTGCGCAAGAGGTTCGCGGGCAAGCCCGAGCACGTGGTCAACTTCATGATGTTCATCGCCGAAGAAGTGCGCGAATACATGGCGCAGCTCGGCTTCCGCAAGCTCGAGGACATGGTCGGCCGCTCCGATCTGCTGGAAACCAACGAGGCGATCGAACACTGGAAGGCGCGCAACATCGACCTGAGTCGAGATCCTTCACCGGCCGGAGGTCGATCCGGAGGTCGCGATCCACTGCATCCAGCAGCAGGATCACGGCCTGGAAAACGCGCTCGACAAGCAGTTGATCGAACTGTGCAAGGACGCGCTCGAGCACAAAAAGCCGGTCGAGCTTCATCTGCCGATCCGCAACGTCAATCGCACGGTCGGCACGATGCTCTCCTCCGAGATCTCGCGCCGTTACGGCGCAGATGCGCTGCCGCCCTACACGATTCAAATTCATCTGACGGGTTCGGCGGGGCAGAGCTTCGGCGCGTTTCCTGGCGAGGGGCGTGGCGCTCTACCTCGAAGGCGACGCCAACGACTACATCGGCAAGGGCCTTTCGGGCGGGCTGATCACCGTGCGGCCGCCGCGTGAGGCCACCTTCAAGGCCGAGGAGAACATCATCATCGGCAACGTCGCGCTCTACGGCGCCACCGCGGCGAGGCGTTCTTCCGCGGGATCGCGGGCGAGCGCTTCGCGGTGCGCAACAGCGGCGCGACGGCGGTGGTCGAGGGCGTCGGCGATCACGGATGCGAGTACATGACGCGCGGGACTGGTGGTGGTGCTGGGCAAGACCGGGCGCAACTTCGCCGCCGGAATGAGCGGCGGCGTGGCGTACGTGCTCGACGAGGACGGCGATTTCGCCTCGCGATGCAACACCGGCATGGTCGAGCTCGATCGCGCTCAAGGACCAGGCCGAGATCAACCAGTCTGCGCACGCTCGTCACGCGCCATCGCCAGTACACCGAAAGCCCCGTCGCGCAGCGCATACTCGACGACTGGGACGCGTTCGCCGGCAAATTCGTCAAATCATTGCCGACCGAGTACCGGATGGTGCTCGAACGCCAGCATCTGGTTAGCGAGATGGCGCGACTGGCTTCGGTCTAAGGAACCCGGCCTCCACGCGAGCGGGAGACACTCGCTTCGTCAGGTCAACCCGGCCTCGACGCGGACCGGCGAAACATTTTCCTCTCCCCCTCTCCCTTGAGGGAGAGGGCAGGGTGAGGGGGACGCGGCCAGCGAGCGGCAAAAGGAAGAACATGATCCGGAGAAACTGGCGGGATGGGTAAGATCACGGGCTTCCTGGAAATCAAGCGGGAGACGCCGTCGCGTCGCCCGGTCAAGGAGCGACTCAAGCGATTGGCGCGAATTCGAGCTCAAGATGCCCGAGGAAAAGCTGCGCGCGCAGGGCGCGCGCTGCATGGACTGCGGTATCCCCTTCTGCCACAAGGGCTGCCCGCTCGGCAATATCATCCCCGACTGGAACGATCTGGTCTATCGCGGCCGCTGGCGCGAGGCGATCGAGCGGCTTCACTCGACCAACAACTTTCCCGATTTCACCGGCCGCGTCTGTCCCGGCGCCGTGCGAGGAAGCCTGCGTCCTCAACATCAACAACGATCCGGTCACCATCAAGCTGATCGAAAAGAACATCATCGAGCACGCCTTCGCCGAAGGCTGGGTCGCCGCCGATAAAACCGCGCTCGCACCGGCAAGAAAGTCGCGGTCGTCGGCTCGGGACCCGCCGGCATTGGCCTGCGCCCAGCAGTTGGCGCGCGCCGGCCATAGCGTGACCGTGTTCGAGCGCGCCGATCGAATCGGCGGCCTGCTGATGTACGGGATTCCCGAGTTCAAGCTCGAGAAAGCGGATCGTCAACCGCCGCATCGAGCAGATGAGAGCCGAGGGCGTCGAGTTCAGGACCAACTGCCACGTCGGCGTGAACTATCCGGTCGACGAGCTGCGCCGCGGCTTCGACGCGATCTGCCTGACCGGCGGCGCGACCAAGCCGCGCGACCTGCCGGTGCCCGGCCGCGAGCTGGCCGGAATCCACTTCGCGATGGAGTTCCTGCCGCAGCAGAACAAGCGCAACCTCGGCGATACGATCGATCCGGCTATCGCGATCTGCGCGGCCGGCAAAAAGGTCGTGATCCTGGGCGGCGGCGATACCGGCTCCGACTGCCTGGGAACCGCCAATCGCCAGGGCGCGACAGTCGTCTATCAGTTCGAGTTGCTGCCCAAGCCGCCCGCGAAGCGCACCGGCGAGATGCCGTGGCCGGACTGGCCGATGATCCTGCGCACCACCAGCTCGCACGAAGAGGGCGTGATCCCGGACTGGAGCATCAACACCAAGTGCTTCTCCGGCGAGAACGGCCGCGTCACGAAGCTTCACGCCGTGCGCCTGGATTGGAAGCGCGACAACGGCCGGATGGTGATGCAGGAAATTCCGGGCAGCGAGTTTGAAATCGAGTGCGACCTCGTGCTGCTGGCGCTGGGATTCCTCGGCCCGAGCCCGACACGATGATCGCCCAGCTGGGAGTGAAGCTCAACGAGCGCGGCAACGTCGCCTGCGACAGCCGATTACATGACCAGCGTGCCGGGAGTCTTCGCCGCCGGCGACATGCGGCGCGGCCAATCGCTGGTGGTGTGGGCGATCTGGGAAGGGCGCGAAGCCGCGCGCGGCATCGACAAATATCTGATGGGCGAAACCCGGCTCCCCAGCAGCCCGGACCTGTAGCTGCTTGGCGAGCGGCACGTCCCTTCGTATGAGAATCTGGTACGTAGTGGTTGCCTTAAACCCGCACCAACCGGATGCCCCGAGAGTATGGACACCCAGGTCATAGAAATCATCGGACGGAATCGACTTATAGACGACCTCCTGCGGGCGGGTCTCGAAATCGCGGTGCCATTGCGCGACCGCGGTATCGACCTGATTGTGTACGATGACCTTGCTGCGTTTGTTGCACGGCCGATTCAGATGAAGGCGGCCTCGGGTCGCTCGTTTTCGATCCACAAGAAATACGACAAGTTCCCAAACCTAATACATGCGTTCGTTTGGGGCCTCGGCTCGGGCGGTAAGGCTGCAACCTATGCACTGACTCAGTCCGAGGCGGTCACAGTGGGAGATAGCATGCGATATACGGCCACCTCGTCGTGGCGAGAGAAGGGAGCGTACTCCACGCAGCAGCCAAGTCAGAAGTTGCTGAAGCTCCTGGAGCCGTACCTCATGACGCCGCAGATGTGGCGTAGGAAAATCGGCGAGTAGGATTCGGAGTAAGGCCGCCCTTGGCTAACCGATGGCTGTTGTTGCAATAGATGCGGCGGTTGTCTGGGCCAGACTTGTCGGTCTTGCTGAGTCTGGCGAAGGAAAGCTCCATCGGGGTTCTCCGGATAGGAGCATTCGCATACATTCTGTATACTGAAACACGCCCGTCGCGATCAACTGAAATGTTCGGGCATCGAAACGAACCACCGTGGCGGGCCGGCAAAGTGTCAGCGGGCGGAGGTAGTGGAGATATGGTAATCATCCTGCATGCCCCCGTTTAGCCGCATCGCCGTTGTTGCCATGGCTGTCGTCGTGGCGGCCTTAGTGCCGACCGGAGCGAGCATGGCCGGCGGCCCCGCGCATACTGGCAAAGCTCCCGTCTGGCGCATACTCACCGACCGCGACGAGACCACTACCAGCAAATGCATCGGCAAGCCGGTGACCCCGATCTGCGCGGTGGAAACGCTCTTTGCCTGCTTCAACCGCAAGCAGATCGAGCTGTGCCGCATGGCCTATCTCAACGGCGAATCAAAGAAATTTTATCTCGGACCTCCGTTTCCCGATGACAAGACGGAATACACCATCATCAAGTACCAGACGGTCCGGCACGTGCCCGCCGATCTGCGCGACGTCGGATGGATAAAGCGCGGCGATGTCGAGGTGGACCTCACTGCCCGCTCATGCCCGCTGACTCGCGACACTTGCGCTGGTGAACCAACAAAGTCCTTCGGGTATACCACGAGACATATCGGTGACCGCTGGTTCGTTACCGCCCACTCAGCGTACGACCAGCCGGAGTAACCCAGCCTAAGGCTCATTCTGCCAGGCGTCGACCAATGGCGTCGGGTCCAGGTAGGTTTCCCCGCGCCGTATGTCAAAGTGGACGTGATTGGTCATCGCACCCTCCTTCTTTGGCGGATAGACCTCCGAGAGATCCTCGACGGCGCCGAGGGTGTCGCCCGCTTCCACGTCCTGACCATTCTCCAAGTCGTCCGTGTTGATATACATGAGGCGGACCACATAACCGTCGTCAGTGGTAATCTGAACCGCGGAGAAGTTGCCCCGCTTCGTTGCATCGCGGCCATAGGGGTCGAAGATTGCGATGCGGCCACTGACGGGGCTTGTTACTGGCGTTCCCGGTGGCGCTACTAGATCGACCCCATGGTGGTGTCGTCTGCCATTATCGCGGCGTTCGTTAAATCCACCTGCACCATAGGGGTCCGTTTGCCGGATCTCGGGATTCGGGACGGGGGAAGTCGAGTCAGGATAGCCAGCAACGTGCACGAGCTTCGGCGGGTCATCCTGGGCGGTTGCCGGCGAGGGCACGTTCTGCGTCACTAATTGAGGTTGTGCCTCAGCGCCCGCACCTCCGTCCGTGGTCCAACGGCCGTGCGAATCGCGCGGCTCGTCGGGATTGAAGTTGTACTTGAGGAGCCGGTCGGCCGCCGCCATCCGGGTTGCCGCCGCGCCATCCGGCAGCTCGGGTAATCCAAGCTGAAGCGTCGCGATCATCGCGAGCGTCGCATTGCCGTCATCGAGCGCTTTGGCGATGACGTTGAGCGAGCTAATGACAGAATCGGCGCCGAGGTGAGTTCCGTAACCGGCATCGAGGAGGTAAGCGATCTCGGAGCGCGGCCGGAGCATGTAGCTTTTGCGTCCGGCGCGAGCGGGCTCGGCCCGGATCAGCGCGCAGTCGGGTCCGATGAAGACTCCGTCGGCGTTGCAATAGATGCGGCGGTTGTCGGGGCCGGGCTTTCCGGCCTTGCTGAGTCTGGCTAAGGAAAGGTCCATCGAGGTCCTCCGGAGAGGAGCATTCGCATACTTTCCGTATACTGAAACGCGCCGATCGCAATCAAGTGAAATTTTCGGGTATCGAAATGAGCCACCGGCGCTCCCGATAGTCAGCGCAGAACGAGGGCGATGAAGTCGGCGAGATGAATGGCGCGGGTTTTGGCGTTGCGGCGGCGGAGTTCGGCGGCGATCTGAAACTGGCATCCCACGTTCGCCATCACGACGTAATCGGCGCCGGTCGCGATGATGTTATCGACCTTGCGCCGCGCCAGCGCGTGCGCCATCTCCGGTTCGGTCAGGTTGTAGCTGCCGGCTGAGCCGCAGCAGAGGTCGGATTCCGTCAACTCGATTAATCGAACGCCCGGAATCGACCGCAAGAGCTTGCGCGGCGACTCGCGCACACCGAGGCCATGCGCCAGATGGCAGGCATCGTGATAGGTGACGGCGCAATCCAGGCCGGTCGCGGCGGGCATCGACTTTTCGAGAATCAGACTGCTCAGGTCCTTGACCCTGGCCGACACTTCGCGGGCGCTCGATGCCAGCTCAGGATCGTCCTTCAGCAACTCGCCGTATTCGGCCATCGCCGTCGCGCATCCCGACGCGGCGGATACGATCGCCGTCGCGCCGAGGGCGCCAAGCGCGCGCACGTTGGCGCGCGCGAAGCGGCGCGCGCGTTCGCGATTCCCGCTATGAAGGTCGAGCGCGCCGCAGCATGTCGCATCGGATATCCGCGCGAGCTGATAGCCGGCGGCTTCCAGCGCCTTCTCGCTGTTGCGATTGGCGGAATTCGGCAATCACCTGCGCGACACATCCGGGATGAACCGCAACACATGGCCCAACGGCGGAAGCTACCGGCGTCGCATCCGCGGCGTCGGTCGTAACCCGCCCAAGCGGCGGCAGCAGTTCCATCCATCCACGCAGCGCACGCGGCATCACGCGCTGCAACGCGGGCCGCAGGCCGAATCGCTCGATGATCGCGAGCGGCGCGAGCATCAGCCGCATCCGTTTCGGATAGGGGAACAGCGCGCCGATCGCCCATCGCCGGATTCGGTCGGCCAATTTGCGCCGGTGGGTGCGCTCCACGTAGTCGCGCGCCTTTTCGATCAACGCGCCGTAATGAACGCCCGAGGGACACGCGGTTTCGCATCCGCGGCATCCCAGACAAAGGTCGAGATGGCGCACGACGTCGGCGTCCAGTCCGATGCGGTCCTCGGCGAGCGCCTTCATCAGGTAGATGCGTCCGCGCGGCGAGTCCATCTCGGTGCGGGAGAGAGCGTAGGTCGGGCACGCTTCGAGGCAAAGGCCGCAATGGACGCAGTCGAAGAGCAACTCGTAATCGACTACGTCGCGCGACGGCGCACGCGCAGGCTCGGCCATCAGATGCCTCCGACGAAGCAGCGGGGATTGAAGACTCCCGCCGGATCGAAGCTCGCCTTGAGCCGCTTCATCAGTTTCATCTCGCCTTCACTTGGCTCATCGAATGGCGGGAGCGTGGCACGCAGCGCCGTCGCCACCGCGGTAAGGCGCAGATGGCCGCCCGCCTCGCGAACAATCGATCGCCATCGGACAATCAACCGCGACGCGTCCTCGGCGTTGAGATCGCATGCCACGGAAATCCGCGCAACGCCCGCACCGGCGTGAGCACGGAACTCGAGGCGCCCGCTTCGATCCCGCAGACTGGCTTCCATCGCCTCCAGGCATCGGCCCATCGCGGCCGGGAGCACCGAAAGTTGCGCCTTGAAGGTGGCGGCAGGGAGATCAAGATCGCGCAGGCGCCGATACGCTTCATCGGCACGCGTGTCCTCGATCACTTCGTGCGCGCTTCCGAGCAGCTCGGCGATTTTCGCGCGCTGATGGCGCATCTCCTCGTCGTTGCCGCCGATGCCCGCGATCAGCAGGCAGTTCCTCGGATAGCCGAACCGCTCGCCACATCCCGCGCTCAGCACCTCCAGATGGAGCAGCGGCAAAGCGTCGTGAAGCCGGGCGGCCGACGCGAAGGCAGGCCCGATCGCAACGCAGGGAGCCGCTATCAGCGCGTAATTTTCGGGAAGCGGGCGCACCTTGAAAGTCGCTTCGGTGACGATTCCCAGCGTGCCGAACGAGCCGGTGAGAAGTTTCATCAGATCGTATCCGGCAACGTTCTTGACCACGCGCCCGCCGGCCCGCACCACGCGTCCGCCGTGGCCGACGAACTGAATACCGATCAGAAGATCGCGCACCAGCCCCTCGGAATGGCGAAGCGGTCCGGCGTGAGCGGCTCCGATCGCGGCGCCGATAGTGGTGATGTCGGGATTGGGCGGATCGATGCCGAGACGCTGGCGTCGCGCCGCCGTCAGGCGATTAATCCCGCCCACGGTCATTCCGGCCAGCGCGACTACCGTCATGTCGTCGGGTTCGTAGGCGACCACGCTCGCCATCCGCTTGAGCGAGATTCCGATCTCGGCCGGGCGTCGGCGCAGTTCGGCCAGGGTGCGGCCGGCGCCGAACGGAGCGAGCACGATTCGATCGCTCTCGCATTTGCGGACCAGCTCGGCGATTTCCCCGATCGAGGCCGGCTCGACGATGGTCTCGGCGATCGCGGATTCGCGGCCTGATGGACGGCGCACGCGATCGGCGCCGAGCAGCAAGCCGATTTCCAGCATCCGGAACGGAACCGCGGCGTGCGACATGGCTACGATCTGTAGCATCGCGAGCGGCAACCGCGAAACGCGCCCGGATACTTTGAACGCGACAACGAATTGTCCAGCCCGAAGCGCGAAAAACGGCCGCTCGCGCGCGTCTTGCATCCTTTGATTCGCGGGCGCAAGGTGCGGCTACACGGAGCAATCGGTATGGACGCAAACAAAACTCTTCAGTTGGCTGAGCTGGTTGACCGCGAGGCGATCAGAGACGTCGTGCATCGCTACTGCTTCGCGGTCGATCGCGGAACCCTCGAACAGGTGATGGCGCTCTTCGACGATGAATGCGATCTGGAATTGGTGCCGGGGAAGAAGTACCCAGGACGCGACGCGGTGCATCGATGGTACGACCAGTACATGCGCAACCGGATGAACGTGCTGCGCCATCTGGTCCATAACCAGGTCATCGAGGTCAGCGGCGATCAGGCGTTCTCGAAGAGTTACTTCGATGCCGTCGGCGAGCTCAAAGGCGAATCAATCGTGGTGGCGGGCTTTTACGAGGACCGGCTCCGCAAGCGCGGAACGCAGTGGAAGTTCGCCGAAAAAATCATCCGGCTCGATTTTCTCGTTCCGCTTCAGGAAGGATGGGGCGGCAAGAAGTTCAAGCGCGTGCTTATCGGCAACGTCGAGTAGCCAACGCCTCACGTTCAGCGAGCCATCGCTGTTGCCGCGTCCGACGCCATAAAGGACAGGCGCCCGCCGGTTTCCCGGCAGGCGTCTGTCATCGCGGATCGGATCGCGTCGTTTTAATTGTTTGCGCCCAGGTTCTTGTCCGAGTAGTGATCGGCCGCCTCCTTGGCGTCCATATCGTAGCAGCAGGTATAGCAATGGACGATGGTTGCCTCCTGCTTCTTGACGTTGATCATATTCTCGCCCACGTGGAGTATCTTGTGGCCGTTAGCGTTCTTCTCGTAACGGCAGTATTTCAGTCCCGCGCTGGCGCCCGGATTCTTGGGCAGTTTGTAGTCGTCGGACCAGGCAAGGTTGTGCTGATTAACTTTCCAGAAATGGCCATCGCGATCGTAGCCCAGCATCCAGGTGGTCCAGAAGCGCTGCGCGTCGATGAACAGAACCCGTTTGCCGTAAGGATCCTTGCTGTTCGTCGGCGTACCGACGATCACGTAGCAATCGCGCACCTCCCATCGCGCGCCCTGCGGCACCCATCCGTTGGGACCGCCCCAATCGACGTTGCTTTTCACGTTCATGGTCGCGAGCACGTTGCGACGCCCCAGATATTCCCACTTCCACTCCGGAACCTGGCCGGAGAAGCCGTAAAAATCCTCGATCAGGGTATCGCTGCCCATGAAGGGGTCGATCCGTTCATCGGCGGAGATGCGCCGAGTGCGACGCTCCTTTCTGGTATATACCACGACGTTGTCGTCGCGATGATGATCGCGAAACTTGGTGATGATCATCTGGGTGCCCAAAACGTCCTTGGGGCTTGAGAACTCCATCCACATCTTGCTCTCGACGTCCTTTTCGGTAGGGAACAGGAGGCCGTCGGGTTTGCCCTTCTTTCCGATGTACAGGTTTTCGGTGGAAACGAATTGGAGGACGCGATCGTCCTTGCCGCCGACCTCTCGAAAGCGCATCTCCATCGGCATGTAATAGTCGTCGTGATCCGGCCGATACCAAAGGTCCCACAACACCTTCAGGGCGACCTGCGGATCCTTGTCTGACAACTCCGCCGGATCGAAGGGAAGACCAAAGCCCTGGTAACCGCGGATCTCACCGTCGGGATCGACCGTGACTTTGCCTTTGTTGGCTGTAGTCGCCGCGACGAAATCGGGCCTGGTCGGATAGTCACCCGTTTTGCTCACTTCCATCGCCATTCCGGGATAAAAGTATAGATTCCACACCGGCTGCGGCACGAACTGCTTGAGCGCGGCTTCGTCTTTCTCGGTGTAGGTCCGTCCGGGAGCGAGACTTTTCGCATCGGCGGGAGCGGAAATCCACTGAAGCAGATTTTTGTACTCCTCGCTCTCGGGCCCCGCCGCCTGCAATGAGGAAACGGCGAACAGCCCGACAGCCAGGAGCACCGAAGTTGAAAAAAGTATCTTGCGAAACATCCAGGTACCTCCAGGATTTCGGCGAAACTAGATTATCTATCAACGCATCGCCTGCGGCTTGGAGTCAAGTAAGTCGGACTGATCGTGCTGTAGCCGATCGCGTCAGTCGGTCTGCGCTATAGCGAAGCCTGGCGGCGCGGCGCCGAGACCTCGACGCAGCCGCCCGGCGTCGGCAGGATCTTGTTGGGATTCGATCGCTCGTTGGGATCGAATACGCGGCGCAATTCGGCCATCACGAGCAGGTCGTCGGGCGAGAACATCAACGGCATCTCGTTGATTTTCTCCGCGCCGATTCCGTGCTCGCCGGTGAGGCTGCCGCCCATCTCGACGCAGGCTTTGAGAATTTCGCGCCCGGCTTCGATCACGCGGCGCACCTCGTCGGAGTTCCGCTCGTCGTAGAGCAGTATCGGATGGATGTTGCCGTCGCCGGCGTGGAAGACGTTGCCGATCCTGATTTGGTAGCGCTCGGCGACCGCGCTAATCACGCGCAAGATCTCGGGGAGCCGGGTGCGCGGCACCACGCCGTCATGAGTGGCGTAGTTGGGCGCGAGCCGCCCGGCGGCTCCGAAGGCGCGCTTGCGCGCTTTCCATAGCGCCGCGCGCTCGGCCTCATCGCGCGCCAAACGAACCTCGCGAGCGCCCGCCGCGCGCGCCAATTCGGCGGCCTGGGTCGCGCGAACGGTCAGGCCCGCCGCCAATCCGTCGAGTTCGATCAGCAGCACCGCGCCGGCGTCCAGCGGCAGACCGACATGGAACGCTTCCTCGACCGCCTGGATGATCAGGTTGTCCATCATTTCGATCGCGCCGGGCACCATCCCCGACGCGATAATCGCGGAGACGGCGCGCGTCGCGCTGTCGATATCGGCGAACACCGCGAGCATCGTGGAGTGCGCCTCGGGTGCGCGCGTCAGGCGAAGCGTGGCGCGCGTGACGATACCGACGGTGCCCTCGGCTCCGACCGTCGCGCCGACCAGATCGTAGCCGCATCGATCCTCGGCCGCGCCGCCCAACGCGACCACCTCACCGTCGGGCAGCACCAGTTCGAGCCCGAGCACGTGATTGGTGGTGACGCCGTACTTCAACGTATGCGGTCCGCCGGAGTTCTCGGCGATATTGCCGCCGATCGTGCATGCGACCTGCGAGGAGGGATCGGGCGCGTAGAAGAATCCGGCCTGCTTTACCGTGTCGGTCACGCGCAGGTTGACGACGCCGCTCTCGACCTCGACCCGCCGATTGGCCAGGTCCACCGCGATAATCCGGTTCATCCGCGACGTGCAGATCATCACCGGCGCGTTCAGCGGCAGGCATCCGCCGGAAAGGCCGGTCCCCGCGCCGCGCGGAACGAAGGCCGTGCCGCAACGATCGAGCGCGCGCAGGATGGCGCTGACCTGCGCGGTGCTCCGCGGCATCAGCAGCACCTCGGGGGCGCTCTTCCCGATCGTCCAGCCGTCGCACTCGTAAACCTTGAGTCTCGCTTTGACGCGAGATTATCCCTTCGCTGCCAAGGATTTCGTGAAATTCCCCGAGCAGACGGCGGTCCAGCGAAGTGGTGAACTGCCCGTTCTCGCGCACAGTGGGGCTACCTTACCACGCCCGATGGCGATGCGCTCATCGGGCGGCGTCGTATGATCGTCTTGTCAGAATAGCGGCTTCGGCCATAATAAGAGCTTCGCGTCCCGTGCCCGTGGCCGCCGATTGCGTCCGGGGACAACATCGAGAAAAGGAGTTCCAACCAGTGGCATCGTTTCCAGAACTGAGACCCTCCGCGCGCATCCTGCTCGGCCCCGGCCCCTCCAACATCCATCCGCGAGTGATCAAGGCGATGGTGTCGCCGATGGTCGGCCATCTCGATCCGGACTTCGTCAAGGTGATGGAAGAGGTCAAGAAGATGCTGCGGATCGTATTCCGCACCACCAACGAGATCACCTTCCCGATTTCCGGCACCGGCTCGGCCGGGATGGAAGCGTCGATGGTGAATCTGATCGAGGAGGGCGACGAAGTGATCGTCGGCGTCAACGGAGTGTTCGGCCAGCGATTGGCCGAGGTTGGCGAGCGATTGGGCGCCAAGGTCCACAGGGTCGAGGCGAATTGGGGCCGGATCGTCGAGGTGGAGCGCATCGCGGCGGCGCTCAAGGCGACGAAGCGTCCGAAGCTGGTGGCGATCGTGCATGCCGAGACATCCACGGGCGTTCAGCAGCCGGTCGAGGAAGTCGCGCGCCTGGCGCACGAGCATGGCGCGTTGATGGTGATGGACGCGGTGACGTTGCTCGGATGCATCCCGGTCGAGGTCGACAAGTGGGGAATCGACGTCTGCTACAGTCTGCACGCAGAAGGGAATCGGCGCGCCGCCGGGACTCGCGCCGTTCACGATCAGCGAGCGCGCGATGGAAGTGGTGCGGAAGCGCAAGACCAAATGCCGCTCGTGGTACCTGGACGTTGCGCTGATCGAGCATTACTGGGGTCCCGACCGGCTCTACCATCACACGGCGCCGATCACGATGAATTACGCGCTTTACGAAGCGCTGCGGATCGTCATCGAAGAAGAATTGGAGCCGCGCTGGAAACGGCATCAGGTGAACGCCAATGCGTTGCACGCCGGGCTGACGGCGATGGGGCTCGAACTCGCCGCGCAGGAAGGCCATCGATTGCCGCAACTGACCGCGGTGGCGGTGCCGAACGGAATCGAGGAAGCCAAGGTTCGCGCCGAACTGCTGCGCCTGTTCAACATGGAGATCGGCGCCGGTCTCGGGCCGCTCAAGGGCAAGGTATGGCGGATCGGGTTGATGGGCGAATCGTCGCGGCGCGAGAACGTGATGCTGGTGCTGAACGCGCTCGAGGAGATCCTGGGCTCGATGGGGATGGAAATCGCGCGCGGCCGCGCGCTCTCGGCCGCCGACAAAGCTTACGCGGGGTGAGGGCCCGGCCTTTTCTTTTTCCGCTCGCCCGCTCAGTTGCGGGAGAGGTGCCAGAATAAAAACCGCTCTAGTTGTACGAGGCTTCCCGACTATCGGGAGAATAGCGTGAGAATACGCCGCGTTGTTGTATAACCGGCGCGGAAGGATTCGAGCATGAAATTCGGATTGTTCGGGATCAACATCGGAGGATGCGCGGCGCCTGAGACGATGGCCGGCGTTGCGCGCGCCGCCGAAGAAGCGGGCTTCGAAAGCGTCTGGACGGGAGAGCACGTGGTCCTGCCCGATCCCCGCCAGCCTCCCTCCCCGCTTCCTCCCGAGATGCCGATCATCGATCCCGCGATCGCGCTGACCTTCATCGCGGCGAAGACCAAAGCGATTCGCCTCGGCACCGGCATCATCATCCTGCCGCAGCGCAATCCGCTGGTGCTCGCCAAGGAACTCGCTTCGCTCGACGTGATATCGGGCGGCCGTCTGATCTTCGGAATCGGGATCGGTTATCTGAAAGCGGAGTTCGACGCACTCGGCGTGCCGTTCACGGACAAAGCGGCGCGCACCGAGGATTTCCTCGCCGCGATGCTCGCCATCTGGACGCAGGAGAAGCCCGAGCATCGGGGCCGCTTCGTATCGTTCGGCGGCGTGCAGGCGATGCCGCATCCGTTGCAGAAGCCCCATCCGGAGATTGTCTTCGGCGGTAATTCGCCTCAAGGATGCGAGCGCGCGGTGCGGCTTGCCAAAGGTTGGTACGGATTCGCCCTCGACCTCGACGGAACCGCGAAATGTATCGAATCGCTGCGCAAGGCATGCGCCGAATCAGGGAGACGCTTCGACGATATCGAGATCAGCGTCACGCCGTTTCTCGGTCGCGCCGCCAAGCGCGACACCGCCGAGCCGCGACGACGCCAAACGCTTCGCGGATCTGGGAGTCCATCGGCTGATTCTCAACCCGCCGGCAAGGGCCGACGAGCCGAACTGGATGAAGTACATCACCGACGCGGAGCGCGAGCTGATCGGTAAGGTGTAGCAGGGAGTTGAGAAATGCAGGAAATCGCAAGATGAAATCCTTATCTTTCTCAACACCCTGCATTAAAACTGGCTGCGTTCCTCAATCTTCTCCCCCGCTGGGGGAGATAAGAGAGAGGTAGCCGACGCGCCGTGCCTATCTGGACTCGCCCGAGAAGTCGGAGCAGACGTGGCACTCATCCGATGCCGCCGCGTGCTCCTCGGCTCGCCGCCGATCCTCTTCGGTCTGATACTGCGGCGTGTCGTAGCGCGGGAGACGATCGTCGCCGCCCTTCATTGCGGTGAGACCCCACTTGTCATCCTCAGACCACTTGAACGGCAGCATCTTGATTGAGCCCGGCTTGGTCATCGAGGTAAAGCCCTCGAGCGTTTCGAGCATGATCTGCCGATTCAGCTCCGGCTCGTTCGGCTTGCCCGCGGTGTGGCCGAGCGGAAAGTTGAGGAAGGTGGCGCGCGGCGGATTGACCGAGCGGGTAATGTCGAGCGCGCTGCTCATGCACATCGTGGGGATACCGGCGGCTTCGGCGCTGGCGGGCGATCAGTCCGACGGACTGATGGCAGACCGGTCAGACGGGCACCAGCAGCGCGATATCGGCCTTCTCGGCAATCAGCCGTTCGGTCAATCGCGGCGCCAGATCCTCGCGTACGCGCCGGGACGAATAGATGCCGCCCATAAAGGTGTAGGCGTGTTCGGTCAGCCCGCCGATGACGCCCTCGTCAACCAGTCCGCGCAGCGTCGCGAGCGGAAAAACCACGTTGGGATCGCGCTTGGCGTCGCTCGTGTCGTAGGCGAAGTGCGCAAAGCGCAGGTCTTCGAGTTTCGCGTGCTTCGGAATCGCGCGGAAGGTGGTGTCATCCTTGAAGTGAAAGGCGACCTGGCCGGTGGCATAGATTCCGCCCGAGGCGATCAGCGTGAGGCGGCACTTCGAAAGCGGTTTGCGAAGCGGTTGCCACGGCGGCGGCTCTTCATTCACCACCCACTCGTAAGGCTTGTAGCCCAGACTCGCGTATTGCTTGCGAATCCTCGCGATATATTCGATGGGTTGAGCCGGCACGATAACCTCCGTTGGTGGCGACGTTCGCCTCTGCCTTGAGCTTAAGGGAGCGTCTTGAGATCGGTCAAGGCATTGCCCTCTTGTGCTTCATCGCCGCCCGACGAGACCGACCGACGCAATCGGCCCCGCAACCAGGCCGTGGCGCGGGTCGCTCCGCCGGCATGGAATGCCGCAACCCGCGTGCCGCCCGGGTGAGCGTGCCCAATACACCTGTGCGCCAATGGCTTGCCGTGTTCTCACCCTCGGCCGTGCGGAGCTAACGGTACTTCGCGATAACCTCGCGCCCGAACTCCTGGATCAACTCGCGAGCGTCGCTGCCGCATACGTTAAGCGCGACGTTGGTGATGCCCGCCTCCTCCAACTGTTTGATCCGCTCGATAATCTCGCCCGGTGGCCCGGTAAGCGTCGCCAGTTTGATCAGCTCCGGAGTTATGAATTGCTCCTCGCCCGGCCGCAAGAAGATGAGATGGCCGAGATGCATCTCCTGGTAACGCTTCTCGAGCGGCGTCTTCATCTTCATCACGTGTTCGTCAAAGTAGCGTCTGGCGAGCGGCGCTATCGAGGGCGGAGCAAACGGTCCCGATTTTCATCTCTCCCGGATCCCAGTAGGTATGCAGCAAAAGTATCGCCGAGGGGCCGACCTGTCGCAGCACCCGGGGCGAAGTTATCGATTCACCGGGCCGGAGCACGCAGCCCGAGGTCAGGTTGGTGGTGTATACCTGGCCCTGTTCCGGCCCACCGCCGCCGCGCTTGCCTTAATTTGCTTGATGCTGTCGGAGAGCATCGCCGGGTCCAGTCCGATAGTGACCCATCCGTCGGCGATCTCGCCGGCCATCCGGAGCGCCTTCGGTCCGTTGGAAGCCATATAAATCGGGATCTGATCGGCGACATTGATATAGCCGAGTTCGGTATGGAGGAAGCGGATCGCTCGTTCGCGTCGTCCCCTCGCGATAGTTGCTTCCTTTCCGGCGAGCAGGCCGCGGATAACCTCGACGTGCTCGCGCATGGTCTTGAGCGTTATCGGCGGCATCCCCATCACGTTGCGGCCGGTGAAACCCGTGCCCACACCGAGAATCACCCGTCCTGGCGCCAGCTCATTAATCGTGGCGATCGAATGGGCGGTAACCGGAGCGATACGATTGCCGAGGATCGAGACCAGGCTCCCGAGCTTGATTCTGCCGGGTATGCTCGGCAGCCAGCGCCATACTACGCGTACACGTCGCTGTAAATCATTTGGGAGTCGTAGAACCAGGCGTGGGAAAGCCGTAATCCTCGGCCCGTTTTACGTCTTCCCATGATCGAATATAGGAAGGAAAGCTATTCCGAAATCCATGGATGGCCTCCAGAAGACCAACCCACTTAATCAAAAAAACCCGAATTGGTATAACGGATCGCTTCTAACTGTCACTTAGCGGTGTATCAACGGGGCGGGGGTAACCTGAGCCCACTCACCGCTGCCGCGGCGTTGGACGTTGCGCCGATTTTCTTGCGAAACTCGCATCGCAGAGATCGGCCGGCCGACAGGCGTTGGAGCCCTCGGACCGGTCGCATGGGCAATATCACACGGAAAATCAGGAGATTAGAGAATGGCATCTGAAAAGAATCCGCCGGCAAGAAACGCCTGCTTGGAAAAGTCGCGATCGTCGACCGGCGCCGGACGAGGTATCGGCCGCGCCGAAGCGATGCTGCTGGCGCGCGAGGGCGCCAAAGTGGTCGTCAACGATATCGGTGGCACCTCCCAGGGCGAGGGCGTCGACGAAGTCGGTCGCCGACGCGGTGGTAAACGAGATCCGCGCCGCCGGCGGCGAAGCGATCGGCAATTATGACAGCGTCGCCGCGATGGAAGGTGGCGGTCGTATCGTCAAGACCGCGCTCGACGCGTTCGGACGGCTCGACATCCTGATTAATAACGCCGGCAATGCCCGCCCCCGTGTCATCTACAATCTGAGCGAGGACGATTGGGACTCGGTCATCGCGGTCCATCTCAAGGGCCATTTCACGACGATCAGATATCGCCGCTCCGATCTTCCGCGAACAGCAGCAGCGGCGTGATCGTCAATACCGGATCCGAATCCGGCCTGGGCCATCTCGGGTCAGTCGAATTATTCCGCCGCCAAGGAAGGTATCATCGGCCTCACTCGCACGATCGCGCGCGATCTGGGCCGCTTCAACGTCCGATGCAACGCTATTCGGCCGCGCGCCGCCACTCGCCTTGCCAGCGAAGAAGTGATGCAAGCGATGTTTAAGACCCAGGAGATGCTCGGCAGCCCGGTCTTGGGCCGGTCCATGATCGATCGCACCTTTCTGGAGAACAAACCCGAACAGGTCGCGGCGCTCGCGGTGTGGCTGTGCACCGACGCGGCCGTTAACGTCAATGGCCGCGATTTCCAGGTCGGCGGCGACGAGGTCGGCTTGTATTCCGAGCCTGCGGTAATGCCGCGGACTCTATCGTGACGGAGGATGGGACCTCGATTCTCTGGACAAGATAGCCACCGGGATTTGATCGGCGGTCTGCGCAACGATTTTCTCGGCGCGGGCAAAGGCTAGGAACGCGGCGCGGCCTCGCGGCCGGCAAGCGGTTTCCCGTTTGCGGATCGGATGAGTAACGCTTTGGAAATCGAACCCCAGGCTGATGCGGCGCCCAAGTTGGCCGCCGCATCACTGCCGCTGCAAGACCGGATCGCGATATGGGGCGGCCTCGGCGCGATTACGTTGCTTTCATGGCTCTACCTGATGTGGATGCCGATGCCGTCGTCGGAAATGATGACGATGAACGGCGTGCGGATGGCGATGCCGATGCCGTATCAGGGCACGGCGCAAGAGGCGTGGCTCACCTTCGTGATGTGGGTGGTGATGATGGCGGCGATGATGGTGCCGAGCGTCGCGCCGATGGTGCTGATGTTCGCGCGGCTGCGTCGCGGCAGCGGCCAGGCGTTCGTCGACAGAGGTATGGCTGTTCGCGTTCGGCTATCTGGTGGCCTGGAGCGTCTTCAGCGCGATCGTGACGGCCGGCCAATTGGCCTTGCAGCGCGCCGCGATCATCGGCGACACGCTGCGGTTCACGCCGATGATCGGCGGAATCGTGCTGATCGCCACCGGCATCTATCAGTTCACGCCGCTCAAGGACGCCTGCCTCGCCAAATGCCGATCGCCGCTCTCGTTTTTCATGACCTGCTGGTACGAGGGCCGCCTCGGCGCGCTGCGGATGGGAGTCAATCACGGCACGTTCTGCGTCGGATGCTGCTGGCTGCTGATGGCGTTGCTGTTCGTCGCGGGTGCGATGAACCTGCTATGGGTCGCCGCGATCACCGCCTTGGTTTTGATCGAGAAGGTGGCTCCTTACGGTCGCGGGATCGCCACGCTCAGCGGCGCCGCAATGATCGCCGCCGGCCTCTGGCTGGCGGTGATGCGCTGATGAGTCGCCTATCGAATGACCACCCCACATGCTAAAAAGCGCGAATGGAGATTGACTTTGCCACTCTCCGCCGCCTGATAATCACCGCGCTGTTCGCTGACGATAAACTCATGGAACAGCTCGTGCTCAAAGGCGGAAACGCCCTGAACCTGGTCTATGAGTTTGAGTACGCGTACATCTCTCATCTTGATTTCTCTATTGGTCAGGATTTCGAAGATCTCGATGACATTCAGCAACGCGTCTTCTGTACCCTTCAGGACCGCTTTGACTCGGCCGGCTATGTAATCTTTGACTTCGGCATAAAGCCCAAGCCTCGTCTTGAGGAACCCGACGAGATGCCGTGGTGGGGCGGCTACGAAGTCAACTTCAAGCTCATAGAAAAGCAGAAGCATCAGCTTTTTCAAACCAGGCGAGAGAAGCTACGAACCGATGCTTTGGTGATCGGTCCGAACCAGAAGCGTATCTTCAGAGTTGATCTGAGCAAGCATGAATACATCGAAGGAAAGGTGGCAAAAGAGAGCCGATTACTACACGATTTATGTGTATACCCCCGCGATGCTTGCTATTGAGAAATTGCGCGCGATTTGTCAACAGATGCCGGAGTACGAGATTAGGGGCCACCGTCGTCCACGAGCGCGGGACTTTTACGATATCCATATCATCTTGACGAAAGTCGGCATCGACTTCACGAAACAAGAAAGCCAGGAGCTAATCCGAAACATCTTTGCTGCGAAAAAAGTCCCGCTGCGACTGCTGGGTCTTATTGAACGGCAGCGCGAATTTCATCGACCCGACTGGCCTGCGGTGGCAGCAGTTGTCAAGGGACCGGTGAAGGATTTCGATTTTTACTTCGACTTTGTCGTAAGCGAAGTTGCGCGATTAAAAACCCTCGGGATAGAAGATTCGTAATTCTGAATCGTAATCCCGTTTTCGTATGTCATGCGCGAGATAGAAGTCGTAATTCAGCCCGATCCCTTCAGGCGATTGTATTGATGCTCGTCATACCCGGCCCGTTTCATGTAAAAGCCGATAGCCTGATGGAAGGGGTAGACGTACTTGAGCTTTCTGAGCGTGGCGATAAGTGTGGCGATGGAGATTCGATCTTTAGCTGCCCGGTAGGCTTGCAGGACTTGGTAAACCCCCCCGCCGTAAGCTGGTCGCACTGTAATGTCGATAAGTGTCCGCTCCACCTTCGTTACTAAAAGTTCTTCTCCGGCAAAATTTAACCGACCGACCTCGAGTTGCCCAGTATTTTTGCCGCTTAAAAGCAAAAAGTGCGCACCGTCTCCCTGAAAGAGAAAAGTCGACTCTCGCTGTTTAGAAGCGAACGCGCGATCGATAGACGCTTGTATCAAAGTTCCTGGTTCAGACCACTTCTCACTCTGCTCGCTATTTACATAAATGATTTGCGGGATCTGATCGGTCAGTCCGTGCAAGAAGACCGCCGTAGCGTGGCTCAGATATGCCTTGCTTCTTAACGAAAGCCCGATCTGATACGGCGAAGAATCTCCCCAGACGTACCGCACCAATACACGGGATTCCGGGTGGTTTATAGGAGCAATCCGCACTTCCCGCAACGTGTCTTTTTCTAAGAGGAATTGAATAAAGTACGCGGTACTCATGCGTACTGGCACGTTCCAATCATTCCGATTTTGTTCTAGGATCTGCGCGAGTTCAGAGACTTGGAAGACCTTATTTGGAAGGGTCTCGAAGAACCTTACAATACGCGGCTGCGCACTTTCGATCTTTTTGCCTCGCATTGTCTCTAAACTCCCGACGAGACCGATAGGTATATATACCTATCGGTCACTCAAAAACCCTCAAAATTCGAAAGTTTCCGCATAAACAAAGGACTTTTCTGGGGAAGAAAATTAGCCAAACCTCCGTGCTGATAGGTATATATACCTCTCAGCACGAACAGTCAAGGTTTGCGCTGCGCGAGGCGCAGAGACTAAACGAACACGCTCCCCCTGCGGCGAATCTAGACGAAGAAGGTCGAGAGCGCACAGTATTCTCCGCTAAAGCCTGATATCCGCGTGCGGACCGTTAGTTTTTCGCGGGCGAGGCGGCGCACCGCGCGTTCGACGCTCTGCGGGGCAATCCCCAGCAGGCGTGACATCGCGCGTTCCTGGCCAAACGCGCTGATTTCGAGATAGCGGCGCAGGATTCGGTAGGCCGCTTCTTCGGGGCTGAGGCTCCGCCCCTCGTGAATCGCTTCGCCCCATCGATGCTCCAGCGTGTCCCAGACGTAGGTAAAGGGCTCGTATCGTTCTTCAACCTTGAGGGCGAGGAACTTTTCCTGCAGTTCCTTCATCGCCCGGTCGAACTCGGCGCGTTTTCCGGCTCCGGCATGGCCGCTCGCGAGTTTCAGCGCGCGAGTCTCGGACGGGCCGCGACGGCTGAGCGCGTCCATCACCAGTTTCGCGCAATGGGTCAGCTCGCCGCGCTCGTACATCACGCGATAACCGCCTCGTTCAAGTCGCAACCGCAGAAAAGCCGGCAGCAATTCCAGCGCGATGAAGCTCGGTCGTCCGCCGAGCGCCTTGCCGTAGTAAACGCTCTTCTTGGCAGGCAGGACATCCTTGAGCCGCCACGTCATTCCGATCGCGTAATCGTGCTGGATGTGTTCGGGCAGAGCCGGTTCGCGCTCGCCCGCGATCGCCTCGCGCAGACACGGCAGGCCGAGTCCGGGGGTAAAGGCGGTGCAGAATCCCACGTCGTTCACGAATCGGAGCGCGGTCTTCTCGCCCGCGATGCGGCGGCTCGGGATTCGACGGAAATGAAAATCGCGATGGCTTTCGAGCCGGGCCAGCAGCGCCGCGCCGCTTTCGCCCGCATCCGCTCCGCTCTTGCTCCGCTGCTCCGGAGCGGAAGTTCCCGTCAGACCTCGGCGCGCTCGACGCATTGCCGGAAAATCGCCCGATAGTTGGTGACGCATCCGAGCTGCCGGATAATGCCTTCCAGTCCGATCAGCGCGCGGAGCAGAAACACGCCGTGCGGCGGAGATTTGTAGAGCCGATTGGCGAGCGCGATTTCGCCCACCGCCGCGGCCTTGCCCAGCGAGTCATAGTCGGCCGGATTGTAGGCGCGATCGGACGACAGCGGTTCGAACAGGATGTGCAGTATCTTAACCATCGGCGCCGTATCCTGGCGCGGCTCAAGATAACCCAGCGCCACCATCGCCCGCCCCATCGCGCGATCGTCGTTATCGAGCAGCGCTCGCGCCAGCCGCACATGGGCATGGCGCACCGGCTCGGGAAAGCTCCGGATCGAGCCGAAGTCGAGGATGCCGAGCCGGGGATGATAAGTAACCAGGTAGTTGCCCGGATGCGGATCGGTGTGGAGCATCGCCGAACTCCAGGATTTGCCGCCACACCAGCGCGTAATATTTGCGCGCCACCCAATCCTTGAGCTCCTGGTCGACTCCCGCCGCCAGCACGTCGGCGAGCGGATAGCCGTCGAGATAGGTCATCGTCAGCACGCGGCGCGAGCTTAGCTCCGGCACCACGCGCGGGATCATCACCTCGGGATCGTCGGCCAGCATCCGGCCGAAGGCCGCCAGGTTGCGGGCCTCGCGCACATAGTCCAGCTCTTCCCTGAGCCGTTCTTCGAGTTCGTCGTAAAGCTGGCGCGTCTCGATCTTCTGCCGCATCATGTCATGCGCGATCGCCTTGACGGTTTGGAGCAGCAGTTTCAGATTTCGCAGATCCTGCTCGACGGTTTCCTCGACTCCCGGATACTGAATCTTGACCGCCACTTCCTCGCCGCCGCGAAGGCGCGCGCGATGAACCTGGCCGAGCGAGGCGGCGGCGAAGGCCTTCTGCTCGAAGTCGGCGAACAACTGCTCGGGCTTTTTTCCGAACTCGCGCCTGACCTGCTCGGCGATCGTCCGGTAATCCATCGGCGGCACGTTCGATTGGGTGAGCTTCAGCACCTCGAGCGCTTCGTCGGGCAGGATGTCGTGGCGCATCGAGAGCATCTGGATGAGCTTCATGAAGGCGCCGCGCAGCTCCTTGGAGCTTTCGACGATTCGACGCGCGTTCTTGATGTGAACGTCGAGCAACTCCTGGCGGCCGGCATCGGCCGAGAGGAACTGCTTGCGCAGCGTTGTCCAGAGGTAGCTTGAGCCGACCTGAGAGGCGAGACCGCCGATCTTTATCGCCCGGCGGGCGCGTCCGCTGGTGAGCTGCTTGCGCTCGGTCATCAGCCGGAGCCCTTCGTCGAGCCCACCCGATTGATCAGCGTCGCGGCGAGCGCCGCCCCGAATCCGTTGTCGATATTTACGACCGTAACGCCGCTGGAGCAGGCATTGAGCATCCCGAGCAGCGCGGTCACTCCGCCGAAGGCTGCGCCATAGCCGACGCTGGTTGGGACCGCGATAACCGGCTTGTCGAGCAGGCCCGCAACGACTGAAGGCAACGCCCCTTCCATCCCGGCAACGACGATCAGCACCGAAGCTTCCGCCAGCGAATCGAGGCCGGCGCTCAACCGATGGAGCCCGGCGACGCCGACGTCGTAGAGTCGCGTCACCCGATTGCCGAAAACTTCGGCGCACACCGCCGCTTCCTCGGCCACGTGTATATCGGAGGTACCGGCGCTGATTACCATCACCGGGCCGTGGCCGATCGGCTTGACCTTCTCTTTGATGATCACACCGAGCCGGGCCTCGGCACGATAATCGAAAGCGCGCAGCTTGCGCTTGGTCTCCCGCGCTTTTTCAGGCGAGAGCCGCGTCACGACTAGATTTTGTCCGGCGCGCACCACGCTCGCGCCGATCGCCGCGATCTGTGCCGCGCTCTTGTGCTCGCCCAGCACCACCTCGGGCACGCCGCGCCTGAGGCTGCGATGCAGGTCGAGCTTGGCGAAGCCGAGATCCTCGAACGGGAGATGGCGCAGGCGGGTCATCGCGGCCGGCACGTCGAGTTGTCCGGCCGCCAGCTTGTCGAGAATCTTGCGGATTTGCTCTTCGGTCATTTGCTACGCCGCGCGTGCTCGGGTCGCAGCGGCTGGGCCAGATGAAGGATCAACTCGCGCACCGCGCGGGCGTCGCTGCGAACCACGCTTATGCCCAGGTCGTTCACTTTCAACTGCTCGCCGGGCTTCGGGATATGTCCGAGCCGGTCGACCACAAGCCCCGCGATGGTAGCATAATCGTCACTTTCCGGAAGCCGGAGTCCGAACCGCTCGTTGAGATCGGCCACCGGCGTGCGCCCCGCCACGGCGAGCGTGCGCGGACTCACCACCCGCACCAGCTCCTCGGCGACGTCGTACTCGTCCTCGATCTCGCCGACGATCTCTTCGAGCAGATCCTCGACCGTGATAATTCCAGCCGCGCCGCCGTATTCGTCCACCACCACCGCCAGATTTTCGCCCGTGCGCTGCATCGCGATCAGAATTTGATCCAGCGGAGTGGCTTCGGGAAAGTAACTCACCGGGCGCATCACTTCGGCCACCGGGCGGTTCAGGTCCGGAGCCTCCAGCAGGTCGAAGATGTGCACGACGCCGATTATGTTGACTATCCTCTCGTCGAAGACCGGCAGCCGGCTGAAGCCTTCGCGGCGGACCAGTTCGATCGCGCCGGCCAGGCTCATGTCCTGGGGCACGGCCTCGACCCGCACCAGCGGAACCATCGCCTTGCGCGCCTCGGAATGGGTGAAGCGGAAGATTCGGCTGATCATCTGCCGTTCGGAGGGCAGGATCGCGTCGGCGGCGGGCACGCCGCCCTCACGATGTACGAGCAGGGCCAGGTCCTCGCGAGTGAGGAAGACGCTGGCCGCGTCGGGCGACACGCCTGCGAGACGGCGCAGCCCGCGGCTCAGCCAGGTCTCGGCGGTAAGCAAAGGAGAGAGCGCGACAGACATAAGGTTAAGCGGGCGCGCGGCAAACCTGGCGAAGCCGAGCGGATGTCTAAGCGTCAGAAGCTTGGGGAGTGACTCGGCCAGAAGCAGGGTCAGGGGCGTCAGGATGAACGGCGCGAGGAAGTCATGGCCGCGACCGAAGCTGTGCAGGAACGTGGTCAGGAGCGCGGCTTCGATCGCGGTCGCCAAAGTGGTGCTGGTGAGGATTAAAGCCAGCAGGCGATCGCGCCGCGCCAGCAATCCGGCAAGCAGACGCGCGCTTTCGGCTCCGCGCGCGAACTCGGCCCGCACCTTGATTTCATCCGCCGAGACCACGGCGATTTCGCTGGCCGAGAAAAACGCCTGCACGATAAGGCAGGCCGCGAGCGCGAGGATCAGGCCGACTATGCCCATGGTCTGAGCCTCACCACTTCGACGGTGGCGCCGCGCACTCGTTCGATCGCCGCATCGAATTCGCCGAGCCGAAAATGTTCGCCGGTGCGTGGCACACGGCCGAAGCGGCGCAGGATCAACCGGTTTAGGGTGCCCTCGCCGTCCGGCGCCGGGAACCGATCCCTGCCCACCACTTCCCGGAGTTTGCCAAGGTCGATCGAGCCCGCGGCAATCCAACTGCCGTCGTTGGCGCGGGTCAGTTCGGGCCCCTCGATATCAAACTCGTCGCTGATTTCACCGAACAGCTCTTCGAGCATGTCTTCCAGCGAAAGCAGGCCGAGCAGCACGCCATACTCATCGACCACCAGCGCCAGTTGGCGGCGTTCGCGGCGCATATCTTCAAACAACTCGCCCAGCGCTTTGCTCGGCGGCACAAAGAAAGGCGGCCGGATGAGCCGTTCCAGGCGCGGAGGCGTGGGTTCGAGCCGACGCGCGACCAGATCCTTCACGTGGAGCACCCCGACGATATGCCCGGGATCGCTGCGATAGACCGGAATCCGCGAAAAATGGGCGCGCGACGCCTCCGCCGCCAGGCGCTCGGCAGGGGTGTTGATATCGAGACAAAAGATCTTGTCGCGCGGCGTCATCACCTCGGCCACGCGTCGACCGGCAAATTCGAAAACCTTGTCGATCAGGGCGCGCTCCGCCGGCTCGACCTCACCCTGGATTTCACTTACCCGCAGCAAGGCTCTGAATTCGCTTTCCGAAAGCGGTCCGGGCCGCGGCGCCTCCTTGAACGGACTGAACCGTCGCACAATCGGATGAATCAAACTCGTCAACGCCGCCAACGGCTTCGCCGTTATCCGCGCGATTCCATCGGGCCATCCCAGGGCGAAGGTCTTGGGGGTGATCTCGCAAATCAGGAGAACCAGCACGAACATAATCGGCACCGACAACCAGGCGCCCAGCGGCCGTCCGAAAATATAGAGCAGGAAGGACGTGGCAAGGCATTCCGCGAAGATGTTGGCGGTCTCGTTGAGCCCGATAATCACCAGCAACGCCTCAAGCGGTCTGGCCATCAGGCGGTCGAGCGCGCCGCGTACGGCGCCTTGGATTCGACTCCGCGTGCTCTCCATCCGCACCAGCGAAAAAAGCGCGGTCTCGGATGCGGCCAACAAGGCCGCGAGCAACAGCAGAATCGCAACGGCGATCGGAAGAAACACCATCTTATTTCCCGCGCTCAACGGGTGCGCGCAGATGGTTCCATCCCGCGAGTCCGGCGGGCGGCCGCAATCGGCCGTGCCGATCCCGTAGCATCAGACCATGTCCGCGACCTGCTATTCGTCCGATCCGGCGCACGGCAACGCCAAGTAAACGCGCAAGCTTTGCTTCCGAGTAGCCCGGCCTAAGGCAAAACAAAAGCTCGTAATCCTCGCCGCCGCTCATCGCCAACTCCCGATTGTCGCCCAGCGTCGCCCGGTAGGCGGCGGAGAGCGGTATCGTCTCGATATCGATTTCGGCCCCGACGCCGCTGCGCTCCAGAATATGGCCGAGGTCCTGACATAACCCGTCGCTGAGATCGATCGCGGCCGGCACAGGCCGAAGCCGCGCCAGCTTCTGGCCCGCGGCCAAACGCGCCGTCGGTTCGAGAAGCCGGGTCACCAAAAACTTCCGCGCCGCGCCGCGAGCCAACAGCTTGCCGTCGAGTATTCGCAAGCCTGCGGCGGCATCGCCAACGGTGCCGGTCACGAATATTTCGTCGCCCGGCCTCGCGCGGTCGCGCCGCATCGCGACGCCACGCACATCGCCAAGCAAGGCGATCGTGATCGCGAGCCGATCGGCGCTGGTGATGTTGCCGCCGACGATGTCAACGTCAGCATTGGCGGCGGCGCTCTTGAGGCCGGCATAAAGCCGCTCGAAGAACGCCATCGTAAGCCCCGGTCGGACGGCGAGATTCACCACGCAGGTAGTAGGAACCCCTCCCATCGCGGCGATATCGCTCAAATTGACCGCAAGCGCGCGGGCGCCGAGCTGCCGCGGAGTTCCCCATGCCAATTTGAAATGCACGTCTTCCACCACGGAGTCGATCGTGAAGAGCTGCGGCGAGCGCGGTCGTCTGATGACGGCGCAATCGTCGCCGGGACCGACCAGCGTGCGCCGGCTCAGCCGCAAATCGGCGCAAAGCCGATCGATGAGTTCAAATTCTCCGGGCGGCGGCTTCACGGAACGCGCCAACCTCGATGGCGATGGCGGTTTGGAAAGCGCAGAATTTTTAGGGGCGGGCGACAGAGAAATGAAGTATAGCAGGTTTCTTTAGGACCGACATGGCGTCGAAGCTAGACCTTTCAACCGCCATCGGCAAGCGGAATTTTAGCCCCAAGGCTGATTAACCCGCGCCCGAGGACCAAGCAAGGCCCGAGTCATCCCTTTCGATCGGAATCGCTTCCGACGGCCGCAAGCGCCTGCGTCATCGCCGCGAACGCGAAATCCACTTCGTCCTCGGTAATCGTAAGCGGCGGCGCGAGCCGCACCACGCGGTCGGCGTTAAGGGTCCAGTTGACGATGACTCCCCTTGCGATGGTTTCCGCGACGAAGCGATGGGCGACCGGAGCGCTGGCAAATTCGAGTCCCATCAGCAACCCGATTCCGCGCACCGCGACGATGTCGCGACCGATAAGCTTGCCGAGACGTTGCAGCATCGTGACGCCGAGTCGCGCCGCGCGCTCCGGCAGACGCTCTCCGACGATAACCTCCAGGGCGGCAAGACCGGATGCGCAGGAGAGCGGATGGCCGCCGAAGGTCGTGATATGACCGAGCGGAGGATCGTGCGCCAGGCATTCGAGCAGTCGGTCGGAACCGCAAAAGGCGCCCAGCGGCAGGCCGCCGCCAAGCGCCTTGGCCAGAACTATCAAATCGGGAACAACCTCGTAGTGCTCGAGCGCGAACAGCTTGCCGGTTCGCCCAAAGCCGGTCAGCACTTCGTCAAAGATCAATATCGCGCCGGTCTCATCGCATCGCGCGCGCAGCGCCCTCATGAATTCCTTGCGCGGGATTCTTACGCCGCCTTCCGCCTGCATCGGCTCGATCACGACGGCGGCGACGCTGGAGTCGATCGCCTCAAGCGCTTTCAGATCGTCATAGGGGAGATGGCGCACCGGACCGGGCAACGGTTCGAACGGCGCGCGAAAGGCGGGATTGCCCGCCAGCGCCAGCGCCATGAAGGTGTCGCCGTGATATGCGCCGTCGAAGGCGACAAAATCGAATCTGCCGGTAAATTTACGCGCGGTCTTGAGCGCGCCCTCGATCGCTTCCGCGCCGCTGTTGGTGAAATAAACGCGGCCCAATTTCGGCGGCAGGAGTTGCGCGAGCCTCGTCGCATACGCGACTTGTGCTTCAAGCACGTATTCGCCGTAGACCATCACATGGAGATGACGGCGAGCCTGATTCCCGATTGCCGCCAACACCGCGGGATGGCCGTGGCCGATATTGCTGACGCCGATCCCGGAGATGAAATCGAGATAGCGCCGGCCCTCGCTCGCATAGAGCCAGGAACCCTCGGCGCGCGCGATTTCAAGCCCGATAGGCGAGTCGGAGGTCTGCGCCAGATGCGCCAGAAAGTCTCGGCGGGGTCCGCTCATGCGCGAACCACAAGTCTTGTCAGAAACGCCGCGTCGCCGTGAGGCCACTCAAACGGTGGCGACTGCATCATTCCGGGCGAAGCCAGATAACTGACTCCGGCCTCGGTTAGCCACGCGCACGCATCATCGAGGCGATGCGCGGGATCGGCGACGGCGAAAGCCTCGATTCGGTTGCTTACTGCCGCGAGCCTGGCTTTGAAGTCGGCAAAATCGCTCACCGGTGAGACGAAAACCGTTCGGTAAAGCGGTGACACGCGAAACGAAGCTGCCGCATCGTAGATCACGCTCCAGGAGAGCGCGTTTCCTTCCCAAAGGTCGACCGTATCGCCACCCAGTTTTCGCCATCGCGATGCTTCCCGCACGCCGCGAATCGCGGCGGCGATGCCGAGATCGAGCGCCCGAGGCGGCGGCAGCGTGCGCGCCAGTCGGTCGAGTGCGACGGCCAGGCATCCGGCAAAACGGCGCGCCTCAAGCCGCGTCGGGTCCTCGATAAAAATGTGATGGGGCGAAAGGCATCCGCGCTGCTCGAATAAAGTGATATCGCGCGCGAGGCCGTCGGCAATCGCATCGCTCGCCGCGGGCGCGATGGCCTCGCGGGAGAGCAGCGCTCCGCTCAGGCGAGCGCCGAAGCCGGTGACGCATCCGCCGCGGCTCAAGGCCTCCACCGTCTCATCGTCGCCGAAGACAACCATCTCATCGCAGTTGTCCTGTAGCGCGCGAGCGAGTGCGCTCCGCGTGCGACCGAAGCTCAACACCGAAATTCTGGCGACGACCGCGGGATCGATCTCGCCAATCGTGCGCGCGAACTGGGCGAAGAACAGCGGCTCGGCCGACGCGCTTTTCAGCATCACGGCGGCGCCCGCAATCAGCGCCTGGGCCAACTCATGGAGACCGGCGCCGACGACGTTGCCGGGCATCACGAAGCCAATCAGGCGCGGCGCATGCTTCACCACCCTGGCGGCGAACGATTGGATCGAGTCAGCCGTGAACGGAGCGAGCAAGGCGTCGAGCGATTCGGAAAGCAACGCCTCGCTATAGCCGGAAGTGCCGGCGATCACTGCGATGGTGCGCCGGCGGCGCTCGTAGTTGGGATCGCGCCATAGCGCGCACGCGGCCGCGATCGCCGCCGCGGCTTGCGCCGGCGGAAGCGGTATCGCCGCCGCGTCACGCAGGTGCTTCGCGACCGACCCGATGAACGCGGCATCGGCCGTCGGAAATTCCGGTTCGCCGACGTGCCGTGCCGCCTCGGAACCCTCGACCGCGAGTCGAGCCGGCATGAAAAACGTGTTCATCGATTCCCCGTTGCGCCGCCGAGGCCGATTCCGTTTTGGGCCGCGAACTCAGCGATCCCCAGCGCACAGCCGCGAGCGTCGCTTAGCGGCGTGCGGCCGACAATCCGGATGCCGCCGTTTTCGACGATTCCAAGGTCTTCCGTGAGCAGCGCGGACACCGAGCCCACGTTGGCCAGATCGAAATACGAAAGCAGGCCTAGGTTCCCGTCTTCGACCGGAGCGAGAGTGACGGGATCGAGCGCTCGCGCCCGCACCCAGGGCGGGCCGAGCTTAAGCCGCTCGCCGGGCGGCGCGTCGAAACCCGCATTAAACCGCGTGGCATCATAGAACTGCGAACACATCTCGGTCATTCCGTATTCGTTGATCACCAGCGCCGGTTCGATTCCGAGCCATCGAGCAGCCAGCACCGATACTGCCACCGCGTCGAGCGGATTCGCCTGCCCCTTGGCGCCGCCCGTATCCATCAGGCGGGAGAAAGCGGGCAGTTTAACGGCTCCTCCTTCGGAGCGAAGCCTCTCGAACAGCACCGAGCACGCCGCCGTGGTGGCGAGAATACAAATCGGATCGCCCGCGCGCTCCGCGATTCGCAGGAACTCAAGCGCGCGCTCGATATCGAGCCCTGTCGTCGTAGCCGCACACAGGCTGTTTGCGGTCCCGAAATCCTCGATAGACCACGAGATCATTTGTCCGAGCGACGATTCCGGCATCCGGTCGGCTGTGGGATGGAGCGCGAGGATCGGCATCCGGCGCTTGTCCGGGAACAACATTCGTCCGATATGAGCCATCGCCGAGACCCGATAAATCTCGAGCTTCGGGACGAAGTGGCGGCCGCGTTCGTTGCGACCGATGCTGGTGCCGCTGGTCAGGAAAATCCGCTCAGCCGGTCCGCTCTGAAGCTCGGCGTATTTGAACGCGATTGTGCTCGCTGGAGGGACTCCATCCAACGAGAGCACGGCCGGCCCGGATACTCCCAGGCTCAGGCAATAATCCCGATAGGGTCTGACCCGCTCGAATTGATAGCGGAAGACGCTCAGCGCCACCTCTTCGAAGGCGGCCGGGTCCGGGGAACGAATGAACGACAGAACTTCGTCGAAAATTGACGTCATGAACGGGTATCCGCAGGCTGGGGCGCACGTGCGATGAACCATCATTGCATCGGCGTTGCCGTAGGTTCAATCAGGGGGGGTCCGAGGCCTTCGAGCGCAGGTCTTGCCTGTTTTCGGCAGCCGCGTCGCTAATCAGCCCCCCGGCCGAAAACGACTCCCGACGACTTCATTGGGCGGACGAAGGCGCTTTTGATCATTGTGCGCAATTCTGCTACAAGATCGGTCAGGCAAATGGGCTGGCGCCGGGAGGGCGCCACGGCACGATGAAAAGATTCGCCTCGGGTGTTGTGTTGGGATTCCTGCTGTGTTGGGGATTTTCTTTCGCCGCGCCTAATCTTGACCACAACGGACTCTTCTGGAAAAAACTCGACCGTACGGCCAAGGTCGGCTACGTAAACGGATACGCCGACGCGATGCAAGTCAGCGTCGGCAAGCTCGACAATATGCTGGTCGCCGCCGAGCTGTTCCGCTGGAAGGGCGCCAAAAAGATCATCCATCAACTTTCACGCGAGCTGGCGGTTTCCGATTTGCCGTCGGACGAACTCATCCAGCGTTTGAATGAACTTTACGCCAACCACCAATACAACGAGCTCGATCTCGGCTCGGCTCTGCAACTGCTGGCGATGCGCGCCGGAGAGAACGCGGAACAGGCGCCCGCAACTAACCCCCCTTCCAAATAAGTTTGAATTTTGTGAATCGATGAAGGGCGGCTCTTAAGGGGCCGCTCTTCGCTTTCTGGATCCGTGCAGATCGCCCCGGATGACTGAGCAACTCTTCGGCTTGAAAGCCTTCGTCGGCGTGTCTAGCTTACCTATTGGAGAACGCTCGGCTTGAACGCGTCGGTATATTTGCTGGATAGAGTTTCCGCGACCGTGGTGGGCATCCACTGCAGCGTTCCGGAAAACCATCCTTCGACTGCCGTAGGCCTGGGCAGCGATCGGCGCGGCAGCGGCATCCTGGTCAGCTCCGACGGTCTGATCCTGACCGTCAACTACGTGATTATGGGCGCCAAAAGCGTGATCGTCACGCTTACCGGAGGCGACCAATACCAGGCCCGGATCGTCGCGCAGGATTTCAGAAGCGGGCTCGCCCTGCTCAAGATCGAAGCCGGCAAGCTGCCCTACCTGGATGCGGTTTCATCCGAGACCTGCGCCCTCGGGCAGGATGTCTTCACCGTGTCCAGCGCCGGGAACGAAGCGCGCCGCGCCGACTCCGGAATCATCACCTATCTGGGGCCGTTCGACGCGCTGTGGGAGTTCGTGCTGGATCGATGCCTGATGACCTCGGCGGTCAACTTCGGGGTCGGCGGAGGGCCGCTCTGCAACAACAAAGGCGAGCTAATCGGAATCACCTATCTCAACCTGACCGACGTCGGCCGCTCGATCCTGGCGATTCCGAGCGAGTATTTCAGCGCCAATCGCGACGAGCTGCTGCGCCACGGGCGGCGCATCAGCGCCGCGCCGCGCGCCTGGATGGGCCTGCTGTCATACACGGTGCGCGATCACGTGATAATCGCGGGCGTGATGCCGGGCGGCCCGAGCGAGAAGGCGGGACTCAAGCAGGGCGACGTGGTGCTCGCCGTCGGCGGACGCGATATCAACGAACGGCGAGGGTTTTACGACGCTCTCTGGTCGCATCGGCCCGGCGAGCGGGTCAGCTTCAAGATCATGCGCAACAGCCAGGTACGCACCATCGAAATCCCCGGCATCGGCATCGAGGAGTACTTCGGCTGACCGATCCGTTTCCGGCGCTGCGCTTCGAGAGCTACGGAATCCGTTAAACGTCCTTGAACTCGCGCTTGGTCTGGCGCTCCTCGATCGCGGCCTGCGCCGCGGCCAGGCGCGCCACCGGAACCCGGTACGGCGAGCAGGATACGTAATCGAGCCCGAGGCGATGGCACAGCTTGACGCTGGCCGGATCGCCACCATGCTCGCCGCAGATGCCGATCTTGAGTTTCTTATTGGCCTTGCGCCCGAGTTCGATCGCGATCTTCATCAGACTGCCCACTCCGTCGGCGTCGAGTTCCTGGAACGGGTCTTTCTTGTAGATCCCGCGCTCGATGTACGCGTACAGGAACCTGGCCGAATCGTCACGGGAAAGGCCGTAGGTCATCTGCGTCAGGTCGTTGGTGCCGAAGGAGAAGAATTCGGCCGAAGCCGCGATCTGGTCGGCCTCCATACAGGCGCGCGGCACTTCGATCATCGTGCCGACGCTGTAGGTGAGCCGGGCGACGTTGTTGCCCAGCACCGTGCGCGCGACCTCGCGGATCTCGCCCGCCAGGATATCGAACTCCTTGCGGTCGCCGATTAGCGGCAGCATGATTTCCGGGATCGCCTTGACGCCCTGGCTGCGCAGCTCGGCCGCGGCCTCGAAGATCGCGCGCGCCTGCGCCTTGTAGATCTCGGGGTAGGTGATGCCCAGGCGGCATCCGCGATGGCCGAGCATCGGGTTGAACTCGAACAGGCCTTCGCAGACCTTCTTCAGATGCTCGTAGGTGGTTCCGATCTTGGGCGCCAGCTCGCGAATCTCATGCTCCTCTTTGGGCAGGAATTCATGGAGCGGCGGATCCAGCAAACGGATCGTCACCGGCAGACCGGCCATCTCCTTGAGGATGCCGACGAAATCCGCGCGCTGCATCGGCAGGATCTTGTCGAGCGCCCGCGCCCGCTGTTCGGCGTTCTCGGCCAGAATCATCTGACGCACCGCGTCGATCCGTTCGGCGTCGAAGAACATATGCTCGGTGCGGCAAAGCCCGATACCTTCGGCGCCGAATTCGCGCGCGACTTTGGCGTCGTGCGGCGTGTCGGCGTTGGCGCGGATTCCAAGCCGGCGTTCGTCGTCCGCCCAGCGCATGAACTTCCCGAATGCCGGCGACATCGTCGGCTCGACGGTCGCTACCCGCCCGGCGATTACCTCGCCGGTCGAACCATCGAGCGTGAGGTATTCGCCACGATGGACGGCCACGCCGTTGGCCGAGACCGTGCCGGCGGCGTAATCGACGTTCAGCTCGCCGCATCCAGCGACGCAGCATTTGCCCATCCCGCGGGCGACCACGGCCGCATGGCTGGTCATCCCGCCGCGCGCGGTCAGAATCCCCTGGGCCACTTGCATCCCGTGGATGTCTTCGGGCGAAGTTTCCAGCCGCACCAGGATGACCGGACGGCCGGCGCCGGCGACAGCCACCGCCTCATCGGCCGAGAATACCGCCTCGCCCGTGACCGCGCCCGGCGAGGCCGGCAGCCCGCGCGCGATAACCTGCTTCTTTGCCTTCGGGTCGAGCTGCGGATGGAGTAACTGTTCGAGCTGCGCGGGCTCGACGCGCATCAGCGCCCCGCGCCGGTCGAGCAATTTTTCTTCCGCCATCTCCACCGCGATTCGCACCGCGGCTTCCGCCGTACGTTTGCCGGTTCGGGTCTGAAGCATGAAGAGCCGGCCGCGCTCGATGGTGAACTCCATGTCCTGCATGTCGCGGAAATGCTTCTCCAGCCCGGCCGAGATGTTGAGCAGCTCGCGATAGACCGTAGGGAAGGTTTCCTCGAGCGTCGGATGGGCCGCCTTGCGTTCCTGCTCGCTGATTCCGTTGCGCTCCGCCGACTTGCGTCCGGCGGCGAGGCTTATCTGGAGCGGCGTGCGGATACCGGCGACCACATCTTCGCCCTGGGCATTGGGCAGAAATTCGCCGTAGATGCCTTTTTCGCCGGTGGCCGGGTCGCGGGTAAAAGAGACGCCGGTGGCGCAGTCCGAGCCGAGATTGCCGAACACCATCGATTGCACGGTGACGGCGGTGCCCCAATCGTCAGGGATATTGTTGAATTTGCGATACGCGATCGCGCGCTCATTGTTCCATGAGCCGAAGACCGCACCGATCGCCTCCCACAACTGCTCCTGCGGGTCCTGCGGGATATCGCGGCCGACGCGGCGGCGAATCAGGTCGCGAAATTCAGCGACCAGCTCCTTCAGATCGTCCACCGTGAGGTCGAGGTCCTGACTGACGCCGCGGATCGCCTTCTTGCGATCCATCAGCTCCTCGAACGGATCCGGGTCGGTCTTCTTTTCCGGCTTGAGCTTCAGAACCACGTCGCCGTACATCTGACAGAAGCGCCGGTAGGAGTCCCACGCGAAGCGCGGATTCTGGCTGACGGCCTCCAGCCCGTTCACGGTTTCGTCGTTGAGTCCCAGGTTGAGCACCGTGTCCATCATTCCGGGCATCGAGACCCGCGCGCCGGAGCGCACCGAGACCAGGAGCGGATTCTCGCGGTCGCCGAACTTACGCCCCATCAGCTTTTCGATCCGGGCGATACCCTTGGCGACCCCCTGGGTGAGCCCCTTCGGATAGCTGGAGCCGTGCTCGTAGAAATAAATGCAGACCCGAGTCGAGACCGTGAACCCGGGCGGGACCGGCAGCTTGAGCGAGGCCATCTCGGCCAGATTCGCGCCCTTGCCGCCGAGCAGATTGCGCATGTGGCTGCGGCCTTCGGCGATCTTCCCGCCAAAGAAGTAAATCTCAGGATGTAAACGCGCCATTTTCAGTTTTCTCCCAACCCCCTTCGGGCTTTGTCAGCCTTCGATCAACAAAGTAGTAAATCGCGCCGCGTCGGCTGTCAGCGGAAACCGATGCGGGCGTTCAATCCGAGCCTCGCTCAGCGATGCCAGCCGATGCGCTCGGTTATTTCCTGCGCCAGACGCGCGATCGGCATCCGGACCTGTTCGGTCGTGTCGCGATCGCGCAGCGTGACGGTGTCGTCGTCCATCGTCTGATGGTCGATCGTCACGCCGTAGGGCGTGCCGATTTCGTCCTGGCGGCGATAGCGCCGACCGATCGATCCCGCCTGATCGTATGCGACCATGACATGGCCCTGCAGCATCTCGCGCACGGCTTGGGCTTTTTCGGGCTGTCCCGCCTTGCGCAACAGCGGAAAGACCGCGACCTTCACCGGCGCCAGTCGGGGATCGAGTCGAAGCACGATTCGTTCCTCGTTTTCGACCACGTCCTCATCGTAGGCGTCGAGCAGGAACGCCAGCGTCGCGCGATCGACGCCCGCGGCAGGCTCGATCACCCACGGCCGATAACGCTTCTTGGCTTCCTCGTCGAAGTAGGTCAGATCCTTGCCGCTGAATTTAGCGTGTTGATCGAGATCGTAACTGCCGCGCTTGGCGATTCCTTCGAGCTCGCCCCATCCGAAGGGGTACTGAAACTCAACGTCGGTGGTGCCGCGCGAATAGTGCGACAGCTCTTCCATATCGTGCGGCCGAAGCCTGATATGGTCCTGCTTGATGCCGAACCTGGCGTACCAGTTGAAACGCCGCTCGACCCAGTAATCGAACCAGCGCGCCTCTTCGGCCGGATCGGGCAGGATGAAGAACTCCATCTCCATCTGCTCGAATTCGCGGGTGCGAAAGATGAAATTGCCGGGGGTTATTTCGTTGCGGAACGACTTGCCGATCTGCGCCACGCCGAAGGGCAGTTTGACGCGCTGGGTATCGATCACGTTGGAGAAATTGACGAAGATGCCCTGCGCGGTTTCGGGCCGCATATAAACGGTGCTGGCGCTGTCCTCGACCGGACCCATGAAGGTCTTGAACATCAGGTTGAACTGACGGGCGTCGGTCAGTTCGCCTCCGCATGAGGGGCACTTGCCGTCGCCCCCGCCGACGTGATCGGCGCGGAAGCGCTGCTTGCATGCTTTGCAATCGACCAGCGGGTCGGTGAAGTTCTGCAGATGGCCCGAGGCTTCCCAGGTCCGCGGATTCATCAGGATGGCGGCGTCGAGGCCGATAACGTCGCTGCGCCGCTGGACCATCTCTCGCCACCACGCTTCCTTGACGTTGCGCTTCAGCTCTACCCCCAGCGGTCCGTAATCCCAAGTCGAGCCCAAGCCGCCGTAGATGTCGCTTGAGGGGAAGATGATGCCGCGGCGGCGGCAGAGATTGACCAGCTTTTCCATCGTGACGGGAGCTTTGGTCGCCGTCACCGTCGGAGCGGTTTGTTCCTCGGACAAGATGCCTCCAAAAACATTATTCGAGCCTGAACGACACGGCTCGCGCAATCGCTGCGAAAGCAAAAACTTATCACGGGTGCGCGGGTGCGGCAATTTTCGTCGGGCGAGATCGCCTCTGGGCTGGGAGCGCGCGATTCCGCTAAAGTAGGCCCATCGAGGTGCCCTCTATGAGACTTTCACGATGGAGCTTGATCGCGATTATCGGACTGATCGCGCTGGTGGCTGGTGGATGCCAGCATCGGCTGGTCGCTTCGGGCAACGAGCACACGGTCAAGGTCTATCCCGACGAGGCGGCCTATCAGAAGGTCAAGGGCCTCAAAAAAGAGGGCGGAGCGCTCGGGATGCTTGGCGGCCTGGGCGAAACCTTTATCGCCAAAGAGGTGGACGGCAATACGCCGGTGCGTATCATCTCCAGCGACGCGGATGGCGCCCAGATCGAGGTGACCGACGGCCCCAACAAAGGCACCCAAGGGTTCGTGCCTAAAGAAAACGTCAACTAGCGCCGTTTCCCCATCAATAAGTCCCGTAATAGTGGAAGTCATCCTGAGCCGGCGAGCAACGCGAGCCGTGTCGAAGGATCTCGCGGCCGCGATGGTGCACATTGAAGGTCGCTTTATCTCGCGCGGTCCTCCGCGCGCCAAAGTCCCGGCCCCAGCCTGACGCCCGGAAGACCGGGCGAGATCCTTCGACTCCGCTCGCGGACTCGCTTCGCTCAGGATGACAAAAGAGGAGTTCGCGCAGAGTTAAGCGGCGCTGCCTAATCGAAAGCCTGGTAAATAGCGGCCGCGATCCTCAGATCGCCGATGAGCCGCGCTCGCCGGTTCTGATTCGCACGACTTCTTCCATCGGCATCACGAAGATCTTGCCGTCGCCGATTCTCCCGGTGCGGGCCGCGCGCTCGATCGTTTCCACCACCTGCCCGGTGAGTTCATCCGAGACCACGATCTCGAGCTTCACCTTGGGCAGGAAGTCGACCACGTACTCGGCGCCGCGATAGAGCTCGGTGTGACCCTTCTGCCGCCCGAAGCCTTTTACTTCGCTTACGGTCAGGCCCTGGACGCCGATCCCCGAGAGTGCCTCTTTGACTTCATCGAGCTTGAACGGCTTGATTATCGCCTCAATCTTCTTCATATGGTTCCCTTCCTCAGCAGGCGCGCCTCCCGGACTCTACCAGCGCCGAGTATAGCGCAAGCCCACGGCAGCGAGGCAACCGCACAAGTTACCGAATACAGCAAGCCGGGTGCCAACTCGGAACCGTGATAATCGGGGGTATATCGGGAATTCATGCCCACCTTTTCAGCGCCAGCACAGCCAACGGGCATCACTGGGGGTGCTCCTCTGTCCGCCGTCCTCCAAGCTTGAAGGTCGGCTCCTCGCCTCTTAGCAGACGGCCGATATTGGCGCGATGGCGCCAAATCACGATCGCGGACATCGCGATCGCCAAAACCAGATAATCGCGAGGATATGAAAGCGCCGCTACCGCGATGGGCAGCGTGACGGCGGCGCTGAGCGACGACAACGACATGATGCGCCGTACGGCGAAGACGACGAGGAACACGCCCAGCGCGATCAGTATCGGCGCCGGCGCAAGCGCGATCCATACGCCGAGGCTGGTCGCCACGCCGCGCCCGCCTTGGAATCGCAGGAACACCGAAAAAAGCGCCCCGAGGAGCGCCGCGAGCGCAACGAGTACCATCGCCGTTGGCGCGACCTCCACTGTCCGCGCGATCATCACCGGCGCGAATCCTTTCAGCAGATCGCCGGCGAAGGTTATCGCCGCGGCGCCGGCGCCTGCCGTGCGCGCCACGTTGGTCATACCCACGTTTCCCGAACCCGCGGTGCGTGGGTCGAAGCCGTAGGCACGGCCGACTATCACGCCGACCGGAATCGAGCCGAAGAGGTAGGCGACAACGATCAGCAGCGGGCTTATCAGCATGCGGCCTGGTTAAAGGATGGTCGGGGTGACTGGATTTGAACCAGCGACTCCTGCGTCCCGAACGCAGTGCTCTGGCCAGGCTGAGCTACACCCCGTACATTCGCCTACCCGGGAACGAACCGAGAAGACTTTATAGCATCCAGCGGCGGCCGGACAAAGGGCACGCCTCGCGCCTCAACCGATGGTTTCGCCTTCCGCGATTCGGTTTCGCATGTCGGCGATTATCTTGCGGTAATCTTCGTGGCCGAAAATTCCCGAGCCCGAAACGAAGACGTTGGCGCCCGCCGCCGCGACCTCGGCAATATTCTCGACCTTGATCCCGCCGTCGATTTCGAGGTCGATATTGAGACCCCGCCGGTCGACTTCTTCGCGGATTTCACGCAGCTTGTCCAGCGCCGCGGCGATAAATCCTTGGCCGCCGAATCCGGGATTGACGCTCATCACCAGGATCATGTCGAGATGGTCGGCGACCTCGAGCACCCGGCCGGGATGGGTTTCGGGATTGATCGCCACCGAGGCTCGCACGCCGAGTTCGTGGATGCGCTCGGCCATCGCCTTGAGATTGCCGACCGCTTCGGCGTGAATCGAAATCGAGTCCGCGCCCGCCTTGACGAAAGCCTCGATATATCGCTCGGGATGCTCGATCATCAGATGAGCGTCGAGCGGCAGGCTGGTTATTTTACGAACCGATTCCAGAACCGGCAGGCCGATCGAAAGATTGCGCACGAAGTGCCCGTCCATCACGTCGAAATGGATCAGGTCGGCGCCCGCCGCTTCGACCGCCCGAACCTCGTCGCCGAGCCGGGCGAAATTCGCGGCCAGGATGGAAGGCGCGATTTTCCAGCTATGGTTCATCCTTCTTAAAGATTACGCATCGCGGCGGCGCGCCGCAAAGGGCTCTCGGGCTCACGGGTTTTCGCAACCCGCGCGCCACACAAACGATTGCCAACACCCTAGCTTCGCACGAGCCGCGCCGCGAAAAAACCATCGAGCCGGTCGCGATCGGGTCGCGTGACGAGATAGCCGTCGGCGTTGAGCGGAATCTGGAATCCGTCTTCCGAAGGCGGATCACGATCGATCGTGAACTCCGGATGGTGGTCAAGAAAATTTTTGATTACTCCGGGGCCCTCTTCCGGAGCGAGGCTGCAAACCGCATAGACCAGCGCCTTGCGGGGCCGCACCAATGCGGCGGCGTTCTCGAGCATCCGCGCCTGGATCGCCGCCATCCGCGCGAAATCGCCGGGACTGAGCCGCCATCGGATCTCCGGATGCTCGCGCATCGTGCCCAGCCCCGTGCAGGGCGCGTCGAGCAGGACGCCGTCGAAGCGCTCCGCCCCAAACGGTGCGGAAACCGCCATGTCGGCCTCGACGATACGAAGATTGCGATGCCCCAGGCGCTCGGCCATCGCGCGCGTCCTGAGCAAGCCCGCGTGATTGATATCCACCGCGATAACCCTTCCGCGCTCGCCCACAAGTTCCGCCAGATGGGTCGCCTTGCCGCCCGGCGCGGCGGCGCAGTCGATTACGGTTGCGCCCGCCGGCGGCGCCAGCAATCGCGCGACTATTTGCGAAGCCTCCGATTGAACGTGGAAGAGCCCTTCGCGGTAGGCCAGCGAATCGAAATCCGGAGCCGCTTTGAGAATCACGGTTTCGGGAAATCGCGATTCGGGCTCGAAGTCGAAACCGTCGTTCCGCAAACGCTCGAGGATCTGATCGCGCTTGCCGCGCGCGAGGTTGAGTCTGATCGCGTTGGGCGCGGCCTGATTGTTGGCGGCGAGCACGCTCCCGGCTTCGGTCGGGCCGAACCATTGGACGAAGCGTTCGGCGAGCCATCGCGGATGAGAACAGGCGACGGCGAGGTAGCCCGCCGGATCGCGCGCGCGATCGGGCATCGGCGCCTGCTCGACCGTGGCCCGGCGCAGCATCGCGTTGACCAGACCGGCCGCCGGCCGCGAGTCCCGATTTTCCTTCGCCAGCGTGACGGAAGTATCCACCACCGCGTGCCTGGCCGTGCGCGTCAGAAATCGAAGCTGGTACAGGCCGAGCCGGAGAATCGCGAGCACGAGCGCGTCGAGCTTTTCGATTTTGCGCCCTGACAGGATCGCGATCTCGTAATCGAGAACGTCCGCGCCAGGCTAGCACTCCGAGCACCATGCTGGTAATCAGGCGGCGATCGTTCGGCGGGAAAGCGGGCAAGCGATGGCCGAGCAGAACGTCGGCGAAGGCTCGCTCCTGCTCTACGCGTGTCAGAATCTCCAGCGCCGCGCGGCGGGATTCCAACCCGAGGCCTGCGGCTCGGCGAGCGGGTTGTGCGGCAGCTTTGGCGCCCAATTTCTTCACGCTACGATGGGTCTGTTACTGTCCCAAGTGATGGAGTCCGGCGGTTATGCGGCGGCCCCGCATGAAGTCGGCGGCCGCCATTCGTTTGCGCCCCGGCGCCTGAACTTCCAGCAGGGCGAGCCGGCCGGTGCCGCATTGGACGACGGGCACGGGCGCGACCGCGACGATAGTTCCGGGCGGCTCGTCGCCGATATTTCGATCTTCGACTCGCGCTCTATAGATGAGCAGCTCCTGACCATCGAGTTTGGTACGGGCGATGGGCCACGGATTGTAGGCGCGCGTCATCGCATCGATTCGCGCCGCGTCGAGAGACCAGTCGATAATCGAGTCTTCCTTCGTTACCGGCTTCGTGTAGGTCGCCAGAGCTTCGTCCTGCGGAGACTCGTGAAGCTCGCCGCGAGCGAGCATCGCGAGCGCCTCAAGCAGCGCCTCGGCGCCGAGTTCCGCGAGCTTCGCCTTGAGCGTTGCCTGGGTTTCATCCGACGCTATCGGGATTTCGCGCTGCAACAGAATCGGGCCGGTGTCCATCTGCTCGGTCATCCGCATGATGGTCACGCCGGTGACGCTGTCGCCGGCGAGGATCGCGCCTTCGATCGGAGCGGCGCCGCGATGGCGTGGGAGGATCGAGGCGTGCACGTTAATCGGCATCAGCCGGGCCGCGCCGAGCACCGCGGCAGAAAGAATTCGTCCGTACGCGGCGACCACCAGCAGATCGGGCTCGAAAGATTTCAGTTGGCGCAGGAATTCTTCGGTTCGGATTTTTTCCGGTTTGAGAACCGGAAGGCCGGCTTGCGCCGCCGTTGCGGCGACCTCGCAGGGTTCCATCGCGAGGCCGCGGCCTCGCGGCCGGTCGGGCCGGGTAACGACGGCGACGACCTCGAACCCAGACCCCGCGCTCCGGACGAGGCGATCGAGGATATGGGCCGCCAGTTGCGGCGTCCCCATGAATACAATTTTTAGCGGTTTCGCGGCGATTTCAGATCCGGACCGCGGAGGGCCTGATGGCGTCGGCTTTGCCCTCCTTGATTAGCTTTTGGAGTTTTCGCCGATACAGCTCTCGTTTGATGCGGCTGATGCGGTCGATGAAGAGCCGTCCGTCGAGATGATCGATCTCATGCTGGAGCGCCACGGCCAACAGGTCCTCGGCCTCAATAGTGATCTCTTTCTGGTCCGGGGTGTAGGCCCGCACCAGCACCCGGGCCGCGCGTTTGACATCGGCTGTATAGTCGATCACGGACAGGCACGCTTCCTCCCAGATGACCGAGCCCTCGGCCTCGACGATCTCGGGGTTGATCAGCTTGAGCAGATGTTTGCCGGGCGTTTCGTGCTCAACGTCGAGCACGACGACCCGCGTCGATTCTCCGACCTGTGGAGCCGCGAGACCGACCCCGGGCGCGGCGTACATCGTCTGCACCATACTCTCGATGAAGGCGTTGAGCTTGCCGTCGATGTCGGCGACGGGCTCTGCGGCCTCCTTGAGCACCGGGTCGGGAAATTTGCGAATTTTGAGAAGCGCCATCGATCAGGTGAGTTCTAAACTACCAGAGATAGGTCAATCGGAATACTGCCGCCGTGCCCCCGCGGCGCCCGTGATCTCGCTACCATTTTGGACGCCTGCTAGAGAGCGGTCCAGCCGCCGTCGACGATCAACGCGCTGCCGGTGACGAAGCGCGACTCGTCGGAGGCCAAAAAAAGCGCCGCATCGGCAATATCCTCCGGCTCGGCCTGGTAGGCGTCATCGCGGATGCGCAGCGGCGTCGCGGCCCGGAAGCTGTCCCGGATCTCTTTGACGCGATGCAAGGGCGCGGACAACTCGGTCTTGGTCGAGCCCGGGCAGAGCGCGTTGATGTTGATTCCGTTCTTGCCGTATTCGGCAGCCAGCGCCCGAACCATATTGATGGCCGCCGCCTTGGCCGCGCAGTAACTCGCCAGGCCGGGCAGACCAACCGTGCCGAAATTCGAGGATACCGCCACTACCTTGCCGTACCCGGCGGGCACAAAATAACGCAATGCCGCACGGACGCAAGCGAAGATACCGCGCACATTTACCGCGAAGCATCGATCGAACTCATCGATATCGATTTCCCGTGAATCCCCCATCGGCCCGACGATGCCGGCGGAGCAGGCCATGATGTGAAGCGCGCCGAAACGTTCGACCGCGGCAGCAACTGACCGGTCGACCGCCGGCGTGTCGCAGACGTTGAGGGAGACGAACTCGGCGATTCCGCCTTGCTTACGAATCAACTCGTGGGTCGGATCGCCACCCTCATATGGATTGGGTTGACGTGAGGCAACCACCACGCTCGCTCCTTCCCGGCCATAGCGCAGCGCGATAGCCCGGCCGATCCCGGACGTGCCTCCGGTAACAAAGGCCACCTTGCCGGCCAGCCGGCCCGAGCCTGACGCCTCTTTCATCGGGTTTGCATCCGACCGGATGCTTCCCTGCCGCCTGAAGCGTGCCGCATCAGGAATATAACCGGGGGGAAATAAAGCAGGTAAACCGCGACCCCCATCTAAGTTCCCGGACTGAGCGAGGGCAGGAAAACGGTGATGGTCTGCCCGGCCGCTACGACCCGTTCCCGGTTGAGCTCTAAGCTCTCGAACTCGATAGGGGCGCCGTCCGCGTTCCTGACCCGCAATTTGACCGGGGCGTTTGCGCTGATAGTCAGGCTGGCCGGCTCGAAACGGCCGTTGCGAAACTGGATCTCCTGCATGCCGTCATCCGCGACGGCGCCCGACGGACCAGTCAGAACGATTCCCGAGGCGTTGGCCGCCATCGTCGCTTGGAGCAGCAATCGTATCGCTGAACGCATGTGCATATACGCTTAACGAAATTGAGAATGATTTTCAACTAGAACCTAAATGGCGCTCGCTTAGCTGTCAAGCGCATCAAGAAGGCCGAAGGTGAGATGGCAGAGCGCTCGCGATCGGGCTTTTATCTCTGAATTGTTTCAATCTGCGAGCGAACATAATCGAAGAAGAGTTACTTTTTGTCAGCCTACGCCCCTCTGAATATGCTTGGCTTTTCTTGACTCTGCTGAGTGCGGGCTGTAATCGACTTGAGAGAGCCCGTGCCTGTAGGCAGGGAACGAGCTGGAAAAATAGGGGAGTGGGCGGGTGTTAAATCCGAAACGCGCGCGGGCTAACGTGCTGAATGCGGCCGTGCTGATGGCTGCCGTGATGGTCGGGGCAGCGTCGCTATGTGCGCGCGCCGACGCTGGCGACGTGCCTTTCCCGCGGCCGGCTTCGCTTGAACCAAACATTAGCTTCTGGGTCGATGTCTTTACGGGTTATTCGTATCGAGACTTTATCGTCCACGACCGCGACAACGTGTGGAAAATTTACGAAGTCCTGCACCTGCCGGGTTCCGGCACGCCGACTCAGGACGATGTGGAATGGGCGGGGAATTACCTCAAGATTAAGTACAGCCGTGCCCTCATGCGATTGGCCGCAGGTCAAAAGCCGACCGGTTACGTGGAAAAACGGATCGCGGAGTTGTTCCAGGGCGAACCGGCCAAGAACTACGCCATCGCGGCGGACAACCTTCGCGTGCAGCAAGGGATGCGGGAGCGCTTCCGCGAAATTCTGGTCCGCGGCCATGGCTACCAACCGGCGATGGCGCGGATCTTCAAGGCCGCCGGATTGCCGGTTGAGCTGACATTGCTGCCAAGCGTCGAATCCGGCTACCACACCAAGGCGCGCTCCAGTGCCGGCGCGGTGGGCATCTGGCAGTTCACCCGCGCGACCGGGCGGCGGTACATGACGATCAGGGGGCGGCGCGACGATCGCTTGAATCCGCTCCGCTCGACCGAGGCGGCGGCCAAACTGCTCCGTTATAACCACGGGGTGCTCGGGAATTGGCCGCTCGCGATCACCGCGTACAATTACGGCACCTACGGGATGGCACAGGCCTCGGCGATTCACGGCGACGACCTGGGTCGTATCGTTGAACGTTACAACGGCCCGCATTTCGGCTTCGCCTCAAAGAATTACTACGCGGAATTTTTAGCCGCGCTCCAGGTTCATCAGTACGAAGACAAATACTTCCCCGGAATCAAGGACGAGGTCGCGCCGATCCCGCCTGCGTCGCTGCAAACCGCGAGCGTCGCGTCGGCCCACCGTACCCCGCACCGGCACCTGAACCACGCCGTAACGCCCACGCGACGCCCTCACCGCCATCACGTGCAGCCCGCCCTCTTCCCCGGCAACCGGCCGGCCGGGAAGCAGGAGACCTGATCTGCCCGTTAGTCTCCCGGCTTATTCACACGACCTGGCTGACTTCTCCATGGCGTCGAATTCATCTGATGATCGCCGGCGGCGATGCGTCAGGCCCCGCGAAATCGAGCTTGATGCCGCCGACGAAATTTATCGGCGGTGACTTAAAGCCAAGATTCTGCGAATAGTTGCGATCGAACAGATTCTGAACCCGGACGTAGATCTCCTCGTTGCCAACCGACCGCCACTGGATTCCCGGCGTATAAGAGACAACCGCGTCGAACACGTGATAGCCGGCGTGGTTGCGGATAGCCGCCATCTGATCGACGTCGTCGCGATCGCCGACGAAGGTGTAGACCAGGTTTGTTCTGATTTTGTCGCTATGGCTGAAAATGCCCGCATGTTCGTATTGCGCCACGGCCGATGCCGAGTGCTTGGGCACGCGCAGCGGCCGGATGCTCGGGCTCGACGAGCGATGGGTCCCGTCGAGCATCGTGAAATTGCCGCCCAAGCTCAACTCCTGCCAGACACGAACGCTCGGTTCCAGCTCGATCCCCTGGACATCAACCCGTCCTGCGTTGCCGGCCAGCGAGCCATAGAGACAGCTTGGGCTTAGGGTGCACGGCACCGGGACGACGAGGCTGTGCACCCGGCGCGAGAAATAGGTCGCGGTGAAGCTCGCCAATTCTCCGAAGCGCTTGGTGAAGCTGCCGTCATATTCACTCGAGATCTCCGGCTTGAGATTGGGATTGCCGTAATTCGGGTAATACAGCTCGTTGAAACTCGGCGCGCGGAAGCCCTCGCTATAGCTGCCGCGCAGCGTGCCGTCGATCGCCGCCAGCGGAATCGCCACCGACCAGGCCGGGCTGACTTCCTGACCGAAATCGCTGTTGCCGTCAACGCGAAATCCGGCCGTACCAAGAATGTGGCCGTTCAGGAAGCTTCCTTCCTGTTGAACGTAGCCCGCGTATTCATCCCGCCGATGCCTGATGACGGTAACTGACTCGTAGCTGTATTGAGCGTCGGTGTAATGATCGCCCGAGCGCGCCCATCGATCCTTGAAATCGAATCCCGCCAGCGAACGGAAGCCGGAATTCCAGGTGTAAATCGCTTCGAGCCCGCTGGAGCGGCTCTCGTTGGCGATATAGTCGGATTCCGCCGAAGAATTGCCGGAATAGGGAGTGTCGTTGAGGCGGATTTCGCCGCGCACGAAAGCGGCGTTCCATCGCACCAGCAGGTGGTCGTTGAAGCGATGCTCCAGCTCGCCTTTGAAAAGCTCGAATTCATCGCGCTGATGGGCGTTGGGATCGAGCGGCGAGCCGGAATAGATCGAGAAATTGACCAGGCTCGTGTTGGCGCGCGAATAGCGGGCAAAAATCCGTACCACCGTGTCGTCGCCGAGATGCTCATCCAGCCTTAGCGCGCCGGATAGGTTATCGGAATTATCGTTGATTGGCCGGAATCCGGTGGTGGAAAAATACGACAGAGAGCCCGAATAGCCGAGGCTCCCATCGGCGCCGTTGACCGTCATCACCTGGCGCTCGGTGGCGCGATTGCCGCCTTCGGAGAGCAGGCTGAACCTGGCGGGCCCCTTTCCTTCTTCGCTGATCAGATTGATCACGCCGCCGACCGCGCTCGAGCCGTAGAGCGCGCCGCCCGCGCCGCGAAGCACTTCTATTCGGTCGAGATTGTCGGTCGTGACGTGGGCCAGATTGAAACCTCCGTCGCTGACATCGTTGACCTCGACGCCGTCCATCAGGATCAGCGTTTGCGCCGACGTTGCGCCGCGGATCGAGGGCTCGGTGAGCGTGCCCGGAGAGCCGCTCTGACCAACCACGACGCCAGGAACTTCCCGAAGCGCGTCGCCGACGGCCTCGAGTTTTTGCGCCTGGATGTCTTGACCGCTGATCACGCTCACGCTCGTGCCAATCTCGTTTATCGGCTGTTCCAGTCGCGTGGCCGTGACCACCAGCACCGGAAGCCTGCCCGGCGTTGACGATGTCGCCGCCTGCGCTCCGCCCGACGACTGGTTGCCGGAAGCGGTCTGAGACGACGCGGCCTTCGCCGGCTGAGATGCGTTGCCGCTGACGGTTTCTTTGGCCGACGACGGCGCCGCCGCGCTGGAGCCGGGCTTCTGCCCCGCAGCTTGCGCGGTTTGATTGGTCGAACGGTTCTCCGACCGCGCTTTCGATGCTTCGGTCTTCGAGATGGGGGCCGGAGTCGGGTTGGATGAGGGCTCTTCGCATCGAGCGCCGGACGATACGCCCAGCACGATAGCTACGAAGAGTACGGCGGACACTACGCTCGCTCGCTTCATGTAATTCTCCCGCCTTGGGCGAGCAGGCGCGGCCAGGTCGGCGAGCAAGATGCCGGTTAAAACAAAAACCCGACCCCTCGCTCCAGGGATCGGGCATCGAGCGCGACCTGAAGCCACCCTCCCCGCGGAAGGCATACGGCTTTAGGCATCCGTTCGGTGTCCTGGCTTGGGTTCAACCTTCGGCCCGCCTTCCCGTATCTCACTCGATACGGTGGCATGCTGGGCCGTCGTCTCCCCTCACAGTTGCGGGGCAGCGCCGGACTTTAACCGGCTTCCCGATCCCGGATGCTCAGGCGGGTAGATTCACACGTTCATTATCGATGGTCAAGATCCCGCGACCGATCGATTGATGAATGCTGTCGCGCGGCGCTTCGCTTCAAAAAAAGCGCAACGCGCGGTGCGATAGTGGAAATGGTGCGGGGAAAAAAGATGGGGAATCGCGATGCGATTCCCCATCGGGCGAAACGTTCGAATTACCGCTTCAGGCCGCGGCTGCCTTCTTCGCCGCCGCGATCGCGGCCTCGTAGTCCGGATGCTCGGTGACTTCCTTCACGTATTGGACGTAGGCCACATTATCGTTCTTGTCGACCACGAATACCGCGCGCGCCAGAAGATGCAGCTCCTTGATCAGCGCTCCATACTTCTGGCCGAAGTCCGTGGTCTGCCAGTCGCTAAGCGTAGTGACCTTGTCGACTCCCGCGGCCCCGCACCAGCGCGCCTGGGCGAACGGTAAATCCATCGAGAGCGTCACGATCTGGACATCGCCCGGAAGCTTCGATGCTTCCTCGTTGAAGCGGCGGGTCTCGGCGTCGCACACCGGAGTATCGAGCGACGGCACCGCGCTAAGAATCGTCACCTTGCCCTTGAACTGATCGGAACTGACCTTGGCCAAGCCCTTGCCGACCGCCGTGAAAGCCGGCGCCTTCTGACCGACTTTGATCTCCGGCCCAACCAGCGTCATCGGATTGCCGCGCATCGTCACGGCACCTTTACGTTCTTCCGCCATATGAATTCTCTCCTTGTAACTTTGATTTTTTGGGGAGCGGGCACTACCCGCCCTCGACAACAATGATAGTCTATCTCACTATTGGAACTACACGTCACTGTCAAAACAGTAATGCCCGACGAGATCCGCGCTCGGGATCAGCGGTATCGACGCTGGCTTTCGGCCTCCATCGCGTCGGCCTCCGCAGGCAGGGCGCATTCGCAAAGGACCGTCAACTTCCTTTTAGCCGCGCAGGCCGACGAAGCCGTCGCGAATTGCGCGCTGGCCCTCCGCGTTGAGCACCTCGAAGAAGACCCCATCAACGCCGCCGCTCGTTTCGCGCGACAGGATACGCAGCCTGATTTCGGACGGCATCAGCACCATCCCGGCGAAGCGGCCGGCGGCGCGCACGACCCGCTCCGGATCGTTGCCGGCTTCGACCTCGACGATTCGCGATACCGCCAGGGCGAGCGTCGCGGTGCCGTGCAGGAGGATCGCCGAAAGTCCCGCTGCAGCCGCCACCGCCGCGTCGGTGTGGACGGGATTCCAAATCCGCGCGCATTCGGTGTACACATGCGCCGCGACGGTGGAGATCGGAATCGTAAGCTCTTTGCGGGCGCTGCCGTTGATTTTCGCCGAGGTTGGAAGCCGCGGGGCCTCGGTCGCCGGGCGATCCGGTCCCGCGACCTCGACGCCGAGATACAGCACGCCCTCCCAGGTTTCACATACCAGCGCTCCGTTTGAATCCACGGTATCGAAGCGAACGGTAAGAAAAGCGCCCGGCTTGCGCCGCTCGACGCCGACCACAGTTGCCCGCGTCGTCACGCGATCGCCGGGCCGCACCAGGCGATGCGCGATCAGGTCATGAGTCGCGTGAATGGCGCGCACATCCTCTTCGGCCGTCATCGACGTCTCACGGAGTTCCCGGCGCAGTTCGAGCATGACCGGCCACTCGAAGCAGACCGGAAACAGCGGATGCGCCACGACTCCCCGCGGGCGCAAAGTGTCCAGATAACAGGGCATCGCGTCGCCCAGACCGGCCGCGTAAGCCATCGTCCAGCGCGCGTCGATCTCGTGAACGAGAGGCTCCCCGGAGCTTCCAACTATCGACGATTCAATCGGCATGATTCACTTCTACCGCGAGGCGCCGCCGGGCGTCCATCAACCGAACGCTCCCAGTTCCTCGAGTGCACGCGCCACTTCGTCGGCCGAAATTTGCGTGAGACATTTGTAGTGGCCGAACCTGCAGGTACGGGCGAGGCACGGGCTGCACTCGATCTGATGGTAGATAATTCTTGTCCTGGAGCCGAGCGGGCCGGTGCGCGCGGCAGAGGTGGAACCGAAGATTCCGACCGTCGGGATTCCGATCGCGCCGGCGACGTGCATGGCGCCCGAATCGTTGCCGGCAAAGCCGTCGGCGAGCGAGAGCATCGCGATTACTTCGCCGATATTCGCTTCTCCCGCGGCCACGATCGCGCCATGTCTGGCGTTCGCCGCCACGCGCTCGCATTTCGCCCGCTCGCCCGGCGCACCGATCAGCACGCACTCGGCGCCGTAGCGATCCGCGATCAGATCGACGAGCGCCGCGTAGCGCTCGAGCGGCCATTCCTTGGCCGGGCCGTAAGCCGCCGCCGGCGCCATCGCGATCAACCGGCCGCCCGGACGGCGCCCGCGCTCGGCCAGCCAGGCACGCATCTTGAGGCGGTGCGGTTCATGGATATCCGGCGCACAGTCGGCGGCATCGCCCTCGATTCCCAAGGTCCGGCGAAGCATCTCCAGGTAGTAATGCACCTGATGATTCGCCAAAATTTCCGGCGTCAGGCCGGCCCTGCGCGTCAGCAGGAAGCCGCGGCCGTTTCGTGCGAAGCCGGCGCGATGGGTCGCTCCGCCGAGCGCCGCCCACAAGGCCGAATCGAAGCTGTTCGGGAAAATTACCGCCAGATCGAAGTGGCGGGCGCGAATCTCGCTTACAATCGAAGGGCGTTCGAGCAAACCACGAAGGCCGGGCGACAGTTTGTACGGGATGACTTCATCGATCCATGAGGAACCATCGAAGAAACTCGCCAACTCGCTCTTGATCAGCACCGAGAGTCGCGCCGACGGGAACGCCCGGCGCACCGCCTTTAACGCCGGCAGACTCATCACCACGTCGCCCAGCCAGTTTACTTCCTTGACCAGAACCCGCTCCGGCGCTGGCGCGAGCTTCGCGGCAAGCTGGGCGCCTGCCCTGGGCGAACGCGGCGGGCCTTGCTGATTGGTCTCGATCATGTAGCGTCGGATTCCAGCGAGCGTTTTCATAGTAGCGACGTTGATCGCGAACCAACAAGGCGGGGCATCGGGCAAACTGTAGGTGGCTTGCGGCCGCGCCAAAGAACGCGAACTATATCGGCGAAGACGAGGAACCCCGGATACGAATCGGCAGCGCGGAAGTCGCGGCTTTGTTGCTTAAACGGAAATTCAATCTCGAATCAGGCGCCTTCGCCGCTTTGTTCGCATTGGCGGCGATCCTGTTCTTTTTTCATCTCGGCAGTTACGGCCTGTGGGAACCCGACGAGGGACGTTACGCCGAAATCCCGCGTGAGATGCTCGCGAGCGGCGACTTCATCCTGCCCCACCTGAACTATGTCGCCTACGTCGAGAAACCGCCGCTGCTTTACTGGATGACCGCGGTTTCACTCCATCTGTTCGGAGAAAACGAACTCGGCGCGCGGATGGTGCCGGCGCTGTCCGCGATGCTCGGAGTGCTCGCGACCTACCTGTTCGGGCTTCGCGCATTCGATCGGCGCCGCGCGCTCCTCGCCGGCGCGATTCTGGTCACCAGTCCGCTTTACGCCGCCCTGGCGCAAGTACTGACCACCGACATGCTGCTGGCGACACTGATGAGCATCGCGTTTTTCAGCTTCTTCCTGGCCTGGCGAGATGGCGGACGATGGCGATGGGCGTTTTACGGCGCGATGGGGCTCGGCGTTCTGACCAAGGGGCCGATCGGAGTGGTGCTGCCAATCCTTGCGGCGACGGTCTTTCTCTGGTGGGAGGGCGAGTTGCGCGCAGGGGTAAAAAAGCTGAGACCCGCAAGCGGCCTGATGCTAACCGTCGCGATCGCCGCGCCATGGTTCGTGGCGGTCGCGATCCGGATGCCGGATTTCGTGTGGTTCTACCTGGTGGGCGAACATTTCCGTCGATTCTTTCAGGCAACTTACAGCCACGGCGAACCGATCTACTTCTACCTTCCGGTCCTGCTCGCCGGGCTGTTTCCATGGTCATTGGCAGGCCTGTTGTCCATCAGGCGTGGTTCGAGCGATCCGGCGAGAAGCTTCTGCCTTATCGCGGCAAGCGTGGCGCTGGTCTTTTTCTCCCTTGCGAGCTCCAAGCTGATTCCCTACATCCTGCCCGCTCTGCCGCCGATCGCGCTTCTGATCGCGGACGCGATTATTTCCCGGTCGCTTGCCGATGGAACGTCATCGAGGGCGCAAGCCGACGGGGTGCGCAGGTTATGCTTTGTCGGGTTGGTCACCAGTGCGATTGGCGCCGGCGCGCTCGTGGTCGTGCTTTTCGGCCGCGGGATCGGCGGCCAGTATGTGACTCTTGGACGTTCGGCGCTAATAGCGGTTGGAACGATACTGGTCACGGGTGGCTTGTTGACGGCGGCGCTGTTTGGCCGCCGCCGGCTCGAAGCCGGCCTTTTATCGTTAATCCTGACCAGCGCCGCGGCTCTTTTCGCCGCCGGCTACGCACGCATCGCACTCGAACCGATGCGCTCGTACGCGCAGCTCAGCCGTTCGGTCGCCATTCAGGCCCCGGACGCGGCGCTCATCTGTTACCATCGCTACATTCAGGCGCTGCCGTTCTACACACGCCGGCGCGTGATTCTGGTCGGGTCGCGCAGCGAACTCGGATTCGGCGCCGCCCACAGCGCCGACGCCGGCGATTACTTCTTCGCATCCGACGCCGATCTGGTGCGGCTGTGGAAACGGCCCATCAAATCGGTCCTGCTGATCGATCAACCCGATCTCGACCGCCTGAAGCCTATGCTGGGCGACTTCCGCGTGATCGCGAGCGAGCACAAAAAGCGCGCCGTAGTGAAGGCCGATAGCGATGTTGGAAATCCGCCGGTAGGCGCTTCTTCTCCAACGCCATAAAATGTTTTCTGAAGCTTGAGGGTCGCGCGGCTCGGGCGGCGCGCTACTCGTAGCGCAGCGCTTCGATCGGATTCAGCATCGACGCCTTGCGCGCCGGATACCATCCGAAGAACACGCCGACGGCGGCGGCGAAGACGAATCCGCCCACGACCGCGGTCGGCGAAATCAGCGTCGGCCATTGCGCCAGCGCCGACAGCATCTTCGACGCGACTATTCCGAGCGCGGCGCCGGCAAACCCGCCGGTCACGCCCAGCAGCGCCGCCTCGATCAGGAACTGCAGCAGGATGTGCAGGCGGCGGGCCCCGATCGCCATCCGGATACCGATCTCGCGCGTACGCTCGGTAACCGACACCAGCATGATGTTCATGATCCCGATGCCGCCCACCAGCAGCGAAATGGAGGCGACCGCCGCGAGCAGCAGCGTCATCACGCGGCTTGCGCTCTCGGAAGCCTGCGCAATCTCCGCGAGGCTTCTCACGGTAAAATCGTCATCCTGATTGGGTTGGATATGATGGCGCCGGTGCAGTACCTGCTGGACATCCGCCTGAGCCGCGGCGACTTCCGCGGCATCGCGCGCCTTGATGTAAATCGTGTTGACCACGCCGGAGATCTTGGGCGGGCCTCCAAATGGATTGATAATCGCGGTGTTCGATTGGTAGAGCGGGCTCTGCGCGGTAGTGAGGGGAACGCCAATATAGGGATTCAGCACCGGATTGGTCGATCCGGTTGTGGCGGACGCCACGGTCGCGCTGACCTGTGAGGTGCCGAGCACCTTGCGCTCGGCGGTAGTGAACGGCATCAGCACGACGTCGTCCTGATCCTGGCCGAAGTTGGATTGGCCCTTGACCGCGAGCACGCCGACGACGCGCAGGGGGAAATGCTTGACCCGGATCATCGCGCCGACCGGATCCTCGCCCTCATGGAAGAGATTGTTCACCACCGTCTGACCGAGCAGGCAGACCGGCGCCGCGCTGCGCGTCTCCTCGTCGGTGAAGTTGCGCCCGGCGGCGACCGGCCAGTCGCGGATCGTGAGATAGGCGGGCGTCATGCCGTTGATGCTGGTGCTCCAGTTCTGGTTGGCGTAAATGATCTGCGCGACCTGACGGTCGGTGTAACTCACCGCGGCAACCGTGCGCACTTCCTTCTGGATCGCCTCGGCGTCGCCCACGGTTAGAGTCGAGGTGCTGCCGGAGCCGGAGCGCGCCCCGCTCGAGGTGGTGGCGCCGGGCAGGATCACCAGCAGGTTGGTGCCGAGACTCTGGATCTGCTGCTGCACCGAGTAGCGCGCGCCGTCGCCCACCGCGACCATCGCGATCACCGCCGCGACGCCGATGAAGATGCCGAGCATCGTGAGCGCCGTGCGGGTCTTGTTGCGCCTGCAGCGCCCGCGCCGCAGCGCTCAGCGCCATCGTGCCGAACGTCCAGACATGCTCTCGGCTGCGTTGCGCCGCCGCGCGGCCGCAGCCGGAGCGGCGCCTCTGGCCACCGCCGCGGCTTCGGCGTTTGCGCTCATCGGAGATGATCACGCCGTCGCGGAAGGTCACCACGCGATCGGCATAGGCGGCAACGCCGGGATCGTGCGTCACTACCAGCACCGTGAGCCCGCGCTCGCGGTTGAGCCGGCTTATGATCTCCATGATCTCGGCCGAGGTCTTCGAGTCGAGATTGCCGGTCGGCTCGTCGGCGAGCAGGATCGCGGGCTCGTTGACCAGCGCGCGCGCGATCGCGACGCGCTGCTGCTGGCCGCCCGAGAGCTGGTTCGGATTGTTCTGCTCGCGTCCCTGTGAGCCCGACCATCTCGAGCAGTTGCTGCCGCGCGTTCCTCGACCCTCGCGGCTCCAGCGCGAATAAAAGAGCGGCAGCTCGACGTTCTCGAGCGCGGTCGTCCGCGAAAGCAGATTGAAGGTCTGAAAGATGAAGCCGATTCGCCGGCTGCGGATCGCCGCCAGCTCCTCTTCACTGAAGCGAGGCGACGTCGACGCCCTCCAGCAGGTAGCGGCCGTTGGTGGGCGGTCGAGGCATCCGATCATGTTCATCAACGTGGACTTGCCCGAACCCGAAGCGCCCATGATCGCGACGAACTCGCCGCGCTCGACGCGAAGGCTAACGCCGCGCAGCGCGCGCACCTCGACCTCGCCCAGACTGGTAGGTCTTGTCCAGATCGATAATCTCGATAACCGGGGCCATCGCGGTGCTCGCGCTAATGCATGAAGCGAAGTGACGTGGGAGGCGGGCTAGCCGCCGGCGCCGCCTGGGCCGCTCGGACGAACCTGGTCGGTGACCACCAGGTCTCCCTCTTTGAGGTCGCCGCTCAACACTTCGACGTTGTTGCCGTCATCAAGCCCGGTGACGATCGAGACCGGCTTGAGCACTCCGCCACTGTCGACCCATACGCGTTTCCCCCGCGACGACTTGCCCCGCGCCTGGGCGTGCTGCTCGGCGGGTGCGGCGCCATCATTGGCAGCCGCGCGTTTGCCTTTGGGCGAGAAACGCAACGCCTGCGCGGGAACCCGCAGCACATTGTCGCGGCGCGCGGTAATGATCGTCACGTTCGCGGTCATCCCGGGTTTGAGCAGAAACTCAGGGTTCGCCACCGTCACCACCACGTCGTAGGTCACGACGTTCTGCACCGTGATCGGCGCCTGTCGTACCTGCCCAACCGTGCCTTCGAACACGCGCCCTGGGAACGCGTCGACGCTGAAATCTCCCGGCTGTCCGGTTCGAACGTTGCCGATATCGGACTCGCTCACGTTGGTGTCGACCTGCATCTGCGTGAGGTCTTTCGCGATCAGGAACAGCGTCGGAGTCTGAAAGCTTGCGGCGACGGTCTGCCCGACGTCGACGTTGCGCGAGATCACGGTGCCGTCGACGGGAGAGATAATGTTCGTATAGTCCAGGTTCACCTGGGCCTCGGCTAAGTTGGCTTGCTGCTGCTGGATATTGGCGCGGTCGAGCGCAACCTGGGCGACATCCTGATCGTAAGCGCTGCGGGCGGAGTCGAGAGTGTCCTGCGAAATTGCGCTCTCTTGAGCAGCATGACATCACGCTCGATGGTGAGCTTCTTGTAAACCAGATCGGCCTGGTCTTTGCCGAGCTGGGCTTTGGCAAGGGCAAGTGCGGCCGCCGCCTGGTCCACTTTGACCTGGAACTGGCGCGGATCGATCTTGGCGATAAGCTGGCCGGCTTTGACGGGGGTGTTGAAATCGGCGTAGATCGCGCTAATGGGTCCGGAATCGTAGCTTCCGACCTGCACCGTGATGACAGGATTCACCGTTCCCGTGGCGGTCACTCCGCGAACTACGCTGCCCCGGGTAACCGGAGCCGTAACCAGCCGAACCGGTGCCGTGCGTCCCGCGTACAAATAGATCAGCACTGCCGCCGCGACCGGCAGGGCGATCAGTACCGTAATTTTAAGCTTCTTCGACAACGGCCTCTCCGGACGCTCTGATATTCGTTGGTCGAGCGCTCACTCATCCAAGGAACAGACCCATTTTATCCATCATAGGTTATTATTATACAGACGTTGCGGGTTTAGGTTTGTTTCATTCAAAACTGTCGATCAGGGGATCGGGAGCCTGAATCAGCGATCGCGGATGCGGACCGTTCGGGCATAGCGATCAGACGAAATTGATTTTCGGGGCGCGGCGGCGCTCGATGAACATGCGCGCCCGATGCTTGAGGCCGTCGGCCTCATCGCGCGGGCTTGCGCGCAGATCTTCGGTGAAAGCGGAAAGCTCGCGCGAGAGCCGTCCGATGTCAATTCCGGCCATCGACGGCCCCATATCGTCCATCATGAGCATCGCCTGCGACAGCAGATTGATCGCCCCCTGGCGTCCGCCTCGCTCAAGGCGCAGATGAAGCGCGGCCGCGACCCGGCTGAGCGCGCCGATCAGTTCCTTCAGCCCGGCTTCCGCCGTCGCCTGGGCCTGTTCGAATCGCTCGCCGGCGCCGAAGTAATCGCCGCGATTGAAGGCCGCTATCGCTTGCCGGAACGGATCAGTCACGTGTGCCGTTAGAGCAGCTCCTTTTCCTCGACCGCGCGGAACTCGCTCTCGCCCAGCGCCTGGGCCTTCTGACTGCCGTGGCGATCGAACAGTTCGAACAGTTGGGCCTTGTGCGGGCGCACCTTGCCCAGCGGGCATTTGCGCCAGTCTTCGAGCGATTCGTCACAGTAGCCCATCCGGTTTTCGCCGCACTTGGGCTGCAGGAAGACCGCAATCTCCGGGATCACCTTCTTAATCTCGAGCCGCATCAGCGCGACCATCTTGCGAATCTCCCACTGCGCGCGCACGCACAGCCGCAGATCGCAGATGTGCAGCATCTCGGCGAAGTTCACCATCACGTGGAAGTTGGTCGGCGCCGCGTTGGGCAAAACGAACCGCGCGTCCTCGGCGGGGATGCCCGCCTTGAGCGCGCGCGCGTACAGCTCGGAGGTTTTGGCCAGAAGCTCCGAGAATTCGTCCTCGAGTCCGGCCCGGCTCCACGATTGCGGCATCACGAAGGGCAGTTTGTCCTGCTTGAATTTGACGTAGCGCTGGCTCTGCTGCTCGAAGCTGATGCCGATCCGATGGCGGACGAACTGATGGGAGAGCGAGCGCGATACGTTGGCGATGCCGAACCAGAACACGACCTGCTCGAGCGGCGAGGCATGGCCGGTCTTGAGCCGCTCGCCGATAAACTCGCGGATCTTGTCGCGGCCGATCTTTTCGGTTCTGATTTTGTTCCAGATCTCGATCGGCGTCTCGGCGGAATAGCAGGTACGGAACGCCGCGTAGAGCTTCTCCAGCGGCATCGCCGCGTAATCGATCAGCCTGACTTCCATCGTCGCCCGATTCTCCACGCCGATGCTCCTGCCGTTGAGATTCGTTGATTCTATATCGACCGATGCACCAAGGTCATTATGCGCCTGGCGACGGATATCCAGCCTTGGTCAACAGGATACCCCGTCGCCGCGATTGCGCGACGGGCCGGCTGCTGCAACTATCCGACGGGATCGATGGCTCAACTCCTCAATGATACATACCGCCGGGTCCTGCGACCAATCCTGTTTCGGCTCGACCCCGAGCTGGCCCATCGCATTGTCCTGGCATCGCTCGCCGGCATCCCGCGAATTCGCCGCGCCGATGATCCGCCCGAACTAGGCCAGACCATCTGGAACATACGATTTGCCAATCCGATCGGACTGGCCGCCGGGATGGACAAGGAGATGCGGACGGTTCTCGCCTGGCAGGCGCTCGGCTTCGGCTTCGTCGAGTGCGGCACGATAACGCCCCGCCCTCAGCCGGGCAATCCGCCGCCACGCTTATGGCGCCTGCCGACGCATCGGGCGCTGATAAATCGCCTGGGGTTCCCGGGCGCCGGGATGCGGGTTGCGGCCAACCGCCTCGCGAAGCTTCGCCGCCGCGGCATCGCGATTCCGCTTGGCTTGAACCTCGGCCCCAACCGCGACACGCCGCCCGACAGCGTGCCCGCGGATTACGCGGCACTGATGGCGACGCTTGGGCCGATGGCCGACTTCATCGTGATTAATCTCAGCTCGCCCAACACGCCCGGTCTGCGCGACTGGCAGGCGCCCGAGCGCTTGCGCACGCTTATCGCGACGATACTTCCCGAACGAAACGATCGGAGTTCCGGGGTCGCTCCTCGCCGATGCCCGGTCCTGATCAAACTCTCGCCCGATCTTGACTCTTCGCAGCTGGCCGCGGTCTGCGATCTCATTTTGGAACTCGGGCTGGATGGAATCGTCGCCACCAATACCACGCTCGCGCGGGAAAAGTGCGGCGTCACGTCCGCTTACGAAGGCGGGCTGAGCGGCGAGCCGCTCAAGCTCCGCGCCCGGGCCGTCATCCGGGAAATATACCGGCATACGCGGGGGCGGATTCCGATTATCGGCGTCGGCGGCGTCTCGAGCGCCGAGGACGCCTACGGCCACATCCGCGCCGGCGCGAGCCTCGTCGAGCTCTACACTGGGTTGGTTTACGAGGGACCGGGGCTGGTAGGCCGAATCAAGAAGGGGCTGACCGCATTGCTCAAGCGCGACGGATTGCGCTCGATCGCCGAGGCGATCGGAACCGGCGCTTAGGCCGAGGCGCGTAAACCCGTATTATGGATGCGATGTCAGCGCGAAGGCCCCGCCGCTATTCCGCCGTCGCTACCATTCTTCCAGGCCTGATACTTGGCCTGATTATGGCAGCGCGGGTCACCGGACATGCCGCAACCGCCGCTGCCACTGGAGCCGCCAGCGTCGCGGCGACTCCCGAGTCGCGGGCGTCGCCGACTCCCGCCGCCAAGCTGCCCAACGATTCGTCGGTTATCTCGTTCCTCGGCGACGTTATCAGTTGGAGCCGGAATCTGGCGCTCGAAGAGCAGATCGTCGAGGAACCGTCTGATGTTCTGTCCGTTTCCCAGGACAAGTACCTGGCCGGCAGGGCCGTGAGCGTGGCGTTCGATTTCGCCAAGGCAGAGGCGGCTCTGCTGGCCGCTTCGGGCAAGCAGGCGCCGACCGGCGCGACCGACGTCCTGCCCTCGGCCGAGGTGATGCAAAGCCGCCGTCTCAAGCTGGACGCGGAGGTCAAGGCAGCGGAGGCACGGGTCACGACGCTCAAGGCGGCGCTGGCAACGGCGCCGCAGCGCAGGCGCGAAGCGCTGGCCGGGCAGCTTGCGGGGGCGCAGGGGGATCTTGAACTGGCGCAAGCGCGCCTGGATTTCTTCAACTCGATCGGCCAGGTCGAAAAGAGCGGCGAAGAAGCTGATCGCGCCCGCAGCGGATTGCTCGGCCAGATCGCCGAGCTGGAGCAATCGCTTCCGCAGAAGAATGCCACCGGACTGCCGGCGGCGGAAAAGGCGATGCAGCAGGCCTCGGAACCGTCGGGAATATTCGGGAACGCCAGGCATCTGATGACGCTGCAGCGATCGATGCAAGTAATCGATCAGCGGATCGACGCCACTACCGCGCTGCGAGCGCGTGCGCAGGAATTTCGACAGTCGCTGGAGCGGGTGCACGAGCAGATCGACGCGCGGGTGCGGGCGCTTGCCGGCCAGGCGGTGAGCGGCACCGACGGCGATCCCGCCGCTCTGAAAGCACGCAAGAAGGAACTTGAGTTACTGCAAGCGCACCATACGCTGGTGGCCAAGGCGATGCCGCCACTCGCCGCTGAGGCGGCGATTCTCAGACGTTACGCCGCCAACCTTGGACAATGGCGCGCTAGCCTGAGTCAGCGCTCAGTCGCGGAATTGCGCGGCCTGGTCGCGCGGTTGATCGTAATCGGCCTCATCATCGGCGCGATTCTGGCCGCGGCAATCGTCTGGCGAAAGCTCACCTTCCGCTACGTTCAGGACCGCCACCGGCGTCATCAGCTGCTTCAGTTTCGCACCGGGGTCGTGGCTTTTCTCATCGCGCTCGTGCTGCTGTTTAATTTCACCAGCGAGCTCGGGGCGATTGCCACAATCACGGGCTTCGCCGCCGCCGGAATCGCGCTCGCCCTTCAGAACGTGATCCTGTCGCTGGCCGGCCATTTCTATCTGACCGGACGCTTCGGTATCCGGGTCGGCGATCGGGTCGAGCTGGGCGGAGTGCGCGGCGACGTTATCAACATCGGACTGGTGAAGCTGACGCTGATGGAGCTGGCCGGCGAGAGCGGCGGCCGTCAACCCACGGGCCGGGTGGTAGTCATGCCGAATTCGACGGTTTTTCAGCCCAACGTGAATGTTTTCAAGCAGGCCCCGGGCAGCAGCTTCATTTGGAATGAGCTGCGGCTTGCGCTTGCCCCCGACTGCGATTATCGGCTGGCGGAGAAGCGCCTGATGGAAGTGGTTCAGCAGGTCTTCGCCCCCTATAGGGAAGCGGTGCGCCGCCAGTGTCATGCGATGGAGCGCCTGCTTCACATCGCGGTCGAGCCGCCCAGCCCGCAAAGCCGCGTGCGCTTGGGTCAGGCCGGAATCGAGATGGTGATCCGCTACCCGGTGGATGCGCACAGAGCCGCTCAGGTCGCCGACGAGGTCTCGCGCCGGATACTCGACGCAATCAATCAGGAACCCGCCCTGCGCCTGGTAACGCTCGGCACCACACCGACCATCCAGACAAGCGACGCTCCTGCCGCGGGCGAAGGCGCGCCGGCGCGGCAGGAAAGCAAGCCCTCGTCGACGCCGTGAGCGGAGCGGGGATACGCGAGCGGCGGACGGGAGCCCCAGTCGATTCGCCGCGCCTTGACAATCCCAAGCGCCATCCCGAAACTCATCCGAACTCGCGGAGGTAAGCGTTGCAAGGAAAAGATCGTTCGATGCTGCGATCCGGACTACCCGCGCTTTTGATAGTGGGCGTCGCTCTGAGCTGCGCCACGCTGGGCGGATGCATGTCCAAGGCCAAGCGTCATCTTTATACGGCCGAAGACCTCTTCGAGAAACGCGACCTGAAGGGCGCGAAGATCGAACTCGAAGCAGCGATCAAGGATGACCCGAACCTGCTCGATGCGCATAAATCGCTCGCCCACGTCGACGAGTACCTGGGCGACGAAGAGGGCGCGGCGCGCGAGTATGAGGCCGCTTCGCGCCTGGACCCTGCCGATAACAAGCTGCTCAACAAGGCACGCTACTACCGCCAGATGCGGGAACTGGAGAACTCAGCCAACAAGGCGCTCGACGACATCAAGGCGGGCCGCGGCGAAGAGGGTATTGGCACTCTCAGCAGTATCCTGACCGAGACCAAGCAGAAGGCCGCGCACGATCGGGCTCTCGACGCCTTGCGCAAGGCCGCGCCGCTAATCGCGCAGCAGGGCGATTCGCTTCAGCAGGAAAAAAAATACGATGAGGCGCTCAAGAACTACGCACTCGCGATTCGCGCCTGGCAGATGATCGCCGAGGCGAGCGGGAAACAGCGGTTCGATCCCAAAGCCGATTCGTTGATCCGTTCGATCAATATCGCGGCACAGGCGGGCGGGCTGCCGGACCGGGCGTTTACGATTCTCAACGATGTCGTCGCCTTCGATCCCGACAGCAAGGTGGCCAACGCCGAGTTGGCGAAGGCCTATCTGGCGCGCAAGCCGCCCGATTACGCGACGGCGGCGGACCTGATGGAGCGTGCGGGCGCCCCGGAGGCCGAGGTCAAAGCGATGAGGGCGCGCGTCAAACGTCCCCGAGGAACGAAGTAATCGAGCATGTCGGCGAGTGTGCACAAACCCGTTGGCGCACAGGTATTTTAGGTGCCCTCACCCTGACCCTCTCCCGCGAAAACGCGGGCGAGGGGACGAAATAAAGAGCGGCATGCTGTTGTCCATAGGTCTCGGGCCAGGGAGGCGGTCGACGGAGTAAACGTTGATGCGGCGGCGCGGCGGTTATATCGCGGTCGAAGGTCCGATCGGAGTCGGCAAGACCAGCCTGGCGATGGCGCTCGGGCGCGAGTTCAACGCGCGGATGGTCCTTGAGGACGCCGAAAGCAATCCGTTCCTGGTCCGCTTTTACGAGGACCCCGACAAGTACGCCTTCCCCGCCCAGCTCTTTTTTATGCTTGCCCGCCACAATCAGCAGCGCGAGCTGGCGCAGCAGGAATTGTTCAGTCAGGCGACCGTCGCCGATTATCTGTTTGCCAAGGATCGGGTCTTCGCGCGCCTCAACCTCGCGCCCGAGGAGCTGGCGCTTTACGAGCAGGTCTACAGCATGCTCGATGCGCGGCTGCTCAAGCCCGACCTGGTGGTTTACATAGCGGCGCGGGCGGAGGTGCTGGCGGAGCGGCTGCGCAAGCGCAAACGCGACTTCGAACGCTACATCAGCTACGAGTACCTCGAGCGGGTATCGTCAGCCTATCGGGACTTTTTCTTTTACTACGACGAGACTCCGCTGCTGGTGGTCGACAGTTCCGAAATCGATTTCGTCGCCGACCCCGAAGACCTCGCTGACCTGATGCGCGAGATCGATCGCGTCACCGCCGGCGTGCAGTATTACGTGCCGCGCAAAAAGTAGCGGCCGCGCTCGCCGCCCTGCCAAGGTAATCCGCTATTCGACCGTCACCGATTTGGCCAGGTTGCGCGGCTGATCGACGTCGGTGCCGCGATAGACCGCGATATGGTAGGCAAGCAGTTGCAGCGCCACGGTCATCAGCACCGGCGTCAGCATCCGATGGGTCTGCGGCACCTCGATGATGTCCGACGCCACCTTTTCCAGTTCGGCGCTCCTGCGGTCGGTCACCGCGATGATGCGGCCGTTTCGCGATTCGACTTCCTTCAGATTGGACAGCGTCTTCTCGAAAACATTGTCGTGGGGAATCAGCACCACGACCGGCATGTTCTCGTCGATGAGCGCGATCGGGCCGTGCTTCATCTCGCCCGCCGAGTAGCCCTCGGCGTGAATGTAGGAAATTTCCTTGAGCTTCAGCGCGCCTTCGAGCGCGACCGGATAATTGATGCCGCGGCCGAGGTACAGGAAATTTCCGGCCTTTCCGTATTTCCTCGCGATTTTTTCGATCTGCCGCTCGCGCCCAAGGATTTCCTCGATCTGGGCCGGAATCGCGAAGGCCGGAGCAAGCAGGTCCATCGCCTCGCGTTCGCCCAGCATCCCGCGCCGCGCCGCGAGATGGATCGCGAACAGGTGGAAGGCCTCGATCTGCGTAATGAAACACTTGGTGGTGGTGACGCTGATCTCGGGCCCGCATCGGGTATAGAGCCGGGCGTCGGCCTTGCGCGCGATCGACGAATCGATGGTATTGGTGACGGCCAGCAGACGGCATCCGTGGCGCCGCCCTTCTTCCATCGCCGCCAGGGTGTCGGCGGTCTCACCCGACTGGGAGACCGCGAAAATCAGGGTGCGATTGATCGATCGCCGGGCGTCGATAGCGAAACTCGGCCGAGTAATCGACCTCGACCGGAACGCCGCAGAGCTCCTCGATGATGAAACTTGCCGATCAGCGAGGAAATCCACGAGGCGCCCGCGCTCACCATCACGATCCGGCCGATCGCGTCGGGGCCGCCCGGCGGCAGCAATTCGCTCTCGAACCGGACGCTGCGCCGAGCCGGCGGCGGCACGCCCGCTCAGCGTATCGATCCAGGCCTGCGGCTGCTCGGCGATTTCCTTGCGAAGATAATGTCGATAGCCGCCCTTGGTCGCCGCGACCGCGTCCCACTCGATATGGCGCGGCTGCGCTCGACCTCGGCGCCGTCGAAGGTCCAGCAGCTTGATTGCTGTCGGCGCTGATCTCGGCCAGCTCCCCATCCTCCATCACCAGGGCCTCGCGCGTGTGCTCGAGCAGCGCCGGGATGTCCGAGGCGACAAAATTCTCGTCCTTGCCGAAACCGAGGACCAGCGGCGTCGCGGTCTTGGCGGCAATGAGCTTGCCCGGCTCGGTCTCGGATAGCACGACGATCGAGAAAGAGCCGCGCAGCTCGCGCACCGTTTCAAGCACCGCCCAGGTGAGATCCGAGCCCGGCCTTGAGCCGCTCCTCGATCAGATGAGCGATGACTTCGGTATCGGTTTCGGACCTGAGCTTGTGGCCGCGACCGGTCAGCGCCGCGCGCAGCTCGACGTAATTTTCGACGATGCCGTTGTGAATCACCGCGACCGGGCCGGCCTTGTGGGGATGAGCATTCTCCTCGGACGGACGCCCATGAGTCGCCCATCGCGTATGCCCCATCCCGACGGTGCCGGCGAAGCGGCGCGCCCTCGAGCATTTTGCAGAGGTTGTCGAGCTTGCCTACGGCGCGGCGCATCTCAATCCTGCCGTCGGCGACCATCACGGCGACGCCGGCGGAATCGTAGCCGCGATACTCAAGCCGCCGGAGCCCCCCGAGCAGAATCGGGCAGGCTTCACGATTCCCGACGTATCCGATAATGCCGCACATGTCTGTTTTCGCTCCCCCTCGATTCCCCGATACTTATTCTTCGCCCTGGCTGAACGATCGGCGTGACGACGATGCCATTGTTCGGTCCAGCCGGGCTTTTCGCGCTGCGGATGATCGCGAGATGACCAACGCGCCGTCGGAAACTTCGCGCACGATCGTCGTTCCTGAGGCAACGTAGACGTCGTTGCCGACCTTGACCGGCGCAACCAAGCTGGGTGTCGCATCCGACCATGCAACGGTCGCCGATCTCGGTGAGATGCTTGTCGTAGCCGTCGTAGTTGACGGTGATAACGCCGCATCCGATGTTGGTGTCGCGCCCGATGACGGCGTCGCCCAGGTAGCTCAGATGGCTGGCCTTGCTGCCATTGCCGATGCGGGCCTTCTTGGTCTCGACGAAGTTGCCGATCCGGTTGTGTCCCTCCAGGTCGGTGCCGGCGCGGAGATTGGCGAACGGTCCGATCTCGAATTCGGCCCCGATTCGGCAATCTTCGGCGCGAACGCCGAGCTTCAGATGGCATCGGTCGCCGATCGTCACGTCGGATAGCCACGCGGTGCCGTCGATTCGCACGCCGGAGCCGATTCGGCTGCGGCCCAGAATCTGCACGTTCGGACCGATCACGGTGTCGGCGCCGATCTCGACCGTCTCGCCGATATAGGCGGTGGCGGGATCGATGAGCGTCACCCCGGCCGCCATCAGCCTGCGATTTATCTCGCGACGAATCTCCGCTTCCATTTGCGCCAGCTCCTCGCGCGAATTTATTCCGACGAATTCCCCGGCCTCCGCGCCCGGATGCGCTTCGACTCTTGAGCCCGCTTTTCCGGGCCGCCGCTACCACGTCGGTCAGATAGTACTCACCCTGTGCGTTGGCCGGTTGAGTTCCTTGAGCGCGGAGCGCAGAAAACCCGGCTTTGACCAGATACACTCCCGTATTCACCTCGTCGATAGCGCGCTCGGCTTCGCTCGCGTCCCTGAACTCGACTATCGCCGCTACCGCGCCGCTACGGTCGCGAATCACGCGCCCGTAGGCGGCGGGATCGTCGAGCCTGACGCTGATGAAGGATAGCGCCGCGCGCTCTTGCGATGGCGCTCGATAAGGCCGCGCAAGGTATCGACACGCACGGCGGGCATATCGCCATAGCTTATCAGGACGTCGCCGTCGAAGTCCTCGCCCACGCGCTCCATGCCGCATCGGGCGGCGTGGCCGGTGCCGCGCTGCTCGTTTTGCATCGCAAAGGTCAGTTCGGTCGAAGGAAATGCGCGGCGCGCAGCCTCCTCAACCTGCTTCGCTTGATGCCCGACGACCACGACCAGCGGTCGCGCGCCGAGAACGACATAGGGCCTGAGCGCGCGCGCGATCATCGGCTCGCCGGCCAACTCGTGCAGCACCTTGGCCCGCGCCGAACGCATCCGGGTTCCCAGGCCCGCCGCGAGTATTATCGAGGCCAGTCGCTCGCTCACCCTGGTGTCCTGAGTCTGAAGTTCGTTTGTAAACTATCCAGCACCCGCGATCCTCCGTCATCCTGAACGAAGTGAAGGATCTCGCGCGGTCCTCCGCGCGCCATGCGGGTGAGTGTGCTGAAAACGATTGTGCGCCAATGGCTTCGGAATCTTCATCCGAGCGTCCGGATCAGTCGTACTCGCTGTAGTTCGACACCTTCCAGGTGTCGCCTTCCTTGCGCGCGGTGATCATCCACTTTTTCTCGAACGAGCCGCCTTCGGGAACGTCGATGGTTGCCGAAAAAAGATACATGACCCGGTCGCCCTGCGCGTGCTCTTCCTTGATCCGGTAATGGATGATCGGTTTGCGGGTCGATTCGTCGATCGCCTGCCCGGCCGTGAGTTGCTGCTCCTTGTGAATCTGGGAAAGGGCCAGACCGGTGCAGAACTGCTCGGTGGCCTTCAAATCAATCGCCATATAGTGCGCCTGGATAAATCGATCGACGACTCCGCGCGGAGAGTTTTCCGGCGGCGTGCAGCTCCACGAGGCGATCGAGAGCAGGACGGCCGCCGCCATCCACACGCTCGCACGCGCGCGGCTCCCCGTTCGAGGAAGGCCGAAAGCTTCAGCGCGATCCGCCGGCATCGGGTTTCCTTTTAAACAGCGCTTCAAGCTTATCGCGTGCCGGCGACGCAACTGGAGGGCGCGCGGCGGCAACCGCCCTGCTCGGAATGAAATATTCACAAAAGTTCTGCCGCTCCTTGTCGACCACGCGTTCCGTCATCGGCTCGCGGCATTGGTTATTGCGGGAGGGATCGTAAAAGTCGCAGTTGCGGCATGAATGCAGGGCGCGATCGCAGGCGGGACAATGGTCGCGAAACCCGACCCGTTCCTTGGTCCCGATCTCGGTTGAGCAATTCCAGCACTTCATTTCCGCTTGATACTTTTGCCTGCGGGCGACCCTTGATAGCATAGTCCATACTTTCGAGGCACGCGAGAATGCTTACAGAAATCGAATCGTTCGCTGTGGCGCTGGGGCAAGCCTCGCGCGCCGCGCCGAATACGGTTCAAAATTACCGGCGCGACCTCCTGAGTTTTCGCCAATTTTTGCTCGACCGCGCGGCCGCGCTCGACGCCGGCCGGCGCGAGGTTGTCTGCGAATCGATCGAAGCCGACCACATCTGCGGTTATCTTGCCCATCAGATGAAGAGTGCCCGGCGCTCGACGGTGCAGCGGCGGCTCTCGGCGATCAAGGCTTTCTTCCGCTATCGGGAGATTCGCGACGGCGCCGCCAATCCGGCCCGCGAACTGCGATCGCCCCGTGCCGAGCGACGGCTGCCGGCCGTTTTACCGGAAGATGATGTCGCGCGCTTGCTCGAAGCCGACGGCGACGCCCAGGGCCCGGCCGTAGCGCGCGATCGCGCGATAATGGAAGTGCTTTACTCTTCAGGGCTGCGCGTGAGCGAGCTGGTTGGGCTTAACTGGCGCGATATCGACGACGATGTCGGCATGGTCATGGTGCGTTCGGGAAAAGGCAACAAGGATCGCCTGGTGCCGGTCGGCGAGCAGGCGGTCGACGCGCTGAAGGCATGGCGGCGCTGGATGCCGATAGCGTGGGAGCCCGACGGCCCCGTTTTCGTCAACTTGCGCGGCGGCCGGCTGACCTCGCGCAGCGTCGAGAATATCGTCGCCCGGCGGATCGATCGGGCCGGCGTGCGCAGCCGGATAACGCCGCACGGCCTGCGCCATTGCTTCGCCACCCATCTGCTCGACCGGGGCGCCGATCTGCGCTCGATCCAGGAGATGCTCGGGCATGCCAGCCTGACCACGACTCAGCGCTATACTCACGTCAGCGTCAATCGCCTGAAGCAGGTTTACGACCGTGCCCATCCAAGAGCCTGAATCGCCCAACAAGGTCCGCAGCACGACCATCCTCAGCGTCCGCCACGCGGGAGCGGTGGTGATGGCAGGCGACGGCCAGGTCAGCGTCGGCCAGACGATCATGAAACGCGGGGCGCGCAAAGTGCGCCGTCTGTATAACGATCGCGTAGCTGGCGGGCTTTGCCGGCAGTACCGCCGACGCGCTCACGCTCTTCGACAAGTTCGAGGGCAAGGCTCCAGGAGTTCAACGGCAATCTGCGGCGGGCCGCGGTCGAGATGGCCAAGGATTGGCGCACCGATCGGGTGCTGCGCCGGCTCGAGGCGATGCTGGTGGTCGCGGATAGCGAAAATTCGCTGCTGGTCTCGGGCGCGGGCGACGTTATCGAGCCCGACGACGGGCTGCTCGCGATCGGGTCGGGGGGTAATTTCGCGCTGGCCGCGGCGCGCGCCCTGGTTCGGCACAGTCCCGGTCTCGAGCGCGCGCCAGATAGCCGAGGGGGCGATGAAAATCGCCGCCGAGATCTGCGTCTACACCAACGACCAGTTCACCTTCGAAGAGCTTTAGAGCGTCAGCTTCCGAAAGTCGGCGCAGCATAATCAAGTAAAAATGGCCAATAGCACGTCATTCGCCCATGTGATGACTCCTCGCGAGATCGTCTCCGAACTCGACCGCTATATCGTCGGCCAGCACGAGGCCAAGCGCGCGGTCGCGATCGCTTTGCGCAACCGATGGCGGCGGCAGAACGTGGCGCCGGAGCTGCGCGACGAGATCGCGCCCAAGAACATCCTGATGATCGGCCCCACCGGAGTGGGCAAGACCGAAATCTCGCGCCGGCTCGCCAAGCTCGCCCAGGCGCCCTTCCTCAAGGTCGAGGCCTCCAAGTACACCGAGGTCGGCTACGTCGGGCGCGACGTGGAATCGATTATCCGCGACCTGATCGAGATCTCGGTCAAGATGGTGCGCGAGGAGGAACGCCAGCGGGTCGAAGTCAACGCCCGCGAACTGGCCGAGGAGCGGCTGCTCGACATCCTCTTTCCGCCGCCGACGAAAGTCCGTCGGTCGGTGGGGATCTCCGCTGAAGGCACCTTGCAGCCGGTTCCGGAAGATTCACATAGCGAGACCCGCGAGAAGCTGCGCAAGTTGCTCCGCGGCGGCCATCTCGACGAACGCGAGGTCGAGCTCGAGGTGAGCGCGCAGGCTCCGATGGTTGAGGTCCTCACCCCCCAGGGCATGGAAGAGATGGGTCTTAACATGAAGGACCTGTTCAGCCAGATCATGCCCAAGAAGACCAAGAAGCGCACGGTCAAGATTCCCGAGGCGCTGGAAATTTTGACGCAGGAAGAAGCGGCGCGGCTGGTCGATATGGACAAGGTCGCGCACGACGCGATCCAGCGCGCCGAGCAGTCCGGCATCGTCTTCATCGATGAAATCGACAAAATCGCCGGGCGCGAGTCCGGCGGACGCGGTCCCGACGTTTCGCGCGAGGGCGTCCAGCGCGACCTGCTGCCGATAGTCGAGGGCACGACCGTCAATACCAAGTACGGCTCGGTCCGCACCGATCACGTCCTGTTCGTCGCTTCGGGCGCGTTTCACATCTCCAAGCCGTCCGATCTCATTCCCGAATTTCAGGGCCGGTTTCCGATCCGGGTCGAGCTGAAGGCGTTGACCAGTCAGGACTTTGTTCGCATCCTTAGGGAGCCTGAAAACGCCCTGACCAAGCAGTACGAAGCGCTGATGGAAACCGAGAAGGTGCATCTGACGTTTACCGATGACGCGGTCTCGAGCGCTGGCGGAGATTGCGGCACAGGTGAATGCCCGCTCGGAGAACATCGGCGCCCGCCGCCTGCATACCGTACTCGAACGTCTGCTCGAGGAAATCTCGTTCAACGCGCCGGAGCTGGTCGAGCGCGATATCACAATCGACGCCGCCTACGTTCATCAGCGCCTCGATCCCATCGTCAAGGACGAAGATTTGTCGCGTTACATCTTGTAAATGGACGTTTGGTGTGGGGAGGGCCGATGCGCGATCTGATTCGCAAGGCCGAGATGTCTGGTCGAGGCGCTGCCGTTCATCCGGCGCTTTCGCGGCAAGACCTTCGTGATCAAGTACGGCGGCCACGCCATGACTTCCGCCGAACTCAAGGAGAGTTTCGCCCGCGACGTGGTGCTGCTGGAGCTGGTCGGCATCAACCCGGTGGTCGTGCACGGCGGCGGGCCGCAGATCTCCCAGATGATCGAGCGGATGGGGATCAAGTCGCGTTTCGTGCGCGGGATGCGCGTGACCGACGACGCGACCATGGAGCTGGTCGAGATGGTGCTGCAGCGGCTCAACAAGGAGATCGTCGCGATGATCTCGCGCCAGGGCGGCCGCGCCGTCGGGCTTTCCGGCAAGGACGGCGAGCTGATGCTGACGCGCAAGATGCGGGTCATGATGCGCGACGAGCACGGCAAACCGAGGCCGGTCGATATCGGTCTGGTGGGCGAGGTGGTGGAGGTCAATCAGGACGTTATCCGGACGCTCGACGAACGCCAACTTCATCCCGGTTATCGCGCCGGTCGGATTCGATCGCGAGGGCCAGACGTACAACATCAATGCCGACGTTGCCGCCGGCAAAATCGCCGCCGCGCTCAAGGCCGAGAAGCTGATCCTGATGACCGACGTCGAAGGCATCAAGGACAAGGACGGCGCGCTGATTCCGACGCTCCAGGTCGCGCAGGCGAAGAAGCTGATCGCCAGCGGCGTGATCAGCGAAGGGATGATTCCCAAGGTCGAGTGTTGCATCGACGCGCTGCGAGCCGGCGTCGCCAAGACCCACATCATCGATGGCCGCTTGCCGCATGCGGTGCTGCTCGAGATTTTCACCACTTCGGGATCGGCACCGAAGTCGTGCAGCGCCGAGATCGCGACGAAACCAAGCAAACGTTCGGCTGCGCGCGGCGCGGAACAAGCGAAAACTTAACGGCGACCAGCCCGCATCCGGTGGGAGTCATCAAATCGACCGCATCCGCTCGTTAGCCGGCGCGACTCGCCCAGCCTTCCGGGACGAGAGTAGCAACAGGATGACCAACGCCGAAATTGTCGAACTGGCCCATCAGCACATGATCAACGTCTACGGATGCCTGCCGCTGGCCTTCGTCGAGGGGCGCGGCTCGTATCTTTACGACGCCGACGGCAACCGCTACCTGGATTTCTTCTGCGGGCTGGCGGTGACCAGCCTCGGCCACTGGCCATCCGGGCGTGGTCCGCGCGATCAAGGAGCAGGCCGAGAAGCTGATCCACGTCTCCAACGTGTTCCATTGCGAATCGACGGCGCGATTGGCCCAGCGGCTTCCGATCGCTTCGACAGCGGCAAGATTTTTTTCTGCAACTCCGGCGCCGAGGCTAACGAGGCGGCGATCAAGCTCGCACGCCGATGGGGCCATGAGCATGGCGGCGGACGCTTCGAGATTATCGCCACGCTCGGCTCGTTTCACGGCCGCACCACTGGCGACGCTGAGCGCCACCGGGCAGGAGAAAGTACCATCTGGGGTTCCAGCCGCTGATTCCCGGATTTCGCCTGGTCGCGTTCGACGATCCCGATGCCGTCGCGCGCGGCGATCAGCGAGCAGACCGTCGCGATCATGGTCGAGCCGATCCAGGGCGAGGGCGGAGTCGTCGTGCCGCGCGCGGATTACCTGAAGCGGCTGCGCGAGCTTTGCGACACGCGCCAAGCTGCTGCTCATCTTCGATGAGGTTCAGGTCGGGATGGGCCGCACCGGCAAGTTTTTCGCCCATCGAGCATGCGGGCGTCAAGCCCGATATCCTGACGCTGGCCAAAGCGCTCGGGGGCGGATTGCCGATCGGCGCGATGATGGCGAAGGGCGAGATCGCCGCGAGCCTGGCTCCCGGCAGCCACGGCAGCACCTTTGGCGGAAATCCGGTGGCATGCGCCGCAGCGCTGGCGGTTATCGACGCGCTGGAAAAAGAGCGAGTGCTCGAAAACGCCACCGCGATCGGCGATTACCTGCTCAAGGAGCTGCGCGCAATCGCGAAGGGCAACGATCGCATGATGGAGGTCCGGGGCAGGGGATGATCATCGGGATTGTGCTCAAGGACGAAGCGCGGCCGGTCGTGGACGCCTGCCTCAAGGAACGATTGTTGGTCAATGCGACCGCGGGCAATGTTCTGCGCCTGCTTCCGCCCTTGAATCTGTCCCGCGAGGAAGCCGACCAGGGGCTGGCGATTATCCGCCGGGCGCTGGAAATCAAATCCCCGGCTGGCGCCAAGACGACCAGCCGGGCAGCAGTCCGGTGGTTGAGACGGTCCGGGGCCGCTTGCGTACCCGTCGCGGCGGTTGGAGAATCAATTCCTGATTTCCGATGAAACGCGACTTAATCGATTTGAGTTCGCTATCGGCCGCGGAACTGAACGGCCTGCTCGCCCTCGCGATACGGCTCAAGAGCGAACTGAAAAGCGGGCTCGAGCATCCGTACCTGCGCGGCAACACCCTGGCGATGATCTTTCAGAAGCCGTCGCTGCGGACGCGGATCACCTTCGAGACCGGGATGGCGCAACTCGGCGGCCACGCCATCTATCTCGCTCCTCAGGATATCGGAATCGGCGAGCGCGAATCGGTCAAGGACGTTGCGCGCAACCTCTCGCGATGGGTCGATCTGATCATGATTCGCACCTTCAGCCACAGCATATGTGTGGAATTGGCGCAGGAAGCCTCGGTACCGGTGATCAACGGCCTGACCGATTTGCTCCATCCATGCCAGTTGATGGCCGACCTGATGACGCTGCGCGAAATTCGCGGCGATCTGCCAGGCTCCGCATCGCGTTTATCGGCGACGGCTTCAATCTCGCCCAGACCTGGATCGAGGCGGCCGAGATTCTCGGCTTTGAGCTGCGGCTGGGATGTCCGGCGGGCTACGAGCCCGAAAAAGTCCTTCGTCGCGCGGCTGCGCCGACCTAAGCATGCATGCTCACGCGACGATCCGGCCGAAGCCGTCGCGCAGGCCGACGCGGTATATACCGACTCGTGGATCTCGATGGGCCAGGAGAAGGAGCGCCGCGAAACGCCATCGCGATTTCAAGGCCTTTCAGGTGAATCGCGCGTTGATGAAGAAGGCCGCCGAAGGCGCTCTGGTGATGCACTGCCTGCCGGCGCATCGCGGCGAAGAGATCACCGATGAAGTGATCGACGGACCCGGTTCGATCGTGCTCGAACAGGCGGAGAACCGCCTGCATGCGCAGAAGGCTGTGATGCTCTGGCTGCTCAAACCCGAGGTGCTGGCTTCGGCGTGCCGACGAACGAACTCGAAGCTGAATTCTGCGTCCTCGCGCGCACGTCGCCGCGCGCCAAGCCGCTCTTCGGCATAGGAGTGTTAAATCACGAAATGGCGCATAATCCAACAATCAAAGAAGCTGTTCTCGCATATTCCGGCGGGCTCGATACTTCGGTCATCCTGCGCTGGATCAAGGAGCAGTACGGATGCGAGGTGTCGCTTACTGCGCCGACGTCGGCCAGGCCGAAGAAATCACGGGGCTCGAAGAAAAGGCGCTCAAGACCGGCGCCTCGAAGCTTTACGTCGAAGATTTGCGCGAGGAGTTCGCGCGCGACTTCGTCTTTCCGATGCTTCGGGCCAATGCGATTTACGAAGGCTATTACCTGCTCGGCACTTCGATCGCGCGCCCGGTGATCGCGAAGAAGCAAGTCGAGATCGCGCGCAGCGAGGGCGCCGACGCGGTCGCCCACGGCGCCACCGGCAAGGGCAACGACCAGGTCCGCTTCGAGCTGACGTTCGCCCGCCTGGCGCCCGACCTCACCATCATCGCCCCCTGGCGCCATCCGGATTGGCCGTTCAAAGGCCGCGCCGACCTTGTCGCCTATGCCAACGACAAGCGCATCCCGATAACCGTCAGCGCCGAGAAGCCCTACTCGATGGACCGCAACCTCGTTCATATCAGCTACGAGGGCGGCATCCTGGAAGACCCCTGGCTCGAACCTTACAACGACATGTTCCTGCTCACGGTCGCCCCGGAGAAGGCCCCTGACAAGCCCGAATATGTCGAGGTCGAGTATCAGCAAGGCGATCCGGTCGCGATCAACGGAGAGAACCTCTCGCCGGCCGGGCTGATAGAGCGCGCCAACATCATCGGCGGGCGTCACGGCGTCGGCCGCGTCGATTTGGTGGAAAACCGCTACGTTGGAATCAAATCGCGCGGAGTGTACGAAAGCCCTGGCGTCACGATCCTCGCGCACGCCCATCGCGCGGTCGAGCAACTGACCCTCGATCGCGAGGTGATGCATCTGCGGGATTCGCTGGTACCGCGTTACGCGGAAATGGTCTATTATGGCTTCTGGTTCGCTCCGGAGCGTGAAGCCTTGCAGGCTCTGGTCGACCAGACTCAGCATAACGTGACCGGAACCGCACGGTTGAAGCTCTTCAAGGGAAGCGCCCGATTGTCGGGCGCCGCGCGCCGCGCTCGCTCTATAATCCCAGGCTCGCGAGCTTCGAGGAGGCCGGCGGCTACCAGCAATCGGACGCCGAGGGTTTCATCCGGCTGAACGCGATCAGGCTGAGGGTGCTAAGCCGCTAGACGTTGTAAAGGTGGGGACGGCCAGTTGGGCAAGGTAATCCAGTTCAGACCGCTGCGGGCGGTCCCCAAGCCGAATACGGGAACCCCGCCCGACGAATGCCCCAGGTGTCAGCACAAACGCAATGTCCACATTAAGCATCCTAACGGCGTAATCAGTTGCGCCGCGCGAGGCTGCGATTGTGAAATTCGGCCGGGCCGTTAACCTCTGTCAACGTGAGATGGGTCACGGCCGGTGGCTGGAGACCGTTTTTCTGGCCTGTGCGCTGGCGATGGCGGTGTGTCTGAGTGCGACCATCTGTTCGGCTCAGGACGACGAAGACTGGCACGTGGTGCCGCATTCAAGCGGCGGCGGAGGCAGCGTATCCGGGGATGCCGCCGCTGGTTCGAATTCCGTCACGAAAGAAACTGCCGGCGCGGCTGAAATCGTAGTGGCATGCGGAGAGCGGGCGCGACCTGCCGGAGAGCCGTTCAAATCGATCATGGCGCAAATCATGGCGGTGCGGGATGCGCCGGCGGACATTCAGCTCTTCGAGTCCGTCGCGCCCACAGGGCCTCATTCCCGCCCGCCCGGATGCGCCTTCTATAATCTGCCGCAGATGACAAAGTTTCTAAACTCCTGGATGAATATGCAGGACAGCAAAGCGTTGGAGCCGATGTTTTACGCCGTTCTTGCCCACGAGCTCGGCCATCTGATGCACCATGATTTCGATCCCGGGCGACGCGCGCTGGGAAGCGTCAGGCTCGAGCTGGAGGCGGATCAGTTCGCCGGCTACACGCTCTCGCGCCTGAATATCCGAGCCGAAAATATCTCGGATTACTACCGCCTTACCGGCGACGACTTCGCCGGCGCTGCGAATTCGCACGGGAACAGCGGCCAGCGCGCCGCGGCTTTCATGGCAGGCTGGCGACGAGCCGAGATGGGACTCACCGAGCAATCAACGATTGGCGTGGGCGGGAGCGACCATCCCTGACATAGAATCCGATGCGAACGTCAAGCGATGTTCGAGCCTGCGGGGCCTTTCAGTCCCTCATTCAGCAGCTTCAGCACCGCATCCTCACGCCGGACCCGATTGGCGGCTGATGACGGCTGAGACATCCCAAGCCCTTCCAGAAACGGGCCGATCAGGAAGTAAAAAATCACTTCACCGGCGATGCTGATCATTACCTGCATCGGGTCGATCGCACGCATCAAACCGGTTTCGATCGCCCGCGACATCTCGGTGTGGCTGGCATCCACCAGCGGCTTCAGGTAACGGCGTGCGATGGCTCTCGAGCGCGCGCTGTCGTCGATTAGTTCGCGAGTGATGATCTTTAGCCAGTTGGGGTTTGCCGCCAGGTAGGCGGACAGGTCGCGAACAAAGGAGCCCAGGCGCTGGTGCGGCTCCTGCGACTCGATGGTGCGAGTCACGATATCGCCGAAGCGGCTGAGCACCCGCTTGAGCACTTCTTCATAGAGCAGCGCCTTGGAGCCAAAGTGATAGAATGGCAGCGCTTTGTTCACACCGGCGCGTTTGGCGATAGCGTCGGCGCGTGCGCCGCCAAATCCGCGAGCGGCGAACTCTTCCTCGGCGGCGCTCAGGATCGCTTCGCGGGTAGCGGCCGAAATCGGCCGGCGGTTTGATCGCGGACGCGCCGATGCCTTTCGCGGCGGTCTGGATGCTTCGTGGTTCGTCATGCCTTGCCCGGTTTGTGTCGACCGGCGGCTCCGTCTACGTTGTTGATGTCAGACGAGCCTCCGGCTCCGCACATGAAAAGCGAGGGCGCTTGCTGTTTAAGTATTTGCTTAATCGAAGCCGAGTCAAGTACCGACGCGTCGCGCACACGAGCGGCCCCCTTGTGCCACCGGTGCGGTTTCAGGCAACCTTCCTGCACTGAGCAGATCGATTTTCGACCGCCACACGCAATGCTTTTTTCCTGGTCCGTACAGATCCGGCCCAAGCCGATGGCGTCCCGAACGGACCTGACCACCGGGATGCGAAGCCGCAACCCCGGCAACGGGAGCATCTTGTGAAAAAACCCGAGGTCACGAAAACGCCGGCCACCGGGCCGCGCCAACGGCGCAACGCGAAGCCGGTTTCGACCACTGATGTTGCCCAGCAGGGCGGCCTCATCCGCGGGCGCTTCGAACGACGCCGCCTGCCCGAGGTCGAGGCGTTTACCGGCGTCGCTTCCGTTCGATCGGCGCCTGTATCGCCACGACATCCGGGGCTCGATCGCGCATGCGCGGATGCTCGCGAAGGTCGGGCTGATCAGCGGCGGAGAAGCGGAACGAATCGTCAGGGGGCTCGGCCAGATCGAAGCCGAAATCCGCTCCGGGCGGTTCAACTTCGTGCTGTCCGACGAGGATATCCATCTTGCGATCGAACGGCGGCTGGCCGAGAAGATCGGCCCCGCCGGCGCCAAGCTTCATACCGCGCGCTCGCGCAACGATCAGGTCGCGCTCGACCTAAGGCTGTTTTTGCGCGAAGAAGTCGGCGGCGTGCTGAAGCACGATCGATCGCCTGCGCGCGACGCTCATTCGCCTCGCCGAGCGCCACCTCGATACCGTGATGCCGGGATATACCCATCTGCAACGCGCGCAGCCGGTATCGCTCGCCCATCACATGCTGGCCTACGTCGAGATGCTGGGGCGCGACCGCGAGCGCTTCGCCCAAACCCTGGAACGTACCGACGTGATGCCGCTTGGGGCGGGCGCGCTGGCGGCGACGACGTTACCGATCGATCGGCGGATGGTCGCGCGCGACCTGGGATTCCCAAGGCTCGCGGAAAACAGTATCGACGCGGTTTCCGATCGCGACTTCGTCGTGGATTTTCTCGCCGCGGCGGCGCTCACCGCGATCCATCTCTCGCGCATGTGCGAGGAGATCATCCTGTGGTCGAGCGCCGAGTTCGGCTTCGTGGGTCTGCCGGACGAGTTTTCGACCGGCAGCTCGATGATGCCGCAGAAGAAGAATCCCGACCTGCTCGAACTGATTCGCGCCAAAAGCGGACGCATCATCGGCGACCTGGTCGCCATGCTGACGGTGCTCAAGGGTTTGCCGCTTGCCTATAACTCCGATCTTCAGGAAGACAAGGAGCGGGTATTCGACGCGCTGGATACGCTCAAGCCGTCGCTGGAACTGATCGCCGCGCTTTGGCCGAGGCTTCGCTTCGATCGGGCCGCGATGAAGGCGGCGGCGGGCAACGGTGCGCTCGCCACCGACCTGGCCGAATACCTGGTGCGGCGCGGCGTACCGTTTCGCAAGGCCCACGAGATCGATGGGCGCGTTGGTGCGCCATCTGAGTATGGCCGGCAAAACAATCGAGGAACTGAGCGTCGATGACCTCCAACGGTACTCGAAGCATTTCCGCGCCGACGTGCAAGCGACGCTATCGGCTGAAGGCTCGTTAAAAGCGCGCGCCGTACAGGGCGGGCCGGCGCCGGCTACGGTGCGGCGTCGAATTGCCCAGCTCAAGCGCGAATTGGCCGGGGCCAACTACCGGCTTGCCGGGAGGCGCAGCAAATGAGAAATCGGACGGCAATCGCTCCGCGGCGCATGGATCCCGCTCTTGATTGCGCTCATGGCCTGGTCCGGATGCGGAATCAAAACCCGTCCGCGGCCGCCGGAAGACGTGCGGCCTGAGGCGATCGCTGATCTGCGGGCCACGTCCGTCGCCAATGGAATCGAACTGGCCTGGAGCCGGCCCGAGCGCTATCAGGACAGCAGCCGGATGCGTGACCTGGGCGAATTCCTGGTCCTGCGCGGGTCGGATGACGGGGCGCTCGCCGAGCTGACGACTCTTCCGGTTACCGACCGCGAGCGCTTCGAGCATCAGCATCGTCTTTTGTTTCTGGATACCGGCGCCTTGATGAACCATCGCTATCGCTACCGAATCATCTCGCGTACCACCGACGGTTATGAGAGCGTCCCGTCAAATGAAGCGAGCCTGACGCGCACGCTTCCGCCACCGCCGCCTGACCCGGAGCACTTCGCTTTTCCGCCATCGGCTGCGAAACCGGCCGCTGACAGCATCGATTCAACCGGGGGAGACGCGACCGGTTCGCAGCCTGTACAATAGATAAGGCCGGTTTATCCGCTCTTGCGGACAGCGACAGGAGTTAACGTAACGCGATCAGGTCATGCATCATTTTTCTTATAAACAAACCCAGCTTTTCGCCGAAGAGGTCGCGCTCAAGGACATAGCGGCCCGCGTCGGCACGCCGTTTTACGTTTACAGCGCGCGCACGCTGCGCCGCCATTTCAGGGTCTTCGACGAGGCCTTCGCCGGCACCGATCATCTGATCTGCTACGCGATGAAGGCGCTGTCGAACCTGAGCATCCTGAAGCTGTTCGCCTCGATGGGCTCGGGGTTCGATATCGTGTCGGTGGGCGAGCTGATGCGCTGCCTTAAGGCCGGGGCCGATCCGCGCAAGATTGTGTTCTCCGGCGTGGGCAAGACCGACGAGGAAATCGCGGCGGCGCTCGACGCCGGAATCCTGATGATCAACGTCGAGTCGCGCCCCGAGCTTTACCGGATCGCGGCGGTGGCGCGCCGCAAGCGCAAGCGCGCGCCGGTCAGCCTGCGGGTCAATCCTGACCTTGATCCCGGCACGCATCCGCACATCTCGACCGGCCATCGCGACAGCAAGTTCGGCGTGCCGCTGGCGCAGGTGCTTGAGTACTACGCTGAGGCAGCGCGGCCTGAACGACCTCGAAGTGGTCGGCCTGAGCACGCATATCGGCTCGCAGATCACCGAAACCGGGCCATTCAGCGAAGCCGGCGAGAAGGTCGCGGACAATCGTCAAGCGGCTGCGGGCCGAGGGCATCGCGCTCAAATACCTCGATCTCGGCGGCGGGTTGGGAATCCCTTATCAGGAGGAACCGCCGCCGCCCTCCGAATACGCCGCCGCGTTGCTGGCGCCGCTTCGCGACCTCGGGCTCAAGTTCATCGTCGAGCCTGGCCGGGTGATGGTTGGAAACGCTGGAGCGCTCGTCACGCGGGTGCTCTACGTCAAGGAAACCGACGTCAAGCGCTTTATCGTGGTTGACGGCGCGATGAACGATCTGATTCGGCCGGTGCTCTACGAGGCCTATCATTCGATCTTGCCGGTCGAGGATCGCGAGCGCAGCCCGATCGTCACCGCCGACATCGTCGGCCCGGTGTGCGAGAGCGGCGACTTCTTCGCCCGCGAACGCGCAATTCCCGAACCGCGCGATGGCGACCTGCTGGCGGTGATGAGCGCGGGCGCTTACGGATTCGTGATGGCCTCCAACTACAACAGCCGGCCGCGCTCAGCGGAGGTGCTGGTCGACGGCGCCGAGGCGCACGTAATCAGAGAGCGGGAAACTTTCGAGGATCTCGTCCGCGGCGAGAAGCTCGTCGAGCTGAAAGCCTGAGGAAGCGGATCGCGATGCCGACGCTCGAATTCACCAAGATGCACGGATGCGGCAACGACTACATCTATGTCGTTGCGACCGCGATCGCGGCCGGCCGAGCCCGCCAAACTCTCGCGGCGGCTCTCCGACCGCCACTTCGGAATCGGCGGCGACGGCCTGATCATGCTCTGCCCTTCGACGCGCGCCGACCTGCGGATGGAGATGTATAACGCCGACGGCAGCCGGGGCGAGATGTGCGGCAACGGCATCCGATGCGTGGCGCGCCTGGCTTATGAACGCGGCATCGCGCGACACAATCCGCTGACCGTCGAGACCGATTGCGGCGTGAAGAGCATCCGGCTCGCGATCGAAGACAATACCGTCGTCGCCGCCACGGTCGACATGGGCGCGCCGATCCTCGACGGTCGCGATATCCCCACGCTTGCCGACGGCAGGGTGATCAACCATACGCTCGAAGTCGGCGAACGGCGCGAAACGATTAGCGCGGTTTCGATGGGCAATCCGCACTGCGTGATATTCGTCGACGACGATCGAATCTTCCGCATCGCGGACGATGAATTCGCGCGCATCGGGCGCCAGTTTGAGCGCCATCCGTTCTTTCCGCGCGGCGTGAACACCGAGTTCGTCCTGGTGCTCGCGCGCGACCGCTTCAAGATGCGCGTATGGGAGCGCGGATCGGGCGAGACGCATGGCATGCGGCACCGGCGCCTGCGCGGCGGTGGTCGCGGCGGTGCTGACGGGCCGCGCCGAGCGTAAGGCGACGGTCGAGCTTCGCGGCGGATTGCTTGAAATCGAATGGCGCGAAAGGGGCGAGGCGCACGAATCACGTGTTTATGACCGGAGAAGCGGTCGAAGTTTTTCGCGGCCGGGTCGAACTCGACGCCTCCGAGCTGATCGCGGTATAAGTACTCGCTCTGTTGAAGATATGGGGCTCGCGCCGCCGACCCGATCGACCCGGGCCGCGCGGCAGATGTTCCGGAGGTTACTTCTATGTTTAGTGGTGCGTTATCGGCGATCATCACCCCGTTTCGCGACGGAGCGGTCGATGAACGCTGCCCTGCGCGATCTGATCGAATGGCAAATCCAGAACGGCGTCGACGGAATCGTCCCCTGCGGCTCGACCGGCGAATCCGCGACGCTCACGCACGCCGAGCACGAGCAGGTGATCAGGATCGCGATCGAGCAGGCGCGCAAGCGCGTACCGGTGGTGGCCGGCACCGGCTCCAACTCCACCGCCGAGGCTATCCGCCTGACGAGTTTCGCGCGCGAGGCCGGCGCCGACGGCGCGCTGCTGATCTCGCCCTACTACAACAAGCCCACGCAGGAAGGGATCGTCAAGCACTACAAGACCGATCGCGCAGAGCGTGTCGCCTACCGCTGATCGTCTACAACATCCCGGGCCGCACCGGCTCGAACATCCTGCCCGAAACGATGGCGCAGTTGGCCGACGTACCGAATATCGTCGGCGTCAAGGAAGCGTCGGGCTCGATGGATCAGATTTCCGATATCCGCCGGCTGTGCGGCGAGCGGCTCACGATCCTGTCGGGCGACGATTCGCTGACGCTGCCGCTGATGGCGCTGGGGGCCAAGGGCGTCGATCTCGGTCATCAGCAACGTCATGCCGCGCGAGACTCACGAGCTGGCGGCGGCGGCGCTGGCGGGCGACTTCGCGCGCGCGCGCGAGCTGCACTACAGGATGCTGCCGCTGATGCGCGCGCTGTTCCTGGAAACCAATCCGATTCCGGTCAAATACGCGGCGTCGCTGATGGGCAAGTGCACGGCGGAGATACGGATGCCGCTGACGACGATGTCGCCGGGACCGGCCGAGAAGCTTCGCGGCGTGATGAAGGAGATGCGGCTGATCTGATCGGCTGCTACCGCCGCGCCGCCAGCAAACACATTCGTTCGGCAGGCGGACCACCCCATCGGCGCCGCATACGCCGCGCCGCATCGCGCACGACCGCCAGATTTTGGCCTGAGTCTCGGCAGGTTGTTCGGTATCAGCTCCGATCCGTGGTTTCAGATTTCCTGCTGAAAGCGCGTATTCGTCCGCGGAGGCGAACTCGAATGTTACGGTGAGCGACTCTCTGCGACTTCGGCGAAGCCCGCCTGCGCGAAGCGTTCGTTCCAGCGCCGGGTATCCGCGAGGCTTAGCGGTCCGAGCGTTCCTGGCCGCGGCGGCAAAAGCCCGAATTGTTTACGGACCGCCTCAACCAAACCGATCATCGGGACCTTGGGCGCGGCGCTCCAGACCGACGCCACCAATCGTCCGCCGGGAACCAGCAGTTTTCTCATTCGGCCAAGCGCGCCGGCAAGATCGGGAAGGAACATCAGCCCCCATCGGCTCAGGATGGCATCGAAGCTGTTTTCGGGAAGGTCGAGCGCTTCAGCGTCCATCTGAAGGAACTCGACGTTGCGCAATCCGGCCGCCGCCGCGCGCTCGCGCGCGAACTTGAGCATCTCGGCCGAATGATCGGTAGCGACGACGTGACCCGAGGGCCCGATTTTTCGCGCCGCGGTCAGCGCGGGCTCGCCGTTTCCGGTGGCGACATCAAGCACGCGTTGTCCGGGCTTGATTTGCGCCAGCTCGATCAGCCGGTCGCTCACGTGTTGCGCCGCACGCTCGAACATTTCCCAGGACCTGTTCCAGCCAGCGGCGCTCTCGTCCCAACCGCGGCGTTGTTCGACTTTTAACTGGGCGATATCGAAAGGCTGATTGCTCATAATTTGATTCCCCGTCTGACCAGAGAACTCGTTTTGCTACCAGGCTATTTCTTTGCGCTCGCGGAAAAATTTCCCCGTCGGTCCGTCGTCCGGCAGCATCGCCAACCACGTCACCGTATCCGCTCCTTGCTCGACGGACAACGGCGCGGCCTCGCCCCCCATGTCGGTCCTGACCCATCCGGGACTCATCGAATTGATCAGAATCCCTGTTCCCGCCAGCTCCGACGCCAGAACGCAGGTCATGGCGTTGAGCGCGACCTTCGAGATTCTGTACGCGGCGTATCCGCCAACCATCTCGGCCAGCATCGCCAGATTGCTCGAAATGTTTATGATCCTGCCGCCGCCTTTTCTCATCAGCGGAATCATCGCCTGCGACGGCGCGAGCGCGCCGATAAGATTCGTTTCAAACGTTTGTCGAACCACATCGAGGCTGACGTCAGTGCCCGCTCCGTCATCGGGATGAAGGATGCCGGCATTATTGACCAGAACGTCGAGTTTGCCGAATTCCTTTTCTATATAGCGCGCCAGGTCCTTGATGCTATCCGCGTCATCGACACCGAGTTGATGAAAGACGACATCCAGCCCCTGCTTCTTCAATGTCTCGGAGGCTTTGCCGCCTTTGGTTTTATCGCGCGCGGTCAGAATGACCTTGAACCCGTGGCCGGCAAGCTGTTTGCAAACCTCGAAGCCGATTCCACGATTGCCGCCCGTCACGACCGCTATTTTTTTCGAACTCATACTCTCGGCATCTTCCTTTCGACGTATATCGCCAAGGGCGCCGCTTCGTCGGCGCGCAATAATTTCAAGGGTCAAGGGTACCATCGTGGCGTCGGACTTAGGAACCACCCGATGTTTCCGCAACAATGCCGTGACCGCATGGGTACAAGGCGCGGTTAAATACATTGACTTGTGTATTGCCAAGCCGTGAAATTGGCTTGGGGCATGAGGTAGAGACTTTTCGACGGAACTGCGGCGGTGCGATGCAGAACCACGAGATCGCGAACATCTTCGACGAAGTCGCCGACATGCTCGAAGTCAGCGAGGATAATTTCTTCCGCGTCCGCGCCTATCGCAACGCCGCGCGCACCATCCGCGATTGCTCCAGGCAGCTTGCCGACATGCCGCCCGAGGCGATAGAGGAACTGCCAGGCATCGGCGCCGACCTCGCGGGCAAAATCGCGACGATTCTGAAAACCGGCGGGTTGCCGCTCCATCGCGAGCTTCAGCAAAAGGTTACGCCCGGCCTGATCGAATTGCTCCGCGTTCCCGGGCTTGGTCCGAAACGAGTGCGAACGCTCGGCGACAAGCTCAAGGTCCGCAGCCTCGCGGACCTCAAGAAAGCGGCGCAATCCGGCGCGATAGCCACGCTGCGCGGCTTCGGGCCGAAAATGCAGCATCAAATACTCCAGCATCTCACCCAGATGGAAGCCCATCCGGCGGTGCGGACGTTTTACTCGGAAGCCGCGCTCATCGTCGAACAATTGTTCGCGCATATGCGGAAAAGCCGCGCGGTAGAGCGGATCGAAGCCGCAGGCAGCTTCCGCCGGCGCCAGGAAACCGTCGGCGACCTCGACCTGCTTGCGATATCGGGCAAGCCGGCGGCCGTGATGGAGCAGTTGGTTTCTTTCCCGAGCGTCGCCGAAGTTGTCGCCAGGGGCGAAACCAAGACCAGCGTCGCGCTCAACGGCGGATTGCACGTCGATCTGCGCGTCGTTCCGCGCCAGAGCTACGGTGCCGCGATGGTGTACTTCACCGGCTCGAAGGCCCACGGCGTCCATCTCCGGCGAATCGCGCAGAAAAAAGGACTTCTGCTCAACGAGTACGGCCTTTTCCGGGGCAAGGTTGCGATCGCCGGCGCCAGAGAAGAGGAAGTCTATGCAAAACTCGGATTGAAGTTCATCCCGCCGGAACTGCGCGAAGACCGGGGCGAGATCGAGGCGGCCGAGGCCGGGAAATTGCCGGCGCTGATCGAGCGCGATGATATCCGCGGCGATCTGCATACGCATACGACGTACACCGACGGGCGAGCCTCGGTCGAGGAGATGGCGAAAGCCGCCGCAGGCGCGGGGACTCGAGTACATCGCGATAACCGACCATTCGCGCCGGCTCGCGATGGCGCACGGGCTCGATCCGAAACGGCTGAACGAGCAGTGGCGCGAGATCGAGCGCGTCCAAAAGATGGTCGGCGGCATCAGGCTGCTGCGCGGAATCGAGGTCGATATCCTCGACGACGGCAGCCTCGATCTACCCGACGACGTGCTGGCGGAACTCGATTGGGTGGTCGCCTCGGTCCATTACAAGCTCGAACAGAAGCCGGCCGAGATGACCCGGCGGATAATCAAGGCGATCCGCAATCCGAAATGTCGATGTGATCGGCCATCCCAGCGGCCGGCTGCTTAATCGACGAGCGCCGAGCGAGTTCGACTTCGCCGAAGTCTTGAAGGTAGCGCGCGAGGAAGGCTGCGCGATGGAGATCAACAGCCAGCCCGAGCGGCTCGACCTCACCGATGGAGCCTGCCTCAGCGCCAAGCACGCCGGGGTCAAGATGGTGGTTTCGACCGACGCCCACCATCCGCACGACTTCGCGTTCATCGAGTACGGCCTCAATCAGGCCCGCCGCGGATGGATCGAAGCCGGCGACGTGCTCAACACCCGCCCGCTGAAAAAACTCCGCATCCGCCGCTGAGATCAGCCGCGGCCGCCTCTACCGATAACGCCCGCCGTCGCCAAACGCTTCAGTTCGTCGGGACCGAAGCCCCAATCGTGCAACGCCTCCTCGGTATGCTCGCCCGGTTTCGCCGGCGGACGCTGGATCGCGGAAGGAGTTCGGCTGAATCGCGGAGCCGGCGCAGGCTGCACAACGCCGTCGTCCTCGACGAAGGTGCGGCGATGGCGGTTATGCGGATGGCGCGGAGCCTCTTCCAGGCTTAGCACCGGAGCAAAGCAGACTTCGCTGCCTTCCATGATCCGGCACCATTCATCTCGGGTCTTGGCGCGGAAGACCGCCGCAAACCGCTCCTTCATCGCCGGCCACGCAGATCGGTCGTTCTGGTCCGGCAGCTTCTCACCCTTGAGGCCGGACAGGCGCAGCAACTCCTCATAGAACTTAACCTCGATCGATCCAACCGACACGTACTTGCCGTCTTTGGTCTCGTACACTTCGTAGTAGTGAGAGCCGGTGTCGAGAATGTTTTCGGCCATATGGTTGGTCCAGATACCGGCGCCGTGCAGGCCATAGATCGCAGTCATCAGCGAGGCCGCACCATCGACCATGGCGACATCGACCACCTGCCCTTTGCCCGATTTCTGAGCCTCGAGCAGCGCGGCGACGACACCCAGCGCCAGATACAACGCGCCGCCGCCGAAATCGCCGACCAGATTGAGCGGCGGCACCGGTGCCTGTCCCTTGCGGCCCACCGCGTGCAACGCTCCGATAAGCGCGATGTAGTTGATGTCGTGGCCCGCGGCATGAGCCAGCGGCCCTTCCTGACCCCATCCGGTCATTCGGCCGTAGACCAAACGCGGGTTGCGCGCCAAGCATCGATCCGGGCCGATTCCAAGGCGCTCCATCACGCCCGGACGGAAGCCCTCGATCAACGCGTCGGAACGCTCGATGAGCCGGAATATGACTTCGGCGGCCTCGGGCCGCTTCAGGTCCAACGCCACCGACCGGCGACCGCGGTTGAGCAGATTGTACTTCGGCTGCATCGCGATTCCCAAACCGGCATCCGCGGTGCGATCGATTAGCAGCACATCGGCACCCATGTCGGAAAGCAGCATCGCGCACATGGGGGCCGGGCCAATCCCCGCGAATTCGATTATTCTGTAGCCGGACAAAGCACCCATATGATTCATCTCCAGACGAACCGTAAATTTGGCGGTAACCTTACCACAGCCAGGCGCAAGATAGGTTGCCGCGCAGCCCCACAGAACCACAGACAAACAACTTAGGATTGTCCGGCGGACACGCCTCAACTCTGATCAGGAACCGCCTGGATGCGAGGCAACTTCACGAAGCAAGACCACAGCTATCCCATCTTCGTAGCTTTTTTTGAACCCCGCCGCTTGCGAAAGCACCTTCACCGATTGATCACCGCTCGGCCAAACGACGACATCGATGTTGTACTTCTGAACGATTCGGAGCCAGTCGCCGTGGCCGTTTAGCAGCGACTCCAGGTCGGCGACTACGCTCGCGGGATAGACGTCGTACCGGTCGTCCATGAATACGCGCTGGCGCGGCCCTTAGCGCAGGATGACGTAATCACCCCAAGAGTCGGTGGTCAGCAAGCGTCGGCCGAGTAGTCCCTGCGATTCGACCGCCTCCATGGCTGCGACGGGGTACTTACGGAAATCCAACCCCGGGTTCGCCCATGCGCGGATTGTCCACCATCCGCCCATCGCGAAGGCGACTACGACCGCCACCCAATTGAACGCGACGCGCAGCGCCAGCCGATACCAGAGCGCCGCGATAGCGGCCCCTACCGCGGCATTCATGGTCGTCACGCCCGCCGGCCCAAACCAGCGATCCAAAACAGCGTAAAGCAGATCCGCAAGCCACGATTCCGCCACCCATGGCGTCCCTGCCGCGGTGAAAGAGAATATGTCGGCGTGCGGGATACCGTGATCGAGTATCCACTGGCCTATACGAAGGTGACAGAAGAAAGAATTGTCGGAGATTCCGGAGAGATTGGCGTGCCAGCCGGCTATCGCGAGGAAAATCGTGATTACGGTATCGAAACGCGGCGGCGAAGCGAGCGGCGCGGCGCGCGATGTCTGGTGGCAATCGGTCTCGCGCGTCATCATCGGCCTCGCTCGCTCGGTAAAGCACGGACCCGTCGAGCCAGGTGAGAATCTAATATCGCATCTCGTCCGCAAGCCAAAGAGCGCAAAGGGCGAGTCCGCTGGAGAAGCGAACCGGCCGGCAGACTCTACCTATGAATGGCGAAAACTTTGGCAGGGGCAGGCTAGTCTGTAAGGCGAGTAGGAATCGGAGAATCAAAACGAAAATCCCTGTTAGCAAGTCAAAACGAAAATTCCGGCCAAGAAGCATCCGCTTCGTCGCACGATGTAGTGCTTGACGTTATGTTTATCATTTGCTGGACATCGTGGTGCGCGGGTGGTAAAAGAGCGTTTAAAGTGTAAAAGCTCGTTTACACTGGTAAAAGAGCGTTTGCAATTGTTGGCGGATTCTAAATCAACGGAAAGGAGAAGATTTGCATCATGACTAAAAGAACAGTTTCAGCGGCAGCGGTCTTGTTTGTGCTGGCGCTCGTGATGGGAGGGGTCGGCCGCGCAGACGCCAGCCCTTACACCATCGGATGCCAAGGGCTAGACGTTCGTTCAGTCGGTGAGGGCGCGACCGGCCCGACTGGCTCGGACTCCGCCCTCTGGTCGGTCGTGATCAAAGGGTCATCCTTCACCGGCGGAAACCTTACCGCCATGTACACCAACGACCCCGGACCTAGTGGCGGCGAGCCGGCCCTCACCTGCTATTACACGCTGAATACCGTCACTTCATCCTTCGCCACGGCCAATGGCATGGTGTTACAGACGCTCAATTGGACCTTTGTTTCTCAAGTTTCGAACGGGAGCACGGGTGTCTGTAGCAGTGATTTCACGGATCACGTTTACTTGATGGGCGGCGGCGCAAGCCTGCAGATGATCGACGACAATCTTGAGGATGACGACACGGCTGGGTCCGGAACCTGTACTGCCGTACCGTCTCGGTGAAGCAAAGGGAGTCTTGCGTTCTCTCACCGAGAATCGCGGACTCTGTTAGGCAGGCCCCTTTGCCGGCGTCGTTTCAGCCGGGAAAGGGGCCTGCGCCCTCAGAGCGAGATCTGCGGCTTCACTAGCCGTTCAGCCGCCGCTTCCGGAAGCATCCGCTCCGTTACACAATGTGATGCTGAGGAATTTGGTGGATGCACCTGTACTCGAATCCAGAGGGATTAGTCATTCCTCGGCTACGGGATAGCCAGTAATCGAAACGCCCTGTGCCTCAGGCAGCCTTGTCGTTCCTCGACGGGCGGATGAGGACGTTGGGCGAGATGCCCGGGCGTTGATGCAGACGCCGAATCATCGCGATAGACAAGCCGCGCTTGCGGTTTTACACTTCGGCTAGCCGCGGGTGGATCTTTCGCGATTGTCGGAACTATGCGTCGGATGCGCCAGGCAGTTCGGCTCTGCCAATGCTCTCCCAGGGGATCTCCGGTCCAAGCGGTCCGTTTGGCCTTACGCCGGAGCCTCTATAAAATGAGGCTCCTGGTTGTTGTTGCGTGTAATGAAACCTTAAAATTGCTTGAGAGTCTGGCGGGTCAGAAATCGAGAGAGTTTTGGAGCCGATACCAGAGAAGAGCAAAGATGAGCGGTTATAAACGATGGCACCGACACCGCTGGAAACGCTGGCCGGCTTTGCGCGGTTAGGATCGAACTTGCGCCTGTTCGCGGAATGGCTGGGCGCGCTGGCTTCGGTTGGGCTTGCGATCGCGCTGCGCCGGCGCCGGCTACCGGTCACCGCGACGACGTTCGTTCTCGCCGCAGCGGGTCTGATGCTCGAGATCACTGCGGGTGTTATTCCCGATCCGAAGGTTGCCCAGAAGATCGCCGCTGCGGGCGTGGTGCTGTTCATGTTCGGCCTGATTCGGCTGGTGCTGGAAGCGGCGGGCATGCTGAGTCAGCGCGGTCGCGTCCATTTTTCGACCATTTTCAGAGACCTGATAATGTTCGCGCTGTGGGGGGTGGTGGTCGGCGTCGTCCTTTACACCAACTTCGGCTTTCAACCGCTCTCGATTCTGACCACTACTACCGCGATAGGGGTGATCGTCGGCCTGGCGGCGCAAGAATCGCTCGGCCAGATATTCAACGGCCTGATGCTGCAGCTCAGCAAGCCCTTTGAACCCGGCGACTGGGTGCAATCCGGCCCTCACATCGGACGGGTGCGCGGAATCGGATGGCGCTCGACCACAATCGTGACCCGCCACAATCAGCGCCTGGAGGTTCCCAACAGCTCGATCGGGAAGGAAACGCTGATCAACTTCTCCGAAGGGACCGTTGCCGACGAAATCGCGGTCGGACTGAGTTACGACGTGCCGCCCAACCGCGCACGGCAGGCGATTCGCCACGTTCTGCACGGCATCCCCAACATCCTGCGTAATCCCGCGCCGGAGGTCATGCCGTGGGAATACAAGGATTTCTCGATCAACTACCGGGTCAAGTATTGGATGCGCGACTATGCCGACCAGGATGTCCTGCATGCCGAGGTGATCGCCAGCCTGTGGTATGCGCTGCGGCGCCACGGGATGGAGATCCCGTTCCCGATTCGGACGCTGCACTTGCGCCGCCGCCCCGCGCCCGCGCGCGAAGGCGACTACGAACACGAGATTATGCGCGAGCTGCGCAAAATCGATTTTCTGCGCGATCTCCAGGACGACGAGCTGCGAGTAATCGTGCCCACCGTGCGGACTCACCAGTTTGGCGCGGGCGAAGTCCTGGTGCGCGACGGCGAATACGGCGACTCGCTGTTTATCATCCAGCGCGGCATGGTCGAAGTGCTGGTTCCCGGGCCCGACGGAACCGAGCGCCGCGTCGCGACGCTACAAAGCCCGCAGTTCTTCGGCGAGACCTCGCTGATGACCGGCGCGCCGCGCAATGCGACCGTCCGTGCGCTCGACGATGTTGAAGTGCTGGAGATGAACCGCGAGGGCTTCACGCGTCTGTTTAAAGAGCGGCCCGACAGTGCGAGGGCGATCAGCGAAATCGTCGCGGCCCGCATCTCCGAGAACGAAGCGGCGCGCGCCTCCGGAGCGGAGGGAGACGGCAAGGCCGGACGCAGCGTCTGGCTGCTCAGCAAGATGCGCGATCTCTTCGACTTTTGACCGGCGCTGTCAGGCGGTGCCTTTAAGGAAAAGTCTGCCGGAGGCGGTTGGCGGTCACAAGAAAAAACCAGCCGGGTTGCGCCGGGGCGTTGCTTTAGCCGGAGCACGAAAAATGCGTGTCAACGATCGATGAGAGAGCTTCGGAAGAAGTTGCTGTAAAAAGGGGTTGCCGGGGTATGGTCAAGAGCCCCCTGCCCTTAGCGATTGTTCCGTCGGGACGGTGTTCACATTGAGGGTTTCCTGCAAGTCGCTCGGGCCACCGAATTGAAACGTCGGTGGCGCGAGGCGGATACGGCGCAAGCCGTAACGGACAAATCACGCTAGCCGCGGACGCTGCGGCGGGCGAAACCGCGGCGGCGGCGCGGCTGCAGTTTACGCTTCTCGGCAAGTTCGATCAGATGTTGCTGACAACTATCCGACGCGGGGCTGCGTACGTAGGTTCCGTCAGACTGCATCTGCCACTGGCATCGATTCGGCTTCAGCTGGCAATCGAGCACGGCGCGCAGTTCCTTGCGCAGCAGCGGATCCTCGACCGGCACTACCACTTCGACGCGGCTTTCGAGGTTGCGCGTCATACAGTCGGCCGAGCCGATAAAGTACTCCTCGGCGCCGGCGTTGCGGAAGTAATAGATACGCCCATGTTCCAGAAAGCGTCCGACGATACTTACGACGCGAACGTTTTCCGACAGTCCCGGGATTCCGGGGCGCAGGCGGCAGGTGTCGCGCACGATCAGGTCTATTTTGACGCCGGCTCGCGAGGCGCGGTAAAGCGCCCGGGTTATATCGACATCCTCAAGCCCGTTCATTTTGAATTGGATGAATCCGGTATAGGCCGAGTCGCGTGATTGCAGTGTGATCTCGCGCTCGATCCGCTCGAGCAGCGCGTTCTTGAGCATCGACGGCGCCGGGATGATCTTCCGGTACCGACGCCTGGTCCGGTAGCCGGTCGTCAGGTAATTGAAAAGCTCGGTCAGGTCGCCTCCGATTATGTCGTCACAGGTGAGCAGGCCGATGTCGGCGTAAATCCGCGCGGTGCCGGGATGGTAGTTGCCGGTGCCGATATGCGCATAGCGGCGCAGTCCGTTGTAGTCCTGACGCACGACCAGAATAACCTTGCAATGCGTTTTCAGTCCCACAACGCCATAGGTTACGTGGATGCCGAACTCTTCGAGCTTGGCCGCGAACCGGATGTTGGCTTCCTCGTCGAACCGAGCCTTGAGCTCGACCACGACGGCCACTTGTTTGCCGTTGCGCGCGGCGTCGCAGAGATAGCTGATTATCCCCGCTTCCGAGGACGTGCGATAAACCGTCATTTTGATCGCGCGTACCTTCGGGTCGGTACTCGCCTCTCGCAGGAAACGCTCGACTGACGTTGAGAACGACTCGTACGGATGCAGCAGCAGGAGCGAGCCGGCGTCGCGAATTATGTGAAAAATGCTGCGCCGCTCCCTGAGGCGCGAGTGGTCGGCCGGATGATGCGGCGGGTCATGGAGCGCGGCGACCTCGAGGCTCGCCAACTCCATCAGGTCGCGCAGCCCGAGCATCCCGTCGACTTCGAAGACATCGGCGCGCTCGTCGAGCCCAAGTTCCGCCGCCAGCATCCCGCGCCGCACCGGATCCATTCCTTTGACCACGCCGAGCCGCACGATTGGCGCCAGGCGACGCTCGAGTAGCTCGGTTTCGATAAGCGCCAGCAGATCGTCAGCCTCCTCCTCGTCGCGCTCGGTATTGGCGTTGCGCGTGACGCGGAAAAGCTCGCAGGCGGCGATCTCGATTCCCGGAAAGAGCAGGTCGAGGTTGTGCGCCATCACCTCCTCGAGCGGAACGAAGCGGTTGGCCTGGCCGACTCTCAGAAAGCGCGGAATCCCGGAACCAACCGGAACCTTGACCCGCGATAGCGACCCCTCCATATCGCCGACATTGCGCACGGTGACAAGCAGATTGAGTGAGAGGTTGGAGACGAAGGGGAAAGGATGGGCGGGATCGATCGCAAGCGGCGTGACCAATGGAAAGATATTGGCGAAATAGTACTCTCGCAGTGACACCTGCTCTTGCGCGTCGAGTTCCTGGTAAGAGAGCACGCTGATGCCCTTGGCTCTTAGCAGTTGAAGCAGCGTAAGCAGGATTTCGCGCTGTCGTTGCTCCAAGGCTTTCGCCTGCTCGGCGCATTCCGCGATCTGGGATTGCGGCGTGCGGCCGTCAACCGTGAGCTCGTGGACACCGGCCGCGACCTGCTGCTTGAGGCCGCCGATCCGCTTCATGAAGAACTCGTCGAGGTTGGACGCGGTGATGGCGAGGAACTTGACCCGTTCGAGCAGCGGATTGCGTTCGTCTTCCGCCTCGGCGAGCACCCGGCGGTTGAAGCTCAGCCAGGTCAGCTCCCGATTAAGATAAAGTTCCGGCGCAGAGAGCGACGCCTCTTCCTGGGATGTTGCGGCGCGAGGAAGATAACCTTGGGCAACCGCCGGCGAGCTGCTGTCGGCGGCCGCGGCGGCGCCGGCGGCCGCTACAGTTTCGGCGCGGGGCGATGAATCCGGCGATATGCTTTCGGCGAGCGCACGCATCGTGTCCTGGTTCACCGCGGTGCGCCCGCGAACGTCGCTGCTGCTCATAGGGGTCGTCCCAAGGTTACACGATTCCACTCGCAATGTGCACGAATACCATTATCTGTACCTGCCGCGGTTCCAAAAGACGGCCATAATACCGGCAATTTTTGATTCGGCACGGCTTAAGCGGCTCGCTGCGGCAAATCGCGGCGACACCAAACCAATGCGACTGACTGTCGAAGTGAGATTATTTAGCTAAAGATTGGCTTTCCCGTGTTGTTAATCAGCCTCAGCTGAACTCGCCGCGAATATACTCTTTGGTATGCTGTTCCTGGGGATCCTCGAAAAGCGCCCCGGTCGGGCCGTACTCGACCATGTAACCCGTGCGCCCGCCATTCGATCTGTCGACGTAGAGAAAGGCGGTCATGTCGGCGACCCGCTTCGCCTGCTGAAGGTTATGAGTAACGATGGCGATGGTGTAGTTCTTTTTCAGCTCTTTTATCAGCTCTTCGATCCGATGCGTGGCGATCGGGTCGAGGGCCGAACAAGGCTCGTCCATAAGCAGCACCGCCGGTTCGGTAGCGATGGCGCGTGCGATACACAGCCGTTGCTGCTGCCCTCCGGAGAGCGCCAACCCGCTCGAGCGCAGGATGTCCTTGACTTCGTCCCAGAGCGCGGCCTGACGCAGCGCTTGCTCGACCTTCTCTTCGACCTTGCCCTTATATCGATTAAGCCGCAGGCCGAACGCGACGTTCCTGAAGATGCTCATCGCGAAGGGATTGGGCTGCTGAAACACCATCCCGATGTGGCGGCGCACAGAAACCGGATCCACGTTCGAAGCGTAGATATCCTGACCGCGGAACACCACGTGGCCCTTGAAGCGGAAGCCGCGAACCAGATCGTTCATCCGGTTGAGGCAACGCAGCGCCGTGCTCTTGCCGCATCCCGACGGACCGATGAACGCGGTAACTGTGCCCTTTTTGATCTTGAGCGCGATGTCGCGTGCGGCTTTGAAACGGCCGTAGAAGAGTTCCTTGATCTCGCAATCGATCAGGGTGTCGTCGGGAACCTTGCTGCCATTACCATTAGTCTTCGGTTGCGTTGCTGACATGCTGGTCTCCTTCTCAGTCGGCGGAGCGTTTGGCCAGGGCCTGGCCTACGATGTTGGTCACAAGAACGACGAGCACGAGCGTCAGGGCCGCTGCCCACGCCAGCGCGACCTGGTTCTCGAACGGCGAGCCGGAGAAGTTGTAGATAATGACCGCGAGCGAGGCGGTCGGCTTCATGAGATCGCCGAGCGTTTTGGGAAGAAAATCGGGAGCCGTTCGGCTCATCCAGAATTCGCTGAAGAGCGAGGTGAACAGCAGCGGCGCCGTTTCCCCGGCGGCCCGGGCGACCGCGAGCATGATTCCGGTCAGGATTCCGGGCGCGGCGGTGGGGATGATGACGCGCGCCACGACTTGCGTCGGGGTTGCGCCCATTCCGATCGCCGCCTCTCGCATCTTCGACGGCACCCGTTTGATCGCCTCTTCCGCGGTGAGCAGGATTGTGGGGACCATCAGCAACGCCAGCGCGACTCCGCCAGCCGGAGCGGAGAAGCCTCCGGTCACAACCACCACGGTCGCGAACGCGAATACTCCGGCGATGATCGACGGCAGCCCGGTCAGAACTTTGGCCGCGAACCGGACCGCCGCGGCGGTCCTGGTGTCGGGGCCGAACTCGGCGATATAAATCGCGCCCAGGATTCCGAACGGCACGCTGATCGCGGTGGCGATTATTACGATTACGAAAGTGCCGACGATCGCGTTGCCGAAGCCGCCACCAGCCGTCATCGCCGCGGGCGGAAGTTCGCGCAACGCCGCCATGCTGAGCGCCGCACTTCCGCGTACCACCAGCAGATAGAGCACGGAGAAGAGCGGGAAAAGGGCCGCCAAGGTGGCTGCTCCCGTCAGCATGCTCATCGTGTAGCTGAACAGCGTGCGCGGCCGGCGCAGCGATCGCGCCAGACTCGGAAGGTCAATCTCATTCGCCGCCACGGGTTCGATCGCAGATACCGCCATCACCTCAGTCCTTTGAGGCCGGCATCGGCGCGCTGCAAAATCAGGGTGCCGATTATATTTACCAGCAGAGTAATTCCCAACAATACCAGTGCGGCGTACATCAGCGCGCCGACCTCAATCGAGTCGGCTTCCGGGAAATGATTGGCGAGCAAAGCCGCCAGCGTGTTGGCCGGCGAAAACAGCGACGAACTGATCACGTTGGCATTGCCGGCGAGCATCGCCAGCGCCATGGTCTCGCCCAGCGCCCGGCCGAATCCCAGGATAATCGCGCCGAAAATTCCAGTAGCCGCGGTGGGGATAAAGATGGCGAAAATCGCCTCCCAGCGCGTCGCGCCGATTCCGTAGGCGGCTTCGCGGATCTTGGGCGGCACCGCGACCAGTGCGTCGCGGGAGATCGCGGAAATAGTCGGCAGGACCATGATCGCCAGAACAATCGAGGCCGGAAACAGTCCCGGCCCGCTCAGGCTCGTGCCGAAGATTGGAATCCATCCGAGGTGCGAGTGAAGCCAGTTCGCGGGCGGACGAACGTAAGGAATCACCACGAAGATTCCCCACAGCCCGTAGACGACGCTGGGAATTGCCGCGAGCAGTTCAATCGTAATCTTTAGCAAATCCTCCATCCGGGCGGGGAGCCGGCCCCACAGCGGTTTCTCCGCCAGCCCGAAAAACCTGATCACCGTGTCGAGCCCGGAAGACAGGAAGCCCTCGCTCAGAAAGATGGCGATCGCCAAGCCAAACGCGGTGCCGACGGCCAATCCCAGAATCGAGCTGTAGAGCGTGCCCATGATGGCGGGGAGAATCCCGAACTGGGCGCGATTTGCGTCCCAGGTAGTGCCGATAAGGAAACCGCCGCCGTAAGTATGGATCGCCGGCATGGCTACCCATCCGATTCTTGCGACCAGGCAGAAAACGAGCAGAACGGTAAGCCACGCCACGACCAGCGTACATCGTCGAAATACGCGGTCGCCGGCGACCTCGAACGCTGACGGAGGTCGAGATATTTCCTCCGTCGCCTCCACGACTGACCGATCATCGCGCCCGTTCGGTAGAAGGATACTGTCCGCGACTTCGGCCTTTGCCGGGATCATGATATCTGGTCGAGCGCTTTGGTCACCGTTGTGACCACATTCGCCGGCAGCGGGATGTAGCCGAGATCGACGCTGTACGCCTGCCCCTGGGTCAAGCCAAAGCGGATTACCGACTTGAGCGTCTCGGCGACCTTCGGGTCTTGATACTTCCTGTAGCAGAGCAGCCACGTGTAGGTGACAATCGGGTAGGCGTCGGCGCCTTCGGGATCCGGAATCCAGGCGCGCAGGTCCGGCGGCAAGCTGACACCCGCCAGGGCGCTCTTGCTGCTGGCGAGGTCGGCTTTAACAAACTTGCCGCTTTTGTTCTCGAGTTCCGCCATCGGCATGCCGGTCTGCCGGGCGTAGCCGTACTCGACGTAGCCGATCGCGCCCGGCGTCTGCTTGATCAACGCGGTCACCCCAGGGTTGCCCTTTCCCGCCACACCCGCGGGAAAATTTACCGACTTCCCTGCTCCTGGCCCGCTTTTCCAAGCCGCGCTGATAGCGCTCAGGTGTGAAGTGAAGACGAAGGTCGTGCCACTTCCGTCCGACCTGGTCACTACCGTGATCCTGGTGTCGGGCAGTTTCGCTCCGGGATTCGCCTTGGCGATAACCGGGTCGTTCCACTGCGTAATCTTGCCGAGAAAGATTCCGGCGTAGGCCTCGCGCGATAGCTTCAGCTCGTTCGGGCCGTCCGGGACGTTATATGCGAGCACGATGCTGCCGGCCGTCATCGGGAGCAATACCACCCCCTGCTTGACCGTGGCGATCTCCGCGTCCGCCATCGCCGCATCGCTGGCACCGAAGTTGACCAGCCCCTGCTGGAACTGTTTTATGCCGGCACCGCTTCCGAGCGCCTGGTAATTGATCTGCACCTCGGGATGCAGCTTGTTGTACTCGCTGAACCATCTCTGGTAGAGCGGGGCCGGAAAAGTTGCCCCGGTGCCCTGTAGCGTGATCGCTCCGCTATTGCCGTCAGCGGCGAAAGCGCGGCTTCCAGGAGCCGAAAGCCCCACGCACATCAAGAGCGCCACAACCCGGAAAATGTTTCGCGCAGTCCTCATTCAAGTCTCCTAGTCAGAACTCCGCCTCTCACGCGGGTTACCACGGGACCAGCTAGCTAAAGCAAAGCCGTGTTACACGGTGATGTCAGAAGAATGAAGATTTGATGTCAGGCTGCTCGCCTGTTGGGCCGCTGAGAGCACAGGCCTCCCTGTCCCGAGGAAATCGGTTCGGCAAGGCAGCGTCGGCACTTGGCGGCGCGCAAAGCCTCAAGCATATGACGTGGGGCATAGAGGCTCTCGGCAATGTTCAGGCGGGGGCGATCGGCGATTTCGCATTATTTAAATAGACATAGAACTATTTAAAAGCTAAAACTTGACACAACGAAATAAAGCTTCTAATTTTGAATAAATGAAAAAGTCAGCGGCGGTTGGGGCCTTGAACGCTTTGGCCCAGGAAAACCGGCTGGATATCTTTCGAATGCTCGTCAAAGCGGGGCTGGAAGGTCTCGCGGCCGGTGTCCTCAGCGAGCGGCTTGGTTTGGTGCCCGCGAATCTATCCTTCCATCTGAATCAGCTCAGGCACGCGGGACTGGTGTGGTCGCGCCGCGAGGGCCGCTCGATCATATACGCGGCCAACTTCGACGCGATGAACGACTTCATCGCGTATCTTACCGAAAACTGCTCCGAGGAGCAGGCTCAGGCCCTGAGCGCGGTCGGGCGGCGACCGGGATCCGCGGTCGATCATGAGCTTAACGTATTGTTTTTGTGCACCCGCAACTCAGCCCGCAGCATCATGGCGGAATGCGCGCTCAATCGCTGGGGCAAGGGAAAATTCCGCGGCTTCAGCGCAGGCAGCCATCCCAGCAAGAATGTGCATCCGATGGCGCGGCAGGTGCTGGCGAAACTGCGCTATGAGACCGGCGGATTGCGCAGCAAAAGCTGGAACGAGTTCGCCCGGCGCGGCAGTCCAAAGCTCGATTTCGTATTCACCTTATGCGACCGGGCGGCCGCCGAGGTCTGCCCGATCTGGCCCGGACAGCCGATATGCGCGCATTGGGGCGTACCCGACCCGGTGACCTTTGCCGGAACCGGCGACGCCAGGCTCCGATTCTTCCTGCGCGTTTACAGGGAGATCGAGCATCGCATCAAAATCTTTACCAGTCTTCCGCTCGACACGCTGGAGCGTTTCACCGTCGAGCGCCGGATGAAGGAAATCGGGCAACTGAAACTTGCCGGATGAACCGGCGCCGAGCCGATGTGCCGATGGACAAGTTGTGGAGCGAACGATGGCGGTACGCGTAGGAATCAACGGTTTCGGGCGCATGGGCCGCCTGGCGCTGCGCGCCGCGTTCGGCAATCCCGACTTCGGCGTGGTCCATGTCAACGAGGCCAAGGGCGGCGCCGAGACCGCCGCCCATCTGCTCGAGTTCGACAGCGTGCATGGGCGCTGGCCGATGGCGATCGCGGCCGAAGCTCACGGTTTCACCGTCAACGGTGATCGCATCGGTTTCACTAACGCGATGACTCCTGAAGAGATCGCATGGAACGAGTATGGCGTCGACGTAGTGCTTGAATGCTCGGGAAAATTTCTGACGCCGGAAGCTTTGGCGCCGCATTTCAAGCCGGGCGTGCGCAAGGTTATCGTCGCCGCGCCGGTGAAGCGGGGCGCGCTCAATATCGTCATGGGGGTCAACGACCATCGGTATGACCCGCGCCGTCATCACATCGTCACCGCCGCCTCCTGCACCACGAATTGTCTCGCGCCGGTGGTCAAGGTGGTGCATGAAAGCATCGGAATCCGACACGGTGTCATCACCACTGTCCACGACGTCACCAACACCCAGACCGTCGTCGACGCGCCGCACAAAGACCTGCGGCGGGCCCGCTCCGCTTTGATGTCGATGATACCGACCACCACCGGTTCCGCGACCGCGATCGGCCTCATCTACCCCGAACTCCAGGGCAAGCTGAACGGCCTGGCGGTGCGCGTCCCGCTTTTGAACGCTTCCCTCACCGACTGTGTTTTCGAGGTATGCAGAGAAACGACCGCCGCCGAGGTCAACGCGTGTTTCAAGGATGCGGCGGAGGGACCGCTGCGGGGCATTCTCGGATTCGAGCATCGACCGCTGGTCTCGGTTGATTTCCTCAATGACCCGCGATCGTCCGTCGTCGATGGTCCATCGACGATGGTGGTCGACGCCACGCAGGTCAAAATCCTGGCCTGGTACGACAACGAATGGGGCTACGTCAAGCGGTTGGTCGAGCTGACCGCGCGAGTCGCCGCCACTCTGCCGGCTTCATCGGAACAGGCAGGTGAAAACCCATGAACTCGGCCGTGCGCAATTACGCGCTGGTCACCGGGGCCTATTGGGGCTTCACGCTCACCGACGGCGCGCTGCGGATGCTGGTGCTGCTGCATTTCGACCATCTGGGCTACAGCGCGGTACAGATCGCGTTCTTGTTTCTGTTCTACGAATTCTTCGGCATCGTCACCAATCTTCTGGGCGGATGGATCGCCGCGCGCTCAGGGCTGAAGGTCACCCTGTATGGCGGCCTTATGCTTCAGATCGGGGCGCTGATCATGCTCGCCCTGCTGCAACCGCAATGGTCCCGTCTGGCCTCGGTGACATATGTAATGGCGGCGCAGGCGCTTTCCGGTATTGCCAAGGACCTGACCAAGATGAGCGCCAAGAGCGCGATCAAAGTCGTTGTGCCCGAAGGCGAAGACGGCGCGCTGTTCAAGTGGGTCGCGCGCCTGACCGGCTCCAAGAACGCGCTGAAGGGCGCCGGCTTCTTCATGGGCGGCGTGCTGCTGAGCGCGTTGGGATTCGTTGGCTCGCTGGCGGCGATGGCGGCCGGACTGGTGGTGGTCCTCTTCGGCACCGTATGGGCGCTGCCGGCGGAAATGGGCAAGGCCAAATCGAAAATCAAATTTACCCATCTGTTTTCCAAAAACGCCGCTATCAACTGGCTTTCGGCCGCGCGGCTGTTCCTGTTTGGTGCGCGCGACGTTCTGGTTCGTGGTGGGCTTACCGGTTTTTCTGGCCTCGACGCTGGGCTGGTCATTCGGGCAGGTCGGCGCCTTCGCCGCGTCGTGGTTTATCGGCTACGGCTTCGTGCAGGCAATCGTGCCCGAGATCCTGCGCCAGTCGGGCGCGCGCCAGGGCGTGACCGGCGACACCGCCCGCCTGTGGGCCTTCGTCCTGACGATTATTCCAATCGTGCTGGCGGGCGCCTTGAATCTGAATTTTCCTCCGGCGCCCGCCCTGATGATCGGATTGGCGCTGTTCATGGTCGTGTTCGCGATCAATTCGGCGGTTCATTCCTACCTGATCCTCGCCTATTCCGACGACCATGAGGTGGCCACCAACGTCGGTTTTTATTACATGGCCAACGCCGGAGGCCGCCTGATCGGAACACTCCTGTCCGGAGTGATTTTCGAATACTACGGCTTTATCGGCTGCCTGCTCGCCTCGGGTGCCTTCGTGCTGACCGCCGCGATGCTGTCCTTCAACCTGCCGCGGGCCGCGGCGGTACCGCTGACGGTCAAACTCACCGAGGCCGAGTCGTGACTGCCAGAGTCTACAACGTTCTGTTTCTGTGCACGACCAACTCCGCGCGCAGCATCATGGCCGAGGCCATCATCAATCATATCGGATTCGGGCGGTTCCACGGCTTCAGCGCGGGCAGCCAACCGTCAGGAAGAGTGAACCCCTTGGCCCTGGGCCTTTTGGAACGCCACCGATTCTCCACCGGGAAGTTGCACAGCAAGAGTTGGTCGGAGTTTGTGGCTCCTGACGCCCCGCATATGGATTTCGTAATCTCCCTGTGCGACCAGCTCAAGGGCGAAGTATGCCCCGAGTGGCCCGGCAATCCGATAACAGCCCATTGGGGAATTCCCGACCCAGCGATCGTGAGCGGAACACAGGAAGAACGGATGGCGGCCTTCAGTGATGCGCTGCGCACATTGGAGCGGCGCATTCGGATTTTTGCCAGTTTACGGATGGAATTGCTTGATCGGATGAGTATTAAACAGCGGCTCAACGAAATCGGCGCGACTGATTCATCCGGCAAGGACGAGAAGCGCTAGTGGCTTATAAAAGCGACTTCATACCGACGCACTCATTGGCACAAGACTCTCGACTCGGGCGTCGCGGTGCTGCACACTTCGCCCCGGTCGACAAGCAAAACCAATGCGTGGGCCCAAGAACAAGCCGATCGGGAGGAAAGACCGTGCGATATAACGTTAACCAGAACCATTGGCCAGTAATCGCTTTCTTAATACTTGCGGCGTTTCTGCTCTGCGCTCGTAATGTGCGAGCCGAGGCCGTTGTGCTTAATGGCGACGGTTCGACCTTTGCCTACCCCATGTATGCGAAGTGGATCGAGGAATACCGGAATGTCGATCCGGCCGTGCGCCTGAGCTACCAATCGCTGGGTTCCGGAGCCGGCATCCGTGACGTGATGTTAGGCACGGTGGATTTCGGCGGAACCGACGGTCCGCTAAACAAGGTTCAAATGCTGGATTTCAGTGCCCACCGCAACTGCGAGGTGCTCCACTTTCCGACCGCGCTGGGGGCGGATGTTCCCATATACAATATCCCCGGAGTGATTCAGGTGCTCAATTTTACTCCTCAGGCGCTTGCCGGGATTTACCTCGGAAACATCACAAAATGGGACGACCCTGAAATAGCAAAGGCAAACCCGCAAGTATCCCTGCCACACCACGAAATCGCGGTCGTCCATCGCCAGGATGGGAGCGGGACCACCTACGTATGGACGGACTACTTGTCCAAGGTGAATCCTGAATGGAGGGAACGCGTCGGTACCGCGATTTCGGTCAATTGGCCGGTAGGCCAAGGCGCCAAAGGCAACGCTGGGGTAGTCCAATTGGTCGCGCAAACCTCCTATTCCGTCGGTTACACAGAACTAACGTATGCCGTTGAGAAGGGCCTTTTTTACGGCACTGTAAAAAACCAGGCTGGGTCGTTTATTAAAGCTGATTTCGCGAGCGTCACCGCGGCTGCCGCTGGAGCCGTGGAGAACATGCCCGAGGACTTCCGTGTGTCGATCACCAACGCGTCCGGAAAAGACGCGTATCCGATATCGAGCTTTACCTGGCTCCTGATTCCTTCCGAAGTCGCGGATCCTGCCAAAAAAGCGGCCTTGATCGCCTTCGTGCGCTGGGGTTTGACCAAAGGCCAGGATTTTCTTGAACCTCTCTCCTACGCTCGCCTTCCTGCTGCGGTGATTGCCCGTGAAGAACGCGCGTTGAGCAAAATCAGATAGCCGGCAGGAGCGCCGCTACCCGAGACTACTTTCCGATGGCCCGATGCCGATAAGTCCCAGCGTGCGCTCTTGCTCACGCTGCGCGGCTATCTGACCCTGATGACCGCTCTGGTCGCGTACCACGTCGTGGACTTGGCGGGAGTTGTCAGGTATGTCGCGCATTGAACCTGCGGCATGCGCGAGGCACGACGCGGGCTGTTTCGCCCCGCCGCATCTACAAGACATGCTTATGTTTGGATTTGACAGCATAAGGCGGTCGATGATATCGATTCTCAATATCGTTATGGCCTCACAAGGCCCAGCACACGTGCCGGAAGGAAACGCCGATGAACCACAAGGGCTTCGCCCGCTCGGAGCGAACCGGACGCTACCTCTTCATACCCGGTCTGGCCGCAATTGTGACTTGCGCGCTCGTATCATTTAGCACTGATGCGCGCGCACAGACGCAAGCCGCCGCGGCATCGGGCCACCCAAAGACTTTCCTCTCCTGGCTCGCGGAGTGTCCACTCTTCGCTTCCGATACGGCCACACCGCCCGGCGTCGTTGCCGCGACACCGCCTGAGAAAACACCCGATGGGGGGAAACAGCCGGAGCCTAAGCCCAATGCGGCTCTACCGGCCGACAGCGACACGGTATTTTCGCACTCGCAAACCAGCCCCTTCTGGATCTCCGGCCAGGGGAACTTCATTTTTCAATGGCATCCGCGTTTTCACGCCGCGTACAACGGAGCGCACAGTTTCGATCACGCATCGGAGCAGGCGGTGTCCCGGGTGCTGACGCTTTACACGGGGTTCCGGCTCAACGATACGACCGAGCTGGTTGTCGACGCGGAGAGCTCGGGATGGAGCGGTCTCAGTCAGGCGCTGGGGCTGGCGGGCTACGTCAATCTCGACGTCGTGAGAAATCCCCAACTGGGCGCGGAGCCATATCTCGCGCGCCTGTGGTTGCGGAAAGTCATTCCGTTGAGCGACGAGACAATCGACGTGGAGCGCACGCCGCTGTCGATGCTGACGAGTCTTCCCGTCCGACGGCTGGAACTCCACGCGGGTAAATTCACGCTGCCGGATTTCTTCGATATCAATTCAGTCGGCGGCGACGGCCACATGCAATTCATGAACTGGACCGTCGACAACAACGGGGCATGGGACTATGCGGCCGACACCCGCGGATACACTTATGGAGCGGTCATCGAGTATTTCGACCACGATTTCGCGGCGCGCTTCGGCGAGGCATTGGAGCCCAAGGTCGCCAACGGCATCGATCTGGAATGGAACCCGCAGCGCGCTCATTCCGAGAACTTCGAAGTTGAATATCATCCGCATCTGATTCCTGGACGGTTCGGGGCAATCCGCGCCCTCGCCTTCATGAACGATGCGAACATGGGAGACTACAAGGATGCGATCGACCGGTTTATGGCGCGCCAGACCACGACTCCCGATATCACCGCACATCCCAAGGGCGTGACGATGAAGTACGGGTTCGGAATCAACATGGAACAGGAGCTAACCGAGCAGCTCAGAGCGTTCCTGCGTGCGGGTTGGAATGAGGGCCAACACGAGTCATGGGCCTATACAGAAGTCGACCAGACCTTGGCCTTCGGTGCGGACCTGCGCGGAGACTGGTGGGGACGGCCGCGGGACAAATGGGGCGTCGCTTTCGTCGGGAACGGCATATCGCACCGTCATCGGCAGTACCTTGCGCTTGGCGGCCTCGGCTTTTTGCTCGGCGACGGAAATTTGACGTACGGCCCGGAGGAAGTCATGGAGACTTACTACAACTTTCCAATTCCAATCGCGCGCGGAGTGTTTGGAGCTCTCGACTTGCAGTACCTCAACAATCCCGGATACAACCGTGCCCGCGGACCGGTCATAGTGCCGGGAGCGCGGCTTCATATCGAATTATGAACGCGACCCTGAAAGCGTTGCCGAAGCCTTCGCCGGTCTGCGTCGACAGATCCCATAGGAAATTCTGATGGCGTCCATACGTGGCTCGATCCTGCCAAGAAACATTCGCAAAGCCATTATGCGGGAGAATCACGCCATCAGGGTGTCTCCCAGGCTGATCCATACCGCGTCGCTACCGACGGAGGAGGTGCTCTCCGAGCTTGAGACCACAGCGGAGGGCCTTACGGAAGAGGAGGCTCAGCGCCGCCTCGAAGTATTCGGCCCCAACGTGGTTACCCGTGAAGAGCGCTTCACGCGCCTGCGACTGTTCATGAGGGCGTGCCTCAACCCCTTGGTGATCCTGCTCTCGGTCCTCGCGATCATTTCGTTCGCGACGGCCGAGACCGCCTCTGACCTCGTCGGCGGCACATTGATGGTTGCCATGGTGGTGCTTGGGGTGTCGTTGCGATTCATCCAGGAGGCGCGCGCGGATGCCGCGGCCGCCAAGCTCAAGGCGATGATTCGCGTCACCGCCACGGTCGTCCGCGGGGGCAATGCGCAGGAGATTGCGCTGGCGGAGCTGGTCTCCGGCGACATCGTCAAGCTTGCCGCCGGCGACATGATTCCCGCCGACATCCGCATCCTCTCCTGTAAAGACCTGTTCCTGATTCAAGCCAGCCTGACCGGCGAATCTTTTCCAGTCGAAAAGTTCGATGTTCCCGAACCGCTCGCAAACAAGCCGCCGCTGGAAATCAGGAACATCTGTTTCCTGGGCGCCAGCGTCGAGAGCGGTTCGGCGACCGCCGTAGTCATCGAGACCGGTCTGAAGACCTACCTCGGAACCATGGCCAGCGCGATCACGCAGGCGCCGCCGCCGACCAGCTTCGACAAGGGCGTCTCGGCGTTCACCTGGCTGATGATCAGGTTCATGGCAGTGATGGTTCCGCTGGTGTTTCTGATCAACGGGTTCAGCAAGCACAACTGGGGTGAAGCGTTCCTGTTCGCGCTCGCGGTGGCGGTTGGCCTCACACCCGAAATGCTTCCGATGATCGTCAGCGTCTGCCTGTCGAAAGGGCGCCATGCTGATGTCGCGCAAAAAAGTCATCGTCAAGCGGCTCAACTCGATCCAGAACCTCGGCGCGATGGACGTTCTGTGCACGGACAAAACCGGCACACTGACGATGGACCGCGTCATACTCGAACAGTATTGCGACGTGGTCCGGAAGGAGGACGAGGGGGTGTTGGAGCAGGCTTTCCTCAACAGCCACTTCCAGACCGGTTTGAAGAACGTTCTCGACCGCGCGGTGCTGCAGCATCAGGAGATTCCACAAGGACCTCCACCTCGCGGACTATTCCAAAGTGGACGAGATTCCTTTCGACTTCAGCCGCAAGATGATGTCCGTGGTGGTCGCGACACCGGACGGCGCGCATCGCCTGATATGCAAGGGCGCGCCGGAGTCGGTCTTCAGCCGCTGCACGCGGTTTGAGCTGGACGAAGAGCTCTACCCGATGGATCAGGTCCTGCTGGAAGATCTGAAGGAGGAATACGACCAGCTATCCGCCGATGGCTTCCGCGTATTAGCTATCGCCTATCGCGACGGCGACCCCAAACGCGTCTATGGCAAAGATGACGAGCAAAACCTTATCCTGAAGGGCTACATTGCCTTTCTCGACCCGCCCAAGGAGACCGCCGCGCCGGCGGTCGCCGCGCTGCAGAAACACGGCGTCGCGGTCAAGGTGCTGACCGGCGACAACGAGCTGGTTTCCCGCAAAATCTGCAAGGAAGTCGGCCTCCCGGTCGATCACGTGCTGACCGGGGCGAAAGTCGAGGCGATGAGCGACGCCGAACTGGCCGAGGCGGCCGATAACACCGCGCTGTTTGTCCGCCTCTCGCCCGCCGACAAGCAGCGCATCATCATGGCCCTGCAGAACAAGCGGCACGTGGTCGGATTCATGGGCGACGGCATCAACGACAGCGCCGCGCTGCGCGCCGCGGACGTGGGCATATCGGTGGATACGGCGGTAGACATCGCCAAGGAAGCCGCCGACGTTATTCTGCTGGAAAAGAGCCTGATGGTGCTGGAGGAGGGAATAATCGAGGGACGCAAGGTTTTCGCCAACATCCTCAAGTATGTCCGGATGGGCGCCAGCTCGAACTTCGGAAACATGTTCAGCGTGCTCGGCGCGAGTCTATGGCTGCCCTATTTGCCGATGTCGCCGATCAAGATTCTGACCAACAACCTGCTCTACGACTTCTCGCAGGTGCCGATCCCAACCGACGAGGTTGATCCCGAGCAGGTAGCCAAGCCCCGTCCATGGTCGATGGGCGAGATCGCGCGGTTCATTCTCTTCATCGGGCCGTGCAGTTCGATCTTCGATTACACGACCTACGCGATGATGTGGTTCATCTTCAAGTGTAATAGCCTTGGCCTGGTGCCGCCCCCGGAGCTGGCCGCGCGCTTCGCCCATGCCAGCCTCGGCAACCCGGATTCGACTTACGCGGCGGCGTTGTTCCAGACCGCCTGGTTCGTCGAATCGCTGCTTACGCAGACGCTGATCATACACGTCATCCGCACCAACAAGCTCCCATTCATCCAGAGCCGCGCGAGCTGGCAATTGATCATGACTTCCGCGGCGATCATGTTGGTCGGGGCCTGGCTGCCGTCTTCGCCGATCGGATCGTGGCTGGGGCTTGTGCCACTGCTGCCCCTCTACTGGCCGCTGTTGCTGCTGACGCTCCTGCTCTACGTAGGGCTTACCCAGCTATTGAAAGTATGGCTGGTTCGTAAGCTGTGGATTTGAAAGCTCCATTAACCGTACGGTCGGCCCGGTTCATCGGAGCTTCAGCAGGGCGTTGAGCGCGACGCGTCAGGCTGGCAAGTTGCCTCGGTCGCGTGCCGGCCACCAGAACGGAGAGCTCACCACCACAATCGTCATCAGGAAAGGCACGGAGAGTTGCGCCAGTTGCCCGTCGAAACCCGCTCCCCAGCGTGAAAGCGCGGCGGTAATCATCGCGCCCCCGATCCAGCCCACCACGCCGGCACAAAGAGTCACCAGCAGCGGATAGCGCCGCATCAATTCCGCGACCACAAGGCTACCCAGGACCAGGAACTCACAACTCAGAAGAAGACCGACGGCCAAGAGTACCGGATGGCCCTGCCCGATGGCCGCGATCGCCAGGATATTATCGAGAGACTCCAAGAGATAAGCAGCAGCTACAATCATTATGGCGTTCAGGAAGCTCGTGCGGCCATCAGTGAAGGAACTTTGGTCACCGCGGTGGTCTTGAAGCAGACGAATGCCAACCCAGCCGAGCAGACCTCCGCCTACGCACGAGACGATTGGGGCTTGTAGTAACGACGCAACGGTGAGCGTCGCCAGTATCTGCGCCACCACACCCACGCGGATTCCCACGGATGACGCGATTTTCCGTTGAGCAGGAGGCAACTTGCGTATGGCCAGCGCGACAACGATCGCATTGTCGCCACTGAGCATCAGGTTGACTGCGACGATCTCGGTCAGGAGAGCCGCCTCTGCGAAACCCCAGCTCACTGCGGCGCGTTCTCGACCGGTTGAAGTCCGGCTGGAAGTAGTGTCGCTTCTCTCAACCCCGGATTAGCTCGAATGCTTAATTGACCGGTGGTGGAACCCAAAAAATAGATCCGCCCTCTTGGGGTGGTGATTTGTCTGCATTTGGAGAGCCGGCGAAGCATCTGAAACAACAAGCGTAAGCACCATAGGCACGCGCACACCCGCCATGAGCTACCCCGCTTCTCGCCGGGGTAACCACAGCGAAGTTGGATCAGAGCAGACGAATATTACATAAGTGTGTCAGGCCGGTGAATTCTGATTGCGGTTGCCGGGCTTACGGTCTTTGCGCACGAGCGCAACTATCCGCACGCGGGCGTAACAACCCTGGACGCCCGCCACCGTAAGCCCTTGGAGCAATCAGCTGGCCGCCGCTTGCTTGCCTTCTTCTTCGGAAGGGGCCCCGGAGAAGAGACTGCCGATACGTTCGCTCGCCCCGGATACTACCTCGCCGGTCTTCTCAGCCGCCACGTACCCAGCCTTGACAGTGGTTTTGACCACCGGCCGGACGACTGCTCCTAGCAAGGCCGACACCCATCCCGAGGCGAACATGATGCCGGCGCCGACCAGCATCCCGACCAGTAATTCTTCCTCGATAAGCGTGGCGAGCCCGATCAATGCCGCCGACGTTACCAACGAGCCGCTCTCAATCTGCGGGACGACCGGAGCGACCTTCGCCTCTGGCTCTGCCGGAGGTACTTCAGCCTTCTCCGTCCGACGAACGGGTCTTTCCTTTTCAGCCATTTTCGCTCTCCTGATTCGTTGTGGATTCATCGAAGCCTCTCGCGAATCTGTTAAATGACGGCGCCGCCCTGCATCGACGAGCGACCACCCCCATCGAAGCATGATCGCAGCACGATTTGTGCCGCATCGCTCTTCACCTCTTGGCCAAAAAACCAAATTTTTAATTTAGCAAACCGCCGCGATCGAAGCCAGGCGGCACATCGTTTGGGCAGTTTTCTCTGGCCGTGGACGCCGCAAAAATAAGCGCGGGGCATCTGTCCAAACCCTGCGATGGCGTTGGTTGCGGAAAGTCACCTATCAGCTTTGCGCGTGCAAGGTTGACTATCGAAGAGAGCGCTGCGGCATCCTCCCCGGCCTGCCAACGTGCCGGTTTTTGAGGAGGAGAAGCCGCCCCAGTTGGGGCGTGGATGCCGCAACGTTTGGGTAGAAACACAATAGTTGAGCAGAACTTATGCGGCACCTTTCTTGCGCGCTAAATATTTGCACTCAAACCAAACGTGGCGCGATGTCGAACCGAACTCCTTCGAGCCCGCAAGCGCCAAAAAAAATGACAAACCGGGTTTATCACGTGCTGTTTATCTGCCGGGATAATTCTGCCCGAAGCATCATGGCCGAGGCGCTCATGAACCGCTTGGGCAAGAGGCAGTTCCGTGCTTTCAGCGCCGGGACACATCCCAACGGCGAGGTGCATCCAATCGCATTGGAAGTCCTAAAGAGCTACGGTTTTTCGACCGAGGGATTGGCGAGCAAGGATTGGAAGCAAGTGGTCCAGAGCGAAGAAAAACAGGTCGACTTCATCATCGCGATACACGATCAGGGTGCCAATGAGGAATGCCCGGAGATACCTGGACAGCCCCTGACGGCCCGGTGGCATGTCGCCGATCCAGCCTCCAGGAAAGGTGCGCCGCACGAGCAGAGACAGGCATTTTGTCGAGTTTTCCACCAACTCGAGAACCGAATACGTATCATGACGTGCCTTCGCCCGGAGTCGGTCGAGGGCCTGCGCGCCAAGCAAAAGGCCGCACAGAGCCGCACCGGTGACATTCATGCCTGACCGGCGCGGGTGGTTGTCTCACACACGCCGTAATTCAACCATCCCGCCGGCGACTTTGTGCGGTCTCGGCCGCCATACGACCCGTGGGGTCAACGCTTTTGCGGACAGCTTCCCCAACCTGGTGCGTTGAAAAAAGCCGTTAAACAAGTACGCCGACGACAGCCACGACCAAGCTGGAAATCAGCGCTTCGATTACTACCTCAACAACCAGCATTAACATAAGCAACCCTCCTGCGCCGACTTAGGGGCAAAGGCGTGATTCATCGCCTTCGCGCATATCGGCATTTGCTGTAAGTATAGCCGGGCAGCGCAACCGGTTGATGTCGGTTTTATGAATTTCTCGTTAAGTTTGCTTTAGCGAACGATGACAGGCCGACTATTGGCGTAAACGAAGTTCGCTACATTTCACGCAGCGAAGCGGCCTTGTTGGTCTGCTCCCAGGGAACCGCGAGGTCGGTTCTCCCCATATGCCCGTAAGCACCGAGCCTTACGTAGAATCCTCCCTGAACGGACGAGGGCAGGAACCTCAGGCTGAACTGTTTGAGGATAGCGGCCAGCCTGAAGTCGAAATCTCTCTGGACGCGTCGCGCTATTTCTTCATCGGGAACAGAGCCGGTCCCGAAGCTCTCGACCTGGACACTGATCGGTCGGGAGAATCCGATCGAGTAGCTCAGCTGCACCTCGCACTCACTGGCAAGGCCCGCCGCAACCGCGTTTTTGGCGGCGTAACGCGCGGCGTATGCGCCAACCCTGTCAATCCGTGTCGGGTCTTTCCCGCTTAGACCAGCCCCGCTGTTTCTCGAGTATTGGCCGTAGGTATCGATGGCATTCTTCCTGCCAGTCACCCCCGAATGGACCGATGGTCCGCCAACCAGAACAGCGCCGTCCGGATTTATAAAAATCAGTGTTTTGTCATCCGGGTGAAGAACTTCTTCTTTAAAGACGAAGTCTATAACCGCTTCCCTGAGGTCGTCCTGAAGATGCTTCAGATCAGGACCGCCAGAAGGGTCGGTCCGGATCTGGCTGCTGACCAGCGTGATGCTGTGGATTCGTGTTGGCCGCCGGTTGCGGTATTCGACGCCCACTTGAACCGACCCATCGGGGGCAAGGTAAGGGACGGACTTCTCCTGGCGAACCTGCGCCAGCCTCCTGGCAAGGCGGTGAGCCAGCCAGATTGGCATCGGCATGAATGCCGGGTTCTGATCGCAGGCAAAGCCGAAGACGGTGGCCCCGTTCTTGACGGTTACGCGCTCAATCTCGTCCCCGGAGAGGATCCGCTCGTCGAATTCTAATCGTTTGTGAGCCGGCAGCTCGGTCAGACTTGTGACAACGCTGCAGGTTTTGCCATTGAAGTCAGGCTGATCGTATCCGACCCTGGTTATTACTTGCCGGGCCGCGCCGGGAATATCGACAGCCGCCTCCGAGGCAAAACGTGCCGCCACAAAGATGATCGCGGTCGCGACCGCGCTTTCCACTACAACCCCCGAAAAGGGATCCTGTTGGAGGAAACGGTCTACGATCGCGTCGCTGATCTGATCGCAGAGTTTATCGGGATGACCCTCTGTGACCGAATCTGACAAGAAAATGAAATCTTTTTGCACTGACCTTCCCCTTTGAGAGCAAGGGAGCCGAAAACCGCTCAGAGATTACGACTGTGCGGTATTGCTTCCCGGCCCGGCTCCCCATTTTTGGTTGCTTCATTGATGACAAAGGGGATCGCCGCGGCGCTGCCAATCACGACGGCGTCCGTCAGGGTTATGGGCGCTATCCCTAGCAGGTTCCGCAGCCCCGGTACCAAGAGCGTGAGCGCCTGCGCGCCGAACGATCCGACCAGAGCCGCGGTGAGATAGGGATTCGTGGGCATCCCGGTCGGACCGAAGACGCTGTGTTTTTCCGACCGGCAACTGACCGCGTGCAGCAATTGTCCGCTGGCCAAGCTGGTGAAAGCCAGCGTGCCGGCCTGGGGTCCGCTGCCGTATCGCGAAAGTCCGTATCCGTAAGCGGCCAGGGCGCCCGCCGACAAAGTCGCCGACTCCCAGGCTATCCTCTTGAAATCTGAAGTCTTGACGATGGACTCTTCCGGACTGCGCGGAGGCTGAGTCATCACGTCGGTCTCCGGCGGCTCGAGCGCCAAGGCCAGACCAGGGAAGATATCGGAGATCAGGTTTATCCAAAGAAGTTGCATCGCACTCAGCGGCTGGCCCAATCCGGCCGCGATTGCGACGAACATCACCATTATCTCGCTCAGGTTGGTGGATAGAAGGAAATGCACCGATTTCCTGATATTACGGTAGATTGTGCGCCCCTGCCCGATCGCCACGAGCATGGTCTGGAGATCGTCGTCTTCGAGTACGACGTCCGCGACCTCCCGCGCCACGTCCGTGCCCGTGTTCCCCATTGCGATCCCGATATCAGCGGCTTTGAGCGCCGGGGCATCGTTGATGCCGTCGCCGGTCATCGCGACCACCCTGCCTGCGCGTTGCAGGGCTTTTACGACCTGCAGCTTGTTCGCAGGGCTTACCCGCGCGAATACCCGGACCCTCTCCGCGATCGCTTTCAAGGTATCGGGATCGACCTTCGCGAGTTCGGTGGAATCTAGGATTTCCAAAGGACCATTCCGGCTCAGCGCTAACTGCCTGCCGACCGCGTAGGCGGTGGGGCTCTGATCGCCGGTGATCATGACCGTATCGATGCCGGCTTCGTGGAAGGCGTGAATAGCATCTCCGACTCCGCTCCGAATGGGGTCGGCCATTCCCACAAGGCCCAGCCAGGTCAGGCCCTGATCCAAGTCTCCGCCGGCTTCTTCCTGATCGAGTTCACGGCACGCAAAACCCAGGATGCGAAGCGCGGCGCCGGCCATCCGTTGGTTCATAGTCTCGATCAGCAACCGGTCGCTCTCCGTCAGCGGCGAGCACTCGCCGTTCCTGATGTGCGAATCGCACATCGCGAGCACCTCTGTCGGACTCCCTTTAACCGCGGCGAATAACGGCCGGCCGGCGGCGGGCGCTCGATGGAGCGTGCGCATGAAATTACGGTCTTCGGAGCGCGTTGTTACCTTGAGCAGCGGATATTCTTCCCGGACGCGGATAGGATCCACGCCGGCACCAATCGCCATCTGGACGAGAGCGTTTTCCGTCGGTGAGCCTTTAAGGGAGAACTGCTCGTGGTTTCTCTCGACCACGGTTTCGCTGCAGAGGACACAGACCTGAGCCAGCTTGGCCGTTTCCTCATGCTTCAGGGGTTCGATCTTTTCCGGGCCGTCGAAAAAATGGCCGTCGGTGATCCTTAACCTGCGCAGACCTGAGTGGGCGGTGACGACAGACATCCGGTTCAATGTGAGCGTGCCGGTCTTATCCAGGCAGATGGTTTGTACGCAGCCCAACGTTTCGACCGCGTCAAGGCGCCTGATGATGACGCGGTGCTTGCGCATATTGACGATGCCTAGCGCAAGCGTAGTTGTAGCAACGGTGGGGAGTCCCTCGGGCACCGCAGCCACCGCCAGAGATATCGAGCTTTTGAGCATCTCAAGAAATCCGAAGCCCCGGAGGAGCCCGATGCCGAGGACCGCCCCACATACGCCGCTGGAGATCAGCACAAGCTGGTTTCCGAGTTGCGAGAGCTGACGTTCCATTGGGGTCTCCGGCGCTTCCGCTTCGCCGGCTAACGTTTGGATTTTCCCGATTTCGGTCGCGCGCCCGGTGGCTACCACTACCGCAAGGCCTTGGCCGCCCGTCACCAGCGTCCCCATGTAGACCATGTTCAAACGGTCGGGCAGCGGGACGTGCTCGTCGGCGAGAGGCTCCGCGATCTTGCTTACCGGAAGGCTCTCTCCGGTCAGCGCGGATTCGTCTACGCTCAGGCGGTTGACTTCCACAAGGCGGCTGTCAGCAGCTACGTAAGTGCCCGGCTGCAGCACGATGATATCTCCGACTACAACTGCTCCCGCCGAAATTTCCTTCAATTCCCCTTCCCTTACTATCGTTGCCGTCGGACGCATCAGGGTTTTGAGAGAGCGGATGGTGTTTTCGGAGTGGCTTTCGGTGAAATACCCGATAGTCGCGTTGATCGCCACGACGCCCATGATCACAACGGCGTCCGCGAGACCGCCGGTGCCGATAGAGATGCCTGCGGCAGCGGTAAGCAAAGCGACCGGCAGGGAATTCAACTGCTCGAGGAAGATGCTGAGACCCGATCGAGGCTCAGCTTCCGGAATCACATTGGCGCCGTATATTTTCGCCCGCTTACGCGCGGTTTCCTCGGACAATCCGGTTTTTGCCGAGGTCCGGCATGACTCGAGCACGGCGCCGGCGTCCATGAGGTGCCACGGCTCCTGAGGCTGCGCTTTGGGAACGGTCCTGTGCGTCCGTAGCGCCCCGTTTCCAGAAGCCTGGAGAAGCGCCTTCGCGCGGTTTGAGTTAGTTCTGACCGGGCTTGGGGAAGGGGTATGAGAGCCGTTGCGGTTGGGGTCCGCCCCGTTTCTCGCTTGTCCGCTTACAAACTGCTCGATGAGCGAAGCGATGGCCTCGGCGCTGTGGTGACCATCAAACAGGACCAGCACATTGCCGGTTAAGGTATTCGCCGATACGTGCTCGACGCCCGGCGTCTCCGCCAGCTTTCGCTCGAGTAAGCTCCTAACCGGCTCGGAGCGATGGAGTCCTTGGACCTTATATCGCGCGCGCCCTTTAACCGCAGTATGTATGGCCGCCACAATCGGAGTTGTTTTGCTTCGTGAGCCGGCCCGCCGATTCGGCCTATTTGTCTCGATCTCGGTTGGAATATCTTGCACGTCTGGTACGCACCCGGAAAATAAACGACTACCGCATGTCCGCAAGGATCAGACCAACGCATGATGCGTAACACGTCATGATCGGCAGATTTCCCTGCTTTGTAACCGGCGAACCGCCGCCCGCCGCGCAGTAAACTATTATGCAATGCTCATCGGAATGCATGGATAACGCCGATAACCGGACCTCTCGGTCGCTAGACTTCGAGGCCGGTTGCAATCTCCGCCATTTCAGCCCCTCCGGCTCCAGGCTCGTGCAAGATCAGGAAGGAGCTGAACGCGAATATCATCAGCGTTAGCCAAAGCGGCGTCGTCTTTGACTTGGGGAGAAGGGTGATGCCCACTACGCCGGCCGCGAGCGGAAGGAGCACCTTCAGGTCGAGCATATCGCCGGTGGCAGCCCTGATAACGTCATCCACATCTCCGAAAAATTCGACGATGGCCTTGGCAGCCTGGGAGTGTTCTTTTTTTCGCCCTGCCCGTCTTCTAACCTTCTTGCCGGACTGAGTCGGCTGCGGCGGATCCAGCGAAAAAGGCGCCGCTGAACCGCTACCCGTCGACAAGAAATCCGGGGAAGTTTCATCGGCGCGGGGGGAGTAGTGTATGAGCATACTGCCCGTGAGCGGGTTGCAATCCACGGTCTCCACACCGGGCGCGGATACAATAAGCTCTCGGAGTTTTTCCAGGAGCTCCGGATGGCGTTTCGCGTCCGGAACTTTGACCCGCACTCTGCCGGGTATGTGGTGCGAAATATAGGCTCTCGGGCGCACTTTCTTGTCTCCCATTGGCGCCCTCAGGCGACGAAAGAACTCGAGCGGCCCCCCTGCCGGTGAGCGCCTACCGGCCTGTGGGCGAACCAACCTGCATCGAACACATGTCGCGGGGCTTCGCGGACATCCGCTCAGGCTTGAGGAGCTGCCGATCCCTGTTCCTCCTCGGCACGAACTTCAGCGACGATATCCTGCACTTGTTCCGCGGCCTCCGAAACCGCCTCAGCCGCCGCATAGCCTGCCTTGACCGCGGTCTTGACCATCGGGCGCAAAACGTCGCCCACGAGGTTCGGGAGCCGATTGGAGGCGAGTACGATGCCGGCGCCGATGGCCATTCCGAGCAGCAGCTCCGGCTCGATAAGGGCTCCGATCCCAATCAGCACGGCTGAAGACAGCAACGATGGCGCGAGGTCGCGTTCGGCGCCTTCAGCAATGGTGGGCTCCTTCTCTTCGCTCGAAGTGACCTTCTCGGCTTGCGGTGGGCTCATGATGAATCCCTCCTTCCGTTTTTTCCTTAGCTTTTTTCTTTCAGGCTGACATTGAAGCCGGCTTTCCCGTGCTCTGGAACGCAACGGTCACATACTAAAAAACCGTGTTCGAGCGTTACCACAGCGAGTCGGGCACGGGCAAGCGTTAACCAAACCGTAACAGAGACGTTCCCGAGATTTCATGATATCCGCACACTTTTTTTATGACGGCTGGGCTAAACTTATAATCGAGAGTTAAACGCGGCAGCTCACAGGATGCTGCAATAAAGGAAAGGAGGATCTTGTATGTTCCTATTCATGCTGCGCGCAATAGTCGAAGTGTTCGTCTCTCGCGTTGTTATTGCGCTCTTCTCCGCGCTACTTGCATGACAGTTCAGGATAGGTAGCTGGACTTTCCGCGCCTAACTATTCGGCGCGGTCAGTGACGGCTCCGTAATCTTTCCCTCCGTCTCGGCTCAGCCCTCAAATCGCGGCTGCGGCCGATGTTTTCTTATCGCCATGAATCTTGATGTATCCGGCGTGGACCCTGCGTCCACGCGCGTTTGGCCAGCGCGCTGTCTACGCTTGAGCCGATCGTAGAGATTTGGCCAGCCCCATCTCAGCAAACGAACCGTGCTCGACCGGAGCGGCGTCGAAATGACCGATGATCAATCCCACGAAGCGTCTCGAAGGCTGCGCCACTGACCCGCGGTTCCGCTCGATTGCCTGAAGAAGAATCGCGGCGGCGAAAACGGCAGCCGCTACCCTTCTGACACAGATCTGACACAGCAGATCGCTGCGCCAGTCACTTATTCGAAATTGACTCTTTGAAAATGTTGGAGAATTTGGTGGACGCACCTGGACTCGAACCAGGGACCTCTTGCATGTGAGGCAAGCGCTCTAACCGGGCTGAGCTATGCGTCCACAGCGTTCCATGCCGCCGGTCTGAATCCGCGCTTCGCTCGGAGTCGTAGCAAGGTTCAGATTACCGAGCATGCGGCGACCGGAAGGAGATTATCGCCCCGCCCACCCGTCTCGTGCAAGAGCGTTCAATCCAGCGCGAGGCTCGCGAAGGAAACCGCCGACTCGGTGGGCGGCTCGAGAGCGACGTCGTACTTGAGCAGCCGCCCCTGATGGCCGCTTAGCAGTTCGAGCTGGGTGTACATCGGCGAGAGCCCGCAGATCCGCCTCCGGTCCCGATCCTTGGCGATATCGGCGAAAAATCCGCGCAGGATCGCCCCGCTTGATAGTCTCGATCAAAGCCAGGTCGTCGCGCTTTCACGCCCTCAAGGAATGCGTCATCGACGCCCTTTTCATCGCCGAACTTCTTTGCCGACGTGAGCGAAATCGACGCCGGCGATGATGCAAACGCGGCGATCGTCGGCGGCGATCTCGGCCCTGAGCGCGTCGGTGAACGAACTCACCCGTTCGTCATTGGCAGGCGCGACGCCGTCGCGCACCATCTCGTGAAACGAACCCACCAGGATCGGCACGACCTTGTAGCCCAGCGTGCCGATCGCCCAGGCGAGGAACAGCGCCTGGAACTCGATCGAATGTTCGTTGCGATGCAGCAATTCCTCGGCGAATAGATCGCCCCGATAACGCGCCTTAAGCCGGCTGACGAAGTCGCGATCGGTTTCAACCGTGCCGAGCGGGGTCTCGTAATTCTTGAGCGTGGCCGTGAAAAGCTCGGGACCGCCGCCGCCGTAGTGCGACGTGCCGAGAATCACGAACAGCTCCGGCGGTTCGCGGCCCATCAGCTCGGCGTAGGCGTGGGCGTAGGCGCCGCCGCCGCGCCGCGGATCGATATGCGGCGCGATCAGTCCGGCAGGCGCCTTGCCGTTGGCGTGACGGGGGCTGCGGCCCGGTCCGCCGGGTGGATCGAAATACGCCGCCAGTTCGGCTCGCAACTTGACCGGCTCATTTTCGTAGCAGAGCCCGGCATGAGCGGCGGCCCGTTTGGGACTGGCGCGGAACTCGGCCAGGACTTCGGCCACTCGCGCGCCGAAGGCGGGACTATCGAGGAAGTAGGCCCGGTCCAGCGCCTCGATCAGCTCGCGGAGCTTGTCGCCCGGCAGGATGTCGCCGAAGCGGCGCGCGTAGGCTTCCTGGATATCGACGAAAGTGTGATTGCCGTCGCAAAGCGTCAGCAGGAAATACGCGCCGGCGGCGAGCACTATCGGCTCCGGCGCGAAACCCATCGGATCGCGCAAACAGATCATCGTCTGGTTTTGATACTGAACCGGAAACGCTTCGACCGGCCGAATTTTTGGTTTGTCCACCTGGTTACCGCTCGCGACGAACGCCGCGTTTTACAGATGGTAAGGCCTTTGGCAGACTGCGGCAAGCCGGGCGCGCGCGAGGCGGGCGACTTTGCCGATGGCGCGCGCTTCGGCGATTTACAAATCGAGCGGCGATCAAAATGAAAGTGATTCGATACAGCTTCAACGGCGTCGAGAAGTTCGGCGAACTCGAGGGCGAAGAGATTCTACCACTGGCCGGCGACCTTGGTCGCTTCGAGCGCGAGCGTGGCGCATCCACGCTTCGGCTCACAGAGGTTCGACTGCTGGCGCCGGTTACTCCGACGAAGATCGTCGCCGTCGGCCGCAACTATAGCGAACATGCCAAAGAGATGGGACGCGAATTGCCGGCGGAGCCGTTGCTGTTCCTGAAACCACTGAGCGCGGTAATCGGTCCCGGCGAGCGGATTATCTATCCGCCACAGACCTCGCGTCTGGATTACGAAGGCGAGCTGGCGGTGGTAATCGGGCGCGTGGCGCGCAAGGTTTCGCGCGAAAAGGCGCGCGACTACGTGTTGGGTTTTTCCTGCATGAACGACGTCACCGCGCGCGACCTGCAATCGCGCGACGTCCAGTTCACTCGCGCCAAGGGCTTCGACACCTTTGCTCCGTTCGGGCCGGCGATCGCGACCGGCATCGATCCTTCAAACCTCGAACTGATTACCCGCCTCAACGGTGAAGTGCGCCAGCACGGCCGAACCTCCGAAATGATCTTCGACTGCGATTACCTGGTCAGCTACATCTCGCACATCATGACGCTGATGCCGGGCGACGTTATTTCAACCGGCACGCCTTCGGGCGTGGGCCCGATGAAGGTCGGCGACGTGGTCGAGGTCGAGATCGAGCAGATCGGATGCCTGCGAAGCAGCGTAATCGGCGCAAGCTGAGCCGCTCCCCGGTCCGCCGCAAGGCCGCAAAGACGGCCGCGCGTTACCTGGTCGGCAGGACCGACAAGCTGAAACCGGGGCAGTCGAGCAAATTCCTGATGCCGATCGAAGGCGTGGAGCAGGAATGTTTCATCATCAACCACGCCGGAAAATTTCATGCCTACGTCAATCGATGCCGTCACGTGCCGATCGCGATGGACTGGGTGGAAAATCAGTTCTTCACCGAGGAAGGGCGCTACCTGATGTGTCAGACGCACGGCGCCTACTACGATCCCGATAGCGGTGAATGCGTCGCCGGGCCGCCAACCGCCTGTGGAAAATTTCTCTTTCGCGTACCGCTCGAGATCAAAAACGGCAGGATCTTCGCTTCTCCGCCCGAGCAGGATATCGAAGCCGGAATCTAGCGGGGCGCTTTACAGGCAGAATCGAGAGCGGCGCGGGATGGCGGCTTACTCGTACTCGTCGCCGAAGTGGGCGCGCACGATACGCGCCTTCAGGTACTCCAGCGTTCCAAGATCCTCGACGATATCGCCGCCGGTATCGTAGAAGAACAGCTCGCCGTTCTTGGTCCGGCCGACCGCGATGATCCATTCCAGATCGTCCCGGTCTTCAAGCAGGTAATTGATGGTTTGTGAGACGCCACGACCCGGAATGATGGTAATTTTCGGACGTGGGGATTTTTCCTGCTTGGCCATTTCCTGTTGTGAGCCTCTGACAAGAGTGCAGCCGGAGACTGTTCTAGGATACGGACCGGCCATCGCTTAAGTCAATACCACTCGCGCCGCGATCTCAGCGTGATGAGTGTTGGGAAAGAAATCCAGCGCACGCACGCGGTCCAATTTATAGCCGCCGCTCGACAGACTTCGCAGATCGCGCGCCAGCGTCGAAACGTTGCACGAGATGTAGATCACGACCGCCGGATGCAGCTCGCGCAGCATTTCCATCAGTTCGCGCGCACCCGAGCGCGGCGGATCGAGAATCGCGACTTGCGGCTTGTAGCCGGCACGGCGCAGGAAACGCGCGGTCTCCGCCGCCTCCATCGCGACGAAGCGCGCGCAGCCGAGTTCCAGCCGTTTCGCGTTACGCTCCGCCGCGGCAACCGCGATCCGGTCGGCGTCGACTCCGAGCACGTCGGCGCCCTGGCGCGCGGCGGGCAGGCTGAAGTTGCCCGCGCCGCAAAACAGATCCAGCATCGGCGTCCCCGGCGTGATCGCCGCCATCTCCATCGCAAGCGCGACCAGCTTCCGGTTCTGGGCGTGATTGACCTGGCTGAACGCGTCCGCCTCGACTTCGAGCGTCAGGCCGTCTTCGAGTTCGATCGTCGTCGTCGCGTCGCCCAGCACCGTACGCGAGCGCGGCGCGCGCAGAACGATTCCGGCGGGCGCGCGATCGATCTCCAGGATGCGCCGGGCGCGCTCGACTTCTCCCGCCGCGGGCGGTTTGCCGAGATGCGCAACCAGCACCAGGCGCCGATCGTGCCTGACGATCTCGATTTCCTCGCATCGACGATCCAGCGCCTTCGCCAGCGCGCGGGCCGAATCCAGCTCGATTCCGTCCTCGGCCACCAGGCAGCGATCGATCTCGACCGGCCGGTTGCTGCCCATCTCGTTGAATCCGAGCTTGCCGCCGGCTCCAACCTGAAGCCTGATCCGCGAGCGGTAGCCGAACTCCGCCGGCGCCGGTTCGATGAGATTTTCCGGGCTCACCGTCGATACCGACCGCACGGCTAAGTTCGCCGGCGATGAGCCGGGCCTTGAGCTCAAGTTGTGCCGGGTAGGAAATCTGCTGCCAATCGCATCCGCCGCATCGCGGCAGGAAGGGACAAGGTGGATTCCGCCGATTCGGCCCGGGCCGTAACACGCGCTCGATTTCGGCGACCGAGTAATCGCGGCGCTCAAGCCCGATGCGCACTTCGAGCAGGTCGCCGGGGACCGCGTTCGGCACCATCACGGTTTTGCCGTCGAGATGGCCGATGCCGTAAGGGCCAAGGGTCATGGTCTCGATTTCAAGTTGGGGCATCGGAGAAACAGGCGTCGTCGTTCATCCTGAGAGATTTCTTACTCTATTGGAGGGTGTTCGCCGCTACCAAGGTCGCGATAGCCGCGCGCGGCGCGGCGATTTATAATCAGGCCGTCGGTCCGAACGTTTTACTTTACTACTTTCGCGACGTGGGAGTTCCCTTGGCGTCCGGCGAAAACCTTCAGGAACTCATCGAGAAGAGTGGCTCTCCCGATCAGGCGCGGCGATTGGCTGCGTTCGCCGGGCATCTGTTCGCTCACCTGCCCGAAGATGTAGCGGAGCGGATGTCGGCGCGGGAGCGGTTCGACCTCGCGCATAACGCGTTTGATTTCTTTTCCGTCCGCGCCGATCCGATTCAGATTCGCATCGCCGATCGCGTTACGGGCATCGGCGACGGTCAGCCGGTGACGGCGATCGAAAGCGCGATGCCGGATTGCCCGTTCATCGTCAGTACCGTACGCGAGTACTTCCATCAGCTGGAGCTGCCGATCCGCCTTCTGCTGCATCCGATCCTGCGCGTCACCCGCGATGGCGCCGGCAATCTCACGAGTATCGAGAGCGCAAGCGCCGCTGAGAGCGCCGAGTCCTTCGTACATCTCGAAATCGATTTGCCGCCGCGCCAGGTACTCAGAGAAATCCTTGCCGAGCTCAAGCGACGGCTCGGGATCGTGCTGCAAGTCAACGGCGATTTCGAGGCGATGACCGGGCGGGCGCTCAGGATCTGCGAAGAACTTGCGCCGGCGCGCGAACTCATCGAGGTGCGCGACTTTCTCCGCTGGCTGACGCAGGAGAGCTTCGTGTTTCTCGGCTATCGCCGTTACACGGTGCGCGAAGCCGATGGCGGCCGCCGCGCGGTCGCGGTCGAGCCGGACTCGGGACTGGGTATCCTTCGCGCCGAGGAGCGCTCCCGGTTCGCGAAATCCGCAAGACCTCGAAACGCTCAGTCAGTCGTCGCGTGAACTCATATTCGCGGGCCCGGTGCTGATCGTCGGCAAGACTCGCGCCCTCGCCGAGATTTACCGATGCCGGCCGATGGACGACGTCGTGATACGCCGCGTTGACTCGCGCGGGCAGACCGTCGGCTTCGATCGATTCCTCGGGCTTTTCACCACCAAGGCTGTCGCGGAAGAGGCCCAGTACGTTCCGATATTGCGGGCCAAGCTCAAAGACTTGATCGAAGCCGAGCACGCGCTGCCCGGCTCGCATGATTTCAAGGAATTGGTCGCTGCTTTCAACAGTTTTCCGAAGGAGGAACTGTTCCGCGCCACTACCGACGAACTGCGCAAAGAAATCCGTTTCATCCTCGACCGCATGAGCGAAGACCGAGTGAGATTGAGCGTCGATTCCGACCTTTTGCGCGGAATGGTGATGATTCTGGTGGTGATGCCGCGCGAGCGGTTTTCGTCCGGGATTCAGGCGAGGATCGAGGAAGCACTCGCGCGCCGGTTCAAAGGAGCGCCGCTCTACCGACACCTCGCGATGGGCGACGGTTATACCGCGCATCTGCATTTCGGCTTTTACGCGCCCGCACTCGCCGGGAGCGCAATCGCGTTGCTGGAACGCGAGGTGATCGACCTTGCGCAGAGCTGGGAGGAGCGGCTGCATCATCAATTGACGGAGCGGATGGGTGAAGCGCGCGGCCATTCGCTGAGCGTTGAGTACGGCGGCGCCTTCAGCGCCGATTACAAAGCCAGCACCGAGGTCGGCCGCGCCGTCGCCGATATCGAGCATATCGAGGCGATGATTGCGACGCGAGCGGCAGTCTGCTGCCGCGCTCTATCCGGTTGGAGCGACCGGTCCCGAAAACACGAGCGAGCTGCGGATGTACGAACTTGGCCAGGCGCCGGTGCTCTCCGAGCTGATGCCGCTGTTGCAAAACTTCGCGATCCGGGTGCTATCGGAAGACGCGCACGCGCTCACGCTCGAACGCGACGGGAAACCGATGCGGGCCTTCATCCAGGCGTTTGTAGTCCAAGGCCCCGCTCAACAGGCTCTCGCCGAAATGCCGGGCGCAGGTTTGCTCGCCGAGGCCTTGACCGCGGTGCGCAGTGGGCAGGCCCAGGACGATCAACTGAACGCGCTGACGCTCAGCGCGACGCTTTCATGGCGCGAGGCGGCGCTGCTCCGCGCCTATCTCGCGGCCGCTTTCCAGATGAAGCTGGCGCCGGCGCGTCCGACGTTGCGGCGAGTCTTTCTACTCTATCCCGACCTTGCGCGCCGCCTCGTCGATTTCTTCGTCGCGCGCCTGGATCCAACCGCGAACATTTCGCCGGCCCGGCTCGAAGAGCTCAAGGCCGTCTACCTCGAACGGCTGAGCGCGGTCGACAATATCGTCGATGATCGGGTCGCGCGGACCGTGCTCGCGATGGTCGAGGCGACGGTTCGCAGTAACTACTTCCGTCCCGTGCCGGCGCCCGATCCTTACATCGCGCTCAAGTTCGAGAGCGGCAAAATACCCGACCTGCCCGACGTCGCTCCGCTTTACGAAATCCACGTCAACAGCCCACGGATGGAAGGATGCCATCTGCGAGCCGGCAAAATCGCGCGCGGCGGAATCCGCTTCAGCGATCGTCTGGACGACTATCGGACCGAGATCCTCGATCTGATGAAGACTCAGACCGTCAAGAACGCGATCATCGTTCCGGTCGGCGCCAAGGGCGGTTTCATCGTGAGGCCGCGCGCCGGACGATCGATCGAGCCGGCCGACGTGGTCGAAGCCTACACGACTTTGATCAGCGCGATGCTGGACCTGACCGACAATCTGGTCGACGGCAAGACGGTTCGTCCCGAACAGGTCAAGGTGCTGGACGACGACGGTCCCTATTTGGTGGTCGCGGCCGACAAGGGCACCGCGAAATTCTCGGACCTCGCCAATGAACTCGCGGAGCGCGCGGGGATTCTGGCTGGGCGACGCCTTCGCCTCGGGCGGCAGACACGGCTACGATCACAAAAGGCTCGGCATCACCGCGCGCGGCGCCTGGGAATCGGTAAAGCGGCATCTGCGCGAGATGAGCCGCGATCCGCAACGGGGAGCGCCGATTACGATAATCGGGATCGGCGACATGTCTGGCGACGTGTTCGGAAACGGCCTGTTGCAATCCGCGAACGTCAAGCTCCTGGCGGCCTTCGACCATCGGCACATTTTCCTCGATCCCAATCCGGATCCCGCCGCGAGCTTCGCCGAACGAAAGCGCCTGTACGACCTGCCCAACTCGCAATGGGCGGATTACAACCCGGCGTTGATCAGCGAGGGCGGCGGCGTCTTTCGCCGCGGTCAGAAACGAATCGCGCTCAGCCCCGAGGCTCGCGCCGCGCTCGGTATCGAGGAATCGGAACTCGACAGCGACAGTCTCATCCGCGCGATCCTGCGAGCCGACGTTGATCTGCTTTACAACGGCGGTATCGGCACCTACGTCCGGGCCGGCGACGAAACCGACGCGCAGGTCGGCGACCATACCAACGACGCGTGCCGGATCGTCGCGAACGAGCTGCGCGCGAAGATCGTCGCCGAAGGCGGCAACCTGGGCTTCACCCAGAAGGCGCGGAGCGAGTACGCGCTGGCCGGCGGTCGAATCAATACCGACGCGATCGACAATTCCGCCGGCGTCGATCTCTCGGATCACGAGGTCAATCTGAAAATTCTGCTCCAGCCGGCGCTCAAGCGCGGCGAGCTGGGCCTCGACCGACGAAATCGGATGCTCGAGGATGCCGCGGACGAAGTGGCTGAAGCGGTGCTGCAACGACAACCGCGACCAGGTCGCGCTGCTGAGCCTCGAGCAGATCCGCAGCCGCGCGCTCACGGGATTTCGGGACCATCTGACCGCCATCGAGAATCGCGGGCTGCTCCGCCGTCACGAAGAGGCGCTGCCAGGCCGCGAGGAACTGCGCGAACGGCTACGGCGCTATCCGGGCCTGGTGAGGCCTGAACTGGCGGTGCTCAGCGCCTACACCAAGCTCGATCTGACCCAACGGCTGGAGACCACTCAACTGATGGATGAGCCCTACATGGTCGAGCGGTTCCTGCGGCCTTACTTCCTGCGGGCGATCGCCGGATCGTTTGCCGCCGAAGTGCCACGTCATCCGCTGCGCCGCGCGCTGGTCGCGACCGAACTGGTAAACGAACTGGTCGACACGATGGGCTCGATCTTTCATCTTCGGCCTCACCCGCGACTACGGCGTCGACTGCCGAGGCCGCGGTGCGCGCCTGGCTGGTCGCGGCCGACATATTGGATCTTCCACGCCCGCGTGGAAGGGCTGAAGGCCGCGGCTGGCGGGCTGAGCGTCGAGGCAGAAATCAAAGCGATCCTGACTCTCGATCGCGCGGTCGATCGGCGCCACGTGCTGGGCGCTCACCAACGGCGCGCCGCCACGCTCGACATCGCCAGAGCGGTAGAGCGTTTCAAACCGGCGCTCGCCCGGCTCGGCAGCAAATTCGAAAACTATCTTGCGCAGCGGGAACGCGAGCGTCTTGAGGGCGTCTATCGCGAACTCCGAACGGCGGGCCATCACGGAGGAATCGGCGCCACGCATTGGCAAGATTGTCCTTCGCCACCCATCTGCTGAACGTTCTGAGCCTGAGCTTCGAGTCGGGAGCCAGAGCGGAAGTGCGTCGCGGCGGTTTATTTTCGGTTGGGCGAGATGATGGATTTCGCCCTGCTCGAAAGCGCCGTTGAGGCAATCGCCAGCGACGATCGATGGGAACAGCGCGCCGCGCAGGAACTCGGCGGCGAACTGATGGAAACCCGCGTGCGGCTGACTCGCGCCGCTCTCGCCGATTTGCCCGCGGCGACGGCGGGGCGGCATTGCGGCGGATACGGAGCACCCGCGAGCGTGCGCTTGCGCTACGCAGAGCCTGATGGCCGAGATTCAGGCGCTGAAGCAGATAACGTTGCCCGCGCTCCAGGTCGCGATTCGCGCACTGGCGCGTTTGGTAATAGTCGTCGCGCGGGGCGAACTCAGCCGCGCATCGTGCCGCTCAGCGGCGCGGTCGGCGGCAGTACCATTTCCGCCGCGGCTTCGGTTTGCTCGCGTGAAATCGCCTTCAAGTCCTGATAGAGGCGGACTCCGGCCGCATAGAAGAAGGCGGTCGTCGCATACGTTACGCAGATCCAGATCATGTCCAGGATCACGATCACCGTGACCGAAAAGATGCCTCCGGTTATCGCCAGCAGACCGCAGTATGAAGCTCATGCCGACGAATAAGCCGCTCGACCACGAATTGAAGCCCGACCACACCGCCAGAAACACTACGATCCGGATGGCAACGCATAAAAAATCGTCCTCTCATCAGCTCGCGGCTGTGAAGCAGTGCCGACCATCCGCGCTGTTTGTCGAATACCAGCGCGTACTGCGCGAAGTAGAGCCAGATGAAGGCGAGCAACCCGGGAACGATCAGCAGCACGAAGCCGACCACGGTGGCCGAAAGCTGCATATCGCGGCGACCCAAAAGAATGACGGAACCAATGGTAGCGCGCGGCGTATATCTCCAGTCACCTCGCCGACAAGCTCGCCTCGCGCGATCCCGCCTGAACTCGCGCCAGCGTGCACAGCACCAACAGATTGGCGGTGAAGGTCGATCGCGGCGAACAGGATTTCGAGGATGCGGATTTCCCAGGCCGGAAACAGCGGTGGCACCGGTTCCCGGTCGGCGGCGCGTATGGGGCTTGCGCGAGATGCCATCCAACGCTGTGTGTTCCGGGCTCGAAGCTTTGCACCAGTTGATGCTGCAAATTGAGCGCGTCGGGCAGCAGACACAGCGACGCGGCCAGAACACCAGCGGGGCGAGTGCCAAGCGCGATGATCGCCCAGTTGCCGGTCATGTCATGAACGGCGTTGGCGAGATAGATGAAGCTGCCTTTGAGTCGTGCCGGGGCCACTGCGAATCGAGGTTGGCATCCGCGACGGAGCGAGACAAGGGCCTTGCTATCGGTTTGTTTGCGGAATTGGCTGCTCGAACAACATCGGGGAAAACATTCTGTCGAGCGCGGAGGCCGATGCTATAATGGAATCCGCTCGCGCTGAAAAACAAAATGAACGACGACCACCGCGCGGCTGAACTCGCGCACGAACAGAAAATGATTCGCCGCCTCCGCTTCCTGGTCGATCTGACGACCGCGCTTATCGCCCAGGACGACTCTCTGACCCTCGAAGAGGGATGGGAGCACGTCCAGGCGCTCAAAGCGGCGGCGGTCGCGATGTTTCCCGGCAAGGAGGATGTCTTCGACCTGATCTACATTCCGCGCTTTTCGCGCCTGCTCGCCGAGCGCTTCGGCGCCAACTGAGCGGCGAGCGGTTCCTCGTGCCGATTAAGGAACTTTACGGCCTGGTCGTAAGGTGAATCTGATCACCACGGCCGCGATGGCGGCCAAACTGAATTTGATGGAGTGAAGCGCCGAATGCCGCTGAACAAGGCCTGTGAGGGAAAGCACTATCCGTCGGTCACGACCGACGTTACCCGCGAAGCGATCGAGAAGTACGCGCGGGCTTACAACGATCACAACCCTGCGTTCTTCGATCCGAAGCGCCCGGGCGGTATCGTCGCGCCACCGCTTTTCGGCGTGGTGGTGACGTGGCTCTCGCTGCTACAGGCGGTCAGCGACCCCGAACTGCAAGCCGACCTGCTGCGCCTGCTCCACGGCGAGCAGGACATGGAATTTTTTATTCCGATTCGCCCCGGCGACAAGATCGTATCGAGCGCGAAGATCCTTTCGATCGAAACCAAGCCCACCGGCGAGACCGTAACGATCGAGCTTGAAGCCGCCGACCAGAACCGCGAGCCCAGGCTCCGTGCGCTTTTCATCGCCTTCATCCGGGGTGGCGGCAGCGGAAAAGGCGCCGCTGGCGACCAAACCGCCCCCAACGTCGAGCGCGGTCCGGCGATGCTTGCCGTGAGCCAGCAGGTCGATGCCGACCAGACGGTTCGTTACGCCGAAGCGTCGGGCGACCACAATCCGATTCACGTCGACCCAAACGTGGCGAAGATGGCCGGCTTGCGCGGGATTATCGTACACGGCCTGTGCACGATGGCGTTTACCTCCAAGGTGATGATCGACAATCTATGCGGCGGCGATCCAACGCGGCTTAGGCGCTTGCGCGTGCGCTTTGTGCGGCCGGTCTTCCCCGGTCAGACCATCACGACCAAGGTTTGGCGAGAGGGCAACAAACCCGGCCGCGGGATTTACGCTTACGAGACCTACAATCCGGAAGGCCGCGCGGTGATTCGAGGAGGAATAGCCGAGGTCGCGGGATGAACGCCGGCCCGTCCGGGTTGCATCCGCCGTTGGGGGCTGCGGTTTGCCGGCAGCGAGCAGCGCACCTATTCGGCCCAACGCCGTGACCGACGACAGACTTACCATCGGCCTCTCGCTCTCTCTGACCGGGCAATACGCCGCGATGGGGCGCCAGGCGGAGACGGCGATTCGGCTTTTCGTCGCCGATCAGAACGCCGCCGCAGGGATGCCGATCGGCGCGCGCCGATTCGAACTCGCGCTCGAATGTCACGACGATCGGAGCGATCCCGTGCGCTGCGCCGAGATTTACCGATCACTCTGCTTCGAGAATCGCGCCAATTTAATTTTCGGTCCGTACTCAAGCGGGCTTACCCGCGTCGCCGCGCCGATTGCGGAGCAGGCAGGCCTCGTGATGGTGAATCACGGCGGCGCCGACGACGATCTGTATCGGCAAAAATACCGCCTGATGGTGGGGATCCTCAGTCCCGCCGGCGATTATCTGCTCGGGTTCGCCCGGCTGCTCAGCACGCTCAAACTATGGCGCAAGCGGCTCGCCCTCGTCGCTTCTCCGTCGCAATTCGCGCACAGCGTAATCGACGGCCTGGAGCAGGCTTGCAGGGAGCGGTCGATCTATCGGCGCGGCGTACGCATAAGGCTAAAGGAAACGCTGAAGCGCGATGCTGACGAGGCCCGCGCAACGCTTCTCGCGCGCCTGGCGCGGGCGCGCATCAATGCGCTGGCCAGCGCCGGCGGTTTTGATGATGACGTCGGTCTGATACAGGCAGTGATCGCCGCGAATCTGAATATCCCGGTGATAGCCTGCGTCGCTGCCGGCGTGGACGATTTCCGCAAGCGGCTGGGCGAGCACGCCGACGGTATCGTCGGGCCGAGCCAATGGGAGCGCCATCTTCAAATCGCACCCGAGCTTGGTCCCTCCGCCGAAGAATTTGTCCGCCGCATGAACGCCGCGGCTCCCGGCACGGCCTGCGATTATCCGGCGGCGCAAATCTATGCGGCCGGCATCCTGACCGGCGCGGCGCTGACCGCCGCCGGCGCGCTGGAACAGCAACGGCTGCGAGACGCGTTCGCCGACCTGCGCACCAGCACTTTTTACGGCGAGTTCGCGATCGATCGGGTCACGGGACGCCAGTTCGGCCATAAGGTTCTGCTGGTCCAATGGCATCAGGGGGAGAAAATCATCATCCATCCGGACGCGCACACCGAGATGGGCGATATGGAATTGCCCTCGGGATGGCGCATGATTCTTGGCTCGTTCCGCGGCGTGCGAATACGCTCGGGCCGCCGGGAGCACGATGAGCCTGATGAGGGCGATTAGGCCCAGCCTCGGTGCGAGATGCCCGGCAATCTGCCGAGCGTCACGGGAGCCTGCGTTTCGACTATCCTGGGCAGGCTGACGCCCGCCGACCCCTCGTTGCGCGCGAGGGGGATAAAAAGCTATGATTTTTCTGGATTATTGTCGAATCTACCGTAGGCAGGGAAACTAGGCGCGTGTTCAGCGGCATCATCGAAGACCTCGGCACAGTTAAAGGCCTTAAAACCTCCGAAAAGGGGATGCTGATTACCCTGCGGACGGTGCTGCCCGTGGCCCGGATCAAGATTGGCGACTCGATCGCGGTCAATGGCGCCTGCCTGACCGTCATCGCCAAGGGGCGGGGCACGATCGCGATGGAAGTTTCCGCCGAAACCCTTCGGCGGACGGTGCTGGGCCAACTCAAGGTGCGCGATCGGGTCAATCTGGAGCGAAGCCTGACGCTGGGTACGCTGCTCAACGGCCATATGGTTTCCGGCCATGTCGACGGGGTGGGCAAGATCGTTTCGATCAAGCCCGAGGGCGACTCTCGGCTTTACGAATTCGAGGCGCCGGCGAACGAGGCACGCTATCTGGTCGAGAAGGGTTCGGTTGCCGTCGATGGCACAAGCCTCACGGTATTCAGTATCCGGGGACGGCGCTTCACCTGCGCGCTCATCCCGCACACGCTCAAGGTGACGACTCTGGGCGTCAAAGGAGTCGGGGCGGCGGTGAACATTGAAAGCGATATGCTTGGAAAATACGTCGAGAAATTTCTGGCTCAACGTCTGGGCCAAAACGCCGCGAGCGCGCTATGAAGCAACGGCAAGCCGCTTCGTCCCGTCCCGGTCGGCATGTGGGGAGATCCGCCATGAGTCTGATGCAGATACCGCGCAGAATCGAGTACGCATTGCGCGCGATGATTCAACTGGCCGACCGTCCCGATGGCGTGGCGAGCGGAATCGACATCTCACTCCGCCAGCAGATTCCGAAGTACTTCCTTGAAAAGGTGATCCGGGATCTGATGCGCCGGGGGCTGGTCCGCTCGCGCCGCGGACCCGGCGGCGGCTACCAGCTCGCTCGACCGGCCGACGAGATCTCCTTCCGGGACATCATCGAGGCGGTCGAGGGTCCGATCATGCTCAATGTCTGCCTGGAGACGACCACGGTTTGCAGCCTTCAGCCCTCGTGCCGGATGTTCCAGGTCTGGGAGCAGGGGCAACGCGCCTTGCTCGATGTCTTCTCACAGACCAATCTTCGGGAAATCGCCGCGTCGACGCCGCCCTCGGGCGCGCTGCGCGACTTGTTCCACGCCGAGAGCGCCTCCGCTCATGCCAAGGCGTGAGCTCCTCGCCACCGCGCCGCTTCGGTCGGGTAATCCGCTTCGCGACCGCGCGATGAACCGTCACGCGGCCGCTTTAAACGGACCGGCGGATACGTCGGGCTACATCCTGATTTGACCGCCGCACTGAGCGCAGGCGATCAGGCCATGCCGTCCGAAGCAGGTGCGGCGCTCCATCCGGCTTCGACCGCCTTCAGCGAAAAAAGCTTTTACCTCGAAGAGTTTTACGGCAAGAGCCTGCTGTTCGCGCTGATTCCGCCGACCGGCGAGCGCATCACCGAGCTCGACTCGCTGATACGGACGCTCAGGGAACTCAAGCGCAACCAGACCCGATGTATCGTGATTGTCTCCGAAAACGCGGCCCTGCGGCTGATGCGCCGCCTGGGACGGTTGAAGCCCCCGGCCGAACCGCCCCTGTTCGATCCGTCGCGCGGCGTGCGTTCGCGCCCTTACCCGCCCGACGCCGCGGTCGCCCAGATCTGGCAGCGCCTGAGCGCGGGCGCGATAGTCGTCGCCGTCGTCCGCACCGCCGATCCGATGGAATTCACCGTCTTCGCGCAGGAACTCGCGAGCCGGCTGAGAGTTTTCAAGCTGGCCTTGCTCGATCGGCAAGGCGGCCTGACCGGCAAAGACGGCGCCCGGCTATCCTTTATAGAACTAAGCCGCGTTGGCCGTACCGCCCGGCGCGAGCGCTCGAAGGCCCGGCGCGCGATCGTGCGAGCGGTCAAACGCGCGCTCGAAGACGGGGTCAGTTCGGTAAACCTGGCGGCGCCGCGCGATGTCTACGAGGAACTGTTCAGTTACGTCGGTTGCGGGACGCTTTTCACCAAGGCCCAATATGGTTCGACGCAGCCGATCTCGATCGATGACTTTGAGGAAGTTGAAGCGCTGATTGTGCGCGGTCAGAGCGAGGGCGTATTGCTGCCGCGCAAGCGCGAAGAGATCGCCGCGGTTCTGCCGTCGTGCTTCGGCTACCGAGTCGGCGACGAGCATCTGGCCGGAATCTGCTCGCTGCTGACGGAACCGTATCGTCGCGAGCGCGCCGGCGAACTCACCGCTCTGTACACGCTGACCCGCTTCCAGGGCGAGGGCGTCGGCGCGGAGCTGATCAAGGAGGTCATCAAGGAAGCCGCCGCGCGCAAGCTTCGCTACGTGTTTGCCTGCACGAGCGAGGAGCGCGCCGCACGCTTCTTCCATCGGCTCCACTTCCGCCGGGTCGGTCCCAAGGAGGTGCCGGCGGCCAAATGGCAGGGCTACGACCGCGCCCGAATCGCGCGGCTCTCGATTTTTCGAGTCGATCTCGGTTAGTGCATCGGTCGGCGTGAAGCGAATCCCGGACAAGACGCGAGGCTATCTGGCGCTCGGCGGACTCACCCTGATCGCCCTGCTGCTGATGCTGTACCAGCTCGGGACGGCGGAGGTCTGCGGCGCGAACGAGGCGATCGAAGGGTTGTTCGTCCAGCAGATGGTCGAGCATCATGCGCTGCTCTTTCCCGTCGCGAACGGCCATGATCCGATGTACAAGCCGCCGCTGTTTCATTGGACCGCCACGGGCCTCGCCCATCTGTTCGGAATCAGCAAGGTAACGCCCTTAAGCCTTCGCGCGCCTTCCGCGCTTTACGCCAGCGCGGGAGTGGCGCTGACGGTCGGATTCGCTTTGAGCGTACTCGACTTGGAGGGCGCGGTGCTGGCGGGACTGATCCTGCTCAGCTCCTATCAATACGTGAGCCAGGGGCGAATCGGGCGGGTCGATATGGCGCTGACCTTTTTCGAGGCGCTGGCGCTGTTCAGCTTTCTTTGGTGGCTGCCGGAAAAGGAATCGGCGGATGCCGACGCGAGGGAGCGCCCCCGGAAGCCCCAAGAGGCGTTGCGCTATCTGTTCGCGGCGGCGCTGGGCCTCGCCGTGCTTTCCAAGGGACCGGTCGGCGCGATGCTTCCGATGCTCGCGATCGTCATTTTCATCGCATGGGAAAAACGTTGGCGGGACGCGACCAGGATCTTTTCGCCCGGCTCGGCGATGCTTGCGGTCGCGCTCGCTTCAAGCTGGTACATGGCCTGCCTGTTCGGGCGGCGCTACGGTTTTCTCGATCGCCAGATCGGGAGTGAAAATTTCGGCCGCTTCTTTGGCGCGCTCGGCTCGATGGCGCCGACCTATTACCTGAAACCGATTTTGCTCAACTCGGTTCCGGCAAGCATCCTGATTCCGTTCGCGGGGGTCGCCGCGCTGCGAAAAGGCAGCGCGGATCCTCCCGCCGAGGGCGCCGGCGAAGGAGCGCGTGATCGGGCGCGCAACGCCGCCAGGTTGTTCGCGATCTTCTGGATCGTCACCATCGCTTTCTTCACGATTGCCGCTTACAAACGGCGCGCGTACCTGCTTCCTGTCTGGCCGCCTGCGGCCGTCCTGATCGCGTGGTGGCTCGGCCGGCTATCGGTCCATCGATGGGGCCGAATCGCGCGCGGCGCGGCCTTCGCTGCCTGCGCGATAATGGTCGTCGTCAACTTGTTTTACATCCCGTTCAAAGAGATGCGCGATTGCGCCGGCGAGCAGGTCCGCGAGGCGGCCGCCCAGATCAATGGCGCGGTCGGTCGCGACGAGCCGCTGTTCAGTTACGGCCTCCTTCAGGATCCCGCGCCGCTGCTGTTTTATCTCAACCGGCAGGTTCCGCCACTGCATGGCGAACTTGGCGACCTGCCGGGGGGGTTCGTGATCGTTCCCGTCGAAGTCTGGGCCGGCCACAAGAGCAAGGTGCTCGAACTCGAACCGGTTCTGACCACCGGCTCAGGTCGCCGCGCGTTGATTTTATTGCATCGGGGCAAGCTCTACGGCGCGCTCTGAAGGTGCGGCGCACGACTCATCGAACCTGCACGCTACTGCTGGTTGATGCTGGGGAGAGTCATCCAACGCGCGGCTCTCTGGACGCCGCGGAGAACGCCATAGGTTGAACACCCGTCCGCGCCCTTGAAAAGACAGGCCACTTGGCCTAGCCTCGGCCTGCGGTTTTTTGGTCTGGCCTCATCACGTAGTCGGTGCGACTAACCTCATCACGCAGCCGGCGCCACAAAACTAAAATTTCGGGTTAATGCTCTCGGGGAGGCCTCAATGCGCTGGTTCCTCAAAGCTGCGTCCATCATTGCAGCCGTCCAACTCTTTACCGCCGTATCAGCACTCGCTGATACCCCTTTCGTGATTTGCGAGAAGCAGCAGTACGCGCTCTGCGCCCAGGCTAGCTGCTTCGTTTATGACGGAGTGGCTTATTGCAAGTGCGATATCATGGAAGGAGACAGTATCAGTCTCCAGCTCAGCTACTCGAGCCCCGACCGGCGAGCGCAATGTCTGTGATGTGAACCGGCAGGGCAAGTCGAATGGCTATATGGTGAGCACCTTCAGCTTTCCGACTAGCGTACAGTTAGGTGGTCCGGCGGCGGTCTACACCTGCCCTGGATCGGCTGACGCGGAAAATGGAGTAAGCGCGCCGGTAGCCTATGGGCAATGTGATGGCGGCCTTTGCTTCAAGAGCACTAGTGCCCAAAGGTTCCCGGGTTTCACCGGCCGGCTCCTGGCGGATGAAATCATGTGCTCCTGCCCGATCTCAACTGACGCGACGCCAGGCAGCTCGAATAGCTTGGGATATCAGGTGTTTGGCCCGTACCATCCGAAGGCACCGAAAGGGAGCAGGTGTGACGCCAGCGCTTGCGCCGCATGTAGCGTTTCTAACCCTACGGCCAATGGAGCCACCATCCCCGTCGGCGCCCCAACCGGAGGCGCGAACTTTCTTACCCTAAAGCTGGACGGACCACCATTTCCGGATATCAATGGGTGTCTGTGCAAATGTACCCAGGCTCCGGGTCCGACTGGCAGCGTCTCCTGTACGGTGGGAGAGGATTTGACCCCTTAATCGGCCGAAGCTGTTCCCGTTACCCGGTCTGCGCGGCTTTCGACGACTGCGGCGACTCACCGAGTTCGCACACGCCATTGGGTCGCCGAACGTCTCGGGGCCACCCAGCACATCACGCAGACGACCAGATCCTGCCCGAGGTTTGAGCGTACTGCGCCACGGCGCGGCGGTACGGAAGAATGTTAATGAAGAGTACAAACGAAAATCCCGAACTATAGCCTATAGCCAGGGTGGAGATAGTGAGAATGACGAGCCGTTACTTTTCCAGATTTTTCAATAGCGCGGCGAAGGCCGCTTATGCCTCTTTCGTTTTTCTGCTGATCGGTTGCGCAGCGGCGACGATTACGCCGCAGGAAACCGCGCCGTCCAGCGTCGCCGTCCAGCGGCCTGACAAGATCGTCGTCTATGACTTTTCGGTTGCGGCCGAGGATGTAACTGAAAATCAGGGTATCCTCCAAAAGGCCTATAGCGCCGTCGCCAACAAGGACGAGGAACAGAAGGAGGCTGACAAGTTGGAGACTGGCCGCGAGGCCGCGCACGAGCTGTCCAAAAATCTCGTCACGCGACTGCAGGAATTGGGCTTTAACGCCGAAAATCAGCCGCGCGGCACGCCGGCAGGCGGCAACGCGTTGATAATCGACGGGCAGTTCCTAAGCGCTGACGAAGGCAACCGTGCCAGGCGTCTGGTAATCGGTTTCGGGGCGGGCGCTTCGAAGCTGGAGACGCAGGTTACGGTATCGCAAGTGCCCGCTGCCGGCGCCCCGAATCAAGTGCTCAGCTTCAAGACGCACGCGGATAGCGGAAAGATGCCCGGTGCCGCAGTGACCATGGGCGCCGGAGCGGCTGCGCAGGGTGCCGCGGCCGCCACTGCGGTCACCGGCGCGGCAAAAGCTTACAGCTCGATGCTGAGTACGCTGGCCGACAAAACCGCCAAGCAAATCACAGCATACCTGTCTGAGTACTTCGCCACCCAGGGATGGATTTCTCCCGATCAGGCGCAGAAGGTGAAGCTGGCTGAATAAGCGGCCGGCAATCCCGGTTAGCGCGGGAAACTCCCCCTCTGAAGCAAGCGGAGAAAGAATGCGCCGCGGATGCGGGCCGGCTCAGGGCGCCGGGGATTCGAGCTTGGGCGCCATGTCGGTATGATGGTGAACCATTTTCCACTCGCCGCCTTCGAGCCGGAAGACGCTGGTGGAGCGAATATCGATGCTTACCGGCTTGCCGCCCGCGCTGAGATTCTCGCCGTGCTCGATGCACACTAGATAACCGAGATCCCGGCCGGTCCCGATCATGATGATGCGCGGCGTGACCTTGCCGCCCATTTTCATCTTCGCCTCGCGCTCAAATTCCTGACGCACCTGTTTCCATCCCACTGAACGGTTGCCGAGCGGACCCAGGTCGGTGACATCGCGGCCGTGAGACCAGGCGGCGAGAAGCGGGCCGGCGTCGCCCGTGAACATCCGATTCAGCGCGGCATAGAAGCGCTCCGCGGCTTTGCGGACGCCCTGCTCGGCGCTGGAATTTTCAGGGCTTTGCGCGAGCGCGGTGAATCGAGCGGGCGGCGATACGATGACGGCACCCGCCAGCACGATGATCGCGGCTATTTTTCGGATATTCATACCGGTTCCTTTCCGCGAGGATTTGAAGCGGAGAACTCGCGGAGACACTGTCAATGAATCTGATTCCGTAAACTTCAGGAGCGGAGACGCTCGAACAGATGATTGGCTGGCAGTTTCGGATCGAGAACCTTGCGGGCGGATTCGATTCCGGCAACCGGCAGCTTCGATGCATCGAGCAGGCCGATCTGCACCAGCACTGAGGCTTGATCCCAATAGATATGTTCGTGGGCGACCTTGCCGTCGCGAAACTTGACGATCGCGACCAGCGGAACCTGAACGTGCTTGCCGGTCGGCGCGACTCCGGGAAGCATCCAGTCCATCTCGATCGTGTGCGTGAACTGGAAGATCAACTCGTCGACTACCTGGTTATCGTCGATCGTGCGCGAGATCGGCGTGATCGTCGTGTCGGGCGGCATCTTGGGAATAAAGTGCTTCCCGTAGAACTCTCGCAACGCATCCTTGCCGACACCGCCGGTGAGGACCGGGACGTGATTCACGTAGGAGTCCTCAACCATCGTGGCGAGGGTCGCCTCGGTATCGCGCGTGGCAAACTCGCACTCGATATGCTTTTCCCAAAGGGCAACAAGAGCATCCTTGCCTGTATGCTTTACTACTTCCGCCATGACGCTATTTAAACCGGCTCAACCGGAGTTTCCTTTCTGGGTTTTGAGTCAGAGTCCCACAGCATCAGGCGCTTCGCAAACGATACGCTCACGCTTGGGTTTGAGTCCGAGGCGCTTCGCACGACACCGCAACGTACCAACTCTGCCTCGCGTTGGTGCTTGAGCTGACGCGTCTCGTCCCGATTCATAGTTTCGTTCCTGAGCGCTTTCAGCGCGGATTCTCCGGTCCGAGTTGCGCGAGACGTTGAGCATAGATCGCTGCTTTGGCGGACTCGCCCGCGCGATTGCAAAAGGACACTATCGCGGCGAGCGAATCGCGGTCGTAAGGATGCGCTTTGATGGCGCTTTCCAGAGTCCGGATCGCGGCGCTGGTCCGGCCGGCGTCGTTCAGCGCGACCGCGTATACATAGGCGTATCTGGCGTTGGCCGGATCGATGCGCCATGCGGCCGCGAACAATCCGAGTGCTTCCTGGTTATGCTTTTGTCGCACCAGCGACAGGCCGAGCGCGTGCAGCAGCACGGCGTCATCGGGATTGCGCCGCAATGCTTTTCGCAGCAACGCGTCGCCTTCGGCCTCGCGACTGAGCGCGCGGTACAGATCGGCAAGGTTAACCGCGGCCGCTGCGAACGACGGGTCGAGCTCGAGCGCGCTTTTGAGTTCGGCCTCGGCATGATCGAACTTTCCCTGCCTGGCAAACAGCGCGCCTAGACTAACCAGCGCCTCGGGACGATCCGCGTTCAGTTCCTGCGCGGCGATGTATTCATCTGTCGCCCGGTCGAAAGCGGCGGCGCGTCCGCCGGAAAAAATATTTGGCGGCGCGCCGGCGAGCACGTTCGCCGTTTCGATTCGAACCGCCCGTACAGGATCCTGGAGAAGCGACGCCAGGGCCGCAGCCGTTTCATCCATAGTCGACTCGGACAAGGACTGACCGGCGGCTCGTCTGACCAGTGCCGAATTATCGATGATCCCGGCGCGGATCGACGGATCGGATGGAGAAGGCGCGTACCCTGCCAGGAACGACAACGCCGTTGCGCGAGCGACGGCAGGCTGGCCGCTATCCGCCGCCAAACCGTCAAGCGCCTGCCGCGCGCCAGGCGAGCCTTCCTCTCCACCACGCAGCGCCTCGGCGAACCGCTGAAAGCCATCGGGCGGATGCGCGTACCATTTGCTCACGGCATCGGAGGCCCATCGCGCGGATTTGTTCAGATGACATTGCGTACAGGCGTTGGACGTTCCCAATCGGACGGAAAGGTCCGGGCGCGGGATCCGAATGCTGTGGTCGCGGCGAGGATCGACGATCATGTAGGTCCGCGTCGGCATGTGACACTCGACGCATCGCGCTCCGGCCGAGCCGGCCTGGTGAAAATGATGCCGCGGCGAATCGTACCGGCCCGCCGTATGACACCGCAGGCAGACGCCATTGCCTTCGGCCCGAAGCTTGAGGGTGTGCGGCTCGTGACAGTCGCCGCAGGTCACGCCCGCGTGGAACATGCGGCTCTGGATGAACGAGCCGTACTCGTAGACCTCGCCCTTGATTTGACCGTCGGAAAAGTAGACTCCTCGTCCAACAGAGCAACGCGGTAGTCGTCGCCAACGGGCTGGCCGCGTACGTAGTCCTCGTGAATCTGGCCGCGTCGCGCGTGACATCGCGCGCACAGCTGGATTTCGCGCTCCGAGACGCGCGGCGTGCTACGGCGCGGGTTGCGAGTCGCCGGGTCGACAATCCATGTCGCGCCTATCCGCTCATCGAGCGCGATTGTCAGGCCCTGGTTTGCACCGAATTTACTCCGATCGCCCCGGTTTTTTGCCCACGCGATATGATTGGAACCCGGTCCGTGGCAAGCCTCGCATCCGACATCGATCTCGGCGTAGGCCGTCGAATAGGCACGGCTTCGCGCATCGTAGTTCTTGCGGACGTTGGTGGAGTGACAATCCGCGCACATGGAATTCCAGGTCTGATCGAGGCCGGTCCAGTGCGACGGATCGGACGCGGGGATCTTGCGGCCCGGGTTGAGAGAGAACCATCGCCGCCCGCCGCGTTCCCGCGGCCGGCTGTCCCACGCGATCCCGAGCGCTTGCAGGCGCCCGCCGGGCATCGCGATGAGATATTGCTGGAGCGGCGCGACTCCGAACGTGAAGCCGATTTCGTAGTCGTGCAGGGCACCGTCGGCACCATCGGTGCGCACCATGAATTTCCCGCCGCGGCGGAAGAAGGTCGAGGTTATGCCCGCGTTCGCGATCGTCACGCCGCTGAAATCGCCAAGGACGCTCGCTTCGGTGGCGGGCTGCATCGCGAGCTGATGATGCGAGCCGATCCAGCGCTTCAGTTCAGCTTGATGGCAATCGCCGCAGGCATTGGAGCCGACGAAGGTCGGCGGCGGTATCGCGGCCGGCGGCGGGTTCGCGTTGGACAGCTCGCGAGTGAAATCGGTTCGGCGAACCGACCGCGCGATCAAGCCCATCGCCGCAACCACCGCTACCGCGCCGATAGTAACAGTCAGCACCCGGCGAATCCGCGAGGATTTGAGCGCGGCTCCCCGAGGCCCGAATTCACCCGGCCGCGGTGGAGGCGAACCCGGCTCTTTTGTTCTCCGCCGCTTCGACAATCGAGGGTCCGCGCCGGCCTGTTACGAAAGCGCTATGCCGACACCGCGACGCCGCCGGTATCGGCCGCGAACGGGCCGCTGAAGCTTGCGTTCCTTGCTAGTTAGGGCACGACCCCAGGTTTTGGAGGATGATCGACAAATCGGCATTGTCGGTGAGTCCGTCCAGGTTAAGGTCGGCCCAACTGGAATTTCCCAGCGAAAGCCCCTGGAGCATCCCCCATTCCGCGACATCCAGGTAGTCCACGACTCCGTCGAGATTAATATCGCCGGGGCAGGCGGGCTGCGACGCCAGGAGCGTCGCAAACTGTGCGTTCAAGGAGTCGTAGTTCTTCTGTTGCAGCCGGCTGAGCTTTTTTCCGGTTGCCAACAAGTCGGCGTTTGCCGTGTCGAGCTTCGGGAGAGGAACATTTTCGTTGATCGCGTAAAACTCCTTGACTGACGTGGCGACGCACGAGTTGGAGGTCGCGTCGTAGGCTTCGTAGTCATTAATCACGAGCTTGTAGGAATCGTTGCGGACGGCGAACGCCTCCAGCGGGTAGATGTCGGTGGAAATTGTCTGGGCGTGGTTGGCCTGCCAGACGGCCACGTCACAGCACAGCTTCAACCCTTCCGTCGGAATGCCGGCGGTGCTGGGGTCCGTAGCGCCCGCGCCCCACCATACGCCGTTGTTGTCCTCGCACACGCTTTTCGTCGGAGCGATCTGTGTGCAGGTGGTAGTATTGTATTGGCAGGGCCCGTTGATTTCGGCATTGGCGTGCAGGTTCGTGCCGATCTCCGTATAGTTCGATTTGCGGATGCTCGGCTGTGCCGGGTTGACAAGATACGGAAGCATCGACTCCGAATCGACGGTCCGGGGAACGCTCTTGTGCACGTCGATGCCGGCGACCTCGCCGAACAGTTGATAGAGATCCACTATGTTGACCATGGCCGTCACTTCGCGGCCCGGCTGGTTTACTTGTGGACCCGCGACGATCGCGGGACACCATACGCCGGTTTGATACACAGTGGATTTCGCGCGGCTGCCATCGAACGGCGCCTTCACCACGCTGCCCAGGCTTCCATTGTCGGTGACGAAGACGATATCCGTGTTGGTTTGTTTCGGATGGTAGATTAGCTGGCCCTTTTCTCCCCAGGTGGCAAGCCCGGTGGCCACTAATAGTCGCCCGATATCCGCGTCGAGCGCCTCTTCCATCTGGTTGGACAAGGTTCTTTGGTCGATCGAATTGGAGCAGTCGAGATTGCTGGTGTCCGGTTCCGCTGTGGGCAGTAATGCCTGCGGCGGTTGTTGAAGGGGCGTGTGTGCCGTCGCGAAAGCCATGCTCGCCAGCCACGGCTGGCCCGCGGGCTGCTGGTTGATCCAGTTGATCGCGGCGTCGACCAGCTCCGTCCCGCGATAAGTCCGCGCGCGAATGTCGGTCGATGGCACCTGAACGATCGATCCGTCTTCACTATTTATCACCAGCGGCGACACATAATGCGCGGTTAACGTCGAGAAGTTGATGTAGCCGGGTGTCGGGCTAACGCACGACTGGTTCGGATCGAAGATGCCGCCGGAGTCCCGGCAGACACGACCCGGAGCCTCATCACCGGATTTGGTCATCACTTGGCAAGTGTTGTCGGCAGCGTAGCAAGCGCCCGTATCCGCGCCGCCATGGTCTGCGTCCCGGACGAAGCCGCACGACCAGGTGCCCGGCGGGGACACGCCGCCGGCAGTCTGGTCGATCGACGAGGGATCGCCTGTGGCGTCCAGCCAGCCGTCGAAGTAATCAAAACCCACCGACTGTACCATGCCGTAGCCATAAGGGTTGTTGCTCTGGATCCCCAGATGGTACTTGCCGAATAGCGCGCTTTTGTAACCGCGCTGCTTCAGCAACCTGGGTAAAGCCGTCTCATTCGGGTTGACCATGAAATTCGCGAGATCGTTGTTACCCAGCGCGGTGAAGACGTGAGTGCGGAACGGATAGCGGCCGGTGAAAAGCGCGGCGCGTCCGTTCGAGCACGCCGGCATCGACCAGAGGTTATGAAACTGGATCCCGGCATTTGCGATCGCGGTGATGTTCGGCATCGCCGCGGGAGTCGCGCCGCCGTACCCGAACAGCTTCCACTGGTCGATGCCGATATCGTCCATTACGATTAAGAGGATATTGGGCGGTGGTTTCTTGGCGGCGAATACCGGCCCGGAAACGACTCCAACGCCAACCAACGCAAGCATCGAGGCGAAGCTGAGCAGAGCGGCCCACGAGCGCCTATGGCGTCGGGCCTCCTGCACGGGCGGCAGTGACGAACCCGTCTGCGCCGGGCGCCTTCCCTTCATGACCATGGGCGTTCTGTTGTGTGGCATTATCCAAACCTATTTCCGGCGCGAAATTGCTCGCGCTCGTGTTTGTATTGAACGGCCTGAAAATCCGTTCAGTCATGCGACTGCCGGTACGATTGCACATAGCTGCTCATCGGCATTTCGTTGGCTCCCAAGCGATGGTAGCCATGCGGCGGCTGGCGCTTCTGCGGCGGGACAACGACGGATTATCGCTTACCGCAATCGATCGAGGAAAACAAGCGGAGCTACTATTTTCGATAACTTTTGCTAACGCTATCGATCACAGATGGGCGGCGCGGCCGGTGCCTTGCCCACTCAGCGTCGAAGCCAGCGCGGTCAGGTCCTGATCGTCATAGTAATCGATTTCGATCCGGCCCGGAGTCGAGCCGCGACGCGGCACGATCCGAACCTTGCGCTTTAACGCGCGCTGCAACGTATCCGCCAGCGCCTGAAGATTGGCGTCCCGGCTCGCCGAAGCGAGGGCTCGCGTCGATGCCCCTGCGGTTTTCCGCGCCGCACCCGCGATCTGCTCGGCACCGCGGGCTGAGATGCCGCCGGCGGCGATTTTGCGGGCGGCGGATATCCGCGCCTCGGTCCCCTCGATCGCGAGCAACGGCCGCGCCTGACCGGGCGTCAGTTCGTTGCGCTCGATCATCTCGATCACCGGCGCGGGCAAATCGAGCAGTCGAACGATATTGCTGACGTAGGGGCGGCTCTTGCCGATTCGGCCGGCGATCTGCTCGTGGCTCAGCGAAAATTCCTTGCTCAACTGAACGAAGGCGCGCGCTTCTTCGACCGCGTTCAATTCCTCGCGCGCGATGTTTTCCACCAGCGACATTTCGAGCGCGGCCCGCTCGTCGACATCGCGCACCACGATCGGCACCGTCGCGAGACCGGCATGTTTGGCCGCGCGCAGACGCCGCTCACCGGCAATCAGTTCGTACAACGCGCCGTTGGCGTTGCCGTTCGCGATACGTCTCACCACCAGCGGCTCGATCACGCCCTGGCTCTCGATCGCCCGGGCCAATTCCTGCAGCCGCTCCGGGTCGAAGTGTTTGCGCGGCTGAAATGGCGAAGGGGCGATTTGTTCGAGCGGAACGGTGAAATAAACCGACGCGGCGGCGGCGATACCGTCGTGGATCCCGTTTAACTCTTCTTCGCTGGTGCTCTCAATCAATGCTCCAAGGCCGCGGCCCAACGGTTTGCGTAGCATGCTTGCTCCCATCCACCTTCCTCCCAAGTCACGGCCGACTTACGATTCAACAACCGAAAGTTTGCGTTTATTCCCATGCGTCCGGCGCTTGCGGGTTCGCTTCCGCCCCGCGATCGAGGAGTTCGGCGGCCAGATCGCGGTAACTCTGGGCGCCGCTCGATTTGGCTTCGTATTCAAGCACCGAAAGCCCATGGCTCTGACTCTCGGAAAGACGCACATTGCGCGGAATGATGCTGCGAAAGATCTTGTCGGGAAAATGCTCGCGAACCTCGCGCGAGACCTCGTGGCTCAGCCGATTACGCGCGTCGAACATCGTGAGCACCAGCCCCTCGATTTCCAGGGCCGCGTTCAGAGCCGCCTTGACCCGTTTGACGGTTGCCAGCAGCGATGAGAGCCCCTCGAGCGCGTAGTACTCGCACTGCATCGGCACCAGCACCGAATCTGCGGCGACCAAAGCATTGAGCGTCAGCAGCCCAAGCGAGGGCGGCGTATCGATTAGAACGAAGTTATAATTCTGTGCGACCGTCGCCAGCGCCGTTTTGAGGCGCCGCTCGCGCCCTTCCATCGTGGCAAGCTCGATCTCGGCGCCAACTAGGTTGGAACCGGCGGGGGCAAGGAACAGGAAGTGGCGGGCAGGCCTGATTACCTCGACCAGCGGCAATTGACCGATCAAGACCTCGTAGACCGTCCGACCGCGGGCTGCGGCGCGATTTGCTTCAGTTTGGCCGGAATTTAGCCCGGAAGTAGCGTTGCCCTGGGGATCGAGATCGATCAGAAGAACGCGCCGTTGTGAAAGAGCCAGCGCCACCGCGAGATTGATCGCGGTAGTGGTCTTGCCGACTCCGCCCTTTTGATTCGCGATCGCTATTATCCGCCCCACAACACCATCACCACCGCAAATGCACGTGCGCTTCTGACGTTTCACGTGAAACCAAGCGCTCGGCTAACCACGCAATGTGAAATATACGCTTTGATGGGGGGCGAAATCAAAGCGGCATCGCGCAACGAACGTAACGGCGCGATTTGGCGCGGCTTTTACATCTTCCGCCAGAGTATCAGGACGCGCTTGACGTTCGTTTGCCCCCGCTGCAGCTCGTACGGAATGCGTAGCTCCGCGCCGAGACCGGCGGAATGGGCATCGGCGACGTTCGAGTCGCTGCTCGGGATTCGCGTAGAGTATCGCGATCCCGCCCTTGCGCAGCGCCGCTGCGGCTATCCGGTAAAACTCGGCAGGCGGCCCCAGCGCCCGGCTGGTCACGAGGTCGAAATCGCCGTCGAGGTCGGCGGGCGACAGGTACTTCGGCTCGACGGTTACGTTGGCAAGTCCCGTCTCGGCAATTGCCACGTTAAGAAAGGTCACCCGTTTGCGGCGCGCCTCGCAGAGCGTGAAGGCGGCATCCGACGCACCGGCGAGAACCAGCCCTGGGAAGCCCGCGCCGCTGCCGACATCGAGCACCCGCCTTCCGTGGGCAAAGCTCTCTCTTGGATGATAGCCGGCGGGCTCCGAATCGAGCACGAGCGGAGCGAGAGAGTCGATGATATGAAAGGCGATCTCTTCCGGGTCCTCGGGATGCGCGGTGAGATTCATTTTGGCGCCCCATCGCGCCAGTATCGCCGCAAACTTCTCCATCCGATCGAGAAAGGACGGCGCGATCGCCGAAATATCGAGGCAATTCATCGCCGCTTCGAGCCGCGAGCGAACCTCGGCCGCGATAGCTTTGGGTTCGACCGTTACCGTTAAAGGAAGACGAGCCAATCGAACGTCACCGGCATTGATGTTTCACGTGAAACCAACAAGCGCTAGCCGGCACGGGCGACCCTGTCGCGGTCGCCCCGGATATGCACCGCCAGAAGCGAAATCGCGGCGGGCGTTATACCCGGCATCCGAGCCGCCTGGCCCAGCGATCGCGGCCGCACCCGGACCAGCCGCTCGCGGGCTTCCGTCGATAATCCGGGAACAGTTCCGTAATCGAGCCACGTGGGGATGATGGTCCCTTCGAGTCTGCGAAAGCGCTCGACCGACTCGGCCTGCCGCTTCACGTAACCGTCGTACTTCACTTCGACTTCCAACTCCGCCGCCTGATCGACACTAAGCGTCGCCGACAAAGCCGCGAGCCGCAACACCAGCGGATACGTATCTCGGGGCGCTTGAGCAGCTCGACGGCGCGAATCGATTGCGTAATCGCGCTTGAGCCGGCTTCGAGAAGCTGCCGGTTCACATCGTCGGATGCGGGCACCATCGTTGCGGCCAGGCGCTCGTGCTCGGCCGCGACGCGCTCGCCCTTGGCGCGCACCATCGCGCCGGCTTCGGCCTTGAGCAGACCAAGCCGCTCGCCAATCGGTGCGAGCCTGCGGTCGGCGTTGTCCTCGCGCAGCAACAGGCGATACTCGGCCCGCGATGTGAACATCCGATAGGGTTCGCCGCCGATCCCGCGCGTGACGAGGTCGTCGATCAGGACGCCGATATAGGCTTCGTCGCGGCGGAGGATCAGCGGCGACTCGTCGCGGCCTTTCAGAACCGCATTGATTCCGGCGATCAATCCCTGCGCGGCGGCCTCTTCATAGCCGGTGGTGCCGTTTAGCTGACCGGCGAAGAACAGCCCCTCGACCAGCTTGGTCTCCAGCGAAGGATTGAGCTGGGTCGGATCGGAGAAGTCGTACTCGATGGCGTAGCCGGGCCGCATGATTTCGGCATTTTCGAGGCCCTTTATCGAGCGCACCATCGCAACCTGAATGTCGAGCGGCAGGCTGGTCGAGAGTCCGTTGGGATATACCTCGACCGTGTCGCGCCCTTCCGGTTCGAGAAATATCTGATGGCGGTCCTTGTCGGCGAAGCGCATCACCTTGTCTTCGATCGACGGGCAGTAGCGCGGGCCGCGGCTCTGGATCACGCCGGAGTAAAGCGGCGATCGATCGAGGCCGCCGCGGATGATCTCGTGGGTGCGCGCGTTGGTGAACGTCAGATAGCAGGGAATCTGTTCCTGCGTAATCCGCTCGGTGCGGAACGAGAACGGCGGCGGCGGATCGTCGCCGGGTTGAAGCTCCAGTGCGGAGTAGTCGATTGTGCTGGCTGTCCAGGCGCGGGCAGGTTCCGGTCTTCAGCCGGCCGATCTGAAAGCCGCATTCGCGCAGATGGTCACTCAGCCCCATCGCGGCAAAATCGCCCGCGCGCCCGGCCGAATAATTCTTAAGCCCGATGTGGACCAGTCCTTTCAGGAAGGTTCCGGTCGTGAGCACGACGCACGGCGCCTCGAACTCCTCACCGATCTGCGATTCGACGCCCCGCACGCGCGCGCCATCGAGCAACAAACGTTCGACGCTGGCCTGACGGATGGTCAGATTTTCGGCGCCGCTCCATCACGCGCTTCATCCGGGTACGGTAGACTGCCTTGTCCGCCTGCGCGCGCCGGGCGCGAACTGCAGGCCCCTTGCGGGTGTTGAGAAAGCGGAACTGGATTCCGGTTTCGTCGATGGCAATGCCCATCTCGCCGCCCAGCGCATCGATCTCGCGCACCAGATGGCCCTTGCCGATCCCGCCGATTGCCGGATTACACGACATCTGGCCGATATGATCGAGGTTGAGCGTCAGCATCAGGGTGCGGGCGCCCATCCTTGCCGCCGCCAGCGCCGCCTCGATTCCCGCGTGTCCCGCGCCGACTATGATTACGTCGTAGCTTGGCATGGCCCGCGATTGATTTACCCAGCTACTTATTACTTATTTCAGCCCGACAACAGCGGCGTCAATTGACGGCGCCTGTCGTTGAAGCTACTTTTAGTTAAATAATATAACTAATAGTTATATTCACTTCCCGATGCAAAATTCGGCGAAAATCGCGTCGAGCACGTCTTCCGGGCTGACCTCGCCGGTGATCGAGCCAAGCGCATCGGCCGCAATCGCGACGTCGACCGCCACGATCTCGGGCGGCATCCGACCGAGGGCGCCGGCCCGCGCCGTCTCGAGCGCCGCGATGGCGCGTGCCAGCGCCTGGCGATGGCGCTCGCGGGAAACCGCGACGCCATCGCGCATTGCCGTCTCCGGCAAGAGCTTCCAGAGCGCGGATGAGTTCGTCGCGCAAGGCCTCAACCCCGTCGGCGCGCATCGCCGAAAACGACAGCGCCGGCATCGTGAGCCCCTTCTCGCGCAAGGACTTGAGCGAAAGCACCGCGGGAAGGTCGCTCTTGTTGAGTAGCGCCACGCCCGGGCGCGATCCGCACGTCGCGAGGACGCGCCGGTCCTCGGCCTCGAACGGGCGCGACGAATCGAACACCGCGATGAGCAGGTCCGCCTCGCCGGCATGATGAAGCGTGCGCTCGACCCCGATTCGTTCGATCTGGTCGGCGCCGTCGCGGATTCCGGCGGTATCCTGGATCACCAGCGGCCATAGGGCCGAGCTGAATCGAATCCTCGATAACGTCGCGGGTGGTGCCGGGAATCGGCGTTACGATCGCGCGTTCGATTCCGAGCAGCAGATTGAGGATGCTCGATTTGCCGGCGTTGGGCTTGCCCATGATCGCGGCACGGGCGCCCTGGCGCATCAGACGGCCGCGCGCGAAGCTGTCGTGCAGAATTCGTATATCCGCGATAAGCCGTCCCAGGTCCGCCGCGACCTGCTCGCGTCCGGGAAGCTTGATGTCCTCGTCGCTGAAATCGATCTCTACTTCGAGATGAGCCTTGATGACGATCACCTCGCGGCGCAGGCGCTCAACGCGCTCCTTGAGCGCGCCGTTTAGCTGGCTCAGCGCCTGATGGAGTGCGGCTTCGCCGCGCGCCGCCACGAGATCGGCCACCGCCTCGGACTCGGTCAAATCCATCCGACCGTTGAGGAAGGCGCGCCGGCTGAATTCGCCGCGCTCCGCGATCCGCGCGCCCTCGGCGATGGCGAGTCCGACCACGCGCCTGACTATGAAAGCGCCGCCGTGGCATTGCAGCTCGACCACATCCTCTCCGGTGAGGCTTCCGGGACCGGGCATCATCACGGCCAGGGCGCGATCGATCGCGGCACCGGTCGCGGGATCGCGAATCTCGCCGAGCGTCAGACGGCGCGGCCCGATTTCTCCCGTTTGCATCGGATGCCAGAGCCGGCGCAGGATTTCGATCGCGCGGGGGCCGGAAAGACGCACGATCGCTACAGCGCCCTGGCCGGGCGGCGTAGCCGGTGCGACGATGGTGTCCTGCTCGTACATCGGATCGAAAGCCTATTATGGTGCCCGCAAGCGACCAAGCCGCCCGCGAATCAGGGTGGGAATCTTAAATGGAGAAAGGCCCTTGCGCTTAAATATAGAGCAGCGCCGATGCTATTAATATAGGTTATATTTCCTGCGATACTTGTTCATTGCCGGCGGGTATGGTTGGATTGGATGTTTGACGAGAACGCGTATCGTCGGTAAGCGACCCTAGAAAGGAAGCCCGGCAGAGGGCACACTTGGCCGATAACAATGAAAAGGACCTACCAACCAAGCAATCGCCGACGCAAACGGACTCACGGCTTTCTCGCCCGCATGGCGACGCCCGGGGGACGCAACGTACTGAAGCGCCGCCGAACCAAGGGCCGCAGCAAGCTGACAGTATCGATTCCGCCCAAGCAGCCGGGCTAGCCGCGGAGCAACGCCGCGGTTTTTCGGCCGCCAACCGATTGCGCCGGCGCGCGGACTACATGCACGTCCAACGTCATGGCTTGAGACTTCAGACCCCTCACTTCGTGCTCTTCGCCGCCAAATATCCAGGCGACGACGGACCGCGACTGGGCATGGCGGTATCGCGCCGGGTCGGCAAGGCCGTCGTGCGCAACCGGCTGAGGCGCCGGATCCGCGAACATTTCCGCCTATCGCTGAGACGGCTGGTGCCGGATGAATGTGCGCTGGTGGTGATCGCGCGGTCCGGAGCCGCCGAGCTTGCCACCCCCTCTATAAATGCGGAACTGGAGACTGCTACTTTAAGGCTCGCGCAGAGGCTACGAGACCGAAAGGGCGATGAAACGGACCGAAAACATTAGCTGTTACCTGCAGGTGCCGATGCGCGCCGCGATGCTTGGGCCGATCGCCGCCTACCGCATCGTGCTTTCTCCATTGCTGACCGCGTTGTTCGGTCCGGCCTGCCGCTTCGAGCCGAGTTGCTCCCGCTACGCGAGCGAGGCGGTGTCCGAGCACGGCATCGTGCGCGGCGGGATGATGGCGGCGCGGCGCCTGCTGCGATGCCATCCGCTGGGCGGCCACGGCTACGATCCCGTTCCTGACGGTCCGCCCGAGCGGATCGATTCCCGGTAAGGAAATTTCTTGGATACACGAATCCTGATTGCCATCATCCTGTCTTTGGCGACCGTCTTCGCCTATCAAGAATTGGTCTTGAAGCGGCTTTATCCGCCGCCAAGCGAGCAGGCGGTGATGCCGCCCCAGCCAAAGCCCAAAGGTTTGGCGACTTCAACTCCACCGGCGCCGGCGCCTGCGGTGGCGCCGGCGCCGACGGCCAAGCCCCGTGAAGCCCTGACGGGCGGCGCTCCGACGGGCGGTATCGAGCGGACGGTAGAAGTAGATGCCGAGCTTTACGAGGCGGTCTTCACTACTCGTGGCGCCCGATTGAAGAGCATGCGTCTCAAGAACTTTCGCGCGACATCGGCGCCAAACAGCCCACCGCTTGAGATGGTGAGACCGGCCGAGGGCGGCGAGCTTCCGCTCGGCCTGGTGCTGAACCGTAGCGGCTCAAGCGCCGACGACCGCGACGTCGATTATCAGACCGACGCTCCGGCGCGCATCGAGGCCCGGGCCGGAGAACATCCGACCCTGACTTTCAGTGCGCGTACACCCGAGGGTCTCAACCTGACCAAGACCTTCACGTTCCGCGGAGACCGGTACGTGTTCGACATGAGCGCCGGGGCCGGCGGGCCGGCCTCCGCGAGCGACAAAATCGGTTTCGAGATCGCCCAGCCGCTAACCCAGCACAAGGGCTACCGCGACATCCCGGAAATTCAGGCTTACGTCGGCGACAACACGGTCGTCGAGAACGAAAAAGGGCTGAGGAAAGGCGTTCAGCCGATATCGGGACCGATTACCTATGCCGGCTTCGGCGATCGCTATTTTCTCTCGGTGTTGCTGCCCCAGAACCCGGCCGGCGGCACGCTGGTGATGGGCTTCGACGGCACCCGAGCCGACACCCAGGTGCTCTTGCCGAGCAGCCAAAGCACCAGGCTTGAGGCCTCGACAGCAGTCTACTTCGGGCCCAAGGAACTCGACATCCTGGAGGCGATCAACCCGCGCCTGAGCAAGGCGATCGAGCTGGGATGGACCCGGATTCTCGCCCTTGCCTTGTTGCGGACGCTCAAGCTCTTCCATCGCATCGCTCCGAACTACGGACTTGATATCGTTCTGCTGACCGTAGCGATCCGCGGTCTGCTGCTGCCGATGTCGATCAAGAGCCAGCGCTCGATGATGCGGATGCAGCGGCTGCAGCCGCAGGTCACCCGCATCCGCGAAAAGTTCAAGGACGACCGCGAGCGGCTCAATCGCGAGATGGTCGACCTCTACAAGCGCAATCACGTCAATCCGGTGGGCGGGTGCGCTCCGATGGCTCTGCAACTGCCGATTTTCATCGGACTCTATTACGCGCTGAGCAGCGCCGTGGAACTGCGCCACGCGCCGTTCATCGGATGGATCCGCGACCTGTCGGCTCCCGACTGTCTGATCATCCCCGGCATGCCGGCGCTGCCCTACACCGAATGCGGAGGCATCCCGGTCCTGGTGATCCTGATGGGGCTGAGCACGTTTTTGCAGCAGTGGATGTCGCCGCAGGCCGTTGACCCCAGTCAGCAGCGCATGATGATGATGATGCCGATTATTTTCACCGTCATGCTGGTCAACTTTCCTGCCGGTCTCTCCCTCTACTATTTGTCTTCCAACGTGGTCGGCGTTATTCAGCAATACGTTCTTAACCGTGAGTTCAAACAGCTAAGCCCAGCCAGCACATGAGTCCTAACAATTGGATAGAAGCAACCGCCCCGACGGTCGAGGCCGCAATCAGCCAGGCCCTGGAAACCCTCGGAGTTAGTGAAGACGACGCGATAATCGAGGTCTTGAGCACGCCGCGATCCGGCCTGCTCGGGATCGGTGCCCGTCCGGCCAAGGTCCGCGTCCAGCGGCGGCAATCCGAAGTCGCAGCGGCTGAGATCTCGCCACGGCGGCCTGCGGCTTCAGGCGGCGGCGAAGCGCGGCCGGCCGGCGAAGCACGAGCCCCGCGCGATGGTGGTGAAGAAGGCGCTCCGGAGCGGCAGACCGTAACGGTCGAGGAACAGGGCCTCGAAGCGGTCACGATGCTCAACAAGATCCTTGGGCTGATGGGCGAGCCGGCCGACGTGGTCGTAGCCGTAAGCGACGCCGAAGGGGTCGAGCTCGAATTGAAAGGCGACGGCTCGGGAATCCTGATCGGGCGGCGTGGTCAGACTCTGGATGCGCTGGAATATCTCGTCAACCGCATCGTGGCGCGCCGCTTCAAGGATCCGGTGCCGATTCTGGTCGACACCGAATCCTATCGCACCCGGCGGCGCCAGCAGCTCCAGCGCATGGCGCTATCGATGGGCGAGCAGGCGAAGCGTGAGAACAAGCCTGTGACGTTGGAGCCGATGCCGCCGCGCGACCGTCGCATCATTCATCTTGCGCTTAAAGACGACCCTCTGGTCACGACTCGCTCCGAAGGCACCGGATATCTCCGTTCCCTGGAGATCATTCCCGCCGAAGGCAGGCGCGAGCGCGGCCCGCGCGAACGTCCCAGGGAGCGTGAACCGCTTGGCCAGCAAGGCGGCTTCAAACGCGGCCAGAAAAAGATCGTCTGACGCATCCCGGCTTAAGGGCGGGCATGCGACTATCCACTCATCGCCCGGCCGCGCCGGGACGGTTGCCATCCTGGCCCTCATCTCCGTTCTTCAGATTTGGGGGTTAGCACATTACTTTCCGCCCGCTACCTGGCTCGGCCCCGAGCCTTTCTACACCAACAGTTACGCATTGCATTACGCGCGCGGGATGCGTCAGGCCGAAAGTCTTCGGGCCCACGGCAGGTTGTGGAGCTATAGCCCCGCGCTGATGGCAGGTTATCCGGCGGGCACAACGACCGAACCGATGGGCGCCGCGGTCGGTCCTTGGCTGGTCGTAACCGGATGGATGAATCCTGCTGTCGCCTACAAAGGATTGGTGCTGGGGTTACTCGCGGCGGCGCCGTTTGCGGCGGCGCTCGCGGCCTGGGCTCTGGAGCTCGAGCACCAATGAGAGCCTGACTGCGGCGATGCTTGGCGCCATGGGCATTTTCAGCGCGCCCGGATTGGCTATGATGCATGCCGGTATGTTTGCCTTTTTCTCGGCATCCTACCTCTGTCTGGCGTTGGATTGTCTCATGTACCGATACGCCCGACACGGTGGTTCACGACTGTTCGTGGGGATGACGGTTGCCGGCGGCGCCATCACTTATCTGCATCCGCTGACACCGCTTCTGCTCGCCGGCCCCGCGACCGGAATCTTGCTCGATACTGCGCGTGAGCCGCGCCGCCGAACCGCCCTCATCGCGTCGTTTGTGGGGATCTTCCTCATCGCTTTGGGCTGGCTGGGACCTATACTTCTGACTTACGACCTGCGCGCGCACTTTTCGGAGTGGTGGCACACGCCAACCTCGTTTCTCCCCGCGGCAAAGGAACTTCTCTCCGCACGCCTCAACTTCCCGCCGCTGCTCCTCCTTGGGCTGATGTTTTTTGGGCTGGCGCGGATTCGGCTTTCCCGATGGTACAAAGCGTCGCTGTGCACGACCACGCTCATCTTTTTTGTGCTGGCCTATTTCGGCTCGATGGTTTCCGCGACGGACATTGTCGAGCCGGCACGATTCGAGCCGCCCTTCTATTTCTACGCGCTACCGTTCGTCGCCGTGGCCGCTCGCGCATTCTGGAACCGCCTCGCCACCTTAAGGCGCTGGCTGCGGTATCCCGTAGGCGCCGTCGCGGCAATAACCGTATTGTTCTATTGTTGGATCCCGTTTTACCTGGCCGACTTCGACCTGAGCGGTCACGGCGGAATCCTCGGTCGGTTTCCGGAACAGGGCGAGGAACTGACCAGCTGGATCGCGGCAAGTAACCCCGACAGCCGACTGCTGGTCGAGTCGGGCTGGAGCGTTCAGGATGATCGCCTGCTGTTGCCATATTTCGGCTCCGATGTTGGCTTGCTGTGGGCGGTCGAGAACGGCCGCGAACTGATCGGGGCCTCACCAACTGAACGTTTTTCAATCTATCGATTCGCCGATTTCGCCAATGGAGTGGCTTTCGGTCAATCCGCTGGAGAATGGTCGCCGGAGGAGTTTCGCAGGCAGTTGGAAATCTACAACGTGGGCGGCGCGATGCTCTGGTCGGATCGGGCGAAACAATTTTTCGCCAGCCTTCCCGAAGCCCATCTGTTGGCGCAGAGCAGACCGTTCGAGCTTTATGGGATCAGCGGAACCCGAAGCTTTTTGTTCGAAGGCCGCGCCGCCTCGGTTCATGCTTATGAGGATTGTATCCAGCTGAAAGAAGCCCAACCGGGGCAGTTGGTCCTGAAATATCACTACTTCCGAACCTTGCGCGCGACTCCGGCGCTCGCCCTGATTCCGGTTACGGTCGGGCAACGGCGACCCGGTGCCCTTTATCGGAATTGTCAACGACGCGCCGCGCGACATCACGATCTATAACGCGGGTTTTCTCGGCCTAGATCGTCCGGCCTGCGGTCATTAGCCGATTGGATCCGGCGTGTGGAAGCGGAGGGCAGCGCACCCGGCTCGCTATCCCACGAATCCCCACTTCGTCTTGTTTGCCGTCACCTGGTCCGGGCTCGGCCGCTCCTTCTGCTCGAACTGCTTCACCTTGAAACCATCAGGGGATTTCAAAGTCGCGTGGTTCAGAGCGATGTCGTCGGTGAAAATCCCGGGAACCGCGGATTCCTCGAAGATCGCCTGCCAGGGACATTCCGGCTCGCAGGCGCCGCAGTCGATGCACTCGTCGGGGTTGATGTAGAGCTGATTGGGAAATGCCTGCGTGTCCTGGCCGATGTACTCGTATATGCAATCGACTGGACACACGCTGACGCATCCTGTATCGAGGCAATCCCGGCAAAGCCGAGTAATTGTCCAGGGCATAGCCGTCCTCTCTGTAAAAAGTTCTACGTAAAGGGTATATCGGCAAGGCGGGATCTAAAAGGGCGCTCCCATGTCCCCGAAAGTCTGGTTTAAGGTAGCGCGTTCCGACAACGTTATTCACGGAGGCCAGATATGTTCCAAAGCGAGACTTCGGCGCTTCGCGAGGCCAAACGTGATCGGGTTCGCTGCCAGCGGCGTGAGCGAGCGGATGATGGATCTCAGGGTCTCGAGGATGCCCTGCTCAAGGTTGCTATCTGCCGCTATGGGATGTTTGTGAAGAAATTCGGCCGCGACCCCAGGCCGGAGGAGCCGCTGTTTTTCGATCCCGCTTGTGACGCTCCGGTCGAAGCCAATCGGAAGGAGATGCGCCGTCAGGTGATCGAGGCTGCCCGCTCCGTGCGAGTCCGCGCCGCGTCGCTGCTGGCGTTTTTCAAACTCGAGGAGACCAACCCGTTCTAGGAAGACGGCCAACAAGGTTGCACAAACATGAAAGAAGTTGTGACTACCGCCGCCAAAGGCACGCGTACCGAGACCGACAGCATGGGGCCGATCGAGGTCCCGAACGAGCACTACTGGGGCGCCCAGACCGCGCGCTCGCTGATCCATTTCGCGATCGGCCACGACACGATGGCCGCCGGAACTCATTCGCGCCTTCGGCATCCTCAAGAAGGCGGCCGCCGAGGTCAATCGGGAGCTCGGCAAGACTGCCCCGCCGACAAGGCCGAGCTGATCGTCCGCGCCGCCGACGAGGTCATCGCCGGCAAGCTCGACGGCGACTTCCCGCTGCGCATCTGGCAGACCGGCAGCGGCACGCAGACCAACATGAACGCCAACGAGGTGATCTCCAACCGCGCCATCGAGCTGGCCGGCGGGGCAGCTCGGCAGCAAGACGCCGATCCATCCCAACGACCACGTCAACATGTCGCAGTCCTCGAACGACACCTTCCCGACCGCGATGCACATCGCGGCGGCCGAAGCGATCACCCACCGGCTGATCCCGACGGTCGCGCAAGCTGCGCGACGCGCTGGCGCGAAGGGCGGCGGCGTTCGCCAGCGATCGTCAAGATCGGCCGCACCCATCTGATGGACGCCATGCCGCTCACCCTGGGACAGGAGTTCTCCGGCTACGTCGCGCAGCTCGACGCCGATCTGGCGCGCTTGAAGGGCGTGCTGCCCGGCCTTTACGAGCTCGCCATCGGCGGCACCGCGGTCGGCACCGGGCTCAACGCTCCCGCGCAATTCGCGGAGCGGCATGGCGACGCGAATATCGGAGCTCGACCGGGACTGCCCTTCGTCTCCGCGCCCAACAAGTTCGCCGCGCTGGCCGCGCACGACGCGCTCGTGATGGCGAGCGGCGCGCTCAAGACGCTGGCCTGCTCGCTGATGAAGATCGCCAACGACGTGCGCTGGCTGGGCTCGGGCCCGCGCTGCGGCCTGGGCGAGCTGATGCCTGCCCGAGAACGAGCCGGGCTCGTCGATCATGCCCGGCAAGGTCAACCCGACCCAGTGCGAGGCGATGACCATGGTCTGCGTGCAGGTCATCGGCAACGACACCGCGATCGGCGATCGCCGGATCGCAGGGCAACTTCGAGCTCAACGTCTTCAAGCCGGTGATGATCCACAACTTGCTGCACTCGATCCGACTGCTCGTCGGACGCCTGCCGCTCGTTCACGGATCACTGCGTGGTCGGCATCGAGCCGAATCTCGAGCGGATCCAGCACCTCGTGAACGACTCCCTGATGCTGGTGACGGCGCTCAACCCGCGCATCGGCTACGACAAGGCCGCCAAGGTCGCCAAGAAGGCCCACGCCGAGCGCAAGACCCTGCGCGAGGCCTGTATCGAACTCGGTTTTCTTAGCGGAGACGAATTCGACAAGATCGTTCGGCCCGAAAAGATGATCGGTCCGGAGATTAAGCCGGCGCCGGACGGCGCGCTCAGGCGGGAACGCCCCCAGTAATCCGTAGCGTCAGAGCGCGATAGCGGTTGAGGCGCGCTTGCTCGGAGAGCGAACCTTTGAGAGGTCAGGCGGCTTGCTAGGCCACCTTGGTGCGAGGATGGCCCGATCGGGTGAGATCGCGCGCGGCAAGCAGGACGCAGTCCTGGCACGCGACGACCCGGCCGGCCCCCTTGAGGGCGGCAGCATCGATTTCAGCGATCCGGTTGCAGAAGGCGCACCGGGGCCTCGCCGCCAGCGCGCTGGCCACGGTATTCAGTAATCCTTGCCAACCTCCAGCCTCCTCGATGCGGCGATCGAGAACGCAGAACGCACCGCATGATCGCAAGTAATTAACGTCCCAAACGCCTGGGAGACGGGTCACGAAGATGACGGGCACCGGATGGCGCGCGATGCGTGCCATCTTTGCCATCGCACCGGACCTGTTCGCCGGGTCCGTATCCCGCCAAGATCCGCAAAGTTCCGATCCCGACCGGAACCGGGCATGTCCGGGTGCAAAGGCTTGCAGCAAACTATTTCAAGATCGGGAGCAAAGCCCTCGGCGACGATGGCTTCCGCGTCCTGACAGATGACGGTGAAAATTCCCGCCGCTTCCAGCGCCAAACGAAGCGGCGCGACTTCTTCAGCCGCGCCCGCCGCAAGCACTACCAGACCATTTCTCAGGGGACTCGTAGCCTCCATACGAGGCCGACAGCAAGGCGCGTGCCCTTAATAAATTAACGATTACCGCGGATAGTGTCTCGTCTCGCAACGCGCGCTTCGCGGCGACAGACGATCGAAACAAAAGATGACTCTTTCTCGTACACAACAACCCGTCACATACGGAACACGCCGAAGTTCTGATCCGACGGGATGGGCGCGTTGAGCGAAGTCGCGATTCCAAGGCGAGCGTCGCGCGGGTTTCGACAGGATCGATCACGCCGTCGTCCCAGACGTGGGCGCTCGAGTAGTAGCAACTCGATTCGACTTCATATGCTGGCCAGCGTCGGACGCATGAACTCGGCCTGCTCGGCCTCGGTCATGGTAAGGCCCTTGCGTTTCAATTGCTCCATCTTGACCTGCAGCAGGGTGCTCGCCGCCTGCTCCCCGCCCATCACCGAGATCCGTGAGTTGGGCCACGTGAAGAGCAATCGCGGCGAGTAGGCGCGCCCGCACATCCCATAGTTGCCCGCCCCATTGGATGCTCCGATCATGACGGTGAACTTCGGCACGCTGGCATTGGCGACCGCGCGAACCATCTTGGCGCCGTCTTTGGAGATGCCGCCCTGCTCGTAACGTTTGCCGACGATGAAGCCGGTGATGTTCTGCAGGAAGATCAGCGGGATACGACGCTGGCAGCAGAGTTCGATGAAATGCGTGCCCTTGAGCGCCGACTCGCTGAAAATGACGCCGTTGTTGGCGAGTATCCCGACCGGATAGCCATAGAGGCGGGCGAACCCGGTCACGAGCGTGGTGCCGTAGCGGGGCTTGAACTCGTGCATCCGGCTGCCGTCGACTATGCCGCGCGATCACCTCGCGCGCGTCGTAGGGTCTTGCGCGATATCGACCGGAACGATGCCGTACAGCTCGTTGGGATCGTAGTAAGGATCTTCGGGCTCCACCTGGTCGATCGTTTCCAACTTGCGCGGACCAAGATTTTCGAAGATCGTGCGCGCGATTTCGAGCGCGTGCGCGTCGTCTTCGGCGAGATGGTCGCTCACTCCCGACAGGCGCGTGTGGACGTCGCCGCCGCCGAGTTCTTCGGCGGTGACCTCTTCGCCCGTGGCCGCGCGAACCAGGGGAGGCCCGGCCAGAAAAATCGTGCCCTGCTCCCTTACGATGATGTTCTCGTCGCACATCGCTGGCAGATAGGCGCCGCCGGCGGTGCACGATCCCATCACCACGGCTATCTGCGGGATTCCGAGCGCGGACATCTGGGCCTGATTATAAAACGAACGGCCGAAGTGCTCGCGGTCGGGAAAGATCCCGGATTGCAGCGGCAGGAAAGCTCCGCCGGAATCGACCAGGAAGACGCTGGGGCAGTCGATTTTGCAGCGCGATTTCCTGGGCTCGAAGCTGCTTCTTCACCGTCATCGGATAGTAGGTGCCGCCCTTGACGGTGGCGTCGTTGGCGATAATCACCGTCTCGCGACCGTGAATCCGTCCGATGCCAGTTATGATACCGGCCGAAGGGGCTTCATCGTCGTACATTCCGTATGCGGCCAGCGCCGAGAGCTCGAGGAAGGGCGTGTTGGGGTCGACCAGTCTGGCGACGCGGTCGCGCGCCAGCAGCTTGTCCCGCCCGACGTGGCGGCGGCGACTCTCTTCGGGTCCGCCCAGGCGAATCCGCTCGATCTCCGCTTTGAGTTTGGCGACCATCGCCTCCATCTGCCGGCGATTCTCCTTGTACTCGGCACTGGCGGTGTTGAGCCGCGACTCTATCCGTTCCATCTGAATCCTCTTGATTTCAGCAAGTTTGAGTTAGGCTAGAATATTAACCGGGGTTCGTCACGGTGGGTACATCCGACGAGCCCCAGTTTAATCATGCGTGAGCGCGATCTAAAAGCTCTGGAATTCGACAAGGTACGCGACCTGGTTGGCGCGATGGCGGCCTCCGAGCCCGGGCGCCGACGCCTGGCCGGGCTCGGCCCATCAACCGATCCCGTCGAGGTACGCGAGCGGCTTCGCGCCACCGCCGAGATGGTCGAATTGCGGGCCAATGCCGGCACGCTCCCTATCGGCGAATTCATCGACCAGAACCGGTTGCTGATTGTCGCCGCCCGCGACGGCACGATTCTCGACGGCGTTTCGCTGCTCAGGATTCGCGAGTTCGTGCTGATTGCGCGCCACGTTGCCGCCTTCATGCGCTCGCGCCTGGAAACTCTGCCCCAGCTTGGCGCGCTGGCGCACGACCTGCTCGCCCCCAAGGAACTCGCCGATGCGCTGCTGAAGGCGCTGGCCGATGACGGCGGCCTGCTCGACGACGCCAGCCGCGAGCTCAAGCGCCTGCGCACCCGCCTCCGGGAAGAACGGCTCGAACTGGAAAACCGGCTCGGACGGATGCTGACATCGCCGGGGATGGAGCCGTTTCTGAGCGACCGGGTGGTCACGGTTCGCAATCGCCGCCTGGTGCTGCCGCTCAAGCTGAACTACGCCGAACGGCTCGAAGGGATCGTTCAGGATCGCTCGGTTTCCGGCGAGACCCTGTTCGTCGAGCCGCTGTGGGCGGTCGATCTTAACAACCGCCTGATGATGCTCGAACGGGAGGCCGAGGCCGAAGAGCGCCGCATCCTAGGGCAACTGACGGCCCTGGTCAGGGGCTATGTTCGCGAATTGCGGATTACCTTCGACGCGCTGGTCGCTATCGATGCGCTCAATGCCGGCGCGATTTTCGCCGAGCGCTATCGCTGTATCGAGCCGGAAATCGGCGAGGACGATATCCATCTTGCCGGCGCCCGCCATCCGTTGCTGATGGCGAGCGGACGCCATGTCGTGCCGGTGGACCTGATAATCCGGCCCGAGCAGCGCGGGATCGTCATCTCCGGCCCCAACACCGGCGGCAAGACGGTCGCGCTCAAAACGCTGGGCCTGTTCTGCCTGATGGCGCAAGCCGGATTGCTGCTTCCGGTCGAGTCCGGCAGCAGGATTACGGTCTTTCGCAGCGTGTTCGTCGATATCGGTGACGAGCAATCGATCGAGGCCGACCTTTCAACGTTCTCGGCCCATATCGCCAACCTGTCCGAGATCCTGCGCTCGCTGGAGGAACCGGCGCTGATCATTCTCGATGAGCCCGGCGCAGGAACCGACCCGGTTGAAGGCGCCGCGCTGACGATCGGCCTGTTGAATTATCTCGGCGAGCGCGGATGCCTCACCGCGATCGCGACCCACTCGACCGCCGTCAAGCTGTACGCATACTCGCGCGCGGGCCTGGAGGCCGCAGCGGTCGACTTCGACCCCGAGAATCTCATCCCGCGTTACAGGCTGAAACCCCATACCATCGGCCAAAGCTACGGGCTCGCGGTCGCTCGCCGCCTAGGCCTGCCCGAGGAAATCGTCAGGGCAGCGGAAGCGGCTCGTCCCGCCGGAAGCAGCGAACTCGAAGACACGCTTAGACGCCTGGAGGCGGAGCGAGCCGATTTCGCGCAGCAAACCGAAGAACTCCGCCGGCGCGAGGATGCTTTGGCCGAGCAACATCGCCTGGCGCTTGAAGAGGTCGACCGGATACGGGAGCGGACGATGGCCGAGCGCGAGCGGATACGCCAGGAGGCCCGGAATCTGATGGGCGACCTTCGCCGCCAAGGCGGCGAGATCCTGGAAGGGCTCAAGACTCGCGACAAATCGCGTCGCGATCTGACGACGTTTCTGGGCGCTGCCGAGAAAACCCTGAGACAAGCCGCAGCCGTCGAACCCGAAGCGGCAGCGGAGGCGGAATCCGGTAAGTTGCTCGCGGTCGGAGACGAAGTAGAGCTGGTGGGTTCGGATATCCGGGGCGAACTGCTGACGCTCGAGGCCGAGCGCGCGGTTATCGGACGCGGCGGACTCAGGATCGAAGTCGCGCCGCGCCGGCTGCGTCACGCCGTCCGTCGGGCGGCCGTGACGGCGGCGCCGACCGTCAGCGTCAGCGCGGAGCGATCGGACAAGGCGGAGGTCAATCTCATCGGGATGCGGGCGACGGATGCGTTGCGCAAGCTCGAGGAATTTCTGGATCAGGCTTACCTGACCAACAAATCCGAGGTGCGCGTGATCCATGGTATCGGCTCGGGAGCGCTGCGCCGGGCGGTGCATGAATATCTAAGCACGTCGCCTTATTGCGCGGCCTTTCACGAGGCCGAGCCCCATCAGGGCGGGGCCGGCGCCAGCGTCGTCGAGATGGCTCAGTAGCGATCCGCGGCCGTGGTCGAGCAGTGCGGGATTACAGCAACGCTTTCTAAAAGAGCTTCCTGAGCCGCTCCAATGGATTTGCCGGCGCGGCCGGTTTTGCCGGAGACGGCGCTCCAGCGCCGGCAGGCGGTTGCGGCGGTGACGCGCCGCCCTCATTGCCGAATAACTTTCTCAGCAGATCATGGCCTCGCTTTTCGATCGCATGCGAGGCGGCCCGTTGAGCGAGGGTCTGAACGTCGGGCACGACCGCCGGCTTGGGCAGCGCGCCACGGATTATCACCGGGATGTCGATTCGGCCCTGCCTGTCTTCGAGATAGACCACGTTCTTCTTTTCGGCCTGCAGGTCCTGGCTGAACTCTCTGGACATCAACACGTGGGCCGCGAGGTCGATATTCTTGTCCATATCGACCCATCCGTCGCCAGTAAGCGTGTAATCGACGGACGCCACCGTCAGGTCGTGCGTGGTAATCCGCGGCCCCAGGAGTACGAAGGAAAGGCCGGCGGCTTCGAGCTCGGTGTCGCGGTCTTTGAATAGTGCCGGATGGTGGGCAATCATCGTCGGGCTGGCAAGGTTGCCTATCCCGGGAATGCCCTCTACCTTGCGGAGCGTATCGGCACCGAGATTAACCCCGATCAACTTGCCGTTTTTGATCGCCATCCGACCCGATCCCTGGAGCGTGGGCTTGATTTCGTCGAATTTGAAGCCGCGACCGGAAACTTTCGCCTGCCCGGTAAGCTGGCCGCGGACCATACCGGCCATCTTGGCCTTTTGCGCAGTCAGCGCCTGTTGAAGATCGATATTATTGGCGTTGAGCGTGGCATTGAACGCCGGATGCGCGCCCAGAGTGGCATCGGCCGTAGCCGCAATCGAGCCGCCGTAGGCTTCCAGATTAAGCGAGCGAAGATTGACGCGTTCATGGCCATACTCGGCCGAGAGCGCCAAATTCTGATAGGGAACATCGGCCACCAGCCCCGTCGAAGAGACCGCTTGGGCCGTGACGTCCAGGACGCCGAGCGATCGGCTGGCGGTGCCGTTGACCGACAATTGCCTAAGCTCTTCCTGGGGCGGCCTGCCGGGAACGAACTGCGCCGGCTTGATGTCGTCGGCTTTGAGCGTGTAGGTGGCGCGCAGGGGCTGAAGCGACTCGGCGCGCGCCGCCAGGCTGCCGTGCGCTCCGCCGGTCGTAAAGCTGGCCGACTCGATCACCGCGCTGTTGCCGGAAAGCTGAATGTTGGAATTGATGTCGGTGATGCCGGGTATTCTGGCGCCCTCCGGCTTGATTGAAACTCCGGCCAGGGCAACTGTGCCATTGATCTCCGGAGTTTTACCTTCCGCGGCCCGCAGGTCGGCGTGAATCTCGAACTTGCCGGCAGCATCGTATTTTTCCATCGCGGCTACGGTTTTGGTGAGCGCATCGAGACTGAAGCGATTGCTGTCCAGGCGAACCCGAAAACCGCCGCCGCCAGGAACGATATTGCTCGCTTTGGCCTGCAGGTCGGCAAGAGTCAGGTTTGCTTCAGAAACGCTGAACGTTCCATTTCGCCGGGTACCTACGGCCTTAAGGCGGAAGGGCACGCCGGCGGCCTTGTTGAATACCCCCAGATAAACGATTCGGCCAGAGCTCAGGTCGGTGCTCAGGTCGAAGTTCACCGAATCGGGGGTACCTTCGATCCTGACTTTCATCGAAACCGGGTCCGGCATCGAAAGCTTGCCTGGTATCTTTCCGCGAAGCGGGGCCAAGGTGCGCAGGCGGTCGAGCGTGAATGGGCCTATCGAAATCTTCAGCGCGAACGGTATCCGTGTCGGGTCGATGCCACCGTCGCTAATCAATGGCCCAAGCCGACCGGAAACCTTGAGATTCTGCTCATCACCAAGAAGAGCCAGGTTGAGGACGACCTTGAACGGCGCGTCGGCGCTGAAGTCCTCGACGGCAAGGTCGACATTGCCGATTCTGACCGGCGCTCCCGCTTGAGTCGCATCCTGATAGAGCAACTGACCACCTTCGATGCTGAACCGGGTGATGGCCAAGCTCCGCAATCCGCCGCCGACCGTGCCACCCGCACCCGTCGTTGGGCCGGCAATCATCGGGCCCTGACCGCTTGGCGGCGAACTCCTGGGCGCCGATGGCGCTGAAGGCACTGCCGACGCTTGTGGCCGTTCCTTCCTGCCGATCATGCCGACGTTCAGATCGCCGGCCGCATTCCTGAGCACCCGCACGGTCGGCTGCTTGAAGACCAGCCTCGTAATTTGAACCTCGCGCCGGAGCAGCGGCAGAAACGCGACTTCGCCGGAAACCTCATTGGCCTGTACGAAAGGTGTTTGGGAAAAGCGCGGATCGTCCGCGATTTGGACCGACTTGATGGCAAGCCCGATTCCCCATCCCAGGCTCACGTCGATCGCTTGAGCGTCCACCCGACGTCCGAGCGAATCGCTCACTCTGGCGAGCAAGTACGTCTGATTGGTCCTGATTATCGAGTTGAGATTCAGCAGTGCGTACGCCACCAGTCCAACGACCACCAGAATCAGTACGCCAACGATGGCTAACGATATGGTGACGGTTTTTCGCATAGGGCAGCCGGTGCAAGTTCGAGGGTGTTGTCCCCTTCATACCAGAGACGCGCCAACTTATCCCGTGTTTCATTTTTTTCGGGCCGTTACCGTCGATTCCCGAATAATTTTAAAATCAGCTATCGTTAAGTGTTCCTCGACATGGCAAAGAAACGGAGAACGCCCGAAAGACGCGATAGCGACAACCAGGCGCCGACCGCGCCGAAGCAGGTATTCGCTTCGCCATTCAAAGAGCTGGGAAAGCTCCTTCGCGAGCGCCAGCCGCCGAAGCCATCGCCTGCGGCCATCAAGGAGGCGCCGGCGCCAGTCTCCAAACCCGCCGACGCGGATCAACTGGACGACGCGACCCTTCTTCGCCAGGCGCTCGAAGGGGTTCGCCCGTTGACCGGCGCGGGTCCCGCCCGGATGCCGGTGCAACCGCCGGTGAGCCGCACGATCGTAAGTGAGGATGCGGAGGTACTGGCCCGGCTTTCCGACCTGGTTTCCGGCGAAGCCCCTTTCGATATCACCGAAACCGAAGAATATACCGAGGGCATGCGCGTCGGTCTGGACCCCCGCCTTGTTGTGCGCCTGCGTCGTGGCGAATTTCCGGTTCAGGCGCATATCGATCTGCACGGGATGATCCAGAGCGCCGCAAAGGAAGCGCTGGCCGGATTCATTAGGGAATCGGCGCGCAGGGGGCTGCGGACCGTTCTGGTAGTGCATGGAAAAGGGCGCGGCTCGCCCGGTGGACATCCGGTGCTGAAGCATGCCACCGCCCAGTGGCTATCGCACGGGGGGCTCTCCGGTCAGGTGCTGGCTTTCACCACCGCGCGTCCAGCCGACGGCGGCGCGGGTGCGGTGTACGTGCTGCTCAAGCGCGACCGCCGGCGCGGCGCGTTCGACGTCCTGACCGGAGCCAAGCGGAGAGAGTAAGAAGCGGGGCCCCGTCAGGGCCCCGCCTCGATTCCTACAGACTGCGCGGGTATAGGCCTAGATTTTCGCCTGCAGAAAGAACGCGATCACCAGCGCGTAGAGCGTCAGGGCCTCGATGAAGGCCAAGCCGATGATCATCGGGGTGAAGATCTGACCGGCGCTGTTGGGATTGCGGCCGATCGACTCCATCGCCGAAGCAACCATCCGTCCCTGGCCGATCGCGCTGCCGAAGGCCGCGATGCCGATACCGATGTTTGCCGCAAGCGCGATAAGTCCCGCGCGCAGCGGGCTACCGCCACCGGCCGCCGCGGCGGCCTCCTGCGCCATTGCCAGCATCGGCGATACCAGCAGTATCGTCGCCGCGGCGCTGATTACCATTCCGAACCTTCGAATCATCCTTCCGTCCTCCTTGTGTTCTCGCGCCGCCGTTTCGGCTTCCGGCTCCAACCTCTCATCCTCTGCCACCACCATAGCCGTCTCGCCTGACGAAGGTCGCGGAATTTTCAAACCGCCCCGGCATCGCCGGAGCTGTTAATGTTCGTGACTCTGGGCAAGCTTGATATAACTCATCGTCAACACAACGAAAATCAACGCCTGGATGACGCACACGATCGCCCCCAGGGCGTAAAACGCCAGCGGCACCACGAGCTTGGTCAGACCGGTGAAGATGCTGAGCACCTGATGGTCGGCGAACATGTTCGCGTAAAGACGAACACCGAGCGAAAACGGGCGAAACAGATGATCCGCCATCTCGATCGGCAGCATCAGCGGCGCCAGCAGAAGAATCGGTCCCAGGAAGTTACGCAGATATCGCACGCCGTTGGCCGCGAATCCCTGATAGATGAAGTAGCCGAAGCTCACACATCCCAGCGCGAAGGTCAGGTTTGAATTGGCGGTCGGCGGCTCCATGCCGGGAATCAGGCCGAACAGGTTCGCGGTCAGGATGAACAGGAACAAACTGCCGAGAAACGGCACCATCCTGCGATAGCCGTGCGTCGCCATCACGCTATTGACGAAGCTGTCGATCATCTCGACCACGGTTTCCGCGACCGAGCGTAGCGAGAGCCCTTCATCCGGCATGATCGGGTCGGCCGCGCGTGACAGGGCACTGCGGGCGAGAAGCCCGAACACCAGGAGAATTCCCATCACTATCCACGTGCCGACCAGTTCTTCCGGCAGTCTTCCGCCGCTGATGAGCTCGATGAAGTTGATGCTTCTATTCAACGCGACCGTTCCTCCAGATCATTCCGCGATCAAGTCATTCGGCGAGCGCCGGGTGCGCCCCGGGCGCGCAGCGCCTCTACAATCACGGCGATCGGCTGAGTCGTGACGCCGACGCCAAAGCCGACCCCGTCGATTCCCGTCCTGGCCAAAGCCAAGTACACCAATCCACCAAATAATAATAATTTCAGGGGGATGGCAACCATGGACAGCGGCGATTGCGCGCTGCGCACCGCAGCCGCCACTATTAGCCGCCCAAGCCAGTTGAGGATAAACAGATTAGCGATCACGAAGCCGCCGCCCACTACGCAACTGAGCGACGCGTTCGGCGAGACCATCACAAGCAGTATCAACCCGGCAACCGCGAGCAGAATCGCGTTCAAGCGCTGGATTTCCCCGAGCGTCGGGATGGCCCGACTTCCATCGCCCTACTGCTCCTTCTGGAAGGCGCTCAGAGCGGTGATCAAGCGGTAGAATCCGGCGAGCATGCCCAGCAGAAACATCGCGAGCGTCAGATACGGATCGGTCTTGAAATACTGGTCCAGATAATGACCCATTATCGCCCCGCCAACCATCGGCGAGGAAAACTCGATTCCGATCGAGGCGTAACGGACCATCTTGCCGGGATCAATCGCCATCTGAAGACTCGGCGCGGCGATACTAGCCGGCGGCCGGCTCCGCGAGCGACTGCCGGGCGGCGATTACGGTCTTTTCGAGATCGTCGTTGCTGTGCGCGAGAGACACGAACATCGCCTCGAACTGCGAGGGCGGCAAATAGATCCCGCGCTTCAGCATCGCCTTGAAGAACCTCGCGAACTTCGCGGTGTCGGCGCGTTGCGCTTGCGCGGCGTCGGTTACGGCGTCCACGCCCAGGAACATCGTTACGAGAGATCCCGCGCGGTTGACGCATCCGCGCTGGCCGGTGGCGGCAAGCGCCGCCGTGAAGCCGGCCTCCAATTGCGCGCCCATCGCCTCCAGACGCTCGTAGGTCCCTGGTTGTTTCAGGATCGAGAGCGTCTCGAGACCGGCGCGCACCGAGATTGGATTCCCTGAAAGGGTGCCGGCCTGATACACGGGACCGGAGGGCGCGAGCAGATCCATCAGCTCCGCGCGCCCGCCGACCGCGCCAATCGGCATGCCGCCGCCGATTATCTTGCCGAGCATGATCAGGTCCGGATCGCAATCGAACATTTCGTATGCGGCGCCGAAGCGCAGGCGAAAGCCGGTGATGACTTCGTCGCAGACAAACAGCGCGCCGTTACGATGGGCGATCTCGCCCAACCCCTTGAGAAACCCTTTGGCTGGTTTCGCCACGCCCATGTTCGCCGCGACCGGCTCGACCATCACGGCGGCTATCTTTCCCGATTCGCTCTGGAAATAACGCTCGACGGCATCCAGCGAATTGTAGGGCGCGACCAGCGTCAGCGCGGCCAGCTCTTCCGGCACACCCCCGCTGTTGGGAACGCCCAGGGTCATCCCGCCGGAGCCGGCCCGAACCAACAGACTGTCGCTATGGCCGTGATAGCAACCATCGAATTTAATTATCTTTTTTCGCCCTGTCGCGGCGCGGGCCAGCCGAATCGCGGTCATCCCGGCCTCGGTGCCAGAACTGACCAGACGGACTTTTTGCGCAATCGGAATCGCCCCGCTAAGAACTTCAGCAATCGCCACTTCGAGCTCGGTTGGAGCCCCATAACTGAGCCCTCGATGGGCCTGCTCGGCGATTGCATCCACGACCTGTGGATGAGCGTGCCCGAGGATCGTCGGCCCGTACGAACCGACGTAATCGATGAAGCGGTTGCCGTCGCAATCGAACAGATGCGCGCCGGCCCCTCTCGCGATGAAAAGCGGGGTGTCGGCCACCGCGGTCCAGGCGCGCACCGGAGAATTTACCGCGCCGGGAATTTTCAAAAGCGCTCGTTGGAAGAGTTCTTCGGATTTGCGTTTAACCATAGCCTTCCGTTCTCACTCCGTTGCCGGTCGACATCAGAAATTTAAGAGATCCGACGCGCGCGGAAAAGCACCGCGAAAAACATCCCGACAGCGCCGACAAAGCGATCGCTGAAGTCGTTGGGGCACAAGGTCTTCATCGATCACGTCGGTCTCTCATCGATCCGCACAGATCCGGCGCTCAGTCAATCGGCGCGCGAAGAAAATTTTCTGCCGTGATCTTTTTCAATAAAATCGCTGGCTTGTAAAAATTTTCGTTCATGAACTTGTCGCGCATTTGAAAACAGCCTATCACGTTCTAGCCGTACAGCGCTCCAACCGGCGCGGATTCGTGTCGAGCCGGGCGCCGCTCCGGCCTCATTGGACTGTCGTGAGGATCGAACGTCCTACCGAAAGTTTTGTTTCGCAAACAAGGGGGCAGCAAAATCATCCGCCACTCGCGAAAGTTGATATCGATATTCGGCAACTTTGCACTTGGCGTTTAAAGCGAACGAAAATGCGGTTATCCACAACTGTTCATAAGCTTGTGTGTAATTTCCGGGCTTCGGAAACTGGCCCCGAACCGCCGGAGACTGAGAACCTCAAGGGGGCTTTTAGGAGGATATAGGATGGAAATAATCTGGCAAAAGGCCGGCGATCATTTGCGCGAAAAACTGGGACAGGTCTGTTATGAGACCTGGATTGGCCCGCTCAATTTCAAAGGGGTGGCGGGCAAGACCGCCATGTTGGAAGCGCCGAACAAATTTTTCCGCGATTGGGTGAATGAGCGCTACCTGGACCATGTGCGCCAGGCACTGTGCGCCGAATCCGGCGACACCCTCGAAGTCAACCTGACTTTCGCCAACGGCAATGGTAATGGCAACGGCAACGGCCGGCACAAAGAGGCTGCGGAATCTTTACGAACTCCCCCGCCATCCCGTCAGCCGGTCAACGAACCATCAGCCACGCGAACGGCGCCCCAATTCAATCCGCGCTACACTTTCGCCGAATTTGTGGTTGGCTCGGGCAATCAGTTCGCGCATGCGGCAGCACAAGCGGTAGCCCACCAGCCGGGCGAGAAGTATAACCCGTTGTTTATTTATGGCGGCGTTGGGCTGGGCAAAACGCATCTGGTCACCGCAATCGGCCATCACCTTATCGCCAGCGGCGAGCGGCCGCGCAAGGTTCTTTTCATGCCGGCGGAGGTTTTCATGAACGAGCTGATAAGCTCGCTCAGGCGCGACCAGATGAGCTGATTTCAAAGAAAAATTCCGCCGCGTTGACGCGCTAATCCTCGACGACATTCAGTTCCTGGCCGGCCGCGAACGGACCCAGGAGGAGTTCTTCCATACCTTCAATTCCCTGCACGCGGACCGTCATCAGATAGTTCTGACCTCGGACAAAGTGCCGCGCGATATCCCCGGACTCGAAGAACGCCTGCGGAATCGTTTCGAGTCCGGCCTGATCGCCGACGTCGCTCCGCCAGACCTCGAGACGCGGGTCGCGATCGTGCAGAAGAAGGCCGCCTTGAAAAACCTTCATCTGCCTCCGGATGTCGCGCTGTTTGTCGCGCAAAATGTCGCATCGAACGTGCGCGAGCTTGAAGGCTGCCTCACCCGGCTGGCCGCCGTCGCTTCGCTCAACAAATGCGCGATCACCATTGATTTCGCGCGCCAGGCGCTGCGCGACCTCATCCGGAACGAGGAAGCTGAAGCTCGATATCGACACTATCCAGAAAATGGTGTCCGACTCCTTCCATGTGCGGCTGGCCGACTTGAAATCGAAAAAGCGCACGCAACATATCGCTTTTTGCCGCCAGGTCGCGATGTATCTTTGCCGCAAACTGACCGACAACTCCTTCCCGAACATCGGCGAGCACTTTGGACGTGACCATTCGACCGTAATCCACGCCCATAATCTGATTACGCGGCGGGTCAGCAACGATTCAGCGTTTCGCCATTCGATCGAGAAGATCGAACGCGATCTGAAGAACGTTCGCGGCTCGGCATCATGAATGTTGACAGTCATGTGCACAAGCTGGCTAAAAGGCTGGATTGTACACAGCGTGTCGGGTACGAGGGGGGCGCCGTTACCGATGACCGCCGTGGGCACACAGACTTGTCACGTACGATTTCGTTATGGAACCGGGCACTTGGCCGGTCCCTCAACAAACCAACATGCTCTACTGATTCTGCTGTATTCTTTTATAAATTAAAGATCAGATAGTAATAGTAGGGACACGGGGTCTAAATGGAACTTGCGATCGAGCGCGGCTCACTGCTTAACGGATTGTCTCTGGTGCAGGGAATCGTCGAACGGCGGACCACCGTTCCGATTCTCGGCAACGTTTTGATCGAATCGAAAGATGGCTGTATGCAGCTTGCCGCGACCGATCTCGAGGTCGGAATCCGCACCGCCATTGCCTGCAATTCGACCACCCATGGCACCATCACACTGAACGCGCGCAAACTTTTCGAGATTGTGCGTGAAGCCGCGGCGACCGACATTCTGCTTCGCTCGCTCGACAAGGATTGGGTCGAAATCAAGTGCGGCCGGGCGAAATTCAAGATGATGGGCCTCGATCCGCGAAGCTTTCCGGCCATGCCCGGACAAGCCGAAGCGCAGGCGGGCAAGGCGGCCCAGCGCAAGACGCAAAAGGCGGAATTGAGTATCGGCACGGATATCCTCTACACGATGATCGACCGGACCATCTTCTCCGTGAGTCCGGACGAAACTCGTTACAACCTGAGCGGGGTTTATATCGAATCGCCGTCTGCCGGCGCCTGTCGGATGGTGGCGACCGACGGCCATCGCCTGGCGATGATCGACCGGGAGGTTCCCGACTTCACCATGCAGGGCGGCGCGATCCTGCCGCGCAAAGGCCTAACCGAGCTGCAGAAAACTGCTCGATCTTGGCGGTGAAGCCAATGTCACGCTTGCGATTGAGAGCCAGCTCGGATGGCTCAAACGCGGCACGACCGAACTTTCCATGCGCCTGGTCGAGGGCGAATTCCCCGATTATCGGGGCGTGGTTCCCAAGGAATCCAGATACGCGGTTACTGTCGCTCGCGACGCGCTTCAGGCATCGATCAAGCGGGCAGCGATTTTTTCCAGCGAGCGCTATCACGGCGTCAAGCTGGCGCTTGCGAAAGGCGAGATGACCGTTTCATCGACCAGCCCGGAGCTGGGCGAGGCGAACGAAACTATCGATGCGGATTTCAAGGGCGAGGAGTTCTCGGTCGGCTTCAACTCGGCCTACTTGCTGCACGCGCTTGGCGTGCTCCCCGCCGGAAAGCAATGTGATTCTTGGCTTAACCGACGAGGTCAGCCCAGGGGTGCTCACGACACCGATCGATTCGGGATTCAAATACGTCGTGATGCCGATGCGGCTCTAAAGCGCGACGCGGTCGAATCGAAACCGATATCAGCGGGCCCGGCTTAATGCGCGGTGATCGGGCCGGGTTTTAGGTCCAACAACAGGTACTTGTTGCCCGTCCGCGAGGATTTTTCCCAAGGGAAGATCATCTCTCGAACGACGGGAGAGCCGGTCAGCGGCAGTAAGGAAACATCGCGCTCGCGAACGATAAGCCAGCGCACCTGATTGCCGCGCACAAAATTCATCAAATCCGCCGCCTTCTCAAATTCGGGTATCGGTTTGTCGGAAGACAAATAGAAAACCAGGCTTGGCCCCCAGACTCGGAACATTACCAGGGTGCTCAGGTCACCCTGAACTTTGTCCCGAACCGCTTCGGCGAAAGGTTGCTCGCTACGATATTCCTCGACCTCAGGCATCGCGAAGACGAACAGGAACATAAGCATAAAATAAGCGATAACGCAGCTTGAGAGCGCCATCCTGGCCGGGCGCAGATCCCGCAGCGCATAGACCGCCGTGACGATTATCGAAAGCCACATCAGAATGAAAACGACCGGCGCCGGCGCCGCGGGATACTCTTTCAAGACATCCGGACGAACCGACACGGGCGTGAGAATCGCGACGCCTAAAGCGACCGTTCCGATGAGAATGAAATAGCCCAGATTCATCAGGCGCCGGGCAATCGCGGGCAGCTCGGATTGCCCGACGGTGAACAGGCGCGCCACCAGAAACGCCGCCGCCGGCAGGATTGGGAGCAGATAGTAGCTGCGGCGCGATCCCGAAAGCGTGAAAAACACGAAGGTCGCCCAGAAGTAAACCAGCGCGAAGCGATCGCTTTGCGCGCGGTCGCCGGTCTCGCCGCGATCGGTGTGCGCATTAATCAGTGCTGCGGGAAGGAACACCGACCACGGCGCCATTAGGGCGAAGATCACGCCAAAGTAAATGTACACGGGTCCGCGATGGTCGAACGGCTGAAAGAAACGGACCACGTTCTCGCGCAGCACCATCTGGATGCCGGCCTCGGAATGCGTCCGCGCATGCGAGATTGCGAAGGGTACGTAATAGATGACGCACGCAACGGCAACGGCGGGAATAGTTCTCCAGTTGAACAACCAACGATTCTGTTCGATCAGCCTGCCGATGAGCTTCGTCGGGCGGGCGAGCCGTCCCGCCAGCTCCCGCCAGCCGTCGTCGAGCGACGAGTACACTCCCATCACCAATAACGGCAGCGCGAAGCCCAGCAGGCCCTTGGTTAGCGACGTGACGGCCATTACCATCCACGCGCCCAGGATCGACCATCCTTTTGGATTGTCGCGAAAACGCAACAGCAGCAACAAAGCCGCCATCTCGCCGGTCACGGTTTCGATATCGGCGTTGGCGTGGCGCGAAAAAAAGACAAAGCTGTAGCTGGTGGCCAGGATAAAGCCCGCTAGTAGTGCGGTTCGACGATCGTAGAATCGACGCGCCAACATCATCGCCAGCGCCACGCCGAGCAATCCCGAGAGCGCGCACGGCAGCCGGGAGGCGGCCTCGTTGACCGCGCCGGTCACCTGCGCGGCGCCGAGGACGAACCAGTAAGACAGCAGCGGTTTATCGTAGTAGAGCTTGCCGTTGATCGTGGGCCAGAAGTAGTTCGAGGTGAGCCGCATCTCTCTGGCGATTTCGGCCCATCGTCCTTCCGACGACCAAAGCGCGCGATCCCCGAGTCTGGGCAGGAAGAGCAGCGCGACGAGCACCATCACCCCCAATGCTTGCAGCAGGAAGCGGGAGCTTACGGCGTGAGATGCGCGAACGGTGGCGGTGTCGTCAGCTTCGGGCGTAATCACAAACTAATCTCGCATCGACAGCGGCGCCGATGGCCGGGCATTCTAACAGACGGACCACGGCTGCCGCATCGACCACGATGGAACGCTTGAAGCGCAAAACCGGCATGTTAAAGTGGACCAAACGAGTCTAATATTCAGGGTGTCATGAACCAAGGCCAGAACGAGACGCGGACCGCAAATCGTAAACCGAACCGACTAATCGGCGAGCAGAGCCCCTACCTGCGCCAGCACGCCTATAACCCCGTCGATTGGTATCCGTGGGGTGAGGAGGCGCTGGCGCGGGCCAAGGCCGAGAACAAGCCGATCCTTATCTCGATCGGGTATTCGGCCTGCCATTGGTGCCACGTGATGGAGCGCGAGTCTTTCGAGAACGAGCGAATCGCGCGGCTGATGAACGAGAACTTCGTCTGCATCAAGGTCGATCGCGAGGAACGCCCCGACCTCGACCAGATATACATGGATGCGGCGCAGCTTTTCGCCGGGCGTGGCGGATGGCCGCTTACGATGTTTCTTACGCCCGCCGCCGAGCCGTTTTTCGGCGGCACATACTTCCCTCCCGAAGACCGGCACGGGTTACCGGGATTCGGCCGGGTCCTCCAGTCCGTCGCCAAGGCGTATCGCGAACGTTCGGAGGACGTCGGGCAGAACGTCGAGCGGATCTCCAGGGCGCTCTCGGCGCTGACCGACTTCGAGCCGACCGAGGGCGAATTCAGCCGCGATTTCGTCGAGCTCGCCGCCCGCGCGCTCGCCCAGCATTACGACAACATCAACGGCGGCATCGGGCAGGCGCCCAAATTTCCCAACACTTTCGTCTTTTCGCTGTTTCTGCGCGTGCTCGATCAGACCAGCGATCTGATGTTCGCCGAGATGGTGCGCACGACCCTGACCCGGATGGCCAAGGGCGGAATTTGCGATCAGCTCGGCGGCGGCTTCCATCGCTACAGCGTCGATGAGCAATGGCTGGTGCCGCATTTCGAAAAGATGCTCTATGACAACGCGCTCCTGTCGCGGCTGTACCTCGACGCCGGCCGCGCGCTGGACCATCCCGAGTTCCTCGATACCGCGCGGCGGGTCTTCGACTATGTCCTGCGCGAGATGACGGACCCGGACGGCGGCTTCTACTCCAGCCAGGACGCCGACAGCGAGGGTGAGGAAGGCAAGTTCTTCGTCTGGGATGTCGATGAAGTGCGGCGAACCTTGGGCGACCGCCTCGCGCCGATCGCGGAACGCTATTTCGACATCACTGAAGTCGGCAACTTCGACGGCCAGAACATCCTTCATCGCACCATCGACGTGGCCGAAGCCTCGATACTGTTCAAGATATCCGAAGATGAGATGGCCGAGGCGATCGCGGAAATCGAGCGAAAGTTGTTCGTTGTCCGCGAGCGTCGCATCAGGCCCGCGCGCGACGAGAAGATCCTCTCGGCCTGGAACGGGCTGATGATCGGAGCGCTGGCCGAGGGTTATCGCGCGCTGGGCGATGTGGGATACCTCGAAGCCGCGCGCCGCGCGGCCGATTTCGTCATGACCCGGCTCTGGGACGGCCGGTCGCTCCGCCGCTCGTACAAGGACGGTATCGCCCGCTTCAACGCCTACCTCGAAGACTACGCCATCATGGCGAACGCGCTGATCGATCTTTACGAGGCCTCGTTCGACGCCGGCTTTCTTGCCGACGCCCGCAAGCTGGCCGACATAATCCTCGAGCGCTTCCTCGACCGCGACAAGGGCGGGTTCTTCTTCACCTCGGACGACCACGAGCGGCTCATCGCGAGGTCCAAGGCCGCCTTCGACGGTTCGGTCCCGTCAGGGAACAGCGCGGCGATTGTGGCCCTGATGCGCCTTCACGCCTACACCGGCGAAGGGCGATACTTCAGCGAAGCCGAACGCGCGCTGAAGCTGTTTCGTCCCCTGATGGAGAAGCAGCCGTTCGCGTTCTCCCATATGCTCGAAGCGGTGGATCTCTATATCCGCGGCCCCAGGGAGATAGTGCTGGTCGGCAAGCGCGACTCCGAAGAGATGAAACAGTGGACCGAGCGGCTGGCGCTGCGCTATCTCCCCAATCGCGTTCTGTTCGCGGTCGAGCCCGGCGAGACTCCGGTCGGCTTCGTTCTTCCCGAGCAGGTCCGCGGCAAGCCCCAGATCGACGGCCGCCTGACGGGTTACATTTGCCAAGATCGCGCCTGCTCGCCGCCGCAGACTACGATCGAGGGGCTTGAGGCGGAACTCGGGAAATAGAGCATCCGGATCAGGCATCGCCCGCCCACTTCTGTCATTCCGAGCGCAGCGAGCGAATCCCGGATGCGGCTCAAGAATGGTGACGGTTTTCCGGGATTCCTCGCTACGGAAGCCTGCGCTCGGAATGACAAGGAAAGAGACCGCCTTTTGTCATTCCGAGCATAGCGAGGAATCCCGGCTTCCACGGAGCCACGTGCAAACCACTGACGCAAAGCTCCCCCCGCAGCGGAATCGAAGCCAACGCGGTTCACTCGCCGTTCTGCGGCACGTTCGGGACAACGCGTAGCAAGGGTGAATGCGGCACGAGCGCGCGGGGCGGTGCGGCGCCCTCCGCGTCGGGTGCGGCGTTCTCGGCGGCAGGCTCCTCGGGAGCGGCATCTTGGGCGTCAGGAGCGCCAGAAGCGTCGAAAGTGCCGGGCATCGGTACCGCATCCGGAAATCTAATGGCAGGGGGCCGGTTATCGGGTCGAGGGGGAGGGGTGGTACGCTGAATTTCGAGCGCCTTGAGCATCACCGACCGGCACTCCTCGTCCGGGGCCGGAACCGGCGCATTTTTGTGCAAAGCGTCCGCCACGGCCCGAATGCACGTTCTGCTCTTATCGTGATTAGGGATGATTAGACCATAGATAGAAACGATGGGCACGTCGCCGTGGGATCTAGGAGGAGGGTTGCGCTGAACCTTGAGAATATCCGCCATCACCGCCTGGCATTCCTTGTCCTGGACCAGAACCGCCTGGTTGGCCGCAATCGCGAGTTTCAGGGCCTGGGCGCATTGTTCGCTGTCATGCGGCACATAAATTTGGCTGCCACGCCAATCAATAACGATGCGATGTTTGACGGCGCCTGGAGCCGCAACGGCCGAGCCCGGCGCGCCGACGTTTCCGCTTGCCGGACCGGAGCCGGCGGAGCCGGGCTGTGCGCCGCCCACGGTCCCGGGCACATCCGCTTCGCCCGCATAGGCCGCGACGGCTATCGTACTCAAGCAAAACGCCGCCAGACCCAGGATTGCCGGAAATTTCCGCCTCATGTTTTCCCCCCTCCGGGTGAACCGAAGCCAAGGAAGATCACTCGCCGTCAGGCTATCGCGGCGGAAAGCGCTGCGCGGCAGTGTGTGGTCGTGGTATGGTCGGTCCGGCCAGAAAAGTCAAATTGGAAATTCCGGGAGAAAAGAGTCGTCGCGGCGATTATGAGTTGTGGCTCGCCGGCCTGGGCGGAGAGTTTTTCGCGCTGATATTCGGCTATCCGCTGCTCCAGCATTTCTCAGGAGTCGGCAAGGTCTGGGACTGGGACTATTTCCTGCAACTCGAGTGGGTTCCGCTTTGGTCGGTGACCCATTTTCATCAGCTTCCGCTCTGGAGCCCATACATATGCGGCGGGATACCGATGATCGCGAATCCGCAGGCGCGGGTGCTGTCACCCTTTTTTCTTCTTCACCTGTTGTTCGGGCTGCCGGTCGGACTTCATCTCGAAATAATGCTCCAGCTCGCGCTCTGTTTTTTCGGCGGCTATCTGCTCGGAAAGCGCGAAGGCCTTAATCCCTTCGGCTGTATCGCCTGCGCTTCGATATTCCCCGCGAGTTCCTGGTTCTATCTGCATCTGGCGGCGGGCCATCTCACGGCAATCGCGTGGCTCGCGCTTCCGTGGGTCGCCCTGTTCACTTTGATGGCGGTCGAATCCGGGAAGTTGTCCTGGGCAATCCTGGGCGGGCTGGTCGTGGCGCTGATGTGGCAGGAGGGGGGAGTGTACCCGGCGAGCCATGCGATACTGCTCGCGGCGGTGCTGTGCGTAACGCTCGCGACCAGCGGGGGCGGCTTGCGGCCGCTGAAGATGCTGGCGATATTCGGAATGTTCGCCTTCGGCTTCGCCGCGATCAAACTGTTGCCCGCTTATCACTTCATCCGGCTCTACCCGCGTCCGACGAGGCTGTCGCCCAATAATTACCCGGCCCGCGCGCTTTGGGTGGCGCTCTTTTCGCGCAACCAGTACTTCGCCAGACCCTCGATAGGCCGCTGCGCTTTCTACGAATACGGGACCTATATCAGTCTGTTCGCGGTCGTGCCCGCGCTCCTCGGCGTCATCACCGCTCCGAAGCGGCTGCGGCCGTGGATCATAGCCGCGTTGTTCTTTTTGGTTTTGGCATTGGGAGATTCGGACTTTCCCTACGCGTGGCGGTTGCTGCATCTCATCGCGCCGTTCTCGTCCGAGCGCGTCACCGCGCGCTTCCTGATCCCTATGCTGCTCGCGGTCGGCGTGTTCGCCGGCTACGGCGTGGATTTTGTGGCCCGTCGCGCGGGCAAAGCGCTGGCGATCGTACTGGTGGCAGCGGCGGTCCTCGATGCGTGGATGGTCGGCGATTTCAATCTGGCGCAGGCGGTAGCGATCGACGATCCGCCGGTGACCGCGTCGGGCCCGTTCCGGCAATTCGCGACCGGGTATCCCGCGACCAAAATGTATCCGCTTGAGAAGAGCAATCGCGGCGATCCCACCTGCTACGAGGCGATCCGGATTGCAAGCAAGGTCGTCGGCTCAAACCAGCCGGGATATCGCGGCGAGCAATACCTGCTTGGCCCCGGCTCGATCGCGCTTCGTCAATGGACGCCAAACGCGCTCACTTATGACGTGGTCACGCCGTCAAGCGGCGTGATGGTGGTGAATCAAAACTATGAACCCGGCTGGCGCGTGATCGACGGCGCCGGTGAGGTGTTTTCCTACAACGGCCTGATCGGAATTCGCCTGCCCGCCGGCCAACAGCGTTTGAAGGTCGCCTATCGCAGCTATCTGTTCATCGTCGGGGCGGCGGTGACGATGCTGACCTGTATCGTCGCTTTTCTTCTGTGGCGCATGGAGATCCGGAAACGGGGAACTGCCGCGGAAGATGCGGTCCCTGCGTAACGCGGCCCTGAAGCCGCGACATCCGCGCTGAGACCGCTTGCAAGCCCGAAAGTTCCGCTCAATCCGTTACCGCGCCGATGCTGCTCGAAGAAACCAGGCGCGCGTACTTGGCAAGCACCCCGCGCGTGTAGCGAGGCTTGGGCGGCTGCCAGCTTCGGCGCCGGCGCTCGAGCTCCGCTTCGGGCACGTTGAGCTGGAGCCGCCGCGCCGGGGCATCGATGGTGATCGAGTCGTCTTCATTCACCAGAGCGATTATCCCGCCGACAATCGCCTCCGGCGCGACATGGCCGACCACGTGCCCGTATGTGCCGCCCGAAAATCGGCCGTCGGTGATGAGGCCGACCGAGTCGCCAAGACCGGCTCCCACCAGCGCCGAAGTCGGCGCCAGCATTTCGCGCATTCCGGGGCCGCCGCGCGGCCCTTCGTAGCGAATCACGATAACGTCGCCGGGGCGGATTTTTCCCGCCAGGATCGCTTCCAGACACTGCTCCTCGGCATCGAAGACGCGCGCCGGCCCGGTCATCGCGGCGTGCTTGATGCCGGTGATCTTGGCGACGCATCCCTCGGTCGCGAGGTTGCCCTTGAGGATCGCCAGATGGCCTTCGGCGTAAACCGGGTCGCGCCAGGGGCGGATCACCTTCTGGTCGGCCCGAGGCGCATCGGGCACCTCGGCCAGGACCTCGGCGATGGTCTTGCCCGTGATCGTGAGCGCATCGCCGTGGAGCACGCCGTGCGCCAGTAACATCTTCATTACTTGCGGAACCCCGCCCGCCTGATGGAGGTCAACGGTCACGAATTGGCCGGAGGGCTTGAGATCGCACAGCACCGGAACGCGGGCGCGGATTTGCTCGAAGTCGTCGATCTTCAGGTCCACGTCGGCCGCATGCGCCATCGCCAGCAGATGCAGCACGGCGTTGGTGGAACCGCCTACCGCCATGACGACCGAAATCGCGTTCTCGAACGCTTTGCGGGTCATGATCTGGCGCGGCAGGAGTTGCTTGTGGACAGCCGCGATCAGGACCTCGCCGGATTTGGCCGTGCTGTCGGCCTTTTCGGCGTCTTCAGCCGCCATCGTCGAGGAATACGGCAGGCTCATCCCCATCGCCTCGATCGCCGAGGACATCGTGTTGGCGGTGTACATCCCGCCGCAGGAGCCCGCTCCGGGGCATGAGTTGCATTCGACCGCCTTCAGTTCGGCGGCATCGATCTTGTGGGCGCTGTATTGTCCGACCGCTTCGAAAGCGCTGACGATCGTAAGATCGCGCCCGGCGTAGCGCCCGGGCTTGATGGTGCCGCCGTACACGAAGATCGCCGGGATGTTCATCCGCGCGATCGCGATCATCGCGCCCGGCATGTTCTTGTCGCAGCCGCCGATCGCGATCACGCCGTCCATCGCCTGGGCGTTGCACACCGTCTCGATCGAGTCGGCGATGACCTCGCGGGAGACCAGCGAGTACTTCATCCCCTCGGTGCCCATCGAGATGCCGTCGCTGACGGTGATGGTGCCGAAGGTCTGCGGCATCGCGCCCGCGGCCCGGATCGCGACGTCGGCGCGCTTGGCCAGATCGTCGATTCCCATGTTGCACGGCGTCAGGTCGCTGTAAGCGTTCGCGATCCCGACGATCGGCTTCTCAAAATCGGCGTCGCCGAAGCCGACCGCCCGCAGCATCGCGCGGTTGGGCGACCGTTGCACACCCTGGGTGACTGCTCTGCTTCTCAAATTGTAGGACATAGCTTTCTCCATACCGCAGTCATGAATCAGGCGTCCAGTATGGCGCCGAAGATGGACTGCACGTGAGCCGCGCGGACGGTGCGAGCGCCGGGCCTAGTCGATACCGAGGCGTTCCTTGCCTTCGGGCGTAATCATCTGGGGATTCCAGGGCGGATCCCACACGATCTCGACGTTGGCCTCGCTCACCTCAGGCAATCCCAGAAGCTTATGGCGGGCATCGGCGGCGATTGAGCCTCCCATCCCGCAGCCTTGCGCGGTCAGGGTCATCTTAACGTCGACGCGGCTCTTCCCGCCCGCTTCCGGGGTGATCTGCATGTCGTAGACCAGGCCCAGATCGACGATATTCACGGGAATCTCGGGGTCGTAGCAGCTCTTGAGCAGCCCCCAGACCTGTTGTTCGAGGTTGCCGGCCGCCTCGCCGCCTGCGGCCGGCGCCGCGACTACCGGTTTGCCGATCGCATCGGCGTCTTTGCCCGCGATGCGGAAGAGTCCGCCCTGGGAAGGCACCTGTACGGTGTAAGTTCCTCCCAGCGACTGGGTGATGTAAGCCTCAGCGCCTTTCTTGAGCGTGACGGTGTGGCCGGCAGGTATCTCAACAGCCTCGCAATCGCGGCTGAGTAGAGTCCGTTCCATATGATTGCTCCTTTTTAGGCCTGCTATTTTAGATCGTCGGGTGCCGGCGGCACCAGTGGGCGATGCTTCAACTTACGGCGACGGGGCCTCGTGCGGAGGCGTTATAAGACTCGTTGATTAAAGTTGCCCGCTTAGGTCGGCAAAGCGCAGCTAACTTTCTTCCACCGATTTGCGTCAAGATATATAGACTAGGGTATAGATGAAGGCATCCGGAACCGGCAGCCCCTGTGATGGGCTGCCGGGCCGCGAGGAGCGGGTTCATCGGCGGGGAGAAAAAAGCACGCTAACGCATACGCAGACCTTAACCAGGGAAGGCATGGGCAATGGCAAAGAACAGTCTTACCATCACCGACAACCGCACCGGCAAGCAGTATGAACTCGCGATTGAGGACGGCACGATCCGGGCCGCCGACCTGCGCCAGATCAAGGTCTCGACCGACGATTTCGGCATGATGACTTACGATCCGGCGTTCACGAACACCGCCTCGTGTAAAAGCAAGATCACGTTTATCGACGGTGACCTGGGGATTCTGCGCTATCGCGGCTACCCGATCGAAGAGCTGGCGGAGAAGAGCACCTATCTCGAAACCGCGTACCTGATCGTCAAGGGCGAATTGCCCGATGCGAAGCACCTCGAGATGTGGGAGCACAACGTCAAGGTCCACACCATGGTGCATGAGAACATCAAGAAATTCATGGAGGGATTTCGCTACGACGCGCATCCGATGGGGATGCTGGTCGGCACGATCGGAGCGCTCTCGACCTTCTATCCGGACGCGGCCAACATCTTCGATCTCGAATCGCGCCGACTCCAGACCCGTCGCTTGATCGGAAAGCTGCCGACGCTGGCGGCGTTCGCCTACCGGCATACTCGCGGCCTGCCCTACGTCTACCCGGACAACGACTTGAGCTACACCGGCAACTTCCTGTCGATGCTGTTCAGGATGACGGAGATTCAGTACAAGCCCAACCCGGTGCTGGAGCGCGCCCTCGACCTGCTCTTCATTCTTCACGCCGATCACGAGCAGAACTGTTCGGCGAATGCGATGCGGTCGGTGGGCAGTTCGCAGGTCGATCCCTACTCGGCCACCGCCGCCGCCGTCGCCGCGCTCTACGGACCGCTTCATGGCGGAGCCAACGAGGCCGTGGTGCGGATGCTTACCGAGATCGGGTCGGTGGACCGAATCCCGGAACTGATCAAGCAGGTCAAGGCGGGAGAACGCAAGCTGATGGGCTTCGGCCATCGCGTTTACAAGAACTACGACCCGCGCGCCAAGATTCTCAAGAAGGCCGCCTACAATGTGTTCGACGTGACCGGGGCCAACCCGCTGATCAAGATTGCGCTCGAGCTCGAGCGCATCGCGCTCCAGGACGATTACTTCGTCTCGCGAAAGCTCTATCCCAACGTCGATTTCTATTCCGGGATTATCTACCAGGCGATGGGATTCCCGACCACGATGTTCCCGGTGCTGTTCGCTATTCCGCGGACCTCGGGATGGATGTCGCAGTGGGCGGAGATGGTTCGGGACAACGAGCAGAAAATCGCCCGGCCGCGCCAGGTCTATATCGGCGAAGGTCCGCGCTCCTACGTTCCGATCGACAAGCGGCCCAAGCCGTCGATGCGCGAAGAGGCAGTCGCCGAGGAAATCTAGGAAGTTGCCGGCTGCGGGCTTGGATCAACGGCCGGCAGCCCCGTTTCGGCCCGAGCATCGCATAGCTGCTTGAGGGCGGCTTAAACGCGGGCGTATCATCAATATGTGAGACGTATCGCGCAGATCGCCTTGAGCTGCTGGATCGCGCTGGCGATCGCGTGCATACCGGCATACGCCGGTCCATACACCTCCGATTCCGCCGGCAGTCAGAGCCTTACCGATTATCTTCACACCCATCGGCTGCCGTTGGTAGGCGCCCAGGTATCGAGAACGATGAAGGCGACCGCAAAGTTGTGCTCTACGGCTTCGTCGCGACGCCGTTCGGCAAGAGCGACGCGGAGAAGAAGGCGCGCAAGTTCCTCAAAGAACCGAAGATCAGCGTCGATAACCGCATCAAGATTCGCCCCGAACTTTTGAGCCTTAAACCCAAGGCCCCATCTTCGGGCGCGCCGCCGAGCCATCCCTCCGGGCCGCAGGCCGCGCCCGAAGATCTGCAAGCCTACAAAAACCAGCAGGGTCAGGATCAGTTCCAGCAGCAACAGCAGTACACGCAGCAAAATCCCGATTGGGTCAGTACGATGATCCCGCTGATAATGCTTGGCGCGATGATTGGGCTCGGCGCTCTGGGTGGCGGCGGCAGCACGGGCTTCGGCTACAATCCCTACTACCAGCCCCCGCCTTCCTACAATCCGCCGCCGCAACCGTATCCGTAGCACTCGAACCAGTATTCTTGAGAACGTCGCGCTCGCGCGATGCCGAGGTTGCGAATCTTTTCTTCCGCCAGCCGTGCTCAGGATTCGCGGGAATGATGGTAAAATCATCGCAGCTTGACTGAAAAATCTACCGACAAAGTGATCGTGTTGCGTGCGGAGCCGGCGGCCCGCGACGAGCGCAACTTCAAGATAAAATATTCCGAGCTTCTCAATCCCGCCCAGTTGGCCGCCGTAACCCATCGCGACGGACCGCTGCTGGTCGTCGCCGGCGCGGGCTCGGGCAAGACCCGCACGCTGATTTATCGCGTGGCGCGGTTGATCGAAAGCGGCGTCGAGCCCGGCTCGATTCTGCTGCTGACGTTCACGCGGCGGGCGGCGGAGGAGATGCTGCATCGGGTCGAGCGATTGGTCGGCGCGGCCAGCCGCGCGGTCGCTGGCGGAACCTTCCATTCCTTCGCCAATACCGTGCTCAGAAGCTTCGGCTCCGCGATCGGATTGCGGCCCAATTTTACCATCCTCGATCGCAGCGACATGGAGGATGTGGTCAATCTCATCCGGACCAGGATGGGGCTTCAGTCCCGCGAGCGCCGGTTTCCAAAGAAAGGAACGATAGCCGAAGTCATCAGCATGGCGCGCAACAAGGCGCGATCGCTCGAAGACGAGCTGGAGCGCGATTTCGTTCATCTGATCGAGCATCGCGAGGAAATCCTGCGCCTCGCGGCGGATTACGAGAGCTACAAGCGCGAGCGCGGGCTGCTCGATTACGACGACCTGCTCTACCGGCTCGACGAACTGTTGCGCGAGCACGAATCGGTGCGGCGCAGGCTCTCGGACACCTACCGCTACATCATGGTGGACGAGTACCAGGACACCAATCTGGTCCAGGCCGGACTGGTGAGGCAGCTCGCCGCGACGCATCAGAACGTGATGGCGGTCGGCGACGACGCGCAATCGATCTACTCGTTCCGGGGCGCCAATTTCCGCAACATCCTGGATTTCCCGACACTGTTTCCGGGCGCTCGTGTAATCAAGCTCGAAGAAAACTACCGCTCGCTTCAGGGCATCCTGGATGTCGCCAATCAGGTGATTTCGGCGGCCAACGAAAAATACACCAAGGTGCTGTTCACCCATCGCCAGGGCGAGTTCCGCCCGATTCTGGTGCGCGCGCAGGACGAGCACATGCAGTCGCGCTTCGTCGCCCAGCGAATTCTTGAACTACGCGAGGAGGGCGTCGGGCTTAACGAGATCGCCGTGATGTTCCGCTCCAGCTTCCATTCCTTCGATCTCGAACTGGAACTCCAGCGCCGCGATATCCCGTTCGTCAAGCGCGGCGGTTTCAAGTTTATCGAGACCGCGCACGTCAAGGACGTGCTCGCCCATCTGCGGGTGATCGCCAATCCGGCGGATGCGGTTTCGTGGCTGCGGATCCTGCTGCTGCTGAAGGGCGTCGGCCATCGCAAGGCCGAACAGTTGATCGACCTGGTGCTTCGCGCCGCCGAGCCGGAACGGGCGCTGGCCGAGCACGCCGCCGCTGGTCAATCGAAGAGCCAAACCGGCGGCGGCGCCGATGGGGCTACGCGCCTGGCGGCGCTGCTCGGCGAGCTTCGCGGCACAGCGGCGCGGCCCGCCGAGCAGTTGGCATCGGTGCTCGAATATTACCTGCCGCTGATGCGCGAGGCGTATCCGGACGATTATCCCAAGCGCGAGCGCGACCTCGAGCATTTCCAGAACATCACCGAGCGCTATCGCAGTCTCGAAAGCATGCTCGCCGAAATGGCGTTGGAGCCGCCGACTGATTCCATCGGTGACGTGCTCGCGGTCGGCGCCGAAGAGGGCTACGTCACGCTCACGACGATCCACTCCGCCAAGGGGTTGGAATGGAAGGTCATATTTCTCATCTGGGCGGCGGAAGGTCGCTTTCCGGGGCCGCTCAACGCGGATGCCGAAGGATTGGAAGAGGAACGGCGACTGATGTACGTAGCGGCTACGCGCGCGCGCGACGAGCTGTACATCAGTTACCCGATCCACATGTTCGATCGGAACGTAGGCTACGTGATGGGCCGGGTATCGCGCTTTCTGGAGCCGCTTCCTCCAGAGGTGTTGCCGACGGCAACCTTGCAGGAGGAAGCGCCCGACTGAGCCGGGGCCAAAAAAAATCGGCCATGGAACACGACTCCCGCGAGCGGGAATCATGCCCCATGGTCCTCGACCGGAATTTAATTAGTCGCGGGCGGGCCGAGCCCGCCCGCTGATTATCGCTTACTTACCAGCGCTTGCCGCCACCGCCACCACCACCGCCTCGGCGCTCGCCACCGCCGCCACCACCACCACCTCGGCGTTCGCCGCCGCCGCCACCACCGCCACGGCCGCCAAAGCTGTTCTCTCTGGGCCGAGCCTCGTCGACCTTAATCCGCCGGCCCTTGAGCTCGGCGTCATTCAGAGTCTGGATGGCCTGAGCGGCCTCGTTGGAATCAGCCATCTCGACAAAACCGAAGCCCTTCGATTGGCCCGAGAATTTGTCGGTGACTACGACCGCGCTGTCGACCTTTCCCGCCTGCGAGAACAGAGTTTCGAGGTCAGCGTTCGTAACCGAGTAGGCCAGATTGCCTACATACAACTTGCTGGGCATTTGATGCCCTCCTTGAGTGATTGCAGGGAGACTCGCAAACAGGAAGGCCCGCTAAATATGGGGCACGGGCTTCGATGAAAGGTCGCGTCCGAGCGTTTAATTATAGTTTAGGCTAGCTGAAGACCCACTCTGAGTAAAGCTTATGAAACTGCGTCAGCCGTGCTTGCTTACTTCAAAGGGCGCGTACCCCGTCGGCGCCGGGTCCGCGTGCATCGGTAGCGATATTTCGCGCAATACCGGCACCTTTTCCGTGATCGTCCCGGTCGCCGGCGGATCGAGCGCGGCGGTGATGACCCGCGTGCCGACGAAACGGACCACCGTCGGCAGCATCTTGCCCGGTTGGGTATACCGGGTATGGGCCGCCTCGAAAACCGTGTCGGATTTGAACATCCTGGAGCCGGCGCGGATGAGATACTCATCGTGTCCCAATGGCCGCACCAGGATGGCCTCGCTAATCACGTAAATTCGCCCCGGGTTGGGCCGCATGAAACCGGGCAACAGCGGATTCACGCCCAGCCAGAACGGAATCAGAATGTGATAGGTCGCGGGCCAATCGGCGAGCCGCACTTCCGCTTCGCGATCGTTGCGGCCGAGGAGAAAATCGCGGCCGTCGAATTCCTTCATTATCCGGACGCTGAGTTCGTCCCGCGGCGGCGGGCTGATCTCGCCGACCGCGCCGAAATCCATCGCGCGGTCCGGCGTGCATCCGGCCACGACGACGGACATCATCATCGCCGCGGCGAACGCGACGCTCCGTCGGGTCATCGAATCTCGAACCTGGCGTATGCGGCGGGAACCGGGCCTGGCAGCGTCCACTTCATCGGTAATGATACCGCCCGCAGTATCGGCACGTCGACTGTGCTTCCATCGGCGCGGGGAAATTTTCTCATCCCGGCAAACTGTACGATGGTCGGCAGGATGGTGCCGGGCGATTTGTAGCGGGCGCGGCCGCTGATGAAGACGGTATCTTTCTTCACCAGCGAACTGCCGGCTTCGATCAGCCATTCATCGGGCGCATCGAGTTTGCGGACGATCGCCGCCTCGCTGATGACGTAGTAGTCCCCTTCCTTGGGTTGCATCACGCCGGGCACGAGGACGTTCGCGCCCAGCCAGAAGGGGAGTTTCAGGAAGCGATCCTGCTCCCATGAAACCGGCCGCACCAGGGCAATCTTGTTGTCATTGCCGAGCACGAACGGCTGGCCCTGGAAGTTGAGTTGAACTTCTTCCGCGGTGGCGAAGCGCGGCGGGCGTTCGACGGGCGGCGCGCTGCATCCGGCGAGGCCCGCGATTAGCGCGCCAATCAAAAGGGCCGAGAGCCTTTCACCCAGCCCGGCTGACAACCTGGCCGACACTCGCATAATGCGCCGCGACCTCGCGACCGATCAGCTCGACCTGTCCGCTCCACTCATCCGGAGCCGCAACCGGCCAGAGCACGAACTTATCCAAGCCTACCTTGATGTACTTGTCGACGCACGCAATTACATCCTCGGCGGTGCCAAAAGCGCTGCGCTCAAGGAGTTCCTCCGGGCTCTTTCGGAGGGCGCCAGCGAGCGGCCGGATTTCCTCTCTCGCCCGCTCACGCGAGCTTGCGAACCTGCACAGCAGGATCAGGCCCGATTCGATCCGGGCGTTGGCGCGGCCGCAGGCGGCGGCGTATCGGCGAATCGTCGCCATCGCGGCGCTGAACTCCTCGGGCGTCCGAAACGAGGCGAAGTAACCGTCGGCCAGTTGTCCGGTGCGTTTCAGCGCCGCTTCGGAATGGCCGCCCACCCAGATATCGATTGTGCCCGAATCGTTATTGGTGCGCCGCCTGGGCCGGGGCTCTAGCGTCACGTGATCGAAATTGAAATAGCGTCCGTGAAAGCTCGCGTCGGCCTGCGACCAGACCTGGCGCAGCGCCCGGATGCCTTCATCCAGGCGCGCACTGCGGCCCTCGGCCGGGATGCCGCAGGCGGCGTAATCGGCCAGATTGCTGCCGGTGCCGACCGCCATCACCATCCGGCCGTTGGATAGATAATCGAGCGACGCGAACGACTTCGCCACGAGCAACGGATGGCGCAGGTTGAGCAGCAATACGCTTGGGCCGAGCTTTATTTTGGACGTGCGGGAAGCGAGCAGCGACAATGTGGCGACGACGTCCAGTTCGGGAGACGGCGAGAGCAGATGGTCCGAGAGCCAGAACGAATCCAGGCCCCAGCCCTCGGCCTGCTCGGCGACTCGCGTGATATCCGCCGCCGCCGGCATCCCCAGACGCCACAATCCGAATCCAACGCCGACCTTTACGTATTTCATTTACGAAGCCCCGCTAATTGCCAAGCCCTTCGGGATACTATTAACATCTCCTGCCACTGCGATGTCAGCCGTCAGCGTCACCATACTCGGGGCGGGCGATGCGTTCGCCAGCCGCGGCCTGTTTCAGGCCGGCTATGTAATTAACGCGAACGGCACGCGAATTCTCATGGAAGCGGGGCCCGCGCTGCTCGGCTCGATGAAGCGCTCGGGTATCGGGCCGGGCGAAATCGACCTGATTCTCATCAGTCACCTGCACGGCGACCACTTTGCCGGACTGCCCTTTCTCATCCTTGAATATTTGTTCGAGACCCCGCTTCGGAGAAAACTCGTTATAGCCGGACCGCGGCGTCTCGAACAGCGGACGTGGGCGCTGTTCCGCACGATGTATCCCTCGTCCGACCCGGCCAAGGTCGCGCGCAAACTCAAGTTCGTCGTGCTTGAGGCCGGAAAGAGCGTGCGGATCGGCCGCGTGCGAATCGACACCATTCGCGTGCCGCACACGGAGAGGGACATATCGCTCGCGCTCAGGGTCGTGGCCGGCGGCAAACGCATCGTTTTTTCCGGCGATACCGGATGGACCGAAGAACTGATTCCCTTCAGCGCCGGCGCCGATCTTTTTCTCTGCGAATGCACCTATTTTCAAAGCAGCTATGATTTTCATTTGAGCTATCCGCAAATCGCCGCCAACCGCGATCGCTTCACGGCGCGCCGGATGGTTCTCACTCACCTCGGCCGGGAAGTGCTCGATCGCAAATCGGAAGTCGCGTTTGAGATGGCCTCCGACGGCATGACCATCGACGTTTAGGCGGCGTAGCGGCTGATTGAAGGCTGCGGCGCCTTGCCGCACGGGCGCTTGAAAAGCGAAAGCCAAAGGCGAAATACTCGCGGAAGGTGTGGATGCGTGGTTGATGCCGTGAAGCGAAGCTTGATCCGGCTGGATCTTTGCGCCGTCGAGGGGGGATGACCGTGCCTGCGAATGACTTCCGCTCGCCGACCTTTATCGATCTGTTCTGCGGCATCGGAGGGATGCGCTTGGGCTTCGAGGCCGCGGGTTGCCGGTGCGTTTTTTCTTCAGACTGGGATCGCTTCGCGCAGATAACCTATGGCGCCTGGTTTGGTGAGGCACCCACAGGCGACATAAGGAAAATCGCGTCGGAAGAAATTCCGCGGCACGATATCCTGACGGCCGGCTTCCCGTGCCAGCCGTTTTCCATTTCCGGAGTTTCGAAAAAGAAAAGCCTTGGGCGGGCGCACGGCTTCGCGGATCGCGTGCAAGGGACGTTATTTTTCGAGGTGGCGCGCGTCATTCGCGACAAGCAACCCGAGGCATTTCTTCTGGAAAACGTAAAAAACCTGGTAAGCCACGACCGGGGCCGGACCTTCAAAATTATTCTTGAAACCCTTGAGGACGAGCTGGACTACCAGGTCCACCATAAGATTCTGGATGCAAAGGCTTTCGTTCCCCAGCACAGGGAGCGAATTTTTATGGTCGGATTCAGGAAGCCGCGGCGCTTCGAGTGGCCAACGCTTCCGGATGGCAAGCTCAAAATCGCCGATATTCTGGAACGGCAGCCTGACGATAAGTATTCGCTGAGCGATCGATTGTGGACCTACTTGCAAAATTACGCCAAAAAGCATCGTGCGGCGGGGAACGGTTTCGGCTTCGGTCTGGTTAATCCCGATGGCATCGCCCGAACGCTTAGCGCGCGGTACTACAAAGACGGATCCGAGATCCTGGTTCCGGGCAAGAAGGGGCGCAATCCACGTCGGCTGACGCCGCGCGAATGCGCGAGGCTAATGGGGTTTGCCGACTCCCTTCAAATTCCGGTGTCTGACACCCAGGCTTACCGCCAGTTCGGCAATTCCGTCGTCGTTCCGCTTGTGGCCGCTGTAGCCTTGCAAATAGTAAAGGCACTGCGTAGCCCGGCTGTTTCGAGGCAAAGGCAGCTTTCGCTCATCCCTCTTCGGCAAGCAGGCTAGGCCGAAGCAACGATGGCCGATATCGTCTCGCCCGCCGTCCGCAGCAGGATGATGGCCGGCATTCGCGGGAAGGACACGCGTCCTGAACTCCTGATACGAAAGGGACTGTTCGCTCGAGGCCTACGTTACCGCCTTCATGATCGCAAGCTTCCGGGCAAACCGGATCTCGTTCTGCCTCGGCACAAAGCGGTCATTATGGCTCATGGATGCTTCTGGCATGCGCATGACTGCCCACTATTCAAATGGCCGTCATCGAACGTGAGGTTCTGGCGCAAAAAGATTTCGCGGAATAAAGAGGTTGATCGGCGCAATCATGCGGCCTTGGAACGGGCCGAGTGGCGAGTTCTGACCATTTGGGAGTGTGCCTTAAAGGGCACGCATAAGAGACCAACGGACGAGGTTATGGATAAAGCCGCTCGTTGGGTCGTGTCTGGCGCGGCAAGTCGGGAAATCAGAGGGAAGCTCCCGAAGCGCAGGGGCAAAGTAAGGTGAAGAAAGGCTTTCTCTCCAAATACTTTGAAGGCGTGGCCGCGAAGCGCCTTAGCGCTGTCGAAGCTCATCCGAGCCGGTCAAACCAACACGAGTTCAACGGAGTACAGGATCTTAAGCGAATCCTTGGCAAGGATAAGCGCACGCTTCCGGCGCGGTTCATCTATCTTGGTGAGAATGAAGAGGCGACCGCGGTCGCCGATGGTTCGGTGACGTGGTATGACGCAAGGGAGCTTCACCCGACGCGTTCCGAGTACCGACTTTATTTTCCGACGACGCCGGTTTCAGAAAAGGCATCCGCGGGCGATCTTCTGGTAATCGGCAAGCGGCCCGATAGCAGCGTGTTGGTGCTCGTCGCTGAGGCCAGGAGCACCGTAGAGAACCAGGTGCTCTGGTTATTTGGATTGCAGGACCTGGCCGGTGCGCGCTTTGCTGTCCGCGACATCAGGAACGGCGGCGACATCAGACTCAATTTCGCCAGCAAGTTCATCCTCGGAGAGTTGGGGCTCGAACTTGAGACGGATGAGAATTACCTGGAGGCTATGCTGAGGCAATTCCCCTCGGGTTTCCCGACCACGAGAGCCTTCTCAGCCTTCGCGCGGTCCGCACTGAAGGGCCTTTCTTCCGTTGATGATCCCGATGGGGCCTTGGTAGCCTGGATCGACGAGGAGGAAACGCTCTTCCGCACCCTGGAGCGGCACCTTGTTGTCGAGCGAATACAAAAAGGGTTTGGCTCGGACGTGGACGCGTTTGTCGAATTCTCGCTGAGCGTTCACAACCGTCGTAAGTCCCGGGCCGGCTTTGCTCTGGAAAACCATATGGAGCAGGTGTTTCGCGATAACGGGGTTCGGTGCTCACGCGGTCAGGTTACCGAGCATCGCTCCCGGCCCGATTTTCTTTTCCCGGGCGCCAGGGAATACCACGACCCGGCTTTCCCAACACGTCGGCTAACAATGCTCGGTACAAAGTCCACCTGCAAAGACCGGTGGCGTCAGGTTCTTGCGGAGGCGGAGAAAATCAAGGACAAGCACCTTCTCACGCTGGAACCAGGCATCAGCGAAGATCAGACGAATGAGATGAAAGCGAACCGGCTGCGGTTGGTACTGCCAACTGGCCTGCACGCCACGTATAAACCGGCGCAGCGGGCGTGGCTCATGGACATCGGTGCCTTCATAAGGCTTGCGAAGAATCGTCAGTAGTCTCAGCCGAATTCAACACAGGAGTTCAACAATGGGTATTGCGGAAGGTAAGCGCGCGTTGGTGGTTGGGCTCGCCAATGACAAGAGCCTGGCATGGCCGATAGTCCAGAATCTCGTCGCGCAGGGCGCCGAGGTCGCGTTGACCTACCAAGGGGAGATTCTGGAAAAACGCGTGCGACCGCTGGCCGAGCAGGTCGGCGCATGGGTGGTGGGCGAGCTCGACGTGTCCGACGACGCCCAGATCGCGGCCACGTTCGCGAAGCTCAAGGAGCGATGGGGCGGGCTCGACATGATGGTTCATGCGGTGGCCTTCGCCGAGCGCGAAGATCTGCGCGATCGTTTTCTTAACGTGAGCCGGGCCAACTTCTCGCGTTCGCTCGAAATCAGCGCCTATTCGCTGATCGCGCTCGGGCGCGCCGCCGAGCCGCTGATGGAGGCGCGTGGCGGCGGCTCGATCATCACGCTGAGTTACATCGGCGCGGTCCGTGCGGTGCCGAATTACAACGTGATGGGCGTCGCGAAGGCGGCGCTGGAAGCCTGCGTGCGCTACCTGGCGCTCGATCTCGGAGAAAAGAATATCCGCGTCAACGCCATCAGCGCCGGCCCCGCGCGCACGCTTTCCTCGTCCGCGATTCGCGGCTTTCACGACATGGCGCACGAGGTCGAGCGGCGAGCGCCGCTGCGTCGCGGGATGAAAACCGAAGAAGTGGGCACGATGGCGGTGGCGCTGCTGAGCGATCTGGCGAGCGGCGTTACCGGCCAGACGGTTTACGTCGATGTCGGCTTCAACATCGTGGGCATATAGGAGCGGGACGAAACGACGATGACGATACTCATTGTGCCCCAGCTCGCCGACAATTTCGCCTATCTGGTGGTTGACGACACCAGCAAGCTGGCCGGTGTGATCGATTGTGCCGAAGCCGGCAAGGTGCTCGACGAAGTAAAGCGCCACAATCTCAAACTGGCGGCGGTGTTATCGACCCACTGGCACGGCGATCACGTCGGAGGCAACAGCGATCTCGCAAGCGCGATAGCCGGGCTCAGAATGTACGGCGCGCGCGCCGAGAACGGCCGTATCCCCGGCTTGACTGACGAAGTTGCCGACGGCGATTCGGTCGAAATCGGCAAACTCACGGCGCGCGTTATCGGCATCCCGGCGCACACCAACGGCCATGTCGCGTATTATTTTCCCGCGCTCAAGGCGGTGTTCTCCGGCGATACGCTCTTCGTCGGCGGATGCGGGCGCGTGTTCGAGGGCAACGCCGCCACGATGGTCGAATCGCTTGCCAGGCTCGCTGCGCTGCCCGACGATACCCGCGTTTTCTGCGGACACGAGTACACCGAGAAAAATTTGCGTTTCGCGCTGACGCTCGAGCCCAACAACCAGGCGCTTCAGGCCAAGTATCGATCGGTGGTTGCGGCGCGCAACGAAGGGAAATGGACGGTGCCCTCGACCATCGGCGACGAGAAACGCACCAATCCGTTTCTTCGCACCGACAGCGCCGAAATTCGCGCTAATTTGAAGCGGCTCGATCCCGGGATCGGCGACGATCCTGTCGCAGTGTTCGCCAAAATTCGCGAACTCAAAGATTGTTTCTAGGTTTTTCGTTCTGCGCGATCCGGATCGTCGCGACGGCCGACGCTTTCACCTAATCGGCTAACGCGCTTTGAAAGAAAGAAACGCGCTCGTTCCCGTCAATTGTCCGCGGCTTCCGCCAGCAAGCCGCTGCGCTGGGACGGCACGCGCCGATTTGCGGCGGGTGGACCTGCCGAGTTCTCGTCCGCGGAGACCGGGTCGGCGAGCGCGTGATCCAGCGATGGCACCGCCAGGTCATTAGCTGCCCCATTGCGGCGCGCCGCGGCGTCGGCCTTGCGCGCGCCGCCTAATCGCCCACCAACTGTATTCTGAGACAACTGATCGCTGGCGCTCGAGGCTTCCCCAAGCCCTTTACTGGAGAGCGTGCCGGTTGTCACTCGTCGCGACCGGAGCCGCGGTCCACCGTTGATCAAGGAATTGATCGATCGAGTGACAGGATCTGGCGACCTGCGGAGTGCCGTCTGCGATGCTTGCTGGGTCCGAACGGTGGGCGGGCCGGCCGCCACATCCAGGCGCGAGACCTCAGCCGGATAGGCGGGTGGCGCGTCGGCGAAGTGAATCGTGCCCTGCGCGTCGCGCCATCGATAGATCTCTTCGGCTGCAGTACTGTCGATGGAAAGGAGAACGAGAACCAGAGCGCAGAAAACCACTCTGAACGCACTCATGACAATCCCCCCTTGCAAGTGCAGACTCTTTTTAGCACAAAAAGGAGCTTGTAGGTAGCCTCGGCAAGTCTTGGGCTATGCCTGATGTGCCGCGACGGCCCGTGGGTTCGCGGATATCGTCCGCAAATGTGTTAGTAGTAATCTTCCAGGCCGCGGGACATCAGGTTCAACAGCCTGGCTCGAGCGTAGCGGCCCTCTGACGAGAGGAGATTCAACGTAATGTCGTCCTTGTTTCAGGTTTTGCATCTGTTTGGAGTGATCTTCTGGATCGGCAGCCTGCTGCTGCTGACCAGTTTCCTTGGATTGGTAGGCGACGAAGTCGGGGTCTCGAAAGAACGCTTTATTTTTGCGGCGCGCCGGCTGCTCAATCGCGCCGGCGGCATCGGAGCGACGCTCGCGATTGTGTTCGGAATCCTGCTGCTTTCTTCCCGACCCTATCTGCTGCGCCAGGGATGGCTGCACGTCAAACTGGTGCTGGTAGCCGGGATGCTATTGCTGCACGGCCGCGTCCACATGCGCATCAATGCGCTGGAATCCCACCCAGGCAGTGCCGGTGAGCGGGAATGTCACATACTTCACGGACTCATCAGCGTTTTGCTGCTAGCGATCCTGATAATGGTGATCTTTAAACCGTTCTGATGATGGATGGACTCGTTTCCGGCCCAAGGCGGGTGCGGCGCGGCGCGGATGAATTGGCGAATCCGCTCTAAGCGGAACTCCTAATCCCGCGGACCAGCGCCAGAGCCGCAAGCATGACTATCGCTCCGCCGAGGTAGGGAGCGGCCGGTGCGACGGATTCATAGAGGACTCCGGCGGCGATCGGACCAAATATTCGGGCAAGCGATAACGCCGATTGATTGATGCCGAGCACCTCGCCCTGAAGCTTGCGCGTAGCGGTCTTGGAAATCAGGCTTGCGACCGACGGACTGCCGAACCCGTATCCGACCGCGATCAGCACCAGCAGCACCAGCAGGAGCGAAGGCGAAGGGATGCTGCCGAGCGGCGCAAGTCCGACCGCCATCGCGATCGCTCCCGCCATTATCAACCACGCTTCTCCGGTACGCTTGACGATCTTGCCCAGCACATAACCTTGCGCGATCGCCTGAACCAGACCCGCGAAGCCAAGCAGGCCGCCGATTCCCATCGCTCCAAATCCGTAGACCTTGGCGGCCACCAGCGCGAACGTGGTCTCCAGCGCCGCGAATACGAAGGTGAACACGAAGGCGAGCGAAAACAAACGGGCCAGCGGGCCGTGCAGGTTTTGCGTGATGTTGAACCACGGTTCCGCGATCTGCGCGAGGCCCAATCGCGGGCCGCGATCGCCGCTATGAGACTCGGGCAACGCGACCGTGGCGAACAGGAAGTTCGCCAAACAGAGCGCGCTGGCGAAAAATACCGGGATGCGAAGGCCGGAACGTCCCAATAAACCTCCCACGGCCGGTCCCAGAACGAAACCCAGGCCGAAGGCCGCGCCAATCAGGCCCATGCCGTGAGCGCGCTCGGATTCGTCGGTGGTGTCCGCCATGTAGGCCTGCGCGGTTGAGACCGTACCGGCGCACGCGCCGTGCACCGCGCGCGAAACCAGCAGCCAGAAGAACGAGGTCGCGAAACCGTAAATCAGGTATCCGATCGCCGAGCCCAGCAGGCCCAGCATGATCACCGGCCGCCGCCCGACCCGATCGGAGATTCTCCCCAGGATCGGCGCGCATACCAGCTGGGCCCCTGAATAAATCGCCAGCACCAGGCCCACGCCCGCGGCGCCGACGCCCATGCGTTCGGCGAACAACGGCAGAAACGGGATCACGATGCCGAAGCCGAGCAGGTCGATGAAGACCGTCAGGAACAGGATAAGCCGCGACGCTCCGCTACGGGGCGGGGCGGCCGTTTTCGAGCTCTCGATTGTTTCCATGCTTGACATTGATCGCGTCGCAAACAAATCGTATGCGATGAGCGCAGTCAAGCATACGCGATCCGGAAAAATCTTCGCCGAGGGTAAAGGCCTTCTCTGACGAGGCCGTTCGAAAAGATCCAGGAGGCCACAGATGCGTTATCAGGCTGAGCTCAAACGCAAGACCATCGCCGCCGGGCAGGCGGCGGCGCTGGTCAAATCGGGCATTTGGCTCGATTACGGCTTCGGCCTTGGGCAGCCCGATCGCTTCGACCGCGCGCTGGCGGCCCACATCGGGGGGCTCAGCGACGTCAAGGTGCGTGGATGCCTGACGCTTCGTCCGCGCGCGGCGATCGAAGCCGACCCCGAGGCGCAGCACCTTGCGTATCTGTCCTGGTATTTCTCCGGGCTTGACCGCCGGATGCACGACCGCGGCCTGTGCCATCATATTCCGATGAACTTCGGCGAAACCCCCGGCTACTACCGCCGCTTCGTCGATGTCGACCTCGCGGTGCTGAAGACCGCCCCGATGGACGAGCACGGGTTTTTCAATTTCGGCGGCGCCGTGACCTATCACAAGGCGCTTACCGAAAAGGCGCATCGCGTGGTGATCGAGACCGATCCCGCGATGCCGTACGTGTTCGGCACGGAAAACGCCGTCCACATCAGCGAAGTCGATTACGTGATCGAGGGCGGCGGGGAGCCGCTGCCGGAACTCGGCAATCCGGCGCCCGGGCCGGTCGATCAGAAAATTGCCGAGACCATCGCCAACGAAATTGAAAACGGCGCCTGTCTCCAGATCGGCATCGGCGCGATGCCGAACGCGGTGTGCGCGCTGCTCGCCCGCTCGGAGGTCAGAGACCTCGGCATCCACACCGAGATGTTCGTGGACGCGATGATCGATCTGTTCGAGGCGGGCAAGCTGAGCGGCGCTTACAAGAGCTTCAACCGCTATCAGATCGCGTTCTGCTTCGCCGCCGGGTCGCGCCGCCAGTATGAGTTTATCGATCGCAATCCCTTGTGCTTCGCGGCGCCGGTCGACTACACCAATCTGCCGGAGAACATCATGCGCAATGATCGCGTGGTGTCGATCAACAACACCACGCAAATCGATCTCACCGGCCAGGCGTGTTCGGAGTCGGCTGGTCTGCGCCAGGTGAGCGGCACCGGCGGCCAGCTTCAGTTCGTGCGCGGCGCCTACGCCTCGCGCGGCGGCAAATCCTTCCTGTGCCTGTCCTCGACCTACGAGCGCTATGGCCGGCGCGAGAGCCGGATCGTGCCGCGCATCACCGACGGCAACGTTGTCACCACGCCCCGCACCGACGTGATGTACGTGGTGACGGAATACGGAATGACGAATCTGAAAGGCAAGTCCGTGCCGGAGCGTGCACGCGCGCTGATCGGCCTGGCGCATCCCGATTTTCGCGATCAGATAGAGCGCGAAGCCCGCGAGCTTCGCATCCTGCCGCGCAAATTTTTTTAGCGGGCCGGCGACGGCTGATCGCTCTTGAAACGATAAATCAGCTCGTTCTGACGGGCGAAGCCCAGCTCGCGCCGGATCCGGCGCTGCAGATACAGGTCATCGGAACGCAGCTTGCTCACCTCTGTTTCCAACGCCTGCCGGTCGGCGCGAAGCTCCTGGCGGGTGCGCTCAAGCCGCGTACGATGCTGGCGCAGAACGAGCAAATCGCGCAGGCCCCGTTGCCCCAGCACGCAGTTCAGTCCAAGCGTTACAACGACGAAAGCCAGGATTAGGCTGAGCCATTCTCGTCGCAGGTACTGACTTAAGCTGCTCATAGAAGATCAGTAAAGCATGAGCTGTTAATTTTTCAAGGAATCTTATCTCTTAACAGTATTCTAATAGCCGATAAAGTCCTTTGAGCGTCAGTGCTCTTGCGCTTTTAAAATTTTTTTATAAAACGATACCGGTTTCTCTTGATTTTATAAAAACACATTTCTATAATGCGCTCAGTCAAGGTGGAAACAGATAAACCACCTATAAGTTTTCGCGCTTGTCCAGCAGCGGGAACAGGAGAGGAGGAGGTATCTATGCCAGCGAAACGAAAGACAACGAAATCCAAGCCAAAGCTTAAAGCGGTTATGAAGAAGAAAGTAGCCAAGAAAAAGAAGAAGTAAGCACCCGAGTTCGCTTCTCCCTTCGGGAGTTGCCGGAGGGGCTGGCTTAGGGATGCCGGATTAGCTGCTGGGACAAGCCGGGGCTGAAGGCCTCGTGAAGTGGAAAGGCCCTCTGAAACACAGGGGGCCTTTCCTTTTCCCGAACGCGGCATCCAAGCGTTGATTCTTGCTTCAGGCCGCGGCATATATCCGCGTGGCGGCGAGTTACTCGCGATTGATCTGAAACAGATCGTAGTAGCTGTCGCGATCCCGCGGATATCGCTTGATCAGGCTGAGGCATCGCTGGCCGCGCAAATCGCCGAGGCCGCGCTCCTCGCGTCTTGAAACCATCAGATAGCGCGCTTCGCGTATGCTCGCGATCCAGCCGCAGAGATCGGGCTTGGGCGCGAGCGGCAGTTCGATGAATTTTCCCCGCGCATAAAACGCCACGCGCCTGTCGCGGGTAACGATGCCTGGCGTCGGCTGCCCGCGTCGTGCGATATCCTCTCCCGCGTATCGCAAACCACGGATGTCGTAGCCGATCGGCCATAAGGTGCCCGGCAGCAGCGTCAGCGCCACGATCAGCGCAAGCGTGCCCCTAAGCATGAATCGGCCGCCGGGCATCCGCACTCGCGCGAGCCATCGTGAGGACGCTTCCAGCCCGAGCATCACCCAGCCGAAAGTGTACGGAATGAGATGCAGCACGAAGCGGGTGCCGGTGTACGAGAAGGAGAATCCGACAAAGTAGAACGCGAACAGCAGCGCGAGCAGGCTCTCGCGCCAATTGTCGAGGATCGCGCGCCCTCGAATCCGGAGGCCGATCATCAGAAACCCAAAGAGGACAAATCCGAGCGCCATCGGAAGCGCGTAGCAAGACATCGCAAAGTCGTAGACAACTTTGCGCAGATAGGCTCGCGGCTCGGTCAGCAAAGGCGCGAGGATTGAAACGTCGCCCCGCAAGCCCGACGCTTGCCAGCCGCTTTTGTTCTCGACCATCTGGGCCACGCCAAAGCCCATCGCCGCGCTCAGCTCCCTGCCGACGGTCCAGTGGCCGGTGCTCGAGCGCAGGTAGATCATGTAGGGAGAGGCAACTGTCAGCATGACTGCGGCGAAGCAGAACGCCAAACACGCCGCCGATTTCAGCGCCCATGTTTTCCAAACGACCGCGCCGAGAAACAGGAAGGCCACGCATACGATCAGCAGGCCGATCGCCTCTGTTCGATAAAGGTAGGCGACACCGCCGACCGCACCCGCAAATGCTATCGTCGCTAACCGCTGCGAACGGATTCCTTTCATAAAGAGATACACCGCCGCCAGCATCAGCGAGATGAAGCCGGCCTCGGTTCTGACCGAAGCGGAATACTCCGCTATCAGCGGATGGATCGCGGCCAGCGCGGCGGCGCCGATCGCCACGTCGCGTCGCTCGAAAACTTCCACCATCAGAAAATAGAGCAGCGGGACCGTTGCGGTGCCCAACACTGCGGAGATCAGATCGCCGGCGAGTTCCCAGTCGGGAACGATTGGATGCAGCAGCGAGATCAGGAATGGATAGAGCGGCGAAAAAACCGCCGCCAATGCTTTCCCGGCTTCGCCGGAGGCGAAATGTTGCGCCATCGAGATATAGGCGGGGCCGTCGCCGGAAATGCAGAAGCTCGTGAACGTCAGATAGAACCGGATTGCCGCCGCGCCGAGTGTCAGCGCCACGACGATCTTTCGCTCCGGCCAATTCTCGATCCGCCCGGGTAGCCAGCACGTCCGGGCCGCCATAGGAGGGGCGGAGGTCATCGCCGAAAGTTTAGTCGGCCATCGAGGCAAACTAAACCCGGCTATCCTCGACGAACGCGTTGCGGGGCTTCTCGCGGAAAAACCTTGACGTTCGGTTCGCGGCCCAGCTTGCAGACGATTACCGCGAGCAGGCTGTTGAAAAACTCATTTCAACAGCCTGCTCCCTCTCTCTTGTCTCCCCCAGAGGGGGAGAAGATTGAGGAAGGAAGCCAGTTTTTATGCAGGGTGTTAAAACGGACTGCGGATCAACGGCCGCAGGGTGTTAATTTCTCAACACCCTGCTAGGGCTTGGTTACGTTGGCCGCTTGCAGACCCTTGGGACCCTGAGTCACCTCGAAGTTTACTTTCTCACCTTCCTCGAGCGAGCGGAAACCGTTCCCGGTGATGGCGCTGTAGTGGACGAAGACGTCCTGGCCATCCTCCATCGTGATGAAACCGTATCCTTTTTTCGGGCTGAACCACTTAACCACCCCGGTCGACATTACCGAACGAGCCTCCTTGCGGGCGGTTTCCCCCCGCGCAGCCGCCGCCCCTAACTGAACTTGCAGCTATAGGCGACTTTGGCGAGAAATAAAATACAGCAGACGCATATATCACAAGCCCCGCAAGTGTCAAATTGACTCGGAATACGGTCGAAATTCGGATTCCGGCCCGATAGCGACGTATCGAACGGCTCCGTCAGCGGGTTGCCCAGAGCGGAACCGGCCGGGCGTGAATATGGCAATGGTCGGGAATCTGACGCATCGTGCCGTCGATCACGAAATTCTGACCGGGATATCTGACCCGCGCCACGAGAGACAGCGCCTCGACCATCAAGACTCGCTCGTCGTCGGTGCAGGCCGCTCGATGCTCCCCCAAAACGGCCATCGGCGTGTCGCAGGAATCGCAATCGAGGATGGTGAAGCGAAAGGGGTAGGCGAACTGGCAGTATCGTTGAGTGTATTCTTTCAGCTCGCAAAGCTCGCAATTAGCCATGGCTCCACATAATCGGACCGTGCGGTCGGCGCAAGCGCTGGTGATCCGCGCGCAAGTCGTGCGGTGCCGAAGGCAGACCACACCACAAGCAGCTCCCCTTGATGTTGTCGGGAATGGAGCTTTCAGGAACGGACCCGCGAGAGCGTTCAGGCTCCCGCGAGTCCGGCAATCAACCTAAGGGAACTATTTTTTTTCGCCGGCCGGCGTGGGGCTCGCGGCAGGCGCGACCGGGGCAGGCGCTTCTTTCGCGGCGCTGGCAGCAGCCTTTTTGCACTTACGGACCTGGTAGACTGTGGTCCCCAGGTCTTTCGCGACTTCTTTCTGCTTCTTGCCCGCGTTGAGTTCCTCCATGACCTTGGCGCAATCGACCTTCTTTCCCGCCGCATGCGCGGTGGGGACCGCCAGGGCGAAGGTCATGATCGTCGCAAGCGCCAGGGTCGTTGCCGCTACCGCAAGTTTGTTTGTCACCGTAATGTGCCTCCCCTTATGATGGTTGAATCAGTTGCCGAGTATCCCAAAAAATCCGTCGGGCGAAAAGACCTTGCCCGATGACGGGTATTCAGAAGAAAATTCCCTGCCAGTGGTGAAAGCTATCGTCCGCCTGTTTCAACTTGTCGTCCGCTCGGTTCAGATCGCGGTCTGGATGGCGGTGGCATGCGCCCTGTTCCTCTGGCGGCTTGGAGTCGAGTGCCTGAGCGCGCGCTCGTTAAACCGCCGAAACGCGCTCAGGGCGTTGGGGCGAGCGATGCGTTTCCTGCTCGAAGGCCTCGGCGCGACTTTTATCAAGGTCGGCCAGATCATCAGCACTCGGCCCGATCTTTTCCCCGAGGAGATCGTCCGCGAGCTGGCCCAGTTACAGGAGAACGTCGAGCCGTTCAAAATAACCCGGGTCCGGCAAATTATCGAGGAAGATTTCGGCCGGCCGCTCGATGAGATCTTTGTCGAGTTCGAGCGAGAGCCGGTGGCGGCGGCCTCGGTTGCCCAGGTTCATCGCGCGCGCCTGAAAGACGGCGGAGAGTTGGTGGCGGTAAAGGTGCTCCGGCCCTCGATCGCGCGATGGGCCGATCTCGATCAGTCGATCGTGCTTGCTGTGGCCCATCAGCTCGAACTGATCCCGAGTCTGCGGATGCTATGCCCGGTCGAGGCGGCGCGGCAGTTCTGCACGGCGGTCAATCGCCAGCTCGATTTCCGGATCGAGGCCGCGAACAATCGCCGCTTCCGTCACAACTTCAGGAACTTTCCCGAGGTCGTGTTTCCGCGCCTGCACGAAGCGCTTTGCGGCGAGCGCGTGATGACGATGGAGTTCGTGCAGGGCTATCGCGAGCGGGAATTCGCCGCGGCCGGGATCGATCCCAAGCGGGTCGCGGACCTGGGCATCAAGCTCTTCTGCCAGATGACGCTGGTCGACGGTTTCGTCCACGCCGATTTGCATCCCGGCAACGTCCGCTACCTGCCCGATCATCGTATCGCGGTGTTCGACCTGGGGTTAACGGCCGAACTGACCGAAGAAGACCGCCTGACCTTCGCCCTGACAATGTTCTACATGGCCAACCGCATGGGCAGGGAACTCGCCCGCCACATGTTCGAGCTTTGCCGACGGCACGGCGAAATCGATTACTCCGCGTATGAGCGTGAAGTCGAGCGATGGGTCGAGCGATTCGCGGATCAACCGCTCGGTGAGATCGAGATGACGGTCGCGATCGGGAAGTTCCTCGATATCTTCCGCCGCCATCGGATGCGGCTCGACGGAAGATATACGGTGGTTTACGTTTCGATGATGGTGGTCGAGGGACTGGGCAAAAAACTCGATCCGAATCTCGACATTACCGCCGCGTCAAAGCCCTTCCTTGAAGCCGCGCTCAAGCCTTTCCTGATGCGCGCCGCCGCCGGAACTCAGTAAACGGCGGCGTCTTCTTAATCCTCAGGCTTTTGGCCCACGTGCACCGCGATGGTACCGAAGCCCAGCCGTTGGTAGCTGACGTTGCTGAAACCGGCATCGACCATGAGCTTCGCCAGACGGTCGGCATCGGGGAAGTTCCGCAGCGATTGCGAGAAGTATCGATAAGCGTCGGGATCGCCGGAAATCCATCCGCCGAGCCTCGGCACGATCCGGCCGAAATACAGCCCGAACAAATGCTTCATCGCCGCCGGCGGCGGGGTTAACTCCAGGCACGCCAGATGGCCGCCCGGTTCGAGCACGCGGCAAAACTCGGCTAGCGTCGCTTCGATGCTGGAGACGTTGCGAAGCATGAAGCCGTTGATCGCGCATCCGAAGCTGTTGTCCGCGAAGGGCATACGCATCACGTCGCCGGCCGCCACACTGATGCGGGTTCTACCGCCGCCGCGCGCGAATTTCTCTTTCGCGGCGGACAGCATCGGCGGACAGAAATCGATCGCGATTACCGCGCGGGCGCCGCATCTTTCAAGCTCGAGCGCCAGGTCTCCGGTGCCGCACCCGGCGTCGAGCGCCAATCGTCCCTGAGGCATCGCCGCCCGCGCGGCAACGCGACGCCAGCGAACGTCCAGGCCCAGCGTCATCAGGCGATTCACGAGATCGTAGCGCGGCACGATCCGGCCGAACATCGAGCGGACGTAGGCGGCCTTGGAAGGCCCGGCGGCGTTCATCTCGGCGGTTGTTCCTGAGTCGGCTCAGCGACGGCGGACCATCCGGTCCTGCGTGATCAGCGTGCGCAGATCGTCGCGATCGAAGATTCCCGCCACGGCGCGCGTCAACGCGATCGACAGCACCTGGCCGGGCTCGTCATAGATCGCGGCATCATCGTCGGCAGGGCCATGGGTGTGATCCATCGGAGGGTCGCTGTATTCGGCGGCGCTGCGTCCCTGCCAGTAGGCAACGTGAAATGGAGGCTTGTAGAGCCTGGCGTCGATCTCGAACTCGGTCGTCGTCCGCCATGTAGGTCCTTGACGACCCCTGGTCCCGCGCTGCTTCTTGACCCAGCATCGCAGGATGCGACTCTCCAGCACGTAGTCCTCGCCCTTTTTTCTCGCACCGCTGTAAGTGTTGTCGGTCGACTCGAGCGCGACCATGCCGGATTCCTCCGCCGAACGCTCGATCGCCTTCTGCACCAGAGTCAAAAACGGCGCGCTGTAGAGCCGTTGCGCGATCGAACCGTCGGCGTTCAGCACCACTCCGATCGCCGGATTGCCGTTATCGGGCGAGTGAACCGCTGCCGTAGGATCGCGAAACTCGCGCGCATCGATCGAAACGAGGACCAGCACCCGCCGTGAGGGGTAAGTGTTCTGATAGCCCTTGACGAGTTGCGGGTAGTACTCCATCGACTGGAGCGAGGTCGTCAGTTGTTTGCCGGTGCTTTCGCCGACCGAGGCGCATCCCGCGAGCGCCGCCGCGAATACGGCCAGCAACGCAATCGGCCAGGTGCGGACGGCAGCCGGCATCGCGCGTCCGACCTCAGCTACCCGAGGCCTGATGCCGTTCACGGAAGAGAAACAGGGTGCCGCCGACCTCGATTCGATCGCCGCTCTTGAGCGCCTGGCGGCCGTTGACCGGCTGACGATTGACGATCACGCGACCGCCCGCGGTTCCGCTGACGAAAAAGTTCCGGCCCTCGCGGCGGATGATGGCGTGCTGCGGCAGCACGGTCTGATCGCCGAACAGACCGACGTCGCTTTCTTCGGCCCGGCCTACGATAGTCACCGGCTTGACCAGCGGATACTCGCGGCCTTCGCGCGCGTTGCGGCTCTGGCTGCGGACCACCATCAGCCATCCGCGCTTGAGCAGCTCGCCCACCAAACCGATGAAGAAACCGATCAGCGCGCCGAGGATTACGATGGCGATCGCGCGACCGAAAGCCTGGGGAAAAGTGGCGGTCAGGCTCTGGTAGAAGAATCCGCCCATCGCGCCGCCCAGCAGGCCGCCCAGCGCGCCGTTGCGCCGCCGCGCGGCGGAACGCGTCGCCCATCCGACCCCCAGACCCACCGCGAGACCGAGCACGGCCCATCCCACGATACGGCCGTTAAGCCCGCCCAGAACATCGAAGGTGAGCTCCGCGACCAGCAGGCCGAGAGCGCCGCCGAAAGCGCCGATCGTGGCGCCGCTGCGTACGCCGCGGAGCGCAACGCGCCACTGGCTCACGCTGAGCGCTTCGATCGAGGCGAGAAAGGCCCCGATGAATGATCCGACCAGCGCGCCCAGGATCAGGTCGCGGGCGTAAACATAGCGAATTCCCAGAAACGGTTCCGCGGCGCCCCAGGCGGCCAGGCCGCCCAGCGCGCCGGCGGCGGCATAGAACAGCAATTTTTCACGAGATACGTTGGTTGCCATCGGCACTGATGAGCATTGCGCGTGACGCCGACCTATTCAAGCGCCCCGGTTGAGCTTTCCGTTGCGACGCCAAACCCGTCGCGACGTCTGCGGACGGTAAACGATGAGGCCAGCGGCGCGCTCAATCGATGCGCGCGGTCCAGTTGCCCTTGCTGCCCGAGGGCTCGGCCTGGAAGCGCCCGCTCAGATTCTGATTGCGCCGTCGGCCCTCGAAATAAAGCGTCGAACTGCCGTACGGCACCTGAAACTCGATATGGTCGCCGCGGATGAAGCCGTCGATCGGCGTCAGCCCGTAGCCGGGTTCGTGAATCAGGAGTTCGCCGTGCAGGAAGCCGTTGGGCTGCGGCCGCAAGCGCATCTCCATCGGGATGCTCACCTTGCCCGCGAGCCCGTCAATCGTGCCGTTGGCCAGGGTCGGGGTATCGAAGCTGGAAACGCTCGAGCCGCTCGTTCCTCCGCCATCTCCGCCGGGACTTCCAGACCGGCCTAACGCGCCGCTGGATACGACGTGGAATCTCCTTTGCGCGAAGTACTGGCCGTTGAGGTAAAAATTGACGTTGTAGGTGCCGGGCAGGAAGGCGCCGCCGGCCGAATTGCCGACCCGGCCGCTGAAGGTCACCGTCCGCGCGTTGGCCGGCGCGCTCCTGACGTCATCGACGCTGCCGAGCGTATGGCCGTCGGGAGCGAGATAGGCAGCATCGACACGGTATTGACTCGGCTCCATACCGTACAGGCGGTTCTTGAAGGTTACCTCCCAGTTGACGAACAAGACCTTGGAAGTGTCGAAGGTGTCCGAAGCCGGCGCCAGCGGAGTTCCGGTCTTGGTGCTGTTGAAGAAGCGGATGCCCTGCAATTCGAGCGGTTTGCGCCGGCGATCCTCGAGCATCGCCAGCCGCTGCTGCTCTTCCTTTCTTCTGGTCTCTTCGGCTTTCGCCGCCGCCTCTGCTGCCGCCTTCTCCGCCTCGAGACGCGCTTTGGCCGTCAGATCCGGGGTTACCGAAAACTGCTGCTCGCCGAGGACCTGATCGTCGATATAGAGCCGCACCTTGTAGTTTCCCAGCGGCCGGTCGCCCAAAGTGGGAATCAGCGCCACCCCTTTGAAGTCCACCTGTGCCTCAGCCGGAGCGACGAATCGGTCGGCGCTGCTGGAAGCGATTTGAAGGCCATTAGGATCGTAGAAATGGGCCTCGATCTTTTGAGTTCGTCCTTCCAGGCCCGCCAGCTTGTTGCTGAAGTCGGCCGCCCAGCTCAGATAACGCGCATCGGCGATTTCGGCGTCGGTGAAGCTGGTTTTCGGCGGCGAGACCGGCGAGCCGTCGCGGGTCGATAGCCTGAGCGTCATCCGCTCGAACTCCAGCGGATGTTCCCGCGCCTTGGCGAGCAGTTCCTCATGCTTCCAGGGGAGGCTGTCGATCAACGGCTTTATTCCGAGCCGCATCTGCAGCTCCGGGCTCGAATATATATAGGTCGCGGCAAAGGCGGAGGTCGCCAGAACGATTGAGAAAGAGATCAAGCCGACGGCGCGCCGGAATCGGCTGCGTTCGACCGGTGCGGGCGCGAATTCGGGCGGCGGCATCAAATCGGCGGTGCGGCCCTTGGGGCTGACGCCGACGACGCCGGCGGTCGTCAGGCCGCTCCCGTAGAGCATCATGTCGCGAAAATCCTGAATCGTCTGCGGCCGATCTTCCATCTTGTAGGCCAGCGCGCGATCGATCGCGCCGGCGAGGTTGGCCGAGACTTCCGGCTGCAGATCGTGCACCGGCGGGAAGCTGAAAGGCGGAAATTTCTCCGGGTCGCGTCCGGTCAGGACGTAATGGAGCGTCGCGCCGAGCGAATAAATATCGCTGCGCGGATCGACCAGCCCCTGATACTGTTCGGGCGGCGCGAAGCCCAGAGTGCCGATCATGGTGCCCTTGCCGGCGGCCTTGAACAGGCGCGCGATGCCGAAATCGACCAGCATCACCTTGCCCTTGCTGGTGAGCATCACGTTGGAGGGCTTCATGTCGCGATACACCATCGGCGGCGAGAAGCCGTGCAGATAGGCGAGCACGTCGCAGAGCTGGCGGCCGATATCGATCACCAGCCCTTCGGACAGCGTATGGCCAAGGACGGCAAGCTCCTCCTCGAGATTGCGGCCCTCGACGTACTCCATCACCAGATAGTGGCGGTTGCGATCGTCGAAACGGTCGCTGATGGCGGGAATCGCCGGATGCTTGAGCTGGGCCAGGGTGTCGGCTTCGCGGGCGAAATATTCGTTGGCTTCCAGCCGCTGCTGCGGATCGATGAAGTGATCGACCATCTCTTTGATGGCGCAAAAGCGGTTGGCCAGGCGCTGATCCTGGGCGAGGTAAACCATCCCCATGCCGCCGCCGCCGAGCAATCGCTCGATCAGGTAGCGATTCTGCAGCATCGTGCCGGCCGAGAGCGGGCCGGTCGGCGCTGAGGATCCCGACGGAATGGACATCTCTACATCATCCCAATGCCGACCGCGCCCGGAGCGGCCGACATCTGTTCACAAATAGAATTCAGCAAGTCACCACTTCAGTCCGCAAAAACAACGATTACGGAGGTATTATCGGTTCCGCCGCCGGCGTTGGCCGCGACCACGCATTCACGCGCGGCCTCCAAAGGAGCGACATGGCGGCGAAGAATCTCCTCGATACGCTGGTCCTCGACGTGAGCCATCAGTCCGTCACTACATAACATTAGACGATCGCCGCGCTTGAGCCTAAGACTTAGCGACTCGGCCCCGGCCGGTCCGCTCTGGCGGGCGCCAGAGATCGGGTGATTACGTTCTTATGTTCGTGGTAGCGCGCCTCTTCCGGTGTAATTTGACCGATTTCGACCAGCCGCTGGACCAGCGAATGATCCTTGGTCAGCTGGCGGAGCCTGCTTCCGTCGAATAGATAGGCGCGGCTGTCGCCGACCCAGGCTATCCACAGTTCGGGCGGCACGATCAGCGCCGCGACGCCGGTCGCCCCCATGCCGCGAGTCTCGGGATGGGCCACCTGATACTCCTGAACCCGGCGGTTCGCCTCCTCGAGCGCATCCTGAAGCAGGGCGGGCGAAACGGTTTTCGATTCCGCCGCAAACGTTTTCTCGACATGGTCGCGGATCGCGGCGACCGCCAGCGCGCTGGCGGTCTCGCCCGCCTCGGCCCCGCCCATCCCGTCCGAGACCACGTACAGAAAACGCTCGGCGGGCTCGATTTGCGAATCGCGCGCGTACTCGAGCACCATCACCGAGTCTTCGTTGAGCTGCCGCACGACACCGACGTCGGTGAGCGCGCCGGAGCGCAAGTTGATTCTCGCGTTGAGCCGCAGCAGCTCGGCCTTGAAGGCGTCCGCGGTGGTCCATCGCTCCGCGGGTTGAAAGGCCAAAGCGCGCCGGACCGCGCGTTCCGTCGCGGGCGATACCACGTGCGGCGGATAGAAGCGAACCGGGCTCGCCTCCTCGCGCCAGCTCTCGCTCGCGATCCGATCGCCGGTCAGGCAGCTGTAAAGCAGGCATCCGACCGAGAAGATATCGGCGCGCTTATCGACCGCCTTGCCGCGGTAAATCTCGGGAGCGGTATAGCCGTCGTTGAGGATCGGCTCCGATTGCATCTCGTTGTCGTTGGAGACGTAATCGAGGCTGATGATTTTGATTCGGCCGTCGGAGCCGTAGGCGAGCGAGTCGGGACAGATATCGTTGAACCGCAAGGCTCGCTTGTTGATGAAAGCGATTGCCTGGCAGGTCTGAATCGCGAGGTTGAGCGCCTCGGCCTCGCTCATCTTCATACCGCCTGGGCGGCGCGAGAGCGGCACCAGCCTTTCATCCGCATAAACCAGGTAGACGCGGCCGCCGTCGGCGAATCCCTCGAGCGCGCGCAGGAAGGCCGGATGCTTGAGCGTGAGCGAAAGCCCCATCACGCGACCGAACAGTTCGCCGAGATCGTCGGTTGGCGCTCCAGCCGATTCTTCGGATATCGCCGCGCCGGTTTCGGACGCGCCGTTTTGGCGTGCCGTCGCGCTGGCGTCGCTTTGTTCGTTCTCCGGACCCTGAAGCCCTGCTGATGGCGGCTCTCCAGCCGCGGGTTGCGTTGCTGCGGCTTCCTCTATCGTCTCGGTCAGAGGGACGATCGCCTCGCCACTCGATGCTTGCGCTCCCGAGGCATTTTCGGATGACACTGCTGGACCTGCTGCGCTGGGCGGCCGCAACTCCGCGGTCTTGGCGCGAGGTCCGTTGGGATCCTCGGGCGGCGGTGGTTCCGCTTGGGGAGCGGCCGGCGCGCCCTCAGCCGATTGCTCAGACAAAGGAGCCGCAGGACCCAATCGTTCGCGAAGCTGGAAGTATTCCGTTTTATCGCCGTTTTGCCGGCTTGCCCGGTAACGATTTTCCTCCGAACTCTGCCCGATAAGTTCGACGATCTTGTAGCCGCCTTTGAGTTCGGTTCCGATCTCAAGTGGGCGCAGCGTCGGGGGCGGCGAAGACGATGTCGCCGCGAGGGCCTGGCCGCATCGGTCGCAAAACTTGACTTCTTCGGGCGCCGTCTGGCCGCATTCCGGACACGTAATCATTAGCCTCAGCCTTTGCGAAATTCGAAAGTAGCGCCGCCGAACACTACCTGGTCCCGATCGTTCAATTTGTAGAGTTGGTCGCGCCCAAGCCTTCCCCGCCCCAAAATATACGTACCGTTCATGCTCCCGAGATCGCGGATGAAATATTCGTGGCCGCGCCTGATAATTTCCGCATGTCGCCGGGAAACCCGGTCGGAACCGCGCTTGAGACCGGTCAGATCAATGTTAACCCCATCGGCCGGGTTATTCGAACGACCGATGACCACGCTGCTTCCGGAAACGGAGAATTGCGCGGCCTCCGCCTTGGCCACCAATCGGGGAAGCTTGCCCTGCGCGACGCCGCCATCGCCTCGATGCCGTCCGTTTTGGTTCGATGCTTGTACCCGCGGCATTGGATGCGGCGGAGCGGCGGCATGTGGTTTTTTGGCAAGCGCGAGCGGCGGACCGGGCAATGTCGGCGGGGTCTTCGCGCGCGATGAGACGCTCGGCGCTACATCCTTGAGCTTGAGATCCTGAGTCTTGGCGCTGGAGGAAACTCCGCCATGCGCCGCCGCCGGCTTTTCGACGCGTGGCCTCAGCGGCAGTTGCGGAGTGCCGCCGGACGGCATGATGCTCTTCTTCTTTACGGCCGGCGCCTTGTGCAGCACCGTAGTCGGCATCAAGGCCATTGACGACGAGGCCGCATGCGCGACGCCTACCGAACCCCGCTCGCCAGCGCCCGCCTCTGCCGAACCGGGATCGGGCAGCGCATGCATCATGTCGCGCGCCGATGCCGGACGTTTCTCCACATCCTTGTCGAGCGCCTGCATGATTACGCGCTCGGTCTGGTAGGAAACCTCGGGCGCAAGTTGGCGAACCGGGGGAAAGCTGAAAGGGGGTTCGAGCTGCGGGTCGCGGCCGGTCAAAAGATGATGCATCGTGGCCGCCAGCGAATAGAGGTCCGAGCGCGGCTCCATCTTGCCCAGATACTGCTCGGGCGGCGCATAGCCGATCGATCCGATTTGCGTTCCCCGGCCGCCGGGCGGCAGGAAACGCGCGATTCCGAAATCGATCAGCATCGCGCGGCCGTTTTTATCGATCATGATATTGCCGGGCTTCAAATCGCGGTAAACGATCGGCGGCTTCTGGCCGTGCAGAAACGTCAGCACGTCGAGGATCTGTCGCGCCCATCGCAGCACGTCGGCCTCGGCCACCCGGCCGCCGGCACCTTTCTTGTCAAGAAATCGCTGCAGGTCGCCGCCCGCTACGAACTCCATGACGAGGTAATGACGACCGCCCTCGACGAAATAATCGATCAGGTTGGGGATGCCGGGATGAGACAGCGGGGCCAGGACGCGGGCCTCGCGGGCGAAATCCTCGATCGCTTTCTTTTCCTGCACGCCCTCGCCGACGACCATCTCCTTGACCGCGACCGGACGATTGGCGAGCCGCGTATCGTTGGCCAGGTAGACCCTGCCCATCCCGCCCTGGCCGATCACCTTGGCAATACGGTAGCGGCCGTCGAGCAGATGTCCCGTTGGGATCGGCTCACCAGGATTCATTGCGTTTGGCGAGTCTCTGCCTCAGAACAAAACCGGGCGCGGCGGTTACCACGCCCGGTCAAGCGATTCGCGTTGTCTTCAGGAAAGCGGTTCAACCGTCAGCTTGAGGAAGGTCTTGCCGATGATTATTTCGTCGCCGGATTTGAGTTCCACCGGATTGCCGGGCGCGAGGCGCGGCTGCCGGTTGACGTAAGTGCCGTTGAGGCTGCCGATGTCCTCGACCGTGATTTTGCCGTTTTCGATTCTGATCAGCGCGTGCTTGCGCGAAATCTTGGCCTCCGGATCGTCGGCTTCCATATCGACTTCGGGAAACGCGCCGGTCTCGGGGTCCCATCGTCCGACCAGATTGTTGCCGGGCTCCAAAGGAAATTCGTGGCCCTGGCGCCCTCCGCGCACGATCGTCATCTTGGCCTTGAACGTCGGAACCGCCGCGGCAGCGGGCGTCGGAGCGGGTGCCGCGGCTGCTTCGGGAGCCTCCGCGGGCGCAGGTGCAGCGACCGGCGCTGCTTCCGCCGATGGGGCCTCAGCCTTGGGGGATTCAGTCGCCGCAGGTGGCGGAGTCGGCTCGGGCGCGGATGCCTCGGCCGGCGCAGGCGCCTGCGATGGAGCCGTCGCGCCGGCGGCCGCTGCGCTCAGCTTCGCGCCGCAACCGTCACAATAATCCAGCCCCTCCATGTTCTCGTAGCCGCACTCGCTGCACTTTATCATCTTAAATCTACAGCTCCCTGGCCGTTGGGCGTCGGACCGCGGCCCGGCGCCGGTTCATGCTCTTGCGTCTCGGCTTCTTGCCCTACTCGCCCTTTATTTCCTTGAGAGCTTCCGGATCGAGCATCTGGGTTTTGCGCACCACCGCCTGTGCCTGCAACAGAGTGGTCTTGGCGGCCTTGGTCTGCAAGGTCTGGGTCTTCTTTATCTGATCCATCAGACCGGCAAGCGCCTGAGTTGCCTTGACGTTGCCGAGCCGCTGGGTGCCCTGAAGGGCGTTGCCCAAAAGCCTGGTTGCGCGATCGACGTTGCCGAGCTTGAGTTCCTCTTCGGCCTTGGCTTGCAGCTTGGCGATTGAAACCTGATCGACCAGGTTCATCACTCGTCCGTTGGCGCGGCTCGCCAAAGCCCGGTCGAGCGTGTAGTCAACCGTCACGTCCGCATTGGCGACGTTTTCGCCCCCGCCGGGCAGTTCGTAGTGAAGGCCCGCCTGCGCGATACGCACCAGGCCGGGTTTGCGCGGCGGCAATACCAGGGTCAGCAACACCGACGCCGGGACGCCGACTTCGAGATCGCCGACTGCGTAGCTAATCTTGCGGTCTTCGCCGACCAACGGTTCGCCAAGCGAATAAATCTCGGGACTGGCGCGGAACGCCTCCCGAACCTGGACGCCGTGGGAAAACGTGAGATCGATCCGGCCGTTGCGAACCGAAACCGCGCGCAGCCCCTGCAAGCTCGTCTTCGAAGATGCCAGGAATCTCGCTGGAGTCGCCGATGAAGTGATACTTGCCGCCCGAATCCTGCGCGATCCGCATCAGCAATTTTTCGTTGAACTCGACGCCGACGCCCATCGCCGAGAACGACATCTGTCCGTGATTCTGGTTGACGAGATCGACGCAGGCCATCTCTTCGTAGGTCTGGCCGTCGGTCAATACCAGCACCCGATTGAGCCGCTCCGCGGAGAGATTCTTCTTGACCTCATCGATCGCGGCTTTCATCCCGAGCGCCATCTGGGTGCCGCCGCCGATCTCCAGCAGATCGATATCGTCGATCGCGCGCTTGACGGCGGCCTTGTCGCGCAGTCCGTCGCCCGCGGCGATCACCTGGGCCTTGTCGGCGAAGGCGACAATCGCCACCTGGTCCTCGGGCGCGAGATTGTCGACCAGGAATTTGACCGCCTCGATCACGAATTCCAGCCGCCGCTCGTCGTACATCGAGCCCGAGCGATCGAGCGCCACGGCAAGGTTGAGCGGGAGGCGCGCACCCCCGACGCCGCCGGCGTGGCCACCAGCGATGGCCTCAAGGAGGACATAGAGCACGAAATTCTCGGCGCTCGAGAGCACATGCTCGCGGCTCGGAAGCGCCTCGAACGTAAGCGATTCGGCCATCTCAAAAATCTCCCCGTGTCATTTTAAGTGCAAGTTTAACCCCTTCGCAACCTGCCGGCGATCCACTGCTTGCTCTGAGGCCTCGCTTCGACGGCCTCGATGTGGCGACATCCGCTGCCTTATCGCCGCTATCCCTGCCGCCCGCAGTTCGGTTTTCCTCCGTCAAGCGGTGTATCCGCACGATGCAGTCAAGACGTTTTGGCAAGAGCTTAGGTTACGATATTATCCGGCGGTTGCGACGGACGGCCAAACCCGCATCAAGCGAAGGGAGCGGAGAGAGCGATGAGTTTACGGGGTAAGTGCGCCATCGCCGGCCTAGGCATGACCAGGATGGGCAAGAACTACGACCATCCCAACGCGATGGGATTCGCGGTCGAGGCTATCCAGATTGCGTTGGCGGACGCTGGTTTGGAGCGCTCCGACATCGACGGTTTGCTCGTCAACCCGGGCATCACCTTCATGGACAATCCGATGGTGTCGCTCGCCGTCCAGCAGGCGATGGGCATCGAGAATCTGCGCCTGACCGCGATGATGCAGCTTGGCGGCGCCAGCGCGGCAGCGATGGTGATGCATGCGGCGCAGGCGATCGACGCCGGAATGGCAAACGTAGTGGCGTGTGTCTTTGCCGACGCCCCCCTGAAACCGCCCGCCCCGAAGACCGCCAAGGGTTCCGGCGGCAGCAGCTCGGCCGGCGCCTATGGCTTCGGCCGCGGACTCGACGCGGCCTACGGGCAATTTGGGGTCAATGCGATTTATGCGCTGGTCGCGCGCCGCCATATGCATCTCTACGGCACCACGGGCGACCAGTTGGGCGAGATCGCGATGGCCGAGCGGGCGTGGGCTAATATGAATCCGCAGGCGCAGTTTTACGACCAGCCGATGAGCATGGCGGATTATCACGCCTCGCGATGGGTGGTCGAGCCGTTCCATCTGTACGATTGCTGCCTGGTCTCCAACGGCGGCCTGTGCGTGATCGTCACGTCCGCCGAACGGGCGAAAGACCTGAAGAAACCTCCGGTCTACATTCTTGGCATGGGCCAAGGTCATCCGGGCGGCGAAATCCTGGATACGCTGACCTCCGGGGCGGGGATCGCCAAAGAAAGCGCCTTCAGGATGGCGGGGGTCGAGCTCAAGGACATCGACTTGTGCGAATTCTATGATTGCTACACCTTCACGGTGCTGGTGACGCTCGAAGATTACGGCTTTTGCCGCAAGGGCGAGGGCGGGCCGTTTGTCGAGCGTGGGCGTATCGGACCGGGCGGCGCGCTGCCGGTCAACACCGGCGGCGGCCAGTTAAGCTCGTTCTATATGTGGGGGATGACGCCGTTGAGCGAAGGAGTCATCCAGGTGCGCGGCGAGGGCGGCAAACGGCAGGTGCCCAAACATGACCTGTGTATGGTTTCCGGCAACGGCGGCGTGCTCGCCACCCATTCGACGCTGGTGCTGGGCGGCAAACCCTAGCTTCCGCAGCTTCCGCGAAGGCGTCCGAGCAAAAAGGCCGGCTGACCATCAATTAATCGACAGGCAGAGAATTATAATGGCAGAAGTGACCAAACCGATTCCAACTATAACTCCAGATCTGGCGCCATTCTTCGAGGCTTCCAAACGCGGCCAACTGGTAGTCCAGAAATGCGAAAGCTGCGGCGAGCTGCGCTTCCCGCCCCGGCCGCTCTGTTCGCACTGTCTTTCGCCCCGGGCGAGCTGGATACCGGTCAGCGGACGGGGCGAAGTCTACAGCTTCAATATCATGCACCAGGTCTACCATCCCGGATTCGCTCCGGAGATTCCGTACGCGGTCGTGGTCATCAAGCTCGAGGAAGGGGCGAAGATGACCTCCAACCTGATTGGGATAAAACCCCATGAAATCAGGTGCGGGATGCCGGTCGAGGTGGTCTTCGAGAAGCTCAGCGACGAGGTAACTTTGCCTAAGTTCCGCCCCATACGGCAGTGAAATTATTCTAATGACCGCTTGCATTAGCGGCGACGCGGGTTAATGCTTGAATATTGGCTTACTGTGCATGTGCTTGAAGGCAGCGACCGCAGCCGTCTGATCGTCATACCGTAAAAACACCCGCCCCGAATGTTTTCACTCGATCACAAGTATTTAGACCGTTTGGTTGAAAGTTCTCCCGATATCATCGTCGCGGTCGATGTCGACGGGGCCATCATTTACTACAACGATGGCGCGCGCAGGAGCCTCCATTACACCGCCGACGAGATCATCGGCCAGAACGTCATCCGCCTCTATCCGTCGCGGGAGGAAGCGCGCAGGGTGATGCAGGAGATGCGGCGTTCGGCTGACGCCGGGCGCATCTCGAGCTTCGAGACCGTTTTTCGCAGCAAGGAAAACGAAGACATCCCGGTAGCGATCTCCGGTTCCATAATCCACGACGACGCCGGAAAGGAGATCGGTTCGATCGGATTCGCGCGCGATATCCGCGAGATGCGCCGGCGCGAGCAACTCGCTACCGCCGGCGAAATCGCGGTCAGCCTCGCCCATGAAATCAACAATCCCCTCGAATGCATCATTAACACTGTCGACCTCCTGGAGCGTTCGCTTAAGGGCCGCTTGAGCGAAGCCGAGCTGGCGGTCGAAAGCGAACGGTTCGAAACGATTCGCAACTGCATGGAACGGGTGCAGGGGATCGTCCGTCGGCTCGACGAGATGGCGCGCAAGGGCGTCTACCAGACCCGCGATTACCTGCAGGGCAAGCGCATGGCGGATCTGGCGCCTCGCGAGGTGCCGGTTAAGGAGCCTCCGGAGAACGGCGCGCCGGCGCACGACGGGCCGCTCGCCCGGATGTCGATCCTGGTGCTCGATGACGACGAGACGGTGGTAAATTCGCTCGCCGACCTGCTGCGTGCCGAGGGATGCATAGTGCACACGGCGCTGCGGCCCAGCCATGCGCTGGCGCTGCTGCGCAACGTCAAGATTGACGCGGTGATCTCGGACGTCGTGATGCCCGAGATGGACGGCTACGAGTTCTATATGAAGATCAAGGAGGAATGGCCGCAGATGCCGGTCATCCTCATGACCGCCTACTACTACGACAAGGACCACATCATTAAGCGCAGCCGCCTGCGCGGACTGGAGAACGCGCTGTTCAAAAAGCCGGTCAACCCGGCCAGATTGCGCCAGGTGCTTCTGCAATCGCGCCAGAAAGCGCAGGCCGCTAAGGTCCAGGCCTCGGTCTGAGCCGCCCGGCTACTCGGCCATCGGCAAGGGAAAGCGAACCCGCTCCTGGGCGACGCTCAGGAGTTGGACCTTGGCGCCGCGGTCGGCGAAAGTCCCGATGATCTGTTCGACCAGCCACTCGGGCGACGACGCGCTCGCGGTCAATCCAAGGTTTCTCACCCCGGCGATCATGTGCGGCTCGATATCCTTGACCGAATCCACCAGGTAGGCGCGGCTCCCGCGCATCCGCGCAACTTCGACCAGGCGGTTGGCGTTCGAACTCTGCTTGGAGCCGACCACCAAAATCGCTTCGCTCACTTCGAGCAGCTCTTTGACCGCGTTTTGCCGGTTCTGGGTGGCGTAGCAGATATCGTCGGTCTTGGGCGTGATCATCTTCGGAAAGCGCCGTTTGAGCGCAGCCATGATCTCGCTGGTATCGTCCACGCTGAGCGTGGTCTGGGTCACCGCCGCGACCCGCGAGGGATCCGGCACCTCGATCGCCATCGCTTCTTCGACGTTGCCTACCAACAGCACCCGGCCCGGCGCGACTCCGAGCGTGCCGTTGACCTCTTCGTGTCCAGCGTGCCCGATTAAAATGACAGTGAGCCCTTCGCTCGCGTAGCGCTCGACTTCCAGATGGACCTTGGTCACCAGCGGACAGGTGGCGTCGATCACGCTGAGGTCGCGCTTGCTGGCGCGCTCCCATTCCGCCGGCGCGACGCCGTGCGCGCTGAAAATCACCCGTTGGCCCGCGGGAACCTCATCGAGATTTTCGACGAAGATCGCCCCTTCGGATTCCAGCGCTTCGAGCACGAAGCGGTTGTGAACGATCTGATGGCGCACATAGAGCGGCCGGCCGTGAGCCTTGAGCGCGTTGCGCACCACTTCGACGGCGCGCTCCACTCCCGCGCAGAAGCCGCGCGGCTCAGCCAGCACGATTTTTTCAACCATGATTTCCTCTAACATCGACCCTTCGATACTAGCACCCGCCCGCCCGGTCAACATACTAATGATGATGCTCGGGCGGATGGGAGGTCTGGCAGCCGACCCAGACTTCGCCGCCTTCGAAATATTCCTTCTTCCAGATCGGCACGATCTGCTTGAGCCGATCGATCGCGAACCGGCAGGCGGCGAACGCCTCGGCGCGATGCGGCGCCGAAACCGCGATCGCCACCGACGCCTCGCCGATCTCAACGACTCCGATCCGATGGGCAATCGCGATACGGGTGATTTTCCAGCGCCGGCCGGCCTCATCGGCGAGCTTGCGCATTTCGCTTAGCGCCATCGGCTCGTAGGCCTCGTATTCGAGCCGAATCACCCCGCGCCCGGCGTTCTCGTTGCGCGTGGTGCCGACGAAAGTCGTCGTGCCGCCCGCGCCCGGGTCCGCCACCGCGCGCTCGAGAGCGGCGACGTTGATCGGCCCGCATCCGATCGTAATCGGCCCGATCCAGCTCGCCGAATTCCCATCGCTGCCGCCGCTCACCGGTGGAATAAACGCGACTTCGTCGCGATCGCGCGGACGGAAGACGCCGTCGACGTATTCACGGTTGACGGCGAACGATACGGTGCCACGATGCGCCGCCAGGGCCGGATAATCCTTGGTCAGCGTCTGCCAGATCTCGCCCACCGTCACCCCTTCGGCGAACTCGCGCTCGACCTCGGTGGTTTTGGCTCGCTCGCGCAGGGTCGCGAAAAGTTTGATGGTCACGCTGACCTTGTTCATGTCATCTCAGCCCTGCGGCATCGAGAGCCTTCCTTCGCCCGTCATCCTGAGCGAAGCGAAGGATCTCCGCGAAGCGATGCGTCTCTCGCGAATTCGCGGAGCGCTGCAGTGTCGGACAAATCCTATGGCGCGGAGCGAGTCGAATCATAAATTAAGCAGATGCGCGATATGGCCCAATTCGGGCAGCAGAAGTTTTTCCATTCCCAGCCGGCAGGCGTCGGGCGATCCCGGCAATGACACCACGAGCTTGCCCGCGCGAACCCCGGCGGTCGCCCGGCTCAAAAACGCGGCCGAGCCGATTTCCTGATAAGAGAGCATCCGGAACAGCTCGCCGAAACCTTCCAGCTCCTTGTGCAGCAACGACCGCACCGCCTCGAAGGTCGAATCGCGCGCCGAAATCCCGGTCCCGCCGTTGGTGATGATTCCGTCGAGATGCGAGAGATGCTCGATTATCGCCTTCGCGATTCGATCCGGCTCGTCGGGAATTATCTCGTAATAGGCGACCTGATGGCCGGCGGCTTCGAGCATGGTCTTGATCAGACGGCCGCTTTCGTCGGTCTCGGTCGTGCGGGTATCGCTGGCGGTGATGATCCCAATCCGGAGATTGGCGCGCGCGTGTTTGCGATGCTCGTGGACGGACACTTGATCGAAATTACCTTATCGGCAGGACCGCCGGCGACCCCTTCCGCAGTAACTCAGCGCAGGCGGAGATTGAACGCCTGACGGCCCTTCTCGCCCGGCCGCACGTCAAACTGAACTTCGGCTCCTTCGCGCAAATCCTCAAAATTGATCTTGGGCGCGAGTTTCGAACGATGGAAAAAGACTTCGTCGCCGCCGTCATCCGCGGTGATGAAGCCGAAGCCCTTTTCCTTCATTATCTTCTTGATCGTACCGTACATGAAAAACACCTCCGGGCTGCCGATTATCCCTCACCTCTCTCTTATCTCCCCCGGAGGGGGAGAAGATTGAGGAAGGAAACCAGTTTTCATGCAGGGTGTTGAAATGTAGAGCGACCCCGGGTCGCGATCCATCGGCTTTCTCAACACCCTGCTAATCGAGCCTTACTCGACTGCCGACATATGTAAAGAGAGTCCTGACTGGGCTAAATTAAGGCCGGCCTCATGAGCCACCCAGTGGTCCACGAGGCGCATCCATCGAACGATATACCAGATAGCGGCATTAGCGAGGATTTATTTCATCGTGCTCAAGGCAGTTACACTAAAGGAAATCGAACGCATCTTCGCCGTGATCGAGCCGCTTGGCCTGTCGCGCGAGGCGGTCGTAATTCCGCTCAGGACCGAACATCCCGGAAAAGTTGGGCTTCGCCCCGACGGCCGGCTCGAAATCGTGGTCGACCGCGAAGCGGATTTCGATGAATGGATTAAGGGGCTGGAGTCCCGGATTGTGGCGCTGATGAATCGTCAGGAGGACTGAGCTCGACCAGCACCGCGCCGCCGTCGACCATCTGACCCACCTCGACCCTGATCTTCTTCACCCTGGCCGCGCCTTCCGCGCTGATCTCGGTCTCCATCTTCATCGCTTCGAGCACGATGACCGGTTCGCCGGCTTTGACCGCATCGCCCTCGGCAACCAGGATTTTCAGCACCTTGCCCGGCATCGGAGCCGTAAGCTCGGCCGCCGCCAGCCCGCCCCGGGCCGGCGCGTCGCGGCGTAACCGGCTTGAACTCGAAACAGCGCGGCCCAACCGTCACCAGCAACGCGTCGCCGCGGCGCGCTCCCGCAATCCGGTAGCGCCGACCGCCGAGCTTCAAAATCGCGCTGCCGTCGGGCAATCGCTCGAAGTCGCCGCTGATTTCGCCCTCGCCGATTCGCGCCCGGATATTCGAACCGCGATGCTCGATCAGTTCGACGTCCGCTTCATGCCGATCGCTGATGCGCTGCATCTTCATGCCCGCCCCCACGGCCGATAGTCGGCCGAGTGCTGCCCACGGTGAGCGCGGTTTCCCGGCAGCCGTAGCCCCAGGATGCCCCTGCGCCGGAGCGGCACCGCCGTCGGCGCCGAGAATCCGCTGAGCGACGAGCGCGGCGGCGAGCAATGCGGCGTCGGCTCCCTGATCGCCGCAATGCCAGTGGCGAAAGTTTTCTTCGATAAAGTGAGTCGAGAGGCTCGCCGCGCGCGAACGCCTCATTCGCCACCACGTCGCGCAGGAACGCCGCGGTGTTGGTCACGCCCAGGAGCGCGAATTCGTCAAGCGCCAGTATCGTGCGCCGGCGCGCCTGCTCGCGATCCTCGCCGGAGCAGATGAGCTTGGCGAGCAGACCGTCGTAATGAGCGCCGATTTCCACCCCAGGAGCAAGGAAAGTATCCAGCCGCACGCCGGGGCCGCCGGGATGACGCAGATGGAGCACCCTGCCGGTGGCGGGACGAAAGTCGTGCTCGGCGTCCTCGGCATAGATACGGCACTCGATCGCATGATCGCGTGGCGCCATCGGGTCGGCCACCGGCTCGCCCGCCGCGAGCTTGAGCTGCTCGATCACCAGGTCGCAGCCGAAGCGAATTTCGGTAATCGGATGCTCGACCTGGAGGCGCGCGTTGACTTCGAGAAAATAGAAGTTGTCGCCATCGAGGAGGAATTCGACCGTGCCGGCGTTGCGATACCCGGCGGCGCGCGCCAGGCGAATCGCCGCTTCAATCATCCGCTCGCGCATCCGCTCGCTGACCGCCGGCGATGGCGACTCTTCGATTATCTTCTGATGGCGGCGCTGAATCGAGCACTCGCGCTCGCCGAGCGCGACGATTTTGCCATGATGGTCGGCCAGGAGCTGCACTTCGATATGCCGCGGTCGGGCGAGGTACTTTTCAAGGAAGAGGCGACCGTCGCCGAAGGCCGCCTCGGCCTCCCGCGCTGCCGCGGTCAGCGCGCCTTCGAGGTCGGCCTCGCGCTCGACGATCCGCATCCCGCGGCCGCCGCCGCCCGCCGACGCCTTGACCAGAATCGGCAGTCCGGCCTCAAGCGCGAACGCGCGTGCCGAGTCGAGGTCGGCCGCTTCGCTGCCCGGCACCACCGGAACTCCGGCACTCACCGCAATTCTTCGCGCCGCGACCTTGTCGCCAATCGCCGCCATCGCCGCCGCCGGCGGCCCGACAAAGACCAGCCCCGCGTCGGTAACCGCGCCGGCAAACTCCGGACGCTCGGAGAGAAAGCCGTAGCCGGGATGAACCGCGTCGGCCCCGCTCGCCCTGGCCGCTTCCAGAATCGCCGCGATATTCAGGTAACTCTGGCTCGCCTGGGCCGGGCCGATCGGCCGCGCCTCGTCGGCCTCCGCCACATGCGCCATCGCGGCGTCGGCCTCGGAAAACACCGCAACCGTCCTGAGCCCCATCACGCGGGCGCTGCGGATAATCCTGAGCGCTATTTCTCCCCGATTCGCGACCAGAAGCTTTTTCAACGTTCGGCTCTTCATCAGCCGACGAGCCTACCATATGCATCCGTCGGCGACAACGCCCCCGGCGATTGAAACTGCCGTCGGCTTGAGTTATTGGCAAGGCGGAACAACCGCGCGCTCGCGCGCAAAACAATCTGCCAAGGATTTAGGTGAAACCATGCCCCGCTACTTCGAAGATTACGAACCCGGTCAGATTTACAAGCATTGGCCCGGCCGCACCATCACCGAATTCGACGACACCTGGTTCACCCTGATGACCCTGAACACCAACCCGCTCCACTTCGACGCCAATTTCGCCTCGAAGTCCCAGCACGGCAAGTGCCTGGTCAACGGATTGCTCATAATCTCGACGATCGTCGGGATGAGCGTCAGGGATATGAGCGAGAGCTGCATCGCCAACCTCGAGTACGAATCGATCCGCCATACCGCGCCCACCTTCCACGGCGACACGATTTACTCCGAAAGCAGGGTGCTCGAAGTCACGCCGTCCAAGACCAAGTCCGATCGCGGCGTGGTCTACATCGAGACCCGGGGGCTCAATCAGCGCGGCGAAGAGATCCTGATTCTGCGCCGGAAGATTCTGCATCCGCGCCGCCCGGCCTAGCGGGCGCATGTCTGTTAAGCGTCGGGGAACGCGCTGATATGATTGATGCTATCGATGCGGCCGGCCGGCCCGTCGTAATCAATCAGAGTCAGCAGGCAAGGACAGGTAAAGGTTTACGGGCCCCGGTATGCCAAAGCAGAAAAAATTCTCCGATCCGATGGATCACGAAATATATCTGGCCCATCGCCGCTACGTGCAGGTGATGGAGGAACTGCGGCTCTCCACGATCGCCGATGACAATAAGACCCACTACCTGAGCATGCTCAAATCGCTGACCAGCAAGCTCGAGGTGCCGGGCAAGCCGCTCTCCGAGATCATGCGCGAGCTGATGGCCGAAGCGATGCCGTTAATCCTGCAAGTCATGCAGGGCTGAAAGCGCCCGCAACCGGCGCAAAAGCCGAAAAGCAACGAAGGATTGCCGGGGATTGCTCAAGATCGGGCGCGATCGCGCCTGCCCGGGCGTCCTTGACTCGCTCAAGGATCGCGTCAAAATCAAGGTTGATGCGAGGCAGCTCGGTTAAAGAGCCCTCGATCTGGCAGATAAACCAGCCGGCTTGCCGGCTAATGGAACGCGATGGACTCTGACGACGACCCTCACCCGCAAACCCCAACCGTCGATACCAACGAATTCTTTTTCCCCGGCAGCCGACTAAGCGCGCTGCTGGTACACGGCCTGACCGGCACACCCTACGAGATGCGCTTCCTGGGTGAGCGTCTGGCCGATACCGGCGCCCGTGTATGCGGCATCAAGCTGGCCGGACATGCGGGAGCCGCCGAGGAACTCGGAGCGACGACCCACCATCATTGGTATCAAAGCGTGGTCGACGGCTTCGAACGACTGCGCCAGTTCGGCGATCCGATCGTCGTGATCGGCCAGTCCGCTGGCGCTCTGCTGGCGGCGCGACTGACGCTTGACCAAAGCGAGGCGGTAGCCGGCCTCGTCCTGCTCGCTCCGGCCTTCTTTCTCGATTTCTGGAGCCAGACCGCGCTCCGATTCGTTCAGGCCCTCGGCCCGATCGCGGGGCGAATTTATCTCCGCGGTTCCGGGCCCGACCTCCACGACGCGACGGCCCGCCGAATCCATCCGGGAGCGAAGCTGATGCCGCTGGGCGCCGCGGTGAATCTGTACCAGCTCTCAGCCGCCGTGCGCCCGAGATTGGGCAAGGTGACTCAGCCGGCGCTGGTCGTTCACAGCCGCCAGGATCACGTCTGCCCGATGAAGAACGTCGATTTTCTGATGGCCAATCTCGGCAGCGCGCAGAAACGCTCGGTCATCCTGGACGACAGCTTTCATATCGTGTCGGTGGATATCGAGAAGGATCGTGTCGCCGATGAAGTCCTGAGCTTCGTCGCCCAACTGCGCTCCGATCCCGAAAGACTCCGCGCGCTGGGCTGACGGAGCATACAGCGCGGCCGTCAGGGACCGTTCTCAGGGCCACGGCTTGCCGGGCATCAGCGCCCTGAGGCGCTTCTGCGCGTCCGGCTCCAGAACCATCGGATCGTGGGCCGGATAGATGATGTCGCCGCGGCGCGCGATGTCGCGCATCGCGCGCATCATCTGTTCGAGGTTGTAGTACAGACCCGGCGGAATCGCGCGGCGCACGTTCAGATCGACCTTGCGCACCATGTCGCCGACCAGTCCGACAACGCCCGCGTCGGTGTCGACGTAAACGCATTGACTGCCCGGAGTGTGGCTGTCCGGATAGTGTATGCAGTCGATGCCGGGGAACAGCCGCGTATCGCCTTCGATCAACTCGACCCGGTCCCAAAGCGTGTCCACCATCGCCGCCACGTCCTGGCGGTCGTAAAAAAGCTCGCGCGATCCGATCTCCAGATGCCTCGGCCCCATCGGCGCCGCCGCCGCGGCGAGTTCGCTGCGCTGTACGACGATGCGCGCGTTGGGCAGGAGTTCGCAGCCCCCGCAGTGATCGTAGTGAAGATGCGTGAGCACCACGGTCTTGATCTCTTCGGGCCTCAGGCCATGCCTGGCCAGCGCTTCGGGCAGCGACATGCCGGTGGGAATGCGATGCGGCCCGAGGCGGTGGACGCGCATGGCGCGGTCGGCGCTGCGCATGCCGGCATCGACAAGGATCGGGTCGGGGCCGCCTTCGATCAGAAAGGCGAGGATCGGGACCTGCACCCGGTCCGTGTTTTTGGTAAGGCTCCAGAAGACGTCGAGCACGCAACTGACGTCGGCTTCTCCCAGAAGCAGGGGGTGAATCCTGTATTTCACGGCCGTGTCTCCCGCATAGTCCCGATGCTCAAATCAAACGTCCTCCGATATAAAGCGTTCCACAACATTCAGGCATAGAACGAAGAATCTCCGCAATCCGGAGACTGTGTGGCGGATGACGCAGTCTGCTGCGAACCAGTCTCCGCGTCAAAATACCCAATCATAAGGGAAAACAAAGGGAATTTCCGCGATTTCGGACGTTCCTGGGGCCGAACGCTGAAATTGAGCGGAGATTTCAAGCTGAGAGCGCGACACAACAGGGGCGGTGCCGCGCTACATACAGCGGTGTCGGCGATATAGTGATGAAGGTCCGATGGGTGAGACAATAGAAACGTTGACGCTCAAAGGCGTTTGAGCGCCAACGGGTTGAAGCGATATTCCGGTCGGAGAGCAATCCCGCTGCGGCCATCGAGCCCGTTATGACCGTCGAACACTGTATCGACCTCAGGTGCCATCCGTCGACACGCTCTGAGGCGGCGCGCGCCATTCAGGTGCTCGTACGCCGATCGGCAAACGCCGAACTCCGGATGACCTTCCGCCTCGACGGAGATATTCCCCGGATCCGGATCTCTTCGCCCGGCGTGCCGCGCATCGCCACACAGCTCTGGCAGCGCACCTGCTTCGAAGCCTTCATCGCGGTGGAAGGACAAGCGGCGTACCATGAGTTCAACTTCGCTCCCTCGGGGGAGTGGGCCGTCTACGCCTTCCGCGGCTATCGCGACGGCGGTCTTCTCGCGAACGAAATGATGCGTCCGCACATCGCCGTGCGCCCTACAGACAATCGGCTTGAGCTCGACGCCCTGGTCCGGCTCGATCTCCTGTCTGCCATCCATCCGCAGGCCCCCCTTCGTATCGGGCTCTCGGCGGTCATCGAGGCGAGCGGCGGGCTCTCGTATTGGGCGCTTCGTCATCCGGCCGACAAAGCGGATTTTCATGACCCCGATGGATTCGCCTTGCTGCTTGAGCCGCCAGGCCCCGGGTGGTAGGTCTCGACCGCCGTGAAGTCTAAAGCTCGTGCCAAAACGAAAATCCGATGAAGCACGCGCAACCACGAGGTCTCAGCCGCCGGCGCGTGCAGCAGCTCCTATCGGAAACGAAGCATGACCGTTCCGCAGGCAGCCGAATTGACGTTCTCTCCCGCCACTTCCTTGGACATCCCTACAAAGCAAATCCGCTGATCGGATCGGCCGATGCCGCCGAAGTGTTCACGGCTTCCCTCGATGGATTCGACTGTGTCACGTACATCGAAACGGTTTTGGCTCTCGCGCGCGCTTCGAACGTCGATGACTTCATCGAGTGGCTGCGAAAGATTCGGTATGAACAAGGCCGGATTCAATGGGAACGGCGAAATCACTACATGACGCTCTGGATTCGCAACAATGTACGCGAAGGGATAATCAGGCCGGTTTCGATACCGGCTGTCCCGACGGTCACCAGGGAGCGCGTTCTGAATGTCGTACCCGGACTCGGCGCCCGTCGGACTCGCGTGAAATGTGTGCCGAAGGCGGCACTGCCGCGGCTCGAACCGCATTTGCAAAGCGGCGATCTGATTTTTTTCGCGTCCACACGCAAGAATCTCGATGTGTTTCATACCGGAATCATCGTGCGCGACGGCAAAAGCATGCTCATGCGTCACGCGTCGCGCAGCAAGGGATCTGTCGTGGAACAGAAATTGAGCGAGTTTCTCAAGGCAAATCGGATGGCCGGCGTCATTGTCGTGCGACCGCAAGAGGTGACGCGACGCATTGGGGCGAGCAGCTAAGATGACGGGTTTATCGATGAGGCGAATTCCCTCCTTGCGGAGGAGAGATGGCGCGAAGCGGCGGGGTGGAATGTGAACATCGTCTATCCGAAGGACTACTCATCCGCGACTATTCAGGGACTCGTCGACGCCGCCGATTCCGATGTCCTCTTTCTCGGCGATCCGCGTGTGAACATCGAGCCCGGACCGCGCATGTTCGATCGAATGGCGCGGGTCATGCGTGAAACCGGCGCCGGCTGGGTTTATGCCGACGCGGCAGGCCATCCTCGTATCGACTATCAAAGCGGGAGCATCCGCGACGGTTTCGACTTCGGCCCGCTGGTTGGTGTGCCGGTTCAGGCCGCGCGTCAGTCTGGAATCGACAGCGCCTGGAAATGGGGAGGACTATACGACCTGCGGTTAAGGATTTCGGAAAAACACGCCATCGTGCGGATTCCCGAACCGTTGTACAGCGCGTCGATGATTGATGAGCGGCCGACGGGTCAAAAGCAATTCGACTATGTGGATCCGCGCAACCGCGATTATCAAATCGAAATGGAGCGCATCGCGACGGCGCATCTCAAACGAATCGGCGCCTGGTTGCGGCCGCACTTCGAGGAAGTTCCAGCCGCGGAGAAGACATTTCCGGTAAAGGCCAGCGTGGTCATACCGGTTCGGAATCGCGAGCGGACGATTCTCGACGCCGTTCAAAGCGCTCTCGCCCAGCGCGCTGATTTCGAATTCAATGTGATCGTCGTCGATAACCATTCGATGGATCGGACAACAGAGATTCTGCGCGGTATCAACGATTCGCGTGTTAAGCACATCGTTCCCGAACGCCTGGACCTGGGAATCGGTGGATGCTGGAACGAGGCGATTTACTCCAGAGACTGCGGACAATACGCCGTCCAGCTTGATTCCGACGACCTCTACATCAATGACAGCGTCCTTCGCCGGATGGTCGCGGAACTTGAAGCGGGACCTTATGCGATGGTTATCGGTTCCTATACGATGGTCGATTTTTCGTTGAAGGAGATTCCGCCCGGTCTTATCGATCATCGCGAGTGGAGTCGCGAGAACGGAAGAAACAACGCGCTCCGCGTCAACGGTCTTGGCGCGCCGCGCGCGTTCAATACGTCGGTTCTGCGCCGGATCGGATTTCCGAATGTCAGCTATGGCGAGGATTACGCCGTAGCGCTGCGCATCAGCCGCGACTATGAGATCGGCCGGATCTACGACTCCGTTTATCTTTGCCGCCGTTGGGAAGGCAACAGCGACAGCGCCCTGCCGCTCGAGGTCGTGAATCGATACGATTCGTACAAGGACTGGCTCCGAACTATCGAGATTCAGGCGCGAATGCGGGGATGATCCACGAACTGGAAGAACTGTTTAACCGGCAGGCGCGAGCGTGGCCGCAGCTCGCGAAAGGCCTTGAAGGCCTCGCGCGGGCGAAGACACGGCGGGTACGGATCGATTGGTTCGACGTATTCATCCGTCACATTCCCCATCGCGTGGGCAGCACGACGGCGCGAGTCGATCGCGAGTCGGTCGCGAAACGCCCCTGCTTCCTGTGTGCGGGAAATCTGCCGCCGGAGGAGGAGGGTGTGCGGTTTGATGAGAACTTCACGATCTACTGCAATCCGTTTCCAATCGTGGATCATCACCTCACGATCGTTCACCGGGAGCACGGCTCGCAGCGCATCGCGAACCGGTTCGGAAATATGCTTGACCTTGCCGCGGCCCTCCCCGGATATTTCGTGATCTACAACGGCCCGGAATGCGGCGCGTCCGCGCCGGATCACATGCACTTTCAGGCCGGCTCGCGAGGATTGCTTCCGATAGAGAAGGACACCGCCGGCCTGACCGGCGTTACCGTGCCGAACTATGGAAGAAATGTGTTCTTGTTTCGTGGACGGAATCGATCCGCTTTGATCGATCGAATGGATCGGGCCATCGATCTACTCGTGGAAACGACCGGCAAACGAGCGGAACCGTTGGTCAACATCGCGGTCTTTCATGAGAGAGAGGAGTGGGTCACATATCTGTTCCCGCGAGGAAAACATCGGCCGGAGGTCTTTCACACGGGCGAACTGACGGTGAGTCCGGCATCGATTGATTTGTGCGGAATATTTGTCGTGCCGCTGGCGCACGATTTCGAAAAAATCACCGGCGCCGCCATCGCCGCGATTTTTCGCGAGGTCACTTTGCCGGACGGCCAGTTTCGGGATGTCGCCGCGAAGCTGGAGAGTAAGCGTTGAACGTTTCTGTAGGGCTGATTGAAGAACGGTCCGCCGTTGAAGTCGAATTGACGGGCACGTTTACGGATACTTCCGGCAAGCCGTACACTTCCGGGCGCCACAGATTTACTTCCGAAGTTACGCTTGCGCCGTCGGACCCGGCATCGTGCGCGTTTGCGCTGGACAACGTCACGATCGGAATCGGATTTCATTGGGAACGCAAGGAGCGCCAGGTATTCCGCGGGGCTTTTCGCCTCGTGAAACGGGAAGCCGGTCTGACGGTGATCAATGATGTTTCGCTCGAAGAGTACGTCACGAGCGTGATTTCATCCGAGATGAGCGCGTCCTGTCCGCCTGAACTGCTGAAAGCTCACGCGGTGATTTCGCGCAGCTGGCTGTGGTTTCCGAAAGCGAATCCCTCTCGCTCCGGCAGAGGGCGGAGTGAGGGTCCCGATTCTCACGAAATCCTTCGCTGGTACGGCCGCGAAGCGCATCCGGATTTCGACGTGTGCGCCGACGACCACTGCCAGCGCTATCAGGGCATCACGAAAGCGTTCTCTCCGACCGCGGCCGAAGCGGTTCGCGCGACCGCCGGCGAGTTTCTCCGTTACAACGGCGCGATCTGCGACGCACGGTTTTCCAAGTGCTGCGGCGGAATAACCGAGCGCTATGCGACCGCCTGGGAAGATGAAGATATTCCCTATCTTGAGTCCGTCTACGACGGTCCGGCGCAATCCCGCGCTTACAGTCCTGAGACATGGATACGCTCCAACCCGCCGGCTTACTGCAATACGGAGGATTCGGAGTTCCTCGCGCGCGTTCTGCCGGGATTCGATCAGGAGACCCGCGATTTCTATCGCTGGCGGGTCGCGTACACGCCCGAAGAACTCGCCGATCTGATCGGATCGAGGCTTGGCGTGGACCTTGGTCCGATTCGCGACATGCAGGCGCTCGCTCGCGGACCTTCAGGCCGAATATATCGGCTGAAGATCACCGGCGAACGCGATTACATCATCATCGGCAAAGAACTGGAAATTCGCCGCGCCTTATCGCGCACCCATCTTTACAGCTCCGCGTTCGTCGTCGACAAAGAGTCCGACGGTTTTGTCTTGAGCGGAGCCGGATGGGGACATGGTGTCGGCCTATGCCAGATCGGCGCGGCGGTCATGGCAAATGCGGGCAAGACTTACACGGAAATCCTGCGGCATTACTATCGTGGGACCACTGTCGGCGTCTGATGTCTTCGAAACGATTTATTCCGATCGGCAGCCGCGATCGCACGACCGGTTTTCAATCATGAAGAACGCTTGTCCTTGCCGAAAAGTCCGGACGTTGCGCCGAACGAAATCAAACAGTGCCGGATGGCTGCGAGTGCGGCGAGTCTGAAGTTTCAGTCCGGACCGCTTTTTTCGCCAAGCCGCCGCAAAGTCGGCATAACCTCGACCGCAAATCGCTCCATGTTTGCGAGCACGACGCGATTGGCCAAGCCGAAATTGAACATGCAGGTAAGGTGCGTGAACCGCAACTTCCGCCGCCACTGCGCGAGCTTGTCGATGCAGAAGGCCGGCGACCCCATTACCGCATGATTCTCGTAGTAATTGGCGAAATCGAAACCGGAGCCGCTCACCGGCTTCTGCGTTCCACCCGCGGATTGCTGTTGGTAGATGGTTCCGCCCATCCCGGCGGCACGGGCAAAGCCGCCGAAGGCTTCCGACAACTCGGCCGCCAATCCATGATACGGCTGGTCGGTGACGTGGACCGGGACGTGCAAGTAAATCTCCAGCTCATGCGCATCCCGCCCCGAGCCGGCGAGCGCCCGATCGAGCCTCGCCGCGCATCCGCATTAACTCCGAGATCGATGAAAAAGTCGTCGCGGTCATCAGATGCGCGCCCGAATCGATTACCCATTGAATATTCGCCGGACTTGTTGCCGGAGCCCACAACCGCGGATGAGGCTTCTGGAGCGGCATCGGACGAACGATTACGCCCTCGGGCACGTCGAAGTGCTTGCCGTGATGGGAGAACGGCTCACCGCGCCAGGCCTTTAACAGGACTTCCAGCGACTCCAGAAACATCGGGCGGCTTTCGGAATGGACCACGCCCAGGCCGCGAAACTCATCGAACCGGTAGCCGCTGCCGATTCCCAACTCGAGCCGCCCCTCACTTAGAATATCGACTTGGGCAATCTCTTCGGCCAGGCGGACCGGATGATAAAGCGGCAGCACCACAACCGCGGTTCCGATTCGAATCCTGCTGGTGACGCCCGCGATGTAAGCGGCGAAGGACAGCACCGACGGGTTGATTCCGTGCGTGGCGAAGTGATGCTCGGTAAACCAGGCGCAGTCGAAGCCCAACTCATCGGCGAGACGGACCTGCTCGACCGCTTCCCGGTAAGCCTGAGCGTGGCTGACAGCCGGATCCAGCCACGGGATACCGGTAACGATGCTTATCTTCATTTTACCGACTTACAATCGATTTGCGCGCCATCTGTTCGAGGTCGTTCAGAAAAGCCTCACCCCGCCGGCGCGCCAGGAAGATCAGGCGATGAGCGCCCGCCTCTTTGTAGTCCCGCACCCTCCCGCCCGCCGCTTCGTCCCTTACCTGATGGGCCGGAACTTCCTGCCCGGGCCTTTTCCAGCGCAACCGGAATTTTCGATTTAACGCTTCCGGGTCGGGATACTCATAGTTCGCTCGCGCGCTGCAGCGCAAACGGCTGGGCCGTACACGGGATGTTGGTCCGGGCTTGCCCACGCGGGGGGCCGGTGGCCATTTGTCCGGCGGCGCCGATTGCGCGAGTCTTGGGGGCTATGGAACCGCGGGCGTCGCGCGTGGCGATACTCGCCCCTTGGGGAGGAACGTTATGAACGATCCGGACAAGCTTCCATTGATGCTCTCCGATGTGCGGGTGCTGGACTTCAGCCAGTATCTGGCCGGTCCCGCGGTCACGCGCCTGATGGCTGAGATGGGCGCCTACATCATCAAGATCGAGCAGGCGCCGATGGGCGACCCATCGCGGCTGCTGCCGTTCGTCAGGGAAGGGCGCAGCGCCTACTTCGTGCAGCAAAATCGCGGCAAGAAAAGCCTCTGTCTCGATTTCGCCAAGCCCGAATCGATGGCGATACTGCGCGCGCTCGTGTCCTCGCTCGACGTGGTGGTCGAAAACTACGGCCCGGGAGTGATGGAGAAGTGGGGTTTCGATTACGAATCGCTGCGCGAGCTTAATCCGCGGATCATCATGGTGTCGGTTTCGGCCTTCGGCCGGCGCGGTCCGCTTTCGCACAAGGTCGGCTACGATTACATCGCCCAGGCGTTCTCGGGGCTGATGCACATCACCGGGAATCCTGACGGTCCTCCCCAGATGGTCGGCTTGCCGATCGCGGATCAGACCAGCGCCGTTCATGCGCTCGCCGCGTTGGGTTGCGCACTCTATTATCGAACGAGGACCGGGATCGGACAGCACATCGATATCTCGATGGTCGATTCGCTGTACCATCTGAACGACATTAACATTCAGGCATACACCATGAGCGACGGGCAATTCATCCCGGGCCGCATGGGCTCGCATCACGCGCTGGTCTGTCCGTTCGGCGTATTCAAAGGACCGCAGGGATGGATCGTGTTGTGCGTGCTGGATCGCCAGTGGCCTTACATGGTGCGCGCGATGGACCGGCCGGAGTTGGGCGAGGACCCGCGCTTCATCACCGGCGCCGACCGGGCGAAGAACCAGAAAGAGCTGGTCCCGATCATCGAACGCTGGATGCAATCGTTCGCGAACGACGAGGCGGTGTTGCGCGTGCTTGAGGAGAATCGCGTCCCGGCGGCTCCGGTGCTGACGATCGTCGATACGCTGAGCAACCCCTACTTCAAGGCGCGCGAAATGGTGCGTACGGTCCAGGATCCTCTGCTGGGCGAGGTGACGATCCCCGGCTTCCCGCTAAAATTCTCGGCGTTTCCCGAATTGCCGAATATCCAGGCGCCGCTTTTGGGCGAGCAAGGCAGCGAGGTATTACGGGAAGTGCTCGGCTATGGCGAAGCGCGGATCGCGGAGCTGCAAACAAAGGGTGTTCTGTTCAGCGAGAGACGATAGTAGCGAAGCGCGATTTTGAGCGCCGGATTGTATCCGGCGGCGCCAGTTATGACGGTACTTAATACCGTGAAAGCGTGCTACTTTTTCCGCGCAGAATGAGAGAAGCGGTCCGAAGCGACGGCTTCTCAGGGGCCGGAGGCGAACCGCGTCAGCGCGACGCATAGCGGCGGCGCGGTTGCGAGCGAGGGCGAATCCGATGGCTGAGCAGAGCACGGCGGTCGCGGCCGCCTCCGAACGCAGGCCGCAGATCCTGGGCGTGGACGCCGGCGGGACGATGACCGACACCATCTTCATCGATCGCCGGGGCCAATTCACCATCGGGAAGGCGCTCAGCACGCCCGCAGATGAAAGCGAAGGGTTGGAGCGCTCGGCGCGCGACGCGCTCGGCTATTGGGACCTGCGACTCGACCGCGTGGTTCCCTGGCTGCGTGCGGGAGTGTATTCCGGCACGAGCATGCTCAACCGCCTGCTGGAACGTAAGGGCCGCAAGCTCGGCGTGATCGTGACAGCAGGGATGGAAGACGTGCTCAGAATGGAGCGCTCGCGCCAGACTTACACCGGCTACTCGTATTCGGATCGCCTGCACGCGGTCACTCACATGCACAACGAGCCGCTGGTGCCGCTGGAGCGTATCCGCGGCGTGCGCGAGCGGATCGATGTCTTCGGCGATGTGGCGATCCCGCTTTACGAGGAAGAGGCGCGCGCGGCGGTGGCCGAGTTGCTGGAGTTCGGCGTCGAGGCGCTGTGCGTCAATCTCCTGCACTCTTATCGCAACCCGCTCCACGAGCAGCGGGTGGCCGCGATTGCGCGCGAGGTCTGCGCCCGGCAGGGGAAAGCAATTCCGATTTTCGTGGCGTCCGAACTCAATCCGGTGCGCGACGACTTCCCGCGGCTCAACACGGTTATCATGGAAGCGTACGCGGCCGACCCCTCGCGTGAGCAGTTGCGCCGCATCCAGGAACAGTTCGGATCGCTGGGGGCCAGGTTCCGATGGCGGATCGTCGCCAGTTACGGCGGCTCGCTCAGCATCGAGAGCCCGCACCTCTTCAAGACGCTGGTCTCCGGCCCGATCGGGGGAATGATCGGCACCAGGTACCTGTCGAGATGCCTGGGCATACCCAACCTGGTCTGTACCGACGTGGGTGGAACCAGCTTCGATGTCGGAATCATTACCGCCAACACCTACACGATTCGCACCCAGCCGGAGATGGCACGCTACCTGTTGGCGCTGCCGATGGTCACGATCGACTCGGTGGGCGCGGGGATGGGCACCGTGGTCCGACTCAACCCCGATTCCCGCCGCATCGAACTCGGTCCGGACAGCGCCGGCGCCCGGATCGGCCTCGCCTATCCAGAGGGCGGAATGAGCGTACCGAGCTTAACCGATTGTCACGTGATCCTGGGACTCCTGGATCCGAATTATTTCCTCGGCGGCGAGATCAAACTCGACCGCGAGCGCGCGTTGCGCGGGTTCAAAGAGCAGATCGCGGATCCGCTCGGGCTGGACGTGTACGCGGCAGCCGCCGGGGTGATCGAACTGTTGACCGAGCAGATGCACGCGCAGGTGCGCGGCGCGCTGATCGGCAAGGGATACAGCCCGGTCGAGTACACGCTGATGGCATACGGCGGAGGGGGACCGGTGCTGGTCGGCAGGTACGCCCGGGGCTTCCAGTTTCAGGACATTCTGGTACCGACGTGGGCGGCGGCGTTCTCCGCTTTTGGCTGCACTTGCGCCGACCTCGAGATTCGCCACGACATGACCGTCGACGTACGATTCGGTCTGAAGGACTCTTCCGAACAGCGCCGCCAGGTCGTCAAATCGCTGACCCAGGCCTGGTCGACTCTGCGCGAGCGCGTCGCGGCGGAGATCACCAAGGGCGGCTGGTCGCCGAACGACGCGTCGTTCGGACGCGCGGTGCGAATGCAGTACCAGGGGCAGTTCGACGACCTCGAGGTGGCATCTACTCACGAGGGCGACGATCCCGCGCTGGTGGAACGGCTTGTCGCATCCTTCGAGGAACTTTACGGCAAGGTGTACAGTCTCGCCGCGCGCTCGCCGGAACTCGGGTACGCCATCGCGCGCGTGATTCTGACCGCCGTGCTTCCCACGGTTAAGCCTGACCTGCCCGAAGAACAACAGGGAACGGCTCGTCCCGCGCGCGAAGCCTGGAAGGGCACGCGACCGGTCTGGTGGGAACGCGGATGGCAGGAAGCGGAAATCTGGGAGATGGGAGCGCTCAGGCCCGGCAATGTGGTTGACGGTCTCGCGATCATCGAAGCGCCTTCGACCACGTTCGTGGTGCCGCCGGGGGCAAGCACGTTCCTCGACGGCCATCGCGTCTTCCATCTCGACTTGAACCCGCGCGACGGAAAGTCTCACCGACCGGGGTGAGCGCGGGAAAAGGAGCGGCACGATCATGCAAGAGACGTCGAGCGGAGAAGCGCTTGCCGCGCGATCCAATCCTTCAGGCAACGGCGGTCGGAACCTCAAGGCGGCGATCGCGGAAAGCGAAGACCGGTTCCGGGCCACCGGATGCTATTGGGGCGTCACCGAACTGACCTTCAAGCAGTCCGACCCGATCGGTTACGAGCGCATCTTCTCCAAGCTGCGCGGCGGGATCGTCACCGCGCGGGAGAGCGCGGTCAGCATATCGGCTTCGCCGATCGTGAGGCAGCTCCAGGAAATTTGCTTCGCACTCTATACGCCAGAGGGCGACGCGGTCGCGGTTTCGACCGGCATCATGGTGCACGTGCATACCGCCAGCGACGCGATCAAATGGATGCTGCGCAACGACTACCAGGCCGATCCCGGCATCCGTCCCGGCGACATTTTTTGCAACAACGAGGTGTATATCGGCAATGTGCACAACGCCGACGTGCAAACGATCGTGCCGATCTTCGAGGGAGAAGAACTGATCGGCTGGGTGGCCGGCATCATCCACGTGACCGATATCGGCGGCGCCGTGCCGGGCGGCTCGCCCACCGGATGCATCAACCGCTTCGAGCACGGCTTCAACATCCCGGCGCAAAAAATCGGAGAGTCGGATCATATCTATCGGCACTGGGAGGTCCTGTGCGAACGCGAGGTTCGCAATCCGGTCTACTGGAAGCTCGACGAAAAGGCCCGCATCTCCGGATGCCTGATGATCCGCGACATGGTGCTCAAGGTCATCCGCGACGAAGGGCTCGAACGGTATCAAAAGTTTACCCGTGAAGTGATCGAAGACGGGCGGCGGACGTTTCTACACAAGGTGCGAGCGATGTTGGTGCCGGGCCGGTACCGCGCCGCGGCTTTTTTCGACGTGCCGCTGCGCGGCGAGCCGGGCGTCGCCATCAAGGGCAACCGGAACTTCCTGATGCACACGCCGATGGAGATCGACGTGACCGCCGAGGGCAGGATCGAGGTCGGTCTGGAAGGAGCCTGCGCCTGGGGATGGCACTGCTTCAACGCCAGCCCAACCGCGCTTCAGGGCGCGATGTGGGTGCTGCTGTCGCAAACCATCCTGCCCAACGACAAGCTCAACGACGGCCCCTACTGGAGCATGCGCATCCGGATTCCGCCGGGCTCGTGGGCCAATCCCGACCGCATCACTCCCGCGACCAGCAACGCCTGGCTGTTTCTCATCCCGACGTTTTGCAGCTTTATCCGGAGTCTCGGGCGCGCCTTTTACGCCCGCGGATTCCTCGAAGAGATCATGGCGGGTTACGCGCTCACCATGAACGGCATGCAGAGCGGCGGTATCGATCATTACGGCCGCGAGTTCGGCATCAACAACATGGAGCTCTCCTCTTGCGGCTCGGGGGCGCGCGCGGTGCTCGACGGGATCGATCACGCCTACGCGATGTGGAACCCGGAAGCCGACATGGGCAACGTCGAGGTATGGGAGAGATCGGAGCCGCTGCTCTATCTGGGACGTCGGGTTAAGCCCAACACCGCCGGCGCGGGTAAGTATCGCGGAGGCAGCGGATTCGAGTCGTTGCGGATGGTGTGGAAGACCAACGAAGTCGAGCTCCAGAATCGCGGCGACGGATTGGTGAACGCCAATGCCGGTCTGTTCGGCGGCTATCCCGCGGCTTCGGGTTACGTCTTGCACGTCCATCGCAGCAACATGGATGAACTGATCCGGACTCAGGCGCCCTATCCGACGGGCGACGGCGATCCCGAATTTTCGGAAGTGCGAAAAACCGTAACGGGCGAGGTCTACTTCACGCCCAAAGGATTTGCCACCAGCCGCCCCTTCGAACCCGGCGACCTTTATCTCAACTATCTCCGCGGCGGTCCCGGCTACGGCGATCCGCTCGAAAGAGATCCCGGGCTGATCGAGCAGGACCTCAACGGCAATATGGTCTCGCCGCGCTTCGCCGAGAGCGTCTATGGCGCGGCGCTGAAGCGGGAGGGCGCCGAATGGATCGTCGATGGGGAGGAGACCAATCGGAAACGGCAGAGGATGCGCGAGCATCGAAAAGCCCGCGGCATTCCGGCGCGGCAATGGATCGCGCGGCAGCGCAAGCGTCTGCTCGGCGATGAGGTACGGGGCGTCGTGAGACGGACCTATCGCGAGTGCATGCGGCTGAGTCCGTCATGGGCCAGGGAATTTCGCGAATTTTGGTCGTTGCCCGAGGACTTCGCCTTCTCGTCCGGAGGGAACGACGATGCGGATTGATGAAAAGAACATCGGTGACTTGATCGACGGCGTCACTCCCTGGCCCCAGCTCAAGGAGTTGATGAGCGAGCACAAGGACGAAGGACGATTTCGCGTCTACCTCGCGGTGCGGCAAAGTCGAGTGCCGTGGAAGGAGCGTATCCTGTTGCCGCTCGGCGAGCATCTGTCGGTAGTCGAAAAGCAGGGAGAGCGCATCGTCAAGTGCGACTGCGGCCACGAGTTTGGCGACTATCGGAATAACTGGAAGCTGTCGGCGCTGGTCTACGTGAGAGACACCGAGGCGGATCTTAAGGAGATTTATCCGGCCGGGATGGGCCCCGATCCCGCCTGGATGGAAATTCGCGAGTTTTACTGTCCGGGCTGCGGGACCCAACTGGAGGTCGAGGCCGTGCCGCCGGGCTATCCGATGGTGTTTGATTTCCTTCCCGACATCGACGCCTTCTACTCCCAATGGCTCAAGCAGCCGCTGAAATAGAGCGACATCGGTCGGGTAATTCGCGGAAACCCGTCACTTTGCGGCGATGCTTCGCTCCGGCGGTCTGCGCTCGGAATGGCCTGGAAAATGTCTGGTTCCGCGAGTTGCTGATTGCGGGTCTGCCTGGTCAAAACCCGACAACCGCGAAACCGCTGGAGTTTCGTGATCTGATTGAAGTCCGCGGTTCTTAGCAGGGGGCGAAAATGAGTCAGCGCGGCTCGTCGGTACGATTCTGGTTTTTTCTCGCGGTCGCGACCGCAGTCAGCGTGATCGTCTTCCATTTCCTGACACTCGTCATCCCGATTCGAGCGTCGGGGGGTCTTTTGCTCGGAGCCGCTATTACCATCGGGCAGTTCCTATGGACAATTATCGCACTACTCATCGCGATCACGGCAGGTTCAGCGGCCTGGAACCTGCTCTACTGGTTGTCACCGTCCGTCTCCTTGCTGACCGAGGGACTTGTGCTCGCCGACTTCGGCCGCGCCCAGTCCATCGATGAAAAGCCGGAATGGGCCAAGGGCCCCGCGAAAAACGCCGGAACGCTGCAGGAATTTTGCAGGCTGGGAGAGGACCCGGAATTTCGTATCGGCATTGTGCTGGCCGGTGGCGGCGCGAAGGGCGTCTATCAGGCCGGCGCTCTGCGCGCGCTGTGGGAATTTCTGGAAGCGCAGAACGCGCTCCAGTACGTGAGAATGATTGCGGGAACGTCGATTGGCTCGTGGAATTCGATGTTCTGGATGACGAGACAGGTCGAGGCGGGCAATTGGGACCACGGTCCGCTGTACGAGTGGTGGACCTCGTCGCGGCTTTCGACGGTCGTGAATCCGGCGATCTATATCCCAATCCTAAGCAACTATCTCGCGGGTAATCAGATTTGGCGCCGCCAGTTCACGACGCTGTTCTCATCCAAACCGTGCAATCCGCTTCCGTACCTGTATTTTACGCGCACGAACGTAGAATCGGCGTTGCTGGACTTTACTACGAACCGCAAACCGCAGCAGATTCCGCCAGGAACGCTCCCTAATTATCGTAATCTCGCGAATACCAACCGCTCGCAGGATGCGCCACTGGACATCAAAGAGATCGAATCGGCCGTGTTCGCGTCAATGGATATCCCGCCCGCATTCAGGCGCCTGGAGGACGTGCGGGGCAACCATTACGAGGACGGCGGCGTCATCGACAATCTGCCGATTCAGTTCGCGACTTGGTGCGAGGGATGCAATCTCCTGTTTGTGTTTCCGCTGAACGCAACCTTTGAAGAGCTGGTGTCGAACGTGTCGATAGCAGCGCGGATGGCGCGGGTACTGGATGTACGGCAAGGGGTGCTGGAACGCGACGCGCTGAAGGATATCAGCCTCTATAATCGAATCATCGAGGCGGAGCAGGAAAAGGAAGAGCCGGCCAAAGCGCGGTCTGCGGCGCCCGGTGCTACAGCAGACCCATCCAGGAAAAAGTTAAGCGCGGTGCACACCGTACCGTGTACCACGTTTTGCATCTGCCCGGCGCCGAAGCTCAAGGTCGGGACGTTTGGCTTCGGGAGTCTGAAGCGGCATGGGCGCGAATGCTTCAAGTCGATGTACGAAGCGACCAGGACGGAGTTGGCCAAGTTCGATTTTTCACCAAGTAACCGGGAAGTGTGGATGGCGAAGGTCGGTCCTGACGGGAACGTCACATACGAAGACTTTACGCTTCGATGAACCAGGGCGAGCCACACGCCGTATTTCGGGTTGGCTAAGGTCCAAAGTATTTTGCGGCCATCGAAATTTGGACTTGACCCGGTTTCGAAGACGGTGTTGGGGGAAAAAAATAAGAAGGAGGTCCCCGATGCCAGGAACACATCTACCGTATGCGCCGCGGTGCCGGCGATGAATCATTGAGTCGGCCCTTGCGGGGCGGTCGGTTCAGGAGTCGGCGCGGTCACCCGCATGGCCCGCCACTTCGCATCCTCGAACGGCAGTCCGAATTCCCAAACAGCTCCCTAAGCAATTCGTTAGCAGAACGCCCGTCGGCTCGAAGATCGCGCCGAAAAAGTGTAGACAGATCAAGGCATGGAGGAGGAAGGGGCCCGGTGGCCCCACCGGTCTTCAAAACCGGCTTGGCGGGCAATACGCTTGCCGGAAGGTTCGACTCCTTCCCCCCTCCGCCATCGCTGGTGGTCGCTGAAATCGATCGATTCGAACCGCAACGCGGTGGTAAAGCCGCCGTCGACCGCGAGATCCAGCCCGCTTTCGAATGAAGCGTCGTCGCTCGCGAGGAACCGCACCGTGCTTGCCACTTACGCGCAGCGGCCGTGGATCGCCTCATCGACTTCGAAGACGTCCGGCACGCCAGGATTCAAAAACCGGGAATCGGGCAAAAGAACTATCGACCAGCGCTCGCGAAGCAGTATTTGCGTTGAGAGAACTCAGCAACGCCCGCAATCCGACCCAAGCTGCTCTCAAGCGGCTGTATTCTCTGTCCCCGCGACGACTAAGATGCATGCTGGCCGATCGAGGTGCGCGATGAAGGATAGCGAGAGGCTGACGGTAGTCGCCGAAATCACCGAAAACACGGCTCTCACGACCCCGTACGCGGTGATCAATGCGCTCTCGACGGTCGTCGCCTGCTATGGAATGTTCGAAAACAGTCCGGCGGTGGTTATTGAAGCGATGCTCATCGCTACGCTGCTGGGACCGATTCTGGCGATCGCGCTTGCGCTGGTAAACGGCGACCTGCCTTTGCTTGGCCGAGCCTTTGTCGCGGAGCTCGTGGGCGCCCTGGTGGTTGTCGCGGTCGCGCTCCTAATCGGCCTGATTCACCGCGATATTCCGCTGACCAACGAGATTCTGGCGCGCACCAGACCCAATATTCTCGATCTCATGATTGCACTGGCCGGTGGCGCGGCAGGGGCGTATTCCACCATCCTGCCGAGTCTGAGTGAGGTGACCGGGGATTCTTTGTATCAGCGAAAGCGCGGGACGATCGGGGCAAGGAGAATCGCCGATTTCCGAATAGGGCACAGGCAGCGCGACCTTGACCGGAGACGGCGTGAACTCTATCGTGAACCCGGAAGCGTAACCGCGGGGCGTGCGCATTTCGTGACCCGTCAGTCAGCGGACTGAACCAAACAACTAGTCCTTGAAGCTTCCTGTTCGGTCGATAGACGGGCCGGGATCCGATGTCCTGCATGGGACGCGAGAACACGGCTTTACAGGGCCGGCGCAACGGAACCAACCGTGGACCCGCCGCGTCTTGAGCCATAACCAAAGGAGAAAGACCCATGGCCTTTACACTTCCGCAACTGCCCTATTCGAAGGAGTCGCTGGCGCCGCATATCTCGGCCGAGACCCTCGATTACCATCACGGCAAACATCACGCGGCCTATGTGAACAAGCTCAACGAGCTTGTTGCGGGCGGCAAATTCGCCGACATGGCGCTGGAAAAGATCATCAAGACGGCGGGCCCCGGCGCGATTTTCAACAACGCCGCGCAGCACTGGAATCACAGCTTTTATTGGAACTGCCTCAAACCCAATGGCGGCGGCGAACCCTCGGGCGCCGTGGCCGACGGAATCCGAAAGTCTTTCGGCAGCTTCGAAAACTTCAGGAAGCAGTTCACCGAGGCGGCGCTCACCCAGTTCGGGAGCGGCTGGGCGTGGCTGGTGAAGAATCCCGACGCCTCGCTTGCGGTCGAGAAAACCGGGAATGCCGACACCCCGATTATGAACGACAAGCCGGCGCTGCTCACCTGCGACGTGTGGGAGCACGCGTACTATATAGACTACCGCAACGCCCGCCCCAGTTATGTCGAGGCTTTCTGGAAACTGGTTAATTGGGAGTTCGTCGCCTCGAACCTGAAGTGAAACTGAAGTAAGCGGCGGTTCCGGGATCGGGGCGCCCGAGCGGCGCCCCGATCGGCGCGATCATTCAGGCGGGTTTTGCCGACCCGCAGGGAATAATTACGCCTTTCCGCTTCCCGGCCTGATGCTGTTTTTCGGCGTCGGCGTCCCGTGGCGGGACCTCAATCGACGGATTCCGGAAGTCAAGTTATGAGCAAGCCCTCTGCGGTGGTCTTCCTGTTTGACGTTGACAACACCCTGCTCGACAACGACCGGATCCAGGAGGAGTTGGGCGAGCATCTGGGTCGTGTCTATGGAGTGAAGGCCCGCCAACGCTACTTCGAGATCTTCGAAGCCTTGCGGCGGAAACTTGGCTACGCCGACTATCTGGGAGCCCTGGAACGTTATCGGGTCGAGGAACTGCACGATCCGCGCCTGCTGCGGATGGCGAACTGGCTGGTGGACTATCCCTTTGCCCAGCGCCTGTACCCGGGCGCGCTCGAAGTGGTCAAACAGGTGCGCCGATGGGCGCCGGCGGTGATTCTCTCGGATGGCGACGCCGTGTTTCAGCCGCGCAAGGTCGAGCGCTCGGGACTGTGGGAGGCGTTTGCCGGCCGGGTGCTCATTTACATCCATAAGGAGCGGATGCTGGAGGACGTTGAGCGCCTGTATCCGGCCGAGCATTACGTGATGGTCGACGACAAGCTGCGCATCCTGGCCGCCATCAAGCAAGCCTGGGGCAAGCGCGTGACTACCGTGTTTCCCAGGCAGGGACACTACGCCATCGATCCCGAAATCGTCGCAAGCTATCCGCCGGCGGACATCACCGTGGAGCGGATTGCCGAGTTGCTCGATTACGATCGATCCGCGTTCACCGAACTGTAACGCGCGGGGGTCATGGCCGGCTGCGATCGGAGCCGGCGGAAACACAGTAGCGGCAGGCCCATCATCCGGATGCCCCATTGGGTCCGGGGTTGTGCCAACCACCGTCAGAAGCGATGATCGCGTCGGCCTCTTTCGGTCCCCAGCCGCCGCGCTTGTAAGGGCGAGCTTCGTGGTGGGCCTCAAGCACCGGGTCGACCACCGCCCAAGCCGCCTCAACTGCGTCCTCACGGGTGAAGAGCGCTCCGTCGCCGGCCATGGCGTCGCCCAAAAGCCGCTCGTATGGCGCCTCCTCTCCCGGCCGTTCTTCGAACAGGTAGAGCTCTCGCTGCTCGCCGACGAACTCCTTCCCTGCGAGCTTGACGCGAGCGGCGAGGGCGATAGCCGAGCTGGGAGAGAGCCGGAAGCGCAGGTAGTTGGCGCGGCCGGCCGCCGGCGCTGAGTCGGCGAAGAGTCTCTGTGGGGGCGGCTTCAACTCCACCAAAACCTCGGTCGCCGTTTCGGCCAGGTATTTGCCCGAGCGCAGGTACCATGGCACCCCCTCCCAGCGCCACGAGTCGATGAAAAGCCGCAGGGCGGAAAAAGTCTCAACGTCGGAACTCTTCGCCACGCCCGGCTCCTTGCGGTAGCCGGCGTACTGGCCGCGCACCAGGTCGTCGGGCTTCAGCGGGCGCATGGCTTGAAACACCTTGGCTTTCTCGCTGTGTACGGCCCCGAAGTCCCTGCCGGCCGGCGGCTCCATGGCAAGCAGCGCGACGACCTGAAAAAGGTGGTTCTGGATCACGTCGCGCAGACAGCCGGCGGTTTCATAAAACGCGCCGCGATTCTCCACGCCGAAATCCTCGGACAGGGTTACCTGGACGCTGGCCACGTAATTGCGGTTCCAAATCGGCTCGAGGAAGGAATTGGCGAAGCGGAAATAGAGGATATTCATTATCGCCTCTTTTCCGAGAAAGTGATCGATGCGGAAGATCGAGTCTTCCGGAAACACCGCCTGCGCGACCTGGTTGAGCTCCCGCGCGGAGGCCAGGTCGCGTCCGAACGGCTTTTCGACAACGACGCGCGCATGCTCGGCCAGGTTCGCGGCTCCGAGACCTTTGATTACCGTCTCGAAGAGCGCGGGCGGGATGGCGAGGTAGTGCGTCGGGCGTCGAGCGGTGCCCAGCGCCGCTTTTATCGCCGTGAACGTGCCCCGATCATTATAATCCCCACTCACATAGGTGAGCACGGACAGAAGATGGTCGAGCGCCCGCTGGTTATCGATTCCGCCCCATCGCTTTATGCTGTCCGTCACGCGTTTGCGCAGACGCTCCAAAGTCCACTTCGGGAAGGCGACGCCGATTACCGGAACCTTTAGGACGCCTCGCTTCGCCATCGCATAGAGCGCCGGAAAGACCATCTTGTGCGCGAGGTCGCCGGTCACACCGAAGAGCACCAGCGCGTCCGAACGAGATGCGGTCATCAGACGCCTCCCTTCGTGGCGGCGGCCTTTTCTTCATGGCCTCCGAATTCGTAACGCAAGGCGGACAGCACCTTGTCGGCGAAGTCGGCCTCACCGCGCGAGGCGAAGCGTTCGTAGAGCGCGGCACTGAGGACCGGGGCCGGGACCGACTCGTCGATCGCCGCCATGATCGTCCATCGTCCTTCGCCCGAGTCCGAGACCCGGCCGGCGAACTTCGCCAGGTCGGGACTTTTGAGCAGGGCGACGGCGGCCAGGTCCAGCAGCCACGAAGCGATTACGCTGCCGCGACGCCATACCTCGGTGATGTCTGCCAGCTTCAGATCGTAAGGGTAGCGTTCGGGGTGGCGCAGCGGCGTGGTTTCGGCATCGACGGCGCGCTGCTGCTTGCCGACATTGGCGTGGCGGAGAATGTTCAGTCCCTCCGCGTAGGCGGCCATCAGGCCGTACTCGATGCCGTTGTGGACCATCTTGACGAAGTGGCCCGCGCCGCTCGGGCCGCAGTGCAGGTAGCCGTGCTCCGCGGTGCCGCCTGCCTTCTCCCGACCAGGCGTGCGTGGGGCAGCCTCGATACCTGGAGCCAGGGCGGCGAAGACGGGGGCGAGGCGTCCGACGACGTCCTCCTCACCGCCGATCATCAGGCAGTAGCCCCGCTCTGCTCCCCAAACTCCACCGCTGGTCCCGACGTCCACATAGTGAAGGCCCTTCGGTTTCAGCTCGGCGTCGCGGCGGATGTCATCGTGGTAATATGAGTTGCCACCGTCGATGATGACGTTGTCGCGTTCGAGGAAAGGAACGATGGCGCTCAGCGTTTGATCGACCACCGCCGCCGGCACCATCATCCAGACGGCGCGCGGTTTTTTCAGCTTACGCGCGAACTCTTCGAGCGACGTCGTTCCGACCGCCCCCTCTGATGCTAGTGCGCTCACAGGTTCCGGATGGATATCGTAAACGACGCACTGGTGACCGGCCCGGATAAGGCGTCGCACCATGTTGGTCCCCATCCGGCCCAGTCCGATCATGCCCAATTCCATGTGGTTTTCCTTTCTCTTGCGAGACCGTGACGCTCGCTGTCCTTACCGAAAATTCAGAACCGGAGTTGCCTTCGCGCAACGGGGGATGCTCCTCTTACCGGCGTCGCGCGGTGGGTTGGTTGTTCATTCGGGTAACGAACAACCGACCCATCGACAGCAACCGGCACTTTATCATTGCGCCAACTGATACCGGGAGCGCGTCGGCGCGCTCTCGGCTGATGCGCGAGGATTCCCACACGCGATCTCTTCAAGCCCTACCCTCTCCACCCTCTTTGATTTTAAGTAACGCGGCGATGTACCTTTGCCGACCCTTGAGCATGGCGACCTCGCTCTCGGGCCGTACGCGCTCTTCTTCGCTCTTCGCCTGGTCCCGCAACTTCCCCTGCTCGTCGATCTTCTTCGCAAGGTCTTCGTAATCCAGACGAAGTTTGCCCAGCACCGCGGCTCTGCCGGTCAGGCTGCTTGACGGCTCGGGTCGACTGTTCTGTGCTTAAAGCCTGTCAGCGCTTACGCGCGCCCTCGGCGCTCAGCATTATTATTTCAATTTCTTCCGTGATTTGTTCCTGGCGCAACGTATTGAGCTTGAGCGTCAGCTCAGTGCGTCTTTCGTCGAGACGTTTGATCGCGCCCTCCATATGCTGGGTGCGTCGCCGATTTTCGGCCGTCAGGGAACCGTAGAAAATCTCGAACAGAACGGCAAACAGGTAATGGTCAACCAGTTCGGCAAAAAGCGTTTGAGGTGAGAGATTCAGCAGCGGCGGATAGGAGAAGCGCTTTGACCCGGGAGGCCTTTCGCGGAAGGGTTCCAGGACCGATGCGACGGTCTTCTCCTCATCGCCGCTTAAGTGATGAATCACGGTGAGGGGAAACAGACATGCGAGCCGCCGCTGAAGATCGCCGAGCTTGTCGAGCAGCCGTCCGATTACCGCGGGCACTTCTTCGGCGACGCTCGGGCCTTCGAGCTGCGCCTCCAACTCGTAGCCGGGCGGGAGTTTGCCGGTGAGTCGCTGCCCCACCGCGATCAGCAATGGCTTGTGCGCTCCGGCATCCGTTTGCACCTGCTTTTCCAGCATCCCGATCGCGCTTTCGTTGAAGTCACCGCAGAAGCCTCGTTCCGAGCCGACCAGGATATACACCAGCGGCGACGGGGCGACCGGTAACGGCATCGGGCCGTAAAAATTCAGGAAATCGGCGGCGGCAGTCTCGATATTCTCGACCACACGGCTTTGGGCGGCGGTAAAACGGGTAAGCTTGCGAATTTCCATCAGGGCGATGTTCTTCATCGCGCTCATGATGTTTCTGATTTCGCCAAGACTGTGAAGCAGATGCTGTATTTCGTCCAGCTCGCTCATCGTCAGCCGTCACTCCGCAAGCCATTGCCGCACCGTCTCCACCCATCGCTCCCGGCTGTCGGTGAGGGCAAGCGGAGTACGGCTTAAGCCGGCTTGCAGGCGTCCCAGGCAGGCTGGAATTCGGCCGGCCTCGAAACGATCCAGCAGGCCATCGTTGTAGGCCACGAGCCAGGCCATTTCGAATTCGATCGGAAGAGGGTTCAGCCGCTCCTGTTTGAGCAACTCACGCAGCACCCGGCCACGCCTTATTCTCGCTTCCATGGTGGCTTCGAGGTGCGCGCCAAAACGAGTAAACACTTCGAGCTCAAGGAATTGCAGATAATCGAGCTTGACCCGCGAAGCCTCCTTGCTGATACGAGGATGCTGCGCCCTGCCTCCGATGCGAGAGACGGATTTGGACACGTCGATCGCGGGCAGAAAGCCCTCGGCAAACAGGCGCCGGTCGAGATAAAGCTGACCGTCGGTAATCGAAATAAGATTGGTAGGTATGTAGGCCGCTATCTCGCCCTGCTTGGTGACAATGATCGGCAGGGCGGTCATGCTGCCGCCGCCCGCCGCGGGCGCAAGGCAGGTCGAACGCTCCAGCAGGCGCGAGTGCAGAAAGAAGATATCGCCGGGGTAGGCCTCGCGTCCCGGTGGCCTGCGCAACAAAAGGGACAGTTCCCTGTAAGTCTGCGCATGCGTCGTCAGGTCATCATAGATGACCAGCGTGTCTCTGCCTTGCGCCATCCATGCCTCGGCCAGGGCGCAGCCGCCAAACGGGGCGAGGTATTTGAGCCCCGGAAGGTCGGTGGCTTCCGCGACCACGACCGTCGTGTGTTCCATCGCACCCGCACCGCGAAGCGTTTCGAGCGTATTAACCACGCTGGAGCGCCGCTGCCCTATCATGACGTAGATGCAGTAGAACGTCCTTTCCGCGCTGGTTGATTACCGTATCGATCGCCAATGAGCTCTTACCCAGGCCGTCGTCGCCGACTATGAGCTGGCGTTGACCCTTTCCGATCGGAATCAGCGTGTCGATGATCTTGTTGCCCGTGTAGAGAGGCTCGCGAACCACATCGCGCGCGGTGATTGGCGGCGATGGAACGTCGAGGGCCTGCTGGATGGATGTGTCGGGAGCGGCGAGGCCGTCGAGCGGTTTACCGAGCGGGTCGATGACGCGTCCGCGCATCGCGTCGCCGGCAGGGATCATGGGGCGATAGCCCAAAAGCCGCGCCACCATTCCGGCCGCGAGCTTGTCGGTCTGCCGCAGCAGGATCGCGCCGACCGAATCGCTCGACAGGTCGAACACCAGCGTCTCGCTGCCGTCCTCGAACAAAAGTATCGTGTCCATCGAGGCCGATGGGAGTCCGGTAACACGCGCGATGCCGTCCCCGACCGATACCAGCTCTCCCTGCTCGGACAGCCTGACGCCAAACCGATAGCGCTCAAGCCATGCGGCCTGGTTGGCCAGCGGTGAAACGGGCCCGGAAGGATTATCGGGTATGGCGTCCGGCTTCACTGAAGAGTTCGAGCTCATCCTGCAGGTTGGCGCGTAACACCCACGGCCCCAAACCAACGCGCAATCCGGAAATGAGATTTGAATCCTGGTCGAAGCTGCACGCGCACTCGCGGCCGACGAGCCTGGACAGTGCCGCCTCGATCGCGGTTCGTCGGAGCTCGTCGATCGCGTAAGCGCTGGTTACTCTGGCCGTCCCGTCCGCCTCGGTCCATCCATGCCGGATGGACTGCATCTGTTCCTCGGACAGGCCGGCCAGTTCCCGCATCGCCATGTCGATGAGCCTTGCCTCAAGTTCCGGTCCGCCGAGTTGAGACAACAGGAGCGACGCGAAGCGGGCCGCGCCGGCGATCGCTCTCACTTCGGCTTCACGAATCGTTTCCGCGAGGCGCCGCTCCTCAAGCGTCCGGGTCTTTTCCCGCTCGCGATCGAGCGCATCCGAAAGCTCGGCGAGACGACGCGCGCGTTCGGCGTTAATCTCCTCGAGCAATTGGCCGCGCGCCTTCTGCTTTTCCCGCTCCCAGTCGGCGAGACGGTTTTCGTACTGCTGTTGCAGCGTGGTCGCGTCGCCGCGAATCGCTTTGGCATCAGCGAGGGTCTTTTCGATGCTGGCCCTGCGTCTCTCGATGGCGGTTGAAACCGGTTTGTACAGAAATCGCCGCAGTATCCAGACCAGTACGAGGAAATTGATTATCTGAAGAAAAAAAGTTGACCAGTTCAGTTCCACGCGTAGTATAGTCCGCCAGCTATTTCACCAGATATTCGATGAGCGGATTTCGGAACAGGATTATGAGCACGATGACGAGGCAATAGATCGCGAGCGATTCGATCATCGCGAGGCCGATAAACAGGGTACGGCTGATCGACTGCTCGGCTTCCGGCTGCCGGGCGAGCGCGTCGAGCGCCTGATTGATGGCGCGGCCCATCGCGATCGCCGGAAATATGGTGCCCAGGACGATGGCCAGCGCACCGGTTACGGTTGACAGGGTTACGAACTCATTGATGCTGTTCATGTTTTCGCCTTTTCCCGCTTGAGCTCGTGCGATTGAATGCCGCCCGCGATGTAAATCATCGCCAACATGCCGAATATATACGCCTGAACCAGCGCCTCGATAATATGCAGCATCAATATGGGTATCGGCGCGAAAAGGCCGGCCACCGCGAGCGCCAGCAATGCGGCGAGTTCCAGGCTCATGATGTTGCCGAACAGGCGAATGGCCAGGGCAAGCGTGCGACTAATTTCGCTGACGATATGGAAGGGCAGCAGAATCGGATTCGGCCTGAGATAATGCCGCAGGTAGGCCTTGAATCCGTCGGCCTTGATGCCGAACCAGTGCACCGACAGAAAGACCAGCACGGCCAGCGCCGCAGTCGCCGACAAATCGCTGGTCGGCGCCCGTAATCCGGGCAGCACGCCGCTCAGATTCGCCACCGTGATGAAGATCCAGAGCGTCGCGATGAAGGGCAGCACGAGCTGCGATTGTTCCGGCAGGACCGAGCGAATCGCGTCATCGATGGCCTCGAAGGCGCCCTCGATCGCGGCCTGCAGCGGAGATGGTTCGAGGCGTAATTGGCGTGAAACCAACAGCGAAAAAATCGCGAGCACCGCGATGATCGCCCAAGTCGTGACCACGACGTTGGTCACCACGACCGGACCGACCCGAAACACCACGAACACGCCGGAGGGCCCCACTCGCTACTCCTCCACGAAAAGGTATACGTTGACCGCGCCGATCGCCACGCCGAGGATAATCAGGCTCAGCGTCCAATGGATTGAATATCCGGCGAGTTGTTCGTCCAGCCATCGTCCGAGGTAGGCTCCCGCGATCACCGGCAATATGAAGAGCACGCCGAGCGTGCCGAGGTACGTGGTTTGAGCCATGATCGTCCGGCGCGCCCGCGCGGCGCGTTTTATGCGCTCCACCTGGGTGTCGACTTTCCTGGTGAGCTGCCGGTCGTTCATCACCGCTCCCGACGCCGCATTCGGTACAGGCGTTCGAGCATCGCTTCCTGGAGGCGGCGCAACTGTTCCTTCATGCCGCGCAGGTTTTCCTCCTCGGCTCCGATTTCGCTTTTCAAGGCTAGCGCGAGGCGCTCGTAGTCGTCGTCGCGCAGAAAGTGGCGCGTGCTTATGGACAACTGATTGTCGACGAAATAGAGCAGGCCGCCTGGAAGCGCGACGTAGTGCCAGACGCCGTCCGCGGAGCGAAACCGCGCCAGACCAAATACCAGCAACGTCAGCATCCGGCCATGATTGGCGAGAATCCCGAAACTGCCGGAGCGGTCTTCGCCGACGAAACTGACCACGCCGTCGATTCGCTCGTAGTGCCGGGCATCCTGGAGATGAAGGACGAAGGCCTTCATTGCGCCCGCATCGATCCCCGCATGTAGCACTTCTCCTCGGGCACGTCGTCGTAGTCTCCGCGCAGGAAAGCCTCGCAGTCGGTAAGCGTATCCTCCAGCTTGACTGATACGCCCGCGATTCCGGTCTGCTCGGTGGTGACGTGAAACGGCTGGGTCAGATAACGCTGCAGCTTGCGCGCCCGCAAAACGACGCGCCGGTCGGTTTCGGAAAGTTCTTCGATACCCAGCATCGCAATGATGTCTTCAAGCTCCTGATAACGGGCGAGATGCTCGCGGACCGCCTTGGCGACTTCGTAATGGCGCGCACCCAGAAAGTGACGGTCCATGAAACGGCTGGTGGATTGCAGAGGATCCAGCGCGGGGTAAATTCCCTTGCCGGCCTGCGCGCGGGTCAGGATCGCCACGGTATCGAGATGGCTCAGGATCGCCGCCACGGCCGGGTCCGTCATATCGTCGGCGGGAACGTAGACGGCCTGGACCGCAGTGATCGAGCCGCCGGCTGTCGAAACGATCCGGTCCTCGACCTCCGCCACTTCGGTAATCAGCGTCGGCTGATAACCGACGGTGGCCGGCATCCGCCCGAGCATGCCCGAGATTTCGCTGCCCGCCTGTACGAACCGGAACATGTTGTCCATAAGGAACAGCACATCCGTCTTGAGCGAATCACGCAAATACTCGGCGAGGGTCAAAGCGCTCAGACCGACACGAAAGCGCACGCCCGGCGATTCATCCATCTGTCCGAAAACCATCAGGGTCTTCGGCATCACTCCGGCCTTTTGCATCTCATGCCACAGCTCATGCCCCTCCCGAATCCGCTCGCCCACGCCCGCGAACACCGAGACGCCGCAGTGAATCGCGACGATGGCGTGCATGAACTCCATCATTAATACGGTCTTGCCCACGCCCGCGCCGCCGAAGAGTCCGGTCTTGCCGCCCCGGACAAAGGGGCACAGCAGGTCTATCGCCTTCATCCCGGTTTCCAGGATTCCGCGCGCGCCGACAGCTTCCTGGAGCGAAACCGGCTTGGCCAGAATGTTGCGGAAGTCCGATGCCGCAAGCGCGGGCCCGCCATCGAGCGGCTCACCGAACACGTTGAGCAAACGCCCCAGGCAGCCTTCGGACACCGGGATCTTAAGCACCGCCCCGGTATCGAAGACAGTCAACCCGCGTTTGAGGCCGGCCCAGCGATGCAGAGTGATTGCCCGCACATGACGCTCGTCGAGATGCAGGTAGACCTCGAAGAGGTAAACCTCTCCGTTGATTTCGGCACGCAATGCCTGGTGCAGCGGCGGCATCCGCTCGCACGCGATGTCCACCACTGAGCTGTGAATCTCGGCGATAGTACCGATCGCGGACTCAGGCATGTCTGGTTTCGGTCCCGCGTCAAGCATCTTACATCCAAGAGCTTCTCGCCGATCCCGCGGTTATGTCAACGAATAACGATCCGCTCGCACCTCTCCCGAGGATTGGGTACAACAATTAAGCCGTCGGTTCGCGAAGACACTTCTCGAAGAGGGCAATGCCAGCCGGATCGCCGGCAGCTACCAGTGCATCGCCTTCTTTAAGGGGCCGGTTTGGATCTATCGGCATGAACGCGGCGGCAGGATCGCCGGCCAGCTGGACGGCTAGTATGCTCACACCGAAGCGTGCCTCCGGATCGAAGGCGCGGAGCTTCTTACCATCCGATGCGCCAGGTACTTTGATTCGATCAATCCGGTAACCAGCGGACCAGAAGATTCCGACATCGCGCGCCGTGGGGCTGCTGAACCAAAGCGCCGTGCGCTTGAATGCCAGCGCCACGTCATGACGCGAAACCATTCCGACCAGGCGGCCATTTAAACCATCGACAACGGGCAGCTCGTCGATGCCCTCGGCTTGCATGTGCCGCAAAGCTTCGCCGAGTTTCGAGTCCGGAGTCACGGCTGGTGGGTTGTGGCGGCGGAGATCGTAGGCGTTGACCAGTAGCTCGACCTGGTTGGCCGACGTGAGCAACTGCACCAGGTCGCGGTGCACAATAATTCCGCTCAGACGCCCTTCGCTATCGACAACCGGAATGGTCGACTGCGAAGTCTCGCCCGCGAGGCGCACAATTTCCGCCACTCCATCAGTATCTGACAGCACTAGTGGATTCTGGCTCATCACGGCCGAGACCGGGGTCTTGGTCAGTACCAGCCGGTCCCTGCCGATGTGCAGAAGTTTTCCCGCCCGCGCCAATGCATAGGTATCGATTGACTCGCCCTCGATTGCCCGTGCAACCAACAAAGCTGAAACGCAGCTCAGCAACGCGGGCACGGTGATCCGGTATTCACCACGGGTCATTTCGAAGAGCAGAAACACAGCAGTCATAGGAGCGTGGGTCGTTCCGGCCAGGAAGGTCCCTAAACCGATCAATGCGTAGGATCCATGCGGGCCGGTGAGCTGGGGGAATAGGACCGCCGAAAGCCACCTGAAGGTGCCGCCGGCCATGGCTCCTATGAAAAAGGTGGGACCAAACACTCCTCCCGGTGCGCCACAACCGAGCGAGATCGTGCTGGCGAAAATCTTGGCGACAGCTAACGCAGCCATCTGCGCGGCCGGCAAACCTCCCGCCAGAGCTTCATTGATTGCCGGATAACCGTCGGAAAGGTTGCGTGGGAGCGGGATCGCGATTAGTCCCACCAGCAACAACCCGACCCAGAGCTTCACGTAGGCCGGAAGCTCGATACTTTTAAGGAAGCCGGCGGTAGCATGAAAGAGCCGGATGTATCCTGCGGACAACACCCCCATCGCCAGCCCCATGAGCGAGTAGGTGACCAGCTCCCAGTAGCTGCGAAGCTCAAATGGTTGGGCGCGAAAGACCGACTCCTCGCCAACAGTCGCGCCGGAAACGATTACACCCGCGGTGGTTGCGATGATGAGCAAGGTGAGGTCTGAAAGCCCGGTCTCACCCAGGAGCACAATCTCCTGAGCGAAGAACAACCCGCCGATTGGCGCGTTGAACGTTGTTGCGATCCCGGCGCCCGCTCCGCATGCAGCCAGAACCTTCGCTCGGTCGGGCGTAAGTCGCGTCGTTTTGGCGATCGCGGCTCCGATTAATCCTCCGATCTGGGCGATTGGACTCTCGCGTCCCACGGACGCGCCTGCACCCAACGAAAGCGCGGCTCCCGTCGCCTCAAGGAAGATGCGGTGTCGCTTAATGCGGCCGCCGCCCACGTGCAACATCGCCAAAAAATCCGGAAAGCCGTAACCCAGAACCTCACCGGGAAAGAAATACTCGAAAGCGGCAAGGGCAATGCCGCCGCTAAACAGCACCAGCGGGATCAGCAGAAGGAAGGCGCCGCCGTGAAAAATCCCAAGCGCGCGCCATTCGAGTCCGAGAAAGACCCATGAGCAGAACTTTATCAACGCACGAAAACCGAGATTGGCGAGACTCCCAGTATCCCGACCACGATCGCCAGAAAAATCAGCCAGACGTATTCGAACTGGTTGGCCTGAAGAGTGGAATACCAGCGGCTGGTTAGTTTGCGAATGTGGTTCGATGAGGCGATGTGAGCCAACAGTTCGCGATGTAACCTGATTTTCATTTATCGGTTACGTCGCATTCAATCGCGCGCACTTGCTGCTCTCTCAGACAAGCGGGTCTTTACCGCTCGCGTTTCCAATAGCGCTAAGCACCGACCGCTCTCAACGTCCGCTCGGACTCGGCGGCTGCCACGTGCTGCTTGACGCGCATGAAGCTGTCGGGGGCGACCGATATCGAGTCGATGTCGGCATCGACGAGCAGCCCGGCAAACGCGGGATGGTCGCTGGGCGCCTGGCCGCACAATCCGACCTTGCGCCGCAGTTTGTGCGCGGATCGAATGACGCTCCTGATAAGACTGACCACGGCTTCGTTTCGCTCGTCGAAAAGATGAGCCAGACGTTCGGAATCACGATCGACACCCAGGGTGAGCTGGGTCAGGTCGTTGCTGCCGATCGAGAAGCCGTCGAATCGCTCTGCGAATTGTTCGGCAAGGATCACGTTGGACGGGATCTCGCACATCACATAGACCTCGAGTCCGTTTTGGCCGCGCTTGAGACCGTTGCGTCCCATTTCTTCGAGCGTGAGGTCGGCTTCTTCAAGGGTGCGGCAGAACGGGATCATGACGATCACGTTGGTCAGGCCCATCTCCTCGCGCACCTTGCGGAGCGCCCGGCATTCGAGCGCGAAGCCCTCTCGGTAGTCCTCGCTGTAGTAACGGCTGGCGCCCCGCCAACCGAGCATCGGGTTTTCCTCCTTCGGCTCAAACTGTTCACCGCCGATGAGCTGCGCGTACTCGTTGGTCTTGAAATCGCTGGTTCGAACGATCACGGGGTTCGGATAGTGCGCGGCCGCGATTCGCGCGATGCCGGAAGCCAGGTTGTCCACAAAGTATTTGCTCCGATCTTCAAAGCCCTTGGTGAGCTTGAGAATCGCACGGCGGGCAGTTTGACTCTTGAGTTGGTCGAACCGGACCAACGCCATCGGATGGACCTTGATCAGGTTGCCGACGATGAATTCCATGCGCGCCAAACCGACGCCGTCGCTTGGCAGCCGCCACCATCGCATCGCCGCCGCCGGATTGGCCATGTTGAGCATCACCCTGGTCCTGGTCCTGGGTATATCCCTGGTCGCGAGATCGCGCACCTCGAAGTCGGCGATGCCGTCATAGACAAATCCCTGCTCGCCCTCGGCGCACGAGACCGTGATTCGGCGACCGTCTTCGAGAACCTCGGTCGCGTTGCCCGCACCGACGATGGCGGGCAGGCCCAATTCGCGACTGACAATGGCGGCATGCGACGTTCGTCCTCCGCGGTCGGTGATAATCGCCGCCGCACGTTTCATGACCGGCACCCAGTCGGGGTCGGTGATGGTGGTGACGAGGATGGCGCCACGCTCGAATCGGCGGATTTCGGAGGCGCTGCGGAGCTTGCACACCTTGCCGGTCGCGATCGCCTCGCCGATCGCCAGCCCGGTCAGCAGCCGCTCCCCCTTGGTTTTCAGCGTGTAAGTCTTGAGCGAGCCTGCCTCTCTGCGCGACTGCACCGTCTCGGGTCGTGCCTGGACGATGAAGAGTTCCCGCGTCTCGCCGTCCTTGGCAAATTCCATGTCCATCGGCCGGCCGTAGTGCGCTTCGATTGCCACAGCCCATCGCGCCAGCTTCAGGATCTCCTGATCTTCGAGGGCGAACGATGCGCGTTCGCTCCTGGAAGTGCCGAGCGTTCTTGTGGTCTTCCCGCCTCGACTGGTGTAGACGATCTTCTGTTCCTTCGCTCCCAGAGTCTTTTCGACAATCGGCGACAGCGCCGCCTGTCCGAGCAACGGCTTGAAGACGACATACTCGTCGGGGTCAACCTGCCCCTGCACGACAGCCTCGCCCAGCCCCCACGCGGCGTTGATCAGCACGGTGTTGGGAAAGCCGGTGTCGGTGTCGATCGAAAACATCACACCCGCGCTGCCCTTGTCGGAGCGGACCATCCTTTGAATTCCGATTGAGAGGGCGACCTTCATGTGCTCGAAGCGATGGTTCTCGCGATAAACGATGGCGCGATCGGTGAACAGCGACGCGAAACATCGGCGGCAGGCGTCGAGCAGATTGCCGGTCCCGCGGATGTTGAGGAAGGTCTCGTGCTGGCCGGCGAAACTGGCATCCGGGAGATCCTCCGCGGTTGCGCTGCTCCTCACCGCGACGTCAAGCTCTTTTTTGCCCGCCCTTTCCGTGAGCTTTCGATAGGCCTGGGTGATGGCTTCGGCCATTGGCGGTGGAAAATCCGCGGTCGCGATCATCTCGCGAATCGACCTGGCCGCCTCAGCGAGTTGAAGCTTGCCGCTTTTCAGTTCCTCGAGCCGCGACGAAATCACGGCCCTGAGATTGTTCGCGTCCAGGAACGCCCAATAGCAGCCGGCAGTGACCGCAAACCCGTCGGGTACCGGGATTCCCGCTTCGCGCATGTTCCTGGTCATCTCGCCGAGTGAGGCGTTCTTTCCTCCCAGCTTCGCGACTTCGGAGGAACCCGGGTCCGAGAACCATACGATGAAGTTCGCGGCTTCGACCATGATTCTCACCTCGGCTGGATTCTGCGCTGTCCGTTGGGCTGCCCGCCCGACCTGCGCGACATACAAATTTCTCGCTCTCGCGAGCAGATGAGGCTAGGATCGAGCTGTTCGATCTCCTGGGAGCACATGGCCTTTATTATAGGACGTGTGACCGATGACCGTGCGAATATTTCGCACCCGCCAAGAATCTAGGGCTCGGCTGCCCCGCTTTTGTTCGCACCGCGTAGCCCTCGCCAATCGGGAGATTGCCGGTCTATCCGAGCCGGAGCCAGTTCTTTATTAGCCGGCTTGCCGCATCTTTTTGTAACCATCGAGACGAAGCATCATGAAACTTAACGTCAAAGCTTTCGCTCTTACATCAGGGCTGATTTGGGGCTTTGGCCTTTTTGCGCTCACCTGGTGGGTGATCGCTTTCGAAGGCGCGACCGGCCAGGCGACGGTGATTGGGCTTGCCTATCGCGGTTATAACATCAGCCCCACAGGCAGCCTGATAGGATTGATATGGGCGTTTCCGGACGGCCTCGTTGGAGGCGCGATCTTTGCGTGGCTCTACAACCTGATTTCTCAACCGTAGCCGCCCTGGATTCCGGTGGGAAGCGCTTTGGTGTGAGCAGTCATTTCCATAACGGGTGCGACGCCGAAAGGGGCCGATCATGATCGTGGATGTTCGCGACCTGGACCTCAAGAATAAAACCGTTCTCGTGAGATGTGATTTCAACGTGCCTCTCAGAGACGGTCGCATCGCGGACTTCAGCCGAATCGACGCCGGTCTGGAGACGATTCGGCTTATCATTGCCCGTGGAGCCGCTGCCGTATTGTGCTCGCATCTGGGCCAGCCGAACCAAGCAACGCCGGAACTGAGCCTCAAGCCGGTGGCCACGTACCTTCGCGACGCTTTGAAGCGCGAGGTGGCCTTTGCGTCCTCATGTATCGGTCTTGACACCCTTCAGATGGTCAACGCGCTCCCTATGGGCGGGGTTCTCTTGCTTGAGAACCTGCGCTTTCATCCCGAAGAGGTAGGAAACGACCCGGCGTTCGCCTATGAACTGGCGCGCGGCAAACAGGCTTACGTCAATGACGCCTTTGCCAGCGCGAACTTCGCGCACGCATCGACGGTCGGCGTATCGCGATTCTTAACCCAGCGGGCGGCTGGACTGCTGATGATGCGAGAGCTCGATGTCCTACGCACAATTAGGGTAGCGGAACTCCTAAGCGCGCGGACCGTTGTCTGGAATGATCTCGTCGGCGCCTGCGAATTTCCGGCCTTCGCTGAGGGCAAGCTGAAAGTCGGTGAGGCAGCGGCGTGGAGCCGAACTCATGCCGTACTCGCTGGCGGCGATAACGTCGAGGCGTTCGGCCACGAGCCTTGGGCCACGGCATTTTCACCTATCTCCACTGAGCGCGGTGCGACGTCGGAGTTTTTCAATGGGCGAGAGCTGCCGGGCATAAAGGCGCTGGAGCGGTGAGCCCGGCGGCTTGATAGATCGAGCGTCGGCGTGGGCCTATGCTTTTACCTAAAGAGGAGAACCTGGATGTCAAAGTTTTTCAAAAAGATTCTGTGCCCAATCGATTTCGATGAAAATTCCATGGTCGCGCTGGATTACGCGTGCAGGCTCGCCAAGGAAAACGACGCGACTCTGTACGTGATGCACTCGGTTTTTGTTCCGGTGTCGGCTCCCGGCTTTCCGATGGTGCCCTATCCTGTCGTCTCGGAGGCGCCCAGCAAGCTCCAGCTCGAACAGATCGCTCGTGAGCGCCTTGGCAGCGAAATACGATACGAGCTTCTGGCCCGAACCGGCAGGCCCGATGAGGCCGTGAACCAGGCGGCGGAGGAACTGGATGTCGACCTGATTGTGATGGCCACGCACGGGCGGACGGGCGTCGCCCGCCTGTTCCTCGGCAGCGTGGCCGAACATGTCGTTCGCGGATCGAAGCGGCCGGTTCTGACCATCAGGCCTGGCGGTGGTGCCGACGCCGGAGAATAGCGCGATGCCGGCAGATCTTTCAGCGAAAGAAATTGAATTGATCGATGCGTATTGGCGGGCCTGTAACTATCTGTGCGTGGGGATGCTCTACCTGCGTGACAATCCGCTGCTGAAAGAACCGCTCAAGCCCGAGCACATCAAGAGTCGCCTTCTCGGCCACTGGGGATCGGACCCCGGTCAAAGTTTCGTCTGGGTGCATCTGAACCGGCTGATCAAGGAATACGACCTGAACGTCCTATACATCTCCGGTCCCGGCCATGGCGCGCCGTCGGTGCTGGCCAACTGCTATCTCGAAGGGACCTATTCCGAGGTCTATCCCGACCGAAGTCAGGACGAAGAGGGGATGAAGAGATTCTTCAAGCTCTTTTCGTTTCCCGGCGGAATCGGCAGCCATTGCACCCCTGAGACTCCGGGTTCAATCCACGAGGGCGGCGAACTCGGATACAGTCTCTCGCACGCTTTCGGCGCCGCGTTCGACAATCCCGACCTGATCGTAGCCGCAGTGGTTGGCGACGGCGAGGCGGAAACCGGCCCGCTGGCGACTTCATGGCATTCCAACAAGTTTCTGAATCCGATTCGCGACGGAGCCGTGCTGCCGATCCTGCATCTGAACGGCTACAAGATTGCCAACCCGACGATTCTCTCGCGCATACCGGCTGCGGAGCTCGAAAGTCTCTTCGTAGGATACGGCTACAAGCCCTACGTGGTCGAAGGCGACGATCCGGCGGTGATGCATCGGCTGATGGCGGCCACGCTGGAACAATGCATCGGCGAGATTCGTTCGATCCAGGAGCGAGGCGCGAGCGAAGCGGCGCGCCGTCACCGGCCACGCTGGCCGATGATAATCCTGCGAAGCCCCAAAGGCTGGACCGCGCCGAAGGAGCTGGACGGCCATCGCATCGAGGGCTTCTGGCGCGCGCATCAGGTGCCGATTACAGACGTGATTTCGAACCCCGCGCATTTGAAATCGCTCGAACAATGGATGTTGAGTTATCGGCCGCGCGATCTTTTCGATTCAAACAGGTCGCTGATCGCGGAACTGAAAGCGCTCGCACCGACCGGGAACGCGCCGGATGAGCGCCAATCCACATGCGAACGGCGGTTTGCTGCGCGAGCCGCTGCGGATGCCGGATTTCCGCGATTACGCGGTGGAAGTCGCCGCAGCACGGGCAATCCGAGGCTCAGAACACCTACATCCTCGGGCAGTTTCTGCGCGACGTGATGCGCAACAACATGGGCAATTTCCGCGTCTTCGGCCCCGATGAGACCGCGTCGAACCGGCTGCAGGCTATCTACGGGGCAACAAAAAACCTGGCTTGCCGAGCTAAAGCCGGAGGACGCCGACGGCGGCGAACTATCCGCGGATGGGCGGGTCATGGAGATGCTGAGCGAGCACACGCTCGAGGGCTGGATGGAGGGTTATGTGCTCACCGGGCGCCATGTCTTGTTCAACACGTACGAGGCGTTCGCCCATATCGTCGACTCGATGGTGAACCAGCACGCCAAATGGCTGGAGAAGGCGAGGACCGAGGTTTCCTGGCGCGCGCCGATTTCCTCTCTAAACATCCTCATCAGCTCAACGGTTTGGCGTCAGGATCATAACGGCTTCACGCATCAGGACCCCGGATTCATCGACGTGATTACCAACAAGAGCCCAGCCGTGACGCGCATCTACCTTCCGCCCGACGCCAACTGCCTGCTCAGCGTCGCCGATCATTGCCTGCGGAGCACCGACTGCGTCAACGTGATCGTCGCCGACAAACAGCCGCATCTGCAGTTTCTCGACGTCGGAGTCGGCGATTAAACATTGCACCAAGGGGATTGGGCTGTGGTCATGGGCGAGCAACGATCAGGGCGTCGAACCCGACGTGGTGATGGCCGGCGCGGGTGATGTCGCCACGATCGAGGTGCTGGCGGCGGTCGCGATACTGCGCGAAAAGTTTCCCGAGCTGAAAATCCGCTTCGTCAACGTTGTGGACCTGTTCACGCTGCAGCCGAATACCGAGCATCCGCACGGACTGACGGATCGCGACTTCGACAGCCTCTTCACAACGGACAAGCCGATCATCTTCAACTTTCATGGGTATCCGTGGCTGATTCACAAGCTCGCCTATCGCCGGACCAATCACGCCAACATGCACGTGCGCGGCTACAAGGAATTCGGGAGCATCAACACTCCCCTTCAATTGGCGATCCACAATCAGACCGACCGGTTCAACCTGGCGATCGACGTTATCGATCGCGTGCCGCGCTTGCAGGTCACCGGCGCCCACGTCAAGGATTGGCTCAAGGACCAGATTTGCGAGAACCTCGACTACGCCATGGAGCACGGCATCGACAAGCCCGAAATCATCGAATGGAAGTGGCCTCATTGAGGCCGAATGGATACGGTCAGAGTGCACCGGAAGCTCGGGGCGCATCACGCGTCGCGGACGACAACTTTTTGGAAGGGCAGTGCAGGTCATGGAGGTAAGTCCTCTGGCGGGAAAGCCGGCCGAGCCGTCGATGCTGGTCAACGTTCCGAGACTGGTGACGGCCTACTACAGCGAGCGTCCCGACCCCTCGATACGCGGGCAACGAGTCGCCTTCGGCACCTCGGGACATCGCGGCTCCGCGTTCGACGCCGCTTTTAACGAGGCGCATATCATCGCGATCAGCCAGGCCATCTGCCTTTACCGCAGGCAAAATAAAATCGACGGGCCGCTGTTTCTCGGGATGGACACTCACGCGCTCTCCGAGCCGGCATTCGCAAGCGCCCTCGAAGTGCTTGCGGCGAACGGCGTCGAGGTGATGATCGATCGCGATCGCGGTTACACGCCAACGCCGGTCGTATCGCATGCGATCCTCAACCACAATCGAGGCCGCAGGACCGGCCTTGCGGACGGGATCGTGATCACGCCGTCGCACAATCCGCCCGAGGACGGCGGCTTCAAGTACAATCCTCCGCACGGAGGCCCGGCGGATACCAACGTCACCGCCTGGATCGAGGAGAAGGCTAATGCGCTTCTCGCCGAGGAACCGCGCGGCATTCCGCGCATTCCCTTTGCCAGCGCACTCAAGGCGTCAACCACTCACCGTTACGATTACGTCGGTTCGTACGTCGGCGATCTCGGCAACGTGGTGGACATGGAGGCGATCCGCGGCGCCGGACTCAAGATCGGAATAGATCCGCTTGGCGGCGCGGGAGTGCGCTACTGGCAACCGGTCATCGAAGGCTATGGCGTCTCGATTCAGGTCGTCAACCAGGCCGTCGATCCCACCTTCCGCTTCATGTGTCTCGACTGGGACGGAAAGATCCGGATGGATTGCTCGTCTCCCTACGCGATGGCCGGGCTGATATCGCTGCGCGACCGCTTCGATATCGCCTTCGCGAACGATACCGACCATGATCGCCACGGCATCGTTACCCGCAGCGTCGGGCTGATGAATCCCAACCACTATCTGGCGGTGGCGATTTCCTACCTGTTCGGCCGGCGAACCGGATGGCGCAAGGATGCGGCGGTTGGCAAGACCGTCGTCAGCAGCGGCATCATTGATCGCGTGACCGCCAGACTGGGGCGCCGACTGATTGAGGTGCCGGTCGGATTCAAATGGTTCGTCGCCGGTCTGCTCGACGGATCGCTGGGATTCGCGGGCGAAGAGAGCGCGGGCGCCTCGTTTCTGCGCATCGACGGTAGCGTCTGGACGACCGACAAGGACGGGATGATCCTCGGTTTGCTCGCCGCGGAGATGATGGCGCGGACCGGCCGTGATCCGGGCGAACTCTATGGCGAGATCACGCGGGATTTCGGAGCGCCGGTTTACGAGCGAACCGACGTTCCCGCGACGCCGGAGCAAAAAGACATTCTCAAGCGCCTCTCCGCGGGGGAAATTTCGACCCGAACGCTGGCGGGCGAGCCGATCCTGGCCACGCTCACCGAAGCGCCCGGCAACGGCAGCGCAATCGGAGGGCTAAAGGTCGCGACCGAAAACGGATGGTTCGCGGTGCGTCCTTCCGGCACCGAGGACGTGTACAAGATCTACGCCGAAAGCTTCAGCGGCCAGGCGCATCTTCAGAGGATTCAGGAGGAAGCCCGCGCTCTCATCGCGAAGGTTTTCGCGAGCAAGGAGCGAGGCGGCCGGACCGAAGGCGGAAGCTGAGTCCTGGTTCGATCCAGGGGAGGACGTTCGTGGCAAAAGCATCCGACGTTTTGTCGCAGTCGGAGCCCGGCTATCTGGAAGAGCTGGCGGAACTGGCGTTGGACCTTCGCACCTGCTGGGACCATACGACCGACCCGATATGGAGCAAAATCGATCCGGAGCTCTGGACGATCACTCACAATCCATGGGTGGTTCTGCAGACGGCCTCGCGGAGCAAGCTTGCCTCGCTGCAGGACGATCCGGAATTCCGCAAGCAGGTCCGGGAACTGGTACAAGGGCAGCGGGACTACCTGAAGAGTCCGGCGTGGTTTCAGCGCACTCATCGCGACTCGCTTCCGACCTGTGTCGCTTATTTCAGTATGGAGTTCGGACTAAGCGAGGCTCTGCCTATTTACTCGGGTGGACTGGGTAACGTAGCCGGCGATTATCTCAAGGCCGGCAGCGACCTGGGTGTGCCGATCGTGGGCGTGGGGCTGCTCTATCAGCAGGGCTATTTCCGTCAAATCATAGATGCCGACGGGGCTCAGCATGCTCTGTATCCGTACAACGACCCCGGGCAGCTTCCCATAATTCCGGTACGCGACAAGGATGGCGGCTGGGTCAGGCTTAAGATCCAGTTGCCCGGACGGAGTCTCTGGCTGCGCGGATGGCAGGCGCAGGTCGGCCGAATCACGTTATATCTCCTCGACAGCAACGATCCCGCCAATCCGCCGGCCTACCGGGGCGTCACCAGCGAACTTTATGGCGGCGGGCCCGAGTTGCGTTTGGCGCAAGAGCTGGTGCTGGGCCTTGGCGGCTGGCGCTTTCTGCGCGCGCTCGGAATCAAACCGGAAGTTTGTCATCTGAACGAGGGACACGCGGCCTTCGCGGTGCTCGAGCGCGCGGCAAGTTTCATGGAGGACAACAGTCAGCCTTTCGAAGTCGCGCTAGCCGCGACGAGCGCCGGCAACCTGTTTACAACCCATACCCCTGTCGCCGCCGGTTTCGATCGGTTCGCTCCGAGCCTGATCGGCCGCTTCCTCAGGCGATACGCGACCACCCGCCTTGGCATCGACCTGAATACTCTGCTCGCCTTGGGCCGCGCGCGTCCTGACGATCCGGACGAACCGTTCAACATGGCTTACCTGGCTATCCGTGGCAGCGGAGCGATCAATGGAGTCAGCCGCTTGCACGGCTCTGTCAGCCGCCGCATCTTCCAGTGCCTGTTTCCACGCTGGCCCGAAGCGGAGATACCCGTCGGCTATGTTACCAACGGCGTGCACACCCCGACCTGGGACTCGGCCGCGGCCGATGCCGTATGGACCGAAGCCTGCGGTCGAGAACGCTGGCGTGGTGAGATGGAGACCCTTGGAGAAGATATCTGCCACGCGACCGATGGCGCCCTGTGGGAGCTTCGTGCCAGGAACCGGGTGGAGCTGGTGGGGTACGTGCGCGAGCGCTTGGCGATCGAACTGGGTGTGGCCGGTGCGTCCGAGGCGCAAGTGGCGCGCGCCGGGGACGTATTCGATCCAAACACCTTAACACTCGGATTCGCGCGCCGCTTTGCCACGTATAAGCGCCCCAATCTGCTGCTCCACGATCCCGAACGCCTGGTGCGCATCCTGACCAATCGCGAGCGTCCAGTGCAGTTGGTCGTCGCCGGCAAGGCTCATCCGCAGGACGACGCCGGCAAGGCGATGATCCGCGACTGGGTTCATTTCGTCCGGCGGCCTGACGTGCGCAGCCATGCGGTTTTCCTCAGCGACTACGATCTGCTGCTGGCCGAGCGACTGGTGCAGGGTGTGGACCTCTGGATCAACACTCCGCGTCGGCCGTGGGAGGCCAGCGGCACCAGCGGAATGAAGTTGCTCGTCAATGGGGGCCTCAATCTGTCGGAGCTTGACGGATGGTGGGCGGAAGCCTACTCGCCCGACGTCGGCTGGGCCCTCGGCGATGGGAAGGAACATAACGAGGACCCGGCCTGGGACGCGGCTGAGGCGGAAGCTTTGTACAGGATTCTTGAAGAGCAGGTCGCGCCTGAGTTTTACAGCCGCGGCCGCGATGGCATCCCCGCCGGTTGGGTCGCGCGAATGCGTCAAAGCATGGCGCGCCTGACGCCCCGCTTTTCAGCCAATCGAGCGATACGCGAATACGTCGAGGATTACTACCTTCCCGCCGAAGCCGCATACCGTGAGCGCGAACGCGATCGGGGAGCAGCGGCTGTCGCCTTGCTCAAGTGGCGACAGGACTTGTCCCGACACTGGCCGGCCGTGCGTTTCGGCGAGGTGAACGTCACGGCCTCCGCCGGCCGACACTCGTTCGACGTCCAGCTCTATTTGGACGATCTCGACGCTGACGCGGTCCGGGTGGAACTTTACGCCGACCCCTTGGACGCCGGACCGCCCGCGCGCCGAGAGATGACGCGCGGCAGCGCGCTGGTCGGCTCGATGAAAGGCTACCTGTACAGTGCCGAGGTATCGGCGGCACGGCCCGCGTCGGATTACACGCCCCGTGTGATTCCCCATTTCGGCGATGCGCGCGTTCCGCTCGAGGATTCGCACATCCTGTGGTTCCGCTGAACCTGACGCGCGTTCGCCGGACAAGTCATCGGTCTGGCGCGTAGCCGGGTCGCCGCCCGATTCGATGTCGCCGGCCAGGCAGTCCGTTTGGGTTGCCTTGTCGATGAGGCTTTTCAGGCGGCCCACCCGATATAATATCAGGGCCGTCAGGCGAGAGGACGAATCCACAGCGAAGGAAGCGGCAGATGGCAGCGGGGGAAGAGAGACCTCAGCAAGGGAAACCGGGGCTGCGGCAGCAGCTCCCGCAGAATCTTTGGTTCTGGTGGCTGGTCATCGGCGCTTTGGTGATCTGGAACGTGCTGTCGTTATGGCCGCAACCGAGCCCCGAGGTCGACATTCCGTATTCGACTTTTCTCGCGCAAATACGGGCCGGCAATGTTTCCAAGGTCCACATCGTCGGCGACGGTATCACCGGTGCCTTCGTGAAACCGGTGCTCTGGCCCAGGCCGGAGGCGACCGACGAATCGAGGCCCGTTTCTCAGCCGTCTCTCTCCGCGAAGTCCGAATCGCGGACATCCAGCTCCGGGAAGACCGAGTCCAAGCCGCCGGAAGCCCTGCCTCCGACCAGTTACACCGCGTTTCACACGACCTTTCCCGCGGCGGTCGGCGATCCCGGGCTAATGTCTCTGCTCGAATCGCATCACGTCGTGGTGGAGGTGTCGCCCTCATCGACGCCGTGGTTTATCGAGCTGCTCGCGAACTGGTTTCCGCTGCTGCTGCTGATTGGATTCTTCTGGTGGATGGCCGGCAAAGCCGGTCGTAGTCAGTCCGGCATGTTCGGCTTCGGGCGTATGAAGGCGCGCCGGTATGGGAGCGACGAGCCCAAGATCACGTTCAACGATGTGGCGGGCGCGGACGAAGCGAAAGCGGAGCTTCAGGAAGAGGTGGATTTCCTCAGACATCCCAAAAAATACCACGACCTGGGCGCGCGCATTCCGAAAGGGGTGCTGTTGGTCGGAGCGCCGGGAACCGGCAAGACTCTGCTGGCGCGGGCCGTAGCCGGCGAAGCCGGAGTGCCATTCTTCAGCCTCAACGCATCCGAGTTCGTGGAGATGTTCGTCGGGGTCGGAGCCAGTCGCGTCCGCGACCTCTTTCGCCAGGCCAAGGAAGCCGCCCCGGCCATCGTCTTCATCGACGAACTCGACGCCGTCGGACGGCGCCGGGGCGCGGGCCTGGGGACCGTGAACGACGAGCGCGAGCAGACGCTCAACCAGTTGCTGGGCGAGCTCGACGGCTTCGATGAGAGATTCGAGGTCATCATCCTGGCCGCGACGAACCGGCCGGACGTTCTCGATCCGGCGCTGCTGCGCCCGGGCCGTTTCGACCGGCAGGTGGTCATCGGGCTTCCCGATCGCGAGGGGCGCGAGGGCATCTTGCGCATCCACACGCGCAAGCTCCACCTCTCCGGCGACGTGAACCTTCCGACGCTCGCCCGCGTCACCATTGGCATGAGCGGCGCCGACCTCTCCAACCTGTGCAACGAGGCGGCCCTCACCGCGGCACGACGCAACCACGCCGAAGTTTCGATGGCGGACTTCGAGGAGGCGCAGGACAAGATTCGCCTCGGTGCGGCGCATCCACATCTCGTCGATCCCGCCGAGCGCCGGGTGGTCGCCTATCATGAATCCGGCCACGCCGTGATCGGATGGCTTACTCCGGCCGCCGATCCGGTGCGCAAGGTGACGATCGTGCCACACGGCCAGGCTCTTGGCCTGACGGAGCAGCTTCCCGGCGAAGAGCGCCACAACTTCAGCCGCACGTATCTCAAGGCCCGGCTCGCGGTGATGCTCGGAGGCCGCACCGCGGAAGAGATCGCGTTCGGTGAGGTGACTACCGGTGCGGAGAACGATTTGGTCGAGGCTACCCGCCTCGCTCGCCGGATGGTGACCCGATGGGGCATGGGCAAGCTCGGCCTCGTCGCCTTCAAGAGTGACGAGCAGCAGCCGTTCCTTGGATATGAAATTTCCCAGGGACGCGACTACAGCGAGGCCACCGCCGCCCGCATCGACCAGGACGTTCAGCGTCTGCTCGAAGAAGCTCACGAAGAGGTTCGCAAGCGCCTCACAGACGCGCGCGAGCGGCTGGATCGGCTCGTCGACGCGCTCCTGCGGGAAGAGACGGTTGGTCCCGACGAACTGAATCAAATCCTCGGACCGCGTCCGGCGCCGTGAGCGTTTGACGCACCGGCGGAGACCGGAGCTGAGCGGCGGCGAGTCCGGGAGCTACTGACTGCGAATAGCCGACGGCAAGCGCGAAAGCTTCGAAGGTGTGACCGGGACTCCGGACCGGACAATGAGCGGCGAGCGCCGCAAGCGCCGTATCGCGGGCGACCTCGACGCCCGGCTCGATCCTGACGCCGCGCGAACGGAGCGTCGGGGAATCATCGAGGAGCCGCAAGATAGCGTGTCGGTCCATAGCGTCACGCGCCCCGAGTTATATCATCGACGGGTGACTTAGCCATGGGGACACACAGCGTACGCTGGGCGCTCACCACGCCCGGCCACTTCCACCGTAAGAGCTTCGCCGATATACGCAAGGGCGCCAAGGAGTGGTGTAGGAAGAGCGATTCCTTCCTACCCTCTGTCATCGCGTGACAGACGAGGTATCAAGAAGTCCTTGTCTGCCAAGGGATTCGTGGCGCAACAAGGATTCATAATCCTCTGCGGCCTTGTAAGATTTGTTGTCGTGTGGTCTATCGACCGTTAACGTGGCAGACGGCTCTACCAAATTAAGAGAGCTCGCGAAGGCATTGGGCACCCTAAGCGACGAGCAACTTGCTTGGCTCGAAGGTGTGATCAGCCAATTTCAGCAAAAGCCCCTTCTCTGGCGTAATCCGTCATCCACCCTTGTTACGCAGTGCGTCCTCGAAATGTTTGGGAACGCGCTTCAGATTCATCACTGCTTCTCAACCGAGCCGCTATCGAAAGACAGGTTTGAGTTCGCGCTTGAGCGTGTCCTGGTCCGCTGCGGCATATCCGCGAAGCTGGCCCGAAAAGGCAATCCAGGTCACGACATCACAATCAAGCGAGAGAGGTTTAGCCTGAAAACGCAGGCGGACAGGTCGTTAAAAGCGGACCGGCTTCACATTTCGAAGTTCATGGAACTCGGAAAGGGCCGATGGGTTAACGAGCAGGATCTGGCCGCGTTGAGAGAGCAGTTTTTCAGGCACATGCGTTCCTACGACCGGATTTTGCAGCTCAGGCGTCTCACGGACACCGAAACTCTGCAGGAATACGAACTTGTAGAGATCCCAAAGGAGCTTCTCCTGAAAGCGAAAGCCGGGACGATCCGAATGATGTACGATAGCAAACAGAACCCAAAGCCCGGCACGTGTACCGTGTCGGAAGGGGGCAAGATCCTCTTTCAACTTTACTTTGACGGAGGCACCGAGCGGAAGCTACAAATTCGGCGCCTCGATAAACAGCAGTGCGTGGTTCACGCGAGGTGGGGAATCAGACGGACTCCTGAGACCACAAAGGGAGCATAGGCTGGACGTGTGCGATTCTTTTCTTGGCGATTTCCGCGAACTCCGGCTTAAGCTCGATACCCACGCATCGCCGGTCAAGTGCCAGGGCCACGACACCTACTGTTCCGGCTCCAAAGAAAGGATCGAGAACAAGAGACCCTTTCGGGCTGCCGGCCATCATGCACAGTTTGACCAGGCCCGGCGGGAACATTGCGAAGTGAGCCTCTTTCGAAGCCTCGGTGCTGATCGACCAGACCGAGCGGCGATTCCGCGATCTTCCGGGCACCGCTGTGGGTTCTTTCACGGCGTCGGAATTGTAGTAGTAGTCCTCATTTTTTGAAAGGAGGAATACATACTCGTGCGAACGGGTCGGTCGATCCTTGACGCTCTCCGGCTGACAGTTTGGTTTGTGCCAAACGATGTCTGAGCGCAGATACCAGCCGTCGGCTTGCAGCGCCAAGGCAATCCGCCACGGTACCCCGATCAGTTCTTTGTCTTTCAGCCCCTCTGGGTTCGGCGGACGGTAGCTCATCCCCCTCGCCGGATTTTTCTTATCGGGATCGCGCCATCCTCGATTGCCACTTGTGTAGGAATCGCCAATGTTAAGCCAGAGCGTTCCGTCGTTGCGGAGCACGCGTCTGACCTCGCGGAAAATATCGACGAGATCGTTGAGGTACCGTTCAAGCGTGTTTTCCGCGCCGATCTGCCCGTCAATCCCGTAGTCTCTAAGCCCCCAATAAGGTGGACTGGTGACGCACGCCTGAAACGTCGCGCTCGGAAAGTTTTTCAGTACTTTCCGGGAATCGCCCACGATGATTTCCACCTGTTCCGTCCGCTGGCGCATGATTTCAATCGTTCAAGCCGCGCGCTATTCCGGCTTAAGCTCCCTTTCCAGTTCCGGCCTGTGACGCTCGATCAGGCCGGCGATTAGTCTGCTGACCGAGACCCTTCCGCCGCTCTGTTGCGCACGCCGAAACGCAACCGCCCGCACAAGATTCCAGGTTTGCTTCGGGATATGGATCGCCGTGGTTATGGCGCCTTTCTCTGCCGGCCTTACGGTCGCTTTTTGCGTAACGAGGGCCTGTCCTCCAGCCTTCTCGGAATGGTCGAGGTCGGTCTGCCGGCTATTAGCGTTGTGATGATCCCTCATTTGATGAACCATCATAAAAACCGGCAAAGTAGGACGCAACCCCAGATAAGAACCTGTCGAGCACTCGTCAAGAATTCGGTGTAGGGTCTTCAAAACCAGCCTGCCCGGCAATACGCTTGCCCGAAGGATGGACGGTCACGAAGCGCGGCTGGCCGGATTTCGTATGCTTCCGAGGCGACGAAGTTCGTGTGGTCGAAGTGAAGCCATACGCCAATTCCCAACCTAAGGCGACGCAGAGCAAGGTCATCGCGCTGCTAAGGGCGCATGGCATATGCGCCTTAGTCTGGAGTCCCTCAGGAGGATTCAAACCGTCCGGGGGCTGGCCTGCGCGGAAGACCTAGGGGGTAACTCACGGCCAAGCGGCGCTTCAGAAGCTATTTTTTCGGCGGCGGCGGAGGTGACGGGGGCTTCTGTTGCTTCTGTTTATTAGACGGCAGTGGAGCCTTTTGTTTCTGCTCGGTTATCAGTCGTTTCGACATTGGTACCTCACTCGTGTTTGGCTTGAAAGGACTCTACTCCAAGGTTATGGGTAGTAATCAGTTCCCAACCGATCTCACGGCCTTGCTTTTTCTTTTTGGCATTGCGGAAATGGCTGTAGACTTGGACCGTTTTAACACCGTAAGGACACACGAAGTCAACATAAACGGCGTCGGATTCGGACGGTTCAATCTCAAAATCGCTCTCTGGCCATTGGAATAATTTGCTCCCTATGAGCGGCCACTCGTATGCCTCCTTCGGAAATGACATCTCATCTTCCGGCGGCGGCAGGATCTGTTGTAAACGGATCTCGCCTTCGACCAAAGAAAGCAAGACATCTCCTCCGTTCCGAATTACCGCCACCACACGAACGAGCCATTCGCCCGACGGCAACTGTCGGCAAATGACCTCGTGCGAAGTGCTAGCTCGAGGATAAATCTGCCGAGTCCGGATAAACGTCCGGTACGTCCAATACGCTCCAAAGGCGATTGCGGCGGCTGTGAGGAATGCCTGAATCGTCTCACCTATTTCCTTCAGCTCCTTCATGCTCACCGACTGAATCCAAGCAAGCTTACACCCCTGCATCCTTGGAAGCCTCCTTCTCACGGTCGGACGACCCTTACTCGCTTACGATTTTCTTCCGTTGTTGTGAGCGCGTCAAAGGCGCGCGGACGGATTTAGGGGCAGGCCCGGCTGTGGGCGGTTGCCGATAGGCGGCCCCAGCCCCGGCCCTTACCCGCCGCAACCGGGCGGGCGGCCAACGGTTTGCAAACGCGGGAGGCAAGGCGGCTTAGGCTTCCGCAGGGTCCGTTTTAGGGCGGGGCCGGGTTACGGGGTTGCGGGCCAGCCGGAGGGCTTAAAACGGTCCTATAGCGCTATTTTTGGCAGCGAAATGCGGGCGCTGCGGGCGCTGTTCTACCCCTTGTTACACTTTTTGCCTTGCCGCGCGCCCCGTTTTGTTAATACTTTGTTAATACTACCCCGCTATCTGCCCCGATACGGGCCGGTACAGGCCGGTAGCCACAGGGATTAAAGCGCTTACTACACAATACAATTATATACCCGTTTGAACAGAACTATACGGGTAAACCGCCCTGCAAAACCGGCTTGGCGGGCAATACGCTTGCCGGAAGGTTCGACTCCTTCCCCCCTCCGCCGTCAATAACCCCCGATGCCAAGATGCGTTGGCCATCGCGGCCCTGTTTCGGCATACTCCGGCCCGATGCGGACAAATTCCCGCCACAGGAGCGTTCAGGATGGGCAAGCTTGACGGCAAGGTAGCGATTGTCACCGGCGCCAGCCGCGGTATCGGCAAGGCGATCGCGAAACTGTTCGCGATCGAGGGCGCCATGACCGTCTGCAGCGCGCGCACGATGCGCGAGGGGAATCATCCGCTCGAAGGCTCGCTCGAAACCACGGTCGCGGAAATCAGAACCGCCGGCGGAGAAGCGATGGCGGTCGCCTGCGACGTTTCCTCCGAGCAGGACTGCGAGCGGCTGGTCAAAGAGGCGCGCGAGCGCTACGGCCCCTGCGACGTGCTGGTAAACAACGCGGTTCTCTCCTACCCAATCACGGTGAGGAAGTTATCGGTGAAGCAGTGGACGCGCTCGTTCGCGGTGAACGTCCACGGCCCCTTCATGCTCATCCGGCTGGTTCTCGATGATATGGTGCCGCGCCGCTCGGGCGCGATCGTCAATATCACCTCGGGCGCAGCGGTCGGTCCCGGTCCCGGCCCGTACGGAAAGATCAGTCCCTATGGTCTCGGATGGAGCTGTTACGGAGCGGCAAAGGCCGCGCTCGAAAGATTTACCCAGGGACTCGCCGAGGAAGTATATTCCGACGGAATCTCCGTGACCTGTATCTCCCCGTCCGAGGTCGTAGTCACCCCCGGCGTGGTTCTTCTTCGTCTGGTCGATAGCGCAAACGAGCCTGAAGAAGAGCCGGAGGATTACATGGCGCGGGCGGTGGTGATCCTGGCGACGGAGCCACTCGACAAGGTGACCGGACGGGTCTGCTACAGTCAGCAGATTCTCAAGGAGTACGGACTCATCGGGAAAGCCGGCGGCATGGGCGTCGATTACCCCGGCTCGGGCTTCAGCCGGATGGGGAATGTCGCGGCGAGTATCGGCAAGTGATGGATACTCACCGGCAGAGCGAAGTTCGGCTGCCCGCGCGCGTGCGACCGTTTCCCGTTCGCCGGGCTTTGGGCTATAGGCGTTTGAGGCTGGTAGCAAGCTTGACCTGGAAGGAGAACCGGTGATGGCGGAAGTGGGACTATACGAAGCGATGCGGACGCTGCGCGCCGTGCGGCGCCTTAAGCCCGATCCGATTCCCGATGATATCCTGCGCCGCGTTCTGGAGGCCGCCACATGGGCGCCGACCGGCGGGAATCGACAGCCCTGGCGGATCATCGTGGTGAAGGATCCCGCGCACAAGAAACGGCTCGGCGAACTCTACGGGCAAAGCTGGGAGGCCTACCTCAAGCACTACCGGACGCCCTCGCCCGACACTCCGCCCGAAGTTCGCGAGAGAACCGAGCGGCTGGTTCGCTCGGGCAACTACCTGACCGCGCACTTCCACGAAATTCCGGTAATCGCCATCTTCTGCTTCGACCCAAGGCTGCTCGCGGTTACCGACAAGAAGCTCGACCGGGTCTCGGTCGTCGGCGGGGGCTCGATTTACCCCGCAGTTGAGAACCTGCTGCTGGCGTGCCGGGCGGAAGGACTCGGATGCGTGCTGACCACACTGCTCTGCGAATCCGAGCCCGAAGTCAGGGAGATGCTTTCGATTCCGCAGCCCTGGGCTACGGCGGCGGCCATTCCGATCGGCTATCCGGTCGGGCGCGGCCATGGGCCGATCTCGCGCCGCCCGTTGGAGGAGATGGCTTTTCTCGAGTCGTGGGACCGGCCGTTGCGGTAGCGCGGACGGCGGCGGCTTTCCGGCTAACAAGTTGGAACGGCACCGGTAGTAAAGGGCATCATGGACATAGGAAAAATCAGCTTATTCACCTTCATGGACGGGATGAGCGCGCCCGAGAGCGCCGCCTTCTGCCCGCAAAGTCGAGCGGCTGGGATATCGGATGTTCTGGTATCCGGAGGCGTGGGGCCGCGAGCCGTTCGCGCACGCCGGCTATCTGATGGCCAAAACCGATTCGCTGATCCTCGCGACCGGTATCGCCAATATCTGGGTGCGCGATCCGATGACGATGGTGGCGGGGGCGCAAGACCGTGGCGGAGATGGGCGAAGAGCGCTTCGTGCTTGGAATCGGAGTCAGCCATAAATCGCTGGTCAACGATGTGCGCGGCCTCGATTACAGCAAGCCCCTGAGCTACATGCGCGAGTACATCGCGAAGATGAAAGCGTCGCTGTATCGCGCGGTGCCGCCGAAGAGCGAGCCGCCCCTGGTGATCGCTGCGAATCATCCGAAGATGCTGCAGCTCGCGGCGCGGGAGACGCGCGGAACCCAGACCTACCTGGTCACGCCCGAGCATACGAAGCGAGCGCGTGAGGTGATGGGCAAAGATGGATGGGTGTGTGTGGGCGTGACCACGATTCTCGAGCGCGATCCGAAAATCGCGCGAGCCGCGGCGCGAAAACATCTCGAATTCTACGCTACCCAGGCCAATTACATCAGGAGTTTTCACGCGCAAGGATTCTCGGACGAAGACATCTCGACGGTGGGCGACAAGCTGATCGATTCGCTGATCGCGTGGGGCGACGAGACGCGCATCCGCAAGTTTTTCGATGCGCACATGGCCGCCGGCGCGAGCCAGATTTGCCTGATGCCGGTCAAGCCCGACGGAACCCAGCCCGACGAGCGCGCGATCGAAGCCTTCGCCCCGCACTGAGATGCGGGCGCGAATGGGAATCGCCGGCGTCGTCACTCCTCGAGCATAGGCGACCGAGCGACCACTGATGGTGCGGGCCACAGGAGGTCGAATAGCGCGATGCCGCGTGCGGCGTAGCCGACAGGATACGCGATACCGGGCCGCCGGTAACGGCCTGACACTCGCAACACGACGGACGCCCGTGCTACGCTTTGACAACGGAACCAGCTGATGCGGCTTGCAATCGAAATCGAACACGAAGAGGACGGTCGCTTTCTGGCTGAAGTTCCAGCCCTGCCGGGCGTCATGGCTTATGGCGATTCGGCGGCTGATGCGGCGGCCAAGGTCAAGGCGCTCAGCCTTCGCGTTCTCGCCGAGCGTATCGAGCACGGCGAGCCGCTTCCCGTCGAGATCGAACCGCTGTTTTCAACCCGCAGCGCGGCATGAGCAGATGGCCGGCCCTCAAGGCCGAACGCCTGCTCCGGGCTCTTTTGCGCATGAGCTGGACGATAAAGCGCACTTCCGGTTCCCATCGCACTCTTTCTCGCCCCGGTTCGCCGGATTACGTCTTCGCCTTTCACGATGGCGAAGAACTCGGTCCCAAGGCGTTGGCGAGGGTCGCCAGGCATACCGGACTTACACCCGAAGACTTGTAGGCGGCGCGGGCCAGATTTGCCTGATGCCGGTCAAGCCGAACGGAACTCAGCCCGACGAGCGCGCGATCGAGGCCTTCGCCCCGCGCTGAGATGCGGGCGCGGATCGGGCGCGCTCATACGAATCGCGCACCGCGCCTCCATTTCCTTGCTACCGCTTCGACCTCGTCTTCGGTTGCGAAGTCGCCGGCGTCGGCTTCCTTGAGCGCGGCCTTGATTTCCGCGATCGGCCATTCGTTAAGGTCTATGTAAGAGCGGATTGCCTCGGCCGCGACGTATGACTTGGTGCGTTTCATCGCCTTGGCAAGTTTTTCGAGGCGGGTTTTGGTTTTGCGGTCAACCTTGATTGTCATCATCTCTGAGGTTGTCGTACTTTTCTGTATACAAAAGCATACCGCAACTTCCGCCAAGCGAGATATCACCCTTATGAGATTCGCGGCGTGATGCTCTGTCCATTTGAGTTACGGGCGGGACGTGGGAACCCGGATCATCTCAGGATAGACACTCCACGAAGACTAATTTAGCGCCCCGGCCTGTCGCGCCAAATCTCTTAATGGAAACGCCGGGCCTGATGACAGGCCCGGGGTTTCCGATATTAAAGAGAGAAGTAGCTTCAGCGCCGCTGCTTGGCAGGCGCTGAAGCTACTTTGAATCCCTTACTTCGCCGCTTCTTCCGAGCCGCCGTCCGGGGGGCGCACTTCCGTAACTCGTCCGGGGCCGTCGCCCTGCAGAAACCTGATCGGGGTTGGCGAAAGCTCGCGGTCTACCGGATCCTGCCACTTGGCCGTCTCCTTAAGCGGCGTCATCGGCCACAGCGCTGGCTGCGAGTGCTTCGAGCAGCTCGGAGCCGTAGTACTGCTCGATTGCGCGATGGAATTCGGCCGGAGTCTGCCGATTCTCCTTTCGCAACAGCGCCGCCTCCACCTTGTCCGGATTGGTGACATCCGGAACCGCCCACAGCGCGCACATGTCGCCCAGCAGCAGGTCGGGCGTCTCGAAAACGTCGCCCTTGGCCTCGGCCTTCTCATGATGGTGCACGGCGGTGTTGTAGCCCGGACAGAAAGGATGGGTAACGATCTTTTTGGCCCTCGCCACACGCTCCTTGAATCCCGGCAGTTGATGGCTCGGGGCGGAGGCGCAGATCCCGATCAGGTGCACCTCGTCGTAGTTGCTGAGATCGTCGCCGATCAACGCGCGCGCGCCCGCGACCAGCCCGTACTTCTTGTTCGGATCGACATGGGCGGGAAGGTTCGGGAAGCATCCAGTAACATCCCTGGCAGGCGCCGCCGACAAACTCTTTCACGTTCTGATAGTGGTTGACGTACTGATTGACGGCGCGCTTGAACGGGTAGACGACGTCTTCGATCCGCTCGCCCAGCACCTCGATCTCGTCCATATCGGCTGTTCCCAGCCCGTCTTTCGCCGCCACCTGGGTCGCGGGAATTTCCAACGGATGGAAACCCATCACCGCGCAGGTCACGGCGTTGAATGCCACCACGTCCTGCGAGGCGACGATTACCTTGGGATGGCATACCAGGCCGGCGTGAGGCCCCGATCCTTCCATGCCCTCGATTCCGTCGATCAGCGTCAGCTTGAGCTTGCTTCCCAGCGCCTTGACGACGTCGGTGGTCGAGAAGCCGTTATCCAAGGCGTTCTTATGGATGAAGGTGCGCATGCTGTTGTGCAGCGCGCCGATCCAGCCCTTGATTCCCAGCGTCGCCACCTGCACCGCGTTGGTCTTCATCTTCGGGATGTGGATGATGACGTCGGCGTCCATCAGCGACTTCGGCAGCATCACCCGCGCGTATGACCTGGGATTGGGAACATTAACGGTTACGTACTCGTCGGTGTCCCAATTGACGACCTCTTCCGCGCCCGCCGCCATCGCGGCGTCCTTGATTCCGGTGACGATGAACGACAATTCCGGGTCGCAGTGCCATCCGGTCTGCTCGCCGAGCTTGACCGACGCTCCCGGCCTCCTTGCACAACTTCACCATCGCCGTCACGATCGCCGGATGCGTGGTCTCGGCTTCCTCGGGCTTGGTGGCGTAGATCATGTTCGGCTTGATCATGACCTTGTCGCCGCGCTTGCAGATCTTCCCGATACCGCCGAGCAGATCCACCGCCTGCCGCACCGCCTTTTCCGCCTGGGTGTAATCCTCCGCCCGGACGATGGAGACCTTGCTCTTTTCCTTTAGCGGCGGTCTCTCCAAAAACTTACGCATCTGATGCCCTCCCGATAGAGCTTGATTTTGTATCGCCTCTATTGTCACGCGGCCTTTCGGCCGCGATTACTCCATGGGGCCTCATTACATCGACAGGCATCGCCGCACGGCGCGTGGAATTTCATCCAGCGAGCGCACTCGCGAAGCCGTTCCTCTTCCCGCCCGCGCCATCCGGGCGCAAAGCGCGGGGTCGCCGCCGGGAAGCTCGATTACGTGCAGACGCGTGAACTGTCGGACCAGCGAGAACGGCGGCGGTCCGGTGTTCAGCCATCCGTCGGTGACCAGAATCCCGATCCGATCGACGGTATGCGTTCTGGCGAGCTCGCCGAATCCGGCCTCGAGTCCCGCCGCGATATCAGTGCATCCCTCGGAGCGCATCTCCAGAAATTCACGGGTGATGTCGTCGTGAAGTCTTCGCTTGCCGACCGTCCGCATCACGTGCGCTTTTTCCGCAAACGTGATCGCTCCCCATTCGTCCTCGGGCCGGAGATTCAGGAGCAGCGTGGCCGCGACCAGCGCCGCCGATACCGACTTCGAGCCGCGCATCGAGCGGCTCTGATCGATCATCACCATGTAAGCCCGGCGTCGCGGCGAGCGCTCCATCACCATCAGATCGGCGTAATCCGCGATCGCGGCCGAAAGCGGCGCGGCCGGTGAAGAAAAGAGCCGCTTCTCGACGGTGGCGTCGAGATCGATGTCGTCGGATTGAAAGCGGTAAGGGACCGAAACCATCGGGCCGTCGCGCCGCTCCCGATCGGGCACGCCCGCTCGCGCCATCCTCAGTACGAGCCTGAGCATGCGATCGACATACTGCCGCCGGGTCTCGGGATCGAGGCTGTCCCAGGTGAGCGTGAGCAGCTTCTCGTGAGAAACGTGATTCGCGTTGCGGCTGAGCACCAGACGATGGCGGCCCATCGCTTCCGCCACGCGCGAGGGAGCGATCTCGGCCAGCGAGACGACGTCGTCGAGCGCCCCTTTACTGAGCAGCTCTTTCGCTTCGCGATCGAGCGGAGCATCGAGATAGTGATGGTGCTGTTCGGGCGGACCCGCGTGATGGGCGAGCAGGCGATGCTCGCTCTCGCTCAGGATGCGGCGGGGAGTCGATCGCTGGGTCATCCCCTCTTCGCCCTCATGGTCGAGATGCGGCAGGTCGGGAGCCAGGAGATCTCCCGGCCTCAGGGCTTTTTTTTTACCTCGGCCCCGCCGAGATCCGGGAGGTCGTCGTCCGATGCCTTCAACTCGTCGGCGACGCTATGCCAGATTTCCTGAAGGACGTCCTCCGGACTTCGGCTCGTGGTCTCGTTGAGCCAGATCTTGTCCCGCAGCGCCATCACGGCCGAAGCGAACGCCGGGCGCGCGCCCGCCGCTCCGTTGCCGAATTCGAGCAATTGTCGCGCGATCAGCACCATATCGATCGCGCCGCGAACCGAAGCCCCCAGCCTCACGTCCTTATGGGAGCGCGTGCGCCGCACCATCTCGACCGCCGCCGTCACCAGGCTCGCGGCGGCGTCGCCGGTGTGCCGTTTGACGATCTCGATTTCCTCTTCGCGGCTCTGATAGTCCATCCGCATCGAGCAGACGCGATCGCGAAGCGCCCGACTCACCCGCGTGGTGCCGATATCGTCGTGAGGATTGAGCGCGGCTACGAGGCGGAACCCCGGCTTCGCCACAACGGCGCCGAGCCGCGGAACCGTCAGTTCGCGCTCCGAGATGGCGGTGATAAAGACGTTGGTGGTGTCGTCGGGCAGGCGGTTGAATTCCTCGACATAGAGGATGGCGCCTTCGCGCATTGCCTGAGTGAGCGGTCCGTACTGGAAGTGCTCCGGACTGTAGCCCTTTACCAAAGCCTGGGCCGGATCGAAGTACCCGATGAGTTTGCCGGCCGTCAGATCGCTGTTGCCGGTGACCTGGATAAACGGCACGCCCATTTCGCGCACGATGCTTTTGAGGATCGTCGATTTCGACGTCCCCGGAGGGCCCTCGAGCATCACGTGCCGTCCGCTCAGCAGCGCCGCCAGCAGCATCCGGGCCTCATCGCGCCGGCCCACGAAATTGCCGACGACCCGGGAATATATTTCTTGCGGCGCCAAATCTACGGTATGCCTTTGTAACTCCCGCGCGATCCCTTTTCTCAGGCGTTGGCCGGAGCGCTGCCGCCGCGACGCGGCAAACCGATCATGTCGCGATACTCGTCGCCGGTGGCCACTTCGCGGCCCATCAGCTCGGCGATCATCTTGAACATGCGGAAGTGTTCCACGTTGGAGCGGATGAGTTCGTTCTTGTGCGGATAGCGCCAGACCGTGTCTTCCATCCCGACGCGGACATGCAGCCCCATCAGCATCGCGAAGATCGCCAGATAGCTGGAGGCGCGGCCGGCGGCGCAAACGATGATCAGCGATTCGCGATCGATGTCGTAGATCAGCTCGGTCAGCCGCATCATCCCGTTGATCATCTGCCGCGGATTCTGCATGGGGCTTCCGCCGGGAAGCGTCGGCAGGATGATCCAGTAATATGGTTTCTCGCAGAAGGCCGGTCTTGATCAGATAGCGGTCCGCGTTATCGACGTCGCCGTCGTCGTACACCGCGATCTGCGGCTTCACCCCGAGCTCCTGGCAAAGCCGCGTCTTCTCAATAATCACGTGCGGCGGCTTGGCAAACAGCGTGTCGCCGCAGTAGACCGCGGTAGTGTTGATCGGCGTGACTTCGAGCAGCCGGTCGCTCAACACCGAGACCATGTTGTCCCATTCGCCCTCGAAGAACGGCACCATGCAGCCGTCGTACACCGGCATCGGCATTTCCTTGCGCAAAGGATCGATTACCCGATGAAACAGCTCGGGGTCGAGGACGTTGTATCCTTCTTTATTGCGTACGTGGACGTGGACCGTGCTGGCGCCGGCCGCCGCGCACTCGCGCGCCGAGGCGTAGATCTCTTCGGGCGTGATCGGGATATTGGGATTGCCGCGCTTGCTCCAGAAGGCGCCGTTGATGGTCTGCGAGATGACCACCTTGTCGGGGATTTTCCACTTGGGCTGGACTTCGATATCCGCGTAGCGGGAGGTCAGCGGATCGACGATTTCCGGCAGCCCATAGGCGTGCCAGATGGTCTTGAACTCCTCCTTCTTCTTCCACTCTTCGATATACTTCCAGTTGATCTTGTCTTTCCTCTTGCCATCGAATTTCGCCCTCCCTGTGCGTTAGCGTCGCGCCGGCTTTATCGCGGTCATTGCAAGCATCCGAACGTCAGACCAGCTTTGGTCAGCAAGAACTATGCTATGCGGCTTGAGCGGCATTTGGCCTCAAGGAATACGTCGCTCCCAGGCGGAGCGCAAGCCGAAATCTTTGCCTCGATAGACCGATTGCCAAGGGTCGTACCAGAGATAGGAAACATCGCGTAATGGTCAGCTTTTCTAACGCGACGCATTAGACTGCCTCCATTGGAAGCATCTGTAACTAAAGGGGCCGCCCGGAGTCAAATGAGAAAAACCGGGTTTATAGCCACCCGGCTTTCGCCTTCAGCTAACCTCGGAACGCCCAAGCCGATCAGCTTACGGCCGGGAATCAGCGTCAGGATCTCGTTGGTTTTGTCCGGAAGCGGCCGGATTCCCGCACCCACTAAAGGATTGCGTCGCTCAGTGGCAAAATAATAAACAATACGGGACGCGCGACGCTGCGGGGTCGGTCCCGCGAAGAGGTCGAAGCTCCTGCTTTCCGGCGGTTTTTCTTCTGAAACATTGGGATGATACGACCGGGCCACTCGGAACTAACCGCCGGGCGCTCCCGACACCTTTGCTACTTAGCGGCTTCCGGCGAGAACACGCGGCCCAAATTCCGAGCCTGAAAATCCAGTCGGCTGGTCATGGGTGACAAGTGAGGAAGACGGAAAAACGCGGTAAAGCATCGGGGATTGTGAGGAAATCCCTTCACGACGGACGTTCCGGGAAAGCGGTCGCGATAAAAAGCCGGTCGCGCTTCGCCAGGCGACTGGGCCCCGCCGAGCGCGAGGAAATGATCGTGCGGGAAGCCATCAAGTTCTTCGCCGAGACCGGTTTCGAGGGACAGACCCGTGAGCTTGCGAAAAGACTCGGCGTAACACAGCCACTTCTGTTCCACTATTTTCCAACCAAGGAAGCGCTGATCGACCGGGTTTATCAGGAAGTTTACATGAGTCATTGGGGGCCTGACTGGGAAGCGTTGCTCAAAAACAGATCGATTCCCCTGAGGAACCGATTGATCGCTTTCTACAAGGATTACCTGCGTGTGATCGACAACCCGGAGTGGGTCCGGATCTTCCTTTTCTCGGCGCTCAGGCACTTTGACATCGTGCAGCGCTATATGGCGCTGGTCCGCGAACGGATTTTCAAGCGCGTCTGCACCGAATCGCGAGTCCATTTCGGACTGCCCGATCCGGGCGAGCTGCCGATAAGTGAGATTGAAATCGAACTGGTCTGGGCCTTACACGCCGGTATTTTCTACATCAGCATCCGCAAGTGGGTCTACGGTCTGGAAACCCCCAAGGATGTCGACGCGCTGATCGAGGTGCTGGTGGATTCCTTCCTCGGAGAGTTTCGAGCCGCTGCCGAACGCTCCATCCAGCACGCCGACCAGTTGCGCCCGTAAATCTCTCCGCAGCCGCGGGCGCCAATGGACCGCGAGCGGAATCGTCGGCCGCCAGCCCGGCTTGGGCGGCATCTGTAACGCGGGGATACGCCTGCCACAATGAGCCGGCCTTGACAAAAACCTCGGGTTTGCTTATAGCAATTTAGCTTATGCTCAATAGGGGCTTGTGTTTTTTTCGTGTAGGCTGCTTTTTCGGCTAGCGGGTTTCATCGAGGCGGGTCGCCAGGGCTGGTGAGCGGAGGCCCGGCGCCAAGCGAAGAGCGATCCGCTGCGCCGGGAAAATAGGGCTCGGCCAGAGGTTAAAGAAACCCTGGGTTACGGGATAGCCCTTAATGGGTATTAAAATGGTGGGTTTTAAATATCAAAGAGGTCAGGAGAAGGAGGATGCATCGATGACCGCATCACTGCCGCGCGACCGCGAAATGCGCGAGAATCCCCGTCAACGTCTGCTGTTCTTCCGGGGGCTGTCACGCTTGCTCGCGGGGTTGGCTGTTAGCGCCGTTTTACTTGCGCCAAATACGGGCCGGGCCGGCGACGTTCGAAGCTACACCTTCGACACCTACGTGAACTGGCTGCAGAAGTATCAAAACGCCAAACCTGACTTTAAGCCTGGTGACGTACTTACCTCCCGCGACCTCGAGCGGATGCGTCCGTTTATGCCTCCGGGATTTATCGAGGATTTGGATTTTCCGGAATTTCAGGCGCCGATCATCGCGGCACGCAGCAACAGGCCGCGCCAGGATTACGTCAACTGCACGGAAAAATATCAAAGCCAGGTCAAGCTCCTGCCCAACGGCGCTTTGGCCAACTACGTCTGCGGGCAGCCAATCGCCGATAGCGACATAAATACGTCAGACCCGACCTCGGGCCTCAAAGCGGCCTGGAATTTTAACTTCCGCTGGCAACACTATGGCATCACCAAATGCGCGCCGGTGATCACCTGGGCGCGTTTTCCGGGAACGCACGCCGGATACGCCCCGAATTACGAGAATCCTCCCCAGGACTGGGTAGCGGGAGTGGGTGGCTGGACCTTCGAACACCCCGGTATGGACGAAATGGCGAGCATTTACGGAGGCGGAGGTTCGCTCGAACGAACCCTGCAGCTCTTTTACAGCAGGCTGTATTACACCCACCTGGCTGCTTTGAGCGACAAGGGCGGGGTTTTGCCGATCGAGGAGGCGCCGAATTTCGAGTATAAGGAATTCGACGGTTTCTTCTCGCCGTTCGATATCCGCGGCACCGCTTTCGTGACTTACAGATACGCGGACGCCGGCCGCGCCGATGACGCGTGGGCCTATCTTCCGACCCTTCGGCGCGTACGGCGTATCTCGGTCGAGGTTAAATCGGATTCATTGCTGGGGACCGATCACACCCTCGAGGATTTTTACGGCTTTGCCGGGCGGCCGCTGGAGTGGGACTGGCGCTTCCTGGGCTGGAAGGATGTTCTGACCGTGATGGACTCCAAGTATGATTTCCAGCGTACTTACGGCCCCAAAGGCATCGTGCCCAATGACCAGTGGCAATTGCGCCGCTTTGCCGTGGTTCAGCGAATCCCCAAAGATCCTCGCCACACCTACGGCTCGGTAATTAATCTCTGGGACGCCGAAAACTGGGATTCGTTCTATGAGGTCGCTTTCGACCGGCACGGCAGGCTTTGGAAGCTATGGTTCTACCCGAAGCGATGGAGCGAAGACTTCCAGCATCCCTACTACGCGCAAATCAACCATGGCACTCAACTCACGAACTTCCAGGGCGTGCAGGTTGAGGACGTTCAGAACAATCACGCTACCATATGGCCGTGTTACTGCGGCTATCCGGCTCCTGACCTGAAAGTTCTCCCGGCCTTCCTCAGCGCCAGCAAACTGGAAGAGATACACAGGTAAGCGAGACCGCTGAAGAAGAGCCGTGCCGATTCCGTCGGATGCGGTCGGCAACCTGCCGACCGCATCCGCCGTACGTTTACAACCAACCAAAAGGATCAAGGAATTCGAATGCCCAGACCCAAAGTCATTTTGCAACTGTATCCGATGCTGCCGGCCGAGGACCGCGAGGATCGGGAGCGCAAGCGCCCGCTCGGACGCAACCGGGAGCTCTACCACCACGTCGTTCACGAGTGGATGGAAATCGTCAAGGCCGCGGACGAAATGGGCGTGTGGGGAATCAGCACCATCGAGCACCATCTGCACTCCGAAGGCTACGAGGTCGGGCCGAATCCCGGGATCCTCAACGCCTGGTGGGCGAGCAACGTCAAGCGCGCCCGGGTCGGGGCGCTGGGCTACGTGATGGCGACGCAGGATCCGATTCGCGTGGCCGAAGAGACCGCGATTCTCGATCACATCACCAATGGGAAATTCTTCGTCGGCCTGGCGCGCGGCTATCAGTCGCGATGGGCCAACATCCTGGGCCAGTTCACGAACTCGATCGCCACGGTCTCCGACGGCAGCGCCGAGGACGTGAAGAATCGCGAGATCTTCGAAGAGCGCACCCGGATGCTGATCGAGTGCTGGACCAAGGAATCGGTGGAGATGAAGGGGAACTACTACCAGATCCCCTATCCTTATGAGACCGGGGTGAGGGGCTATCCGGCGCGGGAATGCGCACGGGGCGCCGGGGCGCCGGGCGAGATCGATGGCGAGGGCAACGTGCGCAGAGTCAGCGTGGTGCCGGCGCCGTTTCAGCAACCGCATCCGCCGGTCTTCGTCGCCGTCAGCGGCAGCGCGGACTCGATTGGTTTTTGCGCCCGCAACGGCTTTCGGCCGACCTGCTTCACCAATCTCAAGAAGGGCGTCGAGTTCGCGACTTTGTATCAGAAGGAGGCCGCGAAGGCGGGCCTCAATTTCCGGTATGGCGAGCGGCAGAATCTGGTCCGTTGGATTCACTTCGCCGCGAACGAGGAAGAATACAACCAGAAGCTCGTCCGCTACGACGTAGACATTTACAAAAACTTTTACGCGCCATTCTTTCCGCAAATGAGCGATCCGAAAAATGTCGATTGGCTGCAGAACATCAAGGAGAGCGGGCTTTACGTCGGCGGGACCCTCGACCAGGTCAAACGCGAGTGGGCGAACATCTATTCCCAGATGCCGTCCGAGTACATCACGCTTATCTGGCACTACGCGCAGAACCCCAAGGAAGACGTGCTCTACGAACTGGAAACCTTCATGACCAAGGTATTGCCCAACCTGGAGGCGCCGGCCGAAAGCATGGTTACGGTCGGCGGCACGGTGTTGGACAAAGTCGCATAGAAGCGCATGCGATAGACCGCGATGCTCGCGCCGCCGATTGGGCCTTTAAGGGCTGAAGGGTGGGTTCCAGGCAAGCCTGGCGATCCAATCGGCGAATAGTTCTTCTGTCGACGGCGATCCGGAGAGAATCGGCAATGTTGAAGGTTTCCTATTTCGCCTGCACGCAGGATCCTCCATACGGTCAGAACATCGGGCGGCTAATCCACGAGACCGTTGCCGAAGTTCAGGTCGCGGAGCAAAGCGGCTTCGACTCGTGTCTGTTCAGCGAGCACCATCAGCGCCCCGACGGCTACATTCCGAACGCGACGCTGTTGGCCGGGATGATCGGGATGAAGACCGAAAAGATCAAGGTCGGCACCTGCGTCACCCTGCTCCCGCTGCAGCATCCGGTCCATGTCGCCGAAGACTGCGCGATAATCGATCAGGCGACCGACGGGCGGATGATTCTGAGCGTCGGCGTCGGCTATCAGAAGTCGGATTACGACGCCTTCGGCGCCGCGGCCGAACAGCGGGTCAAGCGCACCGAGGAAGGCATCGAGATCATCAAGAAAGCATGGACCGAGGAACGCTTTTCGTTCCAGGGCAAGCACTTTCAGCTCCAGGACGTTTCGATCACTCCCAAGCCGGTTCAGAAGCCGCGCCCGCCGATCTGGATGGGCTCCTGGACCGATATCGGCATCAAACGCACCGCGCGCATGACCGACGGATGGTTGACCGATCCGCTTCAGAGCCTGGGCGTGATCAAGCGATTCGCCGATCTCTATCGCGCGGAATGCCAAAAGCTCGGGGTAAAGCCATACGTCGCCCTGATGCGCGACGTGTGGGTTGCGGATTCGATAGAAAAGGCCAGACGAGAGAGCGGGCCGCTGATGAACAACCATCGCTTCTATTTCGCCAACAAGGTCTACATCGAGGATGAGCACCTCAAGGGGATAACGTCCCCTGAACAGTGGACGTTCGAGCGCGCAGAGAAAGATCGACTCATCATCGGCTCGGCGGAGCATTGCCGGGAGCAGTTGCGGATGTGGCAGAAGGAGATCGGTCCGGACTGCCTGATCGCGCGGATGCGTCTGGCCGACGGCCCGGACCATAAGCGCGTGCTCGAGGCGATTCGGATGTTCGGCGACAAGGTGCTGCCGCACTTGTAGGAGGGCCGCGATTGACGGACCACGCGCGCTTGAAGAAAGCCCGGCGTGAAATTGTACGCCGGCCAAAACCTCGTGGTTTGACCGCGGGATATCATCACCGGGGGAGTGGAGAACCATGCTGAAAGTTGGCTACACACCGTGCACTCAGGACACCTCACATGGAGCGAGAATCGGCCAGGTTTTGGAAGAGGCGATGGCGGAGGCGCAGCTCGCCGAGAAATGCGGCTTCGATAGCTGCTTCTTCACCGAGCATCATCAGCAGGCGGACTACTACATCCCGAATCCTCTGATGCTCGCGCTGGCCGCGGGACAGAAGACCAAAACGATCAAGGTCGGAACGTGTGTGCTGCTGCTGCCGCTCCAGCATCCCGTCCACGTGGCCGAGGACTCGGCGATCATCGATCAAATGACCGGTGGCCGTCTCATTCTCGGCCTCGGCGTCGGCTATTCGGAGGCCGATTTCGGCGCGTTCGGGATTCCCGTCAACGAGCGCGGGGGGCGCACCGTCGAGGGCATCGAGATAATCCGGAAATCCTGGAGCGAAGGCGCGTTTTCGTACGAAGGCAAGCACTATCGTCTGAACCAGGCGTCGATCACCCCCAAGCCGCGGCAGAAACCGCATCCTCCGATTTGGTTGGGCGCGGGGACGCTCGTCGGAATCAAACGCGCGGCGCGCCTGGCCGATGGCTGGGTGGCCGATCTGATGCAGGGTGTCGCCGTTATCAAGAGTTTCGCGCAAATGTATCGCGACGAAGCGAAAAAATGCGGCAAGACTCCCTATGTCGTTTTGATGCGCGATGTCTGGGTGGCCGATTCGATGGAGGAGGCGCGCCGCTCCAGCGACCCGCTGATGTACACCCATCGCTTCTATTTTCGTAACAAGGGCTACGTCGAGGATGAGGTGCTCAAAGGAGTCCGCTCCGAAGAGGAATGGACCTTCGATCGCGCCGCCAAAAATCGCATCATCGTCGGCTCGCCGCAGGATTGCCGCGAGCAGCTACAGATGTGGCAGGAAGAGGTTCGCCCCGAGTATCTGGTGCTCCGGATGCGGCATCCCGGCGGCCCCGCCCACAGCAAGGCGCTCGAAGCCATTCGTATTTTCGGAGAGAAGATATTGCCGGCAATCTAGCGATCGCGGCGCGGGTGGCTCGCGACTAATCTTTCAAGAGAATAAGGCCGCGCAAAGTTCCAGGCCTTGCAATGAAAAGGCGGGCAGGCGGTTCATAGCCTGCCCGCCTTCGCGTTCGGCTAACTTCGGAACGCCTCCAGGCCGGTCGATTCGCGGCCTATAATCAGCGTCAGGATCTCGTTGGTCGCGTCCGGAACCGGCGGCATTCTCACGTCGCGACGCCGTCGTAGCTTCGCCGGGATACGCTTTTGGAGCGTTGCAAACACCGGTGATATTTGGCTACCAAATTCGGATAGCCTCGGTAATGTTCGCAGCCGATATTGGAAGAAGAAAGTTATGGAGTTTGCGCTGAGTGAAGAGCACCAGATGCTGAAGGATCTGGTGCGACGTTTCGTGCAGGAAGAACTGATGCCGTTTGAGCGGGCCGTGCTTGAGCGCGAAGCATCCGGTCAGGGCGCCACATTAACGGCGGACGAAAGCGCCGCGATCGACAAGAAGTCACGCGAACTCGGATTATGGGGTCTCGACGCGCCCGCGGATATCGGCGGTTCGGATTTGCCGACAGAGGCGATGATCGGGGTCAACGAGGAGATCGGGAAGACGGTCACGCCTTATACGCTGCCGCCGGATTCGCCGAATCTCCGGATGCTGATGGCGACCGCGAACGAGGAGCAGCGGGCGCGGTATCTCGAGCCCTACGTGCGCGGCGAAGTTACCTCGGCGATCGGGATTTCCGAGCCGGGCGCGGGTGCGGATCCGGCCGCGATGGCAACCCACGCCGTCAGGGACGGTGACCAATGGGTAATCAACGGCCGCAAGATATGGATAAGTCGCGCGGCGGATGCGGACTTCACGATCCTGATGGCGGTCACCGACAGGGCCGCCGGCACACGCGGAGGCATTTCGGCGTTCATTGTTGATCGTGGAACGCCGGGGTTTAACGTCGTTCGCAAGATTCCGATGATCGGAGGTCACTTTACCTACGAGATAGAGCTCGAGGATCTGCGCCTGCCGGCTTCCAGGCTGCTGGGCAAGGAGGGACGAGGCTTCGCGCCGATGCAACTCAGGCTTTCGACCCGGCGCATTCAGATAGCGTCGTGGTGCATCGGTCTCTCACAGCGCGCGCTCGACATGATGTGCGACTATGCGTCGCAGCGCAAAACGTTTGGCGTGCCGCTTGCCGAACGTCAAGCGATACAGTGGTGGGTGGCTGACGCGGCGACGAGGATCCACGCTTGCCGGCTTATGACCTACGACGCGGCGTGGAAGATCGATCGGGGACGCGAGGTACGAAGCGAGGCGTCGATGATCAAGGTTTTTGGGACCGAAATGGCGTGGGATATCATCGACCGGGCGATGCAGACTTTGGGCGCCATGGGCTTGACCAAGGAGCTGCCTTTGCAACTGATGGCCTCTCAGGTTCGCCTCATGCGTATCTACGAGGGTCCGTCGGAGATTCATCGTTGGGTGGTCGCGCGGAATCTCCTTGGCCTGAAAAAGTGACACTCACCCGCGTCGAGCGGTGACCGCAGGGCGCGGTACCGGCAGCGAACCATCAAGTTCAGCATCATCGAAACGCTTCCAGGCCGGTCAATTCGCGGCCGATAATCAGCGTCAGGATCTCGTTGGTCGCGTCCGGAACCGGCAGCATCCTCACGTCGCGATACAATCGCTCGAGCCCGGTCTCGCGCCCCAGCCCCATCGCACCGTGGACGTGCATCGCCAGCGATACCGCCTGTTCGCAGGCGGTCGTGGCGAAGCGCTTGGCCATCGCCGAGGGGCCGTTGGCGCGCCCGCCCGCGTCCATCACGGAGAGCGCGTTGTAGCACATCAGCCGGCTGGCGGTGATCGCGGTCGCGATGTCGGCCAATCGCTCCTGGATGAGCTGCTTGCCCGCGATCGGACCGCCGAACTGCCGTCGCACGCCGGCGTATTGCACGGCGGCGTCCAGCGCTTTTTGAGCGAGCTGCACCGCGACGAGGCCGACCAGCGGGCGATTGCCGTTCCAGGTGATCGTCAGGATACGAGCGGCGTCGCCGCTCTCTCCGAGAGCGTTGTTTCCGGGCACGCGGCAATTATCGAAGAGAATCTCGGACAGATGGCCCTGGCGCAGCCCGAGCACGTCGATCTCGCGGGCCTCGAAGGGCGAGACCTCGCGCTCGACCATCACCCGGCGCATGATGCTGTTGCCGTTGGCGTCCTTGCCCGCGGAGCAGGTGGCGATCATCATGTCGCACACCGTTCCGTTGGTGATCCACATCTTGCGTCCGTTGATCACCAGATGGTCGCCGTCTTCGACCACCGTGGCGCGGACGGCGCGCGGATCGGAGCCGGCGTCGGGTTCGGTCGTCGCGGTACAGCAAATCTTGCGGCCCGCGAGAAGGTCCGGCAGGAATCGTTCGCGCTGCTCCGGCTCGCTCTGAAAATGGATTCGCGCCACCGTGCATTCGTGGGCCATGATCGAAATCGCGATGGCGGGCGGCAGTTGCTCGAAGACCATGCCGTAATCGAGCATCCGCATCCCGGAGCCTCCGGCCGAAACCGGCAGTCGCGGCGCGGTCAGCCCCTGGAGGGCTAGCACCGAATAGATTTTTAGCAACGCCGCCTTGGGCAGCGGCCGATCGGGATCGTGCGCGCGCAGGACCGGTTCGATTTCGCGCGCCACCATTTGTTTGGCCGCTTCCTTGAGCTGGCCTTGAGCTTCGGTCAATTGGAAATCCATGGGTTCACCTGCGAAAGTTTCGCATAACTAAAATCGCGGCCTGATTCCGCAACCCGCGTGCCGCCCGGGTGAGGGTGCCTGAAATGCCTGTACGCCAGTGGTTTCCTGCACCCTCCCCTTCGCGTCACGACGCTTGCAAAAAGAACCCAAGCGCCGTTACGCATTTCCCCTCTCCCATAAAAGAATGGGCGAGGGCAAGAAGGAATGCGCTTGTCGAAGCAGTTTCTTCGCAGGATGCTCGCCGTCGCGTTCGGTCCGATTTTTCTGGCGACCGGGATATTCGCGTTCGTGAAATTCGACGAGCAGCCTTATGCAGGCTTTGCCTCAATTCGAATTAGTGTGCGGCCGGCGCCGATTGCTCCGCGGCCCACTGGGCCACGACGTGCTTTTGATAGTCGGTGAGGCGCACCGAACTGTCGAAGAACGTGTAATCTTCGGGAGGCATCGAGCCTGTGCTCACGACCGCCGCGATAGCTTGAATCTGGGCGCTTCTTCTTTGCGCGTCATAAGTCTGCCAATCCGAAAAGTTGAGCGCGCCGCGCGCACCCGAGCGATCCGACCAATACGACGGCGCGATAGTGGCGTACCAGGGCGGGCTGCCCTCGTTGGAATGGCATCCGTAGCATGAGTTCATCACGATCGCGTTTACCCGAGCGTCGGAAATGATCGAACCGGCCGAACCGGTCGCCGCCGCTTCGGAAGTCACGATGTTCCGCGAGCTTGAGCATCCGGCGATAGTGCCCGCGAAGAGCATCGCGAGCGCAAGCAGCCCCGCGGCCTTGGAACGGGAATTTCTCATCAATCGCGCTCCGTGTTGTCGGGTCAGCGATCTCGTCGGACCCCTGAGGATAACTGGTCCTCGGCGATCCCGGAAGGAGGTTTGCGCCGGCGGTGTCGTGCGGGGCTTGATCCGACAGCGCTGATTTTTGTTGTTTGTGGAGGTCCGTTATTCAGATAATGAAAGCAAAAGCAAAAACGCGATTTTCCTGGCGGTCCGCCCCAAGCGCTTGACCGCCGACCGCTGTATCGAAGAATTTGACGAGGAGCATAGCCACTAATGAAAGTTGAAACGCTCTTGCCGCTCGGCAAAGTCGATCCCGGTTTGCGCGCACCCACTACGCCATTTGACATCTCCTCGGTTTATAACGACGCCCGCCTGGTTGAAGAACTGGGCTATGACGCGCTGGTCGTCGAAGAAACCAAAGACGATCCCTACATACTCGCCGCGCTGGCCGCACAATCAACGAGCCGGCTGAAACTGGCCACGGGTGTGGCGCTGGCGTTTCCGAGAAGTCCGACGGTCACGGCGATGAGCGCATGGAGCACGCAAACACTCTCCAAGGGACGTTTCATCCTCGGACTGGGCACGCAAGTGAGAGGGCACATCGAGCGACGCTTCGGGTTGAAGTGGTCGGCGGCGGGGCCCTGGATGCGCGAATACGTGCAGGCGGTGCGTTGCGTATGGAAATGCTGGCAAGAGGGCGGCCCGCTCAGATTTGAGGGGCAACACTACAATCTGAGTCTGATGGTTCCCTTGTTCAATCCGGGTCCGATCGACCATCCTGATATCCCGATCCACCTGGCCGCCTTAAATCCCTACATGTGCTCGGTCGCGGGCGAAGTCGCCGACGGTCTGAGACCGCATCCGGTCTGCACGGCCAAATATATCGAAGAAGTGATGATTCCGGCGGTGCGAAAGGGCGCGGTAAGGGCCGGGCGCAAACTCGACGGCTTCTCCGTATGCCACAAGCCGCTCATCGCCACGGCGCCTGATACCGCATCGCTGCAGGAAAAAATCCGCGATGTTCGGGCGCGGGTCGCCTTTTACGCCTCGACGCCGAGCTATCTTCCCGCATTTGAAATCCACGGCCTGACCGATCTTGCGAACAAGCTGAAGATCCTCTCCAGAGAGCAGCGCTGGGAAGAAATGCCCGCCTATATCTCCGACGAGGTGCTCAACACCTACGCTACGGTCGGGACGTTCGACGAGATCGGCGAGAAACTCAAAGAGCGTTACGGTCGTGTCGTCACGAATGTCGAGTTCAGCATTCCGGTGCGCAATGAGTCTGACCGCGGAACCCTCGAACGCTTGATCCAAACTCTGAAGAGCGCCGAAGCGCCGGCTAAATTTTAGCCGCATCGCCCCGTCCTTTTTGTCTGTCGATGTAAGCGGTCGGGGATGAAAATCCGATTGAACGCCGCGTTTGCAAACGATCCGGTAATCGGGCGAATATTGATCGCGAGCTAAAACGGGAATTGCGGAACAATCCCCACTGGGACCTTTGGCCTCATAGCGGTGAGGCGTATCCGGGCCCAGATGGGAAGGAGACACCGATGCAGGACAAAACCGTATACGCGCAACTCGCGGAAAAATTGGAGATCGGCGGACGGCAATCCAAGGTCGTACCGCGCATCCTCGAAACCCTCCTCGATGAAACCGAAGCCGCGCTGGTTCTCGCCGCCGCGCCTCCGGCCACGGTAGAGGAGCTTTCCGCGAAAACGGGTATCGATGCGGCCAGGATCGAAACGATGGTCGATCCGCTGTTTCGAAAAGGCGTCCTCTTCAAATCGAAGAAACCGGACGGCATCCGTTACTACCGCGCGCGGCAGGTCGTCCAGTTGCACGACTCCACCGCGGTCATGAACGATCCGCCCGCCGGCCTGCTCGACCTGTGGAAGGAATACACGCGCACGGAGTGGGGGGAGCAAATCAAGGTTTTTGAAACGGCCTTCGTGCGGGTCGTTCCTATCAACGTGAGTATCGAGCCCAATTCACAAATTCTCGCCTCCGACGATGCGAGGAGCCTCATCGACCGCGCCAAGAATATCGCCGTCGTCAAATGCTCCTGCCGCGCCATCGATGGCGCCTGCGGACAGCCGGTTGAGGTCTGCATCCAACTCGATCGCGCGGCTGATTACTCGCTGGAGCGCGGCACCGGCCGCAAGCTGAGCCGCGAAGAAGCCTTGCTCATGCTGGAGAAGTGCGAGGAAGAAGGCCTGGTGCACGTCGCGGAAAACAAGCAGGGCGTCGGTCACGTCATTTGCAACTGCTGCAGCGATTGCTGCATCAACTGGCCGGCCGTGAAAGCCGGCATCGTGGGGAAATTCGTGGCGCCCAGCCGCTTCCGCGCATCGGTCGATGCCGCCGCGTGCAACGGATGCGCGCTATGCATCGATCGATGCTTCTTCGATGCCATGCAAATGGCCGAGGGCGACGTGGCCGAGGTCAACGAGGAGAAGTGCATGGGCTGCGGCGTGTGCCGCGGGGCCTGCATGCTCGACGCCATTAACATGCAGGTGGTCAGGCCCGAGGAGTTCGTGCCCGCGTAAGGCGGCGCGACCGGGTCGCGGAGCGGACGCCGCGCACCTGAGACCACGCATGCACGAGTTGCAGATCACCGAGCGCATCCTGGATATCGTTCTCAAGCATGCCGGTGGACAGGATGTGAGCAGAATCGTTCGCATTCACCTGAAAATCGGCGCGCTTTCCGATCTCGAAGATGAGTGGATCCAGCACTACTTCAACTACCTCAGCCGCGGCACCGTGGCCGAGAGCGCGGAACTGGCGATCAGGCGGATGCCCGCGATCCTGCGATGCCAGTCGTGTTCCTGCTCCTTCGAAGTCAAACGGGAAGAGCTGGGGCACGCGCCCTGTCCCGAGTGCGGCGAATCGGGTTTGGAATTGGTCTCCGGCCGCGAGTATCTGATCGAGAACATGGAGGTCGTATGACCGACGCCGTCAGGCTGATCGAGGTCAGGGAAGAGATTCACGCCGACAACGAACAGGTCGCTCGGGGATTGCGATCTCAACTCGAACAGAAGAAAACCTTTCTGCTGAATTTGATGTCCTCGCCCGGCGCCGGAAAAACCAGGACTATTCTCAAGACTATCGACGCGCTCGGGGATCGCTTCCGATTCGGCGTGCTGGAAGCCGATATCGACTCGACCGTCGACGCCGACCTGATTGCCGCGCGAGGTATCAGCGCGGTGCAGTTGCGGACCGGCGGCTTCTGTCACCTCGACGCCTCGATGGTGGCCAAGGGCCTCGCGGCGCTGGACCTGGACGTTCTCAACGTCGTCGTTATCGAGAATGTCGGAAATCTGGTTTGCCCGGCGGAGTTCGACACCGGAGCGGTCAGAAACGTGATGATCCTGAGCGTGCCGGAAGGAGACGACAAGCCGCTGAAATATCCGCTGATGTTCACCGTTAGCGATGTGCTGCTGGTCAACAAGATCGACTACCTCGCTTTTTCGGATTTCGATTTCGCGGCGATGCGCGAGCGGGTGCTGAGGCTCAACCCCCGCATCCGGATTTTCGAGATCTCGGCGAAGACCGGCCAGGGCATCGAGCAGTGGGCCGACTGGCTGAGTCGTGAAGTAAGCGGCTTCATCGGGCCGGTATCCGGCGCTTGAGAAGGACAATCTTTCAGAGGAGAAGAGATGACCCCGCAGGAATTGGTTAAAGCGTTCACGAAAGCCGCCGAAGATCGCAACGGCGCCGCGATGGCGGCGCTGTTCACCGAAAACGCGGTTTATCACGATGTGTTTTATGGACCTTTCGAAGGCAGGGCGCGCATCGCGGAAATGATCAACGACTGGTTCTATCGGCACGCGCGCGATCTGCGCTGGGATATGTTCGATCCGGTTAGCGATGGCCGCAATCTCTATACGCGATACGTGTTCAGCTATGTGTCCACGGTTCCTGAAGCGCAGGGCAGGCGCGTGATGTTCGAGGGTGTGGGCCTCATGCGGCTGGAGGGAGGGCTGATCGCGTCGTATCGTGAAGTGGCAAACACCGGACCGGCGCTGCTAGATATGGGCTTCCCGCCGGCGCGGGTAGCCAAGATTCTCTCACGTCAGGGCGAGTTGCTGCTGGCGCGGCCGGAGACCGCCCGCCACCGGGCATGAAAAAATCTTCGCGCAGGGTTTGTGGAAACTTTGGTTCCGGCGCGTATTTTTCGCCCAGCCCAGCGCCCTCTGCCGTCATCCCGAGCGGAGTGAAGCGGAGTCGAGGGATCTACGCGGAGCGATTATGTCTGGAGACCCTTGGCAGACAGGGGGAAAATCGCTTCGCGTAGATTCCTCGCTGCACTCGGAATGACAAACCCTGCGGCTGTGTAGAACCCCAAGAAGGAGCTTTAGTTTTCCTTCGTCGAAACATTCACAGGCTCTCAGGAAGGGTCAGCGCTCGCGATGCGGATCGCGGGAAAGGATACTCGCGGCGATCGAAGCGTCGAGCGCTCCGTATTCATCGTAACCGATGGTTCGATACAGCTCGGCGCGGGTCTGCATCCTGTCGAGCAACGATGCCGCCGAACCTTCCTGACGAATCGTGGCATAGAGATTTTCGATCGCCCTGGCGGCGACGCGCAGCGAGGACACCGGCCAGATCACCATCCTGAAGCCGAACTGCTCGAACTCGCGAGCGGTGAAGTAGGGCGTGCGTCCGAACTCCGTCATGTTGGCAAGCAGCGGAGCCGGGACTTCGCGGGCGAACCGCCGGAACATCTCCGCATCGGTGAGCGCCTCGGGAAAGATGGCGTCGGCGCCGGCTTCAAGGTAGCGCCGTGCGCGCGCGATGGCCGAGTCGATTCCTTCCGCCGCGACCGCGTCGGTCCGCGCGATAATCCGCGCGTGGCGTCGCGCGCGACGCGCCGCGGCGATCCTCGCCGCCATCTCGTCGTCGGCGACCAACTGCTTGTCATCCAGATGGCCGCACTTCTTGGCCTGGACCTGGTCTTCGATCTGGATCGCGGCCGCGCCGGCGTCTTCCAAATCGCGCACCGCACGCATCACATTGAGTGTGCCGCCGAAGCCGGTATCCGCGTCGACCACGAGCGGAAGATCGGCCGCGCGAAAGATCGTGCGCGTAAAGAAGCAAAGTTCTTCAAGGCCAAGCATCCCGAGATCGGGCAGGCCCATGCTTGCAGTGATCGCGGCGCCGGAGACGTAGAGCGCTTCGAAGCCGGCGTTCTTTGCCAGCATCGCGGCCAGCGCGTGATGAGCGCCCGGAATGCACAGGATGCCCGGACGCTGCCACAGTTCAGCCAATCGCTCGCCGGGCGGTTTCGATTCGCGCGAATCGCGGGTCATCCAGTTCATGGTATCGACTCTTTCGCGGCCGGTTGCCGCAAGCGGAATGTTCCGGTTTTCAGGCCCATCGGCTTTGTTCTAATGTCGATGCCATTATAGTCAGGTGGTGCGGGAAGTCGTTATGCCGGATTACGACGTGATCGTTATCGGAGCGGGCAATGCCGCGCTGGCCGCGAGCGTTGCGGCGCGGCTGGCGGGGGCCGGTCGCGTCCTGGCACTCGAGAAAGCGCCCCGGGAATCGCGCGGCGGCAACACATATTACAGCGGCGCTCTGTTCCGCATGGCCTTCGACAAGATCGATGATCTGCTCCGCCTCGCCCCGGAAGCGCGGGAACTGCCGGGATTCATCGACGGCGTCGAGCCTTATCCGGCGGAGGCGTTCAAGGCCGACCTGATGCGCGTCACCGACGGCCGCACCGATCCGGAACTGTCGGAAATTCTTATCACCAACTCGTATCCAACCGCGTGCTGGATGGCTGAACAGGGGATCAGGTTCGAGCCTGCCGTGTCGTTGGGCGCGGTGCGCGTGGGGGCTGTTCTCAAGTGGCCCAAGGGCGCGATTATCCGCGCCACGCACGAAGGCATCGGTTTGTCCGGGATGTGGTTTCAAACCGCGGAGAGACGCGGCGTCGAGATCAGCTACGGCACGGCCGCGATGCGATTGCTTCAGGATCGGCGCGGTCGCATCCGCGGCGTGCTTGTGCGCGACGCGGAGGGCTTCCGCGAAATCAGCGGCAAGGCCGTGGTGCTCGCGTGCGGCGGCTTCGAGGCCAACGCGGCGTGGCGCGCGCAGTATCTCGGACGCCCGTGGGATCACGCCCGGGTGCGCGGCACACGTTACAACCAGGGCGACGGGCTCAGGATGGCGCTGGAGATCGGCGCGATGCCGTGGGGGCAGTGGAGCGGATGCCATTCGACGCCGATCGACGCCAACGCGCCCGCCTACGGCGATCGCAAACTCACCGACAAGACCAATCGCCTCTCGTATCCGTACGGCGTCATTATCAACAAGCCGGGCGTGCGCTTTGTTGACGAGGGCGAGGATCAACAGTTTTTCACTTACGCCAAGTTCGGCGGAATCATCCTGGGGCAGCCGGCCGGCCTTGCCTACCAGATCTTCGATTCCAGGGTGACGCATCTGCTCGAGCCGCGTTACTCGACCGGCACGCCGATCGTCGCCGAGACGCTCGACGGCCTCGTCGCGAAGATGGACGTTGATCGCGCGGCGGCGCTGCGAAGCCTCATCCAGTACAACGACGCGGCCGGGCACGGGACATTCAGCGCCGGCGATCTGGACGGCATGACAACCCGGGGGCTGGCTTTGCCCAAATCGAACTGGGCGCAGAAGCTCGACGCGCCTCCGTTTGTGGCGTACCCGGTGACGGGCGGAATCACTTTCAGCTTCGGCGGCCTCAAGATAAACCATCGGGCTCAGGTAATCGGCACCGACTGGAACGCGATTCCCGGCCTGTACGCCTGTGGCGAGATGGTGGGCGGCCTGTTCCATTACAATTATCCGGGCGGCTCGGGGCTGATGTCCGGCGCCGTATTCGGGCGGATCGCAGGATCGAATGCGGCGGCGGAGTAGATCGTCGGACGGCGCGCTCGCTCGCGACAAACTATCGTGAAGCAGATGAAACTTCGCGCCGTGTTCATGCGCGGCGGCACGAGCAAGGCGCTGGTCTTCCGCCGGGAAGATTTGCCCGAGGAACGGTCGCTTTGGACGCCGATTTTCCTCGCCGCGATCGGCAGTCCCGATCCTTACGGGCGGCAACTCGACGGAATGGGCGGCGGCGTCTCGTCGCTCTCCAAGGTCTGCATTGTCGGGCCGCCATCCCGTTCCGATGCCGATGTCGGTTACACCTTTGCCCAGATATCGGTCCGGGACGCCTCGGTCGATTACAGCGGCAACTGCGGAAACATGTCGTCGGCGATCGGGCCGTTTGCCGTCGATGAAGGGATGGTGCGGGCGTCGGGCGATCGCGCCGTCGTTCGTATTCACAACACCAATACCGGCAAGCTAATCGTATCGACTTTTCCGTTGGATGGCGGCGCCGCGGCGGTCGATGGCGATTTCGTGATATCCGGGGTTGCGGGAAGCGGCGCGCCGATAGCTCTCGATTTCCTCGATCCGGGCGGTTCACGCACGGGCAGACTTTTGCCTACCGGGAATCCGAGAGACGTTCTCAACGTCGCAGGCGTCGGCGCGTTCGAGGTCTCGATGATCGACGCGGCGAATCCATGCGTGTTCGTTGAGGCCGGCGCGATCGTGATGACATGCACCGAGTTACCCGAGGAGATCGAAGCGAATCATCGGTTGCTCGAAATTCTCGAAGCGATCAGGCGTGCGGCCAGCGTGCGGATGGGAATAGCGCGTGACACGGTTGAAGCGGCGCGCATCCCCGGCGTTCCCAAGGTGGCCGCCGTCGCATCGCCGAAAGCGGCGCGAACCTTGGCCGGCTCGATGCTCAGCGAAACCGACGCGGACGTTGCGATTCGGATGATTTCGATCGGCCAGCCGCATCGTGCCGTGCCGCTCACCGGTGCGCTGTGCCTCGCCGTCGCCTCGCGAATCGAGGGTACGGTGGTGAACCGGATCGCTCCGCGGCCATCATCCGGCGATACGACCAGAATCGGCCATCCGTCCGGGGTGACGGTGGTGGCCGCGAGCGTACGGAAAAGCGCAACCGGTTGGATTGCCGAGAGCGCATCGGTGTATCGCACCGCGCGCCGCCTGATGGAGGGTTACGTGCTGGTGCCCGCCTCGGCGTCGGCGCGGCGTTAGAACCGGTCGTGCCTGTGGCGGTAAACACCGGACGGCGCGCGCGAAGCCGCCGATATTCGGCAATCGGGAGTCGAAGCTCATGATCGCCTCGACTGGACGCACGCTTCTCGATTTCTTCGACGCTTTCGCCGATTCTCCGGCCGAGTTCGTCATTTACGACGACGGCTATCGACGATGGAGTTACTCTTATCGGCAGATCGCCGCGTCGGCGCAGGCTTTCGCGGCGCGACTTCGCGGCCTGTCGATCGCCAAAGGCGACAAGGTTCTGTTGTGGTCCGAGAATCGCCCGGAATGGCTCACCGCGTTTTGGGGATGCCTTCTGGAGGGAGTGATCGTCGTTCCGATCGACTATCGGGCTACGGCGGAGCTGCCGCGCAACGTTCAGCAGCTCGTCCATCCGCGGGCGATCCTGGTTGGAGACGAGGTCGATTCCTCCGCCCTTGCCGACGAAATACCGATCCTGAAGCTTGCCGACATTGACCTCTCGCCCAAGCCGGAGTTTCTCCCGCCGGTTCAAATCGGTTCCGACGACGTAGCCGAAATTGTTTTTACTTCAGGCTCCACCGCCGCGCCCAAGGGCGTGATCATTACCCATCGCAATATCGTCGCCGACCTGGCGCCGATCGAACGCGAAGTCCTGAAGTACCGCCGCCTGGTTCGGATACTCAGCCCGGTCAGATTTCTGAATCTGCTGCCTCTCAGCCACATGTTCGGGCAAACGCTGGCAACCTTCTTCCCGCCGATGCTGCCGGGCACCGTCATTTTTATGCGCAGCTACGTCGCGCACGAGATCGCGCGGCAGATCCGTGGGCAACGGGTGTCGTTCCTGGTCGCCGTGCCGAAGATGCTGGACACGCTCCGGCAGTACGTCATCGGCAAGTTCCCCGAGACTCGCTCGTAGTGAAGAAGATAATTCTCACTGGATGGTTCGCCGATGGCGCTATCGGAAAGTACATCGGCTGTTCGGCCTCAAGTTCTTCGGCTTCGTCGTCGGCGGCGCGCCGCTTGATGCGGGACTCGAAGAGTTCTGGCGGCGGCTGGGATTCATAGTCGTTCAAGGATACGGACTGACGGAAACCGCGCCGATCGTAAGCTTCAATCATCCGTTTCACCTCAAGCCCGGGACCGCCGGCAAGCCTCTGCCAGGAGTGGACGTGAGGATCGCCGGCGACGGCGAAATCCTCGTGCGCGGCGAAATTGTAAGCCCCGGTTACTTCTGCGCCCCGCGCCGAAGCTTCCGAAGCATTCGAGGAGGGATGGTTTCACACCGGCGACATCGGCGTACTCGACCATGACGGTTATCTGGTCGTGCGCGGACGCAAGAAGGAGATGATCGTCACGCCCGAGGGTCTCAAGGTGTTTCCGGAAGATGTGGAACTCGTCCTGAACCGGATACCGGGAGTCCGCGACTCCGCCGTGGTCGGCAGGGAGCGCGTTCACGCGGTGATGGTCCTCGAAGCCGACGCCGACAAGGACGCGATCGTGCGCCGCGCGAATGCGATGCTCGAAGATCATCAGAAGATCCGAAGCGTATCGGTATGGACGGCCGGCGAGTTGCCGCGAACCGAAGGGACGGGCAAGCTCAAGCATCCCGCGATCCAGAAATGGGTCGATCAGGGCGCTCCGCCGATCGCCGTCGGCGCGCGCAACGAGTTGGCGGAGTGCGTCCGTAGATACGCGCCCGGCCGGAGCATCACTCCCGACACCACGCTCGAGGAACTGGGCCTGAGCTCTCTCGAACGGGTCGAACTGATGGTCGAATTGGAAGAGCGCTTCAGTATCGCGATCGACGAAGCGGCTTTCGCGCAGGCGCGCCGCCTGAGCGATCTCGCCGAGCAAATCTCCCGCTCCGCGCCTTCGCCGGAACCGCCGGCCTTCGCTGACTGGAGCCGCGGCATCCCCGCCCGCCTCGTTCGCCACGCCGCTCTGGTCGCGATGGTGCTTCCGATCACGCGTCTCTGCGCGCATATGAGGGTCAGAGGAATCGAAGCGCTGGCTCCTCTCACGGGCCCTGTGATCTTCGCCTCGAACCATCAGAGCTACCTGGACACGCCGGTGATTCTGGCGGCGCTGCCGCCGCGATGGCGCTACGCGGTGGCGCCCGCCATTTTCAAGGAATACTTCGACGCCCACTTCCATCCGGAGCGCCATTCCCTGTTTCGACGGATGACCAGTGGGCTCAGTTTTTTTCTGGCGACGCTGATCTTCAACGCCTTCCCCCTCCCGCAGGTTGAAGCCGGGACGCGCGAGGCCGTCCGTCACATCGGCGACCTCGTGAGCGACGGCTGGTCCGTTCTGATTTTTCCCGAAGGCGAGCGCACCGTGACGGGAGAGATCAAGGCGTTCCAGCCGGGCGTCGGAATGGTCGCCGCGAGATTGCGCGTGCCCGTCGTTCCGATCCGGCTGAGAGGCGTCGACCGCGTGCTGCACCGCTATTCCAGGGTCGTTCATCCTGGGCCGGTAGAGGTGGCCTTCGGAGCGCCGATGTACCTGAAAGGCGACGATTATCCCGAGCTGGCGCGCATGGTCGAGGCCGCGGTGCGCGCGCTATGAAGGTGGAGGGTCCCGGTGTGATGAGTCTGAAGTGCGCGTAATAAGACGGGGGCGTTTCCAGCGGCCTATTGCGGTCATCCTGAGCGCCAGCGAAGGATCTCGCCCGGTCTTCCGGGCGTCAGGCTGGGGCCGGGACTTTGGCGCGCGGAGGACCGCGCGAGATCCTTCACTTCGTTCAGGATGACGGAGAATCGCGGGCGCTTGATACGTTATAAACGAACTTCAGACTCATCACACCAGGGGATGGTGATGGCGGGCGGGCGCTTGTTCCCGTAGCTAATCACGATCTACATCGCCCGGCCTCTCCCGCACGCCGCCGCGCCTTGCGGGGATAGGGGGGCGGAGGAATAGCAGGCGAGGCAGCGATTTTTATTTGCGTATGCCAGCGGCTTTCGCCGCAGCCTCCACCTCACGATGCAGTGCGCTTTTCGCCGCGAGCAGATCTTCTTTGTGGTCTCCCATGTCATGAAATACTATCATCGCAAACAACGGGTCCCGGTCGGGGTCCGGGCCGGTAACCCATTCGCGTGCCTGCTGTTCGCCCGCCTTTGGGTCGCGGCCGATTACGCGCAGGATCTTGTCCCGGGTGACCGTGAGTGCGTCCAGCCATAGTTTCGCGTTACGATCCTTTAACGGCGCGCCGGGCATCTTCTGAGCTTCCGGCACCGCCGCCTCGCGGGCGTTTGCGATGCCGTCATTAAGGTAGGGCAGCACTTGCGTGTCATAGAATTTGGCGAAATCCCGGCTCGCCTCCACGTACTTCCCGTTCTGCTGTCGATAGACTTGCGGCCAGATGGCACTTGGCGAACCGCGATCCCCGGCCCTGCCCAGATACTGGGGAATGACCAACTCGTCCTTGCCGTCGCCGTTGAGGTCTTGAATGACCTTGGGAATGTAGGGGCGGTCCTTCCATCCTTCGAGCTGGATGCCTTGGCCGTCAACCGCGTCCTCGCTTATCTTCCCGGAGGAGTCCCGGCTGTAGATCAACATACGTGCCAGGCGCCGCCACTACCAAGAGGCGGGAACACTACCACCGAATTCGGTGCTGGTTATTGCCCGGAGTGGCTCCAGGTAAACTCCTCGATGTCGTCGAGCTGTGGCGTCACTTCCGTGGACGCTGGCAATAAGCGTCTGTTCGACAAGCCCGGAATTGAGAAATCTCGCCACGGCGGCGGCGTCGAACGAGCGCAGGGTTTCGAGATTGGATTGATCCCAGGAGATATCGCCGATTTCGGCGCCGAATGCGGCACTCGCTAGCGCGAGCATCCCGAGACCGCCGATTAGCAGCAGCATTTTTTTCATGCTCTGGCCCTCCCCGCCAGTCTATGAAAAACCCGCCGGCATGGATTGCCGTCTAGAAACTGTAGCCGGCCTCCTCGTGTTCGCTGAGGTCGAGGCCCATCCGCTCGTCGTCGGTGGCCACGCGCAGGCCGACCGTAGCGTCGACCAGCTTGAGCAGTATCAGGCTGCCGACGAAGGCAAACGCGAGCGAAGCCACAACCGCGACGAGCTGAATCACGACCTGGCCCGGATTGCCGTTGAGTAATCCGTCGGCGCCCGCGGGATTGACCAGCTTGGTCGCGAACACGCCGGTCAGCAGTCGCGCCGATCGTGCCGCCGACGCCGTGGACGCCGACCACGTCGAGCGCGTCGTCGTAGCCGAAGCGAGAACTTGATACGCACCGCGAAGAAGCAGACGACGCTGCCGCCGATCGCGCCGATGACCAGCGCCGCCATCGGAGCGACGTAACCCGACGCCGGCGTGATCGCGACCAGGCCGGCGACCGCGCCGCTGGCCGCGCCGAGTACGGTCGGCTTGCCGCGTGCGGCCCATTCGGCGAACCATCCACGACAGCGAAGCCGCGGCCGCCGCGGCGACATGCGTCGCGACCAACGCGACACGGCCAATCCGTTGGCGGCCAGCGCGCTGCCGGCGTTGAAGCCGAACCATCCCACCCACAGCATCCCGGCGCCGATCAGGGTGAGCGTCAGGTTATGCGGCGGCATCGGCTCCGCGGGAAATCCGATCCGCCGGCCGATCACCATCGCCGCGGCCAGCGCCGAGATTCCCGAGGAGATATGAACCACGGTGCCGCCGGCGAAATCGAGCGCGCCCAGTTTGATGAATCCATCCGCCGATGCCCCATACCCAATGGGCCAGCGGATCGTAGATGAGCGTCGTCCACAGCAGGCTGAACACCACGAAGCCGCGAAACGTGATCCGCTCGGCGAAGGCGCCGGTGATCAGCGCCGGCGTGATCACCGCGAACATGCACTGATAGATCATGTAGGCCTGATGCGGGATCGTCGCGGCGTAATCGGGATTGGGCGCGGCGCCGACTCCATTGAGGCCGACCCATGCCGAGGCCGCCGATCAGTCCGTGACATCGGGTGCGAAGGCCAGGCTGTAGCCGAACAGCACCCATTGCACGGAAACCAGGCCCACCATGATGAAACTATGCATCAGGGTGGCGAGCACGTTCTTGCGCCGCACCATGCCGCCATAGAACAGCGCCAGGCCGGGCGCGGTCATCAGCAGAACCAGCGCCGCCGATACCATCACCCAGGCGGTATCGCCGCGTCGATCTTGGCGGCTGGAGCCGCGCCCTGGGCGAAGGCCGAACCGGCGGCGCAGATGATCGATACGATGAGCGCAATATGAATCGTAACCGCGCGCTTCGAGCGCATTATCTCCTCCCGCTCCTCTACTTCCGACCGATCGGCAACTTTGCTCCGGGCCGGGACGATTAGCTGTGGTCTGTTAGGGGCGTTTTTGGCAGAAGTCGGGCTACTGCACAAGCGCGCGGCTGTTTCCAAAGGCGCGGCATCGAATGCTGCCAAGGACCTAACCCCAATTGCCTTCCCCTGAAACGGAAGGGGCGCAACGATGCAAACCGTCGGCGCGAAAGGCCGACGCCGTCAGCCCTTGGGCAGTTGCAGGATGCGCTCGCCGATCATGTTCTTCTGCACCGGCGTGGTGCCGCCGGCGATCGTGAACGATTCCGAATAAAGCATGCGGCGCAGCCATCCTTCGTCCGGGGCGAACGGCGAGCGATATTCGAGCAGCGCGTATTGGCCGAGCAATCGGCCCGTAAACTTCGTCATCCGCTGCAGCAGTTCGGTCGAGACCATCTTGCCGATCGACGATTCGGGGCCGGGCGGCAAACCCTTGAGCCGTCGGGTCAGGCTGCGCAGTCCGTTGTACTTCTTGGCCGCGGTCTCGATCGCGAACTGGGCGATCTGCTGGCGGATCGTGCGGGTCTTCGCTCGCCGGGCGGCCGTCGATCAGGCATCCCTTGGCGATCTCGACGAGTTGGGCCAGGGTCTGTTCGGTGCCGCCGAGAGTCTCGCTGATTCCGAACCGCTCATGCATCAGGGTGGCAACCAGCACCTGCCATCCGGCGTTCAGCGGTCCGAGCAGATTTTCTTTCGGCACGCGCGCGCCCTCGAAGAAGATTTCGTTGAATTCCGATTCGCCGGTGATCTGGCGCAGCGGCTTGACCGTCACGCCTGGGCGTCTTCATGTCGACCAGCAGGCAGCTCATGCCCTTATGCTGGGGCACGGTGGGATCGGTGCGGACGAAAAGCTGGCAGAAGTGCGAGCGATGGGCGAGCGTGGTCCAGATCTTCTGGCCGTCGACGACAAAGTTGTCGCCGTCGAGCACTGCGCGAGTCTGAACCGCGGCGAGGTCCGATCCCGCGCCCGGCTCCGACATCCCCTCGCACCAGATTTCCTCGCCGCTCAGGATCGGCTGGAGATAGCGCTGCTTCTGCTCTTCGGTGCCCCACTGCATCAGCGCCGGCCCGGTCATGATCACGCCCAGCACGTTGCATCCGACCGGCAGATTGAGGCGCGCGAGCTCCTGGCCGAAGATCACCTGTTCGATAAAGGTCGCGCCCCGCCCGCCGTATTCCTTGGGCCAACTGATACCGGCCCATCCGCCTTGTAGAGCCGCTTGTGCCATGTCTTCAGGCGCTGCCACAGGAACTCTTCGTCGGCTGCGTCCTTCTCGGCCTTGGTGAGCGGCGGCGGCTGATTCGCTTCCAGCCAGCTCCTGACTTCTTTACGATAGGCTTCTTCTTGCGGCGAGTAGCTGAAATCCATCTGCACGATGCTCCGGTCCCGATGATTTACGCATCATAGCTCACGCCGCGTCTTTTATGTATCCGCGCAGCCGATCGATTATCTTCGGGGAACAATGAGACGCGAGAGCCCATTCTCCTATCGATGCGGGCAGTGCGGGCGATGCTGCCGCGACAAGGTCATCACGTTTCGCCGTATGACGTGATGCGGATCGCGCGCGCGGCAGGACTCACCACCGGCGAAGTTATCGCTCGATATACGATCCGGCGCGGCTCGATTCTCAGGTTCGAGGAGCGCGGTTCATGTTCTGCCTTGCGGGATGCGCGATGCGCGCTTCATTCGGGGCGCCCGCTCGCCTGCCGGCTTTACCCGCTGGGGATTGAGCGGACGATCGACGGCGAACGTTTCGTTCGGATCGATCCCGCGCCCGGATCGCCGGGCGTCTACGGCGAAGATCGAACCGTGGCTGACTTCCTCGATACTCAGGAAGCGCAACCATATCTGGACGCGATTAATCGCTACGAACGTTTGCTCGCGACGTTCAGGGCCCGGTTGAAAAGAATCGTTGATTTCGAGCGGGTCGAGCCCCGCGAGTTCCATCGCCGGGCGGTGCTCGAAGCGCTGTCCGAATCCGGCTACGATCCGAACCCGCTTATCGCCGTCTTGTTCGATTCCGACCGTCTCATCCCGCGCCTGGACAGCGAAGCCGATTCGATCGAGGTCCACGTCATCGCGCTCGAAGCGATGATCCGGAACGAATCGCATCCTGATCGGCTTGCGGCGGCGGCGGTGCTGCTCGCGGTCAGCCTCGGCCATTCGCCGGCATCCGCGCTTGTCGCCGATATCGGGGCTAAATCGCCTGGCTGAGAGCGCACCTATCGAATCATGGAGTAGGACTGGACGCGGGGATGGATGGAGTCGGCGATGGCGGCTTGTCGGCGCCGAGCGCGTGGATAATCTCGCCGGCGTGGATTGCCGGATCGACGCGCGGATAGACCTTGAGGATCTTGCCGCTCTCGTCAATCACGTAGGTAATCCGGCGGTCGAGGCCGAGAATCGGAATCCCGTTGGCGGCGCCGTAGGCGGTCGCGATCTTGCGATCCGGATCGAGCAGGAGCGGGAAGGGCAGGCTGTATTTCTTGATGAAGGCCTTGTGCGCCTCGGCGCTGTCGATGCTGCATCCCAGCACAGCGATCCCGGCTTGCTGATAACGGGCGAAGCCGTCGCGGAACGCGCAGGCCTCTTTGGTGCATCCGGGCGTGTCGTCTTTGGGATAGAAATAAAGGATGAGCTTTTTGCCGGCGAAGTCGCCGAGCTTGATCGGCTTGACCTCTTCGCCGACGACCATCTGGCTTTCGAACGCGGGCGCCGACTGACCTTCCTTGAGCATCTCGGCCCGCGCGATGCGCGGCCTAAGCGCGATGAACGCGCCGACAAGGACGGCCAGGGCGACTATCGACAGCATCGTGAGTCGCACTATCGGCTCTCCCATCGCCCTATTTCGCCGAAGCCTCGAAGCTCGGACGGCGCTTGATGGTCTCGAGCCAGGCCGCAAGCCTGGGGAATCCATCTTCCAGATCGATCCCGCACATTCCCAGCGTCGCCAGCACCGGAGTGTAGCTCGCGTCGGCCAGGCTGTACTTGCCCGCCAGGAAGGGGCCGGGATCCATCATGTGAATCAGGTCAGCCAGTACCCGGCGAGTCTTGGTGCGCTGTTCCGCGATGAAGTCCGGGCGTTGCGCCGGAGCCGGCTTGAGCAGGGATTCGACGATCAGCGGTCCCGCAGCCGGGCTGAGTTCGGTGTCATAGAAATGAGTGAAGAGACGTATCCGGGCGCGCCCCGCCGCCGATGGCGGCGTTAACGGCGGCACGGGAAAAACATCTTCGAGATACTCGTTGATGACCGTCGATTCGTAGAGGACAACATCGCCGTCGCGGGTGACGTGGACCAGTACCGGAACCTTTCCCCGCGGGTTGAGTTTCAGAAACTCCGGAGTCTTATGCTCGCCCTTCATCACGTCGACGTTGATGCGCTCGAACGGGAGATTCTTCTCCGCGAGCACGATGCGAACGATGCGCGCGTTGCCGGATTCGGGAAACTGATAGAGTCGCAGTATGGGCTTGTCGGGTTTCAGATGAACCTCTGATCTTCGTTGCCGCGCGCCGGGGGCCGACTCAATCCCTCGAAGCCGCCCGGTCGCAACCAGCTATGTGGAGACGCCAATCGCTTCATCCGGCGCCGCGTTAGTTATTAGTTAAACGTAATGGAGCCAATTCTTGTAACGCGGGTCACGTCCCTGCACGGCGGCATGAAAGACTTCCTGCACCTTGCTCGTGATGGCTCCGGGCGCGCCCGCTCCGATACGACGGTCGTCCAGCTCGCGGACCGGCGTGACCTCGGCGGCGGTGCCGGTCATGAACGCTTCATCCGCGATATAGACCGCGTCGCGCGGGAAGCGCTGCTCGATGGCGAAGATTCCCATGTCGGCCAGGATTCTAATCACCGAATCCCGGGTTATCCCCGGCAGCGAGGACATCAGTGGCGGCGTTTTGACCACGCCGTCGCGGATGACGAAAAGATTCTCGCCGCAGCCCTCGGCGACGAAGCCGTCCACGTCGAGCAGCAGCGCCTCGTCGTAGCCGTTGCGACGCGCCTCGTAGCCGGCGAGGATCGAATTGACATAGTGGCCCGTCGCCTTGGCCTGCGACATCAGGGAGTTGTGATGGAAGCGCACGAATGACGAGGTCTTGAGCCGGGCCCCGTGTTTCACGCTGTCCTCGCCCAGATAGGCGCCCCACGGCCAAGCCGCGATCGCGACCCGGATCTTGTTGCCGCGCGCCGAGAGCCCCATCTCGCCTTCGCCCAGGAACACGAGCGGTCGAACGTAGCACTCGGCCAACTTGTTGACCCGGATGACTTCCACGCAAACGTCGATCAACTCGCGCAGGGTGTACGGGATTTCGATCTCGACGATATGCGCCGAGTCGAACAGCCGGCGAATATGGTCGCCCAGCCGAAAGATCGCCGAGCGTCCGTCGGCAGTCTTGTAGCACCGTATCCCTTCGAATACCCCGAGCCCGTAATGCAGGCTGTGGGTCAGAACGTGGACCTTTGCCTGATCGTAGGGAACCAGCTCGCCATCGATCCAGATTTTTTCCGAACGTATGCCGCTCACCGTTAAACCGAGTCCTCGCTAAAGCGGCGCTTGTGCTCGCCGGGGCCGTCAGGCCCTCGCGCCGCGAAATGGTCGTCCAGTAAAACTAATCGAAGGCCATCGCCCGAACAAGCGACGCCAGCGGGGCGGATCGCCAGGCCAGGTTCTCTACCTTCGCCTGGACCAGTTTCACGGGGCGGGTCAGATCGCGATACGACGAATCATCACGCCCGGTTCATTCTGGGGTAACAGTCCTTCTGTAAGCTCCCGCCATCTTATTTTGGGAGGAGTTTCGTATGACTGTTAACATTCTAAAGAGAAGAGGCCGTTTTGGCGCTTTTGCGCAACGCCTTATTCTGGTTTCATTGACTGTTGCTGTGGCGGCCGGTTCCGCGGCGTACGCGACAAATGGCAGTGCCTACTTCCTGCCGGGCAACCTGGTAGTCAGCCGCAGCGTGTACGACAACAATCCGAACAACGTTCAAGTGGGTGCGACCCTGCCGCCAAACTGCGGGAATACTTCGGGCGGCTGTTCCCCAGGCGCGACAAACGACGGAACCTACCCGTTGGTCTGGAACAACGATATTTCCGACGGCAGCTTCGGCATCACATCGAAGATCGTTCTGGACCAGATCACTCCCTCGGGTCTGCTCGTAAACTCGCTGGAAGTGCCGAACAGCTCGCAGAATGGCGTGCCTCCGACCAAGGACCAATTGGTCACCAGCTTCAGCTCGAAATCGGAATTAGCCCTGAATCTCTCTTCGGACGGCAACTATCTGACCTTTATGGGTTACGTTGCGCCAATCGACGCGATCGATGTGTCCAATTCCAACACTCCCGGGATCGTCGATCCGACAAATCCGGTCGGAGAGAGTTTTTTCCGCGCCGTCGCACAAGTCGATCGGAAGGGAAAGTTCAAGTTCACCGAGACCAACGCCTACAGCGGCAACAACGGCCGAGCGGCCATCCTGAATAACACGCAGGAGGCGAATGTTTTCTACACGGCCGGCAATGCCGGCAACGGCGGCAATCCTCAGCCGGACGGCATCATTATCGGGGCCGGCGCCCAGATCCTCACTGCGGAGGTCAAGGCACTGGTCGCGCAAGACCCGGAAAATCCCTCGCCCGTTGCAAGCTTCAACATTACGCAACTAGGGAAACCCGCGGACAAGATTGGGAAAGACACCAACTTCCGCGGTCTCACGATTTTCGACAACGTCCTCTATTATTCCAAGGGCAGCGGCGGCAATGGCGTCAACACCGTCTATTTCGTCGATACCACCGGCAGTGTGTGCAGCGACGCAAACGGAGTCGGCCTTCCCGCAGGCGCCGCGAGTCTTCCCACGTCAGGGCTCAGTTACGATCCGACGGTCCTTCAGACCATGGGCCTCGATCCCAACAACATGTGTATCCTGAAGGGCTTCCCCACCGCACTTAAATCCAAAACGTCGTTCCCATTCGGGATCTGGTTTGCGGACGCTCACACTGTGTACGTTGCGGATGAGGGCAACGGCGACAATACCTATTCCACCGTCACCGGAAAGTACACAAAAGCTGCAAGTCAGACGACGGCGGGATTGCAGAAGTGGATATTCAATACCACTACGCAACAGTGGAATCTCGCCTATACCTTGCAGGCAGGGCTGGCTCTGGGCACTCCGTACACCATCGCCAACTATCCGACAGGAAACAATTCGGCGACCGGACTCCCCTGGGCTCCGGCAACGGATGGACTTCGCAACATAACCGGCGTGGTGAACACCGACGGTACGGCAACCATCTACGCGATTACCTCGACGGTGAGTGGAAACGGCGACCAGGGAGCCGACCCGAACAAGCTGGTCGCGATCACGGATGAATTGGGCGCCACCGCTCTTCCCGCTTCGGAGAGCTTCACAACCCTGCGGGCATCCGCCAATTTGGAAGTTCTGCGCGGCGTCTCTTTCACCCCGGGGACTGGCGTCGTCACGCAGCCATAGCTTCTGTAAAGCACCCGCAGGCATCGAGCCGCACTTCGCGCCGCATCCAGCGAAGTGCGGCTGCCGGATGCCGCGGGTGCTCCCAATGCCGTTTGGTTCCCGCACCGGGGCCGCGTTAATCAGGGCAAAATAGGGAACCCGCCCGGCCCCGCTTCACGTCTCTATCCCGGGAACCACTTACTGGCCGATCACGGAAGAGAATCGATATTGTTTCGACTCTCGCGATCGCGGCCTCCCCGGCCGACAATGACACCCGTCTTTATGGGGCACGGATCCTGGTGTCGGCTCGAAGGGCGCACTGCTTTAATGCATCCGATGCGGGCCGGGCGGATTTTCGCGGCTATCGGCGGCTTCGTGCGCGGGATGACTCACGACGCCTTCCCGCGGGCCGCCGTTGCCGGCCGGCGATCCTGATGGCCCGAGCCGACGACGCGCTCTACTTCGTCGTCGGCGTCGTCGCCGCGACGAAATCCGTTGGCCCTCGGGCGCACGCGGCCGAGGCTGGCTCGCCAGATAGGCTTCCGGGTCGGCGAGAAAACGGTCCAGCGCCGAAGGATCGTGGGGATAGTTGGGCGCCTGCAGTTCGTAGAGATGGCGCGCCTCGGCAAAGTAGGGCCGCTGGGAGATGCCGCGGGTGCGGCGCGAGGGCGCGAGCAGATGAGGAAAGGCCTCCATCAGCAGGCGCATGTGCTCGGTATCTCCGCGGGCGAAACCTCGCGCGCGCAGCTCGGCGAGCAAATCCACCTTCTCGCCGCGCTCAACCCGCCGGCGCGTCAGATGGAGATGAAGATCGAGGAACATGCACGCCAGCGTCAGCTCATGCGATGGCGCCGACCCATGCTCGATCTGCCGGCTGAGCGCTTCGAGGCCGCGCGCCGTCGCGGTTTCCACCAGCGGCCCGGCACTCGAGCGCAAATGATGGGACAGGCGGGGAATCAGAACCTCGAGCAGTCCCAATTGTTCGCTCAGTTCGAGCGAGCGCGCGGCGCCCTTGGCGCCGAAGGTGCGATAAATCTCTTCCACCATCCGCGGCGGCGACGCTTTCATCAACAGCTCGCGATGGCGCTCGATGGCCGCTCGCGTCGCCGGTTCGATCTCCAAATCCAGCTTGCCGGCGAAGCGCACCGCCCGGATCATCCGCACCGGATCTTCCTGCATCCGGATTTCCGGGTCGCCCACCGTGCGGATAAGGCCGGCCCTGACATCGGGCAGGCCGCCGACGAAATCGATCACGCGAAAGGTGCGGGGGTCGTAAAATAAGGCATTGATCGTGAAGTCGCGCCGCAGCGAGTCCTCTTCCGGCGTGCCGAAGGTATTGTCGTGACGAATCAGCAGGTCGCCGTCGGTTAACTCGGCCTCGGCCTGGCGGCGGAAGGTCGCCACCTCGATGTTCTGCTGGCCGAAAAAAACGTGCACGAGCCGGAAACGGCGCCCAATCAGCCTCGAATTGCGGAAGAGATCGCGAACCTGCTGGGGATGGGCCGACGTGCCGATGTCGAAGTCCTTCGGTCGCCGCCCCAACATCAGGTCGCGCACCGCTCCGCCCACCAGGTAGGCCACAAACCCGGCGTCAATCAACCGATACAGCACCTTGAGTACGTTGCGGTCGATATCGCGGCGCGAGATCGGATGCTCGGACCGCTCTAATATGTAGGGTTCCACCAGGCTGGTTTCCGAAATCGCCTCAACGATTGCCTAAAAGACGTTGTTATCAGTTTACCACGTACGGGCGACAGGTGCTTCATCCCTTGCGATACGTATGCGCGTCGATCGGCCTCGCCCGCCTCCAGGCTTTTGCCTGTACAGTCCGCCGGTTGGCGATTAGCATCGGATTCGGGGCGTGGCAATCACTATGATTCCGATAGCACTGACGATCGCGGGCTCGGATTCCAGCGGCGGCGCCGGCATCCAGGCCGACCTCAAGACATTTGCCGCCTTCGGCGTTTACGGCGCGAGCGTTATCACCGCGCTCACCGCGCAAAATACGGTCGCGGTGCGCGCGATCGCCGACGTTGAAGCGGATTTCGTGGGCCGGCAAATCGATGCGGTGGTCGAGGACCTCGACGTTCACGCCGCGAAGACCGGGATGCTGGCGCGCGTCGCGGTGATCGAGGTGGTAGCGGAGCGGATGCGGGCGCATCCGCTGCCCTGGCTGGTCGTCGACCCCGTGATGGTGGCGACGAGCGGCGACGTTCTGCTCGAGCCGGCGGCGGTTGCCTGCCTGCGCGAGCGGATCCTCCCGCTCGCGACGCTGGTCACGCCCAATCTGCGCGAGGCCGAAGTCCTCATCGGGCGGTCCGTGACCGATCCGGCTCAGATGCGCGAGGCGGCGCGAGCGCTGGTCGATCTCGGCGCGCGCGCGGCGCTGGTAAAGGGGGGCCATTCGGCGGGTAGTGAAGCGATCGATCTGCTGTACGACGGACGCGATTTCCAGGAATTCGTGGCCCCGCGTATCGCCACGCGCAGCACTCACGGCACCGGATGCACGCTCTCGGCGGCGATCATCGCGGCGCTCGCCCGCGGATGCGTGCTCGAAGCGGCGGTGGCGGCGGCCAAGCGTTACGTGACGCGCGCGATCGAGACCGCGCCGGGTATCGGCCATGGTGCGGGCCCGCTTAACCATTTCGCCCCGGTTGATGGCTGCGACTTCCCTGATCGGTGCGCGCGCGGTGCTCATCGATCGCCCGATGGTCGCTCTTAATCACGGATTCGCCTACACTTAAGCGGCCATGGCATCCCAGGAACGTCGAACGATTCAAATCATTACTCACGGACCTTCATGCTTCGATGGCGCCGCGGCAGCCGCTACCGTGGCCCGCTTTCATGAGGGCGACCGCGTATCGGTAACGTTCGCCGCGAATCACGAGAGCGACGCCACCATCCAGCGGCTCAAGCCGGCGAACATCGGCGGACCCGAGGAAGTCTGGATCACGGACCTGTCGTGGAATTCGATTGAGACCGGCGAGCATCTGAGCCGTCTTACCCGCGGCGGAACCCGCGTCTACTGGATCGACCATCATCGCAGCGCCATCGCCCGCGCCGACCAGAGCGAGTTCAACGTGCCCTTCGCCGGAAAGTCGCTGTCGGAGGATTTTTCGGCCGCCCGTCTGGCGTTCAATTTTCTTAAACGCAAACGTCTGCCCGCCGCCGTCAAGCGCCGCGCCTTCGATGAGTTTTACCCAATCGTCGAACGCGCCGACGACCACGATCGCTGGGTCCATCGAATTCCCGACTCTCCGCTATGGGCGCTGGCGGTGCAGACGCTCGGGGGAACCGAGTCCTATCGCGAGTTCATGCGGATGCGGAGCCCGGTGATGAGTCGCAAGCTCGCCCGAGCACTGGAAGCGGGACAGAAGGCGATGCGGCAAAGCCTGGAGATGGCTCGCAGCACTATCGTCGAGCGACCCCTTAGCAACGGACTGTTGCTGCGTGCGGCCTGCTGCGTCGGCTATTCCAGCGAGGTTGCCGCCGAACTCTACCAGGACCAGCATCAGGCGGTAATCGCGCTGTTCGATATGCGCAGTCAGGGCGTGAGCCTGCGCCGCAGCGCCGATTGCCGCGTCGATCTTGTCGGAGATCGCGCGCTCGCTGGGCGGCGGCGGCCATGCGGCGGCGGCCGGTTTCGGATTGGAGGAGCTTAAGCGCGCGCCGGCCGAGAAGCTGGTGGAGAGACTCTCTGCCGCCCTAAGCGATGCTAATCCAAACAGAGCGAAGAATAAGCAATAATCAGACAGATTGTTTATCCGCGTCTTTCTCTTAGACAGCCTTTTTCTTGCGTTTGCCCCCTCAGACCTCTTATAAAGTACGGGTAAGCCGTATCTTTGTGACAGAAGGGGGCCTAGTCGCTGCTCAACGGAGCGCGGCTTAGACTTGAGTTCCTAGTATTCTCAGGGAGGTTTTATGAATCTTAAATCGAGGTTGACGGCTGCGACGACAGCGTTTGTCGGAGTTGCCTTTGCTCTATCGACCCTTTCAGGGTGCGCGATGCCGGAAAGAAGGTGGGGCGGTTGCGCTATCGGCGGCGGCATAATCGGCGCCGTGCTCGGAGGTACGGCCGGAGGGTTAATCGCCCAAAAAACCGGACCCAAGCACGATGCGAGGAACGACGAACGTGTGGCCGAAGGCCTTGTTGGAGCGGCGGCTCTCGCAGCGGTCGGGACGGTGGCGGGACATTATCTGTGCGATCCTATAGTTGAGCATCCGGCGCCTCCTCCGCCTCCTCCGGTGGTTGCTGAAGCTCCGCCTCCTCCGCCTCCTCCGCCCGCACCCAAAAAGAAGATCGTGCTGCGTGGAGTCCATTTCGACTTCGACAAGTCCAAGATCCGGCCCGATGCCGAGCCGATTCTTGACGAAGCCGCGGATATCCTGAAGCAAAACTCGGCTCTGACGGTGGCGGTTGATGGCTACTGCGATGGCATCGGCACCGAAGAGTACAACATGAAGCTCTCGCGCCGGCGTTCAGCGGCAGTGGCGAAGTACCTCGAGGCCAAGGGCATTCCCGCCGGTCGGCTCGAAACCCATGGCTTCGGCAAAACGCACCCTGTTGCGAGCAACGACACCGCCGAGGGGCGGGCCGAGAATCGACGCGTCGAGCTGATACCGAACGAATAGACGGCTCGCAAGCGATCGGACACTAATCCGCCGCGGCGCGCTTTCGTGGCGCGCCGCGGCGGCGTTTTTGGCGCGGGGGCCGACGCAATAATGCCGGGTTTTTCGAGCTCCAACAGGTTGGCATCGCTAGTTCGTTTCACGGGTTTGTCTCTGCTAAACTCTTCGCTCGAAACGACCTCGCTTTGCCGGAAAGCATTGCGGACGAAGGGAATCATGGCGTTTTTGGCGTCACATCCTGCCAGGCTGTTCTCGATGCTGACATTGGCGGCGTTGGCGGCGATGGCGTCGACGGTGAGGGCCGCTGAGGCCGACCCGGCTTTCTTGAAGAAGACCTCGGTTGCCGAATCAGTTACGGCACCGATCGTCAAACCCGCTTCCGCCCAGGCCGATAGCGCCGCCATCCCGGCCAAACCCACTCAAGCCCCGAAGCGATTGACGGCCTTGCAGCAGACCACATCGCGGACGTTCGAGCGCGCCCGATCCGCCTTCTCCGGCTTTTGCGGCGAATGGGAGCGCAAGCTGCGCGCGCGCGAGCGCAACAACCTCGGCGCAATCCAATGGAAAGAGCAGAACGGCTGGAAAATCGGGCAGTACCTCGGCTACAGCAGGATCAAGACGTGCATCTGCAAACAATCGTCGCACGGCCAGCCGATCGGCGAGCTTACCTACGGCGAGATGAATTACTATCTGGCCGGCAAGACTATCGACGAAGCCAAACACGCCACGCCCAAGGGTACGCTTGCCACCGAAACCACCGAGATCTTCCGTTGGGGCCGCAATAAATGGGAGTACTGAATCCGATTGCGCCCGGCCTAGTGATGTAGGAAAGTTGCGGGCCGCCGAAAATTCTTCAAAACAGCCGGCCGCCATTTCAAGGTAGGTTACCCGATGTCGGAAATGTGGATCACCCTGCTGATAGGTCTCGTTGCCGGCGTTCTCGGCGGAATCTTCGGCGTCGGCGGCGGCGTCCTGATCGTTCCCGCGCTGGTTTTGTTGCTGCACTCTTCCCAGCACACCGCCGTCGGAACGTCGCTGGGCGCGCTGCTGCCGCCTGTGGGTATCCTGGGAGCGCTCGAATACTACCGCAGGGGACAAATAAACATCGGGCATTCCCTCTGGATCGGCCTCGGATTGCTTCTGGGCGCTTATTTTGGCGCCGTCCTCGCGGGCCGTATCTCCGATTTGGCGCTGCGCCGCGCCTTCGCCGTTTTTCTGCTCCTGATCGCCGGCAGATTGTTCTTCAAATAAGATCGCGCCCGGCTCCGAACATCCTTTAGCACCAACGGCCGCTTTCGCGGTCGCGAGCTGAACTTGTTGCTTGTCCAGGACGGGGTTCGCGTGTTAGCCACGAGGCAGTCGCGTGCGATCCGGTTCATCGCTCGCGCCGACGGTCCCGATCGCTGCCTGCAATGCCGGAAGACGCGGAGCCATGGCCGAAAAAAGCCCCGAATCCCCGAACCCGGAGCCTGAACCAGCCGCTGCCAGCAAAGCGGGGCACGCCTTTTTTGCCGGCTTCCTCGGATGGACGCTGGACGCTTTCGATTTTTTCGTTCTGGTCTTCGTCCTGCCGACCATCGCCGCGGAGTTTCATCGCTCGATCCCTGATATCGCCTTCACCATCACGCTGACGCTCGCGATGCGCCCGGTTGGAGCGTTGATCTTCGGCTGGGCGGCGGACCGTTACGGGCGGCGCATCCCGCTGATGATCGACGTGGTTTTCTATTCGGTCGTCGAGGTGATGAGCGGCCTCGCGCCCGGATACCGCAGCTTCATGGTGCTGCGCGCGCTGTACGGAATCGGGATGGGCGGCGAATGGGGCGTGGGCGCGTCGTTGGTGATGGAAGCGGTGTCGTCCAAACGCCGCGGCCTGCTCTCCGGATTGCTGCAGGAAGGTTACTCGGTCGGTTACCTGCTCGCGGCCGCGGCGTACTTTTTTGTCTTCCCGCACTTCGGATGGCGCCCGTTGTTCATCCTGGGCGGCCTGCCGGCGCTGCTGGCGCTCTATATCCGCAGCAAGGTGCCGGAATCGAAAGCGTGGCAGCGCGTCAAGCCCGATCCGGGGAAGATCCTGGCGCGCGGTGAGAAACAATCTGGCGCGCTTCCTGTATCTGGTCTTGCTGATGACGATGATGAACCTGATCTCGCACGGCACCCAGGACATCTACCCGACTTTTCTCGAGCGCGAACGCGGATTCGGCCCGCGCGAAGTCGCCACCATCGCGATCATCTACAATCTCGGCGCGCTGGCGGGAGGGCTGTGCTTCGGCCTGCTCTCGGATCGTTTCGGACGCCGCCGCGCCATGGTCAGCGCCGTCGCGATGGCCGCGCTGGTCATTCCGATGTGGGTCTACGTCAGCTCGCCCGTAACGCTGGCGATTGGCGCCTTCCTGATGCAGTTCATGGTTCAGGGCGCATGGGGCGTGGTTCCCGCTCATCTGACTGAACTCTCGCCGGGCGAGGTGCGCGGCCTGTTTCCCGGATTGGCCTATCAGCTCGGCGTCCTGTTCGCCGCCAACGCGCCTTACGTCGAAGCGGTGATGGCGACACGGATGGGTTATTCCAACGCGCTCGCGCTGGTCGCCGTGATCGTTCTGAGCGTGGGCGCGATGGTCATCGCGCTTGGCGACGAGCGCCATCGCGCGGAATTTGACGCCGTCTCCTGAGAATCGGCATCGATGCATTTACTCGCTGTTCCGGCCGTGCGCTGTTAAGCCTATTGATCCCGGACTCCTAATGAACAGCGGCCAAAACGAATCGATGCTCGAACTTCGCGCAAGCGCCGATTGCCGCAGCGGGCCGGTCCGCGTTCTGGCCCTCGTCGCGATCGTGCTTGCCTTGTCCGCGTTCGCCCTCGCGCTGCCGGCGTCCACCTCAGCCGCGAAAGAACCGGCAGACGAAAGTCCCAGGATTCCAATTCTGGTCTACCATCGTTTCGGCCCGGTAGTCGCCGACAGCATGACCGTGACGACGCCGGTGTTCGAGTCGCATCTGCGATATCTGAGAGACAACCATTATACGGTGATACCGCTTCGACGCTTGGCCGATTATCTGCTCGGCAAAGCGCCGCCTCCGCCGGCACGCTCGGTGGTAATTACCGCCGACGACGGTCATCGATCGGTCTTCACCTACATGTTTCCGCTGGTGAAGCGCTATCATCTTCCGGTAACCCTCTTCATCTATCCGTCCGCGATATCAAACGCATCCTATGCGATGACGTGGGAGCAGCTCTCGGAGCTGAAACAAACCGGACTCTTCGATATCCAGTCGCATTCGTATTGGCATCCAAACTTTAGAATAGAAAAACGCCGTCTGACCGCCGCGGAATATGAGAAGCTGGTAGACATGCAGTTGACGAAATCGAAAAGCCAACTTGAGAAAAGGCTCGGAGGCACGGTCGAGATGTTCGCCTGGCCCTTCGGGATCTATGACGACGAGCTTATCGACAGGGCGAGGAAGGCCGGTTACATCGCCGCTTTTACCCTTGAGAGGCGGCATGCCGGCCAATCAGATAACATAATGAAGATCCCCCGTTATCTGATGACCGATGCCGTTAGGGGAAAGGCTTTCGGAAGATTGGTGGCCGGAGAGTCCGCGCGCCAGTGAGTTATCGTGGATTGGCGAAGCCACAGGCACCCGAATCCGTCGCGCGACTCGCGCGGAAGCTGTCAGGCGCGTTCGCGCTTCTTTTCTTCCTGTTGGCTCCGCAATACGCAACGGCTTACAGCGGCAGAGTGATCGATGCCTCAAGCCGCAAGCCCGTAGAAGGCGCATTCGTCACCTTGAATGAGAGCGTCGTGCGAACCGATGAAAACGGCGTCTTTCAGATAGACGGCTCCGGCGACAAAATCGGCGCGAGGGCTTACGGATACGGCCGCGCCGAGGTCGCGACAAGCGATCTTAAAACCGCAACCGCGGAGATTCATCTCACGCCGCTGAAACCGAAGGCCCTGTACCTCTCGTTCTTCGGCATCGGACACACGGGCTTGCGCCAATCGGCTCTCAAACTCGTGAAAGATACTGAACTCAATGCCCTGGTCATCGACGTGAAAGGCGATCGAGGCTCGATCGCCTATAAGAGTTCGATTCCTCTGGCTGCCGAGGTCGGCGCGCAGGACCTGATAACCATAAAAGACGTTACCGGCCTCATCAGGAGCTTGCACGGTAGCGGCATATATACCATCGCCCGGATTGTGGTCTTTAAGGATAACCCGCTTGCTTTGGCCAGGCCCGATTTGGCCGTAAGGAATCGAGGCGGCGCGATGTTTCGGGACCGCGAACATCTTGCGTGGACCGATCCGTTCAGCAAAGAGGTCTGGAATTACAATATCGGCGTCGCACTCGAAGCCGCCAAGGCCGGCTTCGACGAGATACAGTTCGATTACGTCCGCTTTCCCGACGCGCCCGGGTTGGTCTTTTCGATGGCGAACACGGAGAAGAACCGAATCGGGGCGATCGGCGGATTTCTCGCGGAAGCGAGAAAAAGGCTTGTGCCTTATAACGTATTTCTCGCCTCGGATATTTTCGGCTACGTAAACTGGAACCTCGACGATACCCATATCGGTCAAAAGCTCGAGGCGCTCGTGCCTATCGTCGATTACGTGTCTCCGATGCTCTACCCGTCGTGCTTTCAATTCGGGATTCCGGGTTACAGAAACCCCGTCCAGCATCCCTACGAAATCGTCTACCTTTCTCTCAAGCGGGCGCGGGACAGAACCGACGTTCCCTCGATACGTTTCCGCCCCTGGCTTCAGGCATTTCGCGACTATGCGTTTGATTGCAGATCGTTCAAGGGCAAGGAAATAAGGGCGCAGATCACGGCCGCGGAAACCTTTGGTTCGGACGGCTGGATGCTTTGGAACCCGAATAACGTCTATTCTGAAGAGGGGTTGAAGAAAGCCGGTTCGGACTTCCCTTTGGATGGTACGGGCTGCTTCAAGGATTATTGAACGCATGAGAAGCATTGGCACGGCGCTTCTCGCGTTGGTGTTGTCGCTGATCACGGCGGCGACCTTTGCGCTTGCGCAGACGACGGCGGACTCTCCGCGCAGTTTGAGCGCGGCGGATCTGCGGCCAATCGCCGATATTGTTCAAAGGCAAATCCAGGCCGGCGCAATCCCGGGAGCGGTTGTGCTCATCGGGAACCGGGGCGGCATTGTCTATCGCCGTGCCTTCGGATACCGGGCGCTCGGCCCGGAAAAACTGCCCATGAAGGAGGATACGGTCTTTGACCTGGCCTCCCTCACCAAAGTTATCGCGACGACCACGGCGGTGATGCGGCTGGCGGAGAATGGAAGGCTGCGTCTGGATGATCCAATCAGCGAGTATTGGCCGGCGCTCCGGGCGAACGGCAAGGAAAGCATCACCGTGCGGGAATTGCTCACCCATTACTCGGGGCTTGGGCCGGATTTGAATCTGGAACAAGCGTGGTCGGGCTATCGCGCGGCCTTGAATAAGATTGTCGCGCAGCGGCCGACGTTTTCTCCCGGCTCGCGCTTTTTGTACAGCGACATCGATTTCGAAATCCTGGGCGAACTCGTCCGACGGGTCTCCGGCCAGTCGCTCGACGCGTACTGCGAACGGCACGTTTTCAGGCCGCTTAAGATGAATCACACCGGATTCAGGCCGTCGCTGGCGGAGCGCGATCGCATCGCACCAACGGAATACGTGGAAGGCAAGCTTCGATGGGGACAGGTTCACGATCCCACCGCCTATCGAATGGGAGGCGTGGCCGGACATGCCGGTCTTTTCTCCAATGCCGACGACCTTGCGATCTTCGCGCGGATGCTGCTCGACGGCGGCAGCTACAAAGGCGTCCGAATCCTGAGGCCGCGCACAGTCGAGGAAATCGCCGCGCCTCAGTCGCCGCCCAACGGAACCAGACTTCGAGGGCTCGGTTGGGATATCGGCGCGCCGTTCGCCTCGAATCGCGATGAATTGGCTCCGGCGGGTTCTTACGGGCACACGGGATATACCGGAACGCTGATCTGGATCGATCCTGTCTCCAAAACTTACGTCATCGTTCTGACCAGCAGGCTTTACCCGGACGGCAAGGGCGACGCGGAACCGCTGCGGATTCGGATCGCGGCGCTCGTGTCGGCGGCGCTCGGTCCGCTTTCAGAAAATGAGGTTCTCGCCGCCCGACCCTCGCTGGCCGGCTATTATGAATCGACAAAAGGCAACGGGAAGAAACTTTACGACGGCAAGGTGGCAACCGGCGCGGATGTTCTCGCGGCGGAACGATTTGCGCCGCTGAAAGGTTTGCGCGTCGGACTCATCACGAATGCTTCGGGCGTGGATTCGGCCGGAACGCGTCTCATTGATCGAATGTACAAGGCTCCCGGCGTCAGGCTCGCGGCCATCTTCAGCCCGGAGCACGGTCTTTACGGCAATCTCGACGACAAGGTTGCCTCAGGCGTCGAGCCGGCAACGGGACTGCCGCTGTTCAGCCTGTATGGAGACGTTGAGCGCCCCACCGATGCGATGCTCGAAGGAATCGACGCGATCGTCTTCGACGTTCAGGATGCCGGCGTCCGTTTCTACACCTATGCCACCACGATGGCCTATGCGATGGAGGCCGCGGCCAAAAAAGGAATCGGGTTCTACGTCCTCGATCGGCCAAATCCGCTCGGTGGCGCGATGGTTCAGGGACCGGTCATGGACAAGGATTTGAAATCCTTCGTCGGCTACTTCCCGATGCCGGTCAGGCACGGCATGACGGTTGGCGAATTGGCGGAAATGTTTAACGCCGAAAACAAAATCGGCGCGAAGCTGCACGTGATCAGGATGCGTGGCTACAAGCGCGGCGAATGGTACGACGATACCGGGCTTAAGTGGGTATCGCCCTCTCCGAACCTGTGCACGCTCACCGAGGCGACGCTATATCCGGGAATCGCGATGGTCGAAGGCGCGAACGTAAGCGTCGGGCGAGGAACCGAAACGCCCTTTGAGCTCCTGGGCGCGCCGTGGATCGACGGGAAAAAACTGGCGGCTTACCTGAACCAGCGAAAGATACCGGGCGTATCTTTCGAGCCGGCGGATTTCACGCCCAATGCCAGTAGCTACAAGAACCAGGCCTGCCACGGAATCCGAATCGCTCTGACAGATCGGCAGGCGCTCGATGCGGCGGCACTAGGGATAGAAATCGCGGACGCGCTCCATCGGCTTTACCCGACGGAATTCCAGATCGATAAAACTCTGGAGATGGTCGGAGCGCGCTGGGTGCTGAAAGCAATCAACGATGGCGAGCGGCCGGAATCGATCGAGCGTCAATGGCGCGTTTCGCTCGCGGATTTCCGCAAGCTGCGCGCGCAATATTTGCTCTACTAGCGCTGGGACGTCCGCCCCCGCTCGCTCATTTCATCGTGTCATCATTGAGCCCTCAGGGTTAACCTCTGATAAAACTATGCTGAAGAACGCCGTGCGGCGATTGGCGGAAAAGTTCGAAGCATCGCGAACAACGGACATAAGCTGATGGAAACGATACAGGACCTGGATCCGGAAGAAACCGGCGAGTGGCTCGATTCGCTGGAGGCGGTGATCGATGCCGAAGGCGTCGACCGCGCGCATTTTCTGCTCGAAAATCTGCTTACCAGGGCGCGAGCGCGGGGCACCTATCTGCCCTACAACGCGAATACGCCATACGTCAACACGATTCCCGTCGATCAGCAGGCGCGATACCCCGGCGATCGCGAAATCGAGCGGCGGATCAGCTCGATAATCCGCTGGAACGCGCTCGCGATCGTGTTGCGCGCCAACAAGGAATCGTCGGAACTCGGCGGCCATATCGCGAGCTTCCAGTCCGCCGCGACGCTGTACGATATCGGCTTCGGGCACTTCTGGCGCGCGCCCTCCGAAAATCATGGCGGCGACCTCATCTACATACAGGGCCATTCGTCGCCGGGAATTTATGCGCGAGCATTCGTCGAGGGCCGCTTGAGCGAGGAACATCTCCTCAACTTTCGGCGCGAAGTGGGCGGCAACGGGCTCTCGTCCTACCCGCATCCGTGGCTGATGCCGGACTTCTGGCAGTTCCCGACCGTGTCGATGGGGTTGGGGCCGATCATGGCCATCTATCAGGCGCGCTTCATGAAGTATCTCGAGGGGCGCAGCCTCGGCGAGATGGGCGACCGCAAGGTCTGGGCCTTCATGGGCGACGGAGAAATGGACGAGCCGGAATCGCTCGGCGCGATCTCGCTCGCCGCGCGCGAGAAGCTCGACAACCTGGTCTTCGTCATCAACTGCAACCTCCAGCGGCTCGACGGCCCGGTGCGCGGCAACGGCAAGATCATCCAGGAACTCGAGGCCGACTTCCGCGGCGTGGGATGGAACGTTATCAAAGTCATCTGGGGCAGCAACTGGGATGCGCTGCTCGCGCGCGACAAGCTCGGATTGCTTCGCAAGCGGATGGAGGAATGCGTCGACGGCGAATACCAGGCGTTCAAGTCCCGCAACGGCGCGTACGTACGCAAGGAATTTTTCGCCAGGTATCCGGAGCTGCTCGAGATGGTTTCGGGCATGACCGACGACGAAGTATGGCAGCTCCGTCGCGGCGGCCACGATCCGCTGAAGGTCTATGCGGCCTACTCCGCCGCGGTCAGCCATCGCGGACAGCCCACCGTTATCCTCGCCAAGACCATCAAGGGTTACGGCATGGGCGCCGCAGGCGAGGGCATGAACATCACCCATCAGCAGAAGAAAATGGGCCTGGAGGAGCTGAAGGCCTTTCGCGATCGATTCAAGATTCCGGTTCCCGATGACCGCATCGCCGACGTGCCGTTCTATCGGCCCGCCGATGACAGCATCGAGATTCAGTATCTGCGCGAGCACCGCGCCGCGCTGGGCGGCAGTCTTCCGCAGCGCCGGCGCAAGTCGCAGTCGCTGGAGGTGCCGCCGCTGTCGACGTTCGAGGCGCAGCTCAAGGGTACCGACGATCGCGAGATCTCGACCACGATGGCGTTCGTGCGGCTCCTTTCCACGCTGCTGCGCGATCGGAACCTCGGCAACCGCATCGTGCCGATCGTCCCCGACGAATCGCGCACCTTCGGCATGGAGGGAATGTTCCGCCAGCTCGGGATATTCTCGCAGGTCGGCCAGCTCTATAAGCCGGAGGACGCCGGCCAGCTGATGTTCTACCGCGAGCATCAGCAGGGCCAGATTCTCCAGGAAGGAATCAACGAGGCGGGCGCGATGTCGTCGTGGATCGCCGCGGCGACTTCGTACAGCACGCACGACCTGCCGATGATCCCCTTCTACATCTTCTATTCGATGTTCGGGTTTCAGCGCGTCGGCGATCTGGCGTGGGCCGCGGGCGACTCGCGATGCCGCGGCTTCCTGCTCGGGGGAACTTCCGGGCGCACCACGCTCAACGGCGAGGGCCTCCAGCACGCCGACGGCCACAGTCACCTCATCGCCGCGACCATACCCAACTGCGTCGCCTACGATCCGACCTTCGCGTACGAGCTTGCGGTGATCGTTCACGACGGTCTGCGGCGGATGCTCGCGGAGCAACAGGACGTTTTCTATTACATCACGCTGATGAACGAGAATTATGTCCATCCCGCGATGCCAGAGGGCGCGGAGGAGGGCATCCTCAGGGGCATGTACCTGTTGGCTGACGGCGGCGGCGATAAAAAACAGCCTCGCGTGCAGTTGCTCGGCTCGGGAACGATCCTGCGCGAAGCCGTCGCCGCGGCCGATCTGCTCAAAAACGATTTCGGCGTCGTCGCCGACGTCTGGAGTGTGCCGAGCTTCACCGAGCTGCGGCGCGACGGAATCGACGTCGAGCGCTGGAACATGCTGCATCCCACGGCGCCCCGGCGGCGCAGCTACGTCGAGAGCTGCCTCGCCGAGCGCGTCGGGCCGGTGGTGGCGGCGACCGACTACATCCGGGCGTTCGCCGATCAGATCCGCCCCTGGGTACCCGGTCGCTATCGTGTCCTGGGCACCGACGGCTTCGGGCGCAGCGACTATCGCCCGCGCCTGCGCAACTTCTTCGAGGTCGATCGGCATTACATCGCGATCGCCGCGCTCGGAAGTCTCGCCGATGAGGAACAGATTCCCGCATCGACGGTCGAAGCCGCGATCGTGAAGTACGGTATCGATCCCGACAAGCCGAATCCGGCGACGGTCTAATCCGATGGGCGCGCTGGTCAATATCAGGATTCCCGATCTCGGCGAATTCACCGACGTGGAAGTCATCGAGGTGATGGTCAAGCCGGGCGACGCGGTGCGCGTCGACGATTCGCTGATCACGATCGAGTCCGAGAAGGCCTCGATGGAAGTTCCGTCGACCGAGGCCGGCGTGGTTAGGGAAATCCTGGTCAAGGTCGGCGACAAGGTCTCGGAGGGCTCGCCGATCGTCGTGATCGAGACCGGGCAGCCGGCCGCCGCGAAACCCGAAGCTCGGACGGTTGAACCGCCCCAGCCCGCAACGCTCGTGACCGCGGCGGCGGCGCCGGCGGCTTCGCGGAGCGATCTGCCTTCGCCCGCTAAAACGGATGCGCCGAAGCCGGCGCCGCTCGAATCGATCGATCGGTCGCCGCGCGGGCCCGAACGTAAGCCGCATGCGAGCCCGTCGGTGCGAAAATTCGCGCGCGAGCTTGGCGTCGATTTGCGCGCCGTCCAGGGCACCGGAATGCACGGACGAATATTCAGAAGCGACGTGCAGACCTTCGTGAAATCCGCGATGACGACTTCCGGTCGCGCGGCGGGCGGCGGCGCGGGCGCTTCGATGGATCTGGCGGCGTGGCCGAGGATCGACTTTGCGAAATTCGGCGCGATCGAGACCAGGCCGCTATCGCGCATCCGCCGGATTTCGAAATCGAACCTCGCGCGCAACTGGGCGATGATTCCGCACGTTACCCAGTTCGACGAGGCCGACGTCACCGAGCTCGAGGCATTCCGCCGCGAGATTAATGAGGCGCAGCCGAGCGATGGCGCACGCGTCACGCTGTTGGCGTTCGTTCTCAAAGCGCTGGTCGCCGCGCTGACCGAGTTTCCCGAGTTCAACTCGTCGCTCGACGGCGACAGCCTGATTCTGAAGAAATATTTTCACTTGGGCTTTGCCGCCGATACGCCCGACGGGCTGGTCGTGCCGGTGATTCGCGACGTTGACAAGAAGGGCGTGCTTCGGATCGCGAGTGAAACCGCCGCGCTCGCAAATGCGGCGCGCGAGGGGAAACTCGGGATGGCGGACATTCAGGGCGGATGCTTCACCGTATCGAGCCTCGGCGGAATCGGCGGCACCGCGTTCACGCCGATCATAAACGCGCCCGAAGTGGCGATCCTTGGACTCTCGCGGCTGGCGCAAAAGCCCGTGTGGCGCGACGGCGCTTTTGTTCCGCGACTGATGCTTCCGCTGTCGCTCTCATACGATCATCGCGTGATCGACGGCGCGCTCGCCGCGCGCTTCGTCACCCGCCTGAGCGCGCTTCTCTCCGATATGCGCCGCACCCTGCTGCGGGAAATACTGCTTTAACTGATTCGGGCACTAACTAGATAGAAAAGGGGATAGCCTGGTTATGAAGAAGATATTGCTTGCCGGTGTGGCGATAACCCTGCTGCTTGCGGGCGTCGCCGCCAGCGCGGACTGGCGCCAGGGTCACTACATTCCTTACGATATCTCAAAGGACCCGGTTGCGAAGCTGGCTTGGAACGCCGCCAATATCGACAAGCTCCGGGCCTTCGACAAAGCCGCAATCATCAGGTTTGCATTTGCCGGTATTGACCGCAGTGATGAACTCTTGGACTTCGGTTGGTTCGATCTGGCGGGCGACGGAAGATACCAACTGGCGGTCATTTCTTCGATTGGCCGCGGTCCTAATTGGTTGGATATCAATTGGCAAGACGCGCCGGGAAAGATGCGGAAGGATGGGGGGGACTCATTCGCTGGAGCCGCCGCGAAACTCAGCGAGACGTTTAGGGACCTCAATGGCGACGGCAAGCTGGAGATCGTCCTCTCTACCGCGCTAGGCGTGAACGCCGCATGGCCCCAGATACTTCGCGTGCAGAATGGAGGCTGGGTGGATGCGAGCCGCGAGTTTCCCAGGTTTTACGACACCGAGGTTCTGCCGCAGCTCGAGAAAGACATCGGCGAGGCTCGCGAAAATGTCGCCAAGCACCAGGGCGACCCCAAGCCAAGCCCCGGGCCACTTTTCGACCTAGCAGAACGTGGGTGGCGCGAGCCCCAGCGCCTTCTGGCATCGCTACTGATGCGGAGAGACAAGATCCTGCGCGTGCTCGGCCGCGACCCCAATGCGGGACTGGCGGGGGCGCGCGAATGGGTGAAGAGTGATGATCCCGAGTTAGTGCAAGACGCGGTGGATGTATTCGAAGACATCGGCGGGCACCAGCAGGAATTGGGCGCGGCGAAAAGCACGCTGGAGCGTGTCGAGCAGCCTGCGTCGCCAGCGGACTTGTTGTGACGGCAAATAAAAACCGGCCGCCTCTCGGTATCCTCGCAAGGCGCGGCGGCGCGATGTAGATCGTGATTAGCTACGGTAACAAGCGCCCGCCCGTCATCACCATCCCCTCGTGTGATGAGTCCGAAGCTCGCGTAATAGGAAGGGGAATGGTTTCCAGCGCCCGATTGCGGTCATCCTGAGCGCCAGCGAAGGATCTCGCCCGGTCTTCCGGGCGTCGGGATGGGGCCGGGACTTTAACGCGCGGCGGACCGCGCGAGATCCTTCGACACGGCTCGCGCTGCTCGCCGGCTCAGGATGACTCTCATTATTAATGGGACACCCCGCTAGGACGAGCTCTGTTCGCCGAGTTGCTTGGCGTCGACGGTGATTTTGGCGCGATCCTTGAGCGCGTCGAGGAAGGCCGACCAGGCCTGGTCGGCGCGGGCCTGGAGCAGTTGTTGCGTGAACTCGGGGGCATCCTTTTTCCATTGCGCCTGGTCAGGAGGAGTGCGGCTCGTCAGCATAAAAATGTAGCAATTGCCGGTGTGTTCGAGGATGCGGTCGATCAGGCCGGGGATCGTTGGGATCGAACCCGCGGCATCGTTCAGCTCCGGAAATTCGCCGATCGCGGGCACTATCTTGCTGGAGCGCTCGAAGCCTCCGGTGTTGAAGATTTTGAACTTTTCGGCTTCGGCGACCTTGGGAAAATCAAGGGGAGTTTTGATCTTTTTCAAAACGCCGGTCGCGGCATCGCGGGCAGCGGCCTCGGCTTTGACGCGAATCAGGCTGCCGCGGACCTTGTCGGCGATGTCCTTGAGCTGCGGAATATAGGAAGGCTTGCGGTCGATGAGCTTGATCAGGAAGGAATCGATGTCCTTTCCGGTCACGGCGCGGACGTTGCCCTTGTCGAGCTTGAAGGCGGCTTCGATTACTTCGGGATTGTGCTCGGCTCCGGCGACCGGCTCGCCGGAGGCGAAGAACGGCGTGCGCACGAGCTTGAGGCCGCGCCTGGCGGCGATTTTATCGAGATCAGTGCCGTTGAGGGCGGCGGCGAGATCCTCGCGCATCTGATTGTGGGCGAGGTCCGCGCCGGCCTTGCGCTTGAGCGCATCGATGATTTTCGGCCGGGCCTGCTCGAGGGTATCGGAGCCGGCCGGTCTATGGTCGTCGACCTTGATGATGTGGTAGCCGAACCGGGTTTCGACGACGTTGCTTATCTCGCCGGGTTTGAGCTTGAAGGCGGCATCCTCGAACGGCTTTACCATCTGGCCGCGGGCGAAGAAGCCCAGGTCGCCGCTGGTATTCCTGTTGCCGGGGTCAGCCGAATACTGGGCGGCCAGTTTGGTGAAGTCGGCGCCCTTTCTGAGCTGGGCCAGGACCGCTTCGGCCGTCGCCTTGGCCTCGGCCTTGTCCTTGGCGGTGGCGGTCTGGGCGACGCCGATCAGGATGTGGCGGGCGTGAACCTGCTCCTTATGGGTGAAGAGGGTTTTCGCGTTGCGCTGGTAATATTGCTCGATCTCTTTATCCGAGGGCGTGACTTTCTCGGCCAGCGCCATCGGATCGTAGTCGATAAACTGGACCATAATTCGGTCGGGTTCACGGAACGCCGTGCTGTGCTGCTTGTAGAAGTCCTCGACGTCCTTGTCGGTGGGCTTAATCCGGGCGACGAACCGCTCCCATGGCAGTTCGATGTAATCGAAGGAAAGCTTCTCGTTGCGCCGGTCGTATTCGCGATGGGCGTCGTCATCGCTGATAACGACGGCTTTTTGGACCATCTGCTTGAGCAGGTCGTTGAGGAGCGCGACCCGGGTCATCTCTTCGAACTCCTCGGGCCTCAGGTCGGCGCCGCTCAAGACGTTCTGATAGGTCGGGAAGTCGAACTGGCCGTCGACCTGGAAGACGCGATCGGAAGCGATGGTGCGCCGGAGCGTTTCCTCGCTGATATCGACGCCGATCCGCCGGGCCTCGCGGTCGAGCAGGCGGTTCTCGATAATCCGCTCGAGCGCCTGCTTGCGCAGATTGGCGCCCTTGAGGATCTCGGCGGCCGAGGGGCCGTAGCTCTGATTGATGGCCTTGCGCAGACGGTCGGCTTCGCGGCTGACCTCATCGGAGAGGATTTTATTGCCGTCGACGGTGGCAATGGGATGGATCTGGCTGAAGTAGCTGGAACCGCCGATTCCCCAGAAAGCAAAGACCACGAAGATCAGGAAGAGGATCGCCCTGATCATCCACGAGTAGGCATACTTGCGCATCACGGTTAGCATCGCGCGACAATCATATGACAAGCGCCATGGGTAAGGAAATTAGGCGCGGGGCGATCTTATTTTGACTTGTTTGCACATTCAGCCTTGTTCGGGCGATCCGTCTTTGTTACCTTTCGAACAGGCGCCAAGATGGGGAATTCGGCGAGTTCTCGCGTGCTCTTCCGATCGACGCGGGATTTGATTTTGAGAGCCTGCCGATGGCTCAATCAGGCGGTGGGAGCGGGTTCAGGCTCGGTGGGTGCCGGCAACCATCTGGACCGCGGGGCGTGGAGGTGACGGCGTTATGGGCGCGTATTCGACAGGATCCGCTCCAAATCCCTGGAACGGCGCCTGCTTTGTCGTTTACATCAGGAACAGCGAGTTGGAACGGCACTAGCGAGGGGCGTACAGGTCTGTGATTCTAAACTCAGTTTTTGGCTGGTTTTCAAACGACTTGGCGATCGACCTCGGTACCGCCAACACCCTGATTTACGTCAAGGGGCAGGGTATCGTCTGCAACGAGCCGTCGGTGGTGGCGGTGCAGAAGGATTCGCACGGTTCGCGCCGGGTGCTGGCGATCGGGGCGGAGGCCAAGAAGATGCTGGGGCGGACCCCCGGCTCGATCATCGCGATCCGCCCGCTCAAGGACGGGGTGATCGCCGACTTCGAGATTACCGAGAACATGCTCCGCTACTTCATCCAGAAGATTCACAATCGCAAGACGCTGGTGCGGCCGCGGATCGTAATCTGCGTTCCGTTCGGGATCACGGCGGTGGAAAAGCGCGCGGTGCGGGAGTCGGCGGAATCGGCGGGAGCGCGCGAGGTCTATCTTATCGAGGAGCCGATGGCGGCGGCGATCGGCGCGGGGCTGCCGATTACCGAGCCCACGGGCAACATGATCGTCGATATCGGCGGCGGCACGACCGAGGTGGCGGTGATTTCGCTGGCGGGGGTGGTGTTCTCGCGCTCGGTACGGGTGGCGGGGGACAAGATGGACGAGGCGGTCATCCAGCACATCAAGCGCAAGTACAACCTGCTGATCGGCGAGCGCACCGCCGAGCTAATCAAGATAACCATCGGCTCGGCCTATCCCGGCAACGAAATCCAGACCATGGAGATCAAGGGGCGCGACTTGGTGGCGGGCGTGCCCAAGACGATCGAGATCACGGATGAGGAAATCCGCGAGGCGCTGATGGAGCCGGTGCATCAGGTGGTGGAATCGGTGCGCATCGCGCTCGAGCGCACGCCGCCGGAGCTGGCCTCGGATATCGTCGACAAGGGAATCGTGCTGGCCGGAGGCGGGGCGTTGCTGCGCAATCTGGACGTGCTGCTGCGCGAGGAGACCGGCCTTCCGGTGACGCTGGCCGACGATCCGCTGACCGCGGTGGTGATGGGAGCGGGCAAGGTGCTGGACGAGCTGTCATTGCTGCGTGACGTTACGGTCGAATGATCGGGGAACATCCGGCGATTCAATTTCTCAAGCCCCGCGCTCGGGGCACAGGCCGTGAAAGACACCTTTCTCTGGCGTAACCGGGTAGTCCTGGTTAGCGGAATGCTGCTGCTGCTTTCCGCGCACATGCTTTCCATCGGAGTGCGGGAAGACAGCGTGGTCGCCAAGCCCGGCTTCCTGGCGCTGGAGATGGTGCGACCGCTGCTGTTATCCACCAATCTCGCGGCCGACGGCGCAAGCGGCATTTACCACGATTATCTGGACCTGGTGGGAGTCGGGCGCGAGAACCGGCGGCTCAAGGCGCAGCTCGCCCGGTTGCAGGGCGATCGGACGCGGATGGTGGAGCTCGAACTGGAAAACCGCCGCCTCGCCGATTTGCTGGAACTCAAGGAAGCGCTGGGGGCGAGTGCCGTCGCCGCCGACGTGATCGGGAGCGACGCGACCGGGCTGGCACGCACGCTGATAATCGGGGGCGGCGCGCGCGGCGGGCTTAAATCCAACATGGCGGTGATCTCGAATGAAGGTGTGGTGGGCAGGCTGCTCGCGGTGAGCCCGACCGCCGCCAAGGTGCTGCGGATCGACGATCACAATTCCGCGGTCGACGTTTTCGATCAGCGCAGCCGGGCCCGCGGTATCGTTGCGGGCGTGGTGGATAACGGCATGGTGATGAAATACGTCGAGCGTATCGAAGACGTGCGGGCGGACGATCCGATCATCACTTCGGGGCTGGACGGAATTTTTCCGCGTGGCCTGCTGGTCGGCCACGTCAGCCGGGTCAAGCGCGGCGGACCGGGCCTGTTCCTGACGGTTGAAGTGACGCCGGCGGTCAATTTCGGCCGCCTCGAGCAGGTCATGATCCTCACCGAACCTCCGCGGCGATTCGTGGAAGCGGGCAAAAGCTGAGCTATCGTGCGCCTGGCAGCGCTTTTTACCTTGGCCGCGACGATCGCCCTGGGGCTTCAAAGCGGCGGTTTGCACTGGCTGCCGCTCGGGGTGTTGGTTCCGGATCTGGTCCTGATTCTCGCGGTCGACCTCGGGCTGAGGCATCATAGCGCCGGCGCCGCGCTGATCGCGTTCGCGATGGGGCTGGCGCTGGACTCGCTGTCGGGTTCGCGGGTCGGACTCAACGCCTTCACTATCACGCTGGTGTTCCTGCTGTCCTATGAACTGTCGCGCCATCTCTGGATCGCCAATGCGATGATGGCGGCGGCAACGGTATTCGTCGCGGTCCTGATCAAAGACTTCGGGGTGCTGGCCTTGACCGGCAGTTTCGGCGGATCGCAGCGGGCCGACCTGGGCATGGTGGAAATGGTGATGGCGCAGGCGCTATTGACCGGGGTGCTTTCGTTGCCGATTTTTCCGCTGCTGGACAGATGCAAACGTCTGCTCAGATTGCCTGCTCGCAGCGAACGGGAATAATAATCAGGATGGAGGTTCAGGGGTGATCCTCGGCGGGCGACGCAGCAGTCGACCAGTGCCGAAGCTGGAGCCGCGGATGGCGGTGCTCAGCGCACTGATGTTAATCGCGCTGGGCGCGGTGGCGGTCCGGCTCTACTATCTCCAGGTAATCAACACTCAGGAACTCGCGGATCTGGCGGACCGCAACCGGATTCGGGTGCGGCGGGTGCCGGCGTCGCGGGGTCTGGTGTTCGACCGCCGCCATCGGGCGCTGGTCGATACGCGGCCATCCTTCGACGCGGTGGTGGTGCCCGAGGACGCGGGCAATCTTGACCGCACGATCCAGAGTCTCGAACACTATCTGGGCGAAGATCATGTCGCGGACAAGCTGACCGAAGCGCAGGACCAGGGCCGCCCGGCCTTCGATACCATCACGGTCAAGGAGCGCTTGAGTTGGGAACAGGTGGTGGCGCTGGAGGCGCATCAGCTCGAACTTCCCGGGGTGAGTCTGCAGGTTACGCCGCGCCGGCGTTACCTTTACGGCCCGATGGCGGCGCATCTGCTGGGCTACGTCGGCGAAGTCAGTCAGCAGGAGATGACGCGGCTGGCGGGCTATCACATGGGCGATGACATCGGCAAGTTCGGCCTCGAGCGCGGCTGGGAAGGCTTTCTGCGCGGCAACGCCGGCGGCCAGCAGATGGAGGTCGACGCGGTCGGGCGGCGGCTGCGGCTGCTCAAGGAAGTGCCGGAATCTCCGGGCCAGAGCGTGGTGCTGACGCTTGACCTCGACCTGCAGCAGGTGGCGGAGCAGGCGATAGGTTCGCGCGCCGGCGCGTTGGTCGCGATCGATCCGAACACCGGTGGTATCCTGGCGATGGTGAGCCATCCGGCGTTCGATCCCAACAGCTTCGCCGGCGGGATTTCGGCGGCACAATGGCGGCAGCTCGCCGCCGATCCGGACCATCCGCTGGAGAACCGCGCGATCTCGGGAGCCTATCCGCCGGGGTCGACCTTCAAGCTGGTCGACACTATCGCGGGAATATCGGACCGCACGTTGTCGCCCACAACCAGCTACAACTGCGCCGGCGGCCTCTGGTTCGGCAATCGCGAGTATCGATGCTGGCGCAAGCAGGGCCACGGCAATCTGACGCTGCATCGCGCGATCGTCGAATCATGCGACGTTTATTTCTACCAGGTTGGAGCGCGACTCGGGGTGGATCGAATCGCCGAATGGGCGCATCTGCTGGGCCTGGGCCTCGATACCGGAATCGAACTCGACAACGAGCATCCGGGCGTGATCCCGTCATCGGCGTGGAAGCAGAAGCGCTTTCACGAGCGCTGGTACCCGGCGGAGACGCTTTCGGTCGCGATCGGCCAGGGCTACGTCTCGGTGACGCCGATCCAGATGGCGCAGCTGGTGGCCGAGGTCGGCAACGGCGGCATCCGCTACAAGCCGCACTTCGTCAAGCAGATTGAGGCGCTCGACGGCCAGGTGATCAAGGCGTATCCGCCCGAGGTCGAGGCGACGCTCAAGATCGATCCGGTGGCGCTGGATTCGCTGCGCGACGGGATGTGCGACGTGGTCGAGGCGCCCAACGGCACGGCCCACAAGGCTAAGCTGGCCAACGTAATCATGTGCGGCAAGACCGGCACCGCGCAGGTGGTCAAGCAGGCCGCGGGCGCGCGCACCAAGGAAGAGGACATCCCGGAGCGCTATCGCGATCACGGATGGTTCGTCGCTTTCGCCCCCAAGGAGCATCCGACGATCGCGATCGCCTGTGTCATCGAGCATGCCGGACACGGCGGCAGTTCGGCGGCGCCGGTGGTTCACGACGTGATGCAGAAATTCTTCGAGCTGAATCCACCGCCGGCGTCCGGGGCGCCCGCCTTGCCGGCGCGGAACGCCCCCGATCTGACCAGGACGTCGGGGAGCGGGGAGATGGCGGCGCGCTAGCACGATGAGCTTCTTTCAGCTCGATCGCAGGCTGCTTTACCACTTCGACTGGACGGTCTTCGCGATCACGATAGCGATCGCCGGGATCGGGCTCCTGACCGTGGTCAGCGCCTCGTACGCGGGCCCGCATCGCTCGCTCCATCCGCTGGTGGTCCGGCAGATCATCTGGATTATGGCGGGGAGCATCGCGATGGTGGCGATGGTGGTGTTCGATTATCGGACGCTGTCCACTTACGCCTATCCCTTCTATTTGGCGGTGCTGGGATTGCTGGTGACGGTCTCGGTGGCCGGGCACGCGATGGGCGGGTCGCGCCGCTGGATTCATCTTGGCCTGTTCACGTTCGAGCCGTCGGAGCTGGCGAAGCTGGCGCTGATCCTGGTCATGGTGCGCTACCTGCGCGACGAACCGCCGCGCGGCGGGCTGCGCCTGCGCCATATCGCGATTCCGGGCGTGCTGCTTGCGGTGCCGGCGGCGCTGGTGCTGAAGCAGCCGGATCTCGGCACGATGCTCACGCTATGTCTGATCTTCGTCACGCTGATCTTCGCGGGCGGCCTGAACCTCCGCACGATGCTGATCATGGCGCTGGCGGGGATGCTCGCGGCGCCGGTGGGATGGCACTTCCTGAAGCCGTATCAGCGCCAGCGGGTGGTGAGCTTCATGGATCCGCAGTCCGATCCGCTGGGCGCCGGCTATCACGTGATCCAATCCGAGATCGCGGTGGGCGCGGGCGGCCCGTGGGGCAAGGGTTTTCTGCAGGGCACGCAGTCGCGGCTGAATTTCCTGCCGGAGCAGACCACGGACTTCATCTTTTCGGTATTCGCCGAGGAGTTCGGATTCGCCGGCGCGATCCTGCTGCTGTCGCTCTACGCCGCGCTGGTGGGGCGCGGGCTATGGATCGCGCGTCACGCGCGGGACCGATTCGGGGCGCTGCTGGCGCTCGGTCTGACCGCGATGATCTTCTGGCAATCGGCGATCAACATCTCGATGGCGACCGGGCTGCTGCCGGTGGTGGGAATCCCGCTGCCGCTGGTGAGCTACGGCGGCTCATCGCTGATCGCGCTGATGGCCTCGATGGGACTGCTGATCAGCGTGAACACGCGGCGGTATTTGTTCTGACTCCGGCTCGTCTACGAAGAGCGACTCGCTCAAGTGATGGTGACTCTTCCTGTGCGGTCCACGCGCGCAACGAACGGCGGCGGTTGGGTCGCTAAAATTTTCTTTATGGGCGGCATGGCCGCGATGAACGCTTCCGCCATCTGCTGGCCGTTCAGCTGACCACTAACCAGAATGAACGACCTCAGCCCTGCCTCCAGCAAAAGCGCACGTTCATTAGGTCGTTTGCGCAGTCTCTTGTCCTTCGTAAAAAGCACCCAGTTGCGGGCAGCGACTTGGGGCAGCCAGACGACGTCATCCTCGTCCTGCTTGAAGTGAGACAGGTGCAACTCAATCTGCGCGCCGTAACCGGCGAGGGTGGTTCCGATGCGTTTCCCCAGAGCAATATCGACAAAGAAAACGAGCGGTACTGGGGTGTAGTCGGGCAGAGGATTTAGGCCGCCGCTAGTTGAGACCTTTCGAATCGAAGGGCTTCATCGATTTCCACAACCTGACGCCCGTAATCCTCAGCCAGATCCGTAATCGAATCACCCGCGTCCCAACGCTCCGCGATTATCTCGGTAGGAATGCGCGTCCCGGCAATGACGGGGCGTCCGAATGACACAAACGGATCGATGGCGATGTATTTGGGCAGTTCTTCTACCTTGCCGTTGGATATTCTTGGTAGCCGAGTGAATGGATAGAGGCGAGACGCCAGCCCGTTCATCCGTTCGATTCTGCGCAGATGCCCCTCGATCAAAACACGCATCACGTACTGCTCGCCTTCGGTGAAACTGACTAACTGACCAGACTCCTGAACAAACAGACTCACACCGTCGGATTGCAGGTCGACTTCAGCTAATGGGTGCCGCGTCTCGTACCTCTTGCGAAGATTGAGGATCGCATCCCTAGTCTTATGCATCTTGATTTTGTGAAGCCTTCGAATCGCGGAAAGAACGTGCAGCTCGACGAGGTTTATGAACGAAAGTGTTTTCCTCTGTGGATCCGACGGAACAAGCAGCGGTTCATAATATCGTTGGACTTGTGTTGCCATAGGTGTCCAGGCGGCACCGAAAACCCAGGTTCTAATTGTGGAGATAGGAACGTGGACGCACCTGGATGCCTCCTCCACCGTGTAAATCGGAAGTTCACGCGGATCTCGACCTTTATAAAGGGTCAAATCCCGGCGTCTTGCGGCTTCCGCTCCCATTTGACGTAAACGATTAGCACGCCTTCAGCGGGGCTGTCACGTCGCTTTGATCGATCGTTCCTTCACCTTCAAGACCGCGTCCTGCCAGAGCTTGGGGATGGCCCATTGCTACCAAAGGCAACCTGAAGCCGTGCTCATTTAAATTAAAGGTTTGATGGCGGAAAACGTCTCTAACTGAAAAAAAGCAGGTGGCGCGTCCGAGGTTCCCGGTCCCTATGGACCTGCGCGTGTTAACACGCGCGTTCCCGGTTGTTCGCGCAACCTGCTTTCTACGTCCAGCTCTACCACAGAAGGCAGCGACCTGTCACGCCACCGCGAGCCTGCCGCGGTCGTCCGATGAGTCAAGGGCGGCGGTATCAAAATAGCGACTTGACAGCGGAAAAGTCGTGCTAGAATCCGGCGGGTTTCGCGGGCCGGGTTGTAATCGGCGTCTCCCTGGCCAGGAGGCGGTTGCGTAGCTGGGCGTAGTATCGCTTGTGATCCGGGATTCCTCGCTACGCTCGGAATGACAAGCACTGCGGCTGCGTAAAATCCGAGGGGGAGCTTTGGTTGTTCTGCATCGAAAAATTCACAGACTTCCGGAATGACGGCAAAAGACCCGAGATGGTTTGTACTTTTTGCGTTACAGGAACGTCAGGTAGTGGAGATTATAAGGCGAAAGTACAGACGAAAATTCAATGAAAACAGGGGCTTAAGCATTTGGGAGCGAAACGAAATCATTCGGGCGGTTCGCAAACTCTCGGGATGACCGAAAAGGGCGCGGCGATGGTTGAAGATGCGTTCAGGACCCGATTTACTCGCCGACGCTCGGAACGGCAGGCGTGGCTCGTGCCTGGTCCGGGTTATCGAGGCCGGCGAGATACGACACTAGGCAATCAGGATCTTGCCCAACTCCGAAGGCTCGACGCGAATCGCGAAGTAAAACGGGCCGAATTTGCCGTAACCGGCGCTCGCCTCATCGAAGCGCATCTCGTAAACCAGCTTCTTGAACACCACCGGGTCGTCGGCGAAGAGATCGACGCCCCACTCCCAGTCGTCGAAACCGATCGAGCCCGTGATTATCTGCGTGACCTGCCCGCCGTAGCGCCGCCCGACCATCCCGTGCTCGCGCATCAGATCGCGCCGCTCCTCGATCGGCATCCGGTACCAGTTGTCGGCGCCCTCGCGCTTCTTGTCCATCGGGTAGAAGCAGACGTAGCGGCGCTGCGGAATTTTCGGATAGAGCCGCGCCGCCATCTTCACGCGCTGGCGCGCCAGCTCCGCCTCGATCGCGGCGTCCCACTCAGTGGAGTGCGGCTTGAGGCCTTTCGCGACGAGGTCCTGGTAAAGCGCGACCGACGCTTCGTAGATGCCGAGTTCGATCACGGAGACGTACGAGGTCGTCGGTTCGAGATAGCCGCTGAGTTCCAGATTCGCGACTGCCAGCTCCGCGCGGTTCAGCTCATCGAACGTCCGCCGAAAGTGAACTATGAGGATGTCGCCCTTGTAGCCGAGCTGGGAAAAGATCGCGCTCTCGCCGTCCTCGCGCCGCGCCATCTCTTCGAGCAGCCGTGTGGCTTCGGGCACGACGCGATGCTGTCCGGTTGAATCCAGCGCCCTCCATTCGCGGCGCCGAACGCGGAACATCTGATGGAGAACCGCGAATCCCTCAACTGAGAGCGGCGCGGCCGGGATTTCGGTCGCGCCGGGATTTTGGTCTTCAGTGTGTCCTGGTTTCATCGCTTCAAATTTAGAACATTCGCAGGCCCTTGTCTCGTCTCGAATTCCTGCGACCGTTCGCCGCGGCGCTTGTCAGCGAACCGGTTTGTCGCCGATTACGCGCGCTTCTTTCAAACGGGCCAGTTCGGCCTCATCGAGACCGAGGATCTTCGTGAACACGTAATGGTTGTCCTCGCCCAGAGGCGGACCGACGCGATTGATGCGCGGATAGGCTCCGTCGAATCGCACCGGAAAGGACGGACACGGATGGCGGCCCGCGTATTTGTGCTCGACGTATTGAAAGTATCCGGTCGCCCGCAACTGCGGATCAGTCAGTTGCTCGGAGGGCGCGCGCACCGGCGCCGCCGCCACCGCGCGAGCCTGGAGTTGGCGGGCAAGTTCCTCCTTGTCGTGCGACGCGGTCCAACTCGCGATCAGACCGTGGAGCGCGTCGCGATTACGAAGCCTCTTCAGCGGGGTCGCGAAATCGTCGCGGGCGGCCCAATCCGGCGTGCCCATCACGTCCACCAACGCCTGCCATTCGGCTTCGGTGCCGACGCTTATCGTGATCCAGTTGTCCTGGCCGTTGGCCGGAAAGGAGCCGTGAGGCGCGCGGACCGGATCGTCGTTGGTGCGCGCTACGCGCTTGCGGCGGTTGAGGCTGAAGTCCATGAACGCATCGGCCAGAAACGGCACGCTGGATTCCAGTTGCGACATATCGACGTGCTGCCCCTTTCCGGTCTCGCGCGCGACGTGAAGCGCGGCAAGCGTGGCGAACGCGGCGGTCAATCCGGTGTACGGATCGGAAACGCCGACGCCGTGGAGCAGCACGCCTTCATCGGTGTATCCGGTCAGGCTGCTGATTCCGGAAAGCGCCTCGCCGATCGCGGCGAAAGATACGTAATCGCGCCAGGGTCCGGTCTGGCCGAAGCCGGAAATCGAGGTCAGCACGATCGCGGGATTGATTTCCCGCAGCACTTCGTACGGAAGGCCGAACTGGCGCAGCACGCGCGGGCTGTAGTTTTCGATCACCGCGTCGCTCTTCGCCACCAGGCGCTTGAACAGGTTTCGCCCTTCCTCGCTGGTGAGATTGAGCGTGATGCCGCGCTTGTTGCGGTTGGTCGAGTTGAACAACGGGGCCCACTCGTAGGCCCGCTCCGGATCAGCGTTGGCGGGAGCGCCGTAGGCCCGGAACGGATCGAGCCGCTGAATCGCTTCGACCTTGATCACCTCAGCGCCAAGATCCGCGATGATCGCCGCGGGAAGCGGTCCGGCCCAGAAAGTGGTGAGGTCGAGGACCCGCGTTCCTTCAATTGGAGTGCTCTTGCTACTCATATGGCGCCAAGCCCCATCAACGCCGAAATGTCATCGCGCGAGTATCCCAGCTCGCCGCAAAGAATTTCCGTCGTGTGTTCTCCCAGCAACGGTGCCCGGGTTTGCGTGGGCGCCGGCGTCTCACTGAAGCGGCCGGGAACCCCCGGATAGACCCGGCGGCCGGCTACCGGATGCTCGATCTCCTCGAAAAAGTGCCGGTCCACGAGCTGCTCCAGGCCAACCATCTCGTCGATCGTGCTCACCTTGCCCATCGGAACGCGCCATTGCTGGGCCTCATGAAAGATCTCGTCGCGCGTCTTCGAACGGGTCCATCGGCTCAGCCGCTCGACGAATTCCTCGGCGTGCTCGTAGCGTTGCTCGCGGGTGGCGAAACCCTCGGTCTCGACGCCGGCGAGCTGCATGAACAGCTCCACCTGCGCATCGGTCGAAGCGGCGCAACTGACGTAGCCGTCGGCCGCTTCGAACACGCGATAGGTCGGACTCCATCCGGCGAAACTCTTGCCGTGACGCTTAATCTCGATTCCGGTGTACGAATAATAGGGTTCGTTGAAACGGGTGTTGAACAGCAGCGATTCGTGCGCGGACAAATCGATGTTGGTTCCTTCGCCGCTCTTGTGCGCGCGCAACACCGCGGCGAAGCCCGCAATCGCGCCCATCAGCCCCGGCACGAACGCCGTCATCGTGCGGCTGTTGCTCAGAATCGGAGGGCGCCCCGGATCGCCCACCTGAACCATCCAGCCTCCGAGCGCCCCGATCTGAAGCTCGGTCGCGGCATAGTTCTCGTACGGACCGCCTGGGCTCCACTTGCGAAGCCGCACGCGGACCAGTCGCGGGTTGATCGCCGACGCGCCGGGCTCCCGCGCGATCGGCGGAGTTTCGTCGCCCCGATCCTCGATCAGAAGGTCGGCGTCCGCGATAAGGCGCCTGAAAATTTCCTGCCCGTCGGGCGTCGAGGGATCGAGCGTCAGACTTCGTTTCCCGGCAGCCGTATAAAGGAGGATCCCGCCGCGATCGGGGCCGCGCACGTCGTCGAGAAACGGCGGCTCCCATCGCACCGCGCTTCCGGTGAGCGGCCGCTCGACGATGATTACGTCGGCGCCATAGCCGGCAAACTGCTTCCCGCAGAACGCTCCCGACAGACTGTCGGCCAGTTCCAAAACGCGGATACCGTCGAGTGGTCCGGACATCGTTACAACCTTAGGCTCCTGCTCGGGCGATTAAAACGGAGGCCCTTGCCCCTCATCAAGGATGCTTTCCTAACATAGAAGACGAGCGATGTATAAGCGTCGATTCGTCAGCGTCGAGCGAAAAGATGTGAGGCCGTTAGCGGGCCTCCGATCCGGACCGCCGCGCGGCGACGAGGAGCCACACGAACCCGAGACATGTAACGAGCATGACGATTAACCCGACGATGAATGATGTCGGTCGATAAACCAGTTTAACTTTCCCCTTCGTCGCCGGAACCGAGACCGAAAGCAGATGGTGGTGCGGCGAGACAACGCCTTCTCCATCCACGATTCGCCACCCGGCGTCGTAGCTCTGGTTCACCACCAGAACGGTGGGGGATGGTGCGTTTACCTCGTACGTAAGCGCGTTCGGGCTCCAATCGATCAGCCTCACGTCGCCCGGCCCCACGAGATACTGCTCGCCGCGATAGCGAGCTTCGTTGAACCCGGCGACGTCCGGATTGGAGTAGTTGAGAAAGTTGGTCTCCCAACAGTTGACCGCTCCCAGGTTGGCAAGGTTCAGCGGGAGCATCCCGATATTGGATGGAGAAGAGTCTCTAAACTGCCGAAACTCGGCTGACTCGGGGATGCCGCGGGGCGGAATCGTGCTGAATGTTTCCTTCAGAGCGCCGGGCGAGACGATCAAGCAATCCAGAGCGCCGATCGCGATAAGCAGCACGGCAACGCCGCGCGCGATCGCGCTTTGGCGGCTCAGATAGTCGGCTCCAAGAGCAACCAGCACCGCAAAACAGAGCACGAATGAGATCAGGAAACGGGAAGGTGCGTACGTGGACGATACGAACGGAAGGCCGTGCAGAAGGACGTACGGCGAATACCTGGATACGCCGCCGAGAGCAAGCACAAAAAACACTCCGGCACCGAATATCCATGCAAAACCCTTGCGCCAGGATCGGAGCATGCCCACGAGGCCGAGAATGACGAACACGGGACTGACATACGCGCCGTGCTCCCAGAAGCCGAGTTCCTTCATTGGACCAAAAAAGTCCTGCCGTCGGGAGATAATCGAAAGCAGCGTCGCGTAGGGGCCGACCCAGTTGGTGTAGCCCGGGCGCGGGCGGGCCATCATCATTTGCGCCGACGGCGCCAGCTTGACGGCGGCGAATCCGAGCGCGAACAGCGCGACCATCAACAGAGATAACAGCGGCCATCCCGAACGTTCAGAAACGGAAAGCACACAGGCGATAACGGTTAAAAAGACAGCGATCTGAATTACGACATATACCCCGCCTTCCCAAAACATCAGGGCAATCAGCAGGCCCGCGATTGAGCTATCAGCGAGGCTCCGCTTCAGGAAACTCCGCCAGAAAAACACGCATGCCCAGGGAAGATATGCGGCCGGAAAGAAAACCTCGTGACCGACGGCGGCATGCAGGAAAAGCCACGAACTCCCGGCAAATGCGACGCTGCATGCGATTGCGCCGAGGATGCCGCTTCCGAGAATGCGCGCCAGAACGTAAGCTCCGGAGAACGCGATGCCGGCGTGTAGCGGAATCTCCAGCTCCAGTCCGGCAACCGGCCCAAAAATAAAATGCAGCGGCAGGAACGGTGTCAGCAAATGCGACTGCGGGTTCGCGAATGCGGGAAGTCCCCCGCACTTATACGGGTTCCACAGCGGAAACTGATGGAATCGCGAGATCGTGATCCAGTTCGACCAGGCCCACTCCAGGCCCCTGGTCCAGTCGTAAGCAAGCGTGATCCGGCCGAGATGAGGCAATATCGAGTGACTAAACAAGAATCCGAGAAACAACGATCCCACGATGACGGCGCCGGTCTCTATCCACCGGCTGCTCACCTGCATACGTTCGCGCTTGCCCCTCATTGAGGATGCTTTCCTAACACAGAAGAGCGGTGACGTATAACGTATAAATGGATCGGGCACTCGAATCCGGCGAACCGCGATGCAAGCGAACGTAATCGTTCTGTCGGCGCCCAAGGGGATGGCGCAGCTCACCTACGACGTCCCCGCTCCGCTGGCCGGCGTCGTGCAGATCGGCCATCGCGTGTTGGTCCCGCTTCGCGGACGCAAGATGACGGCGGTCGTCGTCGGGCTTGGCGAACAGCTCGCCCCGGATGGCAGCGCGTTGAAGCCGATGCTCGAGGTGCTCGAACCGCGTCCGATCCTCGATCGCGCCCATCGCGAGCTGCTGGAATTCCTGGCTTCCTACTATCTAGTCCCGCTGTCGGATGCTTACCGCATGGTGGTACCGGCCGCTATGCGGATCGAAACACGCACGCGCTTCAAACTCGCGCGCCCGCCCGATCCCCTGGAGATGGTGTCGTTCAGCGACGCCGAGCGCGGAATCGTCGAGGCGCTGGCGAAGCGGCCGATGACCGCGCGGCAACTTGCGAACGTCGCCGCACAGCGCGAAATCGCAGCCGCCGTGTCCGCTCTGACCACGCATGGTCTGCTGGAGCGCCAGGCCAGCATCCGCGGCCGCCATCGCGAACCCGGAATCACATTGGTGCGGCTTAAGGACGCGACGAAACCCGCAGTGACGATTCGCGGTCCCCGGCAGAAGAGCATCTTCGCGTTCCTTGAAGCGGCCCCGAACGGATGCGTCGCGATGACGGCGCTTGAATCGCGGATACCGGGCGCCAAGGCCGCCATCCGGACGCTTGCCGGACGCGGTCTAGTTGAACTGACGCAGCGGACGCAGGAGCCAGAATCTGCCGCCGAGCGCTCCGACGCTCTGGAGCTGAACGCCGACCAGGCCGCAGCGCTAAACGCGATCCTTCCCGCGATTGAGGCGCCCCGCTTCGAGACGTTCCTGCTCTGGGGCGTGACCGCCAGCGGCAAGACGGAGGTCTATCTGCAACTGGCCGCGCGATGTATCGAGCGCGGACGCCAAGTGCTCATCCTCGTTCCGGAAATCGCGCTGACCGATCAGCTCGTCGAGTCGTTTCGAAATCGCTTCGGCCAGATGGTGAACCTCGCCCACAGCGGGCAGAACGTCGCCGAGCGATGGGCGGCATGGAACGCCGCGTTAAGCGGCGAAACCAGAATAATGATCGGACCGCGCTCGGCGATCTTCGCTCCGATTCGTGAACTCGGCCTGGTTATCGTCGATGAAGAGCACGACTCCGCCTACAAGCAGGAGGAGGGGGTGCGCTACAACGCGCGCGACCTCGCGGTGGTGCTGGGCGGCTTCAGTTCGTGTCCGGTGGTGCTCGGCTCGGCCACTCCGTCGGCCGAGTCATACAACAACGCCCGCAGCGGACGTTACCGGATACTGGAGCTTCCGCGCCGGGTGCAGGATCGTCCGCTGGCCGAAGTCGAAGTGATCGATCTCCGCCAGGAGTTCTCCAAAAAGACCGGCCGTGACGCATCGGCTGCCGCCGGCGGCGCGGCCCGGCCAGCCGAGCCACGAACCGCGGCCGCCGAGGACGGCGCAGGCGAGCCTCAATTGCCGCTATCGACCGCGCTGCTCGATGCGCTTAAGGCCAATCTTTCCGTGGGCGGTCAAAGCCTGGTCTTCATCAATCGGCGCGGCTACCACAACTTTCTCCAATGTCATCTATGCGGCAGCGTCATCTCGTGTCCCAATTGCAGCGTCAGCATGACCTTCCACATGCGCGACCGCTCGCTCAGATGCCACTACTGCGGCCATCGCGCGGCGGCGCCGGAAAGCTGCCCCGAATGCCGCGGCTTCGGATTGCAGGGCCAGGGCTTCGGCACCGAGCGATTGGTGGCCGCGCTGACCGAAACGATGCCCGAGGCGCGAATCGAACGGATGGATAGCGACACCAGCCGGCGTAAGGGCGCGCGCAGCCGAATCATCAGCGCGCTCAGGCGCGGCGAAGTCGACGTGCTGGTCGGCACCCAGATGATCACCAAGGGCTTCGATTTTCCGGGAGTCACGCTGGTCGGCGTGGTGCTTGCCGATCAGGCGCTCAACATGCCCGATTTTCGCTCGGCAGAGCGCACCTTCCAGCTCCTCACCCAGGTCGCGGGACGAGCCGGGCGCGGCGACCGGCCCGGCCGCGTGCTGATTCAGACCTACGCGCCCCATCACTACAGTATCCGCGCCGCCAAGGATCAGGATTATCGCCGCTTCATCCGCCGCGAACTCCAGCTCCGCCGCGAACTGATGTATCCGCCGTACGCTCGTATGGCGCTGGTACGAATCGACGGCATCGACCGGCGCGCGGTCGAGGATGCCGCCGCCGAGTGCGCATCCACGCTGGTGCGTATGGCTCCGCCCGAAGTCTTGCGAGTGCTCGGCCCCGCGCCAGCGCCGATCGAGCGGCTCAGGAATCGTTACCGATGGCAGGTGATGGTCAAGTCGAGCGCGCGCGCCGAGATGCGCCGCCTGCTGGAAGCCACACGCGTCGAACTCATCCCGATGCTGGAGCGGCGCCAAGTCAGATTTTCGATCGATATCGATCCGATAAACATGCTTTGAGCGCCGAGTCAGAGTACCGTCCTTACAACCGTCAGGAGAGCTGTAAGGACTTCGGGTTTCGAGCGGAGAGTTCAGCCTCTGTGGACGAAAGCGGCACGCAGGCAAGGACCGCACAGCCTCCCAGGACAAGAGTGCAAGCGAACATCTCAAACGCCGTCCTGTAACTTGAACTGGCATCGAACAGAAGCCCGGCTACCAATGGCCCGGTTGCCGCTCCGATTGTGGTGAATACGCCGGCCAGACCCGATAACGAGCCGAAACGCCTGAGCCCCAGCGATTCCGCCATCAGCATCGGAATCAGCGCCAGCGGCGCGCCCGAAGCAAGTCCGTAGATCGCCGTGTAACAGAGCAGCATCACGCGGTTGCGCGCGCCCAGAAGAACGATCTGACCCAGCGCTATCAGGATGAGATCCGCGGCCAGCACGGAACGGCTGCCGGCTCGCTCGGCCGCGAACCCCATGACGATCTTGCCGACCGCGGCCAACCCCATAGTCAGGCTCAGGACCAGGGCCGCGCTGCCTGGCGCATAGCCAATCACAATCAGGTACGGGATGGTGTGGAGTCCGGCGCCGGTGACCGCGAAAGCAAAGCAGAACTGGGCGGCGGCTATTATCCAAAACGAGCGACTACGCAGCGCCTCGGCGACTCCGAGCCCAGGCATTTCGCCGGACGCCCCTTCCGCGCCGAGGCGGACCGCTCCCGGCGGTCGAGTCCGCACCATAAGCAATACCAACGGCAGAGCTATCAGAAGCATCGGGACGGCCAGGATGGTGTAGGCCGCGCGCCATCCCCTCCACGCGATGATGCGGTCGGCGACCAATGTCATGAACATACCGCCCACCGTGGTCCCCGCCATCGTAAGTCCCAGCGCCCTGCCGCGACGCTCGCGAAACCAGTTGGCCACTACCAGGGAACAGGGCAACAGGGTTGCCGTGCCGATTCCCAGTCCGAGCAGAACGTAAGCGGCCAACATCGCGCGAAACGTGTGCGCCTGGCCGGCCAGCAAAAATCCTCCCGCAGCCAGCGTGATGCCGACGCCGATAATCGCTCGAGCCTCGATACGATCCAACAGCCATCCCACCACGGGCACGCTCAGACCGGCGGTTACGGCAAGCGCGGTCTGGAGCGACGACAGCCTCGCCCGGCTCCATCCGAACGACTGAAGCACCGGAGTGAAAAACACTCCGGCAGTGTTGTAGCCGGAGCCGAACACCAGGAAGAGCGTGACGAACAAGGCCACGACCACCAACCATCCCCGACGTTCCTTGGCGTTCATTTGCCTAACTGACCGGTGCTGACCGGGAGGGCGATTGGCGCGAGCAGCGAAGACGCTGGAGCGAGGGTCGGTCGGTGCCGCATCATCGAGACCGGCGAGCGCGTCGATTGACAGCCAAAATTTTTGTTGTTACTCAAAGCAAGTCATTCCTGAGTATTCTAATAATAAACTCCTAAATGAAAGGAGAGAGTAGATGGAGCGCATTAGCAAGGTTCCGCTGGACCGTCTAGACCCGGAAATGAAGGCGATAATGCGTGCGAGCGACGAAGCGCTGGGAGGCTCGGAGTGGATTCAGTATTTTGCGCATACGCCCGATCTGTATAAACAATTCGTCAAATTCTATTACACCCACATCATGAATGACGGCGCGGGAATCAGCGTCAAGCTCACCGAGCTGGTTAGGCATAAAGTAGCTGAACACAATCAGTGCCAGCTTTGAATACGCGCGGATTATGCCTCGGCGAGGCAGCAAGGACTTACCGACGAGATGCTCGCGGCGCTTCCATCCTTCGAGCAGAGCGCATTGTTCACCCCCCGCGAAAAAGCGGCGATCAAGTTTGCTGACGTTCTGGCCGGCGATCACCTGAAGACTTCCGACGAATTATTTGTCCGCCTGCGCGAGCATTTTTCAGAAAGTGAAATTCTTCAACTGGGTTGGAGAATCGCGATGTTTATCGGATACGGACGGCTGGTATTTGCCTTGGGTCTGCAAGACGTAGGCAAGCTATGCTTTCTACCCGAAAAACATTCTGAGAAGCGTCAGGAAGAAGGGCGAAGTAGCTCGTAAACAGACTCTGCCCCAAACGACAAAGCCACGACCACGAACCATCCCCGACGTTCCTTGGCGTTCATTTGCCTCCGAGGGTAATTACGCGGTGAACCTCTGTCTCGGCCAGAAGCTTTTGCGATTCAAGGCCGTCGTCGCCTCTTTCCTCGAAGCGAGGCAGTGTTCTTAACCGCCGGACCCGGTTTCAGAAATGTAATCGTCAGCGGCGTCGCGGCGGCGGAGACGGCGGCCGAGCCAGCGCTCGAACGAATCCGGATAAGTGTAATAGACCGGCGTGATGTAGAGCGTGATTAGCTGCGAGAACAGCAGGCCGCCCACCACCGCGATCCCCAGCGGCCGCCGTGCCGCCGCGCCGGCGCCGAATCCGATTGCGATCAGGAGGGTGCCGAACAACGCCGCCATCGTGGTCATCATGATTGGCCTGAAGCGAACCATGCATCCTTCGTAAATCGCATCCGCAGGCGACTTGCCCTCGTTGCGCTGTGCCTCGAGCGCGAAGTCGATCATCATGATCGCGTTCTTCTTCACGATTCCCACCAGCATGATCACGCCGACAAAGGTGTAGAGGTTGAGTTCCATGCGAAACAGCATCAGGCGCTTGATTGCGTCGACGACCTCGACCGTGTTGGTGCCGGGCTGGCGCTGGATGCCGAGCACGATCGCGCGCGTGAAGTTGAGCCATCCGGCGGTCTTGTCGTTTTGAACGCTGTCGATGACCTGCCCCAGGTCGTTCAAGCGAACCGGCGAGCCGTTCCGGTACGGAGAAAGTTACGTAGATCGGGACGATCCGATTAATCGTCACGATCGGGTTGTCGCCGTTGGCCTTCACCAGATTGCCGCCATGGATCTGGAGGCTCCCCGTGCGCCCGTCGATCGGCGAGTCGATGTGACAGTAGCTGAGCTCGACTTCGGCGTTCTTGAGCGTCGCCCGATCCCGGAGCACCGCCGCCTCCGCCGCTTGGGACCGGGTGCGCGCGATGGGCCTGCAAATCCGCGTTCCTGGCCTGCGCGATATCCTTGGCCAGCGCGGCCTCGGCCTCTTCGACCTTGGCTTCATAGGAACGAGGATCGATCAGGAAAAGCGGATCGCCCCGCTTAACGAACTGGCCTTCGGTGAAGTACGCCCGCGCGATTTGCCCATCGACCTGGGATTTGACCGCGACGGTCGAGTAAGCCTCCGCGCGCCCGATCACGCGGATCTGAACCGGCACGGTTGTCTGAACGACCTTGGCGACCGTCACCGGCACCGCTTCCGCCTGATGCTTGACGGCACCCCCGTTTTTCCCCGAGCGGGCCGCAAGCGCAGCCATCCCGACGAGCAGGTATGGAACCAGAGCGACTTGCGGCATGGTTGAAATGAATAACCGACCAGTCGGTCATTAAACAAGCTGATCCCTCTGGCATCGGACAACGTTTGGGTGATGACGTAGTACGACGACCCGGCGCATCGCTGCCGGTTCCGGGAGGACGACGCCATCATTACGCGAAGATCTGAATTGTCGGGCGGCACAGGGATCACATGGGCAGGTAAGGTAGTTCGTCTTTGAACGACAATAGCAGCCCACAGCGCGAGAATGCGGCGCTCGGTCTTCGTCAGCGCCCGATCTCCGCGAGGGGTGGGCACTTTGTGAGCACGCAACCGGCCCACGTTGCGCGGGTACCGTCGTAAGTGCTTAGAAAATAAGATTGGAGGGGTGGCCGAGCGGTTGAAGGCACCGGTCTTGAAAACCGGCAGGGATGCAAGTCCCTCGTGGGTTCGAATCCCACCCCCTCCGTTTCCGAGTCCTCGACGTTGAGGAGCATCTGAAGAAGTGTGCGAAATCCGCGCGTGTGCGGCGTTTCGTCAATCTAAAGGCCACCGGAGAAATCTTCGGGTGGGCATTTTCGCGCTGTTCGGGGAGATTCTCTCCGTTTCGAATTTCGGCGGTGGACTTTGGAGTTCCTGGAAAAGTCTCGTTTGGGAAAGAACTCGTCGCGATCGGGGAATGATGCAGCGACGCGAGAACGGAGACGCCAGCCGTCTTGCAAAAATTTGGGCGTGCGTCAGGCTGGGAACGGGAAACCGAGCACCTTGTGCTGAGCATCCCAGGCGAGAGGCAGCTTGCTTCGACCTCCCAGCAACGATTCAGCGGTAAAATCAGGTGGCTGGCAACCGTGGACGATTTGCTCGACGATCTCCGGCGCTAGAAAAGCGAGGCGAATTATCCGACTCACATAGCGTTTGCCGACCTTCTCTCTCTTGCCTATTTCGACCATTGAAGCTGCTCGCCCTGTCGCCAGATCGTCAAACCAGCAGTGCGCTCGTGCAATCAGCTTTAGGAGTGCAGGGTCGCTTCTCCGCGAAACTTGAGAATTGCCGCCGATGACGAATTTCATCTCGATTCCCCGTCGGCGCATTTGCATCGGGATCAACCGCGTGAGCGTGAGGTGAGTTGGACCGCGACCCTCCAGTTTCTCAGAAGACCCAACAGGCAGCTTGATGGAAAGTCGGAGTCCATCTTCACGCAGCTCTACGCGATCGACGAGAAGTCCGAGCGCCTGCTCCGCTTCGGCCTCGGATCGGAGGCGCCGGCTCCACGCGCTTGCGGCGTCAAGCGTCGACTTTATCTGAGTTGCATCCCAGTCGGACTGACCGATGTCGGCTACGATCGCGGTGCGCTCATCGAGAATCATCGACACCGCGGCTGCGACGCTCCGTTCGATTTCAGCCGCCGGAATCCGCCAGCCAGTATTGGCCTGATTCGCGGTGCCAGTTATTAGGCTGCGAGAAACATAGTAGCGATAGCGGCGCTTGCCCTTGACCGCATGGCTGGGGGTGAGACGTTCTCCGCCTTCATCGAAAAGCTTGCCCGCGAGCGGGCTCAACATCGATCGACTCGTCTGGCCGTCGATTTTTGCGGTGCGACTGCGCAACAGTTCCTGGGTTTTGTCCCAGATCGCCTTTTCAACTATTGGCTGATGCTGACCTGGATACCGCGTGCCCTTGTGCCTGACGTCGCCGACATAGATCGGATTTCTCAGCAGTGTGTACAACGCCCCGCGCGCGAAGCGCATTCCGCCGGACCTGATTCCGTTCTTTGCCGTCCGAAGCTTTGATCGGATTCCTTCTCGATCAAGTTCCTCCCGAAGAACTCGAACGCTGCGCAGTTGACAGTATCGCTGGAAGATATGTCTGACGGTGATTGCCTCAGATTCAACGGTCACCAGTTTCCGTTCGACGACTTCGTAGCCGAGTGGCACCAAACCGCCTATCCACATACCCTTGCGCTTAGAGGCTGCGATCTTGTCGCGGATCCGCTCTCCTGTTACCTCGCGTTCGAACTGCGCGAAAGACAGCAAGACGTTAAGCGTCAGACGGCCCATCGAGGTGGTGGTGTTGAACTGCTGCGTCACCGCAACGAACGAAACGCTACTGGCGTCGAAAACCTCAACCATCCTGGCGAAGTCCGAAAGCGACCTCGTCAGCCGATCGACCTTGTATACGACTACGACATCAACCAGTTTCCGCCGGATGTCCTCGAGCAGAGTCTGAAGGGCAGGGCGCTCCATGGTCCCACCCGAAAGACCGCCGTCATCGTAGTGGGTTTTGATCAGTCGCCAGCCTTCGCCCGCCTGGCTTCTGATGAATGCTTCGCAGGCTTCGCGTTGCGCATGGAGCGAATTGAAATCCTCCTCGAGCCCCTCCTCAGAGGACTTTCGCGTGTATATGGCGCATCGAAGCGCTTGCGGTTTAGCGGGTTCCATGTTGCTCCTCCGATCGCGAAGTCTTCAGGCCGAAGAAGAGAGGCCCTGACCAGCGGGTGCCGGTGATCTCGCTCGCGATTTTCGACAGCGACTGAAAGCGCTTTCCCCTGAACATGAACCCGTCTTTCAGTGCGGTTACCTGATGCTTGGTGCCGTGCCACTCCCGGATCAGTACGGCACCGGCCCGGACTCTGGCCTTGGCGTACGCTATGACCGGCCGGCGCGCGTTTGCGTCGCCCGCCAGGCTCTCAAGAACGCGCCGAGTAGCGGGCTTCAGCCCTCCAAGAGCCTTCTCCTGAAGGCGATAGGCAAGCGCCTGAATCAGCAGCGGACGGCGAAGCCTGGCCGGTGGGTCCGAGCCAAACAAACTGCGCCACCGTTCAGCGAGTTCGTCCGGCTTCAGCGCGCAGAGGCTCTCCAGGTTGACCACCAGCTCTTTGGCGTGGTTCGGCGAAATCGAGTGTTTCATGCGCCCCGCTCCTTACTCGGGCAACCACACACATTGCTCGATTCGCGCGGAATATCCAGTCATCGCTCAGGCGGTAATTTCGCCTCCTTTGCGCCCAGATAGCGAAGCCGTGAAGTCGCCTGAGAGTTCGAAAAGACTGCGCTCCGCCAGCGAGTCCTAGCTTCGGAGAACTCTCGGGCGATTCATGCGAAATCGCCGCGTTTGCGCGGCATGTTGATCAGTGAACGGCACCGGAGAAAGACGCCGCGAGGTCCTGTATCGGCGGATTTCGGGATTTCTCTCTGTCGCGCAATCGTTCGGTGCCACGAGAATTGGCCTCCTAGTGAGTAGGCCACTGCAGGGCCAACGAACGCCGGCCACGGCGCACATGATAGGGGCCCTGGTGAGTACCGCCGACAGGTGAACTGACGACAGGTCGGAGCGCGTCTTCTGCTATTTGAGTCGAATTATTGGCCGGCGATCAGCGGGAGTTGCTCTTGCCAGTCGAAGGGCATGTTGGCACAGCGCCTCAGTTTTTCCGCAGTTAGGGTTACGGGTTGTCGGCCCGCGCAGATCGCTTCAACAATGGGCGGGGCGAGAAGCGCCAGAGGGATCAGACGCCTGACATAGTTGTCGCGTACCCGCTCTCGCTTTGCGATCTCGAGGGTATCAGCGGACGCTCCGGAAGCCAGTCTGGTTGAACCACCGATAGCCGCGTGCCACAGCCTTCAGGAGCGCTGGATCTCTGCTCCTTACGTCATTGGTTCCGCCTTGAAAAATCAACCGCATCTCAACCCCACGCCGTTTCATTTGGAGCGGAATGCAGCGCGTGATCTGCACCTCCGCACCGTTTGCAGGCTTAGCCTCTTGCGGAATCAACCCTCCGAGGCTCAGCGAGAGATTAAGCCCGCCCTTGCCGAGTTCGACTCGCGTGATCAGACTGGCTGCAGCGCTAGCCGCTGCGTGGGGAGCGTCCTCGATCGCTTTGCTTCGAGCTTCCGCCGCCTTCCGCGCGGCATCGATTTCGGCGGGCGAGGCTCCCGCCTGGTGCAAGAGTCGGCAATCGCAGCCTGGTCTTTCAAGACCCGGGAGGCTGCCATCGCAACCGACCGCTCGATCTCCGGCGCTGCAAGACGCCAACCGTCCTGTACCTGGCTGGCCGCACCACTCACCAGCTTGCGCGAGACGTAGTAACGATGCCGCCGCTCACCCTTTGCGGCTCCGCAGGCATATAAAGGTTCACCGTTGTCGTCAAACAGCTTACCCGCAAGCGGACTTGCGCCGGCGTGGAAGGGCTGCGTCCCATGTCGAACCGTGCGCTCGCGGAGCAGTTGTTGCACCTTCTGCCAGAGCTCGCGGTCTATGATCGCCTCATGCTGGCCCGGATGGCACATCTGCTTGTGCCGGATCTCACCAAAATAGATGGGATTGGCGAGTAGCTTGTAGAGCGCCCCGCGGGAAAAAGGTCCACCACCCCGCGTGCTGCCCTTCCATGGCCGGACCTTGGAGTAGATGCCGCGTCGGTCGAGGTCATCCTTCAGGAGCCGGACCGAGCCCAGTTCGAGATAGCGTTGGAAGATGTCTCTCACGATGGCGGCTTCGGCTGGG